>NZ_JACSQT010000009.1:68213-221372 GCF_014836495.1 Cytobacillus stercorigallinarum | reverse complement strand
AAAGAAGAAAAATCTTTTAAAATAACAGAAAACCCCACCTTCACTTTAATGCAAAGGTGGGGTTTGTCTACGGTCTGAGATGAACCGTCGTATAGGTTCATCTTTTTTTAGAAATTTATCTAATTCCTCGCATCTTTTTCTGGATTTTTGGTGCAACCAAGAAAAGAACGATTGAAAGTACAATGGATAAACCACCAATAATACCGAAGTAAAGTACTTCTGTATCAGCTGAATAAAATCTAACCACTTGTGCATTGATAGCCTGAGCTGCTGCACTTGCTAAGAACCAAAGGCTCATTGTTTGTGCAGAGAATGCAGTAGGAGCTAGTTTTGTCGTTGCTGATAAACCAACTGGTGATAAACAAAGTTCACCAAGTACAACAATAAAATAGCTTAATACTAACCAAAGTGGGCTTACTAATGCACCTTCATCAGCAAAATATCCAGGTACAAGGATAACGATAAAAGAAAGACCTGCAAATAGTAATCCGAGAGAGAACTTTTGTGGAATCGTAGGTTGACGATCACCAAGCTTCACCCATAACCAAGCAAACATTGGTGCCAATACAATAATGAATAAAGGATTAAGAGATTGGAACCATGCTGGAGAAATAGTGATGCCCATAAATTGTAAATCCGTACGATTGTCTGCATAGCTGGCTAAGATTGTTGAACCTTGCTCTTGAATGGCCCAAAACATAACTGCTGCAATAAACAAAGGTATGTAGGCAATTAATCTTGAGCGTTCCACATCTGTCGTTTTCTCACTTTTGTACATAACAGTAAAGTAAACGATTGGAATTCCTACTCCTAAAATTCCGACAATAAAGACAAGACTGTCAAATGTTAAATATCCAGTAGGAATACCTACAGCGATTAGAATAGCAACAATAAGAGTACCTATTCCTATTTGTGTAAATACTCGTTTCTTTTCATGTGGTGCTAATGGGTTAGGCACTTGAGTTCCTGCTAGACCTAAATACTTTTTCTTAGTTACTTGGAAAGTGACTAATCCAACAAACATACCAACCGCAGCCACACCAAATCCAAGATGGAAACTTGTATCCATTAGTGAACCAACGATTAGAGGAGCAAGGAAACCACCAAGGTTAATCCCCATATAGAAAATACTGAACCCTGCATCGCGGCGACTATCGCTTTCGCTGTATATATCTCCTACGACACTTGATACATTAGGCTTTAATAACCCTGTTCCCAAAACAATTAATACCATGGATACAAAGAACATGGCAATGCTTCCAGGAATAGCTAATGCGATATGTCCAAGCATAATTAGGATTCCGCCATAGAAAATAGCTTTAGAAGTACCAAATATTCTGTCAGCGAACCAACCGCCAATGATTCCAGACATGTAAACAAGTGAACCATATATAGACATTATAGATAAAGCCGTCGTTTGACTAAGCCCTAAACCGCCTTGTGAAACTTCATAATACATGTAGAAAACAAGGATGGCTCTCATTCCGTAGTAGGAAAAGCGCTCCCAAAATTCAGTGAAAAATAGTGTGAATAAACCTTTAGGATGTCCAAAAAATCCCTTCTGAGGCACACTATCGACAATGCGTTGTTTGTCGTCAGACATTTAATTTCCTCCTTTTTTTACTTATACTATAATAATGTTTTTCAGATTTTTGTCAAATCAAAGATAAGTATAATTTGGCTATAGAAACGTATAAATATTGATTTAATGGGGTTGGCCTGCTTTTAAAAAATTATATCAAGATTATATAGATAATTAAACGATTATCTTTTGAGCGTACAAGTATATTAAATGGAACTTAATTCGAAAGTCTAATCAGAATGTTTAAATTTAATGGGATTTGGTAGTTATTTGTTTTGAAGGCCTTCTAACGGATCTGTAAATCATTGATAGTATTTTCCGCTTGAATGATTCTCATACTTTTCATTTATTCACTCTCTAACCTGTCTTATTGGCAAGATTTGTAGCGGTCCCTTTAATAGCAAATAGTGGGTAAGAAGATGGGTGTTTACATGTATTCAATTTCCGTATGCGTGTAAACGAAATAAGTATACAAGTTTACATTATTGTTTTCTTTTGACTGTTTAAATGTGTGCAAGTATGCAAAAGTGTATACATGTTGATATATAAAGATGTATGCTTTTTATGTTTTCTTGTAAACATTAAAGTATACAGGTATACGAAATTTTGCTGTTTGTTTACGTTTTTACGATTTGGTAACTTTTCTCCCTCTTTCATTGCTTATTACTTCATTCTCTATTACTCTTAAACTATTAACTCAAATATATGAGAATGAAAGGGTTGGATAAGAGATGACGAATGCAAGAATTGCGGCTGTCGATGTTGGTAATGATTCGCTTAAAGCTATTTTTGGTAAGGTAGAGAACGAGCTTAATTTACCGAATGTCGTAGCAAGAGATATTGAGGATAGACCAGTCATTGGAATTGAAGAGCTAAATAGTAAGGATCCGCTAGATGGCATACATATTCGTGTCCACTCCCCTGCTTTGAAAGAGAATAATGCAATCTATCGTGTTGGACATTTAGCAACCAAAAGTGATAACGCATCAGAGCTTGATCCAGGCAGCAGTAAATCAGAAGAAGATCAAACGTTGGTCATGTTATTTACTGCGTTAGCATTGGATGCGGTTAATGAAGAAAAGGGCGCTGCATTTAAGAGATCTGGTAATGTGGTTGATGCGAATTATTTATTAGGTACAGGACTTCCATTGAGAGAAGCAAAAGAAGGTAAGGATTCGGGTTATCGATCTAAATTAATGGGGTCTGTTCACCAAGTCGAATTTTTAATTACTCCTAAATATCAAGGGGTGAAGGTCAATATTAAATTTGATGATGTCAAAGTATATCCTGAAGGTTTTGCTGCTTTCATTAATTTGGTGATGGACAATCAATTAAATATTATTAATAAAGACTTAATAGATAAACGCATACTTATTCAAGATATTGGTGGTTTATCAACAGATATCGCAGTCATTAAAGATCGAAATGTGGATGATGATAAAGCTCAAGGCTTTAATTTAGGTGTGTCTGAATCTTTAGAAGCGATTAGAGAAGAAATAAGATCAAAACATGGTATAGAGCTTGATAGTCGCCGCGATGTAGTGGAGATTATTACAAGAAAAAACAACCGCAACCATATTATGGTTAAAGGTAGCCGCACAAGTGTACATGACATTACAGATCGTATTCTTTTAGACTTAGCGAAGAAGCAATATCGTTTATTAAGAAACGTATGGCAAAAAAATTCGCAAACTGAAATATGCTATTTTGTTGGTGGTGGCTCCATCGTCCTAAAGGATTACCTCAAAACTTTGAATAATAATTTAGATGGTTTTAACATCGACTTTTTTGAAGATGAAAAAGAAAGCATTTGGATGATGGCGAATGCCTATTATAAATTGGTTGCAGATTATGCAAGAAGATCAAATAAAGATAAGCAGGATAAGAAACCTGTTAAATCAAACTAGGTGAGTTTTGATGAAAAAACCAGCTTCTTCGGAATTGAAAAGGGGTCAGTCAATTTCATTCCGAATACCATCTGATACACCAGATTATCTACTAAAAGAGCTACAAAGGTTAAAAACAACAGAGAGAAGAAATTTTTCTAGTAAGGTTGCGGAAATTGTCCTTGCTGGAGTGAATCAAAATAAGAGTAATGAGAGAGAAGCTATTACGATTCCACTTCCGAAACATTTAACAAAGGTTCAAAAGGATTGGCTAAAACACGAGCATTCTGAGGCATTACTCGGAAGTATTGTGTATCAGCTTATTTCCGACCCGCTCAGAGCTACAGCATTATTAGCTTCCTTAAATAGTGGCTCAGCTAATATTGATGAAGCATTATATTTGCAGGAAGAATCAGGCACTCGTCCTGTTGATGAATGGCAGGAAACTGCTGCTGCGGAAGAATCTACTGACGATGCGACGTTTGAAGATGAACTAGATAGTTTCGATTGGAATCAAGCGAAGAAAAACGAACCAGAATCACATAAGAAGGAAGAAGCCGAAGAAGATATTGATGATTTATTAGGTGGTTTTTTGTCACATATGAATAAATAGCAGAAAGGTTGCCGATGTGGGCAACCTTTCTGCTATTTTTGAACCCTTTTGGGTGGGATGCGAGACGAGCCTTTTATTTCGGAACAAGTGAGAACCAAGATATGAGCAATGCAATCTAGGTATGGGTAATGAAAAAATTTCGATGTGGAAAGAATGTAAAGAATATTAGCACTTATTAACAGTTGTCCACAATAAAAAGTGGATAACTTAAAAAGGTGAAAATGATTCAAAGGAAGAAGTTAATAATAACATGGAAAGAAGCTATTAAACCAAGCGTTTGTTCGTATGTGTATAACCCTGTGTATATTTATAATTTATCCACAAGTTAATATATTTTTTGTGGATAATGAGTTTTTGTTGCCCTTTTTCATGATTTTCATCAATTTGGAAACAATACAAAGATGAAAATGAGGAGGGATGAGGCGTATGAAATACGAATGCATTATTATTGGTGGTGGGATTGCAGGATTACAGGCAGCGATTCAATTAGGTCGTTATAAACATCGAGTGTTAGTGCTTGATGACAATCAAGGGCGATCGTCCATATGTCAAAGTTATCATAATATATTAGGTTATCCTAATGGTGTGAGTGGTCCACACCTTAGAGAAATCGGCAGAGCACATGGGGAAAAATATGGTGTTCATTATCAAGATGATCGAGTAATAGACATTATGTACGAGGAAGAGGAGTTCATGATTTACACAAGAAGTAAGAAGCAATATAGAGGCATGCGATTATTACTTGCCACAGGCATCATGGATCATATTCCCCCGTATAAATCGCTCGGTCCATGTCTAGGTTTGACTGTGTACGTATGTCCAGACTGTGATGGCTATGAGGTGAAGGATAAAACAACGGTTGTGATGGGTTCTGGAAACACGGGTGCTAATATGGCATTGACGCTTGCTTATTGGACGAATTCAATTATATTCGTTAATGATGAGCAAAAAGAAGTTTGTCCACAAACTTATCAACAGTTAGAGAAATTAGGAATTGAAGTGATTGAAGAAAAAATAGCCGAGGTAATGGCTGACGGTTCATCGTTTCGCGGGGTTCGTTTGGCATCTGGACAGGTTGTAGAAGGTGAGAGAGGCTTTATTGCTTATGGTGGGAATCAAGTAAAATCGGACTTAGCAGCAAAATTAGGTGTAGAACGTTTAGGTAATCAGCATATTATAACGGATGGGCGCTCGAAAATGACGAATGTTCCTCATGTTTGGGCTGCGGGTGATGTTGTGGCTCATTCAGAACAAGTGACAATTGCCATGGGTGAAGGCTCTCAGGCGGCCATATGGATTCATAAATCATTAATTAATCGTTAGTAGAAGGTGAGGAATGGGATGTGACTTGGTGGAAAGACGCAATTGCCTATCAAATCTATCCAAGAAGCTTTCAAGATTCAAATGGAGACGGCATTGGGGATATACAAGGCATTATTCAACGTCTATCATATTTAAAGGAACTGGGCATTGATTTGATTTGGATTTGTCCGATGTATGAGTCTCCTAACGATGATAACGGCTATGACATTTCTAATTATCAGGAAATTTTAGCTGAATACGGGACAATGAATGACTTTAATCAATTATTAGAGGAAGTACATCAAAGAGGTATGCGACTAATTATTGATCTTGTTTTAAACCATACAAGTGATGAGCATGCATGGTTTATAGAGTCGAAAGCTAGCAAGGAATCGAAAAAACGAGATTGGTATATTTGGAGAAAAGGAAAAGATGGGCAAGAACCGAATAACTGGGCCAGTATATTTGGCGGCTCTGCATGGACGTATGATGAAGCAACGGGTGAATATTATTTGCATATATTCTCTAAAAAACAACCAGATTTAAACTGGGAAAACAAAGAAGTACGTCATGCATTATATGATACAGTCAATTGGTGGCTAGAAAAAGGCGTAGACGGTTTTAGAATTGATGCGATTAGTCATATTAAGAAAAGCCCGGGATTACCAGACATCCCTCCAACTAACAAAGAGACATATGTCCCCTCCTTCTCGAAGCATATGAATCAACCTGGAATACATGATTGGCTTTTAGAATTTAAAAAAGAAACGTACGGGAAGTTCCCAGTTGTTACGGTTGGGGAGGCGAATGGGGTTAGTGCAGAAGAGTCTCTTCTTTGGGTTGGCAAGGACCAAGGAAAAATGGATATGGTTTTTCAATTCGAGCACCTTGGTTTATGGGATGCAGAAGAAAAACCAATCTTAGATATCATTGATTTGAAGAAAGTATTAACGAAGTGGCAAGTTGCATTAGCTGCAGATGGTTGGAATGCCCTTTTTCTTGAAAATCATGACAAGCCGCGAATTGTCTCAACTTGGGGCAATGATAAAGAATATTGGTATGAAAGCGCAACTGCTTTAGCGTGTATGTACTTTTTTATGAAAGGTACTCCCTTTATTTATCAAGGCCAAGAAATAGGCATGACGAATGTGCACTTCGAAAAGATGTCCTCCTATCATGATATCATCACTCATCATTTATATAAGGACAAACAACAGAAAGGTTGGTCACACGAAGAGATTATGAAACTCATATGGGCTTCTTCGCGGGATAATAGCCGTACGCCTATGCAGTGGAGTTCTGATCCACACGCAGGCTTTACGGAGGGGAAACCATGGATGGAAGTAAATGAGAATTATACAAAAATCAATGTGGACTTACAAAAGAATTCGAATCATTCCGTCATGCAATTTTACAAACATATAATTACTTTAAGGAAGACTCACGCTACCTTTAGTAAGGGTGAATATAAGCTTCTTTTTCCCAATCATAAACAGGTTTTTGCTTATACAAGAGAAGATGAAGAACAGAGGTTTCTGATTCTAGTAAACCTGTCTGCTCTTACTGTGACTGTAAGTTTAAATCACCTACTTGTCAGAGAAAGTGCAGAGCTATTATTATGGAACTATCAAGCACAAGGCGATATATCGCCACCTAAGAAGGTGAAGCTTCGTCCTTATGAAGCTAGAGTTTATCGAACTTGAGCAAATACTTTTTCGTTATTTCTAGGGGATGTAGTTGAATGGCAAAAGGAAAAACAAATGCGATGCGGTTATTAGAGCAGGCGAAAGTAAGCTACGAAGTCATAACTTATGATGTTGCCGATGGAAAAATAGATGGTCTTTCAGTGGCAGAAAAAACGGGTAAATTAGGTCAAATGGTTTTTAAAACATTAGTGACAGTGGGTGCAAGTAAGCAAAACTATGTATTTGTCATTCCAGTTGATAAGGAACTGGATATGAAAAAGGCAGCTAAGGCGTCAGGTGAGAAAAAGGTTGAAATGATTCATGTGAAAGATATTCAGAAGATAACAGGCTATATTCGTGGTGGCTGTTCACCAATTGCTATGAAAAAGCAATATCCTACGTATATTGATACATCAGCAAAGGATATGAAAAGTATGATTGTTAGTGGGGGTAAATTAGGTACACAGATAGAATTAACGTTACAAGACCTCATTAAAATGACAAGTGCAGAGTTATATGAGATCGCTCAATAAATATCAGGTGCCGCAGACGAAGTTGCTGCAGGCATTTTTTTGTTTTCACCTTAAGCATTGGTGAGTTACCTGACATAAGATGATGGCAAATGGCCACTTTTCACATAAGATGTGCTTGAGGTGATTACTATGAGTCATTTTAATGTACATGAACCGAAAGGGATAAAAGGGAAACTGTTAAAAAATATGGACCTAGATACATTTCAGCAAATTCCCCCTCCGTATAAACCGCCGAAAAACATGCCGAATCTACCGGAAGAACAACCTGAATTCATTTTAAAACAAATTTGTGTGAAAGGATTATACCGTATTCACTGTATGGCGCTTAATAATGGAGAGAAACTTTGGTTTTGTCCCACTTTCATAAAGGGGCAAACGTTGTATGGTTGGAGATTTTATCGTAACCGATGGATCTTTTTAGTGATTCATCTATCAAAAATTCAATCCATTCAATGTATATAAAAACGCCACCTGAAAACACGACAGGTGGCAGAAAAAATTATTTCCCGAGAAAGAATGGATTTAAAATATAAAATGAGCAACCAATGTAATAATAGGCAGTGAAATGATAGTTCTTAGGATAAAGACTAATACTAAGTCAAAGAATGATACAGGGATTTTAGACCCTAATAACAAACCGCCAACTTCTGACATATAAATGAGCTGCGAAACAGATAGAGCAGCGATAACGAATCTAGTCAATTCACTTTCAATCCCTGCAGCCATGACAGAAGGTAAAAACATATCTGCAAACCCAACGAATAATGTTTCAGATGCAGCAGCAGCTTCTGGTAAGCCAAAGAGTTCTAATACCGGAATAAATGGCATACCTATCCAAGTAAAGATTGGTGTATATTCGGCTAAAATTAATGCGACTGTACCAAGCGCCATAACAATCGGTGCTACACCCATCCACATGTCTAAAATATTCTTAAATCCGTCAATAAAGAAGGCCTTTACGTCTCTACTTTTTCTAGCTTTGTTAAGAGCTAATTCTATTCCCCAAGAGATAGGCGTATAACCTTTAGGAATAGCTTCATCTGCTTCTTTAGCTTTCTTGTCATAATAAGTGTCCGCTTTTCTTGAAAGTGGTGGTATTCTTGGCATGATTAAGGCAGCAATAATACCTGTCGCTAGGATCGTCAAGTAGAATGGAACAAAGAATTCTCCTAATCCTACTTGTGAGATAACAACAAGACTAAAAGTAATAGACACAACAGAGAAGGTTGTACCAATAATGGCAGCCTCTTTTTTCGTGTAATATCCTTCCTCGTATTGTTTACTTGTTAATAGAACCCCAATCGTTCCATCACCAATCCAAGAGGCAACACAGTCAACTGCTGAGCGGCCCGGAAGTTTAAATAACGGTCTCATGACCTTTGTAAGTAAAGCGCCAAAGAATTCTAGTAATCCAAAGTTAACCAACAGGGGTAGAAGTAATCCTGCAAATAAAAATACGCTAAATAGCACTGGTAATAAATCAAACAGTAATAGTCCACCTGTATTTGTTGACCAAACAGCCTCAGTTCCCCACTTGAAGTAGGTTAGCACTGCAAATACGGCCCCTAAAAAACGGACAATTACCCACCCATAAGTAACATTAAATAAGTTGTTTAAGAAAGGGGTGTTTTTAAAAATATTTGGGGAAATCTTCGCTAGTACTGTCCCCAATAAAGTAAGAACGATAATAACCACCATAATTAGCGGAATATATCCAGCTAATAAATCTTGTATCCACCCAGATAAAATGGCAATAGGAATGGTTACTTCTCCGTCTACACTAATCGGAATGATAAAGAATAAAATCCCTAGTATAGAAGGTATGAGAAAGGTTAACACATCGGATAATTTATATTTACGCATCAATTGATGTCTCCTTCTAATAAAAATAAGTCAGACTACATTTTAATTCATTCTATATTAATTGCCAACCTTATACGTGAAAATGGTAGAGATGTTATTCTATTGACAATTTAAATAATTGTCAAACTAAAAGGGGTGGGTGTTAGTAAAATTATGTTAAAATGTTTGCAGATGACGTGATTTTTTAAGAAGCAGGTGGGAAGTAGATGTTCAATTATCGTTTGTATTGGACGTTTGCCAAAAAGTCTTTTCTACGTTCGGCTGTGTACCGATTTGATGTCTGGTCTAGACTCGGTTCTAATGTGATCTTTCTTTTAATGTGGGGTTCTATCTGGACAGTGTTATATGCGGGTAGAGAAGAGGCTGGTGGCGTCAGTTTTCAAGCAATGCTTACATATATAGTAGTAAGTCAATTTCTCTCAGGTGTAAACGGGGCAGGGACCCCTCTCTGGGAAATACAAGAGAAAGTGCGTACGGGTGATATTTCATTGGAATTAATGCGTCCTTTTGATGTGCCTTTACGTTATTTATTCGCAGACTTTGGCAGTGTGTTTTTCTATATGATTACTGCACTAATGCCTTTGTATATTATCTTATTTTTCTTTATGGACCTTTCAATACCAAATGATCCACTGATCTGGTTAGCTTTTTTATTTGCCGCTTTTATTGGGTTCTTAATTCGTTATTGTATTGAAATGGCCTTTGGATTATTAACTTTCTTCTTAGTTGAAACAGGCGGAGTTGAGGATATCTTTTATTTTGCGATGTCATTACTATCTGGTTCGGTTATTCCTTTGTGGTTTTTCCCAGGTTGGCTCGCAAGCTTTGCCTCATACTTACCCTTTCAAGGCATTTATTACATACCAAATGCGATTTTTATTGGTGAGATTGCAGGAAATCAAATCTTCACATCTATTGGGATTCAGTTATTTTGGGTAGTCGTTACATATATTTTTTTAAGATTAGTATGGAAAAAAGCATCGCAGAAGGTGGTTGTTCAAGGGGGATAAGTATGGCATTCATGAGGTATATTGATTTATATTTTAAACTTGTTGCTGCTGGTATAAGGGCTCAGCTGCAATACCGCTTTGCCTTCTTTATGAGGATTGTAGGGATGCTGACCTCATATGCAGGAACGGCGATAACGATGTGGGTAATGCTCTATCAGTTTCAGGAGTTAGGTACATGGAATTTTTATGAGATGTTATTCTTATTTGCGATAGCAGTGCTCTCTTGGGGATTTTGTATTATTTTATTTTTCCATTTTCGTAGTTTAGATACATATATTTTAAACGGTACATTTGATCGTTTCTTAGTGCGGCCGATTAATCCTTTCTTTCACTTTATGGCGATGAAGTTTGATGTGGCATCCTTTGGGCAGTTTATCTTTAGTATATTTATTTTTATTTGGGTAAGTGCAGAATTGCAAATTCATTGGACAATTGCTAATGTCCTGTTTTTATTTGCGGCAGTGATTGGTGGAGTCCTTATACAAGGGGGCTTGCTCGTGATTATCTCAGCTTTTGCCTTTTGGACAACAAAATCCGAGCAATTTTATTGGGTTGTGATGTACCCAGCAAGAAACTTAACGAATTATCCACTAGTCATTTATCCAAAAATGGTGCAATGGTTTATGGCGTTTGTTGTACCTTTTGGTTTTGTGAATTATTTTCCTGCAAGCGTTATCTTAGGTAAAGAAACGCCATACTTCTCAGAGAATATTGGTTATTTTTCGCCATTGGTTGGTATTGTTTTCTTCATTATTGCCTACTACATTTGGATGCTAGGGCTCAGCCGTTATAAGAGTACGGGTTCATAAAGAGCATTGAAGGTAGGCAGTCATAAACAGAGTGGAGGGTAAAGAATGGCTATCATAGAAGTAGAGCATTTGATGAAAGAATTTAAAATTGCGAAACGTGAAACCGGTTTTCTTGGTGCCATGAAAGGTCTAGTAAAACGTGAATTTCATACAAAGCATGCGGTAAAGGATATCAGTTTCACTGTCGATAAAGGAGAAATGGTCGGCTATATTGGACCTAACGGTGCGGGAAAATCGACAACGATTAAAATGTTAACGGGTATCCTCGTACCTAGTGGGGGAACGGTTAAAGTAAATGGCATCGTTCCTTATGAAAACCGTCAAGCTAATGCCAAAAATATCGGTGTGGTCTTTGGACAAAGAACGCAATTGTGGTGGGATTTGCCGACGATTGAATCATTCGAATTATTAAAGGAAATTTACCAAGTTTCGCATAGCCGCTATAAAGAAAATATGGATACATTTACGGAGATTCTTGGATTAGATGAATTCATCAATACGCCAGTAAGGCAACTTTCTTTAGGGCAGAGAATGCGTGCTGACATTGCCGCTTCCTTACTCCATGATCCTCCCATTTTATTCTTAGATGAACCGACGATTGGGTTAGATGTAGTAGCGAAAGAACGCATGCGTACATTTATAAAAGAAATCAATAAAGAACGCGATATTACGGTTATTCTAACGACCCATGATATGGAAGATATCGAGCAACTTTGTCAGCGGATGGTATTAATTGATCACGGACAGAAAGTGTATGATGGAGAAATCGCTGTAGTGAAAAATCGATTTGGAAAAATTCGGACCCTTGTCGTAGATCTAGAACAACATTCTACGCCATTGACGCTTGAAAAAGCAGAAGTATTTAAAGAAGAAACAGGTAGGTATTGGATACGCTTTAACCGAGAAGATATATCTGCTTCTGGTGTTATCACGCAAATTACACAAACACATAATATTAAAGATTTAACTGTCGAAGAGCCTGAGATTGAATCGATTATTAGTCGTATTTATCAGGAAGGCTTTGACGGTGTTGAGCAACCTATTCCTGTTAAAAGTGGGTCATAAAAGAAGCTGAGTAGAGGTATGCTCCTCTCTCAGCTTAAGTTTGACTGATATTTAATTGCTTTGTAGCGAGTTGTTCGTATAAAGAGTGTGATTGAAGCAATTCAGCATGTGTCCCTTTTCCTGTGATTTTTCCATTTTCGAGAACGATAATTTGGTCGGCATCAATGATAGTTGACAGTCTATGGGCAATGACAAGTGTTGTTCGGCCTCTCATTAAATTTTGCAGAGCCGATTGTACGAGTTGTTCTGAGGAACTATCAAGATTCGATGTGGCTTCATCTAATAAAAGGATTTTCGGGTCACGAATAATGGCTCTAGCAATGGCAATGCGTTGACGTTGTCCACCAGAGAGTTTAATTCCTCGCTCACCAACATCGGTGTTTAAACCATTCGGCAATCTCTCGATGAACTCTGCTGCATGGGCTTGTGTAGTTGCTTGCAGTAATTCCTCTTCACTAATCTCTTTTTTCGTGCCATAGGTTAAGTTTTCTCGAATTGTTCCAGACATCAGTGGGCTTTCTTGAGAAACATAACCAATTTGTGCCCGCCAATTTTCAATAGCATACTCGTCAGCTGGCTTACCGTTTAATAAAATACTGCCATCATTAGGTTCATAAAAGCGTTCAAGTAGGGCGAATAAGGTTGTTTTACCGCTACCACTTGGACCGACAAATGCCGTCGTTTTTCCAGCTGGTATGTGTAAATTGATATCCTTAATGATCTTGTCATCTTTATATGAGAATTGGAGTTGGTTAAAGGTAATTTCCTCTGGATGGATTGCACCTTTTGTTCCTTCATTCATTTTTTCAGTAGGTGTATTTAACATATCCTGAATTCTTTCTGTTGCACCCATTGCTTTTTGATAAGCAGTAAAGAAAGAAGCCATTTGGGTAAATGGAACAACAATTTGGAACATATAAATGATAATAGCTACCAATGAGCCGGCAGATAGTTCTCCTGAAGCGACTCGTACCCCGCCATATCCAATGAGGACAACAAGAACAAACATCATAATAAATGTCATAAATGGTGAGACGACTGCTTGAATTTTTGCTTCTTTCAAACCAAATTGGAATAAGTGCTGAATGTTCTTATTCCCTTTTTCAATCTCCGTTTTTTCGGCTTGATACGCCTTTACAAGTCGAATGTCAGATAAGACCCGACCGAGGTTGCTCGAAAAATCAGCCATTTGATCTTGGGTAGATAGAGATACTTTATATATTTTTTGCCCGAGTGGCATGATAATAATGACTGCTAATGGAACAGCAATAAGCATAATAAGTGTCATTCGCCAGTCAATCATTAGTAGAATAATAATTGCCCCAATGATTGAGATCATTCCCGTAATAAAAGTAATAATATGTTGTGTAATCAAAGATTTTACTATATTTGTATCTTGTGTGATTCGACTCATTGTTTCTCCTGATTGATGCTTATCGAAGAAAGGGATTGGGAGGTGGATAGAATGTTCCCACAGTTTTCTTCGTAATGAAGCGACCATTCTTTCTCCAATATAAGTCATTAAATAAAAGGAAAAACCGGAGGCAATTGTTTGGATGATGAACGCGCCCCCTAATAATGCGATGAGCGATAGTTCAAGGCGAGATGTAGCTAACTGGTCGACCATATTAGCTGTAAATAATGGAACGACCAACCCTGCTGCGGTTTCAAGTAGGCTGAGTAGCAGTGCAACAATGATAATCCACTTTGGTACTTTTGCGCCTTTTAATAATGACCACAGACTAGCCGTTTTCTTTTTTGTTTTCAATTTGTTTCATTCCCTTCTTTTCTAGATAAATGGAGATAGCCTGAGCAAGCCATTCTTCTTCTTCCGCCGTAAATGGAGAGGGGAAAAGAACAGGAGCTTTCAGCGAGATGGTGATCAATATCTTCATTTACTTCTGTTATGTGGTGGATGAAACCCTCAATATTAGGATAAAGCTCATAGAGGATATCCCAAATGGCTGCAATCACTGTTTGGACATGCTCATCCTCATAATCGGTACCCACTAACTTTTTTACGTTTGCAAATTCTTTAGCGACTCGTTTGTTTAATTGTTGTTGTTTCTCATCAGAAATATTGTAGATATCTTGAATCATATTCTCGGGGATAAAATTCCTCATCCATTCTTTATGCTCTGTCTCCATTTGAATGGAGTTAATGAGCATAATAAAAATATTGGGATCAACTGTTTGATTTTCTTCTAAAATCGAAAGAGCATGGTCTAACGTTTTAATCATGTGATTAATTTGCTGTCTTTTGATAATGAGCTCTTCTTGTTGAAACGACAGAGATTGCCGCAGATCCCACTCAGTGTTGTTGAGAAGCTCCTGTATTTTATCTAATGGATAACCCAAATATTTTAACGTAACAATCTTTTGCATTGTTAATATTTCGTTTGTGGAATAATATCTATCACCTGTTTTACTCGTGCATGCCGGCTTTAATAAGCCAATCTCATCATAATAATGCAATGTACGAATAGTCGTATTTGTTTTCTTAGCGAATTCTCCAATACGATAATAATCATTTGTCATAAGAGCCCTCCTTATGTAATATTATAAAACCTCACGTTACGTTAGATACAATGGTAAAAATAAAAAAACTTTTAGATCGGTTAAATATGACAATCGCCTCTATTCGGTGTTGCTCATAATAATAAACTGCTGAACTAAATAAAAAAAACAGTAAATGGGTTGTTAAAAACATACTTTGATCTAACTTATTTGTGAGAGGAGGACAAGCACATCAGATAAGTGTAGAAGTTATATAGATACAAGTGGCAGTTAAAAGGGAATGTACGAATAGGACCGGGGTATTTGGACTATGGCAAATCACCAAGAATAGCTAAAACCCTACCAAATTATCACTCAGTCTGAAGCGATACATGACGAATAGCTTCAGACTGGTGCACCGTAAAGTGGCTCTCTTATAAAAGTAAGAAACCTAAAGAAATAATAATCCCACTAGCAATTAACGTAAGGACACAAAAGCCCATAATATCTTTTGCTTTTAGGCCTGCGATGGCAAGAGCGGGTAATGCCCAAAATGGTTGTATTAAGTTCGTCCAAGCATCTCCCCATGCTACCGCCATTGCGATTTTAGGAATGGAAACATCCAATGCGATCGCTGCATCTAACATAACAGGAGCTTGCACAGCCCATTGCCCACCACCAGAAGGTATAAATATATTGACAAGACCTGCACTTAAGAAGGTGAATAATGGTAATGTATGTTCGTTAGAAATGGAAACAAATCCATTGGATATTACAGCCGCTAGGCCAGAAGCTGTCATCATACCAATAATGCCTGCATAGAACGGAAATTGAATAATAATGCCACTGCCACCTTTTACAGCATTCGTAACTGCTTGTAAGAAGTGACGAGGGGTGCGGTGAAAGAGAATGCCAAGAAATAGAAAAAGAAAGTTTACAATATCTAAATTTAGGGCAAAACCATTAGTAACGAAATAATAAAATAAGAAGATTAAGCCCATCACACCGATAAGTAAAGACAGTAACTGACTATTCTCTAATCTCTCTGCTGGTGTCATGGAATCCTTTTCTAATGTTGCTGCAGGTAAATCTTCTTTTAATAGCGCTGGGTCAACCGTAACTGTATCATCTTTAGCTGGAAGCATGAATCGATTCACAATGGGTAAAACAATAAAAAGAGCGATAGTGATAATTAAGTTAAATGATGAAAAGATGGTTTCGCTTGTTGGAATAATTCCAATCAAATCTTCGGAAAAATGCCCTGGAGTGGCAATTGTTAGCGGTGTTGATCCTGATAAACCACCATGCCAAATAACAAAGCCTGAGTAAGCGCTTGCGATTAATAGCCGGTAATCGACTCCTTTCACATGGCGTGCTAACTCTTTGGCAAATAAAGCACCAATAACTAATCCAAACCCCCAGTTAATCCAACTGGCAAGTAAAGATATGATTGTTACAATAATAACCGCTTGCCCAGGTGTTTTTGCTTTGGAAGCTAGTGCACTTAATCCAGCTTTGAATATAGCACTACTGGCTAAAACATGACCGGTAATTAATACGAGTACCATCTGCATGGCAAAAGATAATAATCCCCAGAATCCTTCACCCCAGAATTGTACCATTTGATACGGACCACTATCAGTAAATATGAGCCCTAGTGCAAACACTAAAAATGTTAAAATGATAACAAATAGAAATGGGTCTGGTAAGTATCTTTGCATTAAGCGATTAAAAAAGTTAACAATTAATTTCATCTATCATTCCCCCTTTTGATAGAATTTTATCATATATTCTGAAAATTATTACTTTAATATAACAAGCTTTTAAAAAATAAAAGAAGGGTGTAGATCTAGTGAAGAAATTGACTATTTTATTTGTTGCAAGTTTCCTACTTATGCTCATGGGCTGTCAATCTAACAATGAAATGGATGAAGAACCAGAAACCGTAGATGTATCAAATCAACAAAAGGTAGAAGTGGTGGCAGAAGACCTCGATATCCCTTGGTCAATTAATAAGCGCGATGACGTGTTTTATTTATCCGAAAGAGCAGGTTCAATTGCTAAAGTTGAAAGGGGAGAAGTCACTCGTCAACAAGTAGAATTAGAGAAGTCATTATCAACAGCACAAGAAGCAGGCTTGCTTGGGTTTGTATTAATTGATGATGGTACAAAAGGGATTGCTTATTATACATATGAGGACGATGGTCAACCCCTTAATCGTGTCGTCACATTATCATTGGATGATCAAAAACAAGTGTGGGTGGAAACGGATTTGCTGATAGATGAAATTCCTAGTGGCGCTTTCCACCATGGAGGAAGACTAGCGATTGGTCCAGATGATAAATTATATGTTACTACAGGAGATGCGACAAAACCTGAACTTGCACAAGATCAAAATTCGTTAGCAGGGAAGATCTTACGGATGAATAAAGATGGTAGTATTCCGGAAGATAATCCTTCAAAAGAATCTTACATTTATAGCTATGGTCATCGTAACCCTCAAGGTTTGGCATGGACAGATAAGGGAGAACTGTACGCAAGTGAGCATGGCCCAACGGCAAATGATGAGATTAATAAAATAACAGCTCAAGGGAATTATGGTTGGCCAGAAATTACGGGCACAGAGGCAAAAGAAGGAATGATTCCTCCACTCGTCACCTCTGGAGATGATACAACCTGGGCACCATCCGGTATTGCTTATGCAGATCATAATCTTTATATAGCAAGTTTAAGAGGTACCGCAGTCATGCAGTTAAATTTAGAGACGAATGAAATGTCTACTTTAGTAAGTGACGTAGGAAGAGTAAGAGATGTTTTTGTCGATGGAGATGTTCTGTATTTTATCAGTAATAATAGAGATGGCCGTGGCAATCCGGCTGAACAGGATGATCGATTATATCGATTAAAAATAAAATAAGCAGCAAAATACGCTAGCAGCAGTTAATTTCCTATTCGTCTAAGATGACAGCGACCCTAACTTTATGGTAAGAATGAATGTAGATAGTTAACGAATGGAGTTGTAGAAAAAATAATGTCTGACTTTCGCACAACCGTAATTATTCATAAACCAGTTGCAGAAGTATTCTCCTATATGGTCGATATAGATAATATTCATGAGATCATGCCACTTGTAGTAAAAAGAGAAAAGATCGATGACGGGCCATTAGCTGTTGGTACAAAACTGAGGGAAACAAGAAGAGTTCGCGCTTCAGATATCACTTCTGAAATCGAAGTATTAGCATATGAAACAAATAAAGTATTTGCAACCCGTTCCAATTCCAACGGTTTGATTGCAGAATACTATTATCGTTTCGATGAAGTGGATGAAGGTACACAGGTTGATTTAGAAGCGAATATTAAAACAACCGGATTTAAAATGAAGCTTCTGCGTAAATTTTTAGTGAACATGGTTCATCGTGAAGATGGCTATCAATTAACAAATTTGAAAAATATACTTGAGGGTACGAAAGAAGTATCTGATGAAGATGTCTCCAAAGAAGGCGAACAGATAGAAGAAACTACAGAAAATCAAACAAAATAAGCTTTCAAAAGAAAACAGAACTCCCAACGGTTTGGAAGTTCTGTTTTTTTAAATGTATTGATTAATCAAATTGATAGGTCCAAAAGCGTTCTTGGTTGATTCTTGCCATAACAGCAGGATCCTGTTTCTTAAGGCTTTCTTCCATTTCCTTAATCATTAATTGTGTTTGTGAGACATGGGCTTTTAATGTATTCAATTTAATATCAGCGACTTCTGTTACATCATGAACAATATCTGCCGCACCGATTTCTTCCTCACAATTGTTAGAAAACGCAACGCAATATACCTTTGGGCGTTGTTGCTCTGGAAGGTTTTTGACGGCATGAATGACTGCCGCACCTGTGGCATCATGATCTGGATGCACAGCATAACCGGGGTAGAATGTAATGATCAAAGATGGGTTTAGTTCTTTTATGAGTTCACCCATATGTTGTGCTAGTTTATCTTCTGGTTCAAATTCAACCGTTTTATCGCGATAACCAAGCATTCTCAGGTCAGTTATGCCCATCGCTTTCGCTGCATTTTGAAGCTCTTGTTTTCGAATATGGGGCAAGGATTCTCTTGTCGCAAAAGGGGGATCGCCCATATTCCTACCCATTTCACCCAGTGTTAAGCATGCGTAAGTTACAGGTGTGCCATTTTGAATATGCTTGGCAATCGTACCAGAAACACCAAATGCCTCATCATCTGGATGAGGAAAAATAACAAGTACTTGTCTTTCTTTTTCCATCACTCTTCCTCCTTCCACTATTTATTCAAATGGTGTTTCGCTAATTTCTAAAGAAACCGCTAATTTACCATTAAAATCATGACCAGCCATTAATAAGCGATCATGTTCATCTATTTCATAATGGGTAATGCCCTCCGCATATACCCAACCGATGTCAGTTTTTAACCCGATTCGATAAGGTCCGTTTCCGGCGATTTTACTATGAATGTATTTTAGTTTGGCGTTACGAATATAGGCACCTGATGAAAAGAAAGTCTCATCAAAGTGTGAAGCATAAGCACCGTTTGTTGTTTCAAGGTGGACATAAACGTCCTTATTCGCACGTTCATCCAAAGCCAGTTGTACTTGTTCTTTCATGACGATATCCAATTGAATTCCCCCTTTCCAAAAGCATTCCTATATAATTTGTCAAAATGAGATTTATGCTATCCATTTGATTCTTTTATTTTACTAAAAATAAAATGGTTTTGCATAATAGGTGACTCAGGACGAAAGATGTTTAAAATAGAAAAAGGAGAATGCTCACTCGAGAGACATTCTCCTAAAGATCTATTTATTGTTTAACCTTCGTACGGTCCGCTCCAAAAGTACGGTAAGCACCGTGCATTGTTGGTCCAACATATTCATTTAGTTTGAATCCGTGTGTAATGGCTGCAGTGATAAAATCTTTGGCTACATCAATTGCTTCTGTTACCGATTTGCCTTTTGCTAGTTCAGCAGTGATTGCACTTGAGAATGTGCATCCTGCCCCATGAATGTAAGGCGTATTAATCAGTTCAGCCTGTAAGATTGTGAAATTTTCCCCATCAAATAAAAGGTCGATGGCTTTATCAGATTGAAGCTTACTGCCACCTTTAATGATGACATATTTCGGTCCTAGTGCATGGATCTTTTCTGCCGCATTTTTCATTTCTTCAATTGTTTTGATCGGTTTCACTTGTGCAAGTTGTGATGCTTCAAAAAGATTTGGTGTCACAACAGTGGCTAGAGGAACGAGTACCTCACGAAGGGCATCCGCTGTTTCTGGATGTAGTACTTCATCTTCGCCTTTACATACCATAACTGGGTCGATAACGGCTGGAACGCCACTCTCTTTAATTGTTTTCGCAGCTGTTTCAATAATTTCCACTGAACCAAGCATACCCGTTTTCATTGCATCTATGCCAACAGAAAGGATGGTTTCAATTTGAGCTTCTAATGTACTAATTTCAATTGGAAAAACATTATGATGCCAGTCGTTTTTAGGGTCCATTGTTACAATAGTAGTAAGTGCTGACATTCCGTACACACCAAGCTCTTGGAAAGTTTTCAAATCAGCTTGAATCCCCGCACCACCGCTAGAATCTGATCCAGCTATTGTTAAGACTTTTTTCATAGTCATCTGACGTTTCCTCCCTGAAGTGATTGTTAGACATACTTTTTTATCATCATTATAACAATTATTTTAAAAATGTATATGGTCTCTATTTTAATATAGTGAATCCTGTTAAATTTTATTTATAATTGGTTGATTTTTATCAATTCGGTCATAAAACATAATACCGTTTAAATGATCGATCTCATGTTGCATGAGAATAGAGGCAAATCCTTTAAAGGAGAGCGTGACTTCCTCACCTTTTTCATTATACGCTCGAACTTTAATTTTTTCATAGCGTGGCACTTGGCCGAACACTTCGCGATTAACTGATAAGCAGCCTTCTCCTTCTGGAATACAAATAATCTTTGTTGAATGACTGATAATCTTTGGGTTAATCAATTGGTATTCATACGATTGTCCTTTTTCATCTTCATATTTTGCAGCGAACATTCGTTTAGCAATGCCAACTTGATTGGCTGATAAACCAGTACCAGGGCGTAATTTGTATTTCTTAGCTAACTTCTCATCTTGGCTATTTCGTAAGTATACAAGCATCGCCTGTAACTCTGCTAAATCTTCCTCAGTTGCCGGTAAACTTAAATCCTCTATTGGTTGATGAAGAATGTCATGTTTTTCATCGACAAAATCTTTCATGGTGATGATTGTATCTTTAGTAAATTTCCTCATAATTAAAAACCTCTTCTACATTTGTCTTTAATGCCCTTGCAATTTTGAAGGCAAGCGCTAAAGTCGGATCATATTTATCGTTTTCAATACAATTAATGGTCTGCCTACTAACATTGCATTCTTTTGCTAATGCCTCTTGTGTTAATTTCAGCTGTATTCTAAGCGGTTTTATCTTGTTTTTCAAATCGTAGTCCTGCCTCTCTTGTCAAAGGTTTTGGACATTGTTTAAATTAACAAACATTTTCACGTTTGTCTATCTTTCAGTTTTATCCATTGCATAGCTTTCGAAAAATCGCTTTAATGGTATATATAATGTGAATGGTGAAAAAGGTGGTAATATGCAGAGTACCGGAATTATTTTAGCAGGTGGCAAGTCAAGTAGGATGGGGGAAAATAAGGCTTTGCTAGCGTTCAATGGGGAAACAGTAATCGAACGCCTAGTAAAGGAGTTACAAGCTGTAACGAATGATATTCTTATTGTAACAAATACACCAGAAGATTATCATTTTCTCTCTGTTAAGAAGGTGAGTGATCGCTACCCTAATAAAGGTCCGTTAGCAGGCATTGAATCTGGACTATATCACTCTACAAATGATAGCAATATTATCGTTGCCTGTGATATGCCTTTTGTTACTGCTGAAACATTGGAATGGCTTTTAAGCAATCTCGAAGGTTATTCAGCTGTTATCCCGGAGGTGAATGGTCAAATTCATCCACTTCTTGCTGTCTACCATAAGAAAGTAAGGGAAATAGCAGAGAAATGTATAGAGGCAAATGATTTGAAGCTACAGATTTTCTTAAATCAGTTGAAGGTAAAAAAAGTAACAGAAGAAGATGTGACCGCACGTAGTCTAGTCCCTTTTGAACAAAGCTTCTTTAACATGAATGACCCAAGTGATTGGAGGAAAGCGATACAAATTTCTAGTAAGAATTGATAAAATAGAACTTAGATGCGGGGTGTTAAAATGAAGTTTGGAATTTCAAAAGAGCCAATCAATATCCAAGAAGTAATTGATCATGTCGTACAAAGAAACGCAGGTGCTATTACGACGTTCATTGGTACAGTAAGAGAATTAACTAAAGGTAAGAAGACTTTGTTTTTAATATATGAGGCATATGAAAGTATGGCTGTAAAAAAGCTTGAACAAATTGGCACAGAAATTCGGGAGAGATGGCAAGGAGCCGAAGTAGCAATTGTGCATAGAGTGGGTAAATTAGATATAACTGACGTTGCTGTTGTTATTGCTGTCTCAACACCTCATCGTGCCGATGCTTATGAAGCAAACCGATATGCCATTGAACGCATTAAAGAAATTGTACCCATTTGGAAAAAAGAGCATTGGGAAGATGGACAAGAATGGATTGGAGACCAATTAGAAAAAGTATCTTATCCTGAAGGGAAACCGGAGGCGAAACATTTAGATGAATAATGTATTGTTTTTTGCTCATTTAAAGGATGAAGTCGGTGCAGAAAGTTTACAAATAGAGGCGAAAGGTAAGACCGTATTAGCGTTAAAACAAGAAGTACATGAAACGTATGGTTTATCATCATTCAATAGTGTCATGACGGCGATCAACGAAGAATTTGCTGAAGATGATGATGTGATTCAAGAAGGGGATACGATTGCCTTTATACCGCCAGTTAGTGGAGGCTAATCACATGGATGATAGATACTCTAGGCAATTATTATTTTCTCCTATTGGTGAAAAAGGGCAATCACTCATTGGGCGTAAGCATGTTTTAATGATAGGGGCGGGGGCACTTGGTTCTGGCAATGCTGAAGTGTTAGTTCGCTCGGGTGTAGGCAAGTTAACCATCATTGACCGCGACTACGTAGAGGCAAGTAATCTCCAAAGACAACAGCTTTATACGGAAGAGGATGTAAAAGAAAAGTTACCTAAAGCTATTGCTGCTAAGAAGAGATTAATGGCGATTAATTCAGAAGTTGAAGTGGTGGCGATGGTAGCTGATGCTGTGCCGTCCTTGTTAGAAGATCTCGTAAGTGAAGTTGATTTAATTCTTGATGCGACAGATAATTTTGAAACGCGAATGCTCTTAAATGATATATCACAAAAATATCAGATTCCCTGGATTTACGGGGCTTGTGTCGGCAGCTTTGGCATGAGTTTAACCATTATTCCTGGAGTGACACCCTGTCTGCATTGCTTGTTGAAGAAGATTCCTATTCAAGGTATGACCTGTGATACAGGTGGAATTATAGCTCCTGCTGTGCAAATGGTTATCGCTCATCAAACCGCAGAAGCACTCAAGATATTAGTAGGTGACTTAGATGCCATTCGCACGACTTTTACAAGCTTTGACATGTGGCGAAATCAATATTCGAATATAAAGGTTGCTAAAATAAAGGATACAGGGTGCTTATCATGTGGTGAGGCCCCAACTTATCCGTTTCTCCAACAAGAAAACTTAACAAAGACGACGGTACTTTGTGGAAGAGATACCGTGCAAGTGAGGCCATCAACTGTCCAGCAATTAGACTTGCAAAGGCTATCTCAACAAATGAAGGGGTCGGGCTATGAGACGAAAGGCAACCCGTACCTTTTGTCAATTGATCTGAAGCCGGAAAGAGTGGTCATCTTCCAAGATGGACGAGCGCTCATACACGGAACAAAAGATCTGGCACAAGCACGATCCATCTACCAAAAATTATTAGGATAATAAAAACCGCATCTTCAGTTTGAAGAGCGGTTTTTATTTACTTCTAAGGAGTCAAAATAAGCAACATGGTGGGCGTTATTGCCAATTCGAACATCACACATAAGAAATCGAATCAGTAATATCGGGGAACGGGAAGATTTCACCGCGACACCATATATTACAATCACGTGTATACCTCCTGAGGTGGCATCATATAAGATTGAATCATTGTCTCTCGTGGTAGCAACTGTGTAGCGTAAAACAATCATTAAATAAGACAACAAGTGTAAATAGTATTTGATAATTTATGTTTGATATGATAATTAAATATACAGGTTAATCTCATTTTTTACCTAGTCGAAAGAGAAGGTGGTGTTTTTTTGGATCAGGTCGATAAGAAGATATTAGATTTATTAATTGAAAATGGCAGAATGTCTTATGTTGATATTGGTAAACAATTAGGACTCTCACGAGTAGCTGTAAGGGAAAGAGTGTCTAAACTTGTTGAAGATGGTGTGATTGAACAGTTTACCGTTGTAATTAATAGTGGCAAGGCAGGGAAGGAAGTTTCCGCTTTTTTTGAGATTGATTGTGAACCGAGTTCGTTAGTAAAAGTAGCCGAGGCGTTGGCGGAGAATGCAAGTGTCGCTAGTTGTTACCAAATGACCGGCCCCTCTACTTTACATACCCATGTGTTGGTAGATAACTTTGATGCACTTGAAAGATTTATTAACGAAGAATTATATGCCCTAGATGGCATTACGAGAGTTGAAAGTAATATATTGCTTAGAAGATTTAAAAGCCGTCGTGGGTTAAAGTTGTAGTATGATTGCATCATTTGTATCGAATGCAGACTGTTATAATAACAATTAAGTCAATTGAAACCTCTGATTAGACATTCTGATAGCTAGCGGAGGTAAACCCAAGTTGAACGTCCAACTTCAGGGAAAATCCGAAAGATAGCAGAGCAAAAGGAAATAGCGCGTGTAACTTCGAGGGAAATCCGAAAGATAGCAAAGCAAATCAAAATAGCGCGTGTAACTCCGGGGAAACTCCAAAGATAGCAAAGCAAATCAAAATAGCACGTCCAATTCCGGAACAACCGAAAAGATAGCTGAACAGCATGTCCAGACTCTCTGAAAAGAAAAAAGCCTATCTTTTGCTAGAATCCTAATTAACGAGAATTTTGATACCTCATTAAACTAAAAAATGTTTTGGAAAACAGGTACTCGCCACTGGCGGGTCTTTTTTTTGTATCGAACAAGAAATTGGTAAATTACCTTTTGTTCATGAAAACGCTTTATCCATCGATAACTAAAAGATGATAAATAATGATACTTAAGTTACATTATGAATATTTTTGTCAAAAAATGAAAACAAAAGGAAAAATAAATAAAAAATAATTCAAAAAAATGAAAAAACATATAGAATTTTGTATATTTATGTTTTATAATCATTTTTAAATTATTTTAAACATTTAGTAATTAAAAAAAGAAAAATGATTAACAAATGATTTTCGAAGGAGGGGTGAAATTGGTCGGTTTTATATTCAGAAGATTTTTTCAACTTGTCATTCTACTATTTGGTATTTCCTTTCTTGTATTTTCATCTATGTATTTGGCGCCTGGTGACCCGGCATCAATGATTGGTGGACCAACAGCATCAAAAGAAGATGTCGAGGCGATAAGAGACAATCTTGGTTTAGATGATCCTTTTCTTACACAATATGGGCGCTATGTAGTAGATCTTGTTCAAGGTGATTTAGGATATTCTTATCAAAATCAACAGTCTGTCGCTGAAGCGATTGGGGTAAGACTGCCAAATACGCTCAAGTTAGCCATTGCTAGTATGATTGTCGCGATTGTCATTGGTATTTTAACAGGGTTGATATCCGCTCTTAAACAAAATTCTTGGCTAGATGTAGGGGCAACAACCTTTGCTCTTGCGGGTATTTCTATCCCGAACTTTTGGATGGGTGCTGTCCTTATTCTTATCTTTTCTGTTAACTTACAAATACTTCCAGTTGGTGGGTTATCTTCACCATGGTATACCGTTGAAGGAGTGAAGGAATTAATTTTACCCGCGATCACATTAGGAACAGGGGCAGCTGCGATGATTGCTAGAATGACGAGATCATCCATGCTTGAAGTAGTAAGAGCAGACTATGTGAGAACAGCAAGAGCAAAAGGTGTAAAGGAACGCGAAGTTATATGGATTCATACATTAAAAAATGCGATGATTCCTGTTTTGACAGTAATCGGTGTGAACTTTGGTTCGCTCTTAGGAGGGACCATTATCACCGAAAAAGTATTTGCGATTAATGGTGTAGGCAGGCTAATGATTGACGCCATAGCAGCTAGAGATTTTCCAATGGTACAAGGCTCTGTTCTTTTAGTAGCTACACTCTTTGTTGTTGTGAATTTAGTCGTTGATGTGGTTTATACATATATTGATCCAAGGATTAAATATCAATAATGACGAAGGGAGGAAAAAAGGATGCCAGAGGTTGTACAGGCAACAAATAGTCCAGTAGCAGTAACACCGAAAAAAGATAATGAGTGGTTGTTAATTATAAAAAGGTTGCTACGAAATAAGTTAGCGGTCCTTGGGTTAATCATTATCATTCTTCAAATCGCCATGGCGTTGCTGGCACCTATTATTGCAACCCACGATCCCGTGAAGCAAGACCTTTCAGCTAGTGAATTACCTGTATTTAGTGAAGGTCATTGGTTAGGTACAGACAATTATGGACGAGATGTTTGGAGCCGAATTGTCTATGGCTCCCAAATCTCTCTATTAGTGGGGATCGTAGCCGTAGTACTTGGTCTACTTGGTGGCGTTACGCTAGGTTTGCTTGGGGGATATTATAAAAAATTAGATGGCGTTATTATGAGATTTGTCGATTTGTTATTTTCCTTCCCAGGTATTTTACTTGCTATGCTCATTATTGCTGTACTCGGCACAAGTCTAGTAAATGTAGCTATCGCTATTAGTATTTGGTCGATACCTTCCTGTGCACGAATTGTGCGAGGGTCGGTCTTATCGATAAAGGAAAAAGAATATATTATGGCCATGAAATCAGTAGGTGCTTCAGACCTCCGTATTATGATAAAGCATATATTACCAAACTGTTTTGCGCCTATTATTGTTTTTGCCACAATGCGAATGGCTACGGCTATCCTTTCAACAGCTGCATTAAGCTATTTAGGCTTAGGTGCACAACCGCCAACGCCGGAATGGGGTTCGATGATTTCGCAAGGACAGGCTTTTATGTGGTCATCTCCACATCTAACGATTGTACCTGGGATTGCCATCATGTTAACTGTATTTGCCTTTAATGTATTAGGAGATGGATTACGAGATGCCATTGACCCTAATATGAACGTATAAAAAATGGGGGGAATTTAGAATGAGGAAAAAAGTTTTAGCTGTACTTGCGATTTTTACTTTAATGATTGTATCTGCTTGTTCAAGCGGTAACGAATCGACAAGTGGGGAAAGTGAAGGTAACGGTAAAATCGATACATTTACATATGCTTCTCTATCAGATGCAGTTGGGCTATCACCTATCATGACAAATGATAGTGCTTCAGCTAATGTGACTGACCATGTATATGAAAAGTTGTTTGATAGAAATACGGAAACAATGGAAATAGAACCTAAATTAGCTGAATCCTATGAAAATCCAGACGAGAACACTTGGCTCATTAAATTAAAAGAAGGAATCAAGTTCCATGATGGAACAGACTTTAATGCAGAAGCTGTTAAATATACTTTTGATAAATTAAGAGATCCGGAGACGGCGGCACCACGAGCTTCACTAATGGAGCCGGTTGAATCTATTAATGTTATTGACGATTACACTGTGGAAATCAAAACTAAATATCCGTACGGTCCTTTTTTAGCAGCACTGTCACATTCTAACGCAGCCATTGTAAGCCCAACAGCAGATAAAGAAGGCGATTTAAATAAAGAGCCTGTCGGAACAGGGCCATTCAAATTTTCGAAATGGGTACCAGGGGATCAAGTCGTATTAGAAGCAAATGAAGACTATCGTGATGGCGCACCTGCGATTCAACAATTAATTTTTAAAGTTGTTCCAGAGATATCAACAGCTATTTCGATGTTACAAACAGGAGAAGTCCAATATATTGACAACCTGCCTATGGAACAGATTGAAAGAATTGAAAGTCTTAAGAATGTAACGGTTGAAAAGGTAGATGGGACACCAGAATACTATTTCACAGTGAATCATGGAAAAGAAGAATTCCAAGATGCCAAATTACGCGAAGCTTTTGCTAGCGCGATTGATCGGGATGCTGTTGTATCAAAAATGAACGGGTTAGGCATTCGCAGTGATAGTGTGATAGGACCAAAAGTATTTGGATATGTAGAATCTGCTGATGAAGCTGGTACACCTTATGATGTAGAGAAGGCTAAAAGTTTAGTTGAGGAAAATGGCTTTGGAGAGAAAGCGTATAAGCTATTAACACCAAATAGAAGTAATTTCTTACTGATGGCCGAAATCGTTCAAGCACAATTGTCAGAGGCAGGGTTTAACATCGAAATTGAGTCAATGGAATGGGCTTCGTTCCTGGATACAGCAAGACAAGGGAACTTTGATTTAACCTTCTTAAGCTGGTCCAACTTAACGGCTGATGGTTCAGAACTATTTTATCCTAATTTCCACACTGATAATGTCGGTGCATCAAATAGAGCACAATATAGTAACGAAGCATTTGATCAATTAGTAGATGAGTCGAGAACAACCACAGACCAAGATAAACGGTTAGAACTATTAGATCAAGCTAATCGCTTAATGTTAGATGAAGATGCAGTCGTTATTATGTATCACTCCATCGTAACAGCTGCAATGGATCAATCTTATGAAGGTCTACTTTTAGAAGCAACTGGTAAATGGAATCTATCAGAAGTAACAAGAAAGTAGGTGCAACAATGGGAGAGGCTTTACTAGAAGTGAAAAATATGATTACAGAGTTTCGGACAGCAGACGGGTATTTACCTGCTGTCCGCGATGTTTCATTCTCGCTAAATAAGGGAGAGACATTATGTATTGTTGGCGAATCGGGCTGTGGTAAAAGTATAACTTCTCTCTCAATTATTGGATTATTACCAAGCAACGGTAGAATTGCAAGTGGAGAAATTAAGTTTGAGGGAGAGGCCATTCAGAGTCATACATCTGAACAAATGAGACAAATTCGTGGCAACCAAATCTCGATGATTTTTCAAGAACCGATGACAGCGCTGAATCCTGTTTTAACGATAGGCTATCAGTTAAGAGAACCTCTAATGATTCATGAGAAATTATCTAAAAAAGAAGCCCATAAAAAGGGAATTGACCTTCTGAAAAGTGTGGGTATTCCTTATCCTGAAAAAAGAATGAATCAATATCCGCATGAATTAAGTGGTGGCATGCGTCAAAGGGTAATGATCGCGATTGCTTTGTCTTGTAATCCTGGATTACTGATTGCGGATGAACCGACAACTGCGTTAGATGTGACGATTCAAGCGCAAATTCTAGATTTGATTAATGATTTAAAGCAAGAATACCATATGGGCGTAATCATGGTGACCCATGATATGGGTGTTGTTGCAGAAGTAGCTGACAGAGTCATGGTTATGTATGCAGGTAAGAAGGTAGAAGAAGGGACAGTAGAGGAGATTTTTAATCATCCAAAACATCCATATACTATTGGATTGTTAAATTCTGTGCCAGATGTAGACAAACCGGATTTTGAACTTGAAGCTATTCCTGGTTCTTTGCCTAGTTTAAATCAACAAATTCACGGTTGCCGATTCCACGAACGTTGTAAGTTTGCCAAGGAAACATGTAAACAACAAGAGCCACCTGCCTTTGATTTGTCTCACTCTCATTCGGTGAGTTGTTGGCTTGAAGCAGAGGAGGTAATAAATCAATGAATGTCGCAGATGATAAAGGGAGAAAGAAAACCCTCCTTGAAATCAACCAGTTAAAGAAGTATTACCCAATCAAGGGTGGATTGTTGCAAAGGGTACAATCTCATGTGAAAGCAGTAGAAAATGTCTCTTTTAAGTTATATGAAGGTGAAAGTTTAGGCGTCGTAGGCGAGTCAGGATGCGGAAAATCGACATTAGGAAAAGCCATTTTAGGATTAGAAGAATTAACGGCCGGGACAGTAAAATTCAAAGAGACCGAAATACAATCATTAAGAAAAAAGGAAAAGCTTAAATTTGTGAAAGAAATGCAAATGATCTTCCAAGACCCCTTTGCTTCTTTAAATCCTAGACAGAAAATAGGTCCTGCTATAGCAGAGGTTTTTTCCATCCATACATCTATGTCTGCTAAAGAGAAAAAGTTAGCGGTTATGGATTTATTAAAAGAGGTGGGTTTAAAAGAAGAGCATTATGATCGTTTTCCTCATGAATTCAGTGGTGGACAAAGGCAGAGAATTGGAATTGCACGTGCTATCTGTTTAAATCCATCCTTTATTATATGTGATGAGGCAGTATCTGCTCTCGACGTATCTGTCCAGGCACAAGTGTTAAAGTTATTGAAAACCTTACAGCAGAAGTATCAACTATCTTATATGTTTATTTCTCATGACTTAGGGGTTGTTCGTTATTTTTGCGATAGAGTACTAGTGATGTATTTAGGGAATACGGTTGAGGAGGGAAAGGTAGAGGATTTATATAATGCTCCCCTACATCCCTATACACAAGCACTACTTTCCGCTATTCCGAGACCCACTATTGAAAAGAAACGAAATAGAATAAGATTACAAGGTGATTTACCGAATCCGGCAGATCCCCCTTCTGGATGTCCCTTTCATACACGTTGCCCGATAGCGAGAGCACAATGTATGGAAGAGAAGCCTCAATGGAGAGAGTACGGTGAGGAACATTATGCAGCTTGTCATTTTGCTGGGGAATCTATTTTTAAAGAGGCGAAGTGAAATTCCTTTGAAGAGCGAGGTGCTGTTAGCTAGCATCTCGTGTTTTTATTGTAGATTAACATTTGTGTAAGAATAATCAAGTTCATTCTACATATTGATTTTGGAGTATTTAAATATTTTAGATTTACATCCTGTTATTATCATTACTTTTATTCTATAATCTGTAATGTGTAATATACATTACGTAAGTTAAAATTGATTTTATATTTACAAATGTAAAAGGAGAGGTTAATTTGGATTACTTACATCACCCATTCTCGGCCAAAAGACATACAGTGTTCGCTAAAAAAGGAATGGTGGCGACTTCACAACCTTTAGCAGCACAAGCAGGTATTGAGATAATGCAAAAAGGGGGAAATGCGATTGATGCGGCGATTGCAACAGCTGCAGCATTAACCGTTGTTGAGCCAACTTCAAATGGAATCGGTGGAGATGCCTTTGCTCTCGTTTGGGTAAAAGATCAACTTCATGGATTAAATGCTTCTGGCCCTGCACCCGAATCCATTTCTTCCGATGAGGTAAAAAAGCGTGGGTTCACAAAAATGCCAACATACGGTACCATCCCTGTTACTGTACCCGGAGTACCAGCCGCATGGGCAACGTTATCGAAACGGTTTGGTAAACTATCTTTACTTGAATCATTAAAGCCAGCGATTAGATATGCAGAAGAGGGCTATCCGCTCACACCGATCCTAGGGAAGTATTGGAAAAGGGCATATACGAAGTTTAAAGAAGAATTTACGGATGAAGCTTTCGAAGGCTGGTTTGAAACGTTCGCACCGGATGGAAGAGCACCAGAAATCGGTGAACTATGGCGTTCAGAAGGGCACGCCAAAACCCTTCAAGCAATTGGGGAGTCGGAAGGTCGCTCCTTTTATGAAGGTGAATTAGCTGACCAAATGGATGCTTTTATGAAGAAACATGGAGGTTTTTTAACAAAAGAGGATTTGTGTAAATATGAGCCTGAATGGGTAAATCCAATCTCTACTCAGTACAGAGGTTACGATGTATGGGAGATTCCTCCGAATGGTCAAGGAATGGTTGCCTTGATGGCACTTAATAATTTTGAAAGATTGTCAAAGCCGCAATGGCAATCAGCACATACGCTTCATGAACAAATTGAATCGATGAAATTGGCTTTTACCGATGGAAAAGCATTTATTACAGAGGCAGCAGATATGCCTATTGAAACAGAAGAGTTACTTTCTAAGGAGTATGCGAATCAACGCAGTCAAACAATTTCGGATATCGCTTCCAATCCGGAACCTTATGAGTTGCCTAAAGGCGGTACGGTTTATTTAGCTGCTGCGGATGAAGAAGGAAATATGATTTCTTTTATTCAAAGTAATTACATGGGCTTTGGTTCTGGGATTGTAATCCCAGGTACGGGCATTAGTTTACAGAATAGAGGACATGATTTCTCATTGGATGACAATCATCCGAATTATTTAAAAGGTGGCAAACGGACTTATCATACAATCATCCCTGGCTTCTTGACAAAAGATGGTAGTGCGGTTGGCCCATTCGGTGTAATGGGTGGCTATATGCAGCCGCAAGGTCATTTTCAAGTAATAACCAATACGGTTGACTATGGCTTAAATCCGCAAGCTGCACTAGATATGCCAAGATGGCAATGGATGAAGGAAAAATCTATTTTCGTAGAAGCAGAGTTTCCTAATTATATAGTGCAAGAGTTGGAAAGAAGGGGTCATCAAGTGACAATTACACCGGATGGGGGAAGCTTTGGGCGTGGGCAAATCATTTGGCGTAATCCTGAGACTGGTGTATTAATGGGTGGAACTGAATCCCGTACGGATGGTACGATTGCCGCTTGGTAGCATCAGCGAAAGAAAAACAACGAGAAGAAGCTAAGCCCCAAACACGCCAAGGCTTACGTTTACAAAAAGAATTAATGATTGGGAACTTCCGTACTGGGATGTTAGGGTTTGGCGGTGGACCATCCTCTATACCACTTTTCCAGCAAGAAGCTGTAAAGAAATATAAATGGATGACAGAGGAAGAGTTTGCCGATACTTTGGCATTGGCTAATACGATGCCTGGCCCGATTGCGACAAAGATGGCTGGTTACATTGGTTATCGTGTCGGAGGTATAGTAGGGATGGTCAATGCCCTTGTTTCTTCCGTTCTCCCTACTGTCATTATCCTAATCAGTCTTCTGCAGGTTTTACAAGCTTATAAAGATATCCCATGGGTAAAGCATATGTCAGCATCGATTGTCCCGGTTGTCGCTGTAATGTTGGCACAAATGACTTGGGAATTTGTAAAGAAATCGGGCACGACGCTTGGGTGGAAGAAAGCGGTTATTCTTATATTAGCGTCCTTCTTACTTACAGAAGTGACACACTTGCATCCAGGTATTCTCATCATGATATTAATTATTTCCGTCTTTATTCCTTTTAAGAGGAAGGAGAATCCATCATGATTTATTGGGAAATCTTTTTAGCTTTCTTTATTCCAGGTATTCTCGGTTACGGTGGTGGACCTGCGACCATTCCTTTAATTGAAAATGAAGTAGTCGGTAAATATGGCTGGATGTCCACTCAAGAATTTAGTGAAGTGCTGGCGATCGGAAATTCCTTACCAGGTCCGATTGCGACGAAAATGGCCGGTTATATCGGTTACGCAGAAGGGGGAATTTTAGGGAGTTTCGTTGCCCTCTTTGCTACAATTGCTCCTTCGATTATCTTAATGCTTGTACTGATGGCCATTTTAATGAAATATAAAGACACTCCTCAAGTCAAAAATATTTCTAAAATTGTCCGTCCAGTGATTGCTGTGTTACTAGCCGTCATGACCTTTCAATTCCTGAAGGATTCTTTTTCTTCATTAGGAATGATTTATTCTCTCTTGATGGTTATAGGTAGTTATTTTTTATTAGAAAAAATGAAAATGCACCCGGCCATTGTTATTAGTATCGCTTTAGCCGTAGGGGCCATTTCGGGATTGATTATCTATTAGTCTAAGTGAGAGAGTATAAGAGCAGGTGAAACCTGTCTTAGAGAGGGTTATCTGCGAGCGCCGTTCATTTATCTAAAGAAGGACGAGTGCCCTGCTTGTATGGTGCTCATGCTGAAATGAAGTCATCAATAGAACGCTAAATATAAAAACCGGTAGCAAATCGCTACCGGTCATATATAGTGAAATGGGGGGAATCATATGAAATATAAAGATTAGTTTTTAGTAGAACCGACAATCACAAGTTTACCTTCATCAAGTACTTCTTCATACCTCTCTGCTTCAACATCAGTCATACCAACTGATCTCATTTTCGAACGTAATTCATCGCCTCTGCTTTTGAAGACGTTTCCGATGGAGTCAAACACACCTTGTTCTTTCATACCAATATCATTTGTATCAGTGGCATCTGTTAAATTTTCTGAGCGGTCTTTATCATGTGCGAATAAGTATATATCCTTCTTAGTATAACCTTCGTTTTCAAGAGAGTTAATGATGCTAACCGCCTGTACTCCGTTTTCTACAACTTCGATTTTATACATAGTTTACATCCTCCTCTTTTTTGAAGAGTATCTTGTGTCTCTTCTTAGTGTATATATATCCTTTTCACAATAGATTAAACCTTATTGTCTATTAATGAAAAATAGAATCGTTATCTGATAGATAAAAATGTCCTTTGGAGCCTTGTGTTATGAAAGTGATTTATTTATTATTTAAATATAAAATATTTATAATTTTCTAACATAATAAGGAGATCATATTGCGCAAAGTATTGCTCGTTTTCATGTTTGTCATTCTCTTCCCATTTACTCATGTATTAGCAGAAGAACAAGTGTATCGAATAGGGGCAGAAAAGGCGTTTCCACCATTTTCTTACCTGAATCAAAACGGCGAACTAAAGGGCTTAAGCATTGCCGTCTTAGAAAGGATCGCTGACAAAAATAATGTGAAGTTTGAATTTATTCCTATGGATGGCAAAAAAGCGGAGGAAGCGTTAAGAAGGGGAGAAATAGAAGGTGTTGCCGGGGTCACCTATAGTATAGACAAAGAGAATTATATGGACTTTTCCACCCCTTATTTTACGATGTCGGATTCTTTGGTGATACCTAGGCGCTTGAAAGACGAAGTAGAGAATATAGAAGATTTGCGGGATACGCATATTGTTTTAAAAGAAGACACGGCTGGATTAAATACATTAATAAACTTGCGAAATAATAACTTTACCATGACGACTAACCAATACAACGGTTTATTTATGCTTTGGAATGGCCGCGCTGATGTTTTTATTGGAAACAAATGGACCTCATTATTTTTTTTAGATCGGTATGAGTTAGAGAATCAATATGTTGTGTTAGATATTATTTTGGATCCTGCAGATTATGCTGTCGCTGTCCAAGAAGGGGACGAAGAATTTCGACAGTTATTAGATAAAGCCATCATTGATTTAAAGGCAACAGGGGAAATGAACCAGCTTGTTGATTTTTGGACGAAAGGTGAAAATGAAGAGGAAATCACAAGGTTAAAGGATTTTATTACCATTTTATCGATATTTATGGCCATTGGTGGGTTTATTCTAATTCTCATTTATATATGGAATTATCGGTTGAAATTAGCTGTCAATGAACAGACAAAAGAACTAACCCTTTTGAATGAGGATTTGCATGATCAGCGGCAACGCACCGCGGATAGCAATGCTTTTAAAGAGCAAATTATCAATAATATAGATGCTGGCATAATTACGTTTGATTTAAATTTTATGATGACAAGTTGCAATCCAAGGGCACTTGATATTTTAGAATGGCCCCAACAAGAAGGGATTGAGCAGTCTCCCATTTTTAAAGAAGTACGAACGCAATTCTATCATGACAGTGCCAAACAATTCGTGTTGCATCGAAACGGCGAACGGAAAATTATCTATTACTCACTGAATGAGATGTATAATTCGTTGGAAAATCAAGCAGGATATTTGCTGACTATTAGAGATGAAACGGAAAAGGTCCAATTAGAGCAAAAATTACTCACACAGGAAAAGCTTCATGCGCTTGGGCAGTTAGTCGCCGGTGTTGCTCACGAAATAAGAAACCCGCTAACATCTATTAAAACATTTATCAATTTAATTCCAAGAAAAATAGCGCAAAAAGACTTTCAAGAGACATTAGTCGAACATTTACCAAAAGAAGTTGACCGGCTTAATCAGATTGTCACCGATCTTATCGATTATGCGAGACCAAGTACACCACGTATTCAGCGATGTACTGCATCTGAGTTAACCACTATGTTGACATTCTTACATGTAACGATGAAGGATGAGCACATTGACTTTCAATTAAAAGTACCAGAGGGGTTAGTCTTTTATATTGACCCTCAGCAAATCAGACAAGTACTTTTGAATATTCTACTGAATGCTGTTGATGCAGTAAAGAACGTTACTGGGAAGCGTATAGAGTTAGAGATGTATCATCTAGATGAAGAGTGTGGAGAGATTTCTATTAAAGATAACGGAGAAGGGATGAGCGTGGAGCAGCAACATCATATCTTTGATCCGTTTTATACGACAAAAGCAAAAGGAGTCGGTCTAGGGCTTACACTTTCTTATCATTTAGTACAAGAAAATAATGGAGACATTAGCGTAATAAGTTCGAAGGAAGAAGGGACTAGGTTCGTCATTACTTTACCCATTTATCGAGAGGAGGATTCGCTCAAATGAAGCCAGGTCTACTCGTCATTGATGATGAAGCAGCGATTTGTATGTCCATTAAGTTTGCCTTAGAAGATGATTATCAAGTATATACAACTATAGACCCAGCGGAAGGGATAGAGTGGGTCAAAAATAAACGAATCGATATCGTCTTAGTAGATTTAAGAATGGGGGATGTTAGCGGTTTAGATATTTTAAAGCAAGTGAAGGAAATACGTTCAGAGCTCACGGCCATTATGATGACAGCCTATGCTAGCATTGAGACATCGATTGAGGCAATTAAGCAAGGTGCCTATTATTATATTGAAAAGCCGATTGATATGGATAAATTATCTGTACTAATCATGCGCGCACTGCAATATAAACAAGTCTCAAATCGGCTGGAGCCAAAAGATAAACAACTGGAAGCACGTGCATTTTTAGGGACAAGCAAGGCGATGCAACAAGTATTCTCAATGATTCATCGCATTAAGGACATCGATTCAAGCGTACTTATTACGGGGGAAAGTGGAACAGGCAAAGAATTAGTGGCAAGGGAAATTCATTTTTCTGGTAGAAGGTATCAAGGTCCATTAGAGATAGTCAATTGTGCGGCTATTCCTGATAATTTGCTAGAGTCAGAGCTGTTTGGTTACGAAAAAGGAGCCTTTACAGGAGCAACACAAACAAAGGATGGCAAATGTGTTGCAGCAAACGGCGGGACATTATTTCTGGATGAAATTAGTGAATTGCCGCTGTCTCTGCAAGCAAAGCTATTACGAGTCATCCAAGAGCGTGAAGTCACACCACTTGGATCAAATAAGAAAAAGCAACTCGATATCCGTATTATTAGCGCAGCCAACAAAAATATCGCGCAAATGGTCAAGAACGGGGAATTCCGCGAAGATTTATACTTTCGCTTAAACGTGATTCCTATTCATATGCCACCGCTTAGGCAAAGAAAAGAAGATATCCCGCTACTCATCAACCATCTGATTCAAAAATTTAATCAATCAATGCACAAACAAAAAGAAGGTTTGACCCCAAAAGCGATGGAAGTCCTTCTCCATTATCCCTATGCAGGTAATGTGAGAGAACTCGGCAATATTATCGAGTATGCCGTGGCATTATCAATTAATCAATTAATCGATGTCACAGACCTTCCGCATTTCGTCCAAGGTCACGCCGAACATCCGATTGAAGAGGATGAAATGATTCAATTACCACTTGGCATTCCGATGAAAGAGGTAGAGAAGCGAGTTATCACTGCTACACTCAAGCACTATAAAGACCATAGGCAAAAAACCGCTCACTCCTTGCAGATCTCTGAGAGGAGTTTGCGGGATAAGTTGAAGAATTATGAGAAATAAACAAGTTTAACTGTTACATTTTTAGTTCCATTTGGAAAAGCACATTATATGACCACGATAGACAGTCTCTTTTATATGAGACAATTAATAAATTCTTATTAGATGTTAAGATAAATTGAAAGTGGAACATGGAAAAAGGTTTCTATTCATTATTTTCAAAGTAAATCAGGTTTAGTATATGATGTTAAAGTCAAAAGTGGTTGGAGTGTTAAATAGTAATATGAATCAATTGTTATTAAATACTACAAGTAAAGAAGAATTAGAAAAAATAATACTTTTAAATGTTATAGGGTTGATTGAAGGTATAAATGAAAATTTGATAACAATAGAAGAGTCAGAAAACATTTTATTTAGTCCGTATATAATGGAATTAGTAGACTCTATAGGAATTTCAAAAGAAGTATTAGAAGTTATACATTTAGGAACAGAATTAGAAGATGTAGAGAGTTTAATACCAGAAAATTTATCTCAAAGTTTAATAGAAATTAAAGAAAAAAGTATGACTTTATTACAAAAAAGAAAAGAACATAAATTTCAAGATAAAGTAATAAAAAAAAATATTAAAATAACCTCATAAAATAAGGGGTTTTTTGTAAAGAATAACAGTTATTTAACTGTGTAATTTCGGACTAAATAAGTAGCCAAGATCTTTTAAATATACTAGTAAATTATGTGAATGATTTAAGAGAAAAAAATTGTCTTTAAAGAAGCAACATTTTGGATTGAGTGTTGTTTCTTTAGATTTTGGGCATTAATTTTAAAGGAAACTACTTTAACATTGCTTAGAAGGAAGTTTTCGGTTTCTGTCAACGGTAAGCGGACCGAAGGGAGCATTAAGGAGTCGATAGACTAACTTCACCAAAGCCCTCTTAGTGTGTCAAAAGGCATTACTGAAAATGAAGAAAAAATTTAGAAATTTATTTTTTATGTGTTAATGGATAACTCTTATAAAATTTATTTTATTTAGCAATAACTAAAAGTTAAAACCGGCAATTTTTTCCGCAACATACGGCAAAAGTTGCCGGTTTTCTTTTTCTGAACTTTGTAAGCGCATACATAAATCAATATTATGAATTTTGGCACAACAATTGCATTAATAAAAATAAGGGAGGATGTTAGTAGGGATGAAGTCATTATTATGGGTAGCCATTATTTTTCTTTTAAGCGGTTGTACGAATGCACATTCCGAAATCCGATCTTCTTATGATCTAAGTAGGGCCCCATCAGAAGAGTTAGCGGTTGGGAAAAAGTCAATCGTGCTGGCAACAGGTGATGTATCAGGTGTGTACTATCCGCTAGGTGCGGGGTTAATGACGATTTTAGAGGAGTATAATGAGGCTGCTTTTGGTACGAGAGTGACAAATGCCTCGATTCAAAATGCGAAGCTCGTAAGTAGTAACGAGGTTGAACTTGGGATATCGATGGCGGATGTTTTGTATTCTGATGAATTATCACAAAAACATTTAAAGGTATTAACCAATCTTTATCGCAACTATATGCAAATCGTAACGTCAGATCCATCCATTGAATCCTTATCTGACTTAAAAGGGAAGCGAGTCAGTTTAGGTGCAGAAGGAAGTGGCACAAGATTTACGGCAGAAAGGCTGTTAGATACAGCAGGACTTAGTCAAGAGAAAATGGATATTTCGTATTTATCCTTTACCCAATCAGCTGCGGGTATTAACAATGGCACCATTGACGTTGCCTTTCTCTCATCCGGATTACCTAATCCAGTGATTGAACGATTGCTAGAGGAGGAGAACCTTACGTTAGTTAAGGTAGATGAGGAAGCAAGTAAGCGCTTAAATCAGCAGTACGAGGGCTATGATTGGCAAGAAATCCCGAGTCATACATATGAGGGGATAACGGAGCCTACACCGACAGTTACAGTGCAAAACGTGCTGTATGCGAATGAAGAATTATCTAATGAGCTGGCCTATCACATTGTAGAAGGTATTTATGAGCACTTAGATGAATGGGCCGCCTATCATCCGGCTGTTGCAAATATGACGGTTGATGAAGCAGCAACTGATATAGCGATACCACTTCATCCAGGTGCCAAACAATATATAAACGAAGTAGGGGGAAAGTAAAATGAAAAAAGTCATTACGGCATTATCTATTTTTATGTTGCTATGTCTAGCTGCTTGTGGGGCACCAACACCACAAAAATCCGGAGAACAAGCAAGTTCGGAAGGTGGAAACTCAGATAATAAGTCAATTACGGTAGCAGGTAATGGTGGCGTGATTGAACAAACGATAAGAGATGTGATCGCACCGAAATTTGAAGAAGAAACCGGTATTAAAGTGAATTATATCCCAGGATTATCTGGAGAGATCCTTTCTAAAGTAGAGCTACAAAAGAATGCGCCCCATATTGATATCGCTTTTTTTGTACCAACTGATGTTTATCGGGCGAATGAAAAAGATTTAACTGAGATATTAAGTGAAGAGAATGTACCAAACTTCACCAATGTTATTGATGATTTCGTATCTGTTGAGGGTGCGGGGGCGCCTGTTTTTGGCTTAGCCATTGCCCCAGCGTATAATACAGAATCATTCGAAAAGAATGGTTGGGGACCAATTGAATCTTGGAATGACCTTGTATCCGGAGATTATGAAGGGAAAACTGCATTTGTTGATATCACAAATGACTGGGGATTTAATACATTAAACGCTTTAGCAATGGCAAATGGAGGCAGTACAGATAACATTGATCCAGGTATAGAAAAAGCGAAGGAATTGGCAGGTTATTCAACTACTTTCTATAAAAACTCCACACAAGTGATGCCAGCGATTCAACAAGGTGCTGCTGACCTATCTGTCTTAGGTTCTTATGTTATTAGTGATTTAGCTGAATCAGGCATACCGATTAAAATGGCCATTCCAAAAGAAGGAGTTCCACTACAAGCCTTTAGTGCAACTTTAGTGAAGAACACACCGAAAGAAGAGCAAGCTCTCCAATTTATTGATTATCTTGTGAGTGAAGAAGCCCAATCGTTAATTGCAGAGGAAGGATTCTATCCAGTTGTTGAAGGAGTAGATCTACCAGAAAAATATCAAGAATCTATTGGGATAGCAGAGGATGACCCGACATTTAAGCCAGATGTACCTAAATTCGCAGAAATTAGAGCGGAATGGTCAGATCGTTGGAATAAAGAAGTCGTTCCTGAAATTGGCAAACTACTAGAATAATAGAAGAGGAGGCATAATGAGATGACGACAGCGATAAGCGACGTAGAAATTAAGGGAGCTATAAAGAAATTCGGATCAAATATTGTTCTTAATTCCATCGATTTAGAAGTAAAGCAGGGTGAGCTTCTCACCTTGCTTGGCCCTTCTGGGTGCGGGAAATCGACCACTTTAAATTTAATTGCGGGTTTTCTTGAGGCTGACCAAGGAGATGTGTTTATTAAAGGAAAAAAGGTGACAAAGGTGCCTCCATATAAAAGAGATTTGGGCATGGTTTTTCAAACGTATTCTCTTTTTCCACATATGACGGTTTATGACAACTTAAACTTTGGCTTAAAATTAAGAAAAATTGCCAAATCAGAACAAAAAAAGAAAATCGATCGCGTCCTTGAACTTGTGAAGTTATCAGGGTTAGAACAACGCTATCCGCGGGAACTCTCAGGTGGACAAAGACAGCGAGTAGCCATCGCTAGAGCGTTGGTTGTCGAACCGGAATTATTATTATTAGATGAGCCATTATCGAACCTTGATGCGAAATTAAGGCATGAGCTTCGCTTAGAAATCAAAAGGTTACAAAAAGAAATCGGTGTAACGACTATCTTTGTTACCCATGATCAGGAAGAAGCCCTATCGCTTTCCGATCGTGTCGTAGTCATGAATGCAGGTAAGATTGAACAAATTAGTACGCCGACATCCATCTATAAACATCCAAAAACCGAATTTGTTTTTCAATTTATCGGTAAATCTAACTCTTTTGAAGGTATGGTTACATCAACAGATCAAGAGCGGATTATGGTTCAAGCCGGTCAAGAAGTCACATCAGTAAGTTGGGATAATGTGATCGGAGAGAATCGCACCTTCCAAAATGGGGATGAAGTGAAGTTATACATTCGCCCAGAGAACATTCATATTTCTGAGTCACAAGAGGCTGTCGATGGGTATGAACTACATCCGGCGAAAATCACACAACTGAATTACTTAGGGACTTCATGGGAAATAGATGTCGCATTTATGGGGAAATCACTGCAAATATTAACAAATGAGTACCGTTCATCATGGAAAGAGGGAAGCGAGGTGTTTGTTGGATGGAAGCCGCAAGAGCTCAAAATCATCAGAAAAGAGTAGCACCTAAGGAACAACCACCGCAACAAGAGAAGCGCGCGAAAAAACGGAAGCCATGGGCACCTGGCTTATTATTGTTAACATCAATCCTCTTGTTCTTATTTGGATTTTTTGTTGTACCGATGCTATATATTTTGTACTTAAGCTTTATTTCAACTGATAACTTAAGTGGTGAAGGAGCTAGTTACAGTTTATCAAACTATATCACGCTTTTTACCGATAGCTATTATTTAAACTCTTTATGGGTTACGGTTAAGATTAGCTTATTATCTAGTCTAGTTGCGCTCGTATTGGGTTATCCAATCGCCTTGACGATGGCAAAGGCTTCAGCAAAAATACGAGCACTTATTACACTACTCATTGCTTCACCGCTTTTGGTTAGTATTGTTGTTCGTAATTTTGGCTGGTATTTATTACTTCTACCGAATGGGACCGTTAATACACTATTAATGGATCTGGGTCTAATTAGCAAGCCTATGAATTTATTGTTTTCAGAGGTTGGAGTCATTATAGGTCTTTCAAACGCCTATTTACCATTTATGGTACTAGCTATAGTCACAAGCTTATACAATATTGACCCATCATTAGAGAAGGCATCAGCCATATTAGGTGCAAGTCCATTAAGGAACTTCCTATCGATTACATTACCACTGAGCTTACCAGGTATTGTCTCTGGTTGCGTTTTAGTCTTTAGCTTATCGATGAGTGCCTACGTAACACCGGCGCTTATGGGCGGAGCGAATGTGCCTGTGATGCCAGTTGTTGTATACGACCAAATTAATAACCTCTTGCAATGGACATTTGGATCGGCATTATCATACGTTTTGCTTGGGACAACGCTTCTATCAGTCTTTTTATTTACTCGAGGGTTTGAGAAGAGTAAATTCAAGGAGGTGTTCCGTTAATGAATGCAATCGGGAAATTACGCGGAGCATTAGCTGTTATTGGGATTATCTATATCTTAATCCCACTAATCGCTGTCATCCCTGCATCATTTACAAAAGCAAGCTATCCAAGCTTTCCGCCAGAAGGATTTTCGTTTCAATGGTATACGAAAATCTTAGAAAGACCTGAATTCATTGACGCCTTCATGAATAGTTTGCAATTTGCCGTGCTTGCTGCCCTATTTGCTGTTATATTCGGCACACTAGGTGCACTAGCAATTGCCAAGTATGATATTCCCGGAAAGTCAGCGATTACATCCTTTTTAACGGCGCCACTTAGTGTACCTCAGCTTGTATTAGGGATAGCATTATTAATTTACTTTACACCATTAATGCTCGCGGGTACGTCAATAGGATTCCTGATTTCACATATTATCATTTGCATTCCATACGTCATTCGTTTAGTGTTAACCGGCTTAAGTGGTTTTGATTATAATTTAGAAAAAGCCGGAGCAATCTTAGGCGCCAACCCATGGACGGTCTTCTGGAAAATCACGCTTCCATTAATCCGACCAGCAATTATCTCAGGTGGCCTTTTCGCTTTCTTAACATCCTTTGATAATGTAACGGTTTCACTCTTTATGATCTCACCTGAAACACGTACTTTACCAATTGAAATATTCTCTACCATGCAAGATGCTTACAATCCAATTGTTGCCTCTGTATCCAGTGTTGTTATATTCATCTCCGTGATTCTCATCGTCATATTAGAGAAAATCCACGGTGTCGGAAAAGTTTTTGGTGGAGGTCATCATTAATCATTTCTTTTATTTGGCTAAACGCGCACATTTTTTTTGTGCGTGTTTTTCCTCGTTAATGACAACAATAGCAGGGAAAAACAAAGAAGGTCTTGAAAGTTAGACTAATAAATGTATAAGGGTGGACGTAAATGAGAAAATTGAAAGAAATTTATCGGTATCTGTTATTCCGGATGTTTGGAAGAAAGTCTAGAAATACAGGATGGACATTATTTGCTCCATTAAAGATCGTTCCTGAATATATAATTGATATAGAAAATGGCCAAGTGACTGGGCTAGTAAAGTATGATGAGAAAGTTTACTTGACCGTTGTTGTAGATGTTCTGAACGAAAAAACTTTAGTAAAAGGAAGTCTAAGAAGGATTCATAAACATACTAAACCTTTTAAACAACACAACTATATAGAAATGATTGAAGCAGAAGCTAAATATTTGATTGAACCAAATGAGTAATTTTTTCATACAAACCTGAATGTAACAAAAAATTGAATTCTGAACCTATCAGGTCTCACAAAAGTTACTACTTTTAGGAAAAAAATCAAAATTCCTTATCATTTATTGAAGAAGTACAGGTTGGAAACATCAAGTGACCTTAACAGCTATAAAAAGAACAGGGATTTCCTACAATTGGTCACAAAATAGGAATATTGTATCAGAAAAAATTTGAAAAATAGTAAGTTTGTCCAAGCGCAACTGTGATTATTACATATAATGACCTATGAATTATATTAATTTAGGGGGTAATAACATCATGGTTGAATGTAACAGAAATGCCTCAGGCAACTGTTCGGAGGCAGAAGGGGCGAATACAATTGCAAGTGGTGCTACTTCTCATGCGGAAGGTATTGATACTGTAGCAAGCGGCGTTTCTTCTCATGCAGAGGGAAGTACTACAACGGCAGCAGGTGAGGCTTCTCATGCGCAAGGATATGGTAGTCAATCCTTTGGTGGATCTTCCCATGCAGAAGGCTCCTCTACTCAATCAATTGGCGTAGCCTCTCACAGTGAAGGATTTAACACGTTTGCTATCGGTGAGGCTTCGCATGCGGAGGGAAACAATACAGTATCTGAAGGAGATGCGTCGCATGCAGAAGGAGTAAATACCGTTGTTTCTGGAAATTCTGCTCATGCAGAAGGAAGCGGCTCGCGGGCGCTTGGCACAGCCTCTCATGCAGAAGGATTTCAAACTGAAGCAAGCGGTACTGTCTCACATGCAGAGGGATCTGCGTCACTGGCTTTCGGTGAAGCTTCCCATGCAGAAGGGATTCAGTCTACCACAATCGGAGTAGCCGCTCATGCAGAAGGCATTAATACGCAAGCGACGGGGGCATATTCCCATGCCGAAGGAAGTAACACGCAAGCAACGGCTGAAGCTTCCCATGCCGAAGGAAGGGCGAGTATTGCAATCGGGCCCGGTGCCCATGCAGAAGGAATCCTGACGACTGCAGAAGGTTTAGCTGCTCATGCAGAGGGTGAAGAGACGTTGGCAAGTGGGGAGAACTCTCATGCAGAAGGATTTTCAACCGAGGCAAGTGGAGCATTTTCCCATGCAGAAGGTTTTTTTTCTAATGCGACAGGGCCAAACTCTCATGCAGAAGGAAGTCGAACAATAGCCAGTGGCCCTAATTCCCATGCCGAAGGAAGTCTGACAATAGCGACAGGAGATCATTCCCACGCTGAAGGACAAGAAACAACAGCGAGTGGAGCTATGTCTCATGCAGAAGGGATATTCACCATTGCAAGTGGCCAAATGTCCCACGCAGAAGGAATAAATACTAATGCAGCAGGTTTTACAGCTACACATATTATGGGTCGTTATGGAGATGTAGAGGAAGATTATTCATGGTTTATTGGTAATGGAACGAGTAGTATTAGTAGAGGTTTAGGTGCAAAATGGCTAGCCAGTAACGGAGAAATGTACATTGATGGGGCTTCGTATAATACTGGTGGAGCTGACTTCGCAGAAATGTTTGAAACTGTAGATGGTAAAGAAATAGAAGTGGGGTACTTTGTGACACTTGTAGGAAATAAAATCAAAAAAGCAACCTCAGATGATTATATATTAGGAATTACGAGCGCGACTCCTAGTATTATAGGTAATAGTGCAGGATTAAGCTGGCAGGGGCGTTATCAATTAGACGAATGGGGGAGAAGACAATATCAGGAAGTAGAAATCCCAGAAATTAAGGATAAAGAAGGAAATATCCTTATTCCAGCGAGCAAAGAAACCCAACCTGTCATAAATCCATTGTGGGATGCACAAAAAAAATATATTCCACGTGAGAAACGTGCAGAGTGGGTACCGGTTGGTCTAGTGGGGCAAATTCTTTTGAGAGATGATGGCAGTTGTGAAGTGAATAGTTATTGTCGCCCTAATGATGAAGGGATAGCAACACAATCAGAGGAAGGTTTCCGTGTGATTAAAAGGACAGGTCCCAATCAGATACTTGTTTTGTTGAAGCCTAATGATGGTGAAAGTAGACAGTTCATTAATAAGATACAGGACTTGGAGCAACAAAATAAATCAAATCAAACTGAAATTTTACAACTCAAAGAACAACTATCAAAGCAAAATCAGATGTTACAACAGTTATTGGATAATAAATCATGACCATCCTTTAACACATGGTTTGCCCCAACCTATTAATCTTGGTAAATATGTTTCGTATCTGCATCTTCTTTATACCATTTAGCAACGTTTCTCATTTGTTAATTCTTCTGTCTCCGTGCTAAGCAACGGTTAATAGGCGGGGCTTATGCTGTTTTTGCTTCGCCTAAATACCGCCTATGTCTTGAAGGGTATCCGTGTGAAGAATTGAATAAGATGGAAACGATCCAGCACATGAATGGCAGAAGGACCTCATTTATAAGTTATGTAGCTTACTACTTCTTTTATAATAAATCTATTTTAACTTTTTGATAGAGTATACTTTGTAGTAAAGAAAGCCAAGAAGAAAGTATTTAACATGCTACTAATGAAACAAGCAAGCGGCCCTTAGGCGGCTTGCTTGTTATTATCCGTTAAGTTCTGTGTTTTGTATCGCTGGTTTAATATATTTACATAATAATTTCCTCGAGATAGGACCGACGATTAATAACTGTGATGGAAGGGCTACAATGATATTTAAGGCTACTGTTTTTAAATAAGCGGTTAAAATAGAACCTTCAATCCCGACCGTTATCATTGTCAAGATTGTTCCGTATGCTGACATGATGACAACCATCATAGGAACCATACAAAAAGCAAAAACAATAATAAAGTTTAATTCTTTTGTTTGGTCATAAGGTAGAGATCTTGCCAGTTTGTGTGCGATTGGCTCAACGAAAGACTCTGCAATAAAAGCAACAATAAATGTTATAACAAATTGAATCAATGCTTTTTCTACGCTATACGATGAAAACCCGTGTAAAGCAGAGTTGTAAACAGACATGATTAAAACCATCCCAAAACACATGAACAGGCCAAAAATAATGCCTTCTTTTTTATTACTAGGCAAATGAAAAACAACCTTTCTTTTTAGAGAATAAATGTAATTATATCCGTTCCACTTTTTCTTCATAAGTGACATTTCTGTGAATTTTACTAAGAGATTTAATTTCCTTAATATAGCTTTTTGAGTTTTTAACTTAATAAAATCTAGTTTTTTGCTCGTTTAAAATTTATAAAGGTAGAAGTTTAATCAATAGGTACCATTTTCTAGAATCTCCAATGGTGTGCGGAATTTGGAGGGGGTAAGTAGAATATAAATTTGACAAAGATTTAAAGGAAGCAGAGCAGAAGATTGAAGAAACATTAAACTAAAAGAAGATGCCTAGACATCAAAGGTTGCGTGACTTATTTTTAATAATTTGCCGATTTTAGGGTATTCGTTTTAACTCAGGGTAGTAACATTTCAGAAGTAAGTGACCAAGTGAAAATGAGATAAAGCTAGCTTTTGAAGAATTCAAGGAATCTTTAGCTTAGGTACATTTATTCACAATCTGTACAGGAAGCTACCCCTCTTATGGAATAAGAAAAGCCGCCTGGTTTTGGCAGCTCAACCTGAACAAGAGCCCACCATTAATAAAAGGGCGATGTATAATTATTTGTATAGAAAAACTCTTATTCATGTAGAATCAAATGCTATGTAAAATGTAATAAAATATAATTGATAAACATAATAAAATTATAAGGATAAATTGAATGCAAACTCCGATTATACTCAGGATTCTACCTCTTGCTGCCCATTTAGTTTCTCCAATGTATTCCCTGTCTTTAATTACCTTAGAAGAAGTCAAAACCCCGAATACTCCAAATATAATCCCGATATATGGTAATAATATAGACGTTACTCCTAATATCATGGGAAAACGACTTTGTTTAAATGTAGAATCCAAAAATAGTTCCTCCTATATAGAATAATATTATTCATTTTATTCCACTCTAATTGGATTAATACGAGTTTATTATAAAAAAACCATCCAATTAAGATTACTAGAGGAGAACAAATCATATGATTTGGATTTTAGAAACCGTAGCAACAATATTGGATGGTCTTTTATCAATAAGGGATTTTTTGAAAAATAAAAAAAGTAGAAACTTAATCAAGCTAGAAATGTTTAACGTGCAAATGTCTACTAAGTTTTACAACTATTATATGAATGTATCATTACCTTGTTTAAAGTTGAAGCAAAGGGGAGATAGGCTTAGATGGTATGAGAAATTGGTCAAAATGGAAATCATAACCCATTTCGTGCAATAAAAGAAACAAGCAATGATGATGCTTGTTTCTTAAATCATTTTTGCAGTATATATTGAAAACACCGTTTCGCAGTTGCTTCCGGTGCAACGAGAATAGGGGTGTTTGTTGTTACTTGGTTAGCTACATGTGCCATGCTGTATTGCGAGAGGACGATGACGTCTACTTTCCCATCCATTTCCGCCACCATTCCCCGGACTCTTTCGTCATGTTCTTCTTTTTTCCCTTGGAAGAGTAAATGAATGATGCCAGGATCAACAACAGATTCAATGGCACAGTTTGGTTGGCGTGCTTGTAAGTAATTAATTAGCGCTTCAGGTGTTTCCCTGACGGTAGAGATTAATCCGATTCGATTATACTCTAAAGCCTCATCTAGCATCGCTTCGTCTGAACGGAACATTTTCACCCGACAAAGTGGTTGAAGGATTGTGGTTAAAGGGTTGAATGCCGAACATGTTAGCTGAATGCAATCAGGGCGAGCTTCCGCCGCTAAGGAGACAGATTTTGAGAAGCGGCGAGCAATTTCCGGTGTCAATGAGCCGCTTTCTTCAATCATCGTCAGTAAGTGAGTATCCATAAAATGTAATAATTCAACTTCAGGCGCCACTTTTCTGAACGCTTCTTCTATAGGCTTTAAGGCAGTCGTTGTTGCGTGTATTAAGGCAACCTTCATTTTATCTATCACCTCATCCTTTCCGCTTCGTGCTTTCCTTTCCGAGCAGTTAATTGTATTCTCTATAGTATATCTAATAAACAATGAAAATAGTATAAAAACTAATGAAGGAGAGAAAGAGATGAATTGGGATTGGCAGAAAAGACTTTCTCCGGAGAAAGGAAAACCTTACTTTCAACAGTTGATGAGCTTTTTAGAACAGGAATATCGGCATCATACGATTTATCCTGTAAAGAAAAATATCTTTAATGCGTTGGAATACACGAGCTTTGAAGAGACGAAGGTAGTGATACTTGGTCAAGACCCCTATCATGGTGCCAATCAGGCGCATGGCTTAAGCTTTTCGGTCCAACCTGGTGTAAAAATTCCTCCGTCTCTACGAAATATATATAAAGAATTAGCAACAGATATTGGTTGTCCCATACCTAACCATGGTTGCCTCATTTCTTGGGCGAAGCAGGGGGTATTATTATTAAATACGGTATTAACAGTAAGAGAAGGAGAGGCCAATGCTCATCGCGGGAAAGGATGGGAAGAGTTTACGAATCATATTATTACTTCTTTCAATCATAGAGAGAAGCCTGTTATTTTTGTGTTGTGGGGAAAACCAGCGCAAGCGAAGTTAAAGTTAATTAATACAGAAAAACATGCCACTATCCTCGCTCCCCATCCGAGTCCGTTATCAGCCCATAGAGGCTTCTTTGGTAGCAAGCCATTCTCAAAAATCAATCAAAAATTGCTAGAATGGGGAGAAACACCGATAGATTGGAAAATAGACAATATATAAGACTTTTCGTCATGTTTCACGTGAAACGGAAGGGAGGTTGTCGAATTGCCAGAGCAAAAGCTAAGCTGTGTGAAATGTAAATATTTTTATGTTACATGGGATCAAAGATTTCCAAGAGGTTGCAAGGCATTTGGTTTTAAAACAAAAAAGTGGCCATCGGTGGAGGTTCTTGCTGCATCAGGGCAATCGTGTTTGCGTTTTGAAAAGAAGAACTGATACACTGTAGGAAGAAAAAGATGGTAGATGAAGTAGGTGAATACATGAGTATTTCAATCGAGAAAATGCTAAGTAAAATGGAAGCTGAGATTAATGAGGCGAAAGGTTTAAACGAGTCGGCAGTAAGAGAAAGAGTCCATGCTATTAAAACGCTGTGTGAAGTGATTCTTGATCAATCAACGGGAGCAGTAAGGGCGGCGCAAACGCAGCAACAACCGATGATAACTCCCCAGACGAATAATCCCGCGCCTCAACAGGTGAGCCTGAATGAAAAGCCAATGAAAATGGGTGATGAGGCAAACGGTGAGTCGATTTTTGATTTTTAAGGAGTTGTGCTTGTTTTACCTGTTATACTAAATACATACTTAAAAGAAAGAGGCTGAAAATAAATGAAGCTATTCATTATTATTGGAGCGATTTTTGCCTTTCTAGCCGTTGCATTTGGTGCGTTTGGAGCCCATGCATTAGAAGGTAAAGTAGTAGGCAAGTATATGGATAATTGGCAAACAGCTGTACAATATCAAATGTTCCATGCTATTGGGATTTTTATTGTTGCTTTATTATTATCAAAAATGCCGGACTCTTCCTTATTAACTTGGTCTGGCTGGTTAATGGCATTTGGTATCTTATTTTTCTCTGGAAGTTTATATATTTTAGCATTAACGAAAATCTCCATATTAGGCGCCATTACACCTATTGGTGGTGTAGCATTCCTTATAGGTTGGGTACTTATTCTCGTGTTTGCTGTAAAACACCTATAATCATAAGGAAGGGCTGAACATTTATGATGTTCAGCCCTTTTTTTCATTATCTTGGGTTGTATTGAGTTAATTGCGCCGGATAATAGTATTCAATCTCCTCAGGAAAAACAACATAATCTAAATAAATCATTGGGATTAAGTAGCGCTCACCTGTTTCGGGATCACTAATAATGACATGATCACGTCCAGCTGCTTCAATGATGCCTTTAAACACTTTGGCATTCCACTGTGAGTTGTTTTCAAATGTTGTATAGATAGATGCAAGCTTGCCGCGGTTTAATCTGAGAATATTTTCAATATAGGATTGTTCCATTGGCAGTTGACCTGTTGATTGACCTTGAACGTTCGTTGGCATCCCTTGTGTTGGTATGTTTACTTGAGGTGGTTGAGTGTTGTAATTATTCTGTTGAGGCTGCTGCTGATATTGGTTAAGTTGCTGTTGTTGTTGGGGATACCCTCCATAATAAGGATAACCTTGTTGAGTCATTGCACTTCCCTCCAAATAAATTAATAAACAGATGGGCAATCTGATTCGGTAGGGATGTAAAAACAGTGTGATTTAAACCTACCTGAATTCCATTGGTTATACCATTGTGCTGGACAATCGCCACCTGGTCTAAAAAACCATAAAGCATTACTAGCAGGGTGTTGCCTTTCGCCTTTTAAAGCTCTTCTTGCTAAGTTCAATTCATTCGATCGTGCCGCTTGATAAAAATAGCCTTTCTGGGTTGCTTCAAACCCGCCAGGATTTTGAAAAACCATCTGTCTAATGGATGTAATGTCTTTAAAATCCAAGCAATTACCAAGGACGCGATTGACGCCGACATTGCCAACCATTAGCATACCAAGATTACCATCACCTTCTGCTTCTGCACGCAAAAGTCTTGCAAGTAACTTTACATCTGCTTCTGTGTAGGCTATCACACCCATACAATCACCTCTTAACAAGTTTGCCATGTTGCTAGATAGAGGCTTATTCATAAACTCACTATTTATAACTATGTATAAGCCTTTTCTTTTATGACAAAAAAACTCCCGCCAATAAATTGACGGGAACCATTTCGTTTAATTAACATGTAAAAACTTATTTACACCATTTTCTGGTAAAAGATTACCAACATAGAAGGCACCGAACTCTCCGTAACGAGCACTTACTTCATCAAAACGCATTTCGTATACGAGCTTTTTGAACTGTAGTACATCATCGGAAAATAAAGTGACGCCCCACTCATAATCATCAAATCCGACTGAACCAGTGATGATTTGTTTGACTTTACCAGCGTAAGAGCGTCCGATGAGGCCGTGGCTACGCATTAATTCACGACGTTGATCCATCGGAAGCATATACCAGTTGTCTTCACCTTGTCTGCGCTTATCCATTGGGTAGAAACAAACATATTTCGCTTGCGGAAGAGTTGGATATAATCGACTTCTCACATGAGGATTCTGATAAGGATCTTCATTAGAATCTCCTGCCATATAGTTACTTAATTCAACGACAGATACATAAGAGAAAGTCGGAACCGTATATTCTGCTAATTTTGTTTTATTAAATTCATTTTCTAGCTCATTTAGTTCTTCCATTGTTGGGCGTAAAAGCATCATCATAAAGTCTGCTTTTTGACCGACAATCGTATATAGTGCATGGCTACCTTGCTCGGCAGCTTGCGTTGTGTTCCATTTATCAACCAGTGATAGAAATTCGTGAATAGCGGCTTCACGTTCATCGCTAGAAATCATTTTCCATGTAGTCCAATCGATGGCACGGAAGTCATGGAGACAATACCAGCCGTCAAGAGTTTTTGCTGCTTCGTTCATTGTCATCGCTCCTCATATATGTACTATTTACTTCATGTTTACTATAACATAGTTTAGCCAGCAAACCACACGATTAAAACTAGCTCGTGTTGATTAGTTATTTTGCTTAATGGATAGGTTATAAGTATGATATGAAAGAAGCGTATCATTGCACTGTTTGATTTAAAGGATTTCATTTTTTAGAATTAACCGACATTTGTCTTTTCTATTGCTATTTAACGAGCGGTCTATTGTAATGGAGGAAGAGAAAAATAATTCATTTAAATGATTAATTGGAGGGGCTTATAGATGAGCAACTTATTTGAAATAATGAAAGCAAAAATAACTGGGAAGAGCTTGAAAATCGTTTTTCCTGAAGGTACAGATGCTAGAATTCTTGTTGCTGCCAGTCGCTTAGCTGAGGAAGGCATTCTTGCACCTATTTTACTTGGAGATCAAGAGACAATTACTAATCAGGCCGCTAAACTAGGGGCTTCTTTAGTGAATTGTACAATCATTGACCCGAAAAAAAGTGAGTTTATGGATGAATTGATTCCTGCATTCGTTGACAGGAGAAAAGGGAAAGTAACAGAGGAAGAAGCAAAGGGAATTCTTTTGGATGAAAATTATTTTGGGACGATGCTTGTTTATGTAAACAAAGCAGACGGCTTGGTAAGTGGGGCGGCACACTCAACAGCTGACACTGTCAGACCGGCATTACAAATCATTAAAACAAAAGCAGGGGTGAAACGGACCTCTGGCGTATTTATTATGGTTCGCGGGGAAGAACAATACGTATTTGCTGACTGTGCGATCAATATTTCCCCTGATGCAGAAGGATTAGCAGAAATCGCTGTAGAGAGTGCAAAAACAGCAAAAATGGTAGATATTGATCCTCGTGTGGCCATGTTGAGCTTTTCGACAAAAGGATCTGCCATTTCTCCAGAAACGGATAAGGTCATTGAGGCAGTAACTATGGCAAAAGAAAAAAATCCAGAGCTTGTCATTGATGGAGAGCTTCAGTTTGACGCAGCGTTCGTTCCGTCTGTCGCAGAAAAGAAAGCGCCGGGTTCACCCATCGAGGGACAAGCAAATGTCTTTGTATTCCCAAGCCTGGAAGCAGGGAATATTGGCTATAAGCTAGCGCAAAGATTAGGTGGATTTGAAGCGGTAGGACCAATTTTACAAGGTTTGAATCAACCGGTTAATGATCTTTCTCGCGGTTGTAATGAGGAAGATGTCTATAAGCTTGCGATTATTACGGCTAGCCAAGCTTTAGCTGAATAGTAAAGGAGCAGAGGGAATGGAAGAGGCTTTAAATTTATTGGAACAGAAAGAATGGCGTATCATTGATCAGTCCCAATCAGGGCGATTTGTCAGTGCCCTTCACTCTTTCGGTATGGATGATACTTTATGCGCTTCGGTTGGGTCGGGACTCTCTCCTGCTACTGCAAGAAGCTGGGTGCATGACCGCACAATCGTACTTGGTATTCAAGATACAAAACTGCCTTTTATTAACGAAGGGGTTCAATTTTTACAACAACAAGGCTATGACTGTATTGTGCGAAATTCAGGTGGGCTTGCAGTTGTCCTCGACGAAGGTGTCTTGAATATTACGTTAGTATTGCAGGAAACGGAAAAAGGCATTGATATTAACCGTGGATATGACGCGATGTGGTTTTTGGTGAAAGAAATGTTCGCTGATTTTCCCGTAGAGATTGAAGCGAAGGAAATCACCAAGTCCTACTGCCCGGGGAGTTATGATCTGAGCATAGGCGACCAGAAATTTGCAGGTATTTCACAACGTAGGTTGCGAAAAGGTGTCGCTGTGCAAATCTACCTTTGTGTAAATGGTAGTGGTAGTGAACGAGCGCAACTCATTCAAGAATTTTATCGTATTAGTAAAAAGGATGAAAAGACTAAGTTTGTTTATCCTGATATTGATCCAACAGTAATGGCTTCGCTAGCAGAATTGCTACAAACGGAATTCACCATAGAAGATGTGATGCTCCGCTTTCTACAGACATTAAAAAAACATAGTGGCACGCTTCACTCAGGTCAGTTAACCGTCACTGAAGCGCCAATGTTTGAAAACTATTTCGACCGTGTAGTCGATAGAAACGAAAAAATCATGAACAAGAAATAATATGGGGCTGGGCAACTTCGATATAAATCTTAATCTAGTAAGTAACGCTCAATTAAAAAATAACTGAGTAGCTGGTTCAGCCTTTTACTCAGTTATTTTTATAAGTGTTTGTGACAAAGCACATTCATATCATTTATTCTGCTAGTTTTTCTAAATTGCCATTACGATCCATTTTGAATTTAGTAGCAGTTCTTTCTTCATCATCTAAAATCGCTAATTTTCGAGCACGGTTCATAATATTCATTAATGTCTCGTAATCTTCTTGGATAGTGACACTATTCTGCTCTAGCTTACTTACTCTTGCTTCTAATTCTTGGTTTCTAGCCTTTAAGGAAGCATTCTCGCGCTTAAGTCTTTCATTCTCATTTTTTAAGATCTCCAGTTTCATACTTGAGTGACTTAATGATTCAAGGTATTGAATGACACTGGCCATCGTCATATTAGATGATGAAGTTTCCTCCGTTTTGAATATAGGTGTTTGCACTTCTTCAGTAGGAGTCACATTAGGTGTTGTCACTTCAGGTTCTTCAAATAGTAAATCATTCATTGGCTCCATCGCTGCTTCTACGTCATCTAATGTAGGCACGGGTGGTGAATATAATAGTTTCTTCTTTCCACCTTGATCTTTGCCGAGCATTCTTTGTCGTTGTTTTCTTTGTTTCTTTGCTAGTTGAAGGGCTTTTTCATATTGATGCCTTACAACTGCATTCCAGCGAAAACCACAAGCTGCTGATGTGCGATTCAACTTATCGCCAACCTCTTCAAATGCATTTAATTGCGTACTACCTTCACGTACATGCCTTAAAACCGTTTCTGCTAATAATAAATCATTTTCCTCTGACCATGCATCTTGACGTACTTTCATGATCTCAACTCCCTAAATTTTTATAATAGTTAAGCTTTAGCAATAGGATTGTCAAGAATACAAGGTTTTATACATTCTATGTTTGAAAGGATAGTAGAAGATGATTTCTAATAGATACGTATGGTAAATGATGTTAAAAATGTCGAAAAAAATTCTCATTTCGCCAAAAAACAACTAGGACAGGGGTTCGATTGCGCAAGAGAGGTTGGTCTATTACATTCGGGGGGTGAAACAAAAGAAAGAGAAAGATATAATAGGGGAAGAAAAAACTGATGAAGAGCAGTCAAATGTTTAAATATAAAAAAAGAAGTTAATATATTGTTTAGGTCTATGTGAAAAGGGAGGTGTCATTATGTCATATGCGACAGAAAAATTAACTGAGGAAAAGGTATTCAAAGATCCTGTTCATCGTTATATTCACGTGAAAGATCGTCTTATCTGGGATTTGATCGGTACAAAAGAATTCCAACGTCTACGCAGGATTAAACAGTTAGGAACAACCTTTCTTACCTTTCACGGAGCGGAACATAGCCGGTTTAATCATTCGCTTGGTGTCTATGAAATTGTTAGGCGAATTGTCGATGATGTCTTCAAAGGGCGTCCAGAGTGGAATGACGACGATCGTTTATTAACCCTTTGTGCAGCATTGTTACATGATTTAGGTCATGGGCCATTCTCTCATTCCTTTGAAAAGGTATTTGGCTTAGATCATGAAAATTTCACAAAGAAAATTATCCTCAGTAATACAGAAGTTAACCAAGTGTTAAGGCGAGTGAGTGATAATTTCCCTAAAAGAGTAGAAGAAGTAATTGCGAAAACGTCTAAAAATAAATTAGTTGTCAGTTTAATCTCTAGTCAAATTGATGCTGACCGGATGGATTACTTACAAAGAGATGCCTATTTTACAGGCGTGAGTTATGGTCATTTTGATATGGAGCGTATTTTACGTGTGATGAGGCCAAGGGAAGACCAGGTTGTGATTAAACAAAGTGGCATGCATGCTGTTGAGGATTACATAATGAGTCGATACCAAATGTATTGGCAAGTGTATTTTCATCCTGTAACGAGAAGTGCAGAAGTGATATTAACAAAAATTCTCCATAGGGCAAAGGCTTTGTATGAAGAAGCTTATCAGTTTAAACAAGCCCCTGCGCATTTTTATTCTTTATTTAAAGGGGAAATAACAGTGGATGATTACATTCATCTCGATGAATCAATTGTTCTATACTATTTCCAAATGTGGCAGTGGGAAGAAGACGAGATTTTAAGTGATTTAGCGCAACGTTTCTTAGATCGCCATCTCTTTAAGTATGTTGAATTTGACCCGGCCAAGGAATATAAGAAGCTGTCAGAGCTGTCTATATTATTTTTAAAAGCGGGAATTGACCCTGAATATTACTTAGTTGTCGATTCTTCCTCTGATCTACCCTATGATTTTTATCGACCGGGTGAAGAAGAAGAGCGTTTACCAATTCATTTATTATCGAAAAATGGAGAGGTAAGGGAATTATCGCGGGAATCATCGATTGTGGATGCCATCTCAGGTAAAAGGCGGACAGACCATAAATTATACTATCCTGCCAATCTTCTCCACGATGAAGGGCAACATAAAGAGATTAAGAAACAAATACGAAAATTACTAGATATAGAGTAAAAAAGTTCGAATGAAACGTAAAAAATAATTAGGAGATGAATCAATGTGCTGAAAGACCATGCAAAAATCATTCATGCCATTGCTGCCTCGGATGAAATTGTTGGCCGTAAAAAGCTACAAAAAATGATTTACATTGCAAAAAAAATCAATTATCCATTTCATGAGAAATTTGCCTTTCACTTTTATGGACCCTATTCAGAAGAACTCACTCTTCGGATTGAAGAACTGTGCAATATGGGATTTTTGAATGAAATCAAAGAAAAAAAAGGTGGATACTATCAATATCGTTATACATTAACTGAATCGGGAACAGAATTTCTAGAATTAAATAAAGTAAATATGCCTCATTTAAAAGACTGTCTCGTAGATATGAATGGACAATCAGCAAGATTTCTAGAGCTAGTATCCACTGTCTTATATTTCGAGGACCTACCTAAAGAAGAAGTAAAGGAAAAGATTTTCACACTCAAAAGCAAACAACGCTATACAGAAGAAGAGATTAACCAAGCTTATTATTATATCGATACCTTAAATACAAAAGCCGCTATCCTTTCATAGGAGCGGTCTTTTTAATATTGTGATGCTCGTGTGAAAAGGAGCGACTTCTATGTAATAAAAATCGGGTGTTTCCGTTATTTAAATGAGGAAATAGAGATGCAAGATAGTTTGCGCGTCACTCAGAAGGAAAAACGAGGATGACACATAGCTTATGTTTGTACGCTTTTTTAAGTAATCGAAATGTAATCGCTCTTTATATTTGCAGATTGTGGTACAACATTTAACTAATTTCGGTTTCTCTTCAAGACTAGTGCAACGTCTGATAGAAATCGGAGCTTTTCTCTCTATGGCTGATTGGATTCATGCGGAAATGCGTCAAAAAAGGCAATGGAAGAAAAAATTGATTGGATATAGACAGAGAAAAGGGTATCCACAATCATACGCAAAGATAGCTGCAGAACAAAAATGTCAAAGCTTTCCTAACCTGAGGGAAGGGCGATTAAAATATGTGTAAATCCAACAATACATTATTGTAGTAAACAGATACAAAAAAATAACCGGCACCAACGTATAACTAAGATCATCGGTACCGATAGATTTCAATCTTGTATTTATTGGTCGCTCAAACGCTTGCCACCAACAGCGTAATGGTTCTTGCTCATTTCTTCGATAAATACAGTGATGTTTTCATTTGGAGCACCTGTTGTTTCGCTCACGGCTACTGTGACTTTTTCTACGAGTGCTTTCTTTTGATCTTCTGTGCGTCCTTCAAGCATTTTAACAGTTACGTATGGCATAAGTTCTTCCTCCTAAATGAAATTCGCGCTGTTTCTGAACAACGATTATTTTAAGTTTTCCATATTTTCTTCATTTAGACAAGCAAATTTATAGTAGCGCATGATTTCCTTATTGCAGGAATAATGCGTTATACTTTAATATGTATGACAAAGATAGGGTCTACATATGGTTAAAGAAAAGGTATAAAACACTCATTTTTGAGTTGAAAAAGGGGATTAAAGTGTGGAACAATTTTTAGCCTATCCACTTAGGGATATTCCCTATGTAGCTATCACGTTAATTATTGCCTTCACTCTTCATGAGCTTGCCCATGCGTGGGTCGCCTATAAATTTGGTGATCCAACGGCAAAAAATCAAGGCAGATTGACGTTGAATCCCATTAGTCATTTAGACCCGATTGGGACACTCTTAATTTTTATAGCGGGTTTTGGGTGGGCGAGACCAGTCCCTGTAAACCGCTTCTTTTTTAAAAGGCCAAGGCTTGCTGGTGTGTGCGTTTCCTTAGCTGGTCCATTGAGTAATTTTGTTTTGGCTACATTTGCTTTAGGGTTATGGTATTGGTTAATTGGAAATGGTTATACAGTGCCTGAGTCGTTGCTCGCGTTTCTCAATATTTTTATTGGTCTAAATATGCTTCTTTTCATATTTAATTTAATCCCTTTGCCACCTTTAGATGGCTATCGGGTGATAGCGGATTTAGTACCAAATGATTGGCGAGCGAAGATGACGTCAATTGAGAATTATGGAGGTCTTATTTTTCTCATCCTTGTGATTACACCGCTCAGTCAATATACGATTAGCCCTATCCTGAATACATTACTTCCAGCGATTATGGAAAACCTAAGCGCATTCTTTTATACATTATTTGTGAGATCATAGATGAAGGAGGAGTTTCAAATGGCAGAAAATAAGAAAAAAATGGAGTTTAATATTATTAAAAGTGACCCAACCGAAGGGCATGGTGGATTCGGGGCCGGTGCGTTTAGTTTAGATAATGTTTCGCCGGTTATTATTGATGTTAATGAAAAAGAGGCTTCAATCGAGGTTGGGGCAATGCATGCCCGCAGCCCACAAGAAAGAGGAATTAAGTTTTTAAAAACAAAAGAGGAAGTCCCTAATGGAAAGCCGTATTGGTTAATTTGGGTAACGGTAGAACGCGGAGAAAAAGGTACGTATTATGCAGGAGTTACCGCTTGTGAATTTACAGTTGATCGTTCAATTAGAAGAGGGTATAAGTCCCTTCCTGAACATGTGAATCGAATGGATAAATCAATCAAAGGTCAAGTCATTGTTGATCATATGGATGATTCTTCTAAAGAAGTATTAACAAAATTCTTACAAGATTATGATGCAGGTATGTGGGAAAGATCTTCAGAACAGCTAAAAACAGATTTGCAAGTATAAGAGACAAATTCAGCCATAATTGTGGCGTATTTGTGACAGTTTATTGAAGGGATTTACAAAGTATTGCTTCATGTGGATAAAAAAAGTAAACTTAATACTAGTGCAAAGCACTGTATAGAACTAGGACACGAAAAACCTCGGCAGCTACTGTCGAGGTTTTTCATTATTTCTACTATTGCCATGTTTGTGAGCGAATTATGAAGTCCATGGTAATATCTTCTTGTACCAAGGCTTTTTTTCCTTAGGAGTTGGCTCTTTCTCTATTTGTTTTTCCTCTGCACCATATTCAGGAAGGTGAAGCGAACAGTATTCTGTTGGTTCGGTTCCCTTTATAAAGTAGGTAAGGCGTTTGTCAGGGCAATTTTCCGTTGCTAGTTTGCCAGTGGAAGGTTCAACATAAACGCCCACCGTGTTTTTTGTTGGTGTAAACTGGCGGACGGGTAAGCCCTGGTGCGCATCTTCCATATAATTCCCCCAAATTGTCTTTGCAAACGCCTTTTCCTTCACAAGGTCGATCGTTTGATTATCATCGTAACCTGTCCATACAGCGGTAACGAGCTGGGGAGAGAATCCAGCCATCCAGCTATCAGTCTCTGTCGAACCAGACTTTGCTGCGTAAGGTCTTGTGAGTTGATCGCTAATAGTGGATCCAGTCACACTAGCATAACCATTCAATGTCTGATCAAAAATGCCTGTCATCATCTCTGTTACGACAAAAGCGGTATCCTTATCTAATATTTGCTCATTTGATCCCTTAGCCTCGTAAAGGACGTCTCCTTTATAATCCTCAACTCTTGTTATAAATACAGGATCAGTACGCTTACCACCATTCGCTAACATGCTGTATGCATTGGCGAGCTCTGTTACTCTTAATCCGGATGTACCGAGTGCAAGTGAAGGAACTTTGGCCATTTTAGACTGAATACCAAAATCTTTAGCGGTCTTAACGAGTGTTTCTTCACCTAAAAATAAGTGGGTTTTCACAGCATAGATATTATCCGAAAGCGCTAGTGCCTGCGCCATTGTAATCTCTCCATCTGCATACTTATTATTAAAATTGTGAGGTGCATAGGTTGATTGTCCATCGTCAAACCGAAAAGTTGTAGGTTTGCTCATTACTGTTGATGCTGGTGTAAACCCTTGTTTAATGGCCGCATAATATAAAAGGGGCTTCATTGTAGATCCAGGCTGTCTGATCGCTTGTAAAGCTCTATTAAATGAGCTCTCTTCGTAATCCGTTCCGCCAACCATTGCTTCCACATGTCCATTTTTAGGATTCATTGATACGAACCCAACTTGCATGGAAGTATCTTCTGTCATCACTTCTTCAATTGTTTTCTCTGCTATCTCTTGTTTTTGGCGATCTAGGGTTGTGTAAACGCGTAAACCACCAAGTTCAATCATTCTTTCATCAAGATCCAATTGAGATTTTAGAACAGCTTTGACTGCATCTTGAAAGTAGGGGGCAACAGTGTTCACATAATATTGATGCTCACCAACGAAAGTAAGCTCTTCATTGAAAGCATTGGCCATTTCCTCTTTCGTAATATATTGATTTTCTACCATAGAAGTTAAGATTAACTTCTGCCGTTGTTTTGCTTTCTCAAATGAGGCAAGAGGTGAATAGACACTTGGTCCTTTTGGAATACCTGCGAGCATAGCGGATTCAGCCAAAGTTAAATCAGCTGCATCTTTTCCAAAATAAAACTGACTAGCTGCTTGTGCACCGTAAGCCCTGTTACCGTAATAGATTGTATTTAAATAGCCTTCTAGTATTTGCTCTTTTGTGTAACTCATTTCTATTCTTAGGGTATAGAACGCTTCTTTTATTTTCCTAGTCCACGTTTTATCTTGATCGAGAAAGAGGTTTTTAGCGTATTGCTGACTAATTGTACTCGCACCTTGTACCTTTGCCATTGCTTTTAAGTCTGCTAGCAAGGCGCCAGCAATTCTTTTATAATCAAAGCCATGATGTTCATAAAAACTCTGGTCTTCAATCGCGATCGTTGCATGGATTAAGTCTGGAGAAATATCAGTAATATCCGCCCAATACCTTTTCTCACCTGTGTGACTTTCACCAATAATAGACTCGTCACTTGCCATATACAAAGTGGATTGTGGTACGGCAAGTGGAGGAGGACCTAAAATTTTGGCATAAATGAAAATACCGATGAGCAGGCAGACTACTAACCCTAAACCTACTAAGCTACAAATGACGAGTGCTCGCAAATATTTACCTGCATTTCTAAAGCGTTGATTTGTCATGATTTCCACATATACCACCCCCATTTTAATGTGTCTCGTATACATATAGTATTGAAAATTATAGGGTATTTTAAACATGCATATTTTTGATCACACGAATATCAAAACTTTGTATTGAAAACCCCCGAATGGGTCAAATAGGGAGAGAAAAGTCAAAGACAGGAAAAGAAAAGAGAAGTCAGGATAGCAAACATCGAAATCGGTTCAAACCTAGAGCCAAAAAGCCAAAGACTGGTTCAATTTCATAATAATCAGTGTGAAGATTCTATTTAGCCTATTCCACTCTTTAACTGGTATCTGCTTTTTAACAAAATTTTCACTTGCAATTTTGCTAGAATCCTCTATACTTTTCTCATGTTTGTCATTTTGCTTTTCGGGAACGATAAGGTTAAATGAGGCACTTTTTATTTAGAAAGGATTGAAGAATAATGAGCATTTGGTTTACTGAAAAACAAACAGAAAACTTCGGTATCACGATGAAGGTGAATCGAACTTTACATACGGAACAGACAGATTTTCAAAAGCTAGACATGGTAGAAACAGAAGAGTGGGGCAATATGCTTCTTCTAGATGATATGGTTATGACTTCTGTGAAGGATGAGTTTGTTTATCATGAAATGGTCGCTCATGTGCCTTTATTTACTCACCCAAACCCTGAGAATATCCTTGTTGTCGGTGGTGGAGACGGAGGCGTTATTCGTGAAGTGTTAAAGCACCCTAGCGTGAAAAAAGCGACACTTGTAGATATTGATGGGAAGGTTATTGAATTCTCGAAAAAATACTTACCAGAAATTGCAGGAAAGCTTGAAGACCCGCGTGTAGAAGTAAAAGTGGGCGACGGTTTCATGCATATTGCTGAAAGTGAAAACGAATATGACGTCATTATGGTCGATTCAACAGAACCAGTAGGTCCAGCTGTTAACTTATTTACAAAAGGTTTTTATGCAGGAATTGCTAAAGCATTGAAGGAAGATGGATTATTCGTAGCGCAGTCAGATAATCCGTGGTTTAAAGCAGACTTAATCCGCAATGTTCAAAAGGATGTCAAAGAAATTTTCCCAATTACACGTCTATATGTGGCGAATATCCCTACTTATCCTAGTGGATTATGGGCATTCACTATCGGTTCGAAAAAGCACGATCCTCTAAAAGTGGAAGAAGAGCGTTTCCATGAAATAGAGACGAAATATTATACAAAAGAACTACATCAGGCTTCATTTGTACTACCAAAATTTGTTCAAGATTTAGTGGAATAAGGAGGTCTCTCTATGCGCTTTGATGAAGCTTATTCAGGAAATGTGTTTATTAAAAGTCATCCGCATTATGAAGACAGCCGTGCTGTTATTTATGGGATGCCAATGGACTGGACAGTCAGCTATCGTCCTGGTTCAAGATTCGGCCCAACAAGAATAAGAGAAGTGTCCATCGGTCTTGAAGAGTATAGTCCTTATTTAGATCGCGAACTAGAAGAAGTGAAATTTTTTGATGCGGGAGATATTCCATTACCATTTGGAAATCCGCAAAAAAGTATCGATATGATAGAGGAATACATTGATGGCCTACTGGCAGATAACAAATTCCCTATTGGTATGGGTGGGGAGCATTTAGTTAGTTGGCCTGTCATAAAGGCGATGTATAAGAAATACCCTGACTTAGCAATTATCCATATGGATGCACATACAGATTTACGAGATGATTACGAAGGAGAACCGCTTTCTCATAGTACACCAATCAAGAAGGCGGCTAACCTCATTGGTCCAACAAACGTCTATTCATTTGGCATTCGTTCTGGTATGAAAGAAGAGTTTCAATGGGCTAAAGAAGTCGGCATGCATATTTCTAAATTTGAAGTGTTAGCACCTTTGAAGGAAGTACTACCAAAATTGGCGGGACGTCCTGTTTATGTGACGATTGATATCGATGTCCTTGACCCTGCACATGCGCCGGGTACAGGTACGGTTGATGCTGGGGGTATCACATCTAAGGAGCTTTTAGCCTCTATTCATGAGATTGCTCATGCTGATGTGAATGTTGTTGGTTGTGACCTAGTCGAAGTAGCCCCTATTTATGACCCGTCAGAACAAACTGCGAATACAGCTAGTAAGCTTATTCGGGAAATGATTTTAGGTTGGGTGAAATAAATTTTATAATGCGAACAAATTCCCGGATTAAGAGAATTTGTTCGTTTTTTATTTGATTTTGTGTTTATGCATGATGTAAAAAGTTCCATAATGTCTTTTTCATCAGAAAAGACTCTGGTCGTTGGGGGTATACTAGTGGTCAAAGTTGTTCTTGTATAATTATTCACGACTGGCAGATAACTTTAATTTGTTTTATACTAATAAGGTTATAGAATTTTCGTTTGAAACGGTATAAAGGATGTGGAGGGATTGTCGAAAGTTTTAGATGATCAAATTCCTGTAAAAATAAATGTGAAAACGACCATCCATGATGGGAATAGTAAGGATACTTTTGAATTAACGGCGGTTGGTCGATACTATAAAAAAGGGAATGCTAGATATCTTCAATATGAGGAAGAGATGGATGTAGGCATGGTGAAAACCATTGTAAAAATGACTGAGGATGACGGTTTAATCTTACGAAGTGGTTCAATAAAAATGCGCTTGCCATTTAAAATGCATCAATCTTTAAGAGGCAATTATACGACCCCATATGGTGTGTTTAATTTGAAAACTTTAACGAAAAGAATGGTGCATGAGTTTAAAGAAGAGACAAGCAATGGCTCCATTGATTTGATGTATGATTTACACATGCAAGGAGCTAAAGCAGGGACCTATCATCTAACCATTGCATTTGAGGAGGAAAACTGAGTGAATATCGTTGAACAAGTGCAACACAATTTGAAACAGGAAATTAAACAAGCGGTCATTAAAGCTGGCTTGGCAGAAGAAGGACAAATTCCTGATGTGATTCTAGAAATACCAAAAGACAAAACGCATGGTGATTATTCAACAAATATGGCGATGCAACTTGCGAGAGTTGCAAAAAAAGCGCCAAAAATGATTGCTGAAGATATTATTACTCACTTTGATCAATCAAAAGCTTCAATTGAAAAGATGGAAATCGCTGGGCCGGGATTTCTGAATTTTTATATGGATAATCGTTATTTAACGAACTTAATTCCTACCGTGTTAGAAGCAGGTGAAGCGTACGGTCAAACAAATGTAGGTAATGGCACAAAAGTTCAAGTAGAGTTCGTTTCTGCTAATCCAACAGGTGATTTACACCTCGGCCATGCGCGCGGGGCAGCGGTTGGTGATTCATTATCCAACATTCTTGCGAAGGCAGGCTATGATGTTACACGTGAATACTATATTAACGATGCCGGCAACCAAATTAATAATCTCGCTTACTCTGTAGAAGCCCGTTATTTCCAAGCGTTAGGTATGGAAAAAGAGATGCCTCAAGACGGTTATCATGGGGAGGATATTATTAATATCGGTAAAACACTTGCTAAAGAACATGGTACTGAGTATGTCGATTACGATGCCCAAGAGCGTTTTGACACTTTCCGTGAGTATGGCCTGAAATATGAAATGGAAAAATTAAAAAATGACTTGGAAGATTTTCGTGTTCCTTATGATGTATGGTATTCAGAGACTTCACTTTATCATAATGGTAAAATCGATCGTGCATTGGAAGCGTTAAAAGAGAATGGTCATATATACGAAGAAGATGGTGCGACATGGTTCCGCTCTACTACTTTTGGTGATGACAAAGACCGTGTTTTGATTAAAAATGACGGATCTTATACGTACTTAACACCAGATATTGCTTATCACAAAGATAAATTAGAGCGTGGATTTGAAAAAGTTATTAACGTTTGGGGTGCAGACCACCACGGTTATATCCCGCGTATGAAAGCAGCCATCCAAGCGCTTGGTTATAGTAAAGAAGCCCTTGAAGTTGAAATTATTCAGCTCGTTCATTTATATAAAAATGGCGAGAAAATGAAAATGAGTAAACGTACAGGTAAAGCAGTAACAATGCGTGATCTCGTAGAAGAAGTCGGTTTAGATGCGACTCGTTATTTCTTCGCGATGAGAAGTGCGGACACTCATTTAGATTTTGATTTAGATTTAGCTGTATCTCAGTCTAACGAGAACCCTGTATATTATGCACAGTATGCACATGCACGTATTTCAAGCATCTTAAGACAAGGGGAAGAACAAGGATTAGTACTCGACGATCAAGCTGACTTTTCATTAATCGGAGCAGAGAAAGAGCTAGATGTATTGAAGAAAATTGGCGAATTCCCACAAGCAGTAGGTGAAGCAGCTGAGAAGCGTATGCCTCACCGAATTACCAATTATATCTTTGACTTAGCATCTACTTTCCATAGCTTCTATAATGCTGAAAAAGTCTTAGATAGCGAGCAGCTTGAAAAATCAAAAGCAAGACTAGCACTAATTAAAGCGGTGCAAACAACATTGAAAAATGCATTAGCATTAATCGGTGTATCTGCACCTGAAAAAATGTAAGAGACAAAAAGCGTCCACTCAATGTAGTGGCGCTTTTTTCTTGATTTGGACAATAAGAAAGGGGAGTGAATTTGCTGCAATCAGGAATTGCTAGGCATTTCCATGGAGATTCTTTCACTAGGATAGAACCTAAAACAGACTAATGGATCATTAGTCTGCTTCAGGTTTATTTTATTTCTATAACATATTTATTCATAGACTTGGATAACAGCAAACAGTTTCTCGTCCACTATTTCCATTCAACCGTTCCACCACTTACACGCTTCACGCCGCGGATAGAAGCTACATCTTTAACAAGTTGTAAACATGCTAAGTTTTTTGCCTTCGCTTCAATCATTAAATCAACATCTTGACCTACTTCGCGAATGATCGTTAGCAATGGTTTTACAAACTGGAAATCCACATAGTCAGCATGGGATCGATAGGCTTTATCTGATTTAGGAGAAGATAGATGGATTTTAGGTCGCATACCCATAGGGCTCCATGTTTGAAACACGCGTGGTAATAATTCTATTAAAGGACTGTCCACGAGATTTGCCATATGGTGATGATAATCAAAAATCATTGGCACCTTTTCTTCTTCACATACAGCTAGTGTTTCCTCGGCATTATAGGTTTTATCATCGTTTTCTAACGTCATTCTCGCTTTAATATGTGCAGGCAAAGTTTTAAGATTTTTCTCGAAACGTTTTAATGAGGTTATCTTATCACCATAAGCACCGCCTATATGTATATTGATAATAGCAGTTTCACTTAAACCCATCGCTTCAAGCATGTCATAATGATATTGCATGTCAATAACGGCATTTTCGGTGACTTCCTGCCTAGGAGAAGTGAATAAAGTAAACTGATTAGGGTGGAAGCTTACGCGTAAATGATGGTCTTTCATCAGTTTACCTAATGCATACCATTCATCCTTAAAGGGCGATTGGAAGTCCCATTTCACGTCAGGATGAGTAGCAAGTGGCACGATGGAACTTGATAAGCGATATAATGGGATTTCATGAGCAATATTATAATGAACCATTCGTTTTGTGTGAGCAAGATTAAGGGCAGTAATTTCTTTAAGCTTATCTAATCTTTCATTTGCCTTTAATTGTTGATAGCGAGCGTAAGTAAGTGTTTTTGCAGGGGAGGCATCCCAAAGTGTAATCGCATGAGATACATACCCGAAACGTATTGAAATCAATAGTTATTGGCTCCTTATAAAAAGAGATCTACACAGCGTGCTAATAATTCTTTTCCTTGCCTCATCAGGTTGAAACCGGAAATATCTTGATATTGCAGCTTTTTTGCATTCCCTAAGTCCTTATGAAATACCTCACGTACTTCTTTATGAAAATGAGGCTCCTCGCTATAAAAATTTATTTCATCATTAAGAAAGAAGCTTCTTTTATCAAAATTAGCTGTTCCGACGACAGCAACTTCATCGACGATCATTGCTTTTGCATGATAAAAACCTTTTTTATACTCATACACTTCTGCTCCAGCCTTAAGTAATGGACGTAAGTAACGATGGGACGCTTCTTTGACAAGAAAGTGGTCACTCGTAGACGGGACCATAATTGTTACTTTTACTCCTCTTGTTAAGGCAGATAATAAATGCTGCATCACTTCTACATCGGGGATAAAATAGGGTGTACCAATTTCAATGTATTGTTCAGCATTTTCAATCAGTGTGACATATTCCTCTTTTAAAAATGCGCCATCAGTCACTTTAAACTGATGTTGTACATTGCCTTTTGCCATATCTTCTGGGAAATACTTTGCAGTTTTACTTACTAATTGATTGCTAGCATCTGCCCAGTCTTGTAGGAAAACATTTTGTAAAGTATGTGTACCTTCTCCAGTTATTTTTAAATGATAATCGCGCCATGGTGTCAGTTTACGGTCAAGGTTTATATACTCAGGGCCTACATTAAATCCACCTAAATATCCTACTTTTCCATCAATTACAGAAATTTTCCTATGATTTCTTGCTTGTACGTTGTAAAATAGAAAGGGAAACGTAGGTGTATGGGCAAAGGATAGTTGAATGCCATGAGAACGTAACTCTTTTTTGAGTTTAAAATTCAGAATAATCGGTAAACTACCAACCCAATCTAATAGGAGGCGCACCTCGACACCTTCATTCGCTTTTTGTTTTAAGATAGTTAAAAAGTCCTGTCCTATTCCTTCGTCTTTAACAATATAAAAGAGAATATGGATATGATGTTTTGCTTTTTTTAATTCCGTAAAATAATCATCAAATAATGAAGGTCCGTCCGCAAAAAGGACAAAGTCAGCGTAAGCGGGGGAGGGATTCATTCGGTTGACTGTTTTTAAATGTTTTTTACGACCAAGGGCATAATCGACCCAAAGAAGAAAAATAAATACGATAGCAATCAGCACGATGACCGCAACAGAAAGAAGGATTGTCAAGTTGATCATCTCCCAAAACAGTATGTTTAAATAGTATCTCCATAGAGACCTATTCTATTATCGCTTTTATTGCCTGAAGAAAAAAGGATAAAATAAATAAAAAATAGTTGACTGAATGCTCATTCATTATATAATGGAACTATGATTTAAATTCAGAAAATTTTAATACGATAAAATTTTCTCTTTACATTGAATAATCTTCCTATACACATGGATTAGATGAGAAAGGAGTAGAGCAAACGTGAATGCATTATTATGGGTTAATCTTATTGCGACCATTCTTGTAATCGCTTACGCACTTAGTTTGTTTGCTTATTTACTCAAGACCAGATATGAGTACATTAAGCTTGGAAAGAAGACAGCATTTGACAACAATGTCAAAGAGCGTATGAACAAAATTTGGGTCAATGTATTTGGACAAAAGAAGCTTTTAAAGGATAAAAAAAGTGGCGCCATCCACGTCATGTTCTTCTATGGCTTTATTTTAGTCCAGTTTGGTGCAATCGATTTTATTATCAAAGGCATTTCGCCTGGATCACATCTTCCATTAGGTCCGTTGTATCCAGGATTCACTTTTTTCCAAGAAATCGTTACTTTAATGATTTTGGTTGCCGTCATCTGGGCATTTCACAGAAGATATGTTGAAAAGCTCGTACGTCTAAAAAGAGGCTTTAAATCAGGGATTGTCTTAATTTTTATTGGCGGCTTGATGTTATCTGTTTTATTAGGAAATGGCATGTCGATGATTTGGCATGGGCATGATCCTGTATGGACCGAGCCGGTCGCTTCGCTTTTCGCCATCGCCTTATCATGGATTGGTGAAACAGCTTCTATAGTCGTCTTTTATGTTTCTTGGTGGATTCACTTATTATTCCTACTCGCTTTCCTAGTCTATATTCCACAATCGAAGCATGCTCATTTGATTGCTGGACCAGTAAACGTATATTTCAATAGATTAGATAACCCAGGAAAGTTAAAGCCAATCGATTTTGAAGATGAATCACAAGAGACATTTGGTGTTGGACATATTGAGGAGTTTTCGCAATTACAAATGATCGACTTTTATGCTTGTGTGGAGTGTGGTCGTTGTACAAATATGTGTCCGGCAACAGGAACAGGTAAAATGTTGTCTCCGATGGATCTCATCATTAAGTTGCGTGATCATTTAACATTCCATGGGGCTGCTGTGACTAGAAAACAACCATGGGTACCGACATTTGCCTTTTCTAATACGAAGGGGAATCAAATTGCTTTAGCGGCTGGGGCAGAAGGTGCTGAAGAGGCGGCAGCGAGCCTCGCTTATAGTCCGAGTTTGATTGGAGAAGTCATTACAGAAGAAGAAATTTGGGCATGTACAACTTGCCGTAATTGTGAAGACCAATGCCCAGTTATGAACGAACATGTAGATAAAATCATTGACTTACGCCGATATCTTGTTCTAACAGAAGGTAAAATGGATGCCGATGCACAACGTGCGATGACGAATATTGAACGTCAAGGAAATCCATGGGGGCTAAACAGGAAAGAGCGCGAAGATTGGAGAAGCCTTCGTGAAGATGTACATGTGCCTACAGTGAAAGAAATGAAAAAAGCAGATGAATCTTATGAGTATCTGTTCTGGGTAGGAGCAATGGGTTCTTATGATAACCGTAGTCAGAAAATTGCCCTTTCCTTTGCTCGTCTTTTGAATGAGGCAGGAGTTAAATTCGCCATCCTTGGCAATAAAGAAAAGAACTCTGGTGATACACCAAGACGTCTAGGGAATGAGTTTTTATTCCAAGAGTTAGCAACAAAGAATATCGAAGAGTTTGAGAAAAATGAAGTGAAGAAAATCGTAACAATCGATCCACATGCTTATAATATCTTTAAAAATGAATATCCAGACTTTGGGCTTAAGGCCGAGGTTTACCACCATACGGAAGTATTAGCGAAATTGGTGAAGGACGGTGTGTTAAAACCACAATATGCCGTAGAAGAAACGATTACTTTCCATGATTCCTGCTATCTAGGACGCTATAACGAAGTATATGATCCGCCTCGTGAAATTTTAAAATCGATTTCAGGTGTGAAACTGATTGAGATGGAAAGAAACCGAGAAAAGGGAATGTGCTGTGGCGCTGGCGGTGGATTAATGTGGATGGAAGAAGAAACAGGCAACCGTGTGAATGTTTCACGTACAGAACAAGCATTAGCAGTCAATCCAACAGTAATTAGTTCAGGGTGCCCATATTGCTTAACAATGTTATCAGATGGAACAAAAGCAAAAGAAGTAGAAGAAAATGTACAAACATATGATGTAGCTGAGCTGTTAGAAAAAGCCGTTATCGGTGAACAAACACTCGCTTCATAAAATAAGGAGAGAGGAATTAGAACGTATAAAAATTCAGTAAAAATAAATTTTATGAATTTTTAGGATATTGTTTTAATTCTTCTCTCTTTTCGTGTAAAATAAAGTAAATAAAGCGCTTTCATGATATTCTTAGAAATTCTTCTTTTTTCTATGGACAGTCTTTGAGCGAGCGTTCAGTCAATATCGTTTGAGTTGAAAGAAAATTACGTGAATAAGAGATAAATAGGAATGGAGTGAAAAATTTTGAGTAAAACAGTCATTATTGCAGGGGCAAGAACCCCTTTTGGTAAGTTTGCTGGTGGACTTAGTTCTCTCACTGCTTCAGATCTAGGTGGCATCGTTGTAAAAGAAGCGCTAAAACGAGCGAATGTTGCAGGGGAAGATGTGGGCGAAGTGATCTTAGGCTCAGTTTTACAAGGAGGGCAAGGACAACTCCCGTCAAGACAAGCAGCGCGAAAAGCTGATTTACCTTGGGAAGTGAAAACGGAGACAATCAATAAGGTTTGTGCATCAGGAATGAGAAGTGTGACCTTAGCAGATCAAATTTTGCGACTAGGTGAAGAAGAAATCATTGTTGCCGGTGGGATGGAGTCGATGAGTAATGCTCCTTATCTTCTGCCAAAAGCTAGATGGGGATTAAGAATGGGCGATGGCAAAGTACAGGATTTAATGACATATGACGGTTTAACTTGTAGCTTCTCTGGTGTGCATATGGGCACTTACGGGAATGAAACAGCTGAAGCCTTCGATATTAGTAGAGAAGAACAGGATAGATGGGCATTGAGGAGTCACCAACGTGCAACAGAAGCGATTAAATCAGGCAAATTGGCTGAAGAAATTGTACCTGTAGAAATCCCGCAAAGAAAAGGTGATAGCATTGTCGTTTCTGAAGATGAAGCGCCTAGAAAAGATACTTCTTTAGAAAAATTAGCTAAACTTGGATCTGCGTTTGGTCCAGGTGGAAGTATTACTGCAGGAAATGCCCCTGGTGTAAATGACGGTGCAGCTGCCCTTGTACTAATGAGCGCAGAAAAGGCAGAGCGTGAAGGAAAAGAGATAGGGGCTGTTATTCTCGGCCATACAGCCATTGCAGTAGAAGCAAAGGACTTCCCGCAAACGCCTGGCTTAGTCATTAATGAGTTATTAAAAAAGACAGGTAAAAACTTGGATGATATTGATTTATTTGAAATAAATGAAGCCTTTGCCGCAGTTGCCTTAACGAGTGGCAGAATTGCCAAATTAGATGAAGAGAAGGTAAATGTGAATGGCGGTGCGGTTGCCCTCGGTCACCCGATTGGTGCAAGTGGTGCAAGGATTATTTTAACACTCATGCATGAATTACAGCGTAGAGGTGGCGGTATTGGTATAGCTGCGATTTGTTCAGGTGGGGGTCAAGGTGACGCAGTAATGATAGAAGTGGCAAAACAATAATTTCCTGGAGGGAGTAAATAAATGAGTATCAATACAGTAATGGTGATCGGTGCAGGACAAATGGGTTCCGGAATCGCGCAAGTTTGTGCGCAAGCGGGATTCACTGTTTATTTAAATGATTTAAAGCAGGAATTTTTAGACCGTGGGCTAAGTGTGATTAAAAAGAATTTAACTAGACAAGTTGATAAAGGGAGAATGCAAGCAGAAGAAATGGAGAATGTCCTTGCTAATCTCACCCCTTCAACGTCATTAGAAGATGCGAAACAGGTTGATTTAGTGATAGAAGCAGCTGTTGAAAACATGGAAGTGAAGACAAAGATATTTAACCAACTAGATGAAATCACGCCAGCACATACGATATTAGCATCCAATACATCCTCTTTACCAATTACGGAAATTGCCGCAGCGACTAAACGTCCCGAGAAAGTGATTGGTATGCATTTTATGAACCCTGTACCTGTCATGAAACTAGTCGAAATTATCCGTGGTTTAGCCACAACAGACGAAGTGTATCAAGCAATTGAGGACATGACGAAACAATTAAATAAGGTGCCAGTGGAAGTAGAAGACTTTCCAGGGTTTGTTTCTAACCGCATTCTCATGCCGATGATTAACGAGGCAGTCTATACGTTATATGAAGGGGTTGCAACGAAAGAAGCAATTGATGATGTCATGAAGCTCGGTATGAACCATCCAATGGGACCGTTGACCTTAGCAGATTTTATCGGTTTAGATACTTGTCTCTATATTATGGAAATTTTACACGAAGGCTTCGGTGATGATAAATATCGCCCATGTCCTTTACTTAGAAAGTATGTAAAGGCTGGATGGCTAGGTAAGAAAACGGGTAAAGGGTTTTACGAATACGCTTAATGGTTTAGTAAGTTAAATAATTAGTGGAAGTGTATGGAAAATTCGTTTTGAACCTTGCTTAGACACTTACAATTGACGACATCGGGGGTTAATTATTATGCATTTAAAGTTTACTGAAGAGCAAGAAATGATGAGAAAAATGGTGAGGGATTTTGCTCAAGCCAAGATAGCTCCATTTGTGGAAAGGATGGAAGCTGGCGAGTTTCCGCGGGAAGTCTTGAGGAAAATGGGGGAACTTGGATTAATGGGGATTCCCATTCCAGAAAAATACGGCGGCTCTGGGATGGATTTTATGTCCTATATTATTGCGATTAATGAAATCTCTAAAGTAAGTGCAACAGTTGGCGTGATTTTATCTGTCCATACATCTGTAGGTACGAATCCAATTGTTTATTTCGGTACAGAAACACAAAAACAAAAGTATGTTCCTAAGTTAGCTAGTGGAGAATATTTGGGTGCGTTTTGTTTAACTGAACCAAGCGCGGGTTCTGATGCAGGAAGCTTAAAGTCAAAAGCGGTGAAAAAAGGTGATCAATACATCATCAACGGCTCTAAAGTATTTATTACAAACGGAGGAGAAGCGGATGTCTATATTGTCTTTGCTTCCACAGATCCAGCTTTAGGGACAAAAGGAATATCGGCTTTTATTGTTGACAAAGATACACCTGGTCTCGTCATCGGGAAAGATGAACATAAAATGGGACTTCATGGTTCGAGAACTTTACAGCTTAGCTTTGAAGATATGGCGGTACCTGCGGAAAACCTTTTAGGTGAAGAAGGTGAAGGCTTTAAGATTGCCATGTCAAATTTAGATGTGGGGAGAATTGGCATTGCCGCCCAAGCCCTGGGAATTTCAGAAGCGGCCCTTGAGGCAGCCACTCGTTATGCTAAGGAAAGAGTCCAATTCGGTAAGCCGATTGCAACTCAGCAAGGTATTGGCTTTAAGTTAGCAGATATGGCAACGGCAGTTGAAGGTGCAAGACTACTAATCTATCGTGCTGCTTATATGAGGCAAAACGGTCAAAAATGTGGAAAAGAAGCTTCAATGGCTAAATTATTCGCTTCTAAAACAGCGGTTGAAGTCACAACGGATGCGATTCAAGTATTTGGTGGATATGGTTATACAGAAGATTATCCTGTAGAAAGGTATTTCCGTGATGCAAAGATAACGGAAATCTACGAAGGAACAAGTGAAATTCAAAAGCTAGTAATCAGTAAACAACTTTAACAACTTATCTTGGAGGAATAATCATGAATTTTCAATTAAGTGAAGAACATGAAATGATTAGAAAAATGGTAAGAGATTTTGCTGAAAACGAAGTGGCGCCGACTGCTGCTAGTCGTGATGAAGAGGAACGCTTTGACCGCAATATTTTTAATAAAATGGCTGAACTTGGATTAACAGGCATTCCTTGGCCAGAGGAATACGGTGGTATTGGGAGTGACTACTTAGCATACTGTATAGCGGTGGAAGAACTGTCACGCGTCTGTGCATCTACTGGAGTGACTATCTCAGCACATACTTCTCTAGCAGGGTGGCCTATTTATAAATTTGGTTCAGAGGAACAAAAACAAAAATATTTAAAGCCGATGGCACAAGGTGAAAAAATAGGTGCTTATGGTCTAACGGAACCAGGTAGTGGATCTGATGCTGGTGGTATGAAAACAACGGCGAGATTAGAGGGCAACCATTACATTCTTAATGGCTCAAAAATTTTCATCACAAATGGTGGAGAAGCAGAAATCTATGTTGTATTTGCTTTAACTGACCCTTCAAATAAACATAAAGGAACAACGGCCTTTATTGTCGAGTCTAATTATGAAGGATTCTCTGTCGGCAAAAAAGAGAAAAAGTTAGGTATTCGTTCTTCTCCTACAACTGAAATCATTTTCGAAGAGTGCAAAGTACCAGTTGAAAATGTGCTCGGTGAAGTCGGTGAGGGCTTTAAGATTGCTATGATGACATTAGATGGGGGTCGTAATGGTATTGCTGCCCAAGCTGTCGGAATTGCTCAAGGTGCGTTAGATGCGGCAACTGCTTATGCGAAAGAGCGTGTCCAATTCGGCAAACCGATTGCGACACAGCAAGGAATTGGTTTTAAGTTAGCAGATATGGCAACAAGTGTAGAAGCAGCTAGACTATTAACCTATCAAGCAGCATGGTTGGAATCTGCTGGATTACCTTATGGAAAAGAATCAGCTATGTCTAAACTATTTGCTGGCGATGCAGCGATGAGGGTGACAACGGAAGCTGTGCAGGTATTTGGGGGTTATGGTTATACAAAGGATTATCCTGTCGAGCGTTATATGAGAGACGCAAAGATCACTCAAATTTATGAGGGTACTCAAGAAATTCAAAGATTAGTCATTTCAAGAATGATTACGAAATAACAGATCAAGCAATGGGGCTGTGATGATGTTTTTGACACGTATTCAGATCGCTGCCCCGCTTTAAATGATTCTTCTCTTAGATCCATTAAGTAAAGAGAGGTGTATACAGTCATCAACATGGATGGAGGGTATAAAAGGACGGTAGATAATAATGTCAAAAAGAGAAGTGCAGGCCTCTGTCAAAGATGAAAAGCTTGTAAAAAAAAGAAGAGATCAAATGATCAAAGGCGCGGTGAACCTATTCATTGAAAAAGGGTTCCACCGAACGACAACAAGAGAGATTGCGAAAGCTTCTGGATTTAGTATTGGTACATTATATGAATATATCGGTACAAAAGAAGACGTACTATACCTTGTCTGTGACAGTATTTATGATAAGGTTCGAGAGCATCTACAAAAGGGACTAGACACAAAAAAAGGAACGATTGATAGCCTGAGACAAGGGATAGCAGACTATTTCCGAGTCGTTGATGGCATGCAGGATGAAGTGCTAGTGATGTATCAGGAAGTAAAGTCTTTATCGAAAGACGCGCTACCTTATGTCTTAGAAAAGGAAATTGAAATGGTGGCAATGTTTGAGAAAGTAATAGATCTTTGCATAGAAAATGGAGAGCTTTCATTACCTGCGACAAAGGTTAAAATGATCGCTCATAATATTTTTGTCCAAGGACAAATGTGGGCGTTTAGACGTTGGTCATTACAAAGAATGTTTACGATAGAGGAATATATTGAGCTACAAACAGATTTGCTTTTTCAAGCAATACATGCAGAGAAACGATGATAGGTCACGCATAAAGATAACTGAAAATAAAATATTTTCTCAACTAAGATCACCTTCATCTAAAGAAAGAACAGCGAAGGTTAATGCTGTATGAAGAGGAGGATTTATCCATGAGTACGATAGAGGTTTATAAACCAAAGAATCATGTCCGATTTGTAACCGCTTCAAGTTTGTTTGATGGTCATGATGCATCTATTAATATCATGAGGCGTATTATTCAAGCGAGCGGGGCAGAGGTCATTCATCTTGGCCATAATCGGTCAGTTGAAGAGGTTGTGAATGCTGCCATACAAGAGGATGTCCAAGGGATTGCGATGTCATCCTATCAAGGAGGCCATGTTGAATATTTCAAGTATATGTATGACCTCTTACAAGAAAAGGGAGCCCCTCATATTCGGATCTATGGTGGTGGCGGAGGCGTTATTATCCCACGTGAAATCAGAGAGTTGCACGAATATGGCATAGCGAGAATTTTTTCACCGGAAGACGGCAGAAAGAATGGCTTGCAAGGGATGATCAATCAGATGCTAGAAGAGTGTGATTTTTCTACGTTTACCCAACAAGATGATCACTTAGTTAAGAAGCTTCCAGAAGGAAATGTGAATGCGATAGCAAGATTAATTACAATCGCTGAACATCACATTAGTTTAGAGAAAGAACTTGCAGTAACACTGGACCCTGTAATGGATAAAGTAAAGAAACTAGAGAAACAAGTTCCGGTCGTTGGTATCACTGGAACAGGGGGAGCGGGCAAAAGTTCATTAACGGATGAACTAATTAGAAGGTTTATCCATGATATCCCGGATAAGAAAGTGGCTATTCTTTCTGTTGATCCGACCAAACAAAAAACAGGTGGGGCATTACTCGGTGATCGGATAAGAATGAATGCGATTTTCCATCCGAGAGTCTATATGAGAAGCCTCGCAACAAGAAAAGCGAGAAGTGAATTATCACTGGCTATTAAGGATGCGATTTCAGTAGTAAAAGCTGCTGGTTTTGATTTAGTCATTGTCGAAACAAGTGGTATCGGTCAAGGGGATGCAGGTATCACGGATATTTGTGATGTCTCTATGTATGTGATGACTAGTGAATTTGGCGCTCCTTCACAGTTAGAAAAGATTGATATGATTGATTATGCGAATCTAATTGTGATCAATAAATTTGAACGTAAAGGGTCGGAGGATGCGAAAAGACAAGTACAAAAGCAATATCAGCGCAGTCACATGTTATTTGAAAAAGAACTTGATGACATGCCTGTATACGGTACGATTGCTAGTCAATTTAATGACCCGGGCACGAATGCTGTTTTTGCTAATCTAATTGAAATCATCAATAAGCAAGCGGGTCTAGATTGGATCACCACTTACGAGAAAACGGCTGATGTAGAAAAACAAAATGTCATCATTCCAAACGATCAACGTTACTATTTAAGGGAAGTTTCTGATACGGTACGCACCTATCATAAAAAAGCCGAAGAGCAAGCGGATTTAGCGAGAAAGCTTTTTCAATTAGAGGGTGCAATGACCATGTTATCTCAAGAAAAAGATTCAAGTGCGCTTGATGCCCTGCAAATGTTAAAAGATAAGACATATGAACAATTAACGAAGGAATCTAAGAAAATATTAGATGGTTGGGAACAGTTAAAAGAGCAATACAAAGGCGATAAGTTTGTCACAAAAATAAGGGATAAAGAAATCGTTACAATCTTGCGAACGAAAAGCTTATCTGGCTTAGATATCCCGAAAGTGGCTCTACCGAGTTATAAAGATTACGGAGAAATTATTAAGTGGGTTTATAAAGAAAATGTACCAGGTTCCTTCCCTTATACAGCTGGTGTCTTCCCTTTTAAACGAGAAGGAGAAGATCCGAAGAGACAATTTGCAGGTGAAGGTACACCGGAAAGAACGAACCGTCGTTTTCATTACTTATCAAAAGATGACGATGCGAAACGATTAAGTACGGCTTTTGATTCCGTTACTTTATACGGAGAAGATCCTGATTATCGCCCAGATATATATGGAAAAGTAGGAGAGAGTGGCGTAAGTATTTGCACGCTTGATGATATGAAGAAGCTTTATGCAGGCTTTGATCTTTGTCATCCAACCACTTCTGTTTCTATGACAATAAATGGTCCGGCACCTATCATCCTAGCGATGTTTATGAACACAGCCATTTCTCAGCAAGTTGAAAAGAAAGAAAAAGAACTAGGTAGAGGGCTCACAGTTGAAGAGTTTGAAGAAGTAAAAGCTTTCACTTTACAAACCGTACGTGGAACTGTTCAGGCTGATATTTTAAAAGAAGACCAAGGCCAGAATACTTGTATATTCTCCACTGAGTTTGCCTTAAGAATGATGGGAGATATTCAACAATATTTTATAGATCAAAAAGTCCGAAATTATTATTCTGTTTCCATCTCTGGCTATCATATTGCCGAGGCGGGAGCAAACCCTATCTCTCAATTGGCGTTTACTTTAGCCAATGGCTTTACTTATGTAGAATATTATTTAAGTAGAGGAATGAATATCAATGACTTTGCCCCAAACCTGTCATTTTTCTTTTCGAACGGTTTAGACCCAGAATATACGGTTCTCGGTCGTGTTGCACGACGTATATGGGCGACAGTAATGCGGGATAAATATGGTGCAAATGAAAGAAGTCAAAAATTAAAATACCATATTCAAACATCTGGTCGTTCTTTACATGCACAAGAAATAGATTTTAATGATATTCGTACAACGCTGCAAGCATTAATGGCACTCCAAGATAATTGTAATTCTCTTCATACCAATGCATATGATGAAGCGATCACAACACCGACAGAAGAATCAGTTAGACGAGCGATGGCGATTCAAATGATTATTACAAAAGAACATGGTTTGTCTAAAAATGAAAATCCTTTACAAGGTGCTTTCATTATTGATGAATTAACGGATTTAGTCGAAGAGCAAGTATTGGTTGAATTTGAGCGAATGAATGATCGCGGTGGCGTACTAGGTGCGATGGAGACTCAATATCAGCGCGGTAAAATTCAAGATGAATCAATGTATTATGAAATGAGAAAACATACCGGAGAGCTACCGATTATTGGTGTCAATACGTATATCAATCCGAATCCACCAGCAGATGATGCAGTTGACAGTATGGAAATTGCCAGGGCATCTAAAGAAGAAAAAGAAACACAAATACGTAATCTGCAACAGTTCCAAGAAAGAAATCAAGCAGTTGCTACAGAAGCACTGCAACGGTTAAAAAAGGTTGCAGTAAGCGGTGGCAATATTTTTGCCGAACTAATGGAAACAGTTAACGTAGCAAGTTTAGGACAGATAACAAATGCATTATATGAAGTGGGCGGACAATACAGGCGGAATATGTAGAGTAGCCATAACTGAATAATAACCCGGACCATCTACAATTTTACAAGGTGCGTTCGGGTTTTTAACCGTCTTTAGAAAGGCTTTTTTATTCGTTGACTTTTCCGGATTGATAAAATTGGGTACAATGGAGTAAAGTGGTCGTGCAATCAAACAAAATTTCTTGAGTAAATAAGATATACAATTGCTAACCATCATCATATAATAGTATCGGTATGGATTTTGTTTTTTAAGGTGGGTGCGAGTGTGAAGCAAATTATGATTGTTTTTGCATTCATAGTGTTTATCATATGTGCACGATATCTTTATTCAATACAACTAGGGGCCATCCCCTTCTTTTTGTTGTCTGTCTTTTTTACTTTTTTAGCGATAAGATTGTATCAAAAGGAGAGACAACTCGAAGGTCAATGTAAAAAGTAGGAAAACTTATCGTTAAAGGTAGCATAAACACTAGTAATTTGTTTATAATGAAGAATATGCGTTTTTTTCTTTTAAGAAGGCACCGCTGCTTGTAACCTAGAGATTGGACGAGTATGTTTAGGTTGTCTTTTTTATTTTTAGCGTTATACTATTAGGCACGAAATATTTGATTACATGATGCTAATACATAGCTTGATATAGGGAAAGGAAGTGCTGGTCTTGAGTTTAAAAGGATACTCAAAAGAGCAATTAAAAGAAATGGCATTAATCGAAGTGGCTCAAGAATTACTAAATGAAAGAAAAGAGCCGATGGCGTTTGCTGACATTGTGAGTGAATTAAAAAACCTTTTGGATCTTAGTGAAAAAGAATTCCAAGAGAAGATTGCCCAGTTCTATACAGATTTAAATATCGAAGGACATTTTATTGGTCTTGGTGACAATCGTTGGGGACTGCGTGCATGGTACCCTGTAGAACAGTATGAAGAGGAAGTTGTTACAGTTATTAAGCCGAAGAAGAAAAAGGCGAAAAAAGCTGTAATAGATGATGAAGAGGAAGATTTTGAAGAAGAAGACATCGATTACGATGACTTAGAGGATTATGATGATCTAGATGAAGACGATGATGTGGATGATCTTCTTGATGATGATGATGACGATGAAGATATCGAAGAAGATTTTGATGAAGACGATGATCTAATTGATGATTTAGAAGATGATGATTTAGATGAAGAGGAAGAAGATGACGACAGAAAATAATAGCCTTGACTTTTTTCCTGTAGCCTTGTAGAATCATTTTTGGGCTCCTTTAAAAAGGAACGATCATAAATTGATACGCTAAAAGCGCTCCCTTACTTAATTAAAGTAAGCGGGGCGCTTTTTATTTTTTTGAGTAAGGCTTGATAGTTGAGCATGTACTTTCTTCTACCAAGTTTTTCAAATAAAAGGTCGTGCATGGGACAATTTTTTTACGAAAGATAAGATTCATCTTTTTAAACAAAGGATAAATGCACAAGCTATGAATAGTTAAGGGGGAATCATTCATGACAAAATATATTTTTGTTACAGGCGGCGTTGTTTCGTCATTAGGTAAAGGAATCGTTGCAGCATCTTTAGGACGATTGTTAAAAAATAGAGGACTTAGCGTAACGATACAAAAGTTTGACCCGTATATCAATGTGGACCCAGGTACAATGAGTCCTTATCAACACGGTGAAGTTTATGTAACGGGAGATGGCGCAGAAACGGATTTAGACTTAGGTCACTATGAGCGTTTCGTAGACATAAACTTAACTAAATACAGCAGTGTAACAACTGGGAAAATTTACTCAACTGTTCTACGTAAAGAGCGTCGTGGAGATTATAATGGAGGTACAGTTCAAGTAATCCCTCATGTTACAAATGAAATTAAAGATAAAGTTTTCCGCGCGGGACATGAAACGAATGCAGATGTCGTTATTACTGAAATCGGCGGGACTGTTGGTGATATCGAATCATTACCATTCCTAGAAGCGATTCGCCAAATTAAGAGTGATATCGGCCGAGACAATGTTATGTATATTCATTGTACATTGGTACCATATATTAAAGCGGCTGGAGAAATGAAAACAAAGCCGACACAACATAGTGTAAAAGAATTAAGAAGCTTAGGTATTCAACCAAATGTTGTCGTTGTCCGTACAGAAATGCCTATCTCTCAAGAAATGAAAGACAAGCTGGCACTATTCTGTGATATTGATAAAGAAGCAGTTATTGAATGTAGAGACGCTGATACACTTTACACGATTCCATTAGCTTTACAAGAACAAGGCTTAGACAAACGTGTATGCAAAGAAATGAAATTAGATTGTGCAGAAGCAGATATGACTGAGTGGAAACAACTTGTAGATAAAGTGCTTCACTTAACGAAGAAAACAAAAATTGCTCTAGTAGGTAAATACGTTGCTCTTCAAGATGCTTATATTTCTGTTGTTGAAGCATTAAAACATGCAGGTTATGCACATGATGCGGATATCGATGTAAAATGGATTAATGCAGAGCATGTCACGAAAGAAAATGTTGCTGAACTCTTAGCAGATGTTGACGGTGTTCTTGTACCAGGTGGCTTTGGGGATCGTGGGATTGAAGGAAAAATTTTAGCAACCCAATATGCTCGTGAAAACAATAAGCCATTTTTAGGTATTTGCCTAGGTATGCAACTGGCTACTGTTGAATTTGCTCGTAACGTTCTAGGATTAGATGGTGCGCACTCAGCAGAGATCAACCCTGAAACGAACCACCCAATCATTGACCTTTTACCTGAACAAAAAGATGTTGAAGATTTAGGTGGTACACTACGTTTAGGCTTACAAGCATGTAAACTAGAAGAAGGAACAACTGCTTATGAAGCATACCAAGATGAAGTCGTTTACGAACGTCATCGTCACCGTTATGAATTTAATAATCACTACCGTCAAGAAATGGAAGAAAAGGGTCTTGTTTTCTCTGGTACAAGCCCAGATGGTCGACTAGTAGAAATCATTGAATTGAAAGATCACCCATGGTTCGTGGCATCTCAATTCCATCCAGAATTCACATCTAGACCAACACGTCCACAACCACTTTTCCGTGACTTTGTTGGTGCTACAATCAATATTAATGAATAAACCATTGTTAGGAGGAGATTTCCGGATCTCTTCCTTTTTTTGTGGGTCAGTAGGCGCGTCATTTAAACGAAAAACTGGAAATGAAAGCTGTAAAAGGGATTTGCGCGTGCATTAGGAGAAAAATCGTGAGAGATGAATGAGCAAAGAGAGTTTGCGCATGCATCATGAATAAACCAGTCAAAATTGACCAAGCAAAAACAATTTGCACGTCCATTCAAAAGAGAACCGAAATGAAAACACAGCATGAGCGTTGGTAAGTTATTTGGACAAAGAGAAGAAACACATACACTCCATGAATCATTCATACAAACTAATACCACCAGCTTGTCAAAATCCCTTTGCAAACCTTATCCCGCACTAAAATCCCACGACTACTTCATTTACATATAAAAAAAGCAAGGAACCCCGTCAAAACGGAACTCCTTACCTCAGATAAATACACATATTAATAATCTGCTAATATTTCATCTAACGTAAACTTAATTCCCTGATAGATAAATAATGCCCCTATTGCAGATGGATAACCCACTCGTTCTCCAGTTTCATTTGGAACTAACCCTTGCTTGAGTTGTAAGTCGAAATGTACATCGGAATAGGATGCTAGTTGTTCCGTTTGATCAGATGGAAGGGCGCTTATTGTGGCAAATGGAATGAATTGATTACTCAAATGTTGTGCTAATAAGAGTGCTTCCTTGTCATCACTCTCTCTAGTGATAATGAGAAAACGGTCACTAGCTGAGATATCGTCAAATGGTGTAGAAGAATCCCAAACCTTTGCATTTGCCAATTTGTCTACTCCTTCAGTCGCTTCGATACCGACAGCTTGCATCTCCTGTTTTCCGTATATATATATGTGGCCATCACCTACACTCGCTTGAGCCAAAATACGAGCGGCATCTTCTATTGATTCTTCATGACTGTCTTGCCACTTTTTAAATAAACCGAATAATTGTGTAGAAAAAATCTTTAACATTAATAATTCCTCCTGTACTTCTCCCAATATTATCATTATATTGAAATAAGACGAAATCACAAAATAATCAGGCCTCTTACTTCTGTGTTTTAGGTTCTATAGTATTTGAAGAGAGAGCGATCAACTTGTCGAAATATAGCAATAAACACACGAAGACTCATCATTAGTTATTTTCCTAGTAAATGCAGGAAAAAAACACTTAGGGTCGAATTTAGAAACATTAAGTATTCCTGATTAAACGGAAATGAGGTGTATGTATGAAAGGAAAAATATTGATTGTTGATGATCAGTTTGGTATAAGAATTCTATTAAATGAAGTTTTACAGAAAGAGGGCTATGAAACATACCAAGCTGCAAACGGTATTCAAGCCCTTGATATTGTAGCGAAGCATGACCCAGACTTAGTTTTATTAGATATGAAAATTCCAGGTATGGATGGGATTGAAATTCTAAAGAGAATGAGAGAAGGGCATCATGATATAAGAGTCATTATTATGACTGCTTATGGAGAATTAGATATGATTCAAGAAGCAAAAGATTTAGGTGCTTTAACGCATTTTGCTAAACCATTCGACATAGATGACATTCGGGCGGCTGTTAAGAAATATTTACCTGTACCTAAATAAGGTTATACCATTATGCCTTTTTTAATTAATAGTACATCTTATTTGCGAAAAGTTGTAACCTAATCATAGATTTTCTCTGCACATTTTGGTATGATACAATTGGAATTTATATGTTCATTTCATTTTTTCCGTTTGATGGAGAGCTATTAGGGTACATAAACATGTAGCGGGAAGGAAATCCTTTAAAAGGAATGACTGAAGTGAATAAGACAAGGAGGATTTTTACATATGCCTTTAGTTTCTATGACTGAAATGTTGAAAAAAGCAAATGCAGAGGGCTATGCAGTTGGTCAATTCAACTTAAATAATTTAGAGTTTACACAAGCTATTTTACAAGCAGCTGAGGAAGAAAAATCACCAGTAATTCTTGGTGTTTCTGAAGGTGCAGGTCGTTATATGGGTGGATTTAAAACAGTTGTTAAAATGGTAGAAGGTCTGATGGAAGACTATAATATCACTGTTCCAGTAGCCATTCACCTTGATCATGGTTCAAGTTATGATAAATGTAAAGAAGCAATCGATGCAGGATTTACTTCTGTTATGATTGACGCTTCTCACGATCCATTTGAACAAAATATCGAAATCACTTCTAAAGTAGTAGAGTATGCGCACGCAAAAGGCGTATCTGTTGAGGCTGAGCTTGGCACTGTTGGTGGTCAAGAAGATGATGTCGTTGCAGATGGCGTTATTTATGCAGATGCAAAAGAATGTGAAGAATTAGTTCAGAGAACAGGAATTGATTGCTTAGCACCTGCTCTGGGGTCTGTTCATGGACCATACAAAGGCGAACCTAACTTAGGTTTTACAGAAATGGAAGAAATCCGTGGCTTAACAGGTGTACCACTTGTTCTGCATGGTGGAACAGGTATCCCAACGAAAGATATCCAAAGAGCGATTTCTTTAGGAACAGCAAAAATTAACGTAAATACAGAAAACCAAATTGCATCTGCAAAAAAGGTACGTGAAGTTCTTGCTGCAGATGAAAAAATGTACGATCCACGTAAATATTTAGGACCTGCTCGTGAAGCAATTAAAGCAACAGTAGTTGGCAAAATTCGCGAATTTGGTTCTGCTCACAAGGCATAAAATAGAAAAGAAGCCGTTGTTCATTCAACGGTTTCTTAAACTTATATAAAGCTACTTCTCAATTCGATTCCTCTTGACTCTCGGAAAACTCATTAGTCAACAATTTCCATCGGTGTATGATTCAATGATGCGAATGTTTCCTTAAAAGTTTACATATTCATAACAATTCGAAACAACAACTACTTTTCCAATTGTTTTGGTGTAAAATAGGAGAAGAAGATGCATCTAAATGCCTATCATATGTGAGCTTTTTAAAAATTGTTAGACATGTTAACATAAAGATGCTTATTTTTTCAATAGATAGACAACAATGGTAATGTAGATAACACCTGTGTTTTTTTAAAAAATGCGGGTTTGTTTTATGACTGATAGAGCAAAAATGATTCCACATAGGACAAGCTTATTCTTATAGAGCAACCTCTAAAAAGGGGTTTGCGTTAACGGCTTAGAAGGGAGTTCAAAATGGAAAAGCTTATGATTGCAGGCGGATACCCATTAAAAGGAACAGTGAGAATTAGCGGCGCGAAGAATAGTGCTGTTGCCTTAATTCCAGCAACAATACTAGCAGATTCGCCTGTAACAATAGAAGGTTTACCAGATATTTCGGATGTGCAAATTTTAAAAGGGTTACTAGAGGAAATCGGTGGTGAAGTGACATTTGCTGATGGAGATATGCAGGTCGATCCTTCGGCAATGATCTCGATGCCTATGCCTAACGGAAAGGTCAAAAAGCTTCGTGCTTCTTATTATTTAATGGGGGCAATGCTTGGACGTTTTAATAAAGCAGTTATTGGACTTCCGGGTGGTTGTCATTTAGGGCCGAGGCCGATTGATCAGCATATTAAGGGGTTTGAGGCACTCGGCGCAAGTGTAACAAATGAACAAGGCGCGATTTATTTACGTGCAGACGAACTAAGAGGTGCACGTATTTATCTAGATGTCGTCAGCGTTGGTGCAACCATTAATATTATGCTCGCTGCTGTGAAGGCAAAGGGTCGTACGGTTATTGAAAATGCCGCTAAAGAACCTGAAATTATTGATGTTGCTACATTGCTTAATAATATGGGCGCAAAAATAAAAGGTGCGGGTACTGATGTCATCCGTATTGATGGTGTAGACCAGCTCCATGGATGCCAGCATACAATTATTCCTGATCGTATTGAAGCGGGGACTTATATGGTGCTTGCTGCTGCTTCTGGAGAGGGCGTTTTAATTGATAATGTGATTCCCCATCATCTTGAATCATTAACGGCTAAGCTAAGAGAGATGGGCGTACAAATTGAAGCGGGTGATGATCAAATATTTGTCGGTCCCGCTGAAAAAATGAAGGCAGTAGATATTAAGACACTTGTATATCCTGGCTTCCCAACTGATCTCCAGCAACCATTAACGGCATTGTTAACGAATGCAGAAGGAACAAGCATGGTAACGGATACGATATATGGTGCTAGATTTAAGCATATTGATGAATTGAGAAGAATGAATGCCAATATTAAAGTAGAAGGTCGTTCGGCTATTATTAACGGTCCTATGAAGCTGCAAGGTGCCAAAGTAAAGGCAAGTGATTTACGTGCAGGAGCGGCGTTAGTCATCGCAGGTCTTATGGCTGAAGGTGTAACAGAGGTTACTGGCGTTGATCATATTGATAGAGGTTATAGCCATTTAGTTGAAAAACTTAATGGTTTAGGAGCAACGATTTGGAGAGAAAAGCTAACTGATCAAGAAATTGAACAAATGAATAATGCTTAATGATGAATGAACAATGGTATAAATGTACATCTAGATTCCGCATCGATTTCAGTACATACTGAGACGAAGTGAATATTGGGGAGGAAGTAAAAATGGAAAGAAGTTTATCAATGGAGTTGGTTCGTGTTACTGAAGGTGCAGCACTAGCATCTGCTCGTTGGATGGGCCGTGGATTAAAAGATGAAGCAGATGGTGCAGCAACTGAAGCAATGAGAGATATCTTTAATACAGTTCCTATGCAGGGCAGAGTAGTGATTGGTGAAGGTGAAATGGATGAAGCACCAATGCTATATATTGGCGAAGAGCTTGGCACAGGTTCTGGCCCTCAAGTTGATATTGCAGTCGATCCTGTAGAAGGTACAAGTATTGTTGCCTCTGGTGGTTGGAATGCGCTTGCGGTTCTAGCAGTGGCAGATAGAGGGAACTTACTAAATGCACCAGATATGTATATGGATAAAATTGCTGTTGGACCTGAAGCGGTTGGAAAAATCGACATCAATGCCCCAGTGATTGATAACTTGAGAGCTGTTGCGAAAGCAAAAAACAAGGATATTGAAGACGTTGTTGCAACTGTACTTAATCGTGAACGCCATCAACATATTATTGAGCAATTGCGTGATGCTGGTGCTAGAATTAAGCTAATCAATGAAGGTGATGTAGCAGGAGCCATTAATACGGCATTCGATCATACTGGTGTTGATATTTTATTCGGAGCAGGTGGTGCTCCTGAAGGTGTTGTAGCAGCTGTAGCATTGAAATGCCTTGGTGGTGAATTGCAAGGAAAACTACTTCCTCAAAACGATGCGGAACTAGAAAGATGTATTAAAATGGGGTTAGATGTTAACAAAGTATTATTGATGGAAGACCTTGTAAAAGGTGATGACGCAATCTTTGCTGCGACAGGTATTACCGATGGAGAACTTTTAAAAGGTGTTCAATTTAAAGGATCTTACGGTTCGACTTCTTCTGTCGTTATGCGTGCTAAATCAGGTACAGTAAGGTTTATTGATGGTCGTCATAGCTTGAAGAAAAAACCTAATCTTGTAATTAAATAATTGATGATAGACCTAAGAAGTGCATACTTGCACTTCTTAGGTTAAATAAAAAATAGAAAGAATCCTTCCAAATAACCTACTATAAAATATAGTTGCCTAACATAGAGGTTAGGGGTAAAATAAAAGATATTTTCAAAGGAAGACCAATCATTCCTCTATTACGAAAGTTGAGTTGCCTAATTCAAACTCTTCGTTTACTTCAGGAAGCCTCAAACATACTTTCCTTTCCAACCATATTCGAATATATAATGAATCTTTTTTTAAAAGCATATGGGGGAAATAATCGAAAAATCTAAAGAGTGGTGTAGAAATGGGACTAAATATTTCAAGTCTAGAGAATATGAAATTGAAAGAACTTTATGAACATGCAAGAGAGTATAAAGTTTCTTATTATAGTAAATTATCAAAGAAAGAACTTATTTTTGCGATATTAAAAGCGAGAGCGGAACAAGAAGGATACTTCTTTATGGAAGGTGTTCTAGAAATCATTCAATCAGAAGGTTTCGGTTTCTTAAGACCGATTAACTATTCGCCGAGTTCAGAGGATATTTATATTTCTGCATCGCAAATTCGTCGCTTTGATTTAAGAAATGGTGACAAAGTTTCTGGTAAAGTTCGTCCGCCGAAAGAAAATGAACGTTATTTTGGTTTGCTTCAAGTGGAAGCGGTTAACGGAGATGATCCAGAGACATCAAAGGAACGTGTTCATTTTCCAGGTTTAACGCCGCTATATCCTGATCGTCATATGAATTTAGAGACAAAAACAAGACATATTTCCACCAGAATTATGGACTTAATTTCCCCAGTTGGTTTTGGACAACGTGGCTTAATTGTCGCTCCCCCAAAAGCAGGGAAAACCATGTTGTTAAAAGAGATTGCCAACAGTATTACAACGAATCATCCTGAAGCAGAGCTTATCGTGTTACTTATTGATGAAAGACCGGAAGAAGTAACGGATATTGAACGTTCTGTTGCTGGTGATGTTGTTAGTTCAACATTTGACGAAGTACCGGAAAATCATATTAAAGTGGCAGAGCTTGTGTTAGAACGAGCGATGCGCCTAGTTGAGCATAAGCGCGATGTTGTCATCTTAATGGATAGTATTACACGATTAGCGAGAGCTTATAACTTGGTCATTCCTCCAAGTGGACGTACGTTATCAGGTGGTATTGATCCAGCTGCATTCCACCGTCCGAAAAGATTTTTCGGTGCCGCAAGAAATATCGAGGAAGGTGGAAGCTTAACCATCTTAGCTACTGCCCTTGTTGATACGGGATCACGTATGGATGATGTGATTTATGAAGAGTTTAAAGGTACAGGGAATATGGAATTACATCTTGACCGTTCGCTTGCAGAAAGACGAATTTTCCCTGCGATTGATATTAGAAGATCGGGTACTCGTAAGGAAGAATTGTTGATTCCTAAGGATCATCTTGATAAACTATGGGCAATCCGTAAATCAATGACTGATTCTCCTGATTTTGCGGAAAAACTAATGAGGAAATTAAAGCAAACGAAATCAAATGAGGATTTCTTTGCCTTATTGAGTGAAGAGATGAAAGCGAAGCGCTCTCATTAGGATTGGAATCAAATGGTAAAGTTCATTTGTAATCGATCATTGCAAATTAAGCTCGACCTTGTTATAATGATTCCAGTGCGTTTTTAAGATTACGGTGAATCCGTAACTATATAACTCTGTTTCAGAATGATTCAGGGCGGAAGGAGATGAAAAGAATGAAAGCAGGTATTCATCCTAACTATAAAACAGCAATGGTGAAATGTGCATGCGGTAACGAATTCGAAACGGGTTCTGTACAAGAAGAAATCCGTGTAGAAACTTGCTCAGAGTGCCACCCATTCTATACTGGACGTCAAAAATTCGCTGAAGCTGGCGGACGTGTTGACCGTTTCAATAAAAAATATGGCATCAAACAGAAGTAATTTAAATAACAATCAAAGCAGGCAAGTCATGATACTTGCCTGTTTTTTCATGAATGTCGAAAAATAGTGGTGCACTCCACCACTATTTTTCGGCATTTAACATAAGAATGTTTCTTTTGAGAGACCTTAACAGTAATGACTGTAATAGGTGTATATAGATAGATTAGATTGCGGAAGGAGAGACCTTTCATGTATGTTATCAATCATCATGGATGGGTTGAGGTGATTTGCGGGAGCATGTTCTCTGGAAAATCAGAGGAACTTATTCGCAGAGTAAGGAGAGCGCAATTTGCAAAACAGCAAATTGCTGTATTCAAGCCTCAAATCGATAAACGATATAGTGAAGAATCAGTTGTTTCTCATAATGGGGCATCGTTTATCGCTCAACCTGTAGCCTGTTCTGAGGATATTTTGTCATTTGTTACGCCAGATACAGAAGTCGTAGCTATTGATGAAGTGCAGTTTTTTGATAATCAAATCATTGAAGTTGTGGAGACACTTGCGGGGAACGGTCATCGTGTTATTGTTGCTGGATTAGACGTTGATTTTCGTGGTGAGCCTTTTGGTCCGATGCCAGATTTAATGGCTACTGCTGAGTTAGTGACGAAACTACAAGCTGTTTGTGCTGTTTGTGGCTCACCTGCTAGTCGTACGCAACGTTTAATTGATGGTAAACCGGCATCATATACAGATCCCACAATTCTTGTTGGGGCATCTGAATCGTATGAACCACGATGCCGCGAACATCATAAAGTGATTGGGAAACCAAAAAGTATTAAAAATCACACCGAAATGATGAAATAACACATTTTTAATGGGAGACGCTAACTTTAGCGTCTTTTTTGGAACAAAAAAATCCCTGACATACAATTTTTTTACATAGGAAAAATTGCTTGCAGAAATTCTCGAATGAATGGGCATTTTATTTATTAGGGGGTGCCATTTATTCATGAAAAAAACCATTATAGGTGTTTTGTTAATCAGTCTACTAACTGGTTGTTCTTATCAAAACGGTGCAAATGCTGATAAAACTTATGATATTAACAAACATACCGATACAGTAAGAATAAGCAGCCCTTCTGGTCATCGTTCAGAAGATGTTCAGGAATGGTCGATGTATGAACAAAATCCCAACTTATTAAATACCAATGGTGATAAAAAATCCGACCGTAGCGATATTAATCAAGCAAGAACAACGATTAATAAGCTTACTGATTATGAGCCAGGTGGTATATGGATTGATGGGGAATATATGCATGTAACTGTGTATACGAATAAAGACTTTTCGTCAAATGCGGAACGTGAAAAAGCAGAGGAAAGTTTGCAAAAAAAATTAGTTGGTGCGGTTCCGACCTATTATATAAATGTGAATATTAGAGAAGATCATACAGACTAAGAGACGGTGAATTAAACCGTCTCTTCTAGCTTTTTCTTTTTGAATCCATTTTGAGGTAAATTGGATACATAACTATGAAGTGCCATTCCGAGTATCACTAAACTAATCCCAACCGTAGCAGTAGCAGAAGGAAGAGGAGCAGATAATATTAGTACTTCACCAATCATTGCGAAAAGCACTTCAAAAGACTGTGTCGCCTCCACAGCGCCAAGTTTTTGCATGTTGCCTTGAACAAGATCGGTGGCAGCAAAGAATAGTACTGTTGCAAAAACACCAGAAAATAAGGCTACTAGCCCTGATTGATAAACTTGACTCATCGATGGCAAGCCAGCTGTTTGTAAGCCAATCAATGCAAGTAAGAGCCAAAAGGGAAAGCTAGCTATTGTCATGCCAAGCACTCTTTGATAAGGATCTAAGCGTTTGTTTGTTAAGGCCATCATTTTGCGATTCCCAAGAGGGTAAGCAAATGAAGCAATAAGAATGGCTAGGGTACAAATAACAGTATCTTTCACAGATACAACAGAGGCATGGTCCCATTGGATAACAAATACGCCAACTAAAATAATGAAACTCATGAGTAGTCCTCTAAAAGGAATTTGACCTTTTATGCGAATGACACCTTGAGGAGTCTTTCGCATTTCATAAAATAAAGGGGCAAGTAAACTGCCAGAGATAATCGTGATTTGCCAAGTGGCAGCAATGAGCCATCCGGGACCATAGGCGGCAGCAAAACATATAGGTGCATAAAATAGCCCGAATCCAATTGTACTCCAAAGTATCCATTTTCCAGGCGCTTTTTTCATTTCAATGATAAGTGCATGTAAGTTTTTACGGTATAAAACAATGATAAGTAAAAGTGGAATCATAAAGAAGTAGCGGAGCGACGCACTCCAATACCAGCTTCCGCCATTCATTTCCATAGCTGCATTTAAAACAAATGTAAAAGCAAAAAAGAATGCGGAGAGTATTCCAATCATAATGGCTTTCATATGCTGCACCTCATTTTTATTAGATAAGTTTACTATAGTAAACGAAGAAAGATTCATCAATCGAATAACAGAAATTTCTAAAATAATGTAAAGTAGTTTTGACTGAACAATGCCGCTATACTATAATTAGAATGTTATACGTTGGAAATGAGACTGCATTTTGATAGCAGTGAAAGAATAGATGCATGTTAATAATGAATTAGAGGTGAATAACCGTGTTTGATCGTCTTCAATCAGTAGAGGAACGCTATGAACGTCTTAATGAATTGCTTAGTGATCCAGAAATAGTAAATGATCCAAAAAAATTACGTGAGTATTCAAAGGAACAATCTGATATCCAAGAAACAGTGGATACATATCGTGAATATAAAGAAATACATGAACAATATACAGACGCAAAAGCTATGTTGGAAGAGAAACTAGATGCTGAAATGCGTGATATGGTGAAAGAAGAGATTTCAGAGTTAGAGGAAAAAGTTGAGCAATTAGAAGAAAAATTAAAAATCCTTCTTATTCCAAAGGACCCTAATGATGACAAAAACGTTATCGTAGAAGTCCGTGGTGCGGCTGGTGGAGATGAAGCCGCTCTGTTTGCTGGGGATCTTTACCGTATGTACAGTCGCTATGCCGAAGTCCAAGGTTGGAAAATTGACGTCATTGAAGCAAGTAGTACCGGGGTCGGTGGCTATAAAGAAATTATCTTCATGGTAAACGGTAACGGCGCTTATTCTAAATTAAAATATGAGAATGGTGCGCATCGTGTGCAACGTGTACCGGAAACTGAATCAGGCGGTCGTATTCATACGTCTACGGCGACAGTCGCGGTCTTACCTGAAGCAGAAGAAGTGGAAATTGAACTTCATGATAAAGATATTCGTGTAGATACTTTTGCTTCTAGTGGACCGGGTGGACAAAGTGTAAATACGACTATGTCCGCAGTAAGACTTACCCACCTTCCTACGGGTACAGTTGTTTCTTGTCAAGATGAAAAGTCGCAAATTAAGAATAAAGAAAAAGCGATGAAAGTTTTGCGTGCACGTGTATACGATAAATTCCAACGCGAAGCACAGGCTGAATACGATCAGCAGCGTAAATCAGCTGTAGGGACAGGGGATCGTTCTGAACGTATCCGTACGTATAACTTCCCACAAAACCGTGTAACGGATCACCGTATTGGTTTAACTATCCAAAAGTTAGACCAGATTTTACACGGTAAGATTGATGAAATTATTGATGCCCTTATTTTAGAAGAGCAATCGGCTAAATTAGAAAGTGCGACTAATGAGTAATCGCAAAGTATTTGAAGCCCTAAACTGGGCTTCTTCTTTTTTAGAAGAAAATCAACGGGAAGCATATGCTGCTGAAATTTTACTGAGACATTATATGAAGATGAGTCGGGCTGAATTCTTAACAAGATTACGTGAAGAACTTCATGAGGAGATTGATCAACTTTTTTCTAAGGCGATACACACTCATGTTGCTGGTGAACCGATTCAATATATTATGGGCTATGAGGAGTTTTATGGTAGAAGATTTAAGGTGAATAAGGAAGTATTAATTCCTAGACCAGAAACAGAAGAATTAGTCCTCACGACGCTTGAGCGTATTCGTGCATGTTGGCAAGACGATACAGGGTTAAAAGTTGCCGATGTTGGAACTGGAAGCGGTGCAATTGCCATCACATTAAAACAGGAAAACCCAAAACTTGTTTGTTTCGGAACGGATCTATATCCTGCAAGTTTAGAAGTAGCTAAGGATAATGGGGCTCATTTAAATGCAGACATCAATTGGATAGAAGGGGACTTGCTGCAACCTTTTATCATTGCTGGAGAAAAATTAGATGTAGTTATCTCTAATCCCCCCTATATTCCAACTGCAGATCGTTCGTGGATGTCAGAGGTTGTTACTGAATATGAGCCTAATCGTGCCTTGTTTGCTGGAGAGGATGGTTTAGACATGTATCGTCGTTTAGTAAATGAATTACCACTTGTACTAAACAAACAAGCGCTTGTTGGGTTTGAAGTAGGTGCAGGTCAAGGAGAATCGGTCGCAAACTTATTAAAAGGTGCCTTCCTGCAGGCACAGGTCGAAGTCGTCTTTGACATCAACGGGAAAGATCGAATGGTTTTTGCTGAAATAAGTGGCTAATGAGAGAAGGGTTTATCTCTCTGAGAATTAATTTATTGAAATCACCGTTCTCGGTAAGGCAATAGGAACCGAGAGCGGTGCAAAAAGAACCACCTTCCACGGTAAAACAAAAATTAAATTTCCCCAAAGATACTCTCTGTAAGTTTTCCCCTCCGTAAAAGAAAAAAGTTCCACAATGTGAAGTATCTGTTCACGTGTAATGAAAATCTATTTTTTCTCCTTACTTTATAACTTTTCAATTTTAGTAGTTTAAGATGTTCTCTTTCTGTCCACACTGTGGATAGTGAAGGGATGGTGCAGGAAGATGAAAACGAAATCGATTGTGAACTTATATATTTTAATTTTATCATTAGGTACTTTATTTAGTTTATATATTCCTCAAACAGAGGTAGTGGCTGATGAATCATTAGTCATTCCTAGCGAAGCAATCCGTTTGAGAATTCTAGCGAATAGCGATATGGAGAAAGACCAGAAGATTAAACGTGCGGTGAGAGACGAAGTAAATGCAAATATAACAGAGTGGGTATCTGACTTAACTTCTTTAGAAGAAGCAAGAGCGTTGATTCAATCAAAATTACCAGAAATCCAAAAAATAGCTGAGCAAGTCGTAGCGGAGGCAGGTTCTAAACAAACAGTTAAGACGGAGTTTGATAAAGTAGAATTTCCAACGAAACTTTACGGTCAATTCTTATACCCTGCTGGTGAGTATGAAGCAATTCTAATCACGCTTGGTGATGGAGACGGTGCAAACTGGTGGTGCGTTTTATTTCCACCATTATGCTTTCTTGATTTTTCAAATGGTGTGGCTGTGAGTGAAGGGTTTAGTGATGAAGAACAGCAAGAAGAAGAGGTTATAGCGGAAGAAGAGAAAGTAGAAGAAGAAATGACTGAAAAAGAGGAAGATCCTGTTTATGCAGGTGAGCAAGATGAAGAAGAAGTGGAAGTAAAATTCTTTTTAGTGGAGATATGGGATAAGTTATTCGGATAATCTTTTAACTCTAGCAAATTTTTAGTTCTATCAATTTCAATTGACTCATATTCATAGACTATAAAATGAGGTAGAGGGTGAAGAGGATGAAAACAAGTATTGTAAGAGTTGCACAGAAAAAAGATGAAAACGAGCTTATGAAATTTTTAACCGAAGCATCAGTCCGATCGGAAGGGTTGGCTGACTTAATTGATTACTTTTTAATTATGGAAGACGAAGAGGGAGAAATCAAAGCGACTATTGGTATTGAGCCTTATGAAACGGTTGGTCTGTTGCGCTCCCTTGTTATGAAGTCAGAAACGACCGCGCAAACAGATTTATTGTATTTATTGCAACAAATTTTTCTATTAGCCAAAGAAAAGGGGTTATCCACAGTCTATTTAGGATCAAACCGCAAAAGTACACTACAATTATTTTTATTGATGGGTTTTCAACAAGTGGATAAAACGGAATTGCCAACATTTTTAGTAGAAAAAGAACATATAAAAAATATTCAATCTGTGGATAACTCATTCTTTTTGAAATATTCACTCGAATAATGTGGATATATCCACAAAGTTATACACAAAAACGGTTTGTTTATTCACAATTTGTGGATAATACCTTGAGTTATCACCTCTCTTCTTTTATACTGACTTAGGTGATAGACTGAAAATAGGGGGATTTCTCCTATTTAGAATGAAAGATATTGAAGGTGGATAACAATGAAAACAATTAGATGGTCAGTGGATAATAATGTGGATAAATTGAATAGTTACCCACAAATTGCCCAAGCCTCTGATTTACTTAAAGAAAATGAGGTTGTTGCTTTTCCAACTGAAACAGTATATGGGTTAGGTGGGAATGCAAAGAGTGACGTTGCCGTAGAGAAAATCTTTGCTGCCAAAGGAAGACCAGCAGATAATCCTTTAATTATTCATATAGCAAAGCGAATGCAACTGCAGGAACTGGCAGAAGAGATTCCATTAAAGGCAGAACAATTAATGGATGCTTTTTGGCCTGGCCCATTAACGATTATTCTTAAGAAAAAAAGGGGTAGCCTTTCAGAATTAGCAACAGCAGGATTACCAACTGTTGGCTTCCGTATGCCTGATCATCCTGTAGCGTTAGCTATTCTTGCCCAAACGGAATTACCAATAGCAGCTCCAAGTGCAAATAGCTCAGGAAGACCGAGTCCAACAACAGCGAATCACGTATGGGAAGATTTAGAAGGGAAAATTGCTGGTGTGGTAGACGGAGGAGCCACGGGTGTCGGTGTCGAGTCAACGGTTATTGACTGCACAGAAGAGATTCCCGTCATCCTACGACCGGGTGGTGTGACTAGGGAACAAATCATTGAAGTGATAGGTGAGGTGCAATTAGATCCTTCACTCCATAATCAACAAGCCAAACCAAAATCCCCTGGTATGAAATATACACATTATGCACCAGATGCACCATTAACATTAGTCGATTCAAATCCTTTAAAGTTGCAAAGATTGATCAATGAAAAGAGAGCAGAAGGATTACGAGTAGGTGTTCTGACCACAGACGAAAACAAAGATGTCTATGAAGCGGATGTTATTCTTTCCATGGGTAAGCGAGAAATGCTAGATACGGTAGCTGCAGGCTTATACCATGCCTTGAGAGCATTCAATCATGAGAATGTTGATATCATCTTAGGTGAGGTTTTCCCTTATGAAGGTGTTGGTGTCGCTATTATGAACCGGTTAGAGAAAGCTGCTGGACATCGGCGCATACAATTATAATTTTCTGGACTAAGAAAGGTTCCAGCAAAATAAAAGCCTGAACTAACTTGTTCTGGTTTTTATTTTGCTCTACTAAAAAACAGTGGATCGTGTATGTAGTTGTCTATGAGGGGTGAAAAGTCCGATGGTGTTGTTGGAAAAAGCACTTTTTCATGTATAGGTGTTGGAAAATCCCGAAACGAAGCAAATAAAAGCCAGTGTTCTCCTGTAAGCGTAGAAAAGCCCGGTTACAAAGCAAATAAGAAACTCTCTTCATCCATAAGCGTTGGAAAATCCCGAAACGAAGCAAATAAAGCCTTTGTATCCCAGTAAGCGTAGAAAAGCCCGGTTACAAAGCAAATAAGAAACTCTCTTTATCTATAAGCGTTGGAAAATCTCGAAACGAAGCAAATAAAAACCTTTGTTCTCCCGTAAGCGCCGAAAAGTCCAATTACAAAGCAAACAAATCCTTCTCAACATCTATAAGCAATGGAAAAGCCAAAAACGCAGCAAATAAAAATCTTCGTTCTCCCGTAAGCGCCGAAAAGTCCAATTACAAAGCAAACAAATCCTTCTCTTCATCTATAAGCAGTGGAAAAGCCCAAAACGCAGCAAATAAAAATCTTTGTTCTCCCGTAAGCGTAGAAAAACCCAATTACAAAGCAAATAAATCCTTCTCTTCATCTATAAGCAGTGGAAAATCCCAAAACAAAGCAAATAAAAGCCATTGTTCTCCCGTAAGCGCCGAAAAGTCCAATTACAAAGCAAACAAATCCTTCTCTACATCTATAAGCAGTGAAAAATCCCAAAACAAAGCAAATAAAAATCTTTGTTCTCCCGTAAGCGTTGAAAAGTCCAATTACAAAGCAAAAAAAAGCCATTGTTCTCCCGTAAGCGTAGAAAAACCCAATTACAAAGCAAACAAACCCTAATTCGCGCATCTTTCAACCTTGATGAGCACCGTCAAGCAAACTACCTTCTCTACTACAGACCAATCCTATAACACATGAGGTACTAAGGACAAAAGGGGTACCCAACAACAACTCCCATTCAATACGTTCTCACCTTAGTTTGATTTTCGCTTAAATAATCATTCTAAATCTCCTTGGACATGCATAAATTCAAAAGAGCAAGTCCCGAGGAGGCTAAAGAGATGACATTGTTAGTAGGTGAAGTCTTAACTTTAAGTTTAATGGCGTTTGCCTTAGGAATGGATGCATTTTCAGTTGGATTAGGGATGGGGATGTACAAATTAAGGTATCGGCAAATATTATATATAGGCTTTACTATAGGATTATTTCATGTCATCATGCCATTGTTGGGAATGATGGCAGGGAAGTTTTTATCAGTTTATTTTAGTGAGATTGCTGCCTATATTGGAGCTGGTTTGTTGATGCTTTTAGGTCTGCAAATGTTTTGGTCAAGCTTAAAGGCTGAAAAAGAAAGTTTAATAACCCCTGTAGGTTTTGGCTTATTTATTTTTGCTTTAAGTGTGAGTTTAGACAGCTTTTCAGTCGGGCTTACTTTAGGTGTGTTGGGGGCAAAAACCGCTCTAGTTCTTACATTATTTGGCGTCATTGCAATGATTCTTACTTGGGCAGGATTAATGATAGGAAGAAGAATGCAAGGGTGGTTTGGTAAATATAGTGAGACGCTTGGAGGGGCAATTCTCTTTGCTTTTGGCGTCAAAATGTTATTGATGTAATATGGTTAAAATTTCCTAATAAAACCAAGTTAAGGTGCGTATTATTGATGTTTTCCGACAAAAGATTCTTAAAATTGTCGAAATATGTCGGTGATAGACACCTTATTTTGTCTATATCAAATAGGAGTTTTGGATTATAATGTAAGAGAAGGAGGCGAGCTTTATGGCTCACGTTTTATTTATTTGTACAGGTAACACGTGTCGAAGCCCCATGGCTGAAGCGATATTACGTCATATAAACATTCCCGATGTAAAGGTGAAATCTGCGGGGATTTATGCAAGTCAAGGTGGCCCTGCATCTGCTTATACATCGCAAGTTTTAGAAGAAGAAGGCATAAGCATTAATCATCAATCAGCTCAATTGAATGAAGAGCTTATTCAATGGGCGACACATATATTAGTGATGACAAATGGACATAAACAAGCGATTTTATCACATTTTCCTTATGCTAAGGGAAAAGTTTTTCTAATAAAAGAGTTTGCTTTTGATGGTAAACAAGAAGATATCATCGATCCATTCGGTGGTACGTTGCAACAATATAAAGCAACCTATAATGAACTACATGGAAGCATAAAAAAAATAGCAGATGTTTTAAAAGAAGATAAACAAAGATGAACAGGTTGAAGTAGGGGGCAATCATGGAGACGCGTAAGATGAAATTTAGTTTAAGAAAAAAATTGGTTCTTCTCATCTCAGTATTAGCCGTTATTACATATTCAATAAGTGCGATATGTATTCAGTTCGTATATCCTCTAATGGAAAATGTACCGATGAGTAAAGAATTTTTTACGATTATTGTACTTTTGCTTGGAGCGATATGGTCTGCGATTTTAGCGTTTATTGTAGCGGGGTTTATTACAAAACCACTTAAAGACTTGGAGCATTCTGCCATAAAAGCAGCGAATGGTGATTTACAAGAAAAGGTGCAGGTGTCTCGTTCGGATGATGAAATACGTTCTTTAGGATTAGCCTTTAATCAAATGCTAAAGAGTTTAAGAGAAATGATTGAACGGATAGATGAGAACTTTGCGATGACAAATAAAAAAGTGCATGACATTTCTTCGGAGTCTTCGGTTGCTACTGAGCAAGCTGAAGCAATCGCTACAACAATCTCAGAAATATCTCAAGGAACAGAAAACTCGGCGGTCGCAACTCAATCTGTTGCCGAACTTGTTGATGAAGTCATCCGGATTGCTGAAGAAGTTCAGCTGAAGGCAAAACAATCCGAGCAAGTATCTGAAGAGCTTGTCGGTGATCTAAATAAATCTAAACTTGCCATGCATTCACTGATTTCTGGAATTGAAAAACTAGCAGTAGGTAATCAGAAATCATTAGAGACTGTAAAAAAATTAGAAGAAAATGCAGTCAAAGTAGAACACATTATCCAGCTTGTTGGGGATATTGCCACGCAAACAAACTTATTAGCATTAAATGCTTCTATTGAAGCGGCGAGAGCAGGAGAGCATGGTAAGGGCTTTGCTGTAGTAGCTGAAGAAGTGCGCAAGTTAGCTGATGAAAGTGCGAAAGCTGTGCAGGGGATATCAGAATTAATTAAAAATATTCAAGAAGAAGTGCGTAATGTGGTCAGTCAAATTTCCAATCAAGTCGAGTCTGCCAATCAAGAAGCACAAAAAGGGACCGAGACGCATGCCGTCATTGAAGAGATGACGCAAACTGTAGATCAAATGAATGCTGCAGTGACTATGATTAAAGATTTAGTAGATAAACAAATGCATGCCATGCAGGAAACGTCAGCGCAATCGCAACAAGTAGCAGCGATTGCCGAAGAAACGTCTGCTGGTGCACAACAAGTTGCTGCTTCAACGGAAGCCCAAACATCTGTGATCGATACAGTCGACATATTAGTAAAAGAATTACAAGAGCAAGCAAACCAACTAAAAACAGATATGAATAAATTTAAAGTGTAGTCTACCTAACTGAAAAGTAATTGCTTCTTTATAATTTTTAAATTTTGTGTCAGAATAAAGTGATAATCATACAATCAAGTTTGATTGGAGGCATAAAAAATGAAAGTGGCAATTGCATCAGATCACGGTGGATTAATCATTCGTGCGGAAATAAAATCATTATTAGAAGAACTCAATATTGAATATGAAGATTTTGGTTGTGAGTGTAGTACTTCTGTAGATTACCCCGATTATGCTTTGCCGGTTGCTGAAAAGGTAGCGAACGGTGAATTTGATAAAGGTATTCTCATTTGTGGTACAGGAATTGGTATGTCTATAGCAGCCAATAAAGTGAAAGGCATTCGCTGTGCGCTTGTTCATGATACTTTCAGTGCGAAAGCAACAAGACAGCATAATGATAGCAATGTGTTAGCGATGGGAGAAAGAGTCATTGGCCCGGGGCTTGCAAGAGAGATTGCTCAAGTATGGCTTGGCACAGATTATGAAGGCGGTCGTCATCAAAACCGGATTGGGAAGATAACTCAATACGAAAAAGAAAATGTATAAAACTTGGTTGCATATGTTGCCTTCATGAAAAGAAGGAAGACATATGCATCTTTTTTATATTTTAGCTTAAGGATATCAATAAATCTAAAAAGAGAAGGAGCGAGTAAGGATGGAAGAGTTAAAACAACAATGGCGGAATATTTTAACAGAGTTTACACAACAAGTCTCACTACATGGGGACAAATTAATCGTCATTGGCTGTAGTACAAGTGAAGTGATGAGTAATCGGATCGGTACAGCTGGATCAGTGGATGTGGCTGAAATCATATTTTCAGAACTAATGAACTTACAAAAACAAACAAATGTTCAAATCGCTTTTCAATGCTGTGAGCATTTAAATCGGGCCATTGTTCTTGAACGGGCATCCGCTAGGAAGGATAACTTAGAAGAAGTGAGTGTTGTGCCAATCCGAAAAGCGGGTGGTGCGATGGCGACGTATGCCTTTCAACATTTGAATGACCCTGTTGTCGTAGAGCATATAAAAGCTGATGCAGGGATAGATATCGGTGACACCTTTATTGGCATGCACTTAAAGCATGTAGTTGTACCGATTCGCATTTCATTAAATGAGCTAGGTGGTGCACACGTCACATTGGCAACGACTAGGCCGAAGTTGATTGGGGGAGAAAGGGCGGTCTACCAATAGAAAAAAGTCCTCTGGTAGTCTGATAATGCGCCGCTAGCTTATAGGCAGATGAATGACGAATATTACTAGTTATTTCTGTACATCTTTTATACAAAAATACCAACATTACCCTGAATTTCATAATCATTTACATGTAACCGTTTTCCGTTAAGATAGATAATTTTTTTCTCTTAATAAACAATAAGCTTGCCTGTATCCTCCCGAAAAAACATGATAGAATAAAGGAGAATTTTCATAATAGCTATTCATTTTGATAGTGTGGTAGAGATAAGGGAGGATTATAAGTATGAAGCATTTAGCGCAGCAGGACGAGCAAGTTTTCAAATCAATTCAAGATGAATTAGGACGTCAAAGAAGTAAGATTGAATTAATCGCTTCAGAGAACTTTGTGTCAGAGGCGGTAATGGAGGCACAAGGATCTGTTCTAACGAATAAATATGCTGAAGGGTATCCTGGTCGTCGTTACTATGGTGGCTGTGAGCATGTTGATGTAGTGGAAGATTTAGCTAGAGAACGCGCGAAGCAAATCTTTGGAGCCGAGCATGCGAATGTTCAGCCTCATTCAGGTGCGCAAGCAAACATGGCGGTGTACTTCACAATTTTAGAACAAGGTGATACTGTCCTTGGTATGAATCTATCCCACGGTGGCCACTTAACACACGGAAGTCCTGTTAACTTTAGTGGTATCCAATATAATTTCGTTGAATATGGTGTTGACGAAACATCTCATACCATCAATTACGATGATGTATTAGCAAAGGCGAAAGAGCATAAACCGAAGTTAATTGTAGCAGGTGCAAGTGCGTACCCTCGTGTAATAGACTTCAAGCGTTTCCGTGAAATTGCAGATGAGGTGGGCGCTTATTTAATGGTCGATATGGCTCATATTGCAGGCTTAGTGGCAGCTGGCCTTCACCCTAATCCGGTACCATATGCTGATTTCGTCACAACAACAACTCATAAAACATTAAGAGGTCCACGTGGTGGAATGATTCTTTGCAAAGAAGAATTTGCGAAAAAAATCGATAAATCGATTTTCCCAGGTATTCAAGGTGGTCCATTAATGCATGTTATTGCCGCTAAAGCTGTAGCTTTTGGAGAGGCATTAGAAGCTAGTTTTAAAGAGTATGCGGAAAACATTATCACAAATGCTAAGCATTTAGCAGAGTCACTAAAAAATGAAGGCATCGACATAGTATCTGGTGGAACAGATAATCATCTATTACTTGTAGATGTACGTTCTTTAGGTTTAACAGGTAAAGTAGCAGAAAAAGTCCTTGATGAAGTAGGTATTACTGTTAATAAAAATACAATTCCATTTGATCCAGAAAGCCCATTTGTGACAAGCGGCATCCGTATCGGTACAGCTGCAGTTACTTCTCGTGGATTTGCGAAGAAAGATATGGAAGAGATTGCTTCTATAATCGCGTTCACATTGAAAAATGCGGAAGATGAAGAAAAGTTAGCTGAAGCTTCACAACGAGTGGAAGCATTAACAAGCAAATTTATTTTATATCCAGAAAGATAATCATCTAGTTTATCCAGCCTTCGCTTGAGGGCTGGATTTTTGTTAAGTTATGACATCTATAACGAATGATCTAAAAGCATCTGCAACATTTTCTTTTTTTTTCATTGGCAATAAATGTTTTTGTGGCAAGAATCGTAGTTGCCCCACAAACGATTTTTCTGTAAAATAGTACGAAGTGTGATTTGTACAATCAGTAAAAGGAGAGATAGTTATGGCAAAAGTATATGTTTTCGATCATCCATTAATCCAACATAAGCTTACATACATTCGTGAAAAAAATACAGGTACGAAAGAATTCCGTGAACTCGTAGATGAAGTATCGACTTTGATGGCTTTTGAAATCACGAGAGATATGCCTTTAGAAGAAATTGAAATTGATACACCTGTTCAAAAAACCCATTCAAAAGTGCTTTCTGGTAAGAAAATAGGGATTGTGCCAATTTTACGAGCGGGTATTGGGATGGTAGACGGTATTTTGAAATTAATCCCTGCAGCTAAAGTAGGACATGTGGGCTTATATCGTGATCCAGAGACATTAAAGCCGGTTGAATACTACGCAAAATTCCCTGGTGATATTGAAGAACGTGATTTCATTGTAGTCGATCCAATGCTTGCAACAGGCGGATCTGCTATTGAAGCAATCAATTCTTTGAAAAAACGCGGTGGAAAAAGCATCAAGTTCATGTGTTTAATTGCTGCACCTGAAGGGGTAGAAGCATTAAAAGAAGCACATCCAGATGTGGATATATATATTGCTGCATTAGATGAAATGTTAAACGAAAAAGGCTACATCGTTCCCGGTCTTGGAGATGCGGGAGATCGTTTATTCGGTACGAAATAAAAAAGAAGCTAATTGATAAAAAAGAGCCCGTCCTTGGACGGGCTTTTTTACAAGAGCGCTTCCTAAGAAGATTTGCTCGACAGTTGTTTGTCAGATGGTGAGTGCGACTTAGCACTTCTTTTTAGAAAGGTGGACGAGTGTTTTATGGAAAGACCGATTAAGGTGATGAGTATATTTGGAACAAGGCCTGAAGCTATAAAGATGGCGCCGCTTATTCTTGAGCTCAACAAGTACCCACAAGACTTTCATTCTATCGTAACAGTGACTGCTCAACATCGGGAAATGCTCGATCAGGTGCTTAGAATTTTTCAAATAGAGCCGGATTTTGATTTAAATATTATGAAGGCAAGACAAACGTTAGTAGAAGTGACCAACCGTGTATTGGCTGGTTTAGATGAAGTAATGAAAGAGGTTGAACCTGACATTGTTCTTGTCCATGGAGATACAACAACATCATTTGCGGCAAGTTTAGCAGCATTTTATAACGGGATTACTGTCGGTCACGTGGAGGCAGGCTTACGCACTTGGAACAAATTTTCTCCGTACCCGGAAGAAATGAATCGTCAGCTGACAGGGGTAATCAGTGATCTTCATTTTTCGCCAACCGAGAAATCGGCGGATAATCTATTACGGGAAAATAAATCTGCAGAGCAAATATTCATTACGGGTAATACGGCTATTGATGCGTTAAAAACAACAGTGCGACCGCAATATCAGCATGAGATCTTAGAGAAAATTGGTGACGATCGTTTAATCTTGATGACAGCCCATCGCAGGGAAAATCTTGGCGAGCCGATGAGACAGATGTTTAAAGCGATCAAAAGAATTGTCGAAACTCATGAAGATGTGCAATTAGTATATCCTGTTCACCTAAACCCTGCTGTTAGAGAAGTGGCGAATGAAATTTTACAAGGGCATCCACGGATTCATTTAATTGAACCGCTAGGGATGATTGACTTTCATAATTTTTCCTCGCGTGCTCACTTAATTTTAACTGATTCCGGCGGTGTACAAGAAGAAGCACCATCGCTAGGGGTGCCTGTGTTAGTGTTGCGTGATACAACAGAACGTCCTGAGGGTATTCAAGCGGGCACATTGAAACTGGTAGGTACAGATGAAGAAGTGATATACGCAAATGCTCATGAACTGTTAACAAGTAAACAGGCGTATGAGGCGATGTCGAAAGCTTCTAATCCATATGGTGATGGTCACGCTTCTGAAAGAATTGCAGAGGCCATTAAGTATTATTTTCGTGAAGGGCTAAAGAGGCCAGCTCCATTTAAGCCTTAATATATTTTCTTAATGATTGTAGCGTTTGTTTGCAAAGGCTATTTTGCTCGCAGGAGTCGAATGCTGGTTTTAAAACAGCCTACAATAAAGAAAGGTGATTGCCTAAATTAAAATAAGGGTAATCACCTTTTTTATTTGCGCTTCCCATTAAATTCCGTAGTATAGGGAGGAACAAAATCGAAGACGCTAACATAAAAAAGGAGGCGTCGTAAATGAAGAGAAATCTATTTATACTTGTTATTATTCTTTTTCTTTTTCCTTGTACGTTAGGGATGAGTGCATCTTCATCTCAATTAATCGTGCCTTCCTTGGATGAAATGCAACAAGAAGAACAAGTGGCTATTATCGTTTATAGTGATGACGCCGACTTACAAGTAGAAAAGGAGAAGCTCAAAGCACAAGGTGTCGCTATAAGATACATATATAACTATGCCCTTAAAGGGTTTTCTGTTGAAGCAACAAGTGAAAAATTAGCACAAATAGAAGGGAATCAAACAATTAATCACCTGACAACTGTACAAAATTATACTGTGCAAGGGGAGAATGACAATATTCAGCTTATTGGCGGAGAGGCCATCAGAGGTTATTTTGATGATGCTAATCATCGCCTTACTGGAGAAGGGGTGAAGGTTGGCGTCATTGATACGGGCATTGATTATCGTCATCCAGATTTACGCATTAGTTATAGTGGTGGGAAAGACCTTGTGGACCAAGATGACGATCCGATGGAAACAGTGAATATGGGGCGTTTGGACACATTGCACGGTACTCATGTGGCAGGTATCATTGCAGCCAACGGAAAAGTAAAAGGCGTGGCACCAAAAGCAGAGATTATTGCTTATCGTGCCTTAGGACCAGGCGGAAGCGGGACGACAGAGCAAGTGTTACAAGCAATAGAACAAGCGATAAAAGACAAAGTGGATGTCATTAATCTTTCCTTGGGCAATAATGTGAACGGACCGGATCTCCCCATTAGTCTTGCTTTAAATAAGGCAGTCGATAGTGGAATCGTTGCTGTTACATCATCAGGTAATTCAGGGCCTGGCATATGGAGCGTTGGCTCACCTGGTACGGCTGCCAAAGCCATTTCTGTAGGAGCTTCTACCCCTACATTAAAAGTACCTTATTTACATATTGGTAAAAAAGAAATGAAACTGTACCCAATGCAAGGAACGATACCATGGGATTTGAACAAATCATTTGAATTATATAACGGTGGCATTGGGAAAAAGGAGCAATTAAAAGGGGCTAATGGAAAAGTAGTGATTGTTGAGAGAGGGGAATTAACTTTTACGGAAAAAAGTAAGAATGCCAAGGAAGCGGGCGCAATGGCTTTGCTTATTTACAATAATACATCAGGCACCTTCATGGGTAATTTAGAAGAGATGTTAGATATTCCAGTTGTATCATTAACAAAAGCAGATGGGGAAGCGATCAATCAAGAGCTTTCACAAGCTAAAAGATTATATGGACAAACAGTCATAAAAGAAGAAAAAGACATATTAGCTGAATTTAGTTCAAGAGGTCCGGTGACATCTACTTGGGAAATAAAGCCTGATGTGGTGGCACCAGGAGTAGCCATTAATAGTACGATTCCTGGTGGGTATACACCATTACAAGGAACAAGTATGGCAGCGCCTCATGTGGCAGGGGCGGCTGCTTTGTTAATACAGGCTCATCCTGATTGGCGCCCTGAGCAAGTAAAAGCAGCACTCATGAATACGGCCTTACCTATAGTAAATGAAAATGGCACCCCCTACCGTACCTTTGAACAAGGTGCGGGCCGAATTCAATTGAAGGAAGCATTAAAGACATCCACACTTATCTATCCATCGTCCTTACAGTTTGGCAAGTTTAAGTTATCAGAACAACATCATGACCATGTAGCTAAAATTACTGTTGAAAATACAACCGATGAAAAACAGTCCTATGCTTTTGAAATTCCGAAAAAACAAAAAGGGATTGAATGGCGTCTGCCATTATCTTTTATGCTTGAGCCTAAAGAGAAGAAAACGATTCGTTTACATATGATTGTTAATCCAAAGGAACTCTCTGAAAAATTGGCAGACGGTACAATCCAGTTGAACAGTAATAAGCAAACGATTCACATCCCTTACTTATACGTATTAGAAGAACCGGATTATCCGCGTGTCATGGGATTTAGTTTTGGGAAAGGCGATAGTATGGAAACGTATCGTTATGAAGTATATTTACCTGGCGGAGCTGAAGAATTTGGGATTGCTTTGTTCGATTCAACTTCATTAACTTTTACAGGAATGCTCGATTGGAAGAAAAATGTAAAGAAGGGTCAGGTGAAAGAGGATTTATTCATAAGCGATTTACCACAGCCTGGATTGTATATTGCAAAAGTATTTGCTCGTAAATCTGGACAAGAAGATTGGATAGAGACCCGTTTGTTTATTGGTACAAATGGGGAATTAGAAATGAAAGGTAATTAAATTGTATAAAAAAATTATAATTGAAAAATAATAGCCAAAAGGAACGCATAATTAGTCTTTTTTTGCAAGAATAATCTAATGAAAATTTTATGAAAAAAGTGTGAACATCCATATTTTGCCCAAAAGAGAACTGGTGAATTTCCCATTAAACGCATTGACATTGACATGCCCCTATTGTATGCTTACAAAGGGTATTATTGATAGGGTTTTCATGAGCAGATTTATAGTTTTATATCATATGAAATAGACGATTTTCATACTGCTTTCCTCAGAAAACCTCTTACCATTCTCGACTGAGAGGATGCGTTTTAATGCGTGATAATGACCTTCGCCCTTTTAAAGCGATGGCACTCATGTCCGCCATTCTTTCCCAATTAGTAGGCGCCATTCTTCTAGGTGTATTTGCTGGGAGATGGTTCGATCGGTTACTAGAGACCGAACCACTGTTTCTAATAATCGGTTTATTACTAGGTTTGACAGTGGGCATTTATGCCATGCTTCGTTTAATCCAACATTTTTTTTCAGGAGAATAAACAAATATGCCGGAAATACAAGAACGATTTAGTAGACAACGTAAATATATGCTTTTCTTGTTGTCATTCTTTGTACTCGGCTGGGGCTTTACGTCTTATCAATCTATCTTTCTTGGCCTGATTTTGGGAACGGTTCTTAGCTTCTTTAATCTTTGGTTAATCGTAAGGAAGATGATTCAGTTCCGAGAAGCAGTAGAGAAAGAGCAAAAGGTGCGTTCACTAGGAACGATGTCGCGAATGGCATCTGCCGCATTGGCAGTTATCATTGCGCTTGAGTATCCAGAGTATTTTCACCTTATAAGTGTAGTGTTGGGATTAATGACGTCCTATTTAGTCATTATGATAGATTTTTTTCTTCAATCTTTTCATTTACGTAAAAAGCGGGAAGAGAGGTGAATAATTTATGGATCATGGAGCTCCATTGATAAAATTTATGGGGTTAACCTTCAACTTATCTAATATTTTGATGATAACAGTCGCAAGTGTGATAGTTTTCTTAATTGCTGTCATTTCAACTCGTCGTTTAGCAATGAAGCCGACAGGTATGCAAAACTTTTTTGAATGGGTGATGGACTTCGTTAAGAACATCATCAACAGCAACATGGCATGGAAAGATGGTGGTAGATTCCACGTGCTTGGAATCACGCTCATCATGTACGTTTTTGTATCTAACATGCTAGGACTTCCATTTGCAGTCACCTATAACCACGAGCTATGGTGGAAATCACCAACAGCTGATCCGGTCGTAACGCTTACACTAGCAGCGATGGTGGTAGGTCTTTCACATTATTATGGTGTGAGAGTGAAGGGTTTGAAAGGATATGGGAAAGATTTCTTCAAGCCAATGTGGTTTATGTTCCCATTGAAAATCATTGAAGAGTTTGCCAACACATTAACACTTGGTTTGCGTCTTTACGGTAATATCTATGCAGGGGAAATCCTACTGACATTACTTGCAGGATCACTTGCAACAGGATTCTTAGGACATGCTGTAGCAGTATTACCAACATTGTTATGGATGGGATTCTCCGTATTTATCGGTGCTATCCAAGCATTTATTTTCTGTATGTTAACAATGGTTTATATGTCTCACAAAGTGAGTCACGACCATTAATATATACCTGTTCATTACATGAACAAAACATGTTTGTTAAAAATAATTTTATTCCAAAATTTTAAGGAGGAAACAAATAATGGGTCTTATAGCAGCAGCAATCGCAATTGGTTTAGCAGCACTTGGTGCAGGTATTGGTAACGGATTAATCGTTTCAAAAACAGTTGAAGGTATGGCACGTCAACCAGAAGCTCGTGGTATGCTTCAAACTACTATGTTCATCGGGGTAGCGTTAGTTGAGGCGATTCCGATCATCGGCGTAGTTATCGCATTCATGGTTATCGGTGGCTAATTTTTTGTATTTGTAAAATGGCGAAGATCATCACAAGTGGACCTTCGCCTTTCCTTTATGTGAAAATCAATTGAATGACTTTAAAATAGTTTGACCTTAAGTGAACGTCTCTTGAAGGGAGTGAATCGAGGGTGTTATTAGATAGTTATGTATTAGGTGCATCTGGCGGCTTTAATGGTGGCGACATCGTATTCCAATTGGCTATGTTCATCATTTTGTTAGCTTTAATTAAAAAGTTCGCATGGGGCCCACTTATGGGAATCATGAACCAACGTGAAGAACATATCGCTGGTGAAATTGAAGCAGCAGAAGCAAGTCGTGTAGAGGCGAAGAAATTACTAGAAGAGCAAAAACTTCTATTAAAAGAAGCGCGTACAGAAGCGCAAACGTTAATTGAAAGCGCGAAGAAGCAAGGTGAAGCACAACGCGAAGAAATTATTGTTGCAGCACGTGCTGAAGGCGATCGTTTGAAAAATTCTGCAAAACTTGAAATCGAGCAGCAAAAAGAACAAGCTGTATCCGCTATTCGTGAACAAGTTGCTTCATTATCTGTCCTAGTTGCTTCGAAAGTCATTGAGAAGGAATTAAGTGCAGCCGATCAAGAAAAACTAATTAACGAATATATTCAAGAGGCAGGCGAGAAGCAATGACGAGCTCAATAGTGGCAAAACGTTACGCGTTAGCTCTATTCCAGCTTGCGAATGAACATCAGCTTCTTGACCAAATGGAAGATGAGCTTCGTGCAGTGAAAGACGTAGTGAATCATGACTCTGAATTTAAAGCAGTGTTAAAGACTCCTAAGCTCTCTATTCAAAAAAAGAAAGAGATCGTAAAGGAAGCTTTTGCATCTGTTAACACATATGTGATAAACACTTTACTCATCATGGTGGAGCGTCATCGTGAAGATGAAATCACAGGTATGGTCGAGCATTTCTTAGACCTATCAGATGAGCAAAAAGGAATAGCTGAAGCGAAAGTTTACTCTGTTCGTCCTTTAACTGATGAAGAGAGCAAAGCTTTATCTGCAACATTTGCAGCTAAAGTGGGCAAGCAATCACTTCGTATAGAAAATATCGTTGACTCAAATTTATTGGGCGGTGTCAAGCTTCGCATAGGAAACAAGATTTTCGATGGTAGCTTACGTGGCAAGCTAGATAGACTTGAGCGACAATTGTTAGGCTAAGATTCGTAGATAGGGGTGAAACTCATGAGCATCAAAGCTGAAGAAATCAGTGCGCTGATAAAAAAGCAAATTGAAGGTTATCAGTCGGAAATTCAAGTGAGTGATGTCGGTACAGTTATCTCAGTAGGTGATGGTATCGCGCGTGTTCATGGTTTAGATAACGCCATGGCTGGCGAACTTGTTGAATTTTCGAATGGCGTTATGGGTATGGCGCAAAACCTTGAAGAAAGTAACGTCGGTATTGTTATTTTAGGACCATTCACAGAAATCAAAGAAGGCGATGAAGTTCGCCGCACAGGACGCATCATGGAGGTACCAGTAGGTGAAGAACTTATTGGCCGTGTTGTAAATCCTCTTGGACATCCTGTTGATGGAATGGGACCAATCAATACAACTAAAACTCGTCCGATTGAAGGACCGGCTCCAGGTGTTATGGATCGTAAATCTGTACATGAGCCATTACAAACAGGTATTAAAGCGATTGATGCATTAGTGCCAATCGGTCGTGGTCAACGTGAGTTAATCATCGGTGACCGTCAAACAGGTAAAACATCTGTTGCAATCGATACAATTTTGAACCAAGCTGACCAAGATATGATCTGTATCTATGTTGCAATTGGTCAAAAAGAATCGACTGTACGTAATGCAGTTGAAACTTTACGTAAAACAGGTGCGCTAGATTACACGATTGTTGTAACTGCATCTGCATCTCAACCAGCTCCATTACTATACTTAGCACCATATGCTGGGGTAGCAATGGGTGAAGAGTTCATGTATAACGGTAAACATGTATTAGTTGTTTATGATGACTTAACAAAACAAGCATCTGCTTATCGTGAACTTTCATTATTATTACGTCGTCCTCCAGGTCGTGAAGCATATCCAGGGGATGTATTCTACTTGCACAGCCGTCTTCTAGAGCGTGCAGCTAAATTAAGTGACGCAAAAGGTGGCGGTTCAATCACTGCTCTACCTTTCATTGAAACACAAGCAGGTGACGTTTCTGCTTATATTCCAACAAACGTTATTTCGATCACTGACGGACAAATCTTCCTTCAGTCTGACCTATTCTTCTCTGGTGTTCGTCCAGCGATTAACGCAGGTCTTTCTGTATCACGTGTTGGTGGTTCTGCACAAATCAAGGCAATGAAAAAAGTAGCTGGTACATTACGTCTAGACCTTGCTTCATTCCGTGAACTTGAATCATTCTCTCAATTTGGTTCAGATTTAGATGCAGCAACACAAGCGAAGTTAAACCGTGGTACTCGTACAGTTGAGGTTCTTAAACAAGACCTTAATAAACCACTTAAAGTAGAAAAGCAAGTTGCGATTCTTTATGCATTAACTCGTGGTTTCCTTGATGATATTCCAGTTGAAGACATCCGTCGTTTTGAAGAAGAATATCTTACTTGGTTAGATCAAAATCATAAAGAGTTGCTTGACCATATCGCTACAACTCAAGGCCTTCCGGCTGATGAAGATATGGCAGCTGCAATTAACGAATTCAAGAAAACGTTTGTGGTTTCTGAATAATCATTGCAGAGTTAGACAGGATGGGATTGTTGTCCCTTCCTGCCTTTTCATGCATTGTTTTTACAGGATCTAATGATATATAAGGGTTGAGAAGGCCTACGTGCCAACCAATCAAACACACTTAAGTATAAGGGTGGTGAGAACCTGTGGCATCATTACGTGATATAAAGAACCGAATCAATTCTACGAAGAAAACAAGCCAAATTACAAAAGCTATGCAAATGGTATCAGCTTCTAAAATGACTCGTGCGGAAATAAATGCAAAAGCATTTGTCCCTTATATGGAAAAAATCCAAGAGGTAACAGCGTCTATCGCAATTGGTAGTGCAGATGCATCACATCCAATGTTAGTGAGTCGTCCAGTTAAGAAAACGGGTTATGTCGTCATTACATCTGACCGTGGACTAGCTGGCGCATTTAACAGTAGAGTATTAAAAGCGGTTAACCAAACGATTCAACAAAGACATAAGTCTAATGATGAGTTTGTCATTATAGCGATTGGTAGAATGGCTGTTGATTTCTTCAAAGGAAAAGGGATGAATGTGATCGTCGATATCGTCGGCGTAGCAGACCAGCCATCATTTGCTGAAATCAAAGACTTAACAACTAAAACGGTTGGTATGTTCTCTGATGAAACATATGATGAGGTATACATTTATTACAATCACTATGTCAGCGCAATTACGCAAGAAGTAACATCGAAAAAAATCTTACCACTAACAGACATTTCTAGTGGATCAGACCAGTTAACTTCGTATGAATTTGAGCCTTCCGCTGAAGAAATTTTGAAAGTATTGCTACCTCAGTATGCTGAAAGTTTAATTTATGGTGCATTATTAGATAGTAAAGCCAGTGAGCATGCTGCGCGTATGACAGCGATGAAGAATGCAACGGATAATGCGAAAGATCTAATCAATGCATTAGACTTAAGCTATAACCGTGCACGTCAGGCTGCAATTACTCAAGAAATTACTGAAATTGTCGGTGGAGCAGCGGCTCTAGAATAATTAATATAGCATTTCTTATTAGGAGGGAAAAAGATGAACAAAGGACGCGTTCTTCAAGTTATGGGTCCAGTTGTTGACGTAAAGTTCGAAAACGGTCAACTACCTGCAATCTATAACGCATTGCAAATTGATAACACTTCGCGTAACGAATCTGAAGTTGGAATCAACTTAACCCTTGAAGTTGCCCTTCATTTAGGTGATGACACTGTACGTACAATTGCTATGTCTTCAACAGATGGTTTACAACGTGGAACGGAAGTAATAGATACAGGTGCAGCCATCTCTGTACCAGTAGGTGATATCACTCTTGGCCGTGTATTTAACGTACTAGGTAATACAATTGACTTGGATCCAGCAATTAGCGGTGATGCTCGTCGTGACTCTATTCATAGAGAAGCACCTACATTCGAAAAACTTTCTACAGAAGTAGAAATTCTTGAAACAGGAATTAAAGTAGTAGACTTACTTGCTCCTTACATCAAAGGTGGTAAAATCGGTCTATTCGGTGGTGCCGGTGTTGGTAAAACCGTTTTAATTCAAGAGTTAATCAATAACATCGCTCAAGAGCACGGTGGTATCTCTGTATTCGCTGGTGTTGGTGAGCGTACACGTGAAGGTAATGACCTTTACTATGAAATGACTGACTCAGGCGTTATTAAGAAAACAGCGATGGTATTCGGACAAATGAATGAGCCACCTGGAGCACGTATGCGTGTTGCCCTAACTGGTTTAACAATGGCTGAATATTTCCGTGATGAGCAAGGACAAGACGTTCTTTTCTTCATGGATAACATCTTCCGTTTCACGCAAGCAGGTTCTGAGGTATCTGCCCTACTTGGTCGTATGCCATCTGCCGTTGGTTACCAACCAACACTTGCTACTGAAATGGGTAAATTACAAGAGCGTATCACTTCAACGAATGTTGGATCTGTTACATCAATCCAAGCGATTTATGTACCTGCCGATGACTATACTGACCCGGCTCCAGCAACAACATTCGCTCACTTAGATGCGACAACAAACTTAGAGCGTAAATTATCTGAAATGGGTATTTACCCTGCCGTGGATCCATTAGCATCTACATCACGTGCACTTTCACCTGAAACAGTTGGTGAAGAGCATTATGAAGTAGCTCGTACTGTACAACAAACATTACAACGTTACAGAGAGCTTCAAGATATTATCGCAATCCTAGGTATGGACGAGCTTGGAGACGAAGATAAACTTATCGTTGAACGTGCGCGTCGTATCCAATTCTTCTTATCACAAAACTTCCACGTAGCAGAGCAATTTACAGGACAACCAGGTTCTTATGTTCCTGTAAAAGAAACTGTTAAAGGATTTAAAGAAATCCTTGAAGGTAAATATGACCACCTACCAGAAGACGCTTTCCGTCTAGTTGGTCGTATTGAAGAAGTAATTGAAGCTGCTAAAAAAATGGGCGTAGAGGTATAATTTAGGACCAGGAGGGTAAAAAATGAAGACGATTAAAGTCAGTGTTGTTACTCCCGATGGCCCGGTGTATGAATCCGATGTGGAAATGGTAAGTACAAAAGCTGAAAGTGGAGAGCTTGGTATTTTAGCAGGCCACGTCCCTATGGTTGCACCGTTACAAATTGGAGCTGTCCGTCTAAAGAAAGAAAATCAATCTGATTTGGTTGCTGTTAGCGGTGGTTTCCTCGAAGTACGTCCGGACCAAGTAACGATTTTAGCGCAATCTGCGGAACAAGCGACTGATATCGATCTTGATCGTGCCAAACGTGCAAAAGATCGTGCAGAACAACATTTGAATGAAACAAAGCGTGAAAACGTCGACTTCAAACGTGCAGAACTTGCATTAAAACGTGCGATGAATCGTATCAATGTTTCGGAGAGAAATATATAATCATCACGAAAACGAGCCAAAATGCTGCGACTCAAGCAGCATTTTGCTCGTTTTTTTGTATGTGTAACGTCAATGATGGCAAAGCGCATCCGATTAGTTCGAGACTGCCCATAAGGAAATACCTTTGGTGTGGTCTTTTTCAATGAGTCAAAAAATTGTCCCCAAGTTGAATTCTCGTTTGAATTCCGTTAATCCGTATACCCAGAGATTCGAATGATATTCTCTTAACACTTTAAACATTTATCTTCTCATTTCAAGATTAGTGATAATCTTTTCATGCTTTATTTAGCAGTCATTGATCATTTTTTCAAATAAGATTAAGTAAAAAAGATATATCCTAAACAACTTGTCATATAAATGAGTAAGGGACAGATGGAAATGGTCGGTGGATTATCGACAGAATATGGCAGGGATGTTATAATGTATCCGATTACATTTTAAAAATTATGAATAGTTTCATTATTATGGGGGGATGATATTGGAATTATGGCATCTGTATCAAAATAATTATTTGATAGTCCTTTCTTTTATACTTATCGGTGTGCTCTTACCATTAGTTGCTTTATTTTTCGGGAAATTATTGCGACCGTATCAACCAAATGAAAATAAGTATACGACTTATGAAAGTGGAATTGATCCCTTTCAAGACTCAAGGGTACAATTCACCGTGCGTTATTACATGTTTGCTCTTCTTTTCGTCATTTTTGATGTAGAGACAGTATTTTTATATCCATGGGCCGTAGCATATGAAAAATTAGGCATATTTGCTTTAATAGAGATGCTGATTTTCGTGTTTATGTTAGTGATTGGTTTAATTTATGCTTGGAAAAAGAAGGTGCTGAAATGGATTTAAAATTTGATCAAATGAGTGAAAAAGAAATGGCTGAAATTCAGCGGAATGTATTCATGTCTACATTAGAGCAACTAAAAGGCTGGGCTAGAAGCAATTCATTATGGCCGATGACATTTGGTCTCGCCTGTTGTGCCATTGAAATGATGGGTGTGGGTTCTTCTCACTATGATCTCGATCGTTTTGGCTCTTTTTTTCGTACTTCGCCACGACAATCTGATGTCATGATTGTATCAGGAACCGTTACGAAAAAAATGGCTCCAGTAATCAGACGTCTTTATGATCAAATGCCAGAACCGAAGTGGGTAATTGCAATGGGCTCTTGTGCTACAGCGGGTGGACCATATGTTTATTCTTATTCGGTTGTGAAAGGGGTCGATCAAGTGGTCCCAGTTGATGTATACATACCTGGCTGTCCACCCAACCCTGCTGCACTCATATACGGAGTTAATAAGCTAAAAGCTAAAATCCGTTATGAGGCGAAAACGGGAAAGAGGGTGATTTAATTTGAGTGAAAAGGACAAAGAGCAGTTAAAGAAAGAAGCAGCAGAAAAAGCAAGAGCAGCTGCACAAAGAAAGCGGGAAGAGAGGGAAAAGAAAAAAGAAAAATCGAATGACTCAGCATCCGAAATGCCCCAAACAACAGAAGATGTTACATCTAATCAAGATTTAGAAAAACAAAAAGCAGCAGCCGCCGCCAAGGCAAAAGCCGCCGCATTAGCAAAGAAAAAGGCAAAAGAAGCAGAAGGAACAGAAACAGAGCCAACAGCTAATCAAGACTTAGAAAAACAAAAAGCAATCGCTATCGCCAAAGCAAAAGCCGCCGCAGCAGCGAAACGAAAGGCAAAGAACGCGAATGAAAACGGCGATTCAGAGAAGGCTAAAGCGATCGCAGCCGCCAAAGCGAAGGCAGCTGCAGCAGCAAAGGCAAAAGGGAAAATAACTCAAGCAAAAGAAACAGAAGTTTCAGAACCTATCACACCATCACCTCAACAACCAATCTTAGATCGTTACCTCAACATTGTAAAAGAACACTACAAAGATGATATTTTAGAAGATTCCTATATTAATCGTATGAGCAAGCATGTGCCAACTATTGTGGTTAAGCTAGAACATTATTATTCACTAGCCTTATTATTCAAACAACATAGCGGGCTTCATTTTGAATTTTTATCAGAACTACATGGAACTGATTTTGAAACATATATGGAGATTTATGTTCATTTATACTCCTTTAAAAATAAGCAGTCTGTCGCTTTGAAAGTGAAAATGGATCGTGAAAATCCAAGAGTTGATTCTATTGCTTCTATATGGCCAGGAGCGAACTGGCCGGAGTGTGAAGCATATGACCTTCTTGGCATTCAATTTACCAACCACCCTGACCTACATCGTATTATGCTTGGGGAAGATTGGGTTGGTCATCCTCTCCGCAAGGATTATGAACCTTATGATGTGGAGGTGTAAAAGGCAATGATTAGAACAGAAGAGATGCTATTGAATGTGGGACCACAACATCCCAGTACACATGGTGTTTTTCGCCTTGTTATTAAAATAGATGGAGAAATGATTATTGATGCGAAACCAGTCATCGGTTATCTCCATAGAGGAACAGAAAAAATAGCTGAAAACCTGCAATATACACAAATTATTCCCTATACAGACCGCTTAGATTACTTGGCCGCAATGACAAATAATTATGTGCTTTGCCATGCAGTTGAAACGATGATGGAGCTAGAAATTCCCGAACGAGCGGAGTATCTCCGCATCATCACGATGGAACTAGGTAGAATTGCCAGTCATCTTGTTTGGTGGGGTACATATTTGCTTGATTTAGGAGCGACAAGTCCATTTTTGTACGCTTTTAGAGAAAGAGAAATGATTATCAATTTATTAAATGAAATCTCTGGTGGCCGTCTGACATTTAATTATATGAGAGTAGGCGGAGTGAAGTGGGATGCGCCAGACGGATGGATTGAAAAAGTGAAGGCATTTATCCCTTACATGAGAGAGCAGTTAGCGGGTTACGGAGATCTCGTAACCGGCAATGAAATCTTCCTTAATCGTGTAAAAGGTATTGGGCAATACACCAAAGAAGAGGCAATGGACTATTCCTTAAGTGGAGCAAATTTACGTTGTACTGGGCTCGCATGGGATTTGCGGAAAAATGAACCTTATTCCATTTACGACCGTTTTTCTTTTGAAATATGTACAGCAGATACAGGTGATGCATGGGGCAGGTACCAAGTGCGTATCCAAGAAATAGAACAAAGTTTACGGATACTCGAGCAAGCGGTGGAGCAATTTCCCGAAACAGGTGAGGTCATGGGTAAGGTTCCTAAAGTGATTAAACCGCCTAAAGGAGAAACATTTGTACGCATTGAGTCTCCACGAGGGGAAATCGGTTGTTATATTGCCAGTGAAGGTAAGAAAGAGCCATATCGTCTGAAATTCAGGCGGCCGTCTTTTTATAACCTGCAAATCTTACCGAAGCTACTAGTTGGTCAGAATATGGCTAATTTAATCGCGATCCTTGGCGCAATTGATATCGTGCTTGGGGAGGTGGATGGGTAATGATCGAGGGATTATTAACTTCTGAAGCGACATGGCTTCATTTCTTCATTTATTTTGCATTAACACTGCTGCTGTTACTTATTGTTCTAGGATTTGTCACCTATGCCATTTTAGCAGAAAGAAAGGTTATGGGCTTTATGCAACTGCGGCATGGTCCTAACCAAGTAGGAGGAAGATGGGGGCTATTACAAACAGTTGCAGATGTCTTGAAGCTGCTGATTAAGGAAGATGCCATCCCGCGGGCAGCTGATAAACCATTATTTATTCTTGCGCCGGTAATTGCATTTACACCTGCTTTTATGGTCTTAGCAATTATTCCATTCACTGATCGATTTCAATTCGCTGATATCGGTGTGGGTTTGCTTTATTATATTGCTGTCTCTGGTATTACGACTGTTGGAATTGTGACCGCAGGGTGGGCTTCAAATAATAAATATGCCTTAATGGGGGCAATGAGGGCAGCCGCACAGATGATATCTTATGAGATTCCACTAGTGATGTCGGTGATTGGTGTCATTCTCCTGACAGGAAGTATGAATTTAAATGATATTGTGTTAGCACAAGAAAGCGGCTGGTATATTCTTTGGCAACCGATTGCCTTTATCGTCTTCTTTATTGCAGCGGTAGCTGAATTGAATCGCGTGCCGTTTGATTTGGCTGAAGCGGAGTCGGAACTTGTTGCAGGTTATTTTGTTGAGTATACCGGTTTCCGTTGGGCGTTCTTTATGTTAGCTGAGTATGTGTATATGTTCGCAATGTCAGCGTTAATAACTGTCGTCTTCTTAGGTGGTTGGCTACCATTACCTTATTTAGGGTTTATACCGGGAGCCGTTTGGTTTGCGCTTAAATTTATGGTTGTTATCTTTCTGCTCATTTGGTTCCGTGTTACTTTCCCAAGAATACGTGCCGACCAACTAATGGAGTTCGGCTGGAAGGTATTATTACCAGTGGCGATTGCGAATATCTTCCTCACTGCATTATTAAAAGAATGGATCAATCTATTTTAAAGGGGTGACAAAGGTATGTTTGGATTAGCAAAAGGATTGAAATACACATTGAAAAATATGACGCGCAAGAAACTAACCTATGATTATCCTAATGAACCCTTACCACTTCCCGATCGCTTTAGGGGAATTCAAAAATTTTACCCAGAAAAATGCATCGTCTGTAATCAATGTGCCAATATTTGTCCGACAGATTGCATTACACTCACGGGGAAAAAGCATCCAGATTCTAGTAAGCGGGGAAAAATTATTGATACGTATGATATAAATTTTGAAATTTGTATCCTATGTGATTTATGTACGGAAGTTTGTCCTACAGAGGCAATCATTATGACAAATCAATTTGAACTCGCAGAATATAGTCGTGATGAATTATTTAAAGATCTTGTGTGGCTGGATGAAAATGATACCCAATTACGAAGGGAGAATAAGGCATGAGCGGCGAGTTTTTCATATTTATTGTTTTATCACTCATCGCTATAGGCGGTGGGATCATGATGATTAACTTAACGAAGGTTGTTCATATGGTCGTCGCTCTCGTCTTTACTTTCATTAGTATTGCTGGCATTTACGTCATGCTTTCTGCAGAGTTTATTGCTGTTGTTCAAATCCTCATCTATTCAGGTGCGATCACCATTATGATGCTTTTTGGCATTATGTTAACGCGTCATAATGACCAGAGCGAGACGAGTGGAGGAGGCTTGAGAAAATTTCTTATCTTTCTAGCCATCCTTGGGTTCGGGCTCGTCTTTTACTTAGGTATATACCAGCTTGAACTAGGGGAACCATCCACTTCATTGCATGAAAATAATACAGAGCAAATAGGGATTGCCCTTTATTCGAAATATATTATTCCTTTTGAATTAACCTCGGTTATTTTACTCGTCGCTCTTATTGGTGCGATAGTGTTAGCGAAACGGGATGATGAGGAGGGGGAAGAACGTGAGTAGTGTGCCGTTATCTGCCTATTTAACACTAGCCATTATCCTCTTTTGTATCGGGTTATACGGGGCATTAACGAAGAAAAATACCGTTATTGTTCTTATTGCCATTGAATTAATGTTAAATGCGGTTAATATTAACCTCGTTGCTTTTAGTAAGTATGGCATGATGCCTTCAATAGATGGTCAAATATTTGCCCTTTTTGCCATTGCCGTTGCTGCGGCTGAGGCGGCAGTAGGACTCGCTATCCTCATAGCTATCTATCGAAATCGTAAATCTGTCAATGTAGATGATTACAACTCTTTGAAAAATTAGCTTGAATGAACATACGTCATTCGTATGAATAAAAGGGGACATGAAGAAATGATGGAGATTGCATGGATCATACCGCTTTTTCCGCTTTTCTCCTTCTTAGTGCTTCTTATTTTTGGAAGGAAGTGGCGGAGAGGGCAAATTGATTTCGCAGTAATTCTTTCCTTGGTTAGTTTTATATGTGCTTTGCTGGTTTTATTTGCGCGTTTCACGCAGGAAAATGTAAAGGTAGAGTTCACATGGCTAACCATAGGGGAAACGCAATTAACGGCAGGTTTTGAGGTCAATCAATTAAATGCACTTATGCTTGTCATTGTCTCGCTCGTTAGCTTCCTCGTACATATGTATTCAAAGGCATATATGGAGGGAGATGAGCGCATAACAGTATTTTTCGCCTACTTAGGTCTGTTCACCTTTGCGATGCTTGGACTTGTTCTTTCTCCGAATCTATTACAAACATATATATTCTGGGAGCTCGTGGGTGTCGGCTCATTTCTATTGATCGGTTTTTATTTTTATAAAGAAGAGGCAAAGGCAGCTGCCAAGAAAGCATTTATCATGACGCGAATTGGTGATGTCGGCCTTCTCATTGGCATGATTCTGCTCTTTTGGCAAGTAGGGAGCTTTGAATATGATGAGATTTTTGCTGTTATCTCAGCGGGGGATCTATCAGAAACGATGGCTACCTTAACAGCTATTCTGATCTTTATCGGAGCCGTTGGGAAGTCTGGTCAGTTCCCGTTGCATTCGTGGTTACCTGATGCGATGGAAGGACCCACGCCTGTATCCGCATTAATTCATGCGGCCACAATGGTAGCAGCTGGTGTTTACCTTGTCGCAGCGCTTTATCCGTTATTCGCCTTTAGTGAGGTGGCCATGCTTACCATTGCCATTGTTGGTGGTTTTACCGCCATTTTTGCTGCAACGATTGGGATGACGCAAAGAGATATTAAAAGAGCTTTAGCGTATTCTACTGTAAGTCAGCTAGGTTATATGATGCTTGCATTAGGTGTGGGAGGTTACGTGGCAGGTGTATTCCATTTAACAACACACGCCTTTTTTAAAGCACTATTGTTTTTAGCTGCTGGTAGTGTTATCCATGCTGTTCATACGCAGGATATTGAGAAAATGGGTGGCTTATGGAAGAAGATGAAGTGGACTGCACCGCTCTTTCTAATTGGGACAATGGCGATTAGTGGAGTGCCTTTATTATCAGGTTTTTTTAGTAAAGAAGAAATCTTAGTGTCTGCCTGGGTGAGTGGTCACTATTTATTATTCACACTTGCAATCATCGCTGCTTTCTTTACAGCATTTTATATGTTTCGCTTATTCTTCTTAGTATTCGGTGGAGAAGAAAAGAAAGAGCAATCAGCGGTAAAAGAATCATCCAATTGGATGACCGTTCCCATGCTTGTCCTTGCTTTGTTAGCGATTGTTGCTGGCTATATCCAAACCCCTTGGTTCGGAACATTTTTAGGAGATTGGTTAACAACGGGGATCGCTGCAAATGTGCATGGTCATCTCGATGGTCCGCTTTGGGTGATGGTTGTAGCGACGGTGGTAACATTCTTAGGTATCTTGCTTGCTTGGTTGATGTATAGTAAGAAAGTTCTTTCCCGGGATTGGTTTACATCAAGAGCTCCTTATACGTATCAGCTTGTAATAAATAAATATTATATCGATGAAGTTTACCAGTATATCTTTGTTAAAGGTAGCCGCTTCGTTAGTCAAATACTACATTTCGTGGAGGTTTATTTGATTGAAGGACTCATTTCTCTCGTAACCATCACAATGAGACGGTTAAGCATAATCGGTTCAAAGTTTCAAAATGGGCAGACTCAATTATATGGGACGGTTGCTTTTGTTGGGTTAGCCATTCTGATCGTCGTGTTTGCATTGACAGGAGGTGGCTTCTAGTGGGATTCCCGTTTATATTGACCATTATTGTATTTGCGCCCCTTCTTGGTGTCTTATTATTAACACTTGTTGCAAAAACGAAGGAAAAACTGATTAAAACAGTCGCGATCCTTAGTACCCTTCCTTCTCTTTTTCTATCAATCTACTTAATTATCTCTTCTAAGATGGGTGTAGAGTTAGTGAGTTACTCTGGGAAATTAAGTTGGATGCAATTTGGTAATCCCGAAGTCTTTGGCAAATTATACAGTATTGATTACGAATTAGGAGTAGATGGTTTTTCTCTTATCCTTTTGTTATTAACTGCCTTACTCTCAACGTTAGCCGCGTTTGCTTCCTTTCAGATCAAAGCAGGGTGGAAAGGGTATTACATGCTGTTTCTATTATTAGAAGTCGGCATGCTCGGGGTGTTTGCTGCTGAGAACTTAATTTTATTCTTTATCTTTTTTGAAGTGACATTAGTGGCAACCTTCTTTTTAATAGGTAAATGGGGGTTATATGAAAAAGAACGTACAGCCTTCTCATTGCTCATTTATAACGGGATGGGATCAGCGATTCTTTTAGTTGTCATCATGGTATTGTTTGCCAAAACAGGTACAGCAAATATCGATGCCTTAATGTCCATTTTAAGTGCGGATGACGGAACGGTTTTTTCGTCAAAAGTGAAAACAGGTTTGCTAATTGCCTTATTCATTGCCTTTGGTATTAAGCTTCCTATTTGGCCGTTTCACAGCTGGATGGTTAAAGTTCATTCTGAAGCGCCAGCAGCCATTGTTATGCTTCATGCGGGTGTACTGTTGAAAATTGGCGCCTATGGTCTCATCCATTTTGGTTTAGGCTTCTTCCCTAAGCAGTTTGAGTCGCTCACATTATGGCTGGCGATACTCGGTGTAATCAACTTGCTTTATGGGGCATTCTTAGCATTATCCCAACAAGAACTGAGAAAGATTTTAGCTTACTCATCGATTTCGCATATGGGTATTGTGCTGATCGGTTTGGCTGCCTTAAATGAAGCGGGGATACAAGGAGCGATGTTTCAAGTGGTCTCGCATGGTTTAATTGCCGCCTTGTTCTTCTATCTTATCGGCATCTTTTACGAGAGATATCAATCTACTTCCATGGCTGATTTAAATGGCTTAGCGAAAACGATGCCAATCGCGTCAGGCTTTTTGTTAGTAGCAGGTCTCGCTTCATTAGGTTTACCCGGTATGTCAGGGTTTGTCGCAGAGTTTCTCGCTTTTCTAGGTCTATTTCAAGAATGGCCAGTGATTGCCGTAATCGCCTGTTTAGGCATTATCTTGACGGCGGTATATATATTACGAGCAGTGCTTGGGATAACTTTTGGCCAACAAGAGAAGGCAAAAATGGTAAGAGATATGACGGCATTCGAAATTTGGCCAGCGATTATTTTGCTTTTATGTATTGTTGGTATTGGTGTTTATCCGGATATTCTCAGTTCAACTTTAAAATCAATCATCATTGGATTAGGGGGGTGAAGTAAGAATGGATCTTGATACGTTATTATCATTTAGTTGGCATGCGATGGGTCCAGAATTCATTATTCTTGGTACCGCTACGCTATTATCTCTTTTAGATTTATTCCTACCGAGGTCTTTTCATCGGAAATGGCTTGGTTGGCTTAGTGTAGCGAGTATCGTTGCAGCTATAGTCTTTTTACTTACACTCATAGGGGACACACCTTTTGCAATCCTCTATGACACCTTCCGTTTAGATTCTTTTGCGATTGCTTTTAAGTTGGTGTTACTAGTTGCAGCCGGCTTTGTATTGTTGTTAGCTATCTCATATGAACCGAAAGAAAAATTAACGGAGTTCAGGGGAGAGTTTTTCTATTTATTTTTAGTGGCATTACTTGGCGCGATGATTATGTCATCCAGTGGTGATTTAATTACTCTTTTTGTAGGTTTAGAGCTGATGACCTTATCATCCTATATATTAGTGGGGATAAGAAAGAAGCATCTCCCTTCAAACGAGTCAGCAATGAAATATGTTATTAATGGTGGAATTGCCACAGCTATTACCTTGTTCGGCATGAGTTATTTATATGGGGTTGCTGGGACCACCAATCTTTTAGAAATGGCTGAAAGGCTTCAAGAGTTAACGAATACTCAGCATCTATTTTTATTAGCACTTGCTTTTCTGATGATTTTAGTTGGGTTATCATTTAAAATCGCTGCGGCACCTTTTCATATGTGGACGCCAGATGTTTATGAAGGAGCCCCGATACCAGTTACCGCTTTCTTGAGTATTATTTCAAAAGCAGCAGGGTTTATTTTAATCATTCGAATGTTCATCACGGTTTTTTATCATATTCCTGATGTGAGTAACAATTCCTCTTTATTAATGGCGCTGCAAAGCTTTTTAGCTGTTCTTGCTGCAGTGACAATGATATGGGGAAATATAGTGGCACTAAGGCAAACGAAGATTAAGCGGATGCTTGCCTATTCAAGCGTTGCGCATGCTGGTTATTTATTAGTTGCGGTAACAGCCTTCTCTGCCTTTATGGTAGAGACGATTTGGTTTTATTTAACCGCCTATTTATTTATGACAATCGCTGTTTTTTCCTTATTACAATTAATGAATATTGAAGAGGTAAAGCAATTGTCTGGGCTTTCCAAACGTGCTCCTCTTTTAGCTGTTGCCCTCGCACTTACAATGCTAGGGTTAGCGGGGATACCAGGAACATCAGGGTTTATCGGCAAGCTGAATATTTTTCTCGGTGCATTAAGCACAGAACCGACACATTATCTATTAGCTGCCATATTAATCGCCACTACGGTGATATCTTATATATATTATTTTAAGTTGATTATTTACGCCTTTTTCCGAGAAGCGAATCGTACTTTTCAAATGAGTGGAAAGAAGATGAATGGTGTTATCATTAGTATTTGCGTGCTGATGACCGTATTACTTGGGGTTTTTCCACAATTAGCTTATGATTTCCTCCATCAAAATTTTTTATCATTTTATGATTTCTTACAGTAGAAACGGGTATAGAAGAAGGGAGATCCTTCTTCTTTTTTATTTTTGGAGAGCAAAGGGCTCATAGTAAAGTAAATTTTGGAAAAATAAATTTATGTGAAACGAAAAGTGAAACAAAAACGTCAATTGTTAAGAGGGTGTATGCTATCTTTCTGAAGGCGATTTGAGTTAAAATAAATGGTGTAGTTTTTGATTGAAGGAGTGGGTCATGTGATCTCTGGATTTGGCCAACAGGCATTGGTAAGTATTATTGTACATTTAATATTTATTGCCGTAGCTTGGTATGCTTTGCAAGCGATTAAAATTGATACGTGGATCAAGGCAAATCATGTTTTGCAAGCAAGGGTATTATATGTAATGTTGTCGATTGCACTAGGATCGATTGTCGGTAATTTTGTGCTTGATTATCTTCTTTGGTCTCAACAACTTCCATTTATTTTGCAATAATCATTTTGTCAAAAAATAGTCCTCAAATATAGGTCTTCGTACATGTTTTCATTTGTTTAAAGTTTGAGTACAATGCATGATGTTGCTATTAATTTTCCTACAACTATACATATGATTTGATTTAATCTTCACTCAATTAGTGGATGTCAAAATGTGACGATAATTCCCAAGTATGCCGTTCTCTCCTTTGGTAACAATGGTAATAAGGGAGGGAGTTTAAATGAAGAAGTATTCATTTATATTTTCTATAATGGGAATTGTCGGGTTAGTTTGGATTATTTTCGGCAATCATTCGGATGCAGCATCTATAGAAGAGCTTTCACTATTACAAATCGCTCAAACTGTACAGGACGAGAATATTTTGATTCAAGAATGGTCAGTTCATGCAAGGGAAAACTTGGAAAACTTACAAACCTTTGCTGAAGTAAAAGCATATACTGAAGACATGAAAAAGAGTTTTACAGACTGGAATTGGTCTGTGACAAAGGAATCTCAAGAAAGATATGAAGTCATCGGTACGCTTAAAAAAAATGATCTGACTGAAACGATAAAAATACTTTCAACCGACACAAAAGACAATGTACAAACGTATGTCATTTATGAGGCGAAAGGTGCTGGCTACAAAGGCAGTATCCAGGAAAGTATCGGGGAATATATGAAAAGTCAGATGTCTGACATTTTTACTAAAAAACCCAATATTTTCTCTTGTATCATTGGTCATTATGATGGTAATATGAGGGAGTCTATGCTTGAACAAATGAATGGATTATTGTCTACATTTAATGCGAAAGAAATAGAAGCGTTAGAAGAAGAACAATTTATCTCGACATCGGCATACTCACCCATGTTCAAAGAGTCTGTTACAACGGATGGCAAAGATATGAATTTACAAATTGGCTTAAGAAAAGAAGGGTTGGGCGCTAAGACAACTATTGTTATCGGCACACCCATCATAACGATTGAATATTAATATAGAGAAAATGGACGCGGAGGGGAATACACTTTGGAAAAAATCATCGTCCGCGGCGGAAATCGGTTAAGTGGCACAGTCAAAGTAGAAGGCGCAAAAAATGCTGTTTTGCCGGTAATCGCTGCAACATTGTTAGCAAGTGATGGAAAAAGCGTAATTCGTGATGTCCCAACTCTCTCCGATGTATATACAATTAATGAAGTATTACGTTTTTTAAACGCCGAAGTGGGGTTTGATAACAATACAGTAACTGTTGATGCATCTAGAGAGTTAAAAGTAGAAGCACCATTTGAATATGTTCGAAAAATGCGTGCATCTGTTTTAGTCATGGGTTCACTATTAGCGAGAAATGGAAGAGCAAGAGTAGCACTGCCAGGTGGCTGTGCGATTGGTTCACGCCCGATAGATCAACATTTAAAGGGTTTTGAAGCAATGGGTGCAACCGTTAAAGTCGGCAATGGATTTATTGAAGCAGAAGCACCAGAAGGAAGATTACATGGTGCGAAAATATATCTTGATTTTCCTAGCGTAGGCGCAACAGAAAATATTATGATGGCTGCAACATTAGCAAAGGGTACAACAATCCTTGAAAATGTCGCAAAAGAGCCAGAAATTGTGGACCTTGCGAACTTCCTGAATAAAATGGGTGCAAAAGTTCGTGGTGCTGGAACAGGTACGATTCGTATTGAAGGTGTGGATGTATTATTTGGTGCTGAGCATCATATCATCCCAGACCGAATTGAAGCAGGTACATTTATGGTTGCAGCAGCCATTACAGGCGGCGATGTCCTTGTCAAAGGTGCTGTACCAGAACATGCAACATCTTTAATTGCAAAAATGGAAGAAATGGGCGTTCAGTTTATCGAAGAGGAAGAAGGCGTTCGCGTCATCGGCCCGTCAGAGCTTAAAGCTGTAGATATCAAAACGATGCCTCACCCAGGTTTTCCAACAGATATGCAATCTCAAATGATGGCACTATTGCTTCATGCCAAGGGCACAAGTGTGATTACGGAGACTGTATTTGAAAATCGCTTCATGCATGTGGAAGAATTCCGTCGCATGAATGCAGATGTGAAAATCGAAGGACGCTCTGTTATTATGGAAGGACCATCCAACCTGCAAGGTGCAGAAGTTGCCGCAACGGATTTACGTGCTGCAGCTGCTCTCATCTTAACAGGACTTGTAGCAGATGGCATAACACGCGTAACAGAATTAAAACATCTTGATCGTGGCTATGTCGATTTCCATAAGAAACTAGCGAGCTTAGGTGCAGACATTGAACGTGTGACTGAAGCAGAAGAAGATATGTCTACAACTGAACAAACCATCATTACTGATTTAAATGCATAAAAATGGCTGAACCACTAATCTCTTTTGGAGATTGGTGGTTTTTTTGGTTTAGTTTGAAAATGTACAAAGCAATACATGGTGTGGGAAATAAGGACAAGGATTCACCCACCTAATTAATGTGAAATTCACCTTCGCTATAACACCCACTCCATATTTTCCTCGTTTCTCTATCTCTACCATTACACTCTTTACTAGAGAAAATTCAATATTGGGATTTTGTCATAATGGCTCTATTTCGACCATATGATTGAATGAGACGTGAATCTTGATGGAGGCTAGCATATGACAAAATTCAAACCATTCATCGTACTATCAGCACTACTCTTTACACTTGTATTAATTATCCCAGCCTTACTAGTAGTTCTTCCTTTTGGAAATGATGAAAAGCAAGAGAATCGAGAGTCTGTGACTGCGGAAAAGAAGAAGGAGGAGGCAACATCTTTCACCTCGATGGAACCTGCAGTTGATGTGGCGGTTTATCGAACCAATGCCAAAAAAGTGGAAACATTTGCCTTTGAAGACTATCTTATTGGGGTTGTTGCTTCTGAGATGCCTGCGGAGTTTGAGCTAGAAGCGTTGAAGGCCCAAGCACTTGCAGCGCGAACATATACAATGCAGCATCTAATGGCAGATAAGGGGTCGTTACCAGAAGGCGCAATGATTACAGATTCCACTGATGATCAAGTTTTTAAAAACAAAGAAGAGCTCAAAAAAATATGGAAGTCCGATTATGATTGGAAAATCGAGAAAATTACGCAAGCAGTTCAAGAAACAAGTGGGCAAATTCTTACCTATGACGGTAATCCTATAACGGCAGCGTTCTTCTCTACAAGTAATGGCTACACGGAAAATGCAGAAAACGTTTGGGCGAATGCCACTCCGTATTTAAAAAGTGTCAAAAGTCCCTGGGACATTGATACACCAAAATTCGATGATCAAATCTCTATGCCTGTATCTGAATTTGAAAAAAAGTTAAATGTGAAAGTACCTTCGGGTCAAACAGTTGCTAAAATTGTTGAAAAAACAGATGGTAATCGAATAGGGAAAGTGGATATTAATGGAACCATAATAAAAGGAACCGATATCAGAATGAAATTAGGGTTGCAATCAACTGACTTTACCCTGACGAGAAATGGTGATCAGATTAATATACAAACAAAAGGGTATGGGCATGGGGTTGGCATGAGTCAGTATGGTGCAAACGGGATGGCGAAGGAAGGCAAATCATATAAAGAAATCGTTTCTTATTATTATAAAGGAATCGAAATCAGTGAATCTGATACGATGGTGGCAAAATTAACTGCACAAAAGTAAGTTAAAACAAACAGCTTCATTCGGAGCTGTTTGTTTTCTATTTGTAGATAATAGCGCATCAAAGTATTCAGAATTTAATTATTTTGATAAAACATGTATATATAAACCCAGTTAGTAAAAAATAAATCCAAAAAATTTTTTAGATGATGTATATATCTTCTGGAATCTGTTCAAACTGATGCCAGAGGTGATGAAAAATGAGAGAGGAAGAAAAAAAGACTTCTCAAGATTCTAGTTTTAAAAAGTTTATGAAGAAACGTTGGGCTTATCCAGCAATTTACATCGCGAGTGCAGCACTCATACTTAGTGGCGTTCTATGGTTCCAAAACGGCAATGAAAATGCTTCAGACACAGATGGATTCGATTACGGTGAGACAGATCTTTCTGGCAAAGGTAATGAGGATGCAGTAGAAGTGAATAATGCAATGGAGAATTTTGTGTTACCTGTAGAAAATGCGGACGGAGCAGTGATCCAAACTAAATTCTATGATGTGCATGGTGAGGAAGCGGCTCAAGAAGAAGCATTAGTATTCTACAATAACACATATCAACCAAATGCAGGTATTGACATTGTTATGAAAGATGGAAAATCATTCGAAGTTCGTTCGGCATTAAGTGGAACAGTTACTAAGGTGGAAGAAGATGCAACTCTAGGAAATGTCATTGAAATTCAGCATGCTGAAGGGATTGTGACACGCTACCAATCCATTACTGATATGAAAGTAAAAGAAGGTAGTGTAGTGGAGCAAGGAGATACAATTGCTCAATCTGGACAAAGCCAAATTAACCAAGAAGCTGGAGAGCATGTACACTTTGAAATCCGTAAAGATGGTGTAGCTGTAAACCCAGAGGAGTTTGTTGGTAAAACGTTAAGTCAATTGGAAAAAGCAGAAATAGCTGAAGAAAAAGCACCTACTGAAGATGCAGCACAAGATGGTTCAACTGAAAGTTCTAATGATGAATCAGATGCTGCGCCAAGTGATGGAGACCAATCAGAAGATACTGCCCCAAGTGATGAAGATCAATCAGAAGATGATGGTGCAAGTAATGAAGGTGAAACAGACGCAGATACGTCTTCAGATTCACAAGAATCATAAATAATAGTTGAGACAAAAATAGAAAAGTTTCGACATTTCTCGGGAAATATTCATTCATGAATATTTCCCTTTTTATTGTTATGGGGTTTGCATAGAATGGATTGATAGTAATGAATTTCTTTTATAAGTAATAAATAAATCTTGTCCAGTAAATGCTTGAAGTCTAGAAGCAGACTGTAACGGTGCAAGTAAAGTGAAAAACTCATCATCATCTTGGAATTCGAGCACACGATCATCTGCAGCCCCAATTAGTTTAGCTTGTGATGTATACATTTCATCAATGATAGTTAATGGCTGAAAAGCGTAAATATGATTCTCTTTAAGGTTGTTGAGAGATTTTAATTCTTCAACACTTAAGCCGTATCTACTGGCAATGCTCCATAATGTTTCACTAGGAGCGACAATATGTATAAATGGTTCACCTGATAAACCTTGATAATCTGTAGGGTATGGAATGTCTAATGTTTGTCCTACAGTTATATAATTATCTACAAGTTGGTTATGTATTTTTAATTCTTCGACAGAAAGATTATGTTTTTTTGCAATACGATAGAGTGTGTCATTTTTTTCGACTTTATAAGTAGAGGCTTCTGATGATTGCTCATTTAAGCTGAAAATGACAGCAAGAATAATGACTGTAGCAGCCAAGATGCCTGTTAATTTCATTCTTCTTATTTTCATTCTTCTTTTTCTTGCTTCAAAAATTCTCTGTCTCCGTGGCTTTAACACTGTCAAAATAAATCACCCTTTAATTGGAATAACCATGTTTTATCTATTTGCTTGATTTTTAGTGTAAGTCAGAGAAGGATTAAACAACAATAGGAATAAAGAATCTCTTGTTCATTATATAGAATTAGGTCATTAGATTTATTTATAGACTTTTATCACTCTTAGTTGGTTATTGAAATACAGTTAATTGAGTGATTAGAACTAAAAAAATACTTTTTTGTATAAAACGGAGTATTGGAGTTTGCGGAATTTGTCGAAAAATAAGCAATTATAAATAGGTCTAATAACCCCTGTATAAGTCATTTGTCGCGGGTATTAAATAATAATCTTGTTATATAGAGAATTACTTGTTAAAAAAGAGAGCTGAAAATGAAAAAATCATACAGTTACTTGTCCTACTTGTGTTTTTTGTGCATATATTTTAATCCAAGCTAATAAACTGTTACAAACCTTACAAAGAGAATGTTTGAGGTGAGGGGTCGTTTGTTTAGTAACAGCTGTATAATCTCTAGGATATGTTAGCCACTGCTCGGCAGGTTTACCTGCTATTCTTTTAACAACTAGTAAAACACACACTATAAGACAAAGTTAAAAACGAGTCTCATTTCACACTTCTCACATCCAATTTAGGGAGGGCGAGTAGTGTGCACGATTACATCAAAGAGAGAACAATCAAGATTGGAAAGTATATCGTGGAGACGAGAAAAACGGTTCGCGTAATTGCGAAGGAGTTTGGCGTATCCAAAAGTACAGTCCATAAAGATCTGACAGAAAGATTGCCTGAAATAAATCCTGACCTTGCTAATGAAGTAAAAGAAATACTAGATTATCATAAGTCCATTCGTCATCTGCGAGGGGGAGAAGCAACAAAGTTAAAGTATAAGAAAGAAGAGCTTGAAGAAGAACCCATCAAATAATGTGTGAAGCGGGCAGAGGGAGGATAAGGTACAACATCTGCCCGTATAACCATCCCTTCTTTATTACTTCAAAGTGTAATCCCCAACTTTTATCCCAATAATCAACAAATTCGACAATTTCTCCTTAAAAAGTCACAATATATTTTGACAAATAGTTATTTATTCTGCGTGAGATGTGCTAAAATAATTAACTAGGATATAATGAACTTGGTATGTGCTTTTGTTAACGTAGAAGCCCTAGAATATACATAAACTTCTCTTTTCTCAGATTGCTTGAGAAAGGCTTTTGTATGGGGAAATATTCGTGCGGAAACGAAAAATCAATGATAGATTGCTTACATAAGCAAAAAACACAAAGGCATTTTATATGCCTATAGAGCCATTTGAACTGCAAAAATGAGAAGAAGATTTAGTTGCGAGGAGGAAGTTAGGAACAATGTTTGCAAGAGATATTGGAATTGACTTAGGTACGGCGAATGTACTGATACATGTAAAAGGAAGAGGGATCGTTTTAAATGAACCTTCTGTTGTAGCCATTGATAAAAACACGAATAGAGTACTTGCTGTTGGGGAAGAGGCTCGCCGTATGGTGGGGAGAACGCCTGGTAATATTATTGCTATTCGCCCGCTAAAAGATGGTGTGATTGCTGACTTTGATGTAACTGAAGCGATGCTTAAACACTTTATTAACAAGTTAAATGTGAAAGGCTTTTTATCTAAACCGCGTATTCTTATTTGTTGTCCTACCAATGTAACAAGCGTTGAGCAAAAGGCGATTAAAGAAGCAGCAGAAAAAAGTGGCGGTAAGAAGGTCTATTTAGAAGAAGAGCCGAAAGTGGCTGCTATTGGTGCGGGAATGGATATTTTCCAACCAAGCGGTAATATGGTCGTAGATATTGGTGGAGGAACAACGGATGTAGCTGTTTTATCTATGGGTGATATTGTTACGTCTTCTTCAATTAAAATGGCCGGAGATAAATTCGACAATGAAATTCTTCAATACATTAAAAAAGAGTATAAGCTTCTAATTGGTGAGCGTACGGCTGAAGATATTAAAACTTCTATTGCAACGGTATTCCCGGGCTCCAGAAATGAGAGCATGGAAATTCGCGGACGTGATATGGTTTCTGGACTGCCTCGCACAATTACTGTTCACTCTAAAGAAATCGAACAAGCTTTAAAAGAGCCTGTAGACGTGATTGTCCAAGCTGCAAAAAGCGTTTTAGAGAGAACACCGCCTGAACTTTCAGCAGATATCATTGATCGTGGCGTGATTCTTACTGGTGGGGGAGCATTGCTTCATGGTATCGATATGCTTCTTGCTGAAGAATTAAAAGTACCTGTTCTTATTGCTGAAAATCCGATGGACTGTGTTGCAATTGGAACTGGAATCATGCTTGATAACATTGATCGTTTACCACGAAAAAAATTAAGTTAACACAAGAGTAAGGCTGACCTAATGATTCTCCTATAGGCCAGCCTTTTCGTTGAAGAGCCATGCATTCTCCTCTAAGTAAATAATGCTAATTAATCGTACTCTCTTGCCGATATAAAAGGGAAACGATGATATACGGGAGTGACCGATATGTTTAGAGGGTTTTATACTGCAGCATCAGGTATGTTAACGCAGCAAAGAAGAACGGAAATGCTAGCTAACAATATGGCTAACGCAAATACACCTGGTTTTAAAGCAGACCAAACAGCAATTAGCAGTTTCAGTGATATGTTATTGCAAAGAATAGATAGTCAAAGCATTCCTACAGAAAATGGTTTTCGTTTACCAGTTAACGAAACAGTCGGAAGTATTAGTACGGGCGTGTATTTGCAAGAAGCAATTCCTTTATATACGCAGGGGGATTTAAATCAAACAGGTCTTGCTACAGACTTATCGCTTGAAAATGGTAATCTCCCGGACGGTAGTGCATTATTTTTTACAGTTGCCGGTGAAGATGGGAATACAAAATATACGCGCAATGGTAATTTTACATTAGATAGCCAAGGTTATTTGACTTCAGCAAGTGGCCTATACGTCTTAGATCAAAATGGGAATAGAATCCAACCGGGTAGTGAATCATTTACCGTCAATGATGAAGGGTATGTAACAGATACATCTGGAAATACAACACGAATCGGTGTAGCGTATGCGGAAACAACAGAAAATCTTCTAAAACAAGGAGATGGACTCTTTGCTACGGAAGATAATACTGCTTTGCAAAATGGTTACGGTAATGCAGCTTTTCGTATCCAACAAGGCTTCTTAGAACGTTCCAATGTTGATACCTCAAGAACGATGACAGATATGATGGCAAGCTATCGTACTTTTGAAGCCAACCAAAAAGTGTTACAAGCATACGACCGCAGTATGGAAAAGGCAGTAAACGAAGTTGGCCGTCTTGGATAACAACTAGGAAGTTATAAGGAGGCGATAAAATGAACCGTGTAATGATTACAGCAACAAACACCTTATCACAATTACAAAAGCAAATGGACATACACGCCAATAATATGGCGAATGTCGATACTACAGGTTTTAAAAGAAGAGAAGCGTCATTTGGTGAACTTCTCGTACAACAATTTAATAATCAACCCGCTGAAGAACTAATGGGCGTACAGAGAATGACTCCAGAAGGCGTTAGTCAAGGTGTAGGGGCTAAACTTGCCCAAGCTAAGCTAGTGAGCACACAAGGTAGCCTAAAATCAACTGATCGTGCTCTAGACTTCGCTTTAACAGGAGAAGGTCAATACTTTCGCATTCTGCAACAAACCGAAAACGGTGCTGAAATCCGTTATACAAGAGACGGCTCTTTTAATCTTACGCCGTCAGGGAATAATGAAGTGATGCTTGTCACCGGGAATGGTGATGCCGTTTTAGGACAGAATAATGAACCCATTACTTTTTCGTCAGACGTAAGCCAGTTTACATTATTGGAACAAGGCAGACTCCAAGGGCAAACTGCTAATGGAGGCACTGAAACGGTAAATCTAGGGATTACGGTCGTCCATAAACCACAATATTTAACACAAATCGGTGAAAATATGTTAAGCTTGCCTGCAGAGGCTGAAATGGATGGCATTGAAATTTATACTGATTTAGCTGGGCAGTTTAGTGGCGATATTTCACTGTCACAAGGTGTCTTGGAACAATCCAATGTCGACCTTTCAAAAGAAATGACCGACTTAATGAATACACAACGTTCATACCAATTTCAATCACGTTCAATAACGATGGCTGATCAAATGATGGGCCTCATTAATGGAATTCGTTAAAGGGGAAGAAAACGATGTCACTTAATAACGAGCAAGATTCGTCAACAAGAATAACTAAACAAAAAGCACAACATAATTCAACTACTACAGGTGAAGAAAAAACCACAGTGAACCGAATTAGAGTGCGACTTATACCGATCTGGCTACGAATTATTATTGTGCTAGTTTTACTTGTCATTTGTATCATCGCAGGTGCAACGTTCGGGTATAGTGTGCTTGGTGATGGCCAAGCAACCGATATCTTTAAAAAAGAAACGTGGATGCATATGATTGATTTGGTTAATAAAGAGAACTGAAGAACGAGGAGCGCATTTTTTATGCCTCCTTTTTGTTTTGTCTTTGCATTTAGCTTTTTTTCTAGTACAATAATAATTAATATTATACCTATTATTAGTAGGAGGTACTAAAATGCTTGATATTAATGAAATAAAAGAAATTATTCCTCATCGTTATCCTTTTTTATTAGTAGATAAAATTCTTGAAGTAGAAGAAGGTCAAAGGGCTATTGGGATTAAAAATGTGACGGCAAATGAAGAGTTTTTTAATGGTCATTTTCCTGATTACCCTGTTATGCCTGGTGTTTTAATTGTGGAAGCATTAGCACAAGTAGGCGGTGTGGCAATGCTGAAGAAAGAAGAAAATAAAGGAAAGCTCGCTTTCTTCACTGGAATTGATAAATGTCGATTTAAAAAGCAAGTGAAACCAGGCGATCAGCTACGATTAGAAGTCGAAATGACCCGTGTAAAAGGACCGATTGGTAAAGGAAAAGGCGTAGCAACCGTCGATGGTGAGCTTGTTTGCGAAACAGAAATGATGTTTGCATTGAAATAACATGAAAAGAAGTAATGCCCGCTTAATATAGGGCATTACTTTTTTTTATATGTATGACAAGTCACTTAAATCGAGGAAAATTTTACATCATCCAATTTGCAATTTTGTTCAGGTTTTCGGGAACGATAACAAAAGACCGCAATAGAGGTCAAATTTTTAAAATTGGAAGGGAGTAATACCCATGAATACAAAGCTGTTAAAATTATTGTCTGCATCTGCTTTAGCGGCGACAATGCTTGTTGGTTGTGGAGCAAACGATGAGCAAGATCCACCGCCAGAAGATAATGATAATATTGAAGAGCCAGCAGAATTAGAGGACGGAAATGACGTTAATAATAACGATCAAGACGATCTAAACAATGATGATGATGGTATGCTTGAAGATGACAATAATACAGATGAAAATTTAAATGAAGATGCCCCTGCGGACGAAGAAAACAAAGATAATATGTAAATAAAAAAGTGAGGTTCCGATTGCATCAATCGGAGCCTCATTGAAGTTTATCTCAAAAAATCGGATGGAGATCCGCTGAGAAAGCATTGCTTATTTTTTATTACTTGTTAATCTTTGGGCCCTTTTCATTTGCCCTTTAAATTCTGTAAGCAATTTTTCGCCACTTAACCCTTTAGAAACGAGATCACTAAGTAATATCTCTGCGAATTCATTTCTTTTGTGACGAATTCTCCCTAAGAAAAGGACACTCATATGTTCTTCAAATTCATTAATGGATGCAATTTTAGTTATGAAATGTGCTGGATCATTATCTTTTTTCGTAATTACTACTTGTAGCGGCACGTCGATTTCTTTTTTGCGGAGATTGGAAAAGAAGGAAAAGTACTTTTTATCAATAAAGGCTTCGAGTAGCCACCGACTATTCTCATCCTCTTTATTAATAATGAGTCCGTCCTCCAATTCGACATCTACTAACTCATCCTCATCCCAAACCTGCATGGAAACTAGCTTAAATGTCTTCATGCGAACCCTCCCTTTCTCAAAAGTTAACTGAGTTGTCTAAATTATATCATAGAAGATATACAAAACGAAAATATCTTACAAAAGGTAAGTTATAGAGAATTTGCCCCTTTTTTTGATCGAATTCACACAAATAAAAAGTAATATTATATGCTTAAGGAAAAAAGATCGAAGGCGATAAAAGTTGGAAAAATATCAGACCAATACCTTGCATTTTACATACCAATTCACTTGCTCTCCCAATGAAATAACAACAAGGCATAAACGTGATACGGCAAAAATTCTATCGATAGATATTTTTTTTACAATAAAGATTAACCATCAATTATATTTCCAAGCAGATTTACCAGCCTTTGAATTTTATAAAGCATTGGCGAGATGGCGAAAGAAATTGTTGAAAAATCAACAAGCGCCATTTCGATATTTTTCAATTGAGTATGATGAAGGAGCAATTTTGGAAATGATTCCTTTTCATCAGCTTGCACGATTGGTCACTATCTGGCCTGAAGCTGAAGTTTATAATGTTTTTGCCCATCAATATCTTGTAAACGAGCTAAGCTTATTAGAAAGAACTTTAAAAAACGATATAGAACGTTATTTTGATATTAAAATCAGTCCATTTATGCGTCATATTCCTTATAGAGAGCAATGTTGAAATTTGTCGAAATATATCTTCCCTATGTTGGAAAGGCGAATTTTTTGGCAGATTTTTATTGGAAAATTTAAATTCTGACCGGCTATCCGCAGTTTTGAAAGCCTAACGAAAATGAAAATGATCTTTCCGCTTTTTTACAAGTGATACGAGCTATATTAACCTAGTGTCAGAAAGGAGGATGATGATGAATCAAGTCGGCATTGTTGGCAGATTGACGAAAGAGCCAGATTTAAGACTTCTATCAGATGGAAGGTCAGTGGCAAATATTACGGTTGCTGTCAATCGGCAATTTCGCAATCAAAATGGAGAGATAGAAACTGATTTTATTCAATGTACACTTTGGCATAAATCTGCGGAAAATCTCGTTCAGTATTGTACGAAAGGGTCACTTATAAGTGTTGCTGGCAGATTACAATCAAGATCATATGAAAAGGATGGGAAAAGAAAATATGTGATGGAAGTGATCGTCGAGCAAGTGCGTTTCCTCGATAATCGCAAGAAAGAAAAACAACAAAGGGAGGAGATGAATTCAGTTGACTCAAGAACAAAAAGTGATGGAAACACTCATAGAGAATCTTATCAGAATGCTTGGTAATGCAAACCACCGAATGAGTGAGATGGAGAGTAGACTTGCACAATTAGAATGTCTATTAAAAGAATCCTATGATAGAGGAAGAAAAAGAGCTTAAAGGAACCTCAATTTACTTTTATCCCCTTATTACCTTCTATTAGAAAGAATCAACGAACATCCTCATATTATCCCCAAATTGAAGCAGTGCTTATCGCACTGTTTTTTTTGTAAGTAAGACTATTAGTAGGAAAGAAAATGGTGTCGTTTATAGGATATTCAAAAGTAAGTGTGGGAGTGCAAACAAAATAACAAAGCAAGAGCATAGAGAATCCCATTCTTTAAGCATCGTCGCAAAAGGAACAATAGGAGAAAAAAGAGTGCATTGCAAAAGACTTAGCAGAATAGAACTATGTCTGTAGACAATTCTTTGTTTCCTTATGCCTTGTTATGGCCCATTTTTTGATGTTGAGAGACGAGAAGAGTGGGTGCATGTGAAGGGTTCATTTATAAATAATATTTCGAATTATAAAATAATTATATTTTACTAGGCTAATTAGCATAAATCAGTACTTTAGTACTCTAAAACTAAATTTTTCCTTATGTTAATTTAATAGAGAAACAAAAAATTCTGAATTTTATTTACAGAGGGGGAGTTAAATGTTGAGAAAAAGCAGGATTCTTGTCGTATTAATGGCCTTTTTACTTATTTTCTCTGGATCAGTGTCAGCAGCAGTACCTGAGAAGAAGGTAGAAAATACTAAAGGGAAAGAAAATCAGCTCAATCTACAAAAAATAGAAAAAACGGATGCAGAGGAACAATATAAAAAATCTGATATTGTTCGTGTAATCGTCGAAATGGATAGTGAGCCGACCATTGCATACGCGCAGAAAACAAAAAAAACATTTAAAGAACTGCCCGCAGCAACTAAGAAGAAACTGACAAACGAGAGACTAGCAGAACAAAAAGCGGTGAAGCAAAAAGTTAAAGAGAACAAAGTGAAACTTGTTGAACATGAAAGTTTCACAACAGTTGTGAATGGATTTAGTGCAGATGTAATGTATGGGGATATTGAGAAAATTAAAGAAGTAAAAAATGTATCCTCTGTTGAAATAGTGAATGAATATGAACGCCCAGAAGAAAAACCTGACATGGTTTATAGTAAAGAATTGGTACAAGCTCAAGAGGCTTGGAGAGAATATGGTTACAAAGGCAATGGTATGGTTGTCGGTGTCATTGATACAGGTATCGACCCAGACCATCAAGATATGATTTTATCAGATGAGACGGAAGTCGATTTAACAGAATCTAAGGTTAATAGAATGAAAGCAGATAATGACCTACCGGGAAGCTATTATACTGAAAAGGTACCATATGCTTACAATTATATGGATGAAGACGAAATAATTGGTGATGTAGCTGAAGGTGCAAATATGCATGGTATGCATGTATCAGGGACAGTAGGCGCAAACGGAGATGAAGAAGATGGTGGAATTAAAGGAATTGCACCAGAAGCGCAAATTCTCGGTTTGAAAGTATTTGGTAACGATCCTGAATTCGGTTCTACATATGGAGATATTTATGTAAAAGCCATTGATGATGCGATTATTTTAGGAGCGGACGTATTAAATATGAGTCTTGGATCTACAGCAGGTTTTGTTTCGCCAGAATCTGCAGAATATAAAGCGATTGAGCGAGCGGTTGATAATGGCGTCCTTATGTCTATTTCAGCTGGTAACTCTGCTCATTTTGGTAATGGCTTTGCCAATCCATCGGCTGAAAATCCGGACTTTGGTGTAGTTGGTTCGCCAGGAGTATACACAGATTCATTACAAGTGGCATCTTCTGAGAATTCATTTATGGACCTTGATGCCATTAAGGTGAATATAAATGGCGAAGAGTTGGATGCCCCATTTCTTTCATCTGGTGACAAGCACCCTAATGATATCGACACAAAAACGTTTGATGTTGCGGATGGCGGACTTGGATACCCTGAGCAATTAACAGAAGTTGCAGGGAAATATGCAATGATTCAACGTGGTGAATTGTCATTCGTTGATAAGGCGATAAATGCACAAGCGGCAGGTGCTGTAGGTGTAATTATCTATAATAATACAGATGGTTTTGTCAATATGCAGTCAGATCCGTCTATTACCATTCCGCAATTATTTATGCCAAAAGTGAATGGAGACCCCATTGTCGAAGCGCTTCGTGCCGGGGAAGAAGTAACTTTTACGTTTACTGGTGAAAAAACAACAGCTCCAAACCCTGAAGCAGGTAAGATGAGTGCTTTCACTTCATGGGGAGTGACACCAAATTTAGACTTTAAGCCTGAAATAACGGCGCCAGGTGGGCAAATTTACTCGACATTAGAAAATGGCCAATACGGTATGATGAGTGGTACATCCATGGCAGCTCCACATGTGTCCGGTGGTGCAGCACTCGTTCTACAAAGAGTAGATGCTGACTTCGATTTAACAGGGTATGATCGTGTATATACAGCGAAAAATATCATGATGAACACATCTCAACCAATCGATGATCAAGGTCTTGTCAATGAGTCACTTGAGTGGGATGTTCCTTATTCACCTCGTAGACAAGGGTCGGGCATCATGCAATTGCACTCAGCTCTTTCTACACCAGTTGTTGTAACAGAAGTAGAAACGGATGAGGCGAAGGTGGCTTTAAAAGAAGTTGAGGATACTTTTGAGTTCACATTGCAAGCAGAAAACTTTAGTGATGAAGACGTCACTTATGACGCAGCTGCAAATATCCAAACGGACTTTGCTGCATACGGAGAATTAGGCTGGAATCCAAATGAACTTGAAGCACAAGAATTATTAAATGTTGAGGTTACTGTTGATGGTCAAGAATCGGCTGAAATTACTGTTCCTGCAGGAGAAACAGTGACGTTTACCGTTCAAGCAGATGTAAGTGATGCACAAGTAGTTGAACCGAGTCAAACGGGTAATTGGACAACACCAGTTGATATTGATGAAGTATTCCCGAACGGTTATTTTGTGGAGGGTTATGTGACATTAACTGATTCAGCAGATACTCATCCACAACTTTCTGTTCCATATGTAGGCTTCAAAGGTGAATGGGATCAATCCCCAATTTTAGATGGATTAAAGTATGATGAATCATCCTTCTATGGTATGGGTGGTGCTGTTTATGAATCTGGCGACAGTTACTATTATCTTGGCTATGATCCAATAGCTGACGCATATAAAGCGGACAAAGTAGCGATTTCTCCAAACGGAGATGGTGTGCAAGATGCCATCATTCCTGCCCTATCGTTTTTGAGAAATGCCCATCAAGTGGTATTTAATGTATTAGATGAAGATGGTAAGCAATTGCGCAAGCTGAGAACAGACAATGATCTTAGAAAAGACTACTATGATGGTGGTCAAGGTAGTTATTACAAAATTAACTCAGCATGGAAATGGGATGGAAAAGTCAAAAATAAACTTGCTGAAGATGGTAAGTATTATTATGAAATTAAATCTGTCATTGACTACCCTGATGCCGAATGGCAGTCAGTAAAAATTCCGGTTATCATTGATACAGTGGCACCAGAATTGGCATTCAAAGTGACTGAAGGAAATAAAAAGCTAACGATTCATGCATCAGATCATGAAAAAGGTTCTGGCGTATCTTATCTTGATATTTTAGTAGATGGTGAGTCTGTATTAGAAACACCACTTGCAGGAGATACAAAGGAATATACATTCTCAGAAGCATTAGAGGTTGGTTCGACTGTAACAGTACAAGCCTTTGACTATGCAGGCAATGTTACAACGAAGGAGTTAGAAGTGAAACCTGCCGATCAAAAGGCACCAACTGTTCGTTTAACGACTCCTGAAGCTTTAAGTACATTGAATACAAATGATATTCAATTTACTGGTACCATTACTGACGAATCTGAGATTAGTGAATTTACTATTGGAGATGAAGAAGTAGAACTAACTTACGACGAAGAGAAGAAACAATATACTTTTGATACAATCCTTCATTTTGAAGATGGCGTACCTTCTTTTGTCATTAAGGCAGTTGATGCAGCAGGAAATGTGGCCCAGTTTAAACGAACAATTATAGTAGATGCAACCGCACCAGAGGTTGAGGTACTTGGATTACCAGATAGTCAATATATTGAACATGATGCCGAAAACCCAGTTGTAGATGTAAGGGTAGCCGATAATTTTGATGAAATTCGTCTCTATTTAGATGGTGATGAGATTTATTTCAAAGAATTCCAAGGACCTTATGAAATGAGAAGCTTTGAACATGTTGTGGAAAATATTGAGCTTGAATTACAAAATGGAGCGAATGAATTCACGTTCGAGGCAACTGACATTGCAGGCAACAAAACGGTACAAACAGTTGAATTATACAAATTAGGTGAAGGGGAAGAAGCACCTGATGGAGACGAATCAGACAACCAATTCCCGATTTCTCCAGAAAAGCCTGGAAATGTGAAACCAACACTACCAGGTAGCGGAGGCGGCATTAAAGTACCGAATCCACTACCAACAAATCCAATCACACCGGGTAAACCTGTGATTGGTGGTAACATAGGGTTTTAAGAGCGTGAGAGGTTGAGATAGAAGTATTCTAGCTAATGATTTTTCCGAATGATTAGGAGTATCCATCTAATCATTCGGTTTTTTGTGTGATTTGAACTCTTATATGAAAAGAATAGTGAAATGGAGCGGAAGACACTCGACTCCTGCGGGAAATAGAGGGAAAGCTGAGACCCCACAGGCAATGCCTTAGAAGGCTCAGCCCCTCCCCGCGGAAAGCGAGTGTTCATGAGCGCAATGGAACGGACTTTTTTTGCAAATGATGTTTTATAGACATCATTTTTTATTGTTCTTTTTGAGGTTAGCTCAATTTTGTTATGTCCTGCCTCTTATTTTTTCACGTACGGTAAAGAATAGAAATGGAAATGAGAGGTTCGCAAATAGGGTTGTAAGTCACTTAGAAGCAAAAATAAAAATGGGAGTGTAACATAACTGACACCCCATCACATTTTGCGAACAGTCATCTGATTAAAAAAGTAAAAAAACAACCATTTTCCAAAAGGATATTCAGCAATTTTTGTCGAAATGGTCATAAATGCCTATAGGGAGGGGGTGAAGTCATGAATGAACCTCTTGTCTACCAAAGAAAAGAAGTACGATGTCCGGTTAGTTTTTACGATGCCTTACAATTAATCTCAAATCCAACCTCTGAGGATTTCCACCGTATTTCCTTCCAGCAACACACATCCGTCCAACGAACTACTCGCATCCATGATCCATTATTGAAGCACACGCTATTTATGTGTAACGAAGCAGTTATCTTCTTATGTAATCAAAAGAAAGATAAGCAGGAATTAAAGATTTAAAAAGAAGAAGCTGCCAGAATAAGGCAGCTTTTCCAACCGACTATGACAGTAAGATCAAATCACGCAATTCATCCGTAGATAATTCAGTTAACCAGGCTTCACTTTGAATAATTTGTTCATTAAGTGATTGCTTTTGATCAAGCATGAGGTCAATCTTCTCTTCTAATGTCCCAGTGCAGATTAATTTATGGACATGGACAAATCGTTTCTGTCCGATTCGATAAGCGCGGTCAGTCGCTTGATTTTCAACAGCAGGATTCCACCATCGGTCATAATGAATGACGTGGTTAGCAGCGGTAAGATTTAACCCTGTTCCACCAGCCTTTAAGGATAAAAGAAAGACCGGGAACTCCTTGTTTTGGAAACGTTCAATCATGATATCACGATTCCCTTTAGGCACACTGCCATTCAAAAAAGGGACTTCAAAGCCATATTTCTTCTCAAGCAGTTGCTGAATCATATGACCCATCTCGATGTATTGCGTAAACACTAAGCAGCTTTCTCCTTGCTCGTGAACAGCAGCAATTAATTCATCAAGTTTCTCTAATTTTGAGGAGCGGGAAATTAATGCATTACTTTCGACCTTTTCCTTTAAATAGAGAGCAGGATGATTACATAATTGCTTTAGACGACTAAGCAATTGTAAAATCAGTCCCTTTCTTTCAAAACCAGTTAGCTTTTCAATTTGCGCAAATGTGTCTTGCACCAATTGTTCATAAAGAGCAGCCTGTTCTGAAGTAAGTGGACAATATTCCTTCTGTTCGAGCTTATCAGGCAGATTTAACGCCACTTCCTCATCTTTTTTCGTTCTGCGTAAAAGGAAGGGACGAATATATGCTTGCAGTTGTTTGACTTTTTCCTCATCCCGGTCTTTTTCAATCGGAAGAACAAAGCGTTTATGAAAAGCACCTAGACTGCCAAGGTAACCATGGTTGGTAAAGTCAAAAATGGACCAAAGCTCAGAAAGGCGATTCTCCATTGGTGTTCCAGTCAAGGCAATATGATGTGTTCCTTGTAATTGCCTGACGGCTTGCGATTGCTTTGTTTGGGCATTTTTAATATTCTGTGCCTCATCAATACTAACAGAACTCCATTCGATTGCCTTTAGACTATCAATATCTAAATGAGTTAACCCATACGAAGTAAGCACAACATCTGCTTCCATCACTGCTTTTTCTAATACTTTTCCTTTGGCACGATAAGAACCGTAATGAAGATAAATATTCAAATCAGGGGCAAACTTTTCAAATTCCTTTTGCCAATTTCCTAAAACAGAAGTCGGACAGACAATAAGGGCAGGGTTTGTATGGTTCCCTTTCTCTTGCTCTTTTACAGCCAGTATATATGAAATTAATTGGATTGTTTTTCCAAGTCCCATATCATCAGCAAGGATGGCACCAAATTTAAAAGAACGTAAAAATAATAACCAGCTCATGCCGAGTTTTTGATAGGGCCGTAAGTCGCCTGCCAATCCAGCTGGAATAGGTTCAATGGGGATATCATGAATATTCCGTAGTTGATTAACCATTTTCCTCCACTGACGATTTAATTCTATTTGTACTTTGGCGAATGCCCGCTCACTTTGTGCTTGATCTTCATCATTTTCCCCACCAAGCAATTCTTGTTCGATTAAATCTCGCACATGAAGTCCTTCTTGCTCGGCCTTCTTCATTAAACTTTGAATATGTTTCACAAAATGGGGATCGAGCTTGATCCATCGGCCACGAATATATACAAGGCGGCGTTTTTCCTCAACCATTTGTCGAAATTCTTCTTCAGATAGTTCGACACCATTCATCGAGAAGCGCCAATCATAATCAAGCATAGCTTGTAATCCAACAAAGGATGGTCTGTGACTGCTTGATGCTTTTACCTTTGCCTTTACATTTATGCTTGCTTTTTTCATTGCTTGCCACCAAGAAGGAAGAAGGATTTCAACGTCAAGAGCAAGTAAGGTTTCACTCGCCTCAGTTAAGAATAACCATGCTTCTTCTTCTGTAAGTTGGGTGGCCAATTGTTGTTTCTTTCCTTCTAACCATGGAAACATCTGAAGAATACGGATGATTTCTTTGTCTACTTCACTCTCGTAGTCGAGCCAACCAGGAGGATAATTCCCTTCATCTTTGTAATCAACAAAGAGATCTGGATTTTCTCTTCCTCTTAAAAATACCGAAAGTGACCATGTTAGATCATCTTCTGCTGGCTCCTCCAGTTTAATTCCGAGTGAAAATGGTGTAGAAACTTCTTTGATCCCTATCCATTCCTGCCATTTTTCTTCATCAAAATACGCCGCTAATGCTTTTGCAGAGAGATGTTCGTTGCGTAAAGCGAGTAGCTTCTCTCCGAACGCCGCTTTCGCCTGCTTGTTTTTTTGTAAATAATGATCAAGGGCATGATGGAAAAGTTGTTGTATCATCGGTTTGATCGGTTCACCTAAAAGTGTCTGCTGCCAAAAATCAGGGTGAAATTCATTAATAACATCAGCTGGCAATGCCCAGCGAAAGTGGTCACTTTCCCAAGCATTGAAATCGGGCATCCATTGACGCTCATCGATGCAATCTTTGAGGATAGGAGCAGCAGCTAGTAAAATCTCTGCTGTTTCATCCCATTTCCAATGAATAAAACGATTAAACTGCTCGTTGGAAAATAATGTCACAATCTCCCAACTATCTAAAAGGAAGCCACTGATTCCATCGATGGTTTTTTCCTTTATCATCGTGCCAAAGAAGCTTTCACGATGAGAGTAAAAAAGCATGGGCTTCCAGTCAAGAGGAGGTATCGTTCTTTCCTTATCATCTTTAGCGAAGATGAAAAAGGCATCCGCTTTAAACCTATTTATTTGTATGGAGATCATCCTCGTTTTAAGCATGAATTAGTTTCCCTCTTTTACATTCTTCCTGAAAAGCGCGTAGTCGTTTTGTACTCTCTAACAGCTCCTCTAGGAATTGTTCCCATTCACTAGCCAATGATAACTCGTGATAAAGTGAACGGAGTTTTTGCATTTTCTTCACTGCTTGGCGGTATTGCTCACGACTTTTTAAATGGATATCGTGTTGGATTGCTTGATGGTATAAGGGGAGTAGCAATGTGGGTTCTGCTTTTTCAATACGCTCTAACCGCTCTGGTGAAATGTCAGTAAGGCGGACACTGAGCAGTGCTTGAAGATCAACCCATTTCTCCCATTGTTCATATTGATATAAGAAATCATCGTAATAATAAAAGCTATATGGTAAAGTTTCTGTTAAAACTTTTTCGTATAAGTCATTCCGTTTTGTCTGTTGGCAATAAGGTGTAATGACCTCTAAAACCATTTTTACGAGGTCTGAGCATTTATGAAAGTCATCTTCTTCCTCTAAGTATTTTTTTGCATAAGGAAGGAGTGTTTCGATATATTTTTCTGCCCGTTTCCATTCTTTTTGTGCATTTAGTTGATAAATCCAATAAAAGAAATAAGGAGTATAATCATAATCGCCTGAATCGATCAATTGAAACACATTTTGATCATCTTGTAGTAAAAAATGTAAATGGGCCATGCCGATCGTACATGATAGCGAGGCATCAGTATCATGTAGTGTACGTAATTTCTCTAACTCTTCTTCACGCCAACTCTTTTGTTTGAAAAATTGTGTCCAAAGTCTGCGATATAGTTGAATTCTTTCAAATTGAACAATCTCAGAACGGTGATCGATTAAGGCTGTTGCTTCATTTCTTAACCGTTCGATAAATGGATCAAAGGCAAATGGGACCGTTTGCTGAGAAAGTCTTTCCATCATGACAGAGGACTCTTCCATTAAGTCTTGGAAAAGGTGGAGATAATGGCGTTCTATCTCCTTTTCACTATGTTTACATTCAGTAGCAAATTGTTCGAGTAGCATAAATGTATGCATGCTACCAATTAATTGGTATAGCAATTTCCATTCTTTTTTTAAAGGGGCATAGGCATTTATTTTTCGTAAATAAATATAAAATAAATCAGAAACGACGTATGGCTTTGGATATTGTCCCGATTGATACATAATTTGCTGGAAATTCTCTGTAAAGGTACGAATCCAATTATCATAATCAGGTTGTTTTGTTGAATTCGTTGGAATAAGATCACGTGCACGCTTCAAGCCAAGGTCAGCTAAAGTCTTTCGTTCCTTAATCGGGGAACGCCAACTCTCTATCCAATTAGACACACTGTTATTTTTCGCTAGCAAATAAAAGAAAACCGCCATCATATGTCTACAAGTACCTTCCGCAGGACAAGAACAACGACTTCCATGATAATCTTCTATATGAAGGGACACTTGAACTCGGTTTACATCTAATACAGCTGCTGTGATGGAGTGTGACTCATAGCGAATCTGCTTCACGAGCCCTTGTCGGTATAGAATCAACCCTTTTTGCACAAGTGCTTGATCAACAGCTGCGTGTGCGTCTAGCTCTTCCTTCACTTTTCGCGCCATATCCTCTAACGGCTCTAAAAAACGCTCAGGAATCCCATTATCCATCGCCATCACTCCCATTCACATCAATTTTTTGTACCTTTTTAGCATTCCTCCATTATACCATTTTCTAGGCAAAGGTTGAAGTCGCGCACAGGGTGATGGAAAGAATGGCTTTCGTAAAAAAACAACCTTCATTGCAAATGAGAAAGTCTATTTCATAAACGGTATATTTGTGTAAAAAGAACGATAGATGACGAATCGTGTCGAACCTTGGCATAAAAGGGTTTTTCGTGCCTTAATGGTACCTTTAAACTATTCAAATATATGAATTTTCAGTTACAATATAGATAGACTAGAAATTTTTGGCTTGGGGGACATAGTATGAGTGAACGAGTACCTCTTTTCCGTGGATTGAAACAGCCGCAATTTGTCGCATATCAGTTGGGAAAAGAGGAGGAAGTTGTCGGTTTATGGAAACCGGTTGTTTGGCTTACTTTAGCGAGTATCATTATTGCAGGTATTTCAGCTTTTTTCGGTATAGGTAGTGAGTATGTTTCAAGGTCATTACCAGATTTAACGAGGAGTGGATATGAAGCCTATCAAACTCTTTTTGCTGCGGGACAGATAACATGGGGACTCATCTGGATATTATTAGCCATCTTTATCCCTTCACTCTTTTTTTGGACCATATTAGAAGTAGATTATCGCAAACTATTATTTGTGCAACTGATTATTTCAATGATATTTTTAATAGAAAAATTAGTTTTCATTCCTGTACATTTGTTTCTAGGAATCAGTGCTGAATCGAATATATTCTCACTAGGAATTATCGCCCAAACGTTTACTTCGATTGAGCTCATTATATTCTTACTAGCCAATATTACTTTATTCAAAGTATGGGCTATCATTCTTACATATAAGTATTACCGCCACTTATCTGAGCGGTCCCCACGTTTTATTATTTGGACTTTAATAGGTTTTTATTTATTTGTCGCAGTTATATCATCCTTACTTTCATACATTAAATTCGAAAATATTATTTAAGAAGGGGTTCTCTCATGAAGCTGAAATGGAAGCTTTTGATAGCAGCAGTGATTACATTGTTCATTGCTCTGAATATCACACTTATTTTTACAAGTGATAAAGAGATTAACCGCGTGAACTATATTTCAAAATGGACCGTTGCCAACGAACAGGATTTAATAGAAACGCTACCTGTTGCTGGTATGTTTATGCCAAAAGAAGAGCAGTTTTTCTACCATGATCAAGATAAAGGTAGTTTTCAAGGGTTTCTTGTGGAAAAAGGTCAGGCAGTAGAATCAGGGACAGCCGTACTTGAATATTCACCAGAAAATATTAATGAGACAAAGAGTGCGTTTCAAATGGAAATTGAACGTCTCAATCAGGAAGTGGCGAGTTTAGATCAGCATATTTCTCAGATGGAAAAGTTACTTGCCACATCAAACACAATGCCAGCTTCGTCAACAGGAAGAAGTCAGCAATTGCAGACCCCAAATGATGATTCAATTATTGTACAAGTAGAGCCATTTGATAGCACAGCTTACATACAACAATCAATTGCTCGCGATATAGAGAATAAAGAATTGGATAAAAGTAAGTTGGAAAGTGAAATCGAGAAATACGAAGAAATGTTAACTGCAGCTGACTCAAGCATGATAGAACTCACTGCTGAAAGCATGATTTCAGGAACGGTAAAGGAATTGAAGCATACGCTTGAGAATCCTATTCTCACAATCATTTCTAACGAGAAAAAAATCGAAGGTGAATTAACAGAGGATGAAGTGCAACAAATCTTACCGGGCATGAAGGTTCTGGTCACTTTTGAAAATAGTAATAAACAAATAGAAGGAACCATTGATACCGTATCTGTATATCCCGAGGAAACTCCAGAGGTAGGTAAGGAGAATAGCTACTTGTATACGGTGCAATTAAGCGAGCCAGAAGATGGAACGAGCGTTTTTGGCCAGCATGTCAACGTAAAAATCGTTACCAATGAAGTCCAGGGAGCAACAACTGTTCCTGTAAAAACGATTAAGCACACAGATAAAAAACAAGTGAGTTATATCCTGGGGGCAGGAGGTTATGTTGAACGAAGACAGTTGGATACAGGGATGAAACTCGACCATACAGTAGAGGTTCAGAAGGGAGTAGAAGCAGGGGAACTTGTTGTACTCGATCGCCCGCTGTTAATCAAATCCAACCACCCGTTCATTACACCACTCTCGCCAACCAAAAACACAAAGGCCAGCTACGGGGACATGTCTGGAATGGACATCTTTAAAACAATCTCTAAGGGATTTTTATCAAGATAAGTGGAGGCACGGGCAAATTGTTTGTTCGTGCTTTTTTTTGTGGTATTGGCGGGTGTTGGCAAGATAATAAATAAGTAGAGAAATCAATCAGTTAGGAAATAAGAAATAAAGCCAAGCGGGTAGGGATTGATTTAGGGGAATGGGAATGAGCACACACTATTAGTTGGAATTAGCAGGAAGTGTGGGCAAAGGGGTAATGCCCCCACAAGAGTGTACGAAGAGAGCAAGAAGTGTGGGCAAACAAGGAATACCCCCACAAGAGTGTACGAAGAGAGCAAGAAGTGTAGGCAAACAAGGAAATGCCCCCACAAGAGTGTACGAAGAGAGCAAGAAGTGTGAGCAAAGAAAGAATGCCCCCACAAGAGTGTACCAAGTGAGCAAGAAGTGTGGGCAAACAAAGAATACCTCCACAAGAGTGTACCAAGTGAGCAAGAAGTGTGAGCAAACAAGGAATACCCCCACAAGAGTGTACGAAGAGAGCAAGAAGTGTGGGCAAACAAGGAATACCCCCACAAGAGTGTACGAAGAGAGC
>NZ_JACSQT010000009.1:0-68113 GCF_014836495.1 Cytobacillus stercorigallinarum | reverse complement strand
AAGAAGTGTGGGCAAACAAGGAATGCCCCCACAAGAGTGTACGAAGAGAGCAAGAAGTGTGGGCAAACAGGAAATGCCCCCACAAGAGTGTACGAAGTGGTCAAAAAGTGTGGGCAAACAAGGAATACCCCCACAAGTGAATACAAAATGATTAAAAAGTGTGAGCGAACAAATTTTTAGTTTTCTCCCAATTTGTTAGAGTGAAGTGATTCATAATCATTGACTTTTAATCGGATGGTTGGTTGCTTCTCCTTTACTCTTTTCAGAGTCGCGACAATTAGGAAACTCACAATAACAAGTAAAAGCCATGAACTTACTTTTCCTAAATGGACCAAACTCCATGCTTCTGTTTGGTTTGGATATTGCCACGCTCCGAAGTAGGTAGCAATATTTTCAGCAATCCAAATAAAGAAGCCGATGAGTACAAACGAGAGGGCCAGTGGCATATGGTAAACTTTTTGGCCGACTTTATACGCTACCGAAGTCCTGAAAAATACAATGATTACAGCGGCGGCTAACCACCAACGTATATCAATCCAGAAATGATGAGTGAAAAAGTTTAAATAGATAGCGGCAGCAAGTGGCACTGTCAATATGTAAGGTGGCCATTTGATAAGCTTTACATCTAGTCTCCGCCAAGCCTGGCATAAAAAACTTGCTACACTTGCATACATAAATCCACTATACAATGGAACCCCAAAAACCTTAAAGTAAGCTTCCTCTGGATAAGCCCATGACCCCATATGTACTTTAAAGATCTCCAATGCCAACCCAATGATATGAAAAAGAGAAATGACCTTCAATTCATCTTTCGTTTCCAGTCCCGAACGAATCATTAACCACTGTGTTACTATACAAATGAGAAGGAGCCAATCGTATCTTGGTAATAGAGGGAGGGGGGTGATCTGTGTAATTGCTAATGATGCAAAAATAACAACTGGAAAAATACAAGATAACGCCTGTGACCAACCAAACCGTACGAGCTGTTGTATTGAAAAAAACATGACAGTATACCTCCGAATTTTATTAATGTTACTTTAACAGGTTATTTATTGTTTTTCAATAAAAAAATAATGATAAGAGTAAAATAATTATTCTTTTACTTTGTTTTTGTTTGGTTTGGTTCAGAATGATTCTACTAAAAGGAAGTGACTAATGGGAGGGAAAGCGAAAGAAAATCGTTATATGTACTTAAGTTTAGGTGTGTTATTAACTATTATTGGTATTTACTGCTCTTATGGAGATCTTGCTCGAGGGGAGTTTGTTGATTCTGTCATGATCTTGGCATTAGGTGTGAGTCAACTTTTCTTTGCGTATTTATCTCCGCATATTTTTCCTAGAGATGAACGAGCGAAAGCAATCATTGGCAAAGCAATGACTGCGAACTATTTTATTCTGTTTGTCGCTCTTTTGATATTATTCATACTTACTGGACAAGGGTCTTTAGGTATATGGCAATTGAGCGCGAGCCAAGTATTAATTGTTCTTTTCAGTATAATGGTTATCGCGATTCCTGCGACAATGGTGGTTTATTCGAGAATGATATAAAAAATAGAACACCTCACAGAACATTCTATTCCTTTGTTCTGTGGGTGTTAGAGATTTATCTTTCAATGGCTGACTCATTATGAGCGTTTGCTGTGTAATCATTGCTGTTTAAGCCGAGGAATGTCATCGCGTTCAACCCATGCATTTTTCTTCGTTCTTCATTTGATAGATGGTCAATTTGGTCAATCGCTTTCCCTGATGGTGTTTCCCGTAATAAAAAGGGGTAATCAGAGCCTGCGATGATTTGATCTGTTCCAAGTCGTTCAACCATTAAAGCCAAATTATCTTTGTCATAAACAAGGGCGTCATAGTAAAGCTTTTGAATGTAGGCGCTTGGTGGTTTTATTGTTTGACGTATATGCGGCCATACATGATACCCTTGGTCTAATCTAGGGATCAGATAAGGGAGAGAGCCTCCTCCATGGGCAAAGCAGATTTTTAAATTTGGATAACGGTCGAGCAGTCCACTCATAATAATACTACCCACAGCAAGTGCGGTTTCTGAAGGCATACCGACCATATACATCATTTGTTGCTTACGGAGGCGCTCCTTACCTAGAGTTTCCCAGGGATGAACAAATAAAGGTACACCAAGCTCATGGGCAGCAGCAAAAAAAGGTTCTAATGTTGGATCATCTAAGTTCCTACCATTCACATTTGTGCCAATTTCAATTCCTTTAAGATTCAACTCCAGATAGAGTCGTTTCATCTCTTTAATAGCAAGTTCAGTATCTTGAAGGGGGACAGTGCCAAGTCCAATAAATCTTTTAGGATGTTGTTTGACAAGAGAAGAGATAAAATCGTTTTGAAACTGTGCAAGTTCAAGACCTTTTTCAGGATCAGACCAATAGCTGAAGGTGACAGGAATGGGGGAAAGTACTTGGACATCAATGCCCTCCCGCTCCATATCTTCAATCCGCTTTTTGGCATCCCATGCTTGGTCGGTAATTTCTCGAAAGTTCTTCCCATTTACTAAGATGTTTGCCCCGCAGCTACAGGTTTTGTTCACAGTCGGCCAGCGTTCATCCCCGTATTTCTCCGCTAAGTTTAGAAAGTCTTCAGAAATAACGTGTGTATGGAAGTCAACCTTGAATAGATTATCCATTGATATGTGCACCTCTACTTTATTTTCCGAGTTTTGTACCATAAGTAAAATAGCTTTCAGGTGGCTTGCTGCCCCACATTTCTAGCCCTAATTCACCGACTTCAGAAGTCCATTGAATAGGCTCCCAATCAGGTGAAAAGATTAACATGCCGCCGGTCCAGATTTCTACACGATGTCCGGATGGTTCAAAAACATAAATAAATTGTGCTCCACTCGTGCCGTGTTTTCCTGGGCCCCATTCGATTTTTACACCGTTCTCTGCCATAATATTTGCAGCACGGATGAGTTCATCAGGGGAGTCTAAATAATAGGCAAGGTGATGAAACTTAGCCCCATTTTGATTGGCATTTCTCATAAATGCAACTTCATGAGCGATATTAGTACGACTTAACCATGATCCGAGACGGACATCAGCTGCATTTTCAATATAATAACGGTGGTGAATACCTAAAAATTGTGTCCACCATTCTTGTTCTTTTTTGACATCATCGACCATAATATTGACGTGATCAAACCTACGAGGAGAAACACCGTAAGAGCGATATTTACTTGGATGACTTGGTAGTTGTGATTGGACAACCGGATCATCAGTGACAAATAATTCTTTCTCCCAGTAAAGTTCTATAGGTACGCCAGCCGGTGAATGAAAATGAATTGCATCACCTAGAGCCTTTTTTGTTCCACCTTCTACCCATTGAAATGCGACATTCATTTCCTTCAACACTTTTTCAAAAAGGTATAGTGATTCCTTCGCGCTTACACGCCAGCCAACACGGTTCACTTCTGATGTCTGTCCTTCATGTAAAATGAGCGTATGGTGATCGTAATCTTGCCAAGCTCTTAAATATGCACAATTTTCTGTTTGTTCAGTGAGGGCCAATCCCATGATTTCAGTAAAAAACCATAAAGATTCTTCAAAACGGTTTACAGTAATTTCGACATGACCGAGATGAGCGACGGTTTTAAGATATGCCTCTAATCTTTCTTGTGCTTCGTCTTTATTAATGATTTCTTGGATTGTTTTTGCCATTTGATTTCCTCCCTGTATAAAAAATTATAAAATAAGGCTGATTTTTCCTTGTGGTCTAAGACTATCTAGTTGGAGAACGACTTTTTTTTGTTCGATCATCAGCTGGTTGTCGATTTCTTTTAAGCTAAAACTAGCTGTGCCAAGAAAGGTATCGACTACTTCTCTTTTTGTACGGTAAGTAGTGAAGTTACACTCAGCATGAATCGTGTGATCGTCTGCTCGATTAAGCATAATATTGTGGTAGTTTCTTAATGTTGTAGAGTGAGGATATTCAACATGTGCCTCTTTTTTTAGTAGCCTTTTGGCACGTTCTTCTAGTCTTGCACGGTCATCATAAATATAGAACATGGAAGTTAATGGGTTTGCTTCTGGTTCTCCGATGGGAGGGATGATATAGGTGCCGTTTTCAGAAAATAGATTAGCCCATTCTTGTAGCTTCCACTGATCAAGTAATTTAGCCTCATGATATAAAAAGTCAATCACTTCATGCTTTAAATCACTTTTCACAATCATTAGAAGGTAGCCTCCTTTTCCATTAAGGCGGATGAAATAATCTTGTTGTATTGTCGCCAAAAGCTTCTCATTTGTAGTTCATCGGTCGCTAATACGTGATCTTCACCACGAACCATTCCTTTAGAAATGTCATTCCACTCCACTTCATAGTTATTTGTATAAGCTTCCTGACAAAGTTCTAATGCTTCATTATCATCTGGTGTAGCAAAACCACCTGGACCGAGGAATTCTAGAAAATTATTATTTCTAGCAAGGCGATGGTTATCTTTTTCACCTACTGGGGCTAAAGAATACCCTGATACTTCAAGGTAACCAGGTGATACTGGATAAAAGGTCCTTGCAGTAATGGCCATAATGTCATTAATCACAAGGTTAGGGAAGATGATAATATTCCGATTGTAGCTGGCAATTCTTTCAGCACGATCTTCGCCGAAACGTTCGACTAATCGCTTTTTCATTTCTTCCATATCTTGCTTTAATTCTTCACTCCAAATCGCTGTCCATTGGGCAACTGGTCTTCCCCAAGGTGCGACATATTCCATTACTGCATGCCCATTTCCTAAATCTTTTCCTTTCCCCTCTAGTTTGACTTTCCGAATCTCTGGATCTTGTGCGTGCTTAATATCGAAATAGGTTTTATGTGTGGGCATACCATGATAAAGATCAACACTGTTCTCAGCTAGCAGCTTCCAGTTTGCCCGCACACTATATTGCTGGATACCACCCAATACTTCTAGCCCCAATTCTGATTGATCGACAGCTAAATCGATATACTCTTTTGCACCAGCTAAATATTCATCTAATGACATCGCGTTTACGTCGAAATTGACAAAGATAAAGCCACGGTAGCTTTCAATACGTTGAACCGCTTTCATATCTTTCGACGCGCAATCATTGAAGTCTTCAGGGAAGCCATCTCTTCCAGGCATACCGGTTAACTTGCCATCGTTTTTAAAGCTCCATGCATGATAAAAACAGCGAAATACACGAGAATTTCCTTCGTTCTCCCTACAAACCAGTGCGCCGCGATGTGGGCAAGTGTTATATAATGCACGGATTTCACCGTCATGGCTATGAACTAAAAGTAAGTTGCGCCCACCAACCTTTTTCCTTTTATAGTCCCCTGGTTTTGAGACCTCTGTTTCATGACCAATGAATAACCAACACTTGTTGAAGATTTCTGCCCGTTCATGGGCAAGAATCTCTTTATCTGTAAAAACACTGCGATGGACAAGAAACTCATTTTTCTCTATATCATCTTTCACAATCTCTCTCATAGCGGTTGACCTCCTCTTCATTAATTTAGAGCATATTGCTACCACCATTCACACTGATGACTTGACCCGTAATAAAGGAGGCCCCTTTTGTTGAAACATACCAGACGGCGTCTGCTACTTCCTCCTTGTGGGCAGCTCTTCCTTTAGGGATGATTTCGATATATTTATTTACTAATGCAGCGTCTCGCTCGCGAATACGGTCTAAACCCTCACAATCGACTGCAGGCGGAGCGATGGTATTAACGGTAATATCATGTTCGGAAAACTCCCGCGCGAGCCCCGTTGTTAAGGCGTGTACGCCACCTTTTGCTGCGTTATAAGCGGCGTGGTCCCATAGACCATTTCGAACGGAATCGGCCCCAATATTGATAATTCTCCCGTATTTTTGCTGGACCATATGAGGTAACACTTTATAGCAACACCATAGTGTGGTCCATAAGTTTCTATTGATCGTCGCTTTCAATGTTTTTGGTGTTTGTTCCAAGAAAGGAAGAATCACACCACCGCCAGCGTTATTGACGAGAATATCGATTTTTCCCCATTGATCCAATGTGTATTGCACAAGTTCATCTACATTTTCTTCAATACTTAAATCACCTGTGAACGATTGCGCATCTCCGTTTGTTAACGCTTTCAATTCTCTAGCAGTTTTTTCAGTATCATCATCTTCTGTTCCGCATATCAGAACTTTTGCGCCAGAAGATAAGAGTTTGTGAGCGATTTCTTTTCCAATCCCTCGAGCGGATCCTGTAACGATGGCCACATTGCCCTGTAATGTTTCACTTAACCGTATATCAGTTATCATTTCCCTTTATCCCCCCAATCCATTTCAACTATATCTATAGTATAAATAGTGTTTTTTATAGACTCCAATTGAATATTTCTTAGTTTTCTATAAATTTAAAAAATTATTTTATATAATGTTTACTTGTTGCTTATAGAAGAACAAATCATTATTTTTTTGTAAAAATTTCATATATAATTAAACAAAATGGAAATGTAAACCTTTACATTTTTGGTTATCTCTAAAAATGGAAATGGAAAAAGGAGGCGTTCCTGTTGAATGAGTATCAACTATTGACCTTTCTTACCATTGCTGATTTGCAAAGTTTTTCTAAAGCGGCAAAATATTTGAATGTGACTCAACCTACTGTTACCTCGAGAATAAAAGTGTTAGAGGAAATAGTAGATTGTGAGCTTTTTCAACGGATTGGTCATGAGGTAGTGCTGACGAGTGAAGGGGAATTGTTTAAAGACTATGCACAAAAAATACTCCTTTATATGAATCAATCAAAAGAAATAAGCAATATGACGAGAGCGCCTGTGATTAGAGTAGGTTTTTCGCCTGGGTATTGTTATTCTTTTATTGTTGAGCTTCTAAAGACGATTAAGTCGATTGGGAATATTGATATTCAAGTGATTGAGGGATATGATTCTGTTGATATAAATGAACGTTTATTAGCAGGAGAGGTAGACCTTATTTTTTCCCGTGATTTAATAGCTGGAAATGAGGATATAGAGTCTGAATTTCTTTTTCAAAATGAACTCGTCGTGTTATTACCAAGCGGTCATCCATTGAATCATTATCCTCAATTAGAACTCGAGCATCTTAATCATGAAACTGTCATTAGTTTTAGGCGGAGATCTAATTTGTGGAAATTAATTGATGAGAAATTATTAGCTGTTAAGGGACTTACACGTATTGATGTAGATAATAATGAGATGCTGTTAAAGGCCGTTGCCAATAACATTGGTATTGGGGTGATTCCGAAATTAGGCATCAATCATCCTGACAGTAAAAATATTAGTATTCGTAAAATTGATGCTCTCACTTCCATTTCTAATTCTGTTTACGTTCAATATCGTAATTCCCCACATATGAATAATCTAGCCAAAAAAATTACTTATGCAGTTATTGCCCATAAATATGCTCAGATATAATAGTAGTGAAGAAAATAAATAGCTAATGATTCAGAGGAGTAAAGAAAAAAGCTGCTTAAATTTACCTATTATTCTGTAAATTAAAGCAGCCAAATGTTTCCTATTTTAAATCGGAAGTATTTTCGATCCTGCTAGCCTCTTAATTTTTGTATGCTTTCTCCCCCAATGGACCAGTGGGTTTTCGGTGTTTCTTGAATAATGACGCGGATATTCTCCTTTGGGGCAGAGATGGATTGGCTAATGGTTTCGGTGACAGCGGTCATTAGCTTTTCGATATCACTTTCTTCTCTACCTTCTATAAGTTGAATGGTTACTATCGGCATGATGCTTCCTCCTTTTATTAAGGTGTGACTGAAAATGAGAGATGACCCAGTTGGCCGAAATCAACTTCGACAAGATCGCCTGCGTGGAGCATAATAGCTTCGGTCATTCCGCCTGTTAAAATGGGCTCGTTCGCTTTAACTGCCTTGCCTTTTTTAAATAACATTTGAGCGAGTCTTGCTATTGATTCAGCTGGGTGGCCGAGGACGGCGGCACCGGTACCAAACGCTTTTACTTCACCATTTATTTTGATTGATGCCCCTAGAACATCGAGTGCGAGGCTATTCGGATCACTCATCTTATAGCCGAATATCGCACCTGCGGCAGAAGTATTATCGGCAATAACATCAGGTAGTGTGAAGTTAAAATTCTCATATCGGCTATCAATCACTTCTACGGCAGGGAAAACGTATTTGGTCGCGTTTAATACCTCTTCAACTGTGATGTCATCCCCGTATAAATCTTTTTTTAATATAAAACCAATCTCTGGTTCAATTTTTGGATGAATGTAATCAGCCATAGAGATTTGCTCATCTTCTTCAATGACCATACGATCGAACACAAACCCATATATTGGATTATCGACGTTCATTTGTTTCATTTTCGCTTTACTCGTAATACCCATCTTCGGACCAATTATTCGTAATCCTTCATTTTTCTTATCAAGGATTAATTGTTCTTGTATAAGGTACGCTTCATCAATGGTGAGTGACGGATAAAGGTTGGATGTAATCTTGGTAATTTCCCGTTTTTCTTTTTCTGCTTGATGAACATAATCTGCCAGTTTTTTCACTTGCGTCATTTCCATCATTAAACACCTACTTTCTGTTATTCAAAGTGAACGCTCACTTCGCCCAGCTCGGAAAATTTTGCTTTGTATGCATCTCTAGGTTGTGCGGCGGTAGCGCCTGAGAGTGCACCAGATAAAATGATTTCCCCCGCTTTAAGTGACAGGTTATACTGCGCCAATTTATTGGCAAGCCAGGCCACGCATTTAGCAGGGTGATTTAAGGCTGCGATTCCAACGCCTGTATTAACTATTTCATTATTTTTATATAAAGTAACGGCAATTTGGCGAAGGTCGATGCCCGTTAACCGAATAGGTTGATCACCTAATACATAAAGACCTGAGGAAGCATTATCTGCTATTGTATCAGCGAGCGTAATCTGCCAATTCTTGATGCGACTATCGATAATCTCTAGGGCAGGGAAGATGTATTCGGTTGCTTGAATAACTTCAAATGCTGTGATACCAGGTCCTTTTAAATCATTTGATAATTTAAAAGCAATTTCTGCTTCAACTTTTGGCTGAAGCACCTGCTCCTTTTGAATAGAAGCGCCATTTGGTAAATACATAGCGTCAAAAAGGTGGCCATAATCAGGTTCATTAACGCCTAGTTGTGTTTGCATCGCTTTGGAGGTTAAACCGATTTTTTTACCTGTTACAATTTTCCCTTGTTTTAATGCGTTTTCGACATGTAATAATTGTACTTGATAGGCTTGATCAACAGAGAGGGTTGGTGCTATTTCTGATAAAGGGGATACCGTTTTATTTTGTTCATAAGCACTGTTTAGATGGTGATACAACTTTTTCACATTGATAATCGTATCTAATGACATCTTAAACCCTCCTACATCTTTAATGTGATATTGGTTAGCTCCGAGTAGAAGTCAAAACTGTGAATGCCACCTTCTCGACCAATACCGCTATGTTTCATACCGCCAAAAGGGGTACGTAAATCTCTTAAGAACCAAGTGTTTACCCAGACGATGCCAGCTTCAATTTGGGCGCTTACTCTTGTCGCTCTTTTTATATTTGTTGTCCAAAGACTTGCACTTAACCCATAATGAGTGTCATTCACTTGTGCTAAAACCTCTTCTTCTGTATTAAATGGAATGACTGTAACGACAGGCCCAAAAATTTCCTCACGAACACAACGTGAGTCTTTTCCTAAGCCGGTAATAATGGTAGGGTTGATAAAATAACCTTTATCCAATCCTTCCGTTTTTGACCCGCCAATCTCAAATCGTCCGCCTTCTTGTTGAGCAATATCAAGGTAATTTAACACTTTTTCGTAATGTTCCTTACTAACTAATGCCCCTACAAATGTACTATCATCAAAAGGATCGCCAACTTTTAGTGTTTTTGTTTTTTCGACAAATCGGTTAACAAACTCATCATAAATCGGTCTTTCAACGTAGATTCTAGAGCCACATAAACATACTTCGCCTTGATTAATGAAACTGGAGCGAATGGTTGTTTCGATCACCTCATCTAAATCGGCATCAGCAAAAATAATATTCGGATTTTTGCCTCCGAGTTCAAAGGATAATTTTTTCAAAGTAGGAGCAGCTGCTTGCATAATAGTGCTACCGGTAATTGTTTCTCCAGTGAAGGCAATCGCGTCCACATCTGGATGAGAGGTGAGCGCAGCCCCTGTTTCTCCCATACCGTGTACAAGGTTTACAACACCATCAGGGACACCAGCTTGTTTACATATTTCAACTAAAATAGTTGCCGTCATTGGTGTCACTTCAGATGGTTTCATAACGACCGTGTTGCCTGCAGCTAAGGCCGGAGCCAATTTCCAAGTCATTAAAAACAATGGCAAGTTCCATGGGTTGATAAGACCGATGACACCTACTGGGCGGCGAATGGCATAGTGAATGGCAACATCATCTTGCTGAAATGCTTCTGTTCCTATAGAAGTCATATAGTCTGCGAAGAAATGAAAATTGTTGGCAGCGCGGTCAATATCGACTTTTTTTGATAACCAAAGGGGTTTGCCAGTATCAAGTGTTTCAAGTGTGGCTAGTTCCTCTTTTCTTTCTAGAATTATGTCACCGATTTTCCGAATGGTTTGCGAGCGTTCCTTTAGCGGCATCTTTCCCCATTCGCCTTTCAGTGCTAGACGAGCAGCCTGTACGGCTTGATTGATTTCCTCTTGACCACCAAGGGCAACTGAGCCAAGGTTTTCTTCTGTAGCAGGGTTTATATTGGCAAATGTTTCACGACTGGCAGATTGAAGATATTTACCATCGATAAAATGCGCACAATCTATTGAGGCTTTCGTTAATGTAGACATTTCTTTTCCCTCCATTTGCTAAATTTGAGTTCATTATAATGAAAGAAAAAAGAACAGCAAACCTTCTAGTTCTTCTATACGGAACAAATAGATTGATTTTTTAATATTTTTAGATAAATATTATAATAAAGGACAATTATAGTTCCTTTATATTAAACATGAGGAGGGGAAGAAGGGTGAAAACAAAGACGACATCACGACTTTCTTCTGTTCAAAATGCTTTAAGGATATTAAAAAGTTTTTCTACATATCAGCCCGTTCAGAAGGTAAGTGAATTAGCTGTAGAATTAGGTTTAGCGAAAAGCACAGTTAGTCGGTTGGTGGCAACGTTAGTAAGTGAAGGCTTTTTAATAAAAGATGATGATTCTAGAGGTTATCGCCTTGGTTTATCTGTATTGACGTTGGGGGGGATTGTAACAAATAATTTAGAAATCTATAAAGAAGCGGCACCGGTATTAAATAAGCTAGTGAATAATACCGGTGAAACTGCTCACTTAGCGATACTAGATGGAATAGATACTATCTACATTCATAAAGAGGAGTGCCATCATCCAGTAAGAATACTTACACATATTGGCCGTAAGAATCCATCTTATTGTACAAGTACGGGTAAGGTATTACTTGCATTTAATGATGATTATCTCGTTGAAGAAATAATTAAGCAAGGATTACGTAGTTTTACTTCTAACACCATTACAGATCCTATTCTCTTAAAAAGTGAGCTCGATCAAGTAAGAAAACAAAACTACGCTCTCAGTACAGAGGAATTAACAGAAGGAACAAAGTCGATTGCAGCGCCTATTCGTGATCATAGGGGGAAAGTCGTTTGTGCAGTAAATATTGTTGGTCCAATTCAAAGGATGAATGATTACCACATTCCTGAAATGGCGAAACGAGTCATTGAAGCCGGTAATGAAGCATCAAAGCGACTCGGATATGATGAACGCTATTTTAAAAAGCTCCGATTTTGATGGTAGAAGTCTTTAAGTGAATGGGCAGGGTACACGGTAGAATCTTGTTAGATTACTAAGGAAGTTCGGCATGATCGCATGAATTGTGAGACCAGAAGAAATGAGAGGAAGTCTGCTTCGCTTCTCCGATATAAAAGTTTTTTTCATATTCATCATCAAATGATTGAACCGTATGAAGAGTACGACCGTATATATAGTAATAAAAAGGGAGACAAAGATGACAAGCATGGTTAATTACTGGTTTTAATACGATGTCAGAGAGTGAGAAAGAAAAATATGATCAGGTCGCCTTATGTAGATTTATGAGCAAAATCATGTATGGTATTTGTTTAAATTGGCTATGAGTGATGTGATAACCATGTCATGGCTTTTTATCATAGGCATCGTCCAATTGTAGCCACACTGCTCTTTGCCCTTGTTTATGTAAACACAGGAGGTCGTTTTAAGAAATGAAACTTTTTTCCATTTAAAACGTAAAGATATTATTAGAACTTTTCCAAGGGGGATGGCGATGTTTCACGATATTAATGAGCGTTTAGCTATAGCGAAGGATAATCAAAGAAAGAAACAAAAATACGAAATGCATATAGAACGTCTGACAGAACACTTACGAGAAGAGGGTCTGAAGAAGGAACAATTACAAATTCAGTTAGAAAAAGAAAAAGAAGATGTGAAAAAACTAGAAGGATTTAGTTTAACAAATATTTTCTATACGATTACAGGACAGAAACTCGAGAAGTTAGATAAAGAACAACAAGAGGTATTGGCTGCCAAATTGAAATATACTGAAGCTATTGAAGCGATAGATGATATGAATGCAGAACTTATCGAATATAAAAGGAAGTGGCAAGAAGTAGCCGATGCAGATGTGCAATATAAGTCATTATTAAAAGAAAAAGAACGAATGATTCATTTTCATGATGAGATGGGAAGTAAGCGATTATTTGATTTGGCAAATGAAGAAGCGGAAGTGCACGCAAATTTAAAAGAGTTTGAAGAAGCGATTGAAGTGGGTGGTAGGACTGTAAGAGCATTTGATCAAGCTTTAGATTCACTCTCTTCGTCAAAAAGTTGGTCCACTTTTGATATGTTCGGAGGCGGAGCCCTTTCTACTGCGATGAAGCATAGCCATTTAGATCAAGCAAAATCAGCTATTCATAATGCCCAACGGTTGTTAAGACAGTTCCAAGAAGAGCTGTTGGATATCGACAATCACTTTTCCTCGGAACATGAGATTGGTAACCTGTTAACATTTGCTGATTATTTCTTTGACGGTATTATTGTTGATTGGGTCGTTCATGGAAAAATCAATGATAGCTATGACGAAACAGAGAAAACAAAAAGAAAAGTGCAGACCGTGCTTCATCAAATTAGAGGTGAAAAAGATGTCATGCAGGATAAACTACAAGAAATAGAGAAACAGCGTATGCAAATATTTGAGAGGTAGCATTCGTTAGCTAGTATTATCGGTCTCTTCTATTATGTTTTTGCACATATATGGCACTTGTTTGGTTGGCATATTGACCAACAATACTAGCGATACTTATGAATAAGCCTCCAACAAAAAAACCGACAAGATAATATCCGATAAAGAAGAGTACAAAAGAGGAAACAAGTGAGGCAATCATAATTAAGATAATAGCAATTTTGAATTTTTCTTTCATCCGTATTTCACTCCTTATGGCTATTAGGTAAAGAGTATAAAAATGAAGGTTGATACCAAACTAATAGGAAATCAATAGGAGAAAGGACAAGAGTGGATGATTTCCTTAGTTATTACAATAGGTCGACTACTTTCGGCAATATATCGAGCAATGAAGGAACCCGTATTTAAATCGCTATTAACTACGCTGCTATTTATTCTTCTTTCTGGTACGATGTTTTATCGACAAATAGAGGGATGGAGTTGGATCGACTCTTTTTATTATGCCTTTGTCAGTCTCATTCCTTCCAGTGTGAATACAGGGCTAGTGCCAGACACAACAATAAGTAAATGTTTTACCATTCTCTACTTAGTCGTAGGTGTAGGAGTTATGTTGATGCTATTAGTAACAATTGGACGAGCTGTCATCAAATTCGAAAAAAGGGAAGAACAAAAACGGTAGAAATAAGCATGGTGTACTTAGTTAGCTGTTGTAATCCCTTCCTGTTTCATTTCTTTCCACTCTTTATATATGTTGATGGAGGCAATGATGCTTGAAAACCAGAAGAGATAACCATCAAAAGAAAAGCCGATTTGCGATGTCCCCCCTAGAAAAGTAAATAGACTCATTAAAAAGATCATATAAAGAAAGGAAACGATTTGCCCTTTCAGACTGTATGCCTGTTTGTCCAGATAACCCTTCCCAATGAGGGTGCCAATTAACAAAAAGAGTAAGATGCCTTGTGGTATGGTCTCTGCTACGATACTTTTAGGAAAATAATCAGCAAAGAAAAGCACAGTGAATAATATTAGAATCAGACTATTTAATACAGTTATCCATTTCATTTCTTCATCCCTCAATATGAATTAAGACCAGGCTGGATTCCATACAACTTCCCAAAGGTGTCCATCCGGATCTTGAAAATATCCAGCATATCCGCCCCAGAAAGTCTCATGTGCATCCTTTGTAATCGTCGCACCTGCGTCTTTTGCACGCTGCATGATTGTATTTACTTCTTCCTTACTACTTACATTGTGACCAAGTGAACATTCTGTGGCACTAGCTGGTCCTTGCTGAATTTGAGCATCATGAGCCAAATCCTCGCGTTTCCACAACGCCATCTTCAAACCTGGTTGCAAATCAAAAAAAGCAACAGCACCATGTTCATATTCTGTACCAGCAATTCCGTCTGTCGGAAATCCAAGTCCATGATGATAAAAATAAACGGCCTTCTCTAAATCATCGACTCCTAGCGTAATCACGGTGATTTGCGGTTTCATGCGCATCACATCCTCTGTTAAAATAAAAGTAAGATTTTTCTTAATTGTACTAAAAATGGATGGAGGAAACAATAAAAGAAATACTTTTAATCTATTGGAAAAGAGGAAGCGAAAATGGATATATTTGTTGCAATTATAGTGTTTATCATAATCTTTTTTACGATTGAACGGGGATTGAATAAATTATTAGGTGTGAAACGTGTTCATTTAAGGGACACAGAGGGTAGTAAGGCGCATACATGGAGTAGATTTATTATTGTTATTCTCCTTTTTTGTTTTATTCCCTTGATGGTTCAACTAGATACGCTTTCATTAATTTGGTTCTGGATTATTTATCTCAGCTTAAGCATCGGTTCTCAAGCAATTCTCGAATGGAAGTATATTCAGTCAAAGCAGTATGTAACAACGATTGCGCTCTGGATATTCGGAGTTGGAAGTTTGTTTTGGATTCGGTATTATTTTGGGGGATAAATAAATTCATGCCAAAGCTGTGTAAAATTCATTAGAAACAAACCAAAGGTTAGCCATTTAAACAAAAACATTCGCTACCAACAAACAAGGAGAACTTGCAGATTAGTAGCGAACGAATCGTCTTTATATCACACCAATGACTACAGCAGTCAGAACGAGCACGATACTTAGTCCCCAAAGCCAGAAGAGTGAATAGCGTAAATGTTTACCCATCTCAAGGCCAGCAAGACCTAAGGCAAGCCAAACAGCTGGAGCCAGTGGACTGACAAAGGTACCAACAATATTACCAATAATCATAGCATAAGCCGTTGATAGAGAGGCGACTCCATACGTGGCTGCAATTTGATCAACTACTGGTAATAAAGCAAAGTAATACGCATCTGTACTCAACACTAGATCAAATGGAACACCAAATATACCAACGATAATATGGACAAATGGGCCAATAAAGGCAGGTAAAATACTAGCTACATCCTCAGCAATGGCTGTTAACATACCGGTTCCATTGAGGACACCTAAAAATAGACCTGCTGCTATGATAATAGATGCCATTGTCATAGCTCCTGGTGCATGTGCTTTAATTCTCGCCATTTGTTCATCGACTGTTCTAAAGTTGATGGGTAAGACGATACTGACCCCAATTAAAAAGGCTAGTCCTGCAGGGATAATACCAGAAACGAGTGTGCCAAGAACGAGTAGGGCTAATATTGCATTTACCCAAATGAGTTTTGGTCGAGCGAGGGGGTTAGCAGCTCCTTTTTCTGCTTCTTGCTCTCGAAAGTCTTCTGATACTTCAATAGCAGCAGCGGCTTCTAAAGAACCATACATTTTCGTGATTCGTTTCTTCTCTCTTACACCCATATAAATCGCCAGTACAAGCATTAATAAAAGGCCAATTAATTGGATTGGAATAAGGGGTTTCCATAGCTCCGTTACATCCATTTCTAACACTGACGCTGTTCTGCCTAAAGGCCCTGCCCAAGGAATCATATTAACAATACCAGCACTTCCGCCAATTAAAAGAAGCAATAAATATGGATTCATTTTTAGACGTTTATATAGAGGTAATAAGGCAGGGATAGTTAATAGAAAAGTTGATGCACCAGAGCCGTCTAAGTGAGCAACTGTTGCGACTAATACCGTTCCGACCGTGACAGCAATAATATTACCATTTGAAAAGGAAACTAGCTTATTAATTAATGGATCAAATAGGCCAACATCTTGTAATATACCAAAGAAAATAATTGCAAACATAAACATGACTGCGACGCTAATAACAGAACTTATACCGCTTTCAAAAAATCCCCCAACTTCAGCAAAACTATACCCTGCAAGCATAGCGCCGATAATTGGTGGGATCACCATCGCAACAATCGGACTGACTTTTCCACTAATCAGTAAAGCGACAATAATTATAATTGTAATAATACCTATTAAACTTAAACTCAATTTCTTCCTTCCCCCTCTTCGGTCATTCATAGATGAATGCGTTTTCAAATATCATAAAAATAAGATTAGTATGAAAATAACACGAGGAGGAAAAAGAAAGAATATTTTGTTCATAATCTGAATATTATTCTTTCTTCTCTATTTTGTTCATAAGTTTCATGAACAGATTACGTACTTTCTTTGTGGGCGACCGACACTACCATAAATGAGTCTCGTCTCTACACGATTCATAGATACGAGATATTCTAAATATCTACGAGAGGTTGAGCGACTTATACCAGTTTGCTCACTTAGTTCAACTGCTGTTAAACCTTCTTCTACGAACCCTTCAAATAAGTGTAAAATCTTTTCTAGCGTAATCGAGTCAATGCCTTTTGGGAGTATTTGCTCTTCTTCCGCATGGGTAGGGTTAATATGAAATACGTTTGTTAATTCATCTACTTGTTCTTGGTTTAATTGCTCATCTGCCCATAATTGCCTAAAACGCTCATAGCGACTTAAACTTTGAAGGAGTCTGTCCATACTAACGGGTTTCACTACATAATCAAATACCCCTGCTCTTAATGCGGTTTTAACGGAATGGGCTTGTTTTTCTGCACTAATTATAATGATATCAATAGATGTATAAAGGGATCGTATTTTCCAAAGTAATGACATACCCTCCACATCAGGAATATATATATCTAGAAAAATAACATCAATTTCATGAGCATTCTTTTCTAAATAAAGGAGTGCATCCGCAGCGCTGCGAGCAACCGCTTTAACGGAGAATTGATGATTTTGCTCAATATAGCTTTTGTTAATATCTGCAACTCTGAAATCATCTTCAATAATTAATACGCGGTATTTTTCCATCCTTACTCTTCTCCCTTCTTTGGTAAAATAATGACAAAACTTGTTCCGCTGTTTTCCCCACTTTCAACAAGAATCTCGCCGTCTACATCGTTAATCATTTTTTTAGAAATAGCTAAGCCTATCCCACGATAGTCGCCTTCTTTCATCGTAAATCCTTGATCAAAGATTTTCTCTAGCAACTTGTCTTCAATACCATTACCTGAATCTTGAACCTCGAAAACATAATCATTTCCGATATCTGTAAAATAAATGCTAACTTCGCGCATCCCATTTTTTTTGCCTTTTACGGCTTCCAAGGCATTTTCAATAATATTTCCGAAAGCGGTTAATATAGCATTCTGTCTTTCTATCGAAAATGAAATCATCATTCTACTTTCTTCTTGGATAGTCATCTCGATGCCCCACTCATTTGCCTGATTGTACTTACCTTGTAGTAATGCTTGCAATAGGGGGTCAGCAATCCTTTTCGTTAAGAAGTTTAAGCGCGTCATTTGCGTTTGATCTTCCTTACGTATAAAGGACATCGCTTTTTGCGTTTCATTATTTTGTAATAGTCCAAGAATGATGTGCATTTTGTTAGAAAATTCATGGGTAAATGCCCTTTGCGCATGAGCATATTGCTTAATTCGACTCAGTTCTTTGACTACGCCTTCTAGCTCTGTTTTTTTCCTAAAGGTACAAACGGCCCCGGACTGTTCTCCTTGAAGGGAGACACCGTTTAGAAGAATAATCGTATCACCTAATATCAATTCTTGATCACGAATACTTCCTGTTATTTGCAGGGGGATGGGTAATAACACACGAATATCGCGCCCTATAAATTCGCTTTCTTCGGCATCTGTTCCGATGATTTCTCTCGCATTTTTATTAACGGCAGTGATGTGTCCTAAATGATCAACAGCGATCATCCCTTCATGTGTGGACTGAAGAATCGCTTTATTTTGATAATATAATTGAGAAATCTGCTCCGGTTCCATATGAAATAGTATTCGTTTGATATAGTTAGTAATTAAAACGGCCCCAGCCACACCTAATAAAATGGCTATTACGAGTGCGATGAATAATGGTTTGCTTTTATCTTGAATGATTTCCTGAATATTGCCATTGAGAAAACCAACAGAAACGACACCAATGACTACGCCGTCCTTTTTAATCGGTACTTTACCCCGAATGGATAATCCCAATGTGCCCTCTTTTTTCGATTGATAAGATTCACCGTTCAAAATCGCCCGTTTATTATCGCCGCCAACCATTTTCTCCCCAATAAAGTCAGGATTAGGGTGAGAGTATCTAATGCCATCTCTATTGCCAACAACAATAAACTCAGCTCCTGATGCCTCTTGAATGGGTGTAACGATATCCTGAATAGTAGAAGCGGGATTACTCAGCTGAAAGGCATCCTGAATTTCAGGTATATTGGCTATTGTATGTGCTAAGCTTAACGCTTTTTGTCCTGTTTGTTCTTCTACCATATCGGAGAGGTAGCGAAATAAATAAATAGTAAAAATCAAAAATACAAGCAAAATGAGTAAGCTAATTAAAGCAATCATTTTTCCTTTTAAGCCAAAGTTTTTCCACTTCATCTGCTCCGCCCCTACTAAATTTGTAATAGTGAAAATAATGATAGTATAACATGAGATCGGCTGTACTTTAACAAATAGAAAGCGCCCGAAAATGGACCTCGGGGCGCCTTTTATTTATTATCAATTTCCTTCACAACATCTTCAAGCGTCACATGTAAAAGAACCTTTTCCATGGCCAGTTGCGCTGAGATAAAAATTGGTTCTATCGTCTGTTGAATATTTTTCCCAACAAAACAATCAGGGTTCGGGTGGTCATGGATACTGAATAATTCATTTTCCGATACGACTTCAACGGCTTGATAGACGTCAAGTAAAGTAATTTCTGCTAAGCCTTTTTTAAGTTTAGCGCCAGCCTTCCCAGGATGAACTTCAACGAGATCGGCTTTTTTCAGCATCCCGATAATTTTGCGAATGAGAGCTGGATTTGTATTAACACTACCTGCAATCGTTTCAGAGGTATTAATCTCTTTATTTAATTCAAGTAATGTTAATATATGAATTCCCACAGCAAATCGACTGCTTATGGTCATGTTTATCACCTTTCTTTAAAAGGAAGAATCATAGTGAATATATTATACCGTAATCGCAAGAAAAGGAAAAAGGTGAGAATTGACAAAAAAGATACCTGTAACTATAATAATTACATGTAATCAATTCAATTACAATACGGAGGTCTTTTATTATGAAAATTGGCATTATCGGTGCAAGTGGCAAAGCAGGTCAATTGATTTTAGAAGAAGCAGTAGCCAGAAAGCATGAAGTAACGGCAATCGTAAGAAATGCAGGAAAAATCAATAGTCAAGTAGCAGTTGTAGAAAAAAACATTTTCGATATACAATCTAATGACGTAAAAGAATACGATGTCATTGTGAATGCTTTTAAATCACCTCAAGGTCAAGAGCAACAACATGTGGAAGCAGGAAAAGTACTAATCGATGCGCTTAAGGGTCAGCACACGAGACTAATCGTTGTTAGTGGTGCAGGCAGTCTATATGTAGATGAAGAAACACGTTTATATGAAACAGCAGATTTTCCTAAAGCCTACTTACCAACGGCAACACAAATGGGGAAAGATTTAGCGCAACTACAAAACAGCCAAAACGTCACCTGGACATACATTAGCCCAGGTGCGTTCTTCGATGCAGATGGAAAACGAACTGGAAGCTATCAAAAAGGCAAAGACAAACTATTCGTCAACAATCAAGGAGATAGCTATATTAGCTATGCAGACTTTGCGATCGCTGTCCTTGATGAAGCTGAACAAGGCAAACATTTAAATGAACGCATTGCTGTCGTTGGCGACAGAGCATAAAGGTATCTGGAACAATTAATTTTTCCCCTTCTATTATAGATATAGAAGGGTTTTTATTTTCTAAGAGCAAATGGGGAAAACTTGAGAAAGTAATATCAACATAAGAGTGATGAACACCCGTTGGTAATTACGACAGATCTAGTGAAATATAGTTATGAGTTTTGTCGGGTGTATGCCCTTTCGCAGGTTCAGTATGACTAGTGGTGGGTATAAAAGCATCCATTGATTCCACAACTATTACGGAAACTTCCCACCAATATCATTGTTACCTTCAACGGGTAAGCATGCTTCAATATGATTTTTCTATTCTTGTTTTACTTACTGGCAGGATTCGACATGTTTCTACCGAATGTTTAACCTAGGTATTGAGACAAAGTGAGGAATGAGGAATCATGGAAATAATCATTCGAAAAGATACATTGCAACGCATACTAAAAGACGTGAGTAAGGCGCTAAAAAACAGCCAGTCTCCTATGAAAATAATCGTAGATCATCAGCAAGTGACATTTATTGCTGGGAATGAGGATGTGTTGATGGAAATAAGTATTTCCGCACAAATGGAAGATGGACTAACCATCAAGAGAACAGGATCAGTCATCATTTCCGCCAAATATTTTTTTGATATCATAAAGAAACTACCGTCAAACATACATATCTCCTTAAGTGAACAAGGTACGATCAACATTCAATCAGGAGAAATTCATACAAAAATATACTCATTAACAGATGTCCAGACATTGACGATCCCCGATGGATCAGTAGGAGCGAAACTGACTTTAGATGCAGTGCAACTTCTCACACTCATTAAACAAACGGTGTTTGCCGCAGCTGTCCAAGATAATCGTCCGGTCTTAACAGGTGTGCAAATTGTTGCTCGTAATGGTGAGCTTACCTTCATAAGTACCGATGCCCATCGTTATTCTATAAGTTCTGTGAACATCGAATCACCGTTAGAAATGGAGTTCATCGTTCCACACGACAGTCTACTTGAATGGTCGAAGCTTAATATACAAAAAGATGAGAAGGTGTCACTATGCTTATTAAACAGCTATCTCGTTTTAAAAAGGGATAAATGCCATTTTTATATTAGGCTGATTGAAGGCAGATATCCGGCAACCACTGATTTTATTCCGAAGCAAAACCTGACTTCGTTTTATGTCCATACGCCAACCTTTTTGCAAGGTGTTGAACGGGCAGCCCTTTTTTCAGATGCAAAGAAAAACCATCATATTAAATTGCGAATACAAGCAGGACGGTTGCAAATTTCGTCTCATGCTAAGCAGATCGGTATGATTGAAGAATGGCAGACGATTGAAAAATTAACGGGAGAAACTGAAGTAGAAGTATTTCTCGATAGTCACTTTTTATTAGATTATTTGCGTGTGGTCAAGGACGAGTATATTCGTTGTTTTTACAATGGATCGATGAAACCCGTTTTATTTGAATTGGTGAATGGATCGCGGTTTCAGCATCTGATCTCGCCAGTGAGGTCCTTTTAGATGATACAAATTGAACAGCTAAAAGAAGTAGTGAAAAAAGGACATTCCCTTCAAAGTAATGTATTCAAAGTCTTTGAAGTATCATTGTTTGTCTATATACAATCATAGTGTGAGGGTAGCACAAATGGCAGAGGAATTAGCAAGGAAATACAATGGTGAACCAGAAGCGGCTTATCAGGCAGGTTTACTACATGATATCAGTGGGATTATACCTAATCATCAGCGCATTGAGTTTGCTCGCTCTATAGGCATTCCTATCCTTCCTGAAGAATGCCTTTTTCCCATGATTATTCATCAAAAATTATCTAAATATATCGCTGACGAAGTGTTTATGGTGACTAATCCCAATGTATTAAGTGCGATTGAATGTCATACAACTCTGAAGTCAAGGGCAAGTTTGCTGGATTACCTTTTGTTTGTAGCAGACAAAATAGAATGGGATCAGAAGGGAGTGCCACCTTATATTAACAGTGTGTTCACTTCTTTCGACCAATCGCTAGAAAAGGCAGCGTTTGCTTATATTCACTACCTTATGTAACATAAAGACAAATTGAAGGTTGTGCATCCATGGTTAATCGCAGCATACGAAGAATTGAAAGAGAAGTAATAACTATTCACCCTTCAACAACCAAAACCCAATTAGAATGACTACAATGCCAAGGCCTGTCCGAAGTGTCGGTGTTTCTTTAAAAAAGAGATAGCCAATGACGAGGCTAACTAGAATCTCAATTCCTTTAGAGGCGATGAGGGAAAAGGTGAGATTATCGACATGTTTGGTTAAGAACTTTACACCATAGCCAATCATTAAACTGGCAGAAATAAATAAAGGAACAAGTTTAATATAGTACCAAAGTGTAGAAAGAAAAAAGGCATCGATGTGCTTCGTTTGATAAGCATAAATCCCGTTGATAATAAATAATCCACAAACCATCAATAGAATCGCTAAGAATATCATATGTTTTAGCTCCCTATATAAAAAGAATACTTTAGTTTGCTCGATTTTTATAAATTTATGTGTGTGAGTAAGGAGGAATGGCAATGCAGAAAGACAAAGTGAAATTACTCCTATTATTATTAGGAAGTGTGTTCATCATGGGTGCAGCAATGGTTATTATGCTCAAAGTATATAATCAACACGTCGAAAATGAACAGATTATTGAGCGATGTTATGAGGAATCAGGTGATCGAACATTGACGATAGAGAAGAATGGTGTATTTTCAAAAGTAACCTGCAAGTATCATTAGAGTAGGGATGGTGGAGACAATGTGGAAAAGAAAAATGCTCCAAACCAAAAGAGGCACGTTTGAGATCTTCCAAAAGGGAGTTGGAAAGCCTTTATGCGTAGCGCATCATTATGCCGTCTTTAACGAAACAGGGGACTATTTTGCTGATACATTCACTAATCGTTTTTGTGTAACGTTAGTAAACTTACGCGGGGTGGGAGAATCCGAGCAAGCACATGAACCATATGAATATAGTATGGTAGATAGCGTATTAGATATAGAAGCAATTAGAATAGCATTAGAATATGAAAAATGGATTTATGCCGGCCATTCAACAGGTGGAATGATTGGACTTCTTTATGCATTGCTTCATCAGCCTTCGTTAGAATCACTTGTTATTGTAGGGTCAGCAGCAAGAGATTACACGCAGTCCTCAGCATGCATCTATAATGAAAACCATCCAAAATTTGCTGTGATGCAACAGTATCAATTTGCATTAACTCAGCCAAATATAACTGCAACGAAAAAAGAAGAGTTAACAATGAAACGTACCCGGCTTTCTTTATTTGAACCAGAGAAATATACCCAATATTTCACAGATGGGATATCTAAAGGTATATCAGGAGAAAGGTTAAATTTTTTCAGTAGAGAAGCCGTTCTTTTTGATATAACAAGGAAATTAAAGCATATCAACATACCAACAAACATTTGTTGTGGACGTTATGATGTCCAGTGCCCGGTTGAGTATTCGAAGGAAATCCATCAAGAAATATCCCAATCACAGCTGTTCATTTTTGAAAAAAGCAATCATTATCCATTTTTAGAGGAGAAAGACTTATTCCAAAAAATAATCGAGCAAGCCTTGCACTAGTGACGATATATATCACTTTCTTCTGAAATATTCACACGAAAGCGAAAGAAAATGCCGCCAAGAAGGGTGATTACAACTACAGTCCAAGTAATTAAAAAGACGGTGCCAATTGTGGCAAAGTCAATTAGATAATCCGTTGTCCGAACTTGATACATAACAGAAAATAGTGGAAAAGAGACGGCACCGAAAAGTAAAATCAATAGACTTAATCGTGTCGCTGTTTTTCGATAGAGCTTAGAAAAGATCAGTAGAAAACTAACTAAAAGCAATACCAAAGTCATGATGCTAATAAACATAAAGATATTCAATTCGATTCACCTCTTTTAGAAATTGAAAGGGGGTGAATTGACATGGCCCCCCTCTTTTATTTATTTACCCTTGATTGTAAAAATAAACTTGTTTAATAAAGGCGCTTGAAACTATCGAAATGTTTGCTCCAATAAGGGTTATCTAAGCTGGTAATCATAACGCCACTTGATGAAGCGTGGATGAATTGATTATTACCGATATAAAACCCTAAGTGAGAAATACCCTTTTTATAAGTACCCTCAAAGAAAACAATATCACCCGGTACAGGGTCGTTCACATAATACGAACGACTAAAATAACCCTCGGCATTTGTTCTCGCAATATTTGATCCTGTTTGCTTCAGTACGTAATAGATAAATCCACTACAGTCAAACCCACTTGGCGTTGATCCGCCCCAAACATAGCGCGTATTTAAGTGCTTCTTCGCCTCACTAATGATGGCAGCAGCATTTCCAGAAATATTGTCATTTGTCGGATTTGTCGGCTTCTTCTCTGTATCCTTACCAGCATTGTTACTCGTTACATATAATTTCTTTCCGGCAAAAATCAAATCGCTACTTAGCTGATTCCATTTTTTTAAATTGCTAACAGTCGTGTTTGTCTTTTTAGCAATGCCACTTAGTGTGTCTCCAGGCTGAATAATATATGTATCCTTCTTGGAATTGGAATTCCCGCTACTACCATTTGAACCGCTTGATGGGGAAGAAGAATTTCCTGAATTACTAGAGGATGAACCATTCACTTTAAACACTTGTCCTGGGAAAATGAGATCGCCTTTTAAATTATTGAGATCCACTAATGCTTTGACAGTCATATTATGTTGGCGTGCAATTTTAGATAATGTATCTCCTGACACCACTTTATATGTACCTGAACTAGACTGATTAGAAGAACTATTCTCTTTTGCAGGTGTTGAATTTTCACTAGAAACAATGAGCTTTTGATTAATTTGTAAGAAGTCAGAGTGTAAATCATTCCATTTTTTAAGCTGAGAAACAGATGTATTATATTTCTTAGCTATATCCCATAATGTATCTCCTTGTTTTACAGTATGAGTTGAGTCAGCGGATGCTTGAGCGGCAAAAGCAGAGGAAACGACAGCAATCGTAGCCATCGACACCATATGTTTTTTCACGTCTAGTAATCTCTCCTTTACTCCAAGATTTCGTCAATTCTATCATAATATCGTCTATAGAATTATATTTTTTACAACCTTTTACAAAATAAGATGAAAAACTATCATTTTCGAGGACTTTCGACTTGGTTCTTGGTACATGCGACATAATATGACAACTTACGATAAAGTTCTTGTCGAGGAAAAATGTCGATTAACATCGAAAAAGCCGGCAAATGTCAAATGATGTGGAAAAATGGGGGTAAATTAGGCGGAAGGATATATTTAAATGTTTTCATACAAGATTATTTACAAAAACGGAAATTTTTTGATAATTTAATATTGATTTGCATTCGAGATTTTAGTATAATATTCCTAAGAAATACTAGGAGGATAGTTTGGTTTGGATGCAGAAAGCCCTATTAATCTACTAGATTTATTATTGAAGGCACACGAAAATGGAATGAGTCAAGGGGATGTAGATGTCGAGAAATATGTCGAACAATTGGCAATAGACCTTAAACACTTACTAAGCCCACATCGTTCCTTTTAAAAAGAAAAAAGCACCTTCTGGCGGGAAAGTGCTTTTGCTCAAACCTTATTAATGTTGGGTAGGTAGTGGTGCACCATGTTGAGTCGGTAGTGGTTCAGCACCGTGTTGAGTCGGTAGTGGTTCAGCACCATGTTGAGTTGGTAGTGGTTCAGCGCCGTGTTGAGTTGGTAGTGGTGAAGATCCATGTTGAGTTGGAAGCGGCTCAGCACCGTGCTGAGTAGGAAGTGGTTCAGCTCCATGTTGGGTCGGTAGCGGTTCAGCGCCAACAAATCCTCCGAAAGCAACTAGTGATAGGGCAACAACTGATGCAGAAACGAATTTTTTCATTTTCCTTTCTCCCTTCATTATAGAAATATCTTACAATACAAATATTAACACTTTTCTAATAACTTTTCTAGCTCTATTCCTACTAATTTGGCAAATTTTTCATCATTTTGTAGTAAAAAGATAGATTTTGCCCGATTAATATACTCCGTCCCTATATCTATCTCACCAATTTTGATGTAACTTTCGCCTGATTGATAGTAAAACTCTCCAAACAAATAGAGAATCTCATTATTAATGCAATAATTAATTCCTAAATTACTATATTTCAACGAAGACTCATAATTATTCCTTGCTGCTAATGTTTGCGATAGCCCATACAAAATCCGTAATTTTACTTTCGGATCCAATATATGAGGGAGCGAATCTAAATTATCTAACGCCTCTTCAAACATATTAGATGCAAATATGAAGTCCTTTTCTTCAAGCTTAATAATCGCTAAGCTCGTAAGAATTTCAATTTCGTTCTCTGTTAGTCTACTTCTATCAGGGTTCGTTAAATCGATCGCTTGATAAAGAAGTTTTACCGCATCGTCCACATTTTGATGTAAATAATACTCACAAATCCCCTCATGCCAAAGCATAAATTGCATAGAAATCCTCTGCTTAAACAAAGGGTTATCCCTTTCTTGTTCAATAATCTCATAAATCGCTTTATAATCACGTTCACGCTTATATTTTTTGATTAATAGAAAGACTGCCGTTACATAATTGAAGGTACTTGATGATGCATAGTCAATGAAATGGCTGACTTCTACATTTAACCGTTCAGCAAAATCATATAACTGATCTAATGTTGGATACTTCTTGCCTTTTTCATATTCGATGATTTCTTCTGACGAACAAATTCCTTGTGCTAAATCCTCAATTGATAGTTTTTTAAATTGACGAAGATCGCTGAGAATTTCTCCAAAACTTACTGGTGCAAGGCTCATAATCATACCTCCTTTTCCTTTTATAATAAGTAAATTTTGTATATTTATCAATCATTTTAAATATTCAGATATAGGTAAAAATCAGTGTTTTTACGTTTTTTTTCATTACGTATGAAATTAAATTGAGGTGGATAAACTGTTAGTCGGGTAAGAATACCAAAAAAAGGTCAATAAATCGACATTATTTCCTAGCTTTTTTTTGTTATAATACTTTCAGTAAGAAAATGGTGTAAAAAACCTATTGAACCATTATATCTTGCAAATATAAAAAGAATAGGTGAAGAAAATGGAAGAAAAGAATAACTATCGTGTATTGTTATATTACATGTACGTACCAATTGAAAACGGAGAAGAGTTCGCTATTGAACACAAAGCATTTTGTAACGAACTCGGATTAAAAGGCCGTATTTTAATTGCAGATGAAGGAATTAACGGTACTTGTTCAGGTACTGTAGAGCAAACCGACCGCTACATGGAGCATATGAAAGCAGACCCACGTTTTGCTGATATGATTTTCAAAATCGATGAAGCAGAGGAACATGCGTTTCCAAAAATGAAAGTACGTTATCGTCCTGAACTAGTTACCCTTCGTTTAGAAGATGATGTTAATCCAAATCAATTAACAGGTAAATATTTAAGCGCTCAAGAATTTTATGAAAGCTTAAATGATGAAAATACAGTTGTTTTAGACGCAAGAAATGATTATGAATATGACCTAGGTCACTTCCGTGGTGCCATTCGCCCAGATATCACAAACTTCCGTGATCTCCCTCAGTGGGTAAGAGACAATAAAGAAATGTTAGGCGAGAAGAAAATTGTCACATATTGTACTGGTGGTATTCGTTGTGAAAAATTCTCTGGCTGGTTACTTAAAGAAGGCTTTGAGGATGTTGGACAACTTCATGGTGGCATCGTCACATACGGAAAAGATCCAGAAGTTCAAGGCGAACTATGGGATGGTCAATTATATGTATTCGATGAAAGAATCGCAGTACCCGTCAACCGCAAAGAACATGTAGTTGTAGGGAAGGATTACTACTCTGGAGAGCCATGTGAACGTTACGTCAACTGTGCCAACCCAGAATGTAACAAAAAAATCCTTTGTTCTGAGGAAAACGAACACAAACATTTACGTAGCTGTTCCGAAGAATGTCGCTCACACCCACGCAACCGCTATATCGCAGAGCACGGGTTAACTGAAGAAGAAGTAAAAGAGAGATTATCTGTCTTAGCATAAATAATGGAACCCCCGCAGGCTTTGGCTTGTGGGGGTTTTTGTGTTTTGTTGATGAATTGGTGATGGTGTGAGGTGGAGCATGTGGAAATTATGTTGGGGAATGGTCGTGGTAATTATGTGGGGAAGCTTTGTCTATTTGAAAGTAAAGCACAGAGCATGTAGGGTGGGAAATAGGGAGGAGCGGGGGAATACTCGTATATAAAAAGGTTCGGAATGAGCTAGAGGTGTGGGCAAACAGGGGGATGCCCAAACAAGAAGGTTCGGAGTGGTCCAGATGTGTGGGCAACAAGGGGATGCCCGCACAAGCAGGTCCGAAATGACAAAGAAGAGTGATCAAACGCGGAATACCCGTACAAGAAGCTCCAGAATGTTTAAGAAGAGTGTGCAAACCCCGGAATGCCCACAAAAGAAGGTCTGGAAAGAGCCAGAAGAGTGGGCAAATATGGAATGCCCACACAAGCAGGTCTGGAATGATTAAGAAGAGTGTGCAAACCCCGAATGCCCACAAAAGAAGGTCTGGAAAGAGCCAGAAGAGTGGGCAAATGTGAAATGTCCGCACAAGCAGGTCTGGAATGATTAAGAAGAGTGTGCAAACCCCGGAATGCCCACACAAGCAGGTCCGAAATGACAAAGAAGAGTGATCAAACGCGGAATACCCCCACAAGAAGCTCCAGAATGTTTAAGAAGAGTGTGCAAACCCCGGAATGCCCGCACAAGCAGGTCCAGAATAATCCAGAAGAGTGTGCAAACGTGAAATACCCCCACAAGAAGCTCCAGAATGCCCAAGAAGAGTAATCAACCACGAAACACCCTCCCCACAAGAAGGTCCAAAAAAACCAAGAAGTGTGAGCAAAAATAAATCACCCCAAATAAGGGGTGAAAGTAAATCAATAGTAAACATCACTCATATTTTTTATTTAAACTCTATATAATGAATGGATTTTCCCACCCCTTTTCTTTCAAAGTGATTATGGAGTATTTTGATTATGGCATTTGGACTAACCTCCCCACCAATCCAGTCATAAATATTAGCTGTAGTTACCTTACGTTCCGGGAAGAGTGTCATATAATCTTTAATATTGCTTAAGACAATATCGTTGACTGTAGCAGAGTGATGACATTGCATGCAGGAGAATGTCCTTTTATGTTTCCTTTTCATTTTCCCGCCACATTGCCCGCAAAATAGCCCTTTAGTCATTTGATCATAGTGATACACAGGTTTATGGAGCAAGTGGAGATCGCTTTTGTGATGAGATAAGAAGGTATCAATGATTTTCGTGTGCATCCGTTGAGGTGCAAAGGTTTGTTGTTTGAGATTATCCATAAATTCGGGGATTTGTCCTGGGAAAATGACATGTTCATGGTGAGTGGCGCCGTAGAGGACAAAGGTAGGGTGGACAAAAATAAGGTAATAATCAAAGGGGATATGGAGTTGGTGCTTTTTTAAGAATTGATGTAATAAAGGTTCTGCACGTTTGATTTGATTGAGTGGATTCTTGATTTCTTTATTGGATGGACTATACCATTTTTCGTCATCTGCTGAGAAATTTCCTTGGAAGTTCTTAATTTCAAATAGGATTAATTTGTGTTGGAGGATACATAGTGCGTCGATTTGAATAGTGGATTGGCTGACTTCTAATAGGAGATCGTACAAAATCGGTATGTCATCAGGTAGTTCATTTAAATGAGAGGCCCAATCCTTCTCCCCGTTATAACCTTTTAGCAATGATTGTAGATAGTACTCGGACTCGGGAGGTAATTTGGTTCGCGCATATATGGCAAGATAATAACGGAGGGTTTTTGAAAACTCGAGTGGTTTATAAATAGTCAAAAACATCATCCTTTCTTTTCCAAAATTATAACCGATTAGCGTGCCACTGTCATTCTTTTTCACCAGTAATTCTATTCCTTCATATGTTATACAAGGACATGCGTAGATAGGAGTGAAAACGATGGTTTCGGTTTCAACTTTTGCAGAGCTACAGACGGCAATTAGTAATCAAGAGGATATTATTACGATTACGAATAGTTTTGATCTTGAAACAACTTTATCAATTAACTACACAGTGGAGATAATTGGGGAAAATACGTCTATCAGACTGACCAGACGAACAGGGTTTACAGGATACCTTTTTAATGTTGCTACAACTGGAAATCTACTTTTACAAAGTTTAATTATAGACGGTAACAAACAAAATACTGTAGCCTCTTCGATTGTTTTTTGTACAGGTACAGGTATCGTAACGGTTAACGATTCAACCATGCAAAATTCTTCTGTGCCAAGGGGTGGCGCTTTCTATCTAACTGGATCTGCTATTGGTAATTTAAACAATTCAATCATTTATAATTGTGATGCATCAGAGTTTGGTGGAGGTATATATATTGCTTCAAATGCACATGCGAATATCACCGATTCAATGTTAGTGCAGAATGTTTCTGCTAGCTTTGGTGGAGCAATTTTTGTGAACCAAGGCAGTGCCACCATTAATGGGTCAGTTATCTCCAATAATATCGCCACGGTTGGTGGGGGCGTTTATTTTAATACGGGTACAAGTTTCACTATTGCTGATACGGATATTATCGGGAATCAATCAATAGAACCAAATGATACGAGGGGGGCAGGAGGAGTCTTAATCAACCCAGACGTTATTGGAAGCTTCACGAGAGGTAGCGTCGCAAACAATACTGGCTTAAAAAATGGGGGCGGGTTGTATATTAATCAGCGATCTCAAATCGTCTTTAACGATGTTTTACTAACTGGAAATTCGACATCAGGTAATGGTGGAGCGCTTTTTGCTAACATTAATAGTGTAATTAATATAGTTAACTGTGAAGTGGCGGACAATATTGCCAATAATGGAGCAGGTTTATTTATCAATTCAAATGCAACCATTACTTTATCTCTTTGCCAAATTTTCTCCAATCAAGCCAACCTTAACGGTGGTGGGGTATACTTTAATAATGAAACAAGTACGATATTCGATGAATGCACGATATTCGAAAATATTGCTGCTAATGGTGGAGGCGTGTTTGTCAATTTAAATGCGCAGCTTCAAATTATTGAGAGTATCATAAGAAATAATCGGGTGACTGAAAGTGGCGGCGGTGTGTATGTTAATGATGTTACAGAGGTCGTTCTCACTAATATTCAAGTAACAGATAACTATGCTGGTGAAACAGGTGGAGGCATATTTACGAATACAAATAGTCAAACGAGTATAACGGAAACTTTAATTGAACGTAATGAAGCGGCCTTAGTTGGCGGAGGTATTTTTAATTCAGGCGAAATATCATTTGTAGGTAGTAATAGTGTCGGGGATATTGGTGTGAATACGGCTGAAACTGCACCAGGTATATATAATAGTGGCATTTTACTTATGCAAGATCAGCTTGGGGATGCGAATGGGCTTTACATTGTTGGTCGAAGTAACGTTGCCTACATTACCGCACCGCTTGTACAAGGGACTGTTGTTCAATTAGATTTAACCAATTATGTTACACCAAATGAAGCTGGTACACCAATCGTGGTTGCTGAATCGACCGCAACTTATCCGATCTTAGCACAATCAGATGCGGATAAATTTATTAAGCCGACGACAGAGTTTGAGGATTGGGTGATTCGTTTAAGCGACGACAATACGCAGGTCCTGTTGGTCAGATTACCTGATTATACGATTACTTATCAAAATATATTGAGTACGGAGAATCCAAATCCGCAAACGTATACAGCATCAGATCTGCCAATTATTTTAAATCCGCCAGGGCCAGTAAGTGGATACCAATTTGTGAATTGGTATAATACTGCTGGGCAGGTGGTAACGGTTATTCCAGCAGGAACAACAGGGGATCTTATTCTCTATGCAAGATGGGCTCCGGCATAATCCATCTGTTGTTCGATTGAAACAACATCGTGCCAGTGCTAAAATAAATAATCGCTAAAATGAGACGAAACAGGAGATAGAATACAAGATGTATCATGCAGAAACGTGGAATGAGAAAATTAAGCTATTTTTGCAAGTACTATGGCCGATTATGGTGACACAAATAGGGCTATATGCAATGAATTTAACGGATACGATGATGTCAGGCCGTGTTGGAACGGATGATTTGGCTGGAGTGGCAATTGGGTCCAATATATGGATGCCGGTATTTACAGGAATCAATGGGATTATGCTTGCTGTAACCCCAATTGTGTCGCATTTACTAGGGCAAGGCAAAAAGGAGAAAATATCCTATAGTGTGACACAGGCGTTATACTTAGCGGCTATCATTGCAGTTGTTATACTTTTAATCGGTATATTTTTCTTAGAGCCCATCTTAAGTTTAATGGGGTTGGCTCCAAATGTTGAATATATTGCTTTTCATTATTTACTTGGATTATCTATCGGGATTGTGCCGTTATTTTTATACAATGTGCTAAGGAATTTCTTTGATGCACAAGGCTTCACACAAATCACAATGATCATTACCATTTTAGCGGTACCCGTAAATATATTCTTGAACTACTGCTTAGTATTTGGCCACTTTGGTTTTCCAAGGCTCGGAGGAATTGGTGCGGGTTATACAACAGGCTTTACGTATTGGCTCATTCTAATCATTAGTCTATTGCTTAGTTTTAAAATCGAAAAGATTAGAAACTACCAAATTGGAAAAGTGTGGTTTAAACCATCAATAAAAGCGTGGAAGGAACAATTATCTATTGGCATTCCCATAGGATTAACCATTTTCTTCGAATCTAGTATTTTTGCAGTTGTGACCCTTTTAGTTGGTATGATGTTTTCAACGATTACAGTAGCAGCCAACCAAGTGGCGTTTAGTTTTACTTCCTTATTATTTATGATTCCCCTTAGTCTATCAATGGCGATGACAATTATGATTGGGTACTCGGTTGGAGGAAGACGCTTAGACAACGCAAAAAAATACAGTTTGCTTGGTGTTTTAGGTGGAATGGCATTTATGGGCTTTGCTTCAATCTTCTTGTTGTTCTTCAAAGAACAAATTGCCGCCATCTATACAAATGACCCAGAAGTGATTTTACTTGCGGCTAACTTTTTCGTTATTGCTATTTTTTATCAAATTTCAGATGCTGCCCAAGCGGGACTACAAGGTGTCTTACGTGGCTATAAAGATGTGAAAATACCATTTATCATCGCTTTTATTTCCTATTGGGTAATCGGCATTCCAGTTGGTTATAGTTTAGCTGCCTTTACGAAGCTTGAGGCATATGGTTTTTGGATCGGTATTTCCGTAGGGCTAACCGCAGCGGCTATCGGTTTCTTCATTCGTTTGAAAATTATTCATCATAAAGAAAAGGAAAAACAAGCAGTAGCACCCGAGCTGTTATAAAGGCTCGGTTTTTTTGTTCATAAAATGTTCCCATGAAACCATTGTTCTATATATGGTATGAAATGGGCCATAGTGTTAAAATGGTTGATGAGGGGGAGAGACATGAAAAAGATAGTCTATTTATTTGTGGCCATTACGGTTTTAGCCATTCTTAGTGCATGCAATAAAGAGGTTGATCCAGAACAACGGTTATCTCAATATATAGAATATTGGAATAAGGAAGAGTTCGCAAAAATGTATGGCATGCTCTCAAAAGAGGCAAAAGCATCCGTTAGTGAAGAAGACTTTGTCAATCGCTATGAAAAAATATATACAGACTTAGGCATTGCTAACTTAGACATTTCACATAAAAAATCTGAGAAAGAACTAGATACAGATCAACAATCATTACAACTACCATTTTCGGCAAAAATGGACAGTTTAGCAGGAGAGATTGCCTTTGATCATCAAGCAACATTAGTTAAAGAAGAGAGAGACGATGAGGAAAATTGGTATATTGAATGGGATACGACTTATATTTTCCCTGAACTTGGCCCAAATGACGAAATTACATACAACTCAGTGAAGGCAAAACGGGGAGAAATTGTCGATCGTTCAGGTGATCCACTTGCTTTCAATGGGACGATTTTAGAAATTGGCATCGTACCAGAACAAATGGACGCTGAAGATGAAACGGTTAAAGAAGTGGCAAAATTACTTGAGATCTCAGAGAACGCTGTTAAGGATAAATTAGGCGCGAGTTGGGTACAGGCGAATCAATTTGTGCCAATCAAGAAAATTGCTACGAATCAAGAAGAGCTATTAAGTAAATTGATGAGTATACCAGGTGTATTGAAAAAGGATATTGAAGGACGAGTATACCCTGGCGGCGAGGCGGCCTCACACTTAATTGGTAATGTTGCTCAAGTGACAGCTGAAGACTTGGAGGAACACGAAGGAAAAGGATATGGCAGTAATGATGTCATCGGCCGTCGCGGCTTAGAGAAAGTATATGAGGAAAAGCTGCGCGGTTCAAATGGTGTCTTAATTGGAATTAAGAAAGAGGACGGTTCAGAGGTAGTTGTGGCCGAAAAAGCAGTAGAACATGGTAGCAACGTTCAGTTAACTATTGACCTCACATTACAAGAGGATTTGTACAAAGAACTGGATCATAAGCCGGGCACTGCGGCTGCCATCGACCCTGTTACGGGTGAGACACTGGCACTTGTCTCTAGTCCAGGATTCGATCCAAATCAAGCAACTCTTGGATACTCTGCCTCTCAATTAGAAGAGCTAGAAGAGAGTGGTGATAATCCATTCTTGAATCGTTTTCAACACACGTATGCACCAGGTTCCGTGATTAAACCAATAACAGGTGCGCTTGCATTAAAAGAAGGAGCCATTAAACCAGAAGATACAATGGCAGTGAAGGGTTTGCAGTGGCCGGATGATAATCGCTGGGGTGATTACCGAATCACAAGGGTAAGTGACCCTGGAAAGCCAGTCAATTTCGATTTGGCGATGATGTATTCGGATAATATTTATTTTGCAAGGGCAGCATTAGAGCTAGGAAAAGACAAATTAACTGCTGGATTAAAAGAATTTGGCTTTGCTGAAGATATTCCCTTTGCCTATCCACTCGAATCTTCTACAATCGGCAAACTAGATAAAGAGACATTAATTGCCGATTCCGGTTATGGGCAAGGACATGTTGAAATGAGTATCCTTCACTTGGCTACCTCTTATACACCTTTTATCAATAATGGGTCAATGATTAAACCAATCTTGCTCATGGATGGGGAAGAAAAGAGCCAAGTATGGAAGGAAAATATAATTGATGAAGATACTGTTAAAATTGTATCTGAAGCGATGAGTAAAGTAGTGAACGAATCAGGCGGTACAGCACGTACGGCACGTATTGAAGGCTACCCGCTAGCAGGGAAAACGGGGACAGCGGAACTGAAACAGACCGCTGATGAAGAGGGCAAAGAAAACGGTTGGTTTGTTGCCTATAACCCAGAGGACCCTCAGCTACTTATCTCAATGATGGTTGAAGGCGTCGAAGAACAAGGCGGCAGCAAAATCGTCATTGAAAAAGTGAAAAATACATTTGAGAGAAACAAGGATCGTTTCTAATAAAGTAAAAGGTTTGAAGGTTGGAACGCTGGTTTCCAGCCTTTTTATCTTGTACGATGATTTCAAAACTAGTGTTAAGGACTGAGCGATCTCCTCAGGAAGTGCATCGTTTCAGTCACAATCGCGGTGCAAGGAATTCGCCCACCAATCTTCATTCACAACCTACCATCTCCCATAGTATCATCCCCCGATTTGGACAAACAATCAACCTACCAATATATTGCTTTCCTTCTAATTTTCATTAGCTTGAAAGGGGAGCTCTAGCAATAATGAAAGAATCTGTCCGATCTTGGCGAAATTTCGACAAAAACCCCTTTTTTCAAAGGATGTTGTCGAAAAATTTTATCGTAAATATCTATACAAGCCCATCCATTTGTTATATGATACATCTGTATTGATAGGGATATATTTCTAAAAATAGAGAGAATAGGGGAATTGGGAATGAAAAAATTTATCCATCTACTTTTATCCATGATGCTCGTTTTTTCTTTCATCCCTGCATCCGTCCTAGCGGAGACAGAGAGTACGGAGGAAACACCGACATCACCAGGAACAACTGATGTAGAACAACCATTAGAAATCCAATTACAAAATCCAGAATATTTAGACGGAAAAGTGCAACTGAAATGGCGAGTGAAATATGAAGAAGCTGCAAATGAAAATGCAGAATTGTTCACGCTCGTTAAAAATGGAGAACGTTCGGTTCTTGCCAGCGAACCAGAAATGAGTCAAGAACAACCTGGAGAAGATGGCGTTTATCGCATATATGAATTGAGTGATTCTGAGGTAAAACCTGGAGAGACAGTGACTTATGCGATTGCACAAGGTAAGGTGCAAAGTAATGAAACATCGATAACGGTAGAAGTGCCGGTTGAAGAAGAGGAAGCTAGTGAAGAGTCGGCAAAAGAAGAGGGAACCGTTGTTGAGGAAGAGGAACAAGTAGTTGATGAAGAAGCGGCAGCACAAGAGGAAACTGTCCCTACATTGAATATGACTGCTCATAAGATAACCGATACAACAGCTGACATCTCATGGAGTTTAGTGGATGTTGATGAATTTAAATTATACGTTGATAACAATTTAAAAGAAGTCGTTTCACCAAATAAAACAACTTATGCCTTAACGAAATTAACCCCTGCAACGACATATAAAGTGAAAGTAGAAGGCATTCAAAAAGGTAAAGTCGTTTCCTCAGCAGAGGTAGAAGTAACAACATCGGCAGCACCGACAGGAGAAGTTATTTCATTCGAAGACAAAGTTCTTGAGCAAGCAATTAAAGACGAATTAGGGTTAAAGCGCGATATCTATCAAGCTGATTTAAACGGTTTAACCAGTCTATCAATCTCGAATTTATGGGTAACTTCCATTGAGGGATTACAATTTGCGACCAATTTAGAAACATTGCATCTCGGTTATAATGACATTGTTGATTTAACACCAATCAAAGCATTAACACAGTTAAAAGACCTTGATGTCACAGGGTTAACTATTACAGATACAAGTATTTTTAGCACAAGTTTAGTAGAGTTAAATATTTCTCATACTTCACTAGCCAACCTGGATTTTCTTAAGAAATTAACGAATCTTCAAACAGTTTATGCTTATGGCTTACCTTGGATTGGTGAAAATGCTTCAGCGCAAGCTGTACTGAAAGATTTAACAGCAAAAGGCGTAGCTGTGTACAGCAATGAAGCAGATGATGTAAATATGATGTTAGAGCGTGGATTTGTCAATGAATCAAGTATCCAAGTGTACTGGAGTTTCTGGCCTGAAGCCAATATCAATTTGTACCCAGATCATTATATTGTTTCTATAGATGGGAAAGAAACGAAAGTATCTGACCTGGAAGAACATGTATTTAAAAATTTAAAGGCAGATACAACCTATCATATCGTTATTAAGGCTTATGAAGGTAAACAATTAATTGGTCGAGCAACGATGGATGTAAAAACGGCTCAATTACCTGAAGGAAAAAAAGTGTCGATTAAAGACAAAGGGTTAAGAGACATGATTAAGATGACTCTTGGCATTAGCCGTGACATTTATGAAAGTGATATGAAAAATTTAACTTCACTGTATGTTGATTATGAAGGCATTCGGAATTTAGCTGGGCTAGAACTGGCTACTAACCTTGAAGAGCTTTCTATAACAGGAAACCCAGTCAGCGATTTAACAGCGATTAAAGACTTAAGTAAATTATCAGTACTATATATTGATGACACGAAAGTGAAAGATTTAAAACCATTGTCGGGCTTAACAAACTTGAATATGCTTGTTGCGTCCTACAATACTGGACTCGATTTATCACCAATACAAGGTTTACCTAACTTACAATCGCTTACAGCAGATAGCAATGGATATAAGAAGCTCCCTGCTCTGCCAAGTAGTTTAATCGAATTATCACTCTTTGATAATGAACTTACGAGTCTTAAAGGAATTGAAAAAGCAGCTAACCTGCAATTTTTAATCGTTTCGGAAAATCCAATTAGTGATTTCCAACCGCTAGCGAAATTACAGTTATTATTTTTACTTGCAGATTATACAAATATGACGAATCTTGATTGGTTAAATTCTGAGAATGCCCATGTTTTACAAGGTCTCATTATTTCAGGTAATGCCATTACTGACATTACGCCACTAAAGAATGGTAATAATCTATTATTTTTAGCTATGGATGAAACAGCTATTACGGATATTTCGCCATTACTGGATTTACCTTACTTAGCTCTTGTCTCTTTCATTTCTGTCCCAACGCTTGACATTTCCGAAGGGTCGAAAGCGATGGAAGTGATTAAAGAATTAAGAATGCGCGGTGTGGAAGTTTTCTATGAAGAAGAAATGGGGAACTTAAGTTTTACCTCTTTAACAACGACGCATGATTCAATTTATGCAGAATGGGAATATACCGGGGAAGAAGAAGTAGCAGATTATGAATTGTATATAGATGGGGAATTAGTAGATACCGTATCAGGAACAGAATCTAGTTACGTATTTACTGGACTTTCTCCGGGAACACCATATGAAGTGGCTATTGCTGCATTAAATGCAGACGGAGAAGAAATTGAAATCTATTTCGATTATGTATTCACGATTAGTGAAGACCTCTATTTCACAAAAGTAGAAGCAAAAGAAGATGCTATTGAAACAGAATGGGTATACGATGGTGAAGGTTCAGTCTATGAATATGAAATCTCTCTAAATGGCGAAGAGTATGAAATCGTAGATGCTGATACACTCTCACATATTTGGACAGAACTTGAGAAAGACACAACCTACACAATTGAATTGATGGCATATGACGAAGAATATGAAATCCTTGGTTATACTTATGCAGAAGCAACAACAACAGCAGTAGAAGACGGACCGGCCGAGGGCAATACTCCTCCGCCACCAACGAAAAAGCCAGACCCAGACAATGGCAACAAAAAACCAACTGATGGTAAAACACCAGCAGATGTCATCAAAGGGAAAAAGGAGCAAATGAAATCTGGCGCCAAACCAGAGGAGAAAACAGGTAAAGCCCTACCGAATACGTCAACCAACAGCTATAACTATTTAGTAATGGGCATGGCGATATTGCTTGCAGGAGCGATCATGTTTCTTGTTGCAAGAAAAAAACGTCCGGCAGTGAAATAAGGAAAAAAGGGTGACACGATATGTGTTCACCCTTTTTGTATACAAGGGAAGAATCAACACCTTGTTTGTTTATTTTTCCAAAGATTGGTTTTATTATCTGAATTTTTTATTTAATTTTAATCATATTCTCATTATTTATTCATCCTCTCCTCATCATGACTCTTTATTGTTAGAAACAGGAAAGTAAAGAAGCTTTTACCTTAATAAAGAATTTCAGGAGGAAGAGAAATGAAGGTTGTGATTGTCCCCTCGGGGTTTAAGGAATGTTTGGAAGCAGAAGAAGTGGCAAACGCGATGAATAAAGGGGTTCAGCGTTATAGTCCAACTGTACATACGGTTGTGATTCCTATGGTTGATGGTGGAGAAGGCTTTGTAAAAACCATTATAAAAATAAAAAAAGGAAAACTGTTTCATCTTGAAGCAACAGGACCTGTTGGAACAAAGGTCTCAACCTACTTTGGGGTATATGAAGAGGAGAATAAACAGAGAACTGCTGTCATTGAAATGGCTGCCATTGCAGGGCTTAAAATGGTTCCCCCACATCTACGCAACCCCTTATATACGACTACTTATGGAGTGGGTGAATTAATCAAAGCTGCTTTAGATTTACAAGTGGATCAAATTTTGTTCGGTTGTGGCGACTCAGGCACTTCTGATGGAGGAGCGGGCATGGCGCAAGCGCTAGGTGTAAAGTTTCTCAATCGTAATAAGGAAGTGATTAATGTTGTTGGTGGGGGAGGGTTGCATGAAATTGCCTTTATTGATACGACGAATATCGATAAGCGGCTTTCTCGTGTGAGAATGAATGTAGCGTGCAACTGGCAAAATCAATTATGTGGTTCAACAGGCGTTGCCCATGTATTTGGTCCACAAAAAGGTGCGACAGATCGTGAAGTAGAAGTGTTGGCGAATGGACTCGCGCATTATGCCGAAATGATAGAACAGACAATAGGGCTAAACGTAAGCGAACTTCCTGGAAGCGGAGCATCTGGTGGGTTAGGGGCAGGGCTGATCGCCTTTGCTGGTGCAAAGTTATTTCCCCGATATGAGCTTATCTTGAAATATATTCATATTGAAGAGCATCTAAAAGGAGCGGATCTCGTTTTAACGGCTGAGGGTTGTTTAGATAGTCAAACGCCTAACGGAAAAATCCCAGCAGAAGTGGCAAGAATGGCAAAAAAATTAGCAATACCAGTGGTTGCAATAACCGGTACGATTGGAAAAGATGCACAAGTAAATTATCAAAACGGGATTGATGCCTATATGAGCATCATGCAAAAACCGACCACAATGGAAAAAGCGATGGAAGAAGCAGCACACCTTATCTCTGACTGTGCAGAATCAGCAGTGAGACATATTCAAGTAGGTTACCAAATGGCTAAAAGGAAGTATGAGAAAGATCCCGTATGAACACAAAACGTTTTAACGGAACGAAAAGTTTTCTTAAGCGATTCATGATGATGTTGCTGTTTTCTTTTAGTGTTATTGTGGTTCTGTCTGATGAATTGACATATGATGCAAAAGTAGTATTAATTGTTTTTCTTCTGACATTAATCCTTTGGACTGGGACGCGTTTACCTGTCGGGTATGTTGCCATTGGTAGCTTATTGCTGCTTATCTTTCTCAATGCAGCCGAACAAGAATTATTATATACTTCTTTATCAACAGAAATCATTTGGATGCTTATCGGGGCTTATATAATAGGAGAGGGTTTTCGTTCTTCAGGTCTGTCGGGAAGAATGACCAGCTTCATCATTGAAAGAGCTAATCATACACAACATATTTTATTTTACCTTCTATTAGCGCTCTTACCACTTTCATTTATTATCCCGTCTACATCGGGTAGAGCTGCGATCATGCAACCTATTGTTAAGGATATTTCACAGCAATTAAATTCAGTGAGGGAAAAAGAAATCCTGGCCTTATTTGTCCCAGTAATCATACTTTTAACGACATCATCCACATTGTTAGGGGCAGGTTCGCATTTAATTGGTAATGAATTGTTGGAGGCTAACGGTGGGGAGCGGATTTCATATATCAACTGGCTTATATGGGGGCTCCCCTTTTCAATCACCATTGGCTTAGTGGCTTTCATCATTTTTATCATTTTCTTCTCGCGAGCACTCATTTATAGAAAGAATAAAACTACCCGAATAAATAAGAGGTCGAATCCACAACCTCTTATGACAATAGAGAAGAAAACAATAACTATATTAACGATTCTTATTGTACTTTGGGTAACTGAATCCTATCATCAAGTTGATCTTGGACTGATCACCATGTTAGGTGCTTTCGCTTTGATGACCCCTAAATATGGCGTTATCTCATGGAAAAAAGGGTTGCAGTCAGTTTCTTGGAATCTAATTTTATTTGTAGCATCAGCTACAGCACTAGGGAAACAGCTTGTAGAAACAGGGGCTGTGCATTGGATTGAAAACGGGGTATTTCAACTTCTGCAAATATTTTCTTTTATCCCGGATGGGGGATTAGTAGCAATCATGATTTTGATAGCTATTACGAGTCATTTATATATTACCTCTCACACAACCCGTGCAGTGATATTGATACCAAGCATAATCATGTTGAGTTATTCACTACAATTGGAAGCCCAAACCATGGTATTCCTAAGTTTAATAGGGATGAACTATTGTTTAACCTTCCCTGTAAGTTCTAAAGCGCTACTTATTTATTTTGAGGACGAAGGCTGTCGTTATAATGCCAAAGATCTTTCGAAAATGAACTTGATCCTCATGCCCATTTACTTTCTACTAATGATTATTTTTCTGTATACCTACTGGCATTGGACAGGTTTAACTATTTCATGAAAAGGGGGGTGCGTTTATTGCACCCCTTACTTACTCACTTACTACGTAAATACTCCTCTACGGTGATCACAGTCGCAAAGCTTGAAAGAGCAGCTAAAAAGGCATTTTGCACATATTGAGCAGGAACGGTATGATTTTCGTGGGTGAGTGCCAATGTAGCTGTTGTATCACTCAGCACAATTGGATCATATCCAAGTTCATTCGCTGCTCTAGCCGTTGAATCAACACACATATGTGTCATCATGCCTGTGATGACGAGCTGTTCAATAGCTAACTTTTCCAGGATTTCAGCTAAGTTTGTTTCTCTAAAGCTATTTGGATATACTTTTTCAATTACGGTTGAAGACTCAGTGAGATTTAATCCCTCGTGTAATTGTGCACCCTCTGTTCCAACTTCAAAGAATGGTGCTCCTTCTTGATGCATCACATGCTGCATATAAATAATCGGTTCTTTTTTCTCCATAAAATAATCTTCAAGTTTATTAATCTGTTTTAATGCGGCAAGTGGGCTATAAAGCTCCATTTTCCCCCCTTGAAAATAATCGTTTTGCACATCAATCACTAATAATGCTTGCTTCATTATCTTTTCCTCCTTGTTTTTTCACTTCTATGTGAGGATGAAACGAATAAAAAAATATGAAAATAGCTAGTACATGTACGTTATTTGTCATCCTGCTTATTATTATGATATCCGTAGACTTGATAAAAAAGAAGCAATCAAACGGAAAAGGAGCGCAATCGAAAAGCGCTCCTACAACTCTTTATTCAACAATAAAATAATCCGTTAAATACTTGGCCCAAAGTGAATGTCCTTCACCGTTAGGATAATAATTATCCGTTAAGTAATCAGCAATATCGTCATTAGTAATATCTGGCCAAGCTTCCCAATGGTTAATATAAGTTAATCCTTGTTCAGAAGCATACGTTTCTAGCGCATCCACTTGCTGCTTATATTTTTGCGGTAAATAAAAAGGATTGGCGGGTTGCAACATCACGGTTACTTCTGGATTCGTTTCTGAAAGTGTTTCTCTCCATTTGTCGATATTCTCAAGCGGTTCTGTCACATCTTCATACCAATCATTATCTTTCATTAAGAATGGTTCAATTAATACTAGATCAGGTGATAACTGGTCTACTTCATCAATATTAAAGTCACCTGAAAAACGATCAAAACGAACGGTTTCTACTGTTATGGAGTCTTGATAATGTTCACGTATGTTAGCGGCTAACTGTGCAGCCCAACCGTCTTCTTCCCCCATCGAAGAATCAGAGCCAACGAGCACCAGGTTATAAGGGACGTTGTTTTCTAAAGTTTGTGCATAAGATTGTACAGCATCCTCTGGCCAATTAGCAGCCATTGCTAGAAAACTTGCCTGGATTGCTTTTTCCTCTTTTTCTACTGAATTTACATCGGCACTTCCATTCATGCTTGTTCTTTCCACCCAAGCAACGTGACTCACGACGATAATTACTAGACTGAGCAATCCGGCTAATATAATGGATATTATTTTCATATAATCACTCCTTTCATCCTATTTAGTAGGAAAAGTTATTAAAATATAATAATTGAAAAATAATAAAACTAATAACCTACTTTTTGTTGTTTAATAATAGATTATATAGTCAATAGTATCAAAAAAATATAAATTTTTTCCTTAAAAATAGCAAAATGTAACAAATGTTGCATTTTATATGGTATAATCAATTTTGCTTAGTTCTTAACTGGGAGGGGCACATGGAAGAAACTATTAGTCTAAAAGAACTGTTTGATACATTAAAGAAGAGAATCATCTTAATCTTGTCAATTACTATCGCGGCGGCCCTCATAAGTGGGGTGGTCAGCTACTTTGTATTAACTCCAGTCTATCAATCGTCTACACAAATTTTAGTGAACCAAGCAAAAGATAATCAAGAAATAACAAAAAGTGATTTAGACGGTAATTTACAATTAATTAATACATATAACGTCATCATCAAGAGCCCAGCGATACTAGATATCGTCAAGGAAGAGCTTAATTTGAATTTTTCAACAAGTGCATTAAATGAAAAAATTTCCATCCAAAGTGAACAAAATTCTCAAGTTGTAAAGATTTCAGTGGAGGATGAAAGTGCCGAACAAGCGGCGCTCATTGCAAATAAAACAGCTGAAGTGTTCCGAAGTGAGATACCAGACATTATGAATATAGATAATGTCTCCATTTTAGCCAGTGCCGAGGTAGCGGAGAATCAATCACCCATCAAACCCAACCCGCTATTGAATATTGCCATTGCACTTGTAGTAGGTTTAATGGCTGGTGTTGGCCTTGCATTTTTACTTGAGTATATGGATAACACAATAAAGAATGAAGAAGATATTGAAAAAACGGTTGGCTTACCTGTCCTTGGATTAGTAGCTAACATTGAAGAAGGAAATGAAAAGGCAGGGGTACAAAAAAATCAAAATACGAGGAGGAGTAACGTTGGCTCTAATACGGAACAAGCATAATAATCAGCTGAAACGAAATATCATTACGAAACATCAACCAAAGTCACCGATATCAGAGCAATACCGTACGATTCGAACAAACATTGAATTCTCCTCGCTCGACGAAGATATTCGTACAATGATGATCACCTCAGCTGGACCAGGGGAAGGAAAATCGACAACTACTGCTAATCTTGCTGTTGTTTTTGCCCAACAAGGTAAAAGAGTACTCCTGATTGATGCTGATCTAAGAAAACCAACTGTGCAATACACCTTTAATGTGTTGAATACGAGAGGATTAGCTAATGTCATTTCTCAACAGACGGTACTTACAGATGCTGTCCAAGAATCAGAAGTAGAGAATCTTTTTATTCTAACAAGTGGGCCGATTCCACCGAACCCATCGGAGATGCTTGGCTCAAAAGCAATGGATCGCGTGATTGAAGAGGCGACAACGCTATTTGATATCGTGATATTTGATACACCACCATTATTGGCTGTAACGGATGCACAAATTCTTTCTAATAAATGTGATGGCACGGTGCTCGTTACCCAGAGTAAAAAGACTGAGAAAGAACAACTATTAAAAGCGAAGGAACTATTGCAGTCTGCAAAGGGGAAAATCCTTGGAGTTGTTCTAAATAAGATGAATATGAAAAAATTAAACGACTATTATTACTATGGTTCGTAAAACCACACCCTTTTTACGCAATTATAGAAACTTTCATTTTGTCTTTTTTAATAATCATTCAATTTGTAATATTTAAAATACTGATAAGGAGGAGAGTAATGATTGATATCCATTGCCACATCCTACCCCATTTAGATGATGGCGCACAAACATTTGAAGAATCATACAACATGGCAAAGCAGGCAATAAATGAAGGAATCACTGCAATCATTGCCACACCTCACTATCAAGAGAAGTATAGGAATGACAAAGAAAAGATCGTGGGGGAGGCCTATCGTTTAAATGAAAGGTTGCAGGCAGAAGATTTCCCGCTGACTATCCATCCGGGACAAGAGGTGCGGATATTTGGGGAAGTATTACAGGAATGGCAAGAAGGGAAAATTCAAACATTAGCAGACACCAACTATATGTTTATTGAATTTCCGTCGAATCATGTACCGAAATACACAGAGAAATTGTTTTATGACATGCAGCTGGAAGGGCTTATACCCATAATCGTACACCCAGAACGAAACCAGCAGCTGATTGAACAACCGGAACTATTATATTTCCTAGTTAAAAAGGGAGCACTCACCCAAGTGACCGCCGGAAGTCTCGTCGGCCACTTCGGCAAAAATGTAAAAAAGTTTACGCAGCAAATCATCGAAGCGAATCTCACCCATTTCATCGCTTCTGATGCACACAATACAACAACCAGACCTTTCCATTTCAACAAAGCAATCGACACCCTCGACAAGCTTTACGGAACGGATATTGTCTACCTCTTCACAGAAAATGCCGAGCTACTCCTTAACGGGGAAAACGTTATGAAGGAAATGCCCGAAAAAATCAAACGTAAGAGGGTATTTGGGTTGTTTTAAATTGACAAATAGGACGAGCCTATCTTCTTATCGTGTTTTGCTATGTCTATTATCGGTGAATCTGTTTGGTTTTTATATAGGTATATAAGACTAAAACCTTTCTCTTATAACCGGTGTTTACAGATAACGATTTTACATAATGAAGTAGGCCCCGATCCTAAAAAAGAAATCATTTAGGTAAGAGGGAGATGGCTAATGACTTATCAAAAAAGGATGACTTTTTGGGTGGCACTTGATTCCATCATTGTGCTATCAGCTATATATATAAGTTATTTTACTTTGCATCCTAGTTTGCAGTTATTAAGTTCTAAACTATTGCTCGTAACGTCCATTAGCCTACTCGTGAGCCATCACGTATTTGCTTTTATTTATAAGTTATATGATAAGGCTTGGGAGTATGCTAGTATCGGGGAGCTACTGGCCATTGTCAGAGCAGTAACTTTCTCAATCGTCGTTACTATCATTCTTCAACAACTGCTAGTAGGTCATGTGGGCTATCGTGCCATGATCATGACTTGGATGTTACATGTCCTCCTAATCGGTGGATCAAGATTTTCTTGGCGTATTTATCGTGATCGATATATTAAGCCACAAAACCAAATGGAACGAGCATTAATTATTGGCGCAGGTGCTGCTGGTACCATGCTTGTTAAACAATTAAACAATCACCCAGAAACAGGAATATTGCCGGTTGCCTTTATCGATGACAATCGAACGAAATATAAGCTGCAAATACATAATGTGCCTGTCGTTGGTCAGTCTCATCAAATCATCGAAAAGGTTGAAACCTTGCTGATTGATAAGATTATTATTGCAATCCCTTCTTTAAAAAAAGAAGAAATGCAAAAAATCTTTGATGCTTGTGCACAAACGAGTGCCAAAACCGTTATCATGCCAAGAATTGAAGATATTATGGTCGGTAATCTATCCGTGAATCAATTCCGCGATGTACAAGTCGAGGATTTACTTGGCAGAGAACCTGTACAACTGGATATGGATAGTATTTCGAAAAAGATTACCGATAAGGTTGTTCTCGTTACGGGCGCTGGAGGATCCATTGGCTCTGAAGTAGCGAGACAAATATGCAAATTTTCTCCGAGCAAGATTCTCTTACTAGGACATGGAGAAAACTCGATTTATCAAATTGATATGGAACTAAAGAAAGCGTATGAACAAACCATCGAGATTGTTCCCATCATTGCTGATATTCAAGATCGTGATCGCATATTTGAAATCATGGATATACATCAACCTGACGTCGTTTATCATGCAGCAGCACATAAACATGTGCCGCTAATGGAATTTAACCCAAAAGAAGCAGTGAAAAATAATATCCTAGGGACGAGAAATGTAGCTGAAGCAGCTGATACTTTTTCCGTAGGCACATTTGTTATGATTTCTTCCGATAAGGCAGTGAACCCAACAAATGTCATGGGCTCAACTAAACGAATTGCCGAGATGATTGTCCAACAACTCGACCGACAAAGCGAAACGAAGTTTGTTGCTGTACGATTTGGGAATGTCCTTGGTAGCCGAGGCAGTGTCATTCCATTATTTAAGAAGCAAATTCAACAAGGTGGACCCGTAACAGTGACACACCCAGATATGACTCGTTACTTTATGACGATTCCTGAAGCATCGAGATTGGTTTTGCAAGCAGGTTCGTTAGCAAAGGGTGGAGAAATCTTCGTTCTTGATATGGGTCAACCAGTAAAAATTGTAGACCTTGCCAAAAATTTAATCCAACTATCCGGATATAATATTGAGGATATAGGGATCCGTTATACAGGAATCCGCCCTGGTGAAAAAATGTATGAAGAACTACTAGGTGAGAAAGAAATACATGATGAAGCCGTTTTCCCAAAAATCTTTATTGGCAAAGCCGTCTTAGAACAAGAGAACGAAATACAATACTTAATCAGTGAATTTACGAAGATGACTCAGCAAGAAATCAGCGAGTTTGTCGTGAATCTAGCTAATCATAGAAAGAATAAAATGTTATCTCTAGTCGAATAAATGAGGAGTGGTAGAAATGAAAAAAGTAAAAAAGGCGATTATTCCAGCAGCGGGCTTAGGGACAAGATTTCTACCTGTAACAAAAGCGATGCCAAAAGAAATGCTACCGATCGTTGATAAACCAACGATTCAATACATCGTCGAAGAAGCGGTAGCATCAGGTATTGAAGACATTATCATCGTTACAGGAAAAGGCAAAAGAGCAATCGAGGATCACTTCGACCATTCCTATGAACTAGAAGAAAACTTGTTACAAAAGCAAAAATTCGATTTACTCGAAAAAGTAAAAGAACCATCAAAAGTCGATATTCACTATATTCGTCAAAAAGAACCGAAAGGCCTTGGACATGCTGTTTGGTGTGCCCGCAAATTCATCGGCGACGAACCATTCGCTGTTCTCCTTGGTGACGATATTGTTGAAGCGGAAACACCATGTCTGAAACAGCTGATCAATGAATACGATGAAACCCTGTCCTCTATCATTGGGGTACAAACGGTACCAATGGAGGAAACCCATCGTTATGGCATTATTGACCCGGCGATACAAAGCAACCGTCGCTATCAAGTCAATCACTTTGTCGAAAAACCAGCGGAAGGAACAGCTCCTTCTAACCTAGCCATCATGGGAAGATATGTGCTCACGCCAGAAATCTTTATGTTCCTAGAAAAACAACAACGAGGAGCAGGCGGTGAAATTCAACTAACCGACGCCATTCAGGAATTGAATCAAATCCAACGCGTCTTCGCCTACGACTTCGAAGGCCAGCGCTTTGATGTCGGCGAAAAGCTCGGATTCATCAAAACAACAATCGAAATGGCACTCAAAAACAAAGCACTACAACCAGAACTACTAACGTTCCTAGACGAAATAATAAACGAACACAAAAACAGCACTATATAATAGTAGATTCTCGGATTTTTTCACAAAAAATCAATCAATAAAACAAAAAAGGTGATGTCTTCTAACCTTTATCAATGAAGGCACTCGGTTATGCTGTGGGTTTTGGATAGACCTTAGACTTGATTGTCGGTAGTGTGGTGTGAGGTGGGGTTGGATGCCCTGTTATTTTATATGAAGTAACGAATTAAAGGTAATGAAATGTTATTACTGATAGAGTTTAAAGCGTTTGGGAGTTACATAATGGTTTACTAGTTATTTGTGATGTTAGAAATACGAGCACTTATAGCAATTTCGCTGTAACTGCTTCTTTGTATTTAGGATGAATATAAAATGCGAGGTGGCTATCAGAAATAGGTAACAAACTTTAGTACGTTAGTAGTTGATTGGAAAGGGAGATTCATAAATTCTATTAAGTCCTAACATACTAAATAATAAGCTTTGATAAAAATTTGAATAAAGCGAGGCTATTAAAATGCTTGATACCCAATTAAGAAATATACCATTCTCTCCACCGGATATCACGGATGCGGAGATTGAAGAAGTTATAAAAGCAATGAAGTCTGGTTGGATTACAACTGGACCAAGAACTAAGGAGCTTGAAAATAGAATAGCTGAATATGTAGGCGTTAATAAAGCTGTCTGTTTAAATTCTGCAACTGCTGCTATGGAGCTTACACTTCGTATTTTAGGTGTTGGACCTGGTGATGAAGTTATCACTTCAGCATACACCTATACTGCGTCGGCGTCAGTTATAGAGCATGTTGGGGCTAAAATAGTATTAGTTGATACTGCACCAGATTCTTTTGAAATGGATTACTCTAAATTAGCAGAAGCAATTACAGAAAAGACTAAAGCGATAATTCCTGTAGATATCGCAGGTAAGATGTGTGATTACGATACTATTTTTGAAATAGTAGAAAGCAAGAAGCAATTATTCAAACCTAATAATGAATTACAGTGGCTATTTAATAGAGTAATTGTTATGACAGATGCTGCACATGCCTTTGGAGCGGAGAGAAAAGGGATGAAATGTGGACAGGTTGCTGATTTTACTTGCTTCTCTTTCCATGCAGTAAAGAATTTCACAACGGCTGAGGGTGGAGCTGTTGTATGGTGTAATGATCGTGGTTTAGATGATGAATGGCTTTATAAGCAGTTCATGCTGTATAGTCTTCATGGTCAATCAAAAGATGCACTTGCCAAAACTCAAAAAGGTTCATGGGAATATGATATTGTTTATCCTGCTTATAAATGTAATATGACTGATATTATGGCTAGTATTGGTTTAGTACAGTTAGAGAGATATGAAGGTCTGTTGGAGAGACGTCGAGAGATTATTGGGATGTATGATAGAGCACTTCGTCCACTGGGTATTCAAAGCTTAGAGCATTACGGTGATGATTTTACTTCTTCAGGTCATCTTTATTTAATAAGAATTCTTGAAATCAGTGAAGAAAAGAGAAATGAAATTATTATTAAGATGGCTGAATTGGGTATTTCATGTAATGTCCACTATAAGCCACTGCCTTTGTTTACGGCTTACAAGAATTTAGGGTTCGATATTAGGGATTATTCGAATGCTTATAATCAATATGTAAATGAAATTACGCTTCCACTTCATACATTATTAAGTAATGCTGATGTGGAATATATATGTTCGAGTTTAAAAACTATTTATAGTGAGATTTATAACAATATTAAATAGGCTTCTAGGGTGGTGTGGAGAGATGTATAGACATTTTTTTAAGAGATTACTAGATTTAATTATAACTTTAATTGCATTCCCTTTTTGGTTGCTAATGTTCATTATATTTGCACCAATGATTTATTTAGAAGACAAGGGTTCAATTTTTTATACCGCACATAGGCTTGGTAGAAATGGTGAAAATTATAAAATGTATAAATTTCGATCAATGAAAATGAATGCTCCTGATATTAGAAATGAAGATGGCTCCACTTATAATTCAGAAGATGATCCTAGACTAACAATGATTGGGAAATTCCTTCGAAAGACAAGTTTAGATGAAACACCCCAGATTTTGAATGTGATAAAAGGTGACATGAGTTTAATTGGTCCTAGGCCGGATTTGCCAGGTGCAATATTTGACTATAATGATGAGGCAAAGAAAAAACTTGAAGTAAGGCCTGGTATCACAGGATACAGTCAAGCCTTTTTTCGTAATTCAATTTCCCAAGATGAAAAATTTTTAAATGACGCTTACTATGTTAGTAAGTTAAGCTTTACATTCGATCTTCAAATATTAGTAAAAACAATAATATCTGTTATAAAGAGAAAAAATATATATATTGAAAACGTGCCATCAACAACACAAAAAAATAATAATAATTAAATCAATAAATAAGTAGGTAATATTAATGAAGAAAATACTAATTATTGGAGCTTCAATATTACAGCTCCCTGCGATAATTCGAGCTAAAGAATTAGGGTTTTACGTAGCTACATGTGATTACAATCCAAACGCTGTTGGTACAAAATATGCAGATGAGTTTTTTAATGTAAGTACTATAGACATTAATGGTGTTGTCAGTGTAGCAAAAAAGTTTAATCCAGATGGAATTATGACCTTAGCAACAGATATGCCGATACGCTCAGTAGCTGCAGCCTCTAGAGCATTAGGCTTACCCGGTATTTCAATCGAAACTGCAATAAAAGCTACTGACAAAGGTGAAATGATAAAAGCTTTTAAAGAGCAAGGTGTAGAAACGCCATGGTTCTTTATTATTAATAATAAAGATGAATTGGATATTGTAATAGAAAAACTAAACTTCCCTTGTATTATAAAGCCTACTGATAATTCAGGTAGCAGGGGAGTCATTCTAGTGAATAGAAAAAAAGACATATTAGATGCCTATTTATATAGTAAAAGTGAATCTAGGAATGGTAGTGTAATTATTGAGGAATTCATGAGTGGATCTGAGGTTAGTGTTGAGATAATGGTAGTGGAAAATCATCCACATGTGCTTGCAATTACTGATAAAAAAACTACTGGTGCACCCTATTTTGTTGAGATGGGACATGCACAGCAATCACAGTTACCTAAAGGAAATATAGAAAAAATTAAAGATATTTCAATTCGGGCAGTTAAAGCAGTAGGTATAAAAGAGGGGCCAGCTCATGTTGAGATAATGCTTACATCTGAGGGGCCAAAGATGGTTGAACTGGGTGCACGTTTAGGCGGTGATAATATTACAACACATCTAGTACCTCTATCCACGGGGATTGATATGATAGAAGCTACCATTAAAATTTTGACAGGAGAGAAGCCAGTAGTTATTCCTGAATTTCAAAAAGGTAGCGCAATCCGTTACTTTTCTGTGCCTAGTGGAAGGGTTGTGTCTATTGATGGTCTAGATGAGGCACAAGCAATTGAAGGGGTTAAACAAGTTACTCTTCTGAGAAGCGTAGGAGATAACGTTAACCAGTTAAGGAGTAGCAATGATAGAATAGGCTTTGTTATTGCCCAAAGTGATAATACTCATAAAGCTATTAATATTTGTAAAGAAGCAATCGATAAAATAAAAATTCAAATAGATAATGCTTAGGCAGGTGACAGCATAATGGATTATAAAGGAAAAAGGCTATTAATTCTAGGTGGAATTACACATATGATAGATGTGGTGCAAGCCGCAAAAAAGATGGGGTTGTATACTATAGTTACTGATTTTTCTCCCAATTCACCGGCTAAATTTTATGCTGATAAATCATATGATGTAAGTACTACTGATATTGAAATGCTTGTTAAAATAGCTAAAGAGGAAAAAATAGATGGTGTTTTTAGTGCTTTTGAAGATTTGAATTTATGGAGTGCACAGATACTGTGTGAAAAACTAAATCTACCTTATTATGCAACAAAAGAACAATTAAAAAATACTACAGATAAAAAGCGATTTAAGGATATCTGTAGAAAATATGACGTACCTGTAATAGAAGAGTACTCATTTAATGATATTTATGACGAGAGTATTTATGATAATATTGAATTTCCAGTTATTATTAAACCTGTTGATAGTTACGGTAGTAGAGGAATTACAATATGCCACAGTAAAAATGATTTGATAGAAGGTTATGAGAAAGCAATTAGTTTTTCAAAGGAAAAAAGGGTAATAATTGAAAGGTTCATCGATAATGATTATGGAGTAGAAATGTATTATACGATTCAGGAGGGCAACATAACTCTATCAGCTATGGCTGATAGATACGTATGTAAGCAATCAGAAGAACTGCCACCATTACCAATTGCAACGGTATTACCATCAAAACATATAAAGCATTATTGCAATGAATTGGATAATAAAATCAGGGATATGATTAGAGGGTTAGGTATAAAAAATGGGGTAATACTAATTCAATCTCTCGTTGAGGAAGACTCATATTTTGTCTATGAGATGGCTTTTCGATTAAGTGGGGAAAAACATTATCAAATAGTTGAAAAACAAACGGGTGTAAGTTTATTAGAAATGATGATCTCCTTGGCTATTGGTGGTGATACAGATAGGTATGACCTGACTAAATATGACTATGCATACACTCCCTACCCATCATGTAATTTATCCTTTTTATTAAAAGAAGGAATTATAGACAATATTATTGGACTGGAAGTAATTGAGAATATGCCTGAAGTTTTGTCGTATGTATTAACACATGAAGTAGGGGATAAAATTGAAGCTTCCGGTTCGTACTCTCAAATGTTTCTTCGGATAAATATCTTTGCAAACACCGTTGTAGAATTATTTGAAATCATTGATACGATTAATAAAGTAATACAAGTAATTTCAAATGATGGTGAAGATATGATACTAACAAGGTTTGATGGATCTTGTTCCGAATTGGAAAGGCTGAGATAAGTATGGTAAAGGATAATATTTGGGGGCTTTTCCAAAAAGTATTTTATGTTTATAGAGAAAGACTTTATACCATAAACTTTGGCGAAGAGAATTCTGTTTCTCCAAAAATAGATATATCATTCAAACGTATAACCAACGAAAATTATAAGCTTGTTGAAAACCTTCGAGATGGGCAATACGTTAAAGAGTTTAAAAGGATGTTGGATATTGGTGATTTTGGAGTGTTTGCGTGTGTGAATGATATACCTGTTGGTTATGGTTGGGCGAAATTAGAAAATTCTAGAGATTATTTTTATATTATTCAGAATTGCTATCTTTGTCGTTTTTTTGTTTCTTCAGAATATAGAGGGCTAAGTATATACCCTTGTTTAATAAAAAATATCATGTGTTCTATTAATAAGAAGTATAGAGTAAAAAAATTTTATATTGCAGTAGAACATAAAAATACCTCGTCAATATATGGAATAAATAAGATTGGTTTTAAATTTTTACAAGAAAATTTTTTCATAAGAAGTTGTAAAATCACCTTTAACAAGTTTCAACTTAGAAAATAGATTAAAATAGTAATAATTATGTAAAGTAGAGCGGGGAAAAAATAGGAATGAAAGCATTAATAATATCTAATATAGCTAAAACTTTTACTTCTTTTACTTATAATATGTCAGATCCTTTACAGGAATTAGGTTTTGATGACATACATATAGCATGTAACTTTAACACTTTTAAAGGGAATCTTAAAGACTCTCCTTTCTCAATTCATCACATTGATTTTAATCGTAACCCATTTCACCCTGGAAATATAAAAGCCTTTATGCAATTATATAGGGTGATGAAAAAGGAAAAATTTGACTTAGTGCATTGTAATACTCCAATCGGTGGTATACTAGGTAGGCTTTGCGCAGATTTAGCAAAAGTCCCCACTATAGTATATACTGCACATGGATTTCACTTTTATAAAGGTGCTCCATTCGTTAATCGTACATTATATAAGTCGGTTGAAAAATATCTGGCGAAAAAAACAGATGCAATTATCACTATGAATAATGAAGATTTTGATTCAGCCCAATATTTTAAATTAAGATATAGAAGGCAAAATTACTTTTTTGTAAACGGCGTTGGAATAGATATCAATAAATTCATAAATTTGGAAGTTAATAGAGAAGATAAAAGGAAAGAATTAGGGTTAAACTCCGATGATATAATGCTAATTGCTATGGGTGATTTAATTAAAAGGAAAAATTATCAAGCATCAATAAGAGCTATAGCGAAAGCAGGTAACCCTAATCTTCATTTTTTTATATGTGGGGATGGGCCATTAAAGGATGAATTAATAAACTTAGCTCAAGAATTAAATGTTAAAAATCAAGTTCATGTTTTGGGTTTTAGAAGTGATATAGGAGAACTACTTAAATGTAGTGATATATTTTTATTTACCTCGTATCAAGAGGGGTTGCCTAGGTCCTTAATGGAAGCAATGTCTATAGGGTTACCTTGTGTTTGTTCTAATATTCGTGGAAATATAGAACTTATTGATGATGGTATTGGAGGGTATTTACTACAACCTGATAATATTGATGGGTTTTCAGAAGCAATAAATGAACTATCTTCAAACAAAGATTTACGTACTACAATGGGAAAGTCAAATTTAGACAAGGTTAATTTTTATAGTATAGATTACGTGAAAAAGCAGATGAGAGTGATATATAAAGAAATTATTGGTTAATAGAACTTTAAAGGGTACACCAATATAAAATTCAAAATTGTATTTACTCTATATGGAAGCAGAAAAGAGTGGAGAAATATGAAAATAGTATTTATAAGATCAAATCCTGTTTCACCATATCCTAGATTAGAGAAAACAGTTAATAGTCTAAAGAAGTATGGATACGAAATACACATATTAGCATGGGATAGAAGTCAGAAATATAATCAAAAAAACTCAACGTTAAATCTGTCTGACTGTAATGTGCCAATAACAAGATTTGGAATTCCAGGAAAGTTTGGTGGTGGGTTTAAGGCTAATTTCTTCTCGCTACTAAAATTTCAATTTAAAGTTTTTAAATGGCTATATAAAAATCGAAAGTCGTATAATGCAATTCATGCATATGACTTTGATACAGGGTATGTAGCTTTAAAATCAGCACGACTATTTAATAAAAAATTAGTCTATGATATACCAGACTACTATGTTGATTCTCATGGCATTAAAGGATCCATAATAGGCAGATACGTACAAAAAGCAGAAAACAATATCATAAACAGGGCCGATGCAGTTATTATATGTACAGAAAAAAGGAAACAACAAATAATAGGAACAAAGCCAAATAAGTTAACCATTATTCATAATTCTCCTGTGAATCTAGTGGCTAAAAGTACTGATAATTTACAATTATTTGATAATAACTCCACGAAACTAAAAATAGTTTATGTTGGAATATTAGCTGGTGATAGATTCATCAAAGAAATTGCTGATTTAGTAATAAATAGAGGTGACTGTGAGTTTCACATTGGAGGCTATGGAAATTTGGAAGATTATTTTATAAAGCTTTCTAATTTACATGAGAATATTTACTTCTATGGGAAACTTCCTTACAATGATACCCTTAATTTAGAAAAGCATTGTGATGTTATTACTGCAATCTATGATCCCAAGATACCTAATAATTATTTCGCAGCACCTAATAAATTCTATGAGTCATTAATGTTGGGTAAACCATTAATAATGGTAAATAATACAGGTATGGATGATATTTTAGCCAGTAATGAAATTGGAGAAGTAATAGAGTACTCAGTAGAAAGTCTTAATGGTGCTATTAATAGATTAATGGAGAAACGTGATAAGTGGGTTGAAATGTCTAAACGATCTAAGAAACTTTATGATGAGAAGTATTCGTGGGAAATTATGGAAAAGAGATTGATTGATTTATATGCACAGTTATAGGATTTAGACCTAGGAGTAAAAACTAATCATAGTAATATTATAAGTTGGTGAACATATGGCAAAGATCTTAATCATTACAACAAGACCACTTGAAGCAAGTATTTCATCTTCAATTAGAAAAATTGCAACAGTGAAGTCCTTAGTAGACGCTGGAGCTGACGTAACAGTATTGACAACACAAATTCCAAAGGATTCTTCTCAATATAATAATTTAGCTGATGTGGGAGAAATAAAAACTATCAGAGTAAATACGGGTGTACTATATAATGCGGGTGTGACCAAAAAAAGGAATGTAAACAGTAGAACAAGTATTCAAAAAAAAATAAAGCTTAACCTTAGAAATCTATATTTAAAATTTAAAATATTTGATCCTTTAAAAGCTAGCATTAGGTATGTTGATGCTATAACTAATGAGTTGGAAAGTAAATATGATATTATTCTTTCTATCTCTGATCCAAAATCTTCACACTTACTTGCAATTCATTTAATAGAAAATCAAATTATCTCTTGTATAGATTACTTGCAAATTTGGGGAGATCCAATGTATTTAGATATAACAAATAAATCAATTATTCCTAAATTTATAATTAAGAGTGAAGAAAAGAAAATATTAGCTAAAGCTGATAAGGTTTATTATGTTTCACCTCTAACTATGGAAGAAGAAAAAAAATTATTTCCTGAATTAAAACATAAAATGGATGTGTTATTTCCCACATATAAACAGGAAACAATCTATGAGCCTATATCAAAGATAAGAAAAGTAGGATATTTTGGAGATTATAAATCTAGTATACGTAATATATATCCTCTGTATAATGCAATAAAGGGTTCTAAATATCAGCTAATAGTTTGTGGGAATTCTAATTTAAACCTCTACTCTACTGATAATATAAAAATCAATGGAAGGGTATCGTTTGAAGAGGTGAAGAATCTCGAAAAAGACGTTGATTTGTTAATCCTTCTTTCTAATAATTTTGGGACTCAAATACCAGGAAAGATATACCAATATTTAGGTACTAATAAACCAATATTATTTATTTTAGATGGAGATAAGAAAAGTTTAGTTAAAATGTTTGAAAAGTATAATAGGGTGATATTTTGTGAAAATAATGAAAAAGATATATTAAAAAAAATAGAAGAATTTAATAATGGAGAAATCAAATTAGATATAAATCCTGTAAAAGAATTTAATAACGAATCAATTGCAAGAAAAATTTTAAATTAAATTATGGTGAGTTGATGGGATATAAAGAGAATGAGCTAAATATTAACAGTATTTTGTTGGCTTTATTTATTTCAATAAATATGTTAACTAAAATTATTACAACGGTTTATAACTTTAATAATAATATAGTAATTATTACCTCATTAATTTTGGGTTCTTCACTTATATATAATAAATTCAAAATTAATAAGTTGTTTATTTTCATTAATTTAATAATATTACTTTTGTTTTTTCTTTCTATGCTTAGAGTTAGTGATCATACTTTTCTAATAGACTATCTTTTGAATTATATTATTTATGGGTTAACTGCAACATATCTTATCTCGTTTAAGGTAGATTTTGCTAAGGTAACATCAGTAATTAATTTGATATTTTTAGCTTTTACTATTGTCTTATTTATAGAATATATTCCAAAAATTAATTCAAATTTATATTTAGATTTTACAATGGATTTGTCATATACATCTATGATAGGAATTAGCTCAGTTCTATTAAGTAGTAAATACTGGAAGGGTAAATTAGTACTAACAATCATAAACCTAACAGCAGTAACTATTAATCTATGGTATTTATTGATTTTAAGTAATAATAGAGGTGCAATTGTTAGTCTCTTTATTTTGTTATTATTAGTAAGTATAAAAAGAGTCAAAAATAATTCACTTAAATTTATAATATTTATTAGTGCAATTACTGTTATATCACTAATATTGATGAATATAAAAGTTGTACTTTTAACAATTAATAATATTGTATCCTCATTTTTGGGTACCCGAATTAACTGGTTAGATAGATTTTTGTTCCAAATTGATCAAGGAGATATATTAACGGGAAGAGCTGGATTGTATAATAACGCTAGTGTACTAATTGAAGGTAATCCAATATTTGGGGTGGGGATTGGGTACTTCGAGTTGTTTAACAATGGACAATATCCCCATAATATTTTTATTCAATTATTCACTGAATTTGGGGTATTAATAGCGTCTGTAGTTTCTTTATTATTAATAGTAGGACTATATATGTGTATTGCTTCTAAAGTAGAAGATAATTATATGGAGTTACTAAGGTTCTTCTTTATTTTATCAATTCCAAGGTTAATGTTATCAACAACATATTGGAAATTACATTTTTTCTGGTTATTTATTTTTTTATGTATCCTCATTTTAAGGAAAAAATTAAGAGTTAAAGAGCGAAGGGTATAACATGCATAAAAGATTAGGGGATTTTATACAGTCAAAATATTTTAAATCAATTTCTCAACTAACGACTGGTTCTTTTATTGCGCAAATTATCACTTTAATAGTTGCACCTATTTCAACAAGGTTATATACAGCTGAGCAACTAGGTGTATACACATTAATCTTAACATTATTAACTATTTTTGGACCAGTAATTTGTGGGAAATATGATTTAGCTATCGTTTCAGCGAAAGATGATAAAGAAGTTATGGAATTAATTTGGAGTAGTACTATATTCTCAGTGCTTTTTTTATTTTTTATATCAATTTTCTATAGGTTTTATTTGACATCTTATCCAGAAATCATTGATGAGGTGGGTAATTTTGCGTATATAGTAATCTTTATGCTATTTATAAGGGCATTTACAAATATATTAACTTCTTATAACAACCGATATAAAGAGTATAAAACAATATCATCTGTATATGTTGTAAGAAGTTTAGTGCAGAATATAGGACTGGTACTCTTTGGCTTCTTAAAGTTCGGAGCTATTGGTTTGCTATTTTCACAGTTAATAGGTTCTTTATTTGGATTAAGAAAACAGAGTAAGCATTTATATAAAAACATACTAGGTTTAAAGTTTGTGAGGATTCAGGGGATTAAAAACGTAGTCAAAAAATACAGAAAGCAACCAATATATTCAATGCCGGCTCATTTTTTAAGTTCAACATCGTATTCTATATTAAATTTATTTATTAGCAGTTTATTTGGCTTGAGTACTTTTGGTTATTATTCCATGTCTTATAGAATACTTGGTTTGCCTTTAAGTTTAGTTAGTATGAATGTTTCTAAAGTATTTTTTCAAAAAGCTACTGAAGAGAAATCTAAATACGGGAATTATTATAAAGCATTTAAGCAAATTACGTTATTGTTATTAAGTGTCTCGATACCAATGGTTATAATTTTAATTTCGTTTGGCCCATATGTATTTGAATTGTTTTTTGGAGAAGGGTGGTACATTGCTGGAGTTTATGTGCAAATATTAGCTCCTATGTATGGAATAAGGCTTATAGTTTCAGCATTAACTCCTGCCTTGATAGTTTCGGGGAAACAAAGGTTGGAACTCATTATACAAAGTTGTTTTCTAAGTTGTTCGGTACTTGCATATTTAATCTGTAAATTATTCACATTAGATATGAGTGCTTTCTTGTCTATAATTTCTATATCATATTCATTAATATATATTGTGTATTTAATAATTATTTATAAGCTAAGTTTAGCAAAAAATTAAGTAGACTAAATTATAAATTTTACAAAAATTAGATGATCACATGAGTTAAAAATTATTTAAATAATATAAATATTAGTAATTTTCTGGAGGGGTCTAAAATGGAAAAAATATGTGTTGTTGGATTAGGATATATTGGATTACCTACGGCTGCTATGTTCGCAAAAGTAGGTTATGAAGTATTAGGGGTTGATGTAAATGAAAGTGCAGTGAAGCTTTTAAACCAAGGAGAAATACATATCGAAGAAGTAGGACTTAGAGAGTTAGTTGAAAAAGTTGTTCGAGAAGATAGACTAAGAGCTGCTACTTCCCCGGAACATGCAGATGTCTTCATTATCGCAGTTCCGACACCTAATTATCCCGACCATACAGCGAATTTAGAATACGTAAAATCAGCAACTAAGAGTATCCTACCTTTTCTGAAAAAGGGTGATGTAGTCATTGTAGAGTCTACTATTCCTCCTCGTACAATTGATGATTTTGTTGCACCGATTATTCAAACTGAAGGTTGGAATGTAGGTGAAGATATCTTTTTAGCACATTGTCCAGAACGAGTATTACCAGGGAGAATTTTAATTGAGTTAGTTGAAAATACACGTATTGTTGGTGGAATTAATAATATTTCTGGACAAAAAGCTGCACAGGTATATAGCTCATTTGTAACAGGAGAAATTATTATTACAAGTGCAGTTACTGCAGAAATGTCAAAACTAATGGAGAATACTTATCGTGATGTAAACATAGCTCTTGCTAATGAATTAGCAAAAATATCAGATAAACTTGGAATAAACGCATTGGAAGTAATAGAATTAGCAAATAGACATCCACGAGTAAATTTACATCAACCAGGACCAGGTGTAGGCGGTCACTGCTTGGCTGTCGATCCTTATTTTATAATAGAAAAGGCTCCAAATGAGTCGCCACTTATTATTAATGCTAGAAGGATAAATAACTCTATGCCGGAGTTTGTAATTGGACATGTAGATAAAATTGTTGACAGCGGTGGGAAGGTAGCTGTTTTTGGACTAACTTATAAAGGAAATATTGATGATGTTCGTGAAAGTCCAGCAATGGATGTAGTAAGCTTGTTACAAGAAGGAAATTATAAGCTATCTATTTATGATCCTCATGTTAAACAAGCTCAAGTTAGCTTTAAATTATCAACTTTTGATGAGGCAATTGATCAAGCAGATTGCATTTTAATTCTTACTGATCATAATGAATTTAAAGGCTTAGACGAAGTGAAAATTCATTCAAAAATGAGAAATCCGGTTGTATTTGACACGAAAAATTGTGCCAACATTAATAGTGAAGCGATTAAATACTATAATTATGGTAATTTATACGAGATGAGTAGAAACGTAGAAACTTTAGTATAATAATTATAAAGTAAAGGTCACTTTTATGTTCCTGAGGAGCATAAAAGTGACCTTTTAATTTTATTTTTACGATTATAAAACTTTAAATATATAAATTTGGATTAAAATAAGGTCATCTTTATATAAAGATTTAAAATATAAGGTAGGGTTGATAGAAATGAAGAAAAAAATAATGGTGGTATTCGGGACTCGTCCAGAGGCTATTAAAATGTGCCCCTTAGTCAAAGAGTTAAAAACACGAGATAGATTAGATACTGTTGTTTGTGTTACAGGTCAGCATAGAGAGATGTTAGATCAAGTCCTAGATGCTTTTAATGTGGTTCCGAATTTTGATCTATCCATCATGAAAGAAAAACAGACTCTATTCGATGTTACTATAAACATTTTAGAAAAAATGAAAGCTGTATTAGATGAGGTAAAACCAGACATAGTTTTAGTTCATGGTGATACTTCTACAACTTTTGTAACGTCTTTAGCATGTTTTTATTTGCAAATTCCAGTTGGTCATGTGGAAGCAGGACTTAGAACATATAATATTTATTCTCCATATCCAGAGGAATTCAATCGGCAAGCTGTAGGAATTGTTGCCAAGTATAACTTTGCTCCAACAGATATGTCCAAAGAAAATCTACTTAAAGAGGGTAAAGATCCTGTAACTATACATGTAACTGGTAATACGGCCATAGATGCACTTAAAACAACTGTTAGAGATGATTATCATCATGATCAGTTAGACTGGGCGTCAGATAGCAGACTTATTATGATAACGGCTCATCGAAGAGAAAATCTTGGTGAACCAATGAAAAATATGTTTAAAGCTATTAAAACGATTATTGATGAACATCCGGATATTAAGGCAATTTATCCTATTCATATGAATCCGGCAGTTAGGGAAGCTGCTAATGAAATACTAGGAAATAACGATAGGGTAAGAATTATTGAGCCATTAGAAGTATTGGATTTTCATAATTTCCTATCAAGATCATATTTAATATTAACTGATAGTGGGGGCATTCAAGAGGAGGCTCCGAGTTTAGGTAAGCCAGTGTTAGTTATGCGTGATACAACTGAGCGTCCAGAAGGTATTGCTGCTGGAACATTAAAGCTGGTTGGGACAGATGAAGAGAATATATATAAGACCTGTAAATTATTACTTGAAGATAAGACAGAGTATGAAAAAATGAGTCAAGCAAGCAATCCATATGGAGATGGATTTGCAAGTAAGAGAATAGCTGATGTTTTGGAAGTTTAGGGGGGCACAAAAAAGGAAATGTCTATTTTAATAATCGGTGGAGCAGGTTATATTGGTTCCCATACAGTAAGGTACTTCATAGAACAAAATGAAGATGTGATCGTTGTTGATAATCTACAGAGTGGATACAGGCAATCTGTTAGAATAGAAAATTTCTATCATATTGACCTTAGAGATAAAGAGGCTTTGGACAAGGTGTTTAAAACTCATAATATAGAGGCAGTTATTCACTTTGCTGCAAACTCTCTAGTTGGAGAGAGTATGGAAAAACCATATGAATACTACCATAACAATGTATATGGCATGATGTGTCTATTAGATGTTATGAAGGATAATAATGTTAGAAAAATAGTATTCTCATCAACAGCAGCTACCTATGGAGAACCTAAGAACATTCCTATTCTTGAAGATAATGAAACCAATCCAACGAATACTTATGGTGAGACTAAGCTTGCTATGGAAAAAATGATGAAGTGGTTTGATCAAGGCTATGGTATTAAATACGTCTCTTTAAGATATTTTAATGCTGCAGGAGCCCATGAAAGTGGCAATATTGGTGAAGACCATCATCCCGAAACTCACCTGATTCCTCTGATCTTACAAGTACCACTTGGACAAAGAGACAAAATTTATATGTTTGGTGATGATTATCCAACAGAAGATGGTACTTGCATTAGAGATTATATTCACGTAATGGATTTAGCAGCAGCTCACTATCAAGCTTTAGAGTATTTAAGAAAAGATAATCCCAGTGAAGTATTTAATCTAGGTAACGGAAATGGATACTCAGTTAAAGAAGTGATTGATATGGCTAGACAAGTTACTAAACACTCAATACCAGCGGAAGTAAAAGGGAGAAGAGCAGGAGATCCAGCTGTCTTAATTGCTTCATTAGAGAAAGCAAAAGATATTCTAGGCTGGAAACCTCAATTTAATTCTTTAGAGAAAATTATTTCTGATGCATGGAATTGGCACAGGAATAACCCGGATGGTTATGCAAAGAAATAGTTCACTTCTTGTTTTATCGATGCTTCAAGAACCAAGCAGTCTATATTTTTGATGGTCTCATAGTATTACACAATCCCTATGATTAGAAAAATTTTTCTCAATACTTTATGCATATATTAAAGAATTAGAATTTAAATGGAGAGGTGGCCTATTACAGCTAATGAATAAGGCCGCCTCGGAAATCCATGACATTCATTCTTTCCTTCGTTCTAAATGAATGGTTTGAAATGCCTATAACAAAAAGTACTAATACTACCTTTGACGTTTATCCAAGATAAAGTGTTATTTTAACTTATATGTAAATCTTCAATTAAATTTTCTGCTGCATGCATTTCTTGCAAAAGTATGTTTTGATAATCACTGTAACTGTCCATGTATGCACGTACTCCACCTAAAATATTTATCTCCTTTAAATCTTTGTGACTTTCTAATATTCTTAATGCATCTTTATATCTAGTGTATATAAGGTTTAATACACCACTATGTATATCCTTTTTGTAGTCTGTTTCGAGTCTGTGGATTACAATTTTAATTTGGTCAGTTAACTTTTGCTTCGTATTCATTTGCTTCTCTCATCATCTTCAGATACCTTATAAGTTTTGTTTTCTTGCTCATTAATAAATTCAAAATCAGCCATATGCTATTTTTACCTCCTTGGAAATGGTTTACCTGATGGAGCTCCCTTTCCATGTATCCCTGCTTGGTGTTCGTTAGGATATTTTTCTGGATGAATATTCCACCACTCATGAGGGGTACCAAAGTTGTTCTCTATGATAGATGGGCTTCATACGGTTGAAGGATTCTCCGAGCAATTTCTCCATTCTTATCAAGCACTTCTTCTGTGTATCTTGGCCATTTTTGTTTGGTTTTTCTTCCCACTCTGCAATCAATTTATCTTTCAAGCTCGAAGTAAATATGCTTCTATGCTTAGCTGTCTCTTTTGGTGTCAATTTTTCATAGTTTTTGGTTCTCAAGGCTTCTTTTATAAGATGAATCTGCTCTTTATTAACCTTTTGTCCAGTTTTAGCCTCTATATCCCCAGAACAATACTCCATGATGATACTACCTTCATGAGCTCTGAATTTCAAACTGGTCTCATTCATGTTGTTCTTACTTCACCAAAAATAAAAGCACCTGTTGCCTAAAAGGCAACCAAGTGCTTTATTGTTTACTTTTCTTCAAATTCCTTCATTCTCTCTATTAAATCTAAATCTAGCTGTTCTTTGTTTTGACTTATATATTTATATTCAAAATACTTAATTCTATCTGTTGGACCAAATTCACTTTCATGGCAATTTATATAATCAAAATGTACGTTTAATTTACCTGTATCATTTAATATTAATGTCACTGAAAACCAAGGATCTTGGTCATTATCAGTAAAAACTTTTTGGAGTTCAACAGTTAGTTGAAATAATTTATGTAGTTCTTTATTATAAGCCCTCTTATCTACACTATATAATTTTGGAATATAATGTGAAAAAACGTGTTGTTTCTCACCTTTAGGCGTAAAAAAGAAGAAAACTCCTCCTTCTTCCTCCTTAACTTCACCATTAAACCAGAAATTATCCCATTCAGTTGGAATCATATCATTAACCTGTTGTGCAATTTCTTTATATAACTCGTTTAATTCTGTTTCAAAACTCATCAATATCAGCCTCCTAATTTATTTGCAATCTCGCGAATCACTGGAAATTGGCCTTCAATTTCATATGCGACCATAAAGGAATCCGGTCGCATTGAATTATTAGAATAGATCGGTTCAATACTAGCAGAGACTTTCTTGGGCGGTACCTCTTTCAATGCATTGGCCCACTCAGTCTCCATTTCGTACCAAACTCCACCCCTCCTATTAATTTAACTATTGTGTGGTACAAGATTATCAATATCAGGAGGACCATTAAATTGTGCCCCTATTAAATGTCCGCCATCTTCTTCGTCAATTCAGCGGCTGTGTTCCTCAGAGCGTTAAATCCTTGGGTCACCTTACTAAAGATACCATCGGCTACTGATTTGACTTTCTTTGGGTTGAGGACATTCTTGAATTTGTTGAAGAGTTTTTCTCCCCATTTCACGACTTTGATGCACCTTTGACGAGTGGTCCACCGAAGATTGCGGCGACGAGGGCGGCTCTTTCTAGGTTGCCGATTTCTCTACCGGTGATGAAGTCGGTTCCTGTGGTGGCTTCGATTGCTGCTTTGAGATTGGATACGCCTGGGACAAAGTCTAAACCAGTTGAAAGCCAGCCTAAGTTTGATTGGTTAGATTCAACATCTTTGACGGGTTGACCACCAAAGGCAAAGTTCATCGATAAAGTGGGGCATAGGCTGGCATCATGACGAGTGCCATTGGGCCGTATGCTTGTGATAATGACATGCCACCAATGACTGGGTTGTTTAATAGGCTAGCGAGCTGGTTAGGCTGATAGGTTGATAAACTTAGTTTACCATTTTGGAATAAGATTTGAATCTCGCTGATTGTGCTTTTGAGCCTTGATAAGTCTTGGGCAGTTGCTTCTAGTTTACTTGTTTGTTGTTGATCGAAGTGATGTAATCTCTCAATGTATTGTGTGATTTTGTTGTTGGTGTATAAACCCAAATAATTAGTGGTTCATTCGGCACTAGGTAGCCCCTTCCACGTAAGAAAACCTTGAAAGACATTTAGCCCATCAAGGTTTTCTTTAAATTATTTTATTTTTATTTTGTTTTCGCTCCTTTTTTCATTTCCTCTACTAAATTAATTAGCCACTGTAGAGGGGTTAATTTAATAGCTGGAAAATAAACTTCGGCATTATTTTGAATAATATGTTCTTTCTCCTGAAATGTTAAACTACTATTCAAAAACTTCTCACAATCCTTTATTGTAGAAAGCAGACCTTCTTTGCTGACTTCGTTTATAAACTCATCTAATGCTTGTTCTGGAGAACTGATATCTTGATGAAATGTTCCTCCTAAAAAATCCTCCAACTCCTCTAAATAATCGTAATTTTCATCCATAAACTAACCCTTCTTTCTATTTAACTGGATATCCTGTTAAAATAAAACTACCATTATTATCTTTTTTAAGTATTATTTTTGCGTTTGTTACATTCTCGGATACATCTGAATTTCTAGTAACACTTCTACCAATTATTTCTCCATCACCTTTGAATTTTAAAGGTAATGTAGGTTTACTATTTGGGTCAGATAGCCACTTTTGTATTTTCTTGATATTCTTAGAGTCTCTTAAAACTGTATCAGCAACTTTTTCCGCTGTCATTCTATCGTTAAAAGTTGAAGATCCTGTAATTTTAGGATTATTTTTCAATCTCTCCAATAATTGTTCATCCGTTTTTCCGATATGCCTATCTATTAAATGCCCACCTTTTAATTCATGAGCAGCTAATCCACCACCTGGGGCTAGATAACTTTTATCTCCTTGCTTAACATTAACTATGTCCTTACCAACCCCATCCCTAACCGAACTACTCATCCTCACCATCGTGCCAGACGCCATTTCGCCGATTGTTCTTGATTCAAAGCCTAAATTTGGCGCACCACCCACCACCGCATACTGATTCTGCACCGGCAACGGTATCCGTATGTCCGCCATCTTCTGCGTCAATTCAGCGGCTGTGTTTCTTAAGGCGTTAAATCCTTGGGTCACCTTGCTGAAGATGCCATCGACTACTGATT
>NZ_JACSQT010000008.1 GCF_014836495.1 Cytobacillus stercorigallinarum | reverse complement strand
CATAAAATTGATTCCATTCAATTATACAAAAAAACTTGTAGACTTGGTCTAATTCTTAGACTTTGTCTACAAGCTGAACATACCTTTGAATTAAAAAGGTATGTTTTGCATTACGATAATAAACTTTTCGCAGCAACTGCTAGCTCCAATCTTTCTAAAGATTTCATATACGCCAGTTTCACGTCATTATCAGCTATATTCATTTCTTTGAATAGCATTTTCACTATTCCCTCATTCTTGAACCAATCATCTCCTCCTGGCTGCTTATGACTAGTGTTTTTCCATACATGAACAAGCACAGGACTATATAACTTTTTCGCACCGTTTTTTAAATGTCCATCTGTAATTCTTGGTTTATATGTTTTTGTCGGTATTCCTTCTTGGATGACACAATAGACATTCCTCCAGTAATCACTTCTTGACCCAGTATGGGGATGTTGGTTAGCCCACTTAACAAAGCTTCGTAATTGAGAAGGGTTTTCGTAAAGAAGTGAGTACAATTTAAACCCTATTTCTATTCTCTGATTTAACTTTGTAAATAAATGAACGACTAAACCCTTTAACTGTGATATTCCATGCGTCTGATACGGGAAGAGAATATAGTTAAAAGCAAAAACATCTTGTAATTTAAACTCAAGTGTTGATGTCACTTCTTCTTTAAAAATTGGGTTTTGTATCACTCTTTTTTCTATATAGTTTTGTTCATTAATAATAAGCGCATGTGTAAGGATTTGAGATTGTTTTTGTTGCCAAAAAAATGACCATATTGCTTGCATAAATGAAGAGACGCCTAAATGAGAGAGCAAATGAAAGAACGGTTTACCTTGTCTGACACTTTCCTCGTAAAGCAATAACTGTGGATATGCATCTTGAAAAATCAACCAATTTGCTCGTTCCATAAATTGAAAGAACGCATGCTGTTCTGTCTCACTTAATATCTTTGATAATAAATCCCCTTTTAAATCTGTCATATTCCAACCTGCATTTCTTGAGACAAAATGGGCTAACAAAGCCCAGTGAACTTGGGGGAATTTCAAATAAAACTTGAAATAAGCATTTGTTCTTGTCACATTATTAAGATTACAAGCCGTTGTTTGTTGTTTTATTTTTTCTAGAATCTGTTGTTCGTCAAGATCAAGTTCACTTATTGTGTTCTGCTTGTTTTTCTTTAATAGGACCACTAATTCTTTTTTTAACTTTCTCCCAGCAATAGATGATTTTATCCTTTTTCTTCTTTTTCGCCATTTATGAATTAAAAAAATGGAAAACACCACCATTATGAATGATTATTTTGTCCAATGAATACTCATGTATTAATAATGATTACATTGTTAGGAAAAGTAACGAAAAGGGTGAATATCATGAAGGTCTCAAATGGAATCGATCATTTAATTGCTACTTTAAGAGCAGACCAAACAGCTTCAGGTACTTGGGAATATCCTTTTGAATCTAGTATATCCACTGATACGTATATGATTATTTTATTAAGAAGTTTGGAAATTGATGATGAAGAGATGATAAAACAATTGGTTAAAAGGATACTAAGTAAACAGGAGGAAAACGGTGCATGGAAACATTATTATGATGAAAGAAACGGTAGTCTTTCCTTAACTGTCGAGGCATATCATGCATTGTTGTATTCAGGTTATATCGATAAAAAAGATGATCGAATGAAAAGAGCGAAACGATTCATTCTACAACAAGGAGGCATAGAGGAAACCCATTTCCTAACCAAACTGATTCTTACAATCACAGGACAGTATGAATGGCCAAAGTTCTTTCCCCTGCCAATTGAACTGATGCTCATACAGCCTGTCATGCCAATCAATTTCTATAGCATCTCCGTATACGGTAGAGCAAATATAGTTCCAATTATGATCATTGCAGATAAAAAATTTCGTTTTCGAACAGCCAGCAGTCCAGATTTATCAGATTTGTTCACTTCGAGAGTGGAAGCAAACTTTAGTTGGTCCCGATCCTCTGAATGGCGAACCATACACAAAACAATTAAAGCAAGTATGAAGAAAATTATAGGCCTGCCACAAGAACTACACCAACTGAGTATGAGCCGTGCGAAACAATATATGATTAATCACCTAGAACCAGACGGGACCTTATTCGGATATATTAGCTCAACATTTTTAATGGTATTCGCATTACTATCATTAGGACATAAAAAAGATGATCCGTTGATTGAGAATGCGGTAAAAGGATTATACGGATTCCAAACAAAAGTAAAAGGTCATACACATATCCAATTCACTACTGCTTCTGTTTGGAATACAAGCTTGCTTAGTTATTCTTTACAAAAAGCTGGATTAACACCAAATGATCCAATGATAAAAAAAGCAACCAATTATTTACTTAGTAGACAACAATATAAATTTGGAGATTGGATCATTCATAATCCTAAGACAAAACCAGGAGCTTGGGGGTTCTCTGACATCAATACTTTTCAGCCAGATACTGACGATACCTCAGCCACTCTTCGTGCTATTACTAACTCTGCAAAAAGCCGTGATGATATAAAAGAGGCTTGGAATTTAGGCGTCAATTGGCTCGTTTCCATGCAAAATGATGATGGTGGTTGGCCAGCTTTTGAAAAGAACACCAATAATAAGTTATTAGCTTTAGTACCAATCCAAGATAGTGAATTTATTCTTACGGATCCAAGCAGTGCCGATTTAACAGGAAGAGCCATGGAGTTTTTAGGAAATTACACACATATGCCGCACCAACATCCTCATTTTCACAGAAGTATTGAGTGGCTTAAAACACACCAAGAAAAGAACGGTTCCTGGTATGGCCGATGGGGCATTTGCTATATATACGGGACTTGGGCAGCTCTTACAGGATTATCAGCTATTGAATATGACAATAAAAGTAAAATGATCAAGAAGGCTACGAGCTGGCTACGATCCATTCAAAATGCTGATGGAGGTTATGGGGAATCCGCATTAAGTGACAAACAAAAAAAATATATCCCATTAGGTGATAGTACACTCACACATACAGCATGGGCCATAGATGCATTAATTTCGGTAAGTCAGAAGCCAGATGAGACAATTAAAAGAGGCGTAAAATATCTCCTCACATCTTTGGACAATAAAGATTGGCGTGAAGACTACCCTGCAGGGCAAGGTCTCGCGGGTGCTATTTATTTTCATTATCACAGTTATCGCTATATTTTCCCCTTATTAGCGTTGGCACATTATCGAGAAAAATACGGAGAAAATGAGTATGATAGTAGAATAACACCGTAAATAATTTACCTTTTTTCCACTCAAGAAAAGCCCGCACCTATTATATTCATTTAAAATCATTCAATGTGATCTGGGCTTTTTTTGAGGAATGATAAGGCTCGTTAGTTTTAGGGCGGAGAGATTATCAAGAATCGCTGCTTTATATTCTTTTCCTCTTTCTTTTACATTCCAACAACATTACTAAAAGTGTTGCAAGTAATTCACTTGGAAATTTCCCTTCTCCCTTTTCCCAGAAAGAACTTCTTCTGCAGGACAACCATAATAGCGAATTGTGCCGTTATTTTTTTCGTTTTCATCGCTTATAACAGCTTCCACACCAGCGGTACTGTTTGCGAATGTCCTGGTAATGCATTGAAAAAAATTTAAACAAGCTGTCAAATTCAAATTCCCGCATAAATAAGGATATTTTCTTACTTTAATCATTCTTTTTGAACAATAAACCGCTTTCATCGTTTTTAGGAATAAAAAATCGAGGAAAAATCCCCGATTTAAGTATTATGATTTATTTTTTAAAAAACAACCGTTTTATTACCATATACAATCACGCGATCTTCAAGATGCCACTTTACTGCTCTAGCTAAAACACTGCGCTCGATTGAGGCTCCCTTTCTCTTCAAGTCCTCTACTTCATCCCTATGATCAACTCGACTTATATCTTGCTCGATAATCGGCCCCTCATCTAAATCATTGGTGACATAATGTGAAGTTGCACCGATAATCTTCACTCCACGTGCATAGGCACGATCATATGGTTTCGCACCAACAAATGCCGGTAAAAAAGAATGATGGATATTAATAATTTTATTCGGTTGAGCAGACACAAATCGCGACGTTAAAATTTGCATATAACGAGCGAGAATGACAACATCGATATTATATTCTTCAAGTAATTGTAGCTGCTTTGTTTCCACTTCTTCACGATTTTCTTTTGAAGCAGGAATATGGTAAAAAGGTATACCTAATGACTCAACAATTTCTTTTGCCTCTAGATGGTTACTAATAACTAATGGAATTTCCATCATCATGTCGCCATTCTGCCATTCTAGGAGTATCTCTCTTAAACAATGTAGTTGCTTTGATACGAAGATGGCCGTTCTTTTTAATTCACTATTTTGTTGTAACTTCCATTCCATCTCAAAATCTTGAGCAACATTTATAAATGACTCTTTCATTTGTGCAAATTTTTGTGGAAGGTCAGGGCACTCAAATTCAATGCGCATAAAAAAGTTGCCGCCTTCATGATTAGTAGAATATTGACTGGATTCAATAATATTGGCTTGATATTGAAATAAAAACTTCGAAATATGGGCGACAATCCCTGGTCGATCAGGACATTTAATGAGTAGGCGTCCCCTATTTTTATTTTTCTCTTTATAAACTTTTGCTTGATTATTAAATAATGTATTCATGTTGCACTCCTTCAATATATTTATTGCATTTTAACCTTTTCTTTCATAAAGACGCAAACCTTTTGCAAAAAAAAACACTCATTGTACATTGCTTGAAATCAGACCCCATTCTCTTATACTATAATAGGAGCATGTAAGCTGTGTTTTTATATTACAGAAATATGACTTTAGTGGCATTTTTGTCATAAATAATCGTATTTCGACAAAAAGGAAGGTATAATTATAAAATCACAGGATAATAGTTTCATATGAGGAGGAATTATGAGATGGAATGGGTATTAGCCATTTTACTTGGTGCAGCAGTTGTGTTGCTCATTTTATCATTTGTTAAGGGTAAACAATCGAAATCGGAACAAGAGCAACATATTGATCAGGTTTCTTTTTCCTTAATGGATGAAATTCACCAATTGCAACAAAAAGTGAAATTCATGGAAATAGATGCTGAGATAACTGCCGTAGAAGCAGGTACTTCTGAAGTACAATCTGATCATAGATTACTTCTACGCGAAATGATAGACCTACATAGAAGAGGATATTCCAACGAAAGCATCGCTCAAAAACAAAAGATGTCTTTACAAGAAGTGAACAACCTACTAGCTCCATACGAAAAACGTAGTACGGAAAGGAGTAAAGTAGCTCAATGAGTGAAAAAACGATGCGCAGCTTTGCTGGTGGTTTAATTGTTGCAGCAGTCATCCTCGGAATTACCTATTTCCTTAGTCCGTCTGATAGCAAACAAACAGAAGCCGCTGAGCCGAAAGCAACCGAAGAAGTAGACCAACCAGCTGAAGCAAACAAAGAAGAACTTAGTACAGAAGAGATGGAAGAAGCATTACAATCTCAAGGATTTATTATTCACAGTGAAAAAGAATGGAACAATATCAATAAAGATATGAAAGATATTGCTTCTGTTAAAGAAGAAAATGAAAAGCTTAAAAAGCAACTTAACGATGCCAAAGCAAATGAAAATGAAAAAGCTGTTTACCGTACGATGCTCACAGTTACTTCTGGTATGACGAGTATCGACGTCGGTGATGCACTTGAGTCCGCTAAAATTATTAAAAATGGTAAAGACTTCTTTGATACAGTAGAGAAAAAAGGCCTCGAAAATGACCTGCGCCCAGGTACATTTGAAGTTAATAGCGACATGTCAATGAACGACCTTGTTAATACAGTATTTAAGAAATAAGTTTCCTCGAGAAAAGCATTTGATGACATCATCAAGTGCTTTTTTATTGTCTTCCTAACTCCTCAGTATTAAACAAGTAGCAGTGAGTAGAAACCATTTTCCCATAAATCATAGCGATAACAGTAAAAAACTGCGCATAGATGATTTGCTCATAGTGCATTTGCCTTTGATAGTTGCGCAAACTCCGATAAATAATAGAGCAAAAGCGACATAACCCTCCCTTCCTTTAATTAAGTTTCTAAGAAGAAAATGAATAATCGCAGCATATTAATATCAAAATACTCTTATATCATTCAATATCGACAAAAAATAAATGAAGTTTAAATTGATAAAAGAAGATTGGGGAATGTTCATTATGAGTATTTATGTATATCAATCGTTTCAACTTAAACAAGAAAACTTTCAAGAAGGTATTCAAAATCTCGCTAATATCAAAAGCTTTCGCAACGAAAACTATAGTCACGAGATTGAAGTCCTCTCCCCTATTTCCGGCAAGGATCATACCTATTGCCTCATTGCCAAATATGAAGGGCTCGCCGAGATGGAACTGCAAAATAAAAAAATGTTCGAAGACGAAAAATACAAAAAGATGATTAGCGATTTCTTTATTGAGCACACCGTGCAAAATAGTATAGAAACTCAATTGTTGCGCTGTCTTCAATTACCACCGAAGACAAAAAAATAATAGACATTAAAAAACATGTCATCACCCTATACATTAGTCAGAAAATTCATTATAATTAACGCGTCTTGGATAACTTGAAAAGAGGCGTTAATTATGACAGATAGAAGCAATCAAGGTAGGAATATACTTATTTTTATAGGCATCATCGCAGTTGCGTTTAATTTACGTCCTGCGATTACTTCAGTTGGCCCAATTATTGGAGACATTCAACATGAAATGCAATTTAATACGAGTACAGTGAGTTTACTAACCACATTCCCTTTATTAGCTTTTTCAGCCATCTCCTCCTTTGCCCCTATATTTGCAAAAAGATGGGGGATAGAGAGGACACTTTTCTGCGGGCTAACACTGATTGGGCTAGGTATCTTCATGCGCTCTACTAATATATTGTTCATTCTATTTGTTGGTACCTTCATGATTGGAATAGGAATAGGTATTTGTAACGTGTTACTCCCAAGCCTTGTTAAAGCACAATTCCCTTTAAAAGTAGGATTAATTACCGGCATATATACGTTAGCAATGGGTGTATTTGCTGGTTTTGCACCAGGTATTAGCGGAACACTTTCTAGCAATGGAATCACATGGGAACCTAGTCTACTCATTTGGGCAATCCCTGTCATACTTGCTTGTATTCTATGGATACCATTTATTAAAAAGAGACCTAAAATAAATCCTGTCCCGCTCCTTTCATTCTCTACTTTGTTTAAATCGGGCATCGCATGGCAAATCACCGGATTTATGGGATTACAATCGTTTATTTATTTTGGTTTTTCCACATGGTTACCAGAGATTTTGTTATCAAAAGGTTTCACGTTAGAAATGGGTGGTTGGATGCTTACTGTCATGCAATTTTCGGGGTTACCAGCAAGTTTTTTTATTCCTATACTAGGAGAAAGATTAGCGCATCAAAAATGGATTGGCTTAGGAATTGGTTCAACTCTTATTACAGGTTTATGTGGGTTATTTCTTACTTCAAGTACGGTGATATCATTTCTGAGTATTATCCTCATCGGTCTTTCTCTAGGTGCTGCCATAAGTCATTCTTTAGCATTAATGAGTCTACGATCTATGAACAGTGAGCAGGCAGCCTCTCTTTCTGGCATGGCTCAATCTTTTGGTTACTTATTGGCCGCATGTGGTCCTTTCTTACTTGGTTTTCTTTATGACCTTTTCCACCAATGGCATACAGCATTTTTTGCCCTTATTACTGTTGCTATTCTTTTTACTTTATGTGGTATTGGCGCAGGAAGGAATGTTTTTGTGCAGGAAACCACAAACCTCAAGCAAATCTCATAATCGTTTAGCTGGGTTTATGATTACAACCCAGCTTTTTAATTTTATTTAAAGCTCTTTGATTACAGGGACCCAAATTTCTGAGTAAAAATCGCTACGATTAGAATCACCTTCAGGATATACCTCTAACTCAACCGTTCCCGCATGTCTATAACCGCTTGTTGGAAACCATTCTGAGAATATTTGTTTCCACGTGTGCTGCATTGCTTGTGGCATCTCTCCTGTCACTTGAAATACGGCCCAAGTTGAAGCTGGAATCGTTATTGTTTCAAAGTTAGTCGAATCTCCATCATAGTTCACAGCAATCCAATATTCAATCTCTTGTTGTTTTTTATAATCCACACAAACACCAAGTAGACCTTTGATTGAACCATTATTTAATGAAAGTAAACGTTCACAAGTCCCATCTTGATTTACTTGATTCCAAAACTTTGGAATTTCTTTTAGATTTTCATCGTTTTCAAGCGAATAATTCTTTCTTATACCGACTACTTGAAAGCTTTCTTTTGAAATAATCGTATGATTCATTGGTTCGACTCCTTCTAATGTTACATGTATTTTTAAAGGCTGATATAATTGTAACTTTCCACGGTACTTCTTTACTTCTGATGGTGAGATATGATGTTGTTTTTTGAATGCCTTAGTAAATGCTTCTGGGGTTTCATAGCCGTATTTTAGTGCAATATCAATGATTTTCTCATCAAAATTACCAAGCTCTATGGCTGCACTTGTTAACCTTCGTCGTCTTATATATTCCCCTAGCGTCATATCCGTTAAAATGGCAAACGTTCGTTGGAAATGAAAAGGAGAAGTATTCGCTTGTTTTGCTACCTCCTCACTGTGTAATTTTTCCAACAAATTGGCTTCAATATAATCCAACGCTTTTTGTATATCTGTTACCCAACTCATATTCTCTTCCCCCTCCGCTTTGATTGTATAACGCATCATTTATTTACTCCTGTCATTTATTGCTCTGTTTGGATAGGTTAACTCAGGTCGCAAAAAGGAAGAACTTCCTATCACTCTTATACGCCTTATTTCCCGACACCATTTTTCACATGATCAGTGTACATAATAATTATATTAATTCGAAACACTAAAAAGGAGGAAAAGAAATGAGATCGATTTAAATGTTTCGAAACATAAAAAGGGTGGGATACGAGAGTGAAAAATATAGATAAACAACAAAAATTCGGGGCCGTCTTTTATTGGTCAGTCAGTATTTTACTCGTTTTAATTTTAATCGGTGCATTCGCTCCAAAGGTGATGGAAAACTATACAGCTGCTATTCAATCAGCCATCACCTCTACTTTTGGATGGTATTATTTAATCATTGTCACTATTTTTGTTTGTGTCTGCTTATTCTTAATTGTTAGCCCTTATGGCAAATTAAAACTTGGGAAGTCTGACGAAAAACCAGAATATAGTTATCCTACTTGGTTTGCCCTTTTATTTAGTGCCGGGATGGGAACAGGACTTCTTTTTTGGGGAACGGCAGAACCTATTTCTCATTTCGCTATTGATTCTCCTACAGGGCAAATGGGTACAGATCAAGCCGCAATGGACGCTTTAAGATACGTCTTTTTTCATTGGGGTATTCATGGTTGGAGTATATATGTCATTATTGCTCTTTGTATTGCCTTTTTCAATTTTCGGAGAGGGGGAGATGGTTCGATCAGCTCTACTCTATCCCCTATTATGAAGAATACAGACGGTCCTTTAGGAAAAATAGTAGATATTATCGGTATCATCGCCACTGTTGCCGGAATCGCAACTACTCTTGGCTTTGGTGCTAGTCAAATTAATGGTGGGATCTCTTACATTTGGAATGTCCCTAATTCTTTTCTAATACAATTAGTGATTATTATCATTATTACAGTTATATTTTTGATTTCAGCAGTTACAGGTATTGATAAAGGTATTAAAATCTTATCGAATGTGAATATGATTCTTGCTCTCGTGCTCCTCCTCTTTTTTATTATTTTTGGTTCAACGGTTTATTCCTTAAATTTGTTCACAGACACGATCGGGAAGTATATACAAAGACTGCCAGAAATGAGTTTTAGATTAACACCAAATAATGAGCAAAGTAGAGAATGGATTAATAATTGGACAATCTTTTATTGGGCATGGTGGATGGCATGGTCTCCTTATGTCGGCACTTTTATAGCAAGAGTATCTAGAGGAAGGACCATCCGTGAATTTACTATTGGCGTATTGCTTGTACCTACCATCGTCACTTTTATTTGGTTCGCTTTCTTAGGAGGTACCGCTATCGATCTACAAATGTCAGGGATAGCTGATTTGGCTTCAATGAATACTGAGCAAATGCTATTTGGGACATTGAGAGAGATGCCTATAAGTTTTATCACATCTCTTCTCTCTCTCATCTTGATTGCCATTTTCTTTATTACTTCAGGTGATTCAGCTACGGTTGTTTTAGGTATGCAATCAGTAAAAGGCGTGTTAAATCCTTCTAATCGTAATAAACTCATTTGGGGTGTCTTATTATCAGCCATTGCTACTGTATTGCTTTACTCTGGAGGCCTCCAAGCACTACAAAATACAATGATTATTGCTGCATTCCCATTTTCCTTTGTAATGATCCTAATGACTATATCTTTAGTTAAAGAACTTCAACAAGTGAAAAAGGAACTCGAACTTTCAGGAGCAACAAAGGATAAATTAATGTCAAGAAGGTTACAAAAACAATTAATCAAACAAGAATTAAAAGAGGAAAAACGTTGGATTGAAAGTAAAATGGAAGAAGAGAAAAAACGCTTAAAAAAGAAAAAGAAAGAAAAAATCGAAGAACTAAATAACAAGAAGGAGGACTAACCTCCCCCCTCTTGTTATTTTTATATCTTCACAATGTAGCTGTTATTTTTCTAGCTACTTCAATACCATTCTCCATACAATCTGGAATGCCTGAACCATAATAAGAACTTCCTGCTATATACACGCCAGGATATTTCTCTAGAAGTGTTTGTTCAATTCCTTTGATTACCTGTGGGTGGTCAAGTGTATAAGTGGGCATTAATTCATTCCATTTGGTTATATCCCATACAATGGGTTCAGCTGCTAGTTTTAAGCTTTTCTGTAAATCTTCTCTTGCAAGATCAAGTAATGCTGTATCTTTCTTATCCTTCACTCTATCGAATGAAGGATGGCTACTTTTGTAAAAGAGACGGACAAGGAGATTTCCACTTTTAGATGTATGTTTCCATTTTCTACTCGTCCATGTACATGCATTGCAATGTAGCTCATGATTATTTGAAGTAATAAAGCCCGTTCCATCTTCGGGTAAAACCGCATCAGGAACATCAAATCCTATGTAAACACTAATAAGTGAACTGTTTTTCATGTTAGAAAAATAATGATTCAACGCTGCATCATCAAGTAATTGTTGCGCAACTTGATGTGGAGTGCTCATAACAATATAATCTGCTTCTATCACTTCACCGTTTGAAAAACTCACCTTATATTGTTGCTTCTCTTTCTGTATGGATTGTGCCTCGTATCCTTTTCTGACTTCGACTGTCCCAAGAGATTTTTCATATGCGTCAATAATGGTTGAAAGACCATTTTTGAAAGAGAGGAATTTCTTCTCACCGCTACTCTGATATTTCTCTTTATGAGCGTTGAAACCCTTGATAATGCTACCGTATTTCTCTTTATATTCGAAAACAGCTGGCAAGGTAGATGAGATTGTCAAATCTTGTAGTTTTCCAGAATAAACACCCGATAATACCGGAGCAATCTGCTTCCTTACTAATTCTTCACCAAAATAATAGCTAAGAAAATCACCAATACTATCTTCTACAGTAAAAGGGTTCTCCTTGTGATAAACATCTTTTAATGCCCGAACTTTTCCTTCAGCAGAGACTAATGTACTTTTAGCCAATGACTCGATACTTGTTGGTATCCCAAATACCGCATCAACTGGGATGGGCTTTATCTCCCCATCGGTAAATAAATACGAGCGACCTGTCCCGTTATAGACGACCTCTTCATCTAAATTCAATTCTTTGAAGATCTCTCTACCCATTACTTTTCTGGAGACAATCGAATCAGCGCCCGTTTCCATCATAAACCCATCTGCTTCAATGGTTTTAATTTTTCCACCTAGATGATTGTGTGCTTCTGTTAATATAATGCGAATGTCTCGATTGTTTGCGTTTTTCCATTTTTGTAGTTCATGGGCAGTTGATAGACCATTTATGCCACCACCGACGATTAACACCGTTTCCATTACGTACACCTCGACTTTTTCTCAATGATAATAGTTTATCACAACATCACTACTTCAACTCAATCTCTATTAACAATTGAATGACTTTTGCATTTCAAAAATTTTTTTTGATAAATATGTAGGGATACTCCATTTCACTTACGTCTATTAAGTTGTATTCAAAAGAAAAGGTGGGAAAATGCATGATTGAGGTAAATAAGATTTATCATTCTTTTGAAATAGGTAAAAAAGAGAAGAAAACGGTCATACCTGTTCTGAAGGATGTATCATTCCAAATTAACAAAGGAGAAATTGTATCCATTGTAGGTAAAAGCGGATCTGGAAAATCAACTTTACTAAATATTATTAGCGGATTTATTAAACCAACGGATGGTGAAGTTAAGATTAATAATCAAACTGTGACGGAGCTTTCTGAAGGAGAGTTTGCTTCTTTTAGACTTCAGCATATCGGATTTATCTTTCAAAACTTTCAATTGATTCCAAGTATGACAGCATTCCAAAATGTTGAATTGCCGCTGACTTTTAAAGGGATGAATGAAAAAGAAAGAAAACAAAAAACACTAGAGACACTCGAGCGCGTTGGATTAGCAGAGTTTAAGGACCATTATCCAAGCGAGTTATCCGGTGGCCAACAACAAAGGGTCAGTATTGCTCGTGCACTCGTAGTCAATCCACCTCTTATTCTCGCTGATGAACCAACAGGTAGTCTAGATAGTGACACAGAGAAAAGCTTACTCGCTTTCATTAAACAATTAAATGAAGAATTAGGGATTACTTTCCTTATCATTACTCATGATGAAGAGGTTGCCGAGTTCGGTCATCGCACAATAGAAATTGTTGACGGTCATGTATTGGAGGAAGTAGGGAAATGACATTTAAAGATCAGTTTAAGTTCGTTAGACAAAATTTAAAGAAGAATAAATCTAGATTGTTTATGACAGTACTTGCTACTGCGATTGGTGTTGCATTCTTAATTGTACTTGCCTCTGTCGGCTTCGGACTTCATAAATCGCTTATTTCTGATATGATGCAAAACCAATTGGTTACACAAGTGGAGATCTACGGGAAAGAAGATTCACAAGGACTTAAAAATGAAGATATTACTTACTTTGAAGAGATGGATGGAGTTGAAGCTGTTACCCGCAGAAATGAATTGGCGCAGATGCCTTTCTTCCAACTAGATGACTATACATCTAATACGAATGCCATCGTCACACACTTTCCATCAGAGATTAAAGCAGACTTCAAGCTCGCCTCTGGGCGCTTACCTGAGGGGGAGAATGAAGTTGTTGTCGGTTATCACTTTACTGAAAGCTTAATTAAAAACGGTGCTAACCCTGAGAAATTGTACGATGATGAAGGAAATATCAACGAGGACTATGTCTATACTGATGACTTGCTAAATAAAGAAATGGACATGGAAGTAATTAAATTAACAGATGGGAAAGAAACGAAGAAAACCATTTCTGTTAAAATTGTAGGAATCGCTGAAAAGCCTGCTCGTGATTGGGCGTATGAAGAGCATGTCTTTATTTCCGAAGAAATTTTACAAGAAGTTGAACAATTCACTGGCGTTATGCGCGGGGCATCTGAAATGTACGAAGGCGGCGAACTTGACGCCAATCAATCGGAAGAAGTCTATGATTATGTAAAAGTATACGCAAATAACGTTCAAGAAGTAGAAGGAATTAACAAGGCTCTTGAAGATAAAGGCTATATGATTTATTCAATTGCCAATGAAATGAAACAAATTAATGTCATTTTCCTTATTATGAAAATCGGCCTTATCTTTATTGGTACGATTGCACTTATTATTGCTTCCATCGGTATTTATAATACAATGACAATGGCAGTCACGGAAAGAGCACCAGATATTGGGATTATGAAAGCGATTGGTGCACATCCACGTACAATTAAAAATATCTTTTTATTAGAAAGTACTTATATCGGCTTATTAGGCGCCATCTTTGGTACGATTGTTGCTTATGGTATCAGCTTCCTAGTCAATTTATGTGTACCATTTATTATTCAAACAGCATTTGATGAGGCAGCACCAGAAGGATTTTTATTATCATATATTCCTTGGTCACTTACCCTTATTAGTGTCGGTATTTGTTTACTCGTAACCGTATTCTCAGGTCTCCGTCCAGCTAAGAGAGCAACCAAAGTGGATGTTCTAAAGGCGATGAGAAGAGAATTATAATCAAAATCAACGCCATTACAGGCCAGCCTAAAGCCAGTTGCGCATTTCTTCATTTGCACAACTGGCTTTTGTTTTATATATATTTTCTATTTGATTGTCGCTTCATTTAAACCAATTGGCCCCTTCATCCATGTGAAGAAAGGGAATATCGGTATCCACTTCACCAGTCATTTTCTCCAAAGAAAAATCTTGTCCGGATAGCCAGGAAGAAAAGTCAAGCTCATAAGGTTGCTGATCACCACCTAATGCCATCCATACTTTTTGACTACGCGGAAAATAAACCGATGTATGAATAGTCCCCGCCCAGCTTCCATACAAATCAGAAAATACTCCTTTTCCTTTACCATTCATCAATTGAAAAGCTTGCTCTGGACTACTTATTGTTGCACGGTTTTCTTCCATAACTGCTAAACGACGCTTTGAATCTGCTAATTGATGGCGATTTTCTGTTAATAGTTTCTCAAAATGATTTGTACAAGATAGTGTTTCACGCACTGCCACTTTTCTTGGAGTGGCTTCTACTGCTGCACTTCTCCCCTTTTTATCATGAACAACGTAAGTAAAGGAGTGACGATGGGGAATTTCTTTTAACATCGCAACGGCTTCTTCAACATTTTGACATGACTCTAAAATAAGTCGGCCAATCATACAACAGATAAATCCATTACCTGGTCTTCTTCTATTCATAAAGTTATAGCCCATTGCTAAACCATGCTCATTCATACCATCCATTCGACCTGTCACTCGTTGCGACGGACCAATGATACTATAACCCATTCCATCAGTTGGTTGGAATAGTGTATATCGCCCTTCATATGTTTTAGGATGATAATCATAATTGCGGATTAAATAATCTTCACCTATATAAATAGAACAGCCTGATTTATGATGATTCACGCGATAGCCACCGAATTCTTGTAACACTCGCTCGATTGGCCATTCTAATGCCTCTTGTAAACCAATGAGTTCATCCCAAACTCCTGGAGCAAATTGTGTAACCATCGCCTTTGCTTCTTTTACATTGATTGTAAAGCGCGGCTTCCTTACCTTCCACTGGTCTTCTCTATTTTTCAAGGACAATGAGTCCTTTAATAATTCCCCTTGCAAAAAACCATAATCATAATGATTGCCTCTAAATTGAATAATATCACTATAGATTTGCTTCATATGTATCCTCCTTACAGTTGCTCTTAACCTAAGCATACTGGAAGTCCTGGGCAAAATAAAGACAACCAGTCAGGGCAAATGAATCTGCAGGATACCATCAACTTTTTGTGTTCACAAACATCTGTGAACATCTTTCCATTTCATTTCTTTTCCAATACAAAAAAACGAGCACAGCTATCGGAATAGCATTTGCCCGTTTTAATGTGAGAACATGTTTATATCGATCTCTTAATCTTTCTCCCAGACTGTCTCTCATAATTGCGTATAATCATGCTATTCCCCTTTTTCATGGCGAACCTTTCATAGTAAGGAATTAAATCATCATCACAAGATAAGTCAATCATATAAATATCGCTCAGCTCCTGTAACATCATCTTTACAAGGGTTTCTCCAATTCCTTGCTGTTGATAGTCTGGTCGTACTTCTAGCAGCGGAATGTATGCCGAAATCACACCATCACTAATAGCCGTAATAAAGCCAACAACTCTTTCGTTTGTTTCATCAATGGCCACAATCGCTTTATAGCTATTTTGCATGAGGTATAAATGCGTGTCTGGTTGCGGATAATTCCCCCATCCAACAAAAAAACCTGATAGCCTGTCTATCGTTATATCTTGTAGATTACTCGTATATATCATTCTTTACCCCTTTTCTTATTAGATTAGGCTGAAAAGAAGATATATATTGATTCATATAATAACAACCACCTTGCCCCCTTCTTAAACTCTAACTAAAACCATTCAACTGTAAGCTGTAGTTGCCTGCCTTCATTATTTATTTCCCGTAAACCATTTGTATAACTGCTGTGATTCAATAGTCAAATAAACATTTGACTCTTTTCTAAAATCAATTACACCAGACTGGGAAGTATTGACACGATCCGCTGTTAATTTCCAAACTTTTTCTCCTGCGTAATATTCATGATCAGTCACGACTTTATACCATGTATTTCCTCCCTCTTGTGATTCCGTTATTGTAAAATTACCGACTTTTTTCTCGAAGTCTCCATTACCTTCTCCCATCTTCACTTCAATGACTTTATTACCTTGGTCATTTTTATAGAAATTCACTTCTTTATTTGCTGTTGTTCTGAGATTCCCTGAAGGAGTGGCCTTAAAAGCGATGGAACCAGTATAATACGGTGGCCCTTCCTCTTCATCCACTTGCGTAGCAACAACGTTCAGTTTCAAGTTCCCTGTTTTCCCTTGGAAATTAATATCATTGTCACCATGCGGCCATCTTGCGAAGATACGAAATTGCTCGTTATCCACTGTCGGTTTAAATGTTGAGGTATGATCGATTTCTTTCCATTCCCCATTCACTTTTCTTTCTAATGACAAAACAATTGGCGAGTTTCCATTGGCAGGGAATAATTTACCCGATGGAATTAAATCCACTTGATATTCAACGGGCAACTCCGTATCATTCTTTTGAATTTCAAAAGCATACACTTTGACAGGCTCCATCCCTGGGTAAAAATTTTCACCTAAGGAGAACTGTCCATTACCTATCGTCTCACCATTTTCATTCACCGCGTTCACATTAAATTTTGCTGCTTGTACTGTATTTCCTGTACTCGTAAAACTTTTAGAAAAATAAGCAACAGTCCCAAAAATAGCTGTAGCAATTAATAATAATGCTAATGAACTTAACGATAATTTCGTTTTCAACTCTTCTCCCCCTCAAATTCATTTATGTTTATTTTTTTGTTTCTCCTTTTAAACAGCTTGTCCGAAAAAATAATGACGAGGACGATGAAAAACATCACACTTAAACCAAATGGACTGATTAGGAATTCAGCTATGGAGCCTACCTTTGGCAACACCCACTCCACTTTTCCTGTTAGATGTTCAGTCCGTATCTTCGTTTCATCCTCTGTATTATTTGCATCGCCCTTCGTCTTAAAATATGAGCCAGATTCATCCTTAGCTACTTCAGTTACTCTATGAGTGACAAAGTCTGCCCCATTCCTATATGTAATCACATCATTCTCTTTAATTTGATTAAACGGAGATTGTTTAATCACAACAACATCACCCGGTGAGATGCTCGGCTCCATGCTTCCTGTTAATACAATAAGAAGACTTCTGCCAAATAAAGATGGTGGCCTTTCTTGATTCTGGTCACTAGTGATTAAAGTGTATAAAGAAAGAACACCTAATAAAATGAGAAGGACAAATAAACTATTACCAATGACCGAAATAATCTTTCGAATACTCCCTCCTCCCTTCTCGTTTCAATTGTTCCATCAATTAAGAATAAATATAGTAATATTAGTAAAATATGACAAGAGATTAAATACCTAAATATTCAGAAATTTAAGTATAAAATAATCGAATCCTGTTATAAATGCCTACTTTTTACCTACTGAATGATTAATTCCTATCTTTTCATTCATTCACCCAACAATTTGCCATAATAGCAGAAAAAAGCCTCTAACATCCATTCATACAAAGAGACTTTTATCCCATTACTATTTAACCTTTTATAATTCTGTTCTTATCATCCATAACTCAGGGAAAAATTGTTGATCGATGACTTTCTTTAGATAACCGACGCCTGATGAGCCACCTGTCCCTTTCTTAAAACCTATTATTCTCTCTACTGTTTTCATATGTCTAAATCTCCATTGTTGAAACGAATCCTCAATATCTACTAGTTTTTCACCTAACTCATAGAGCTCCCAATACTTCTCATTATTTAAATACACCGTTTTCCATGCTTCTTTAACCGATTCATTATATTCATAAGTATCTTGAACATCTCTACTTAGAATCATCTCATCAATTGTTAATCCATTACGATGTAAACAATGGATACTCACATCATAGAGGCTTTTGGCTGCAAAGGATTTCAACAACTCTTCTTTCAAGTCTGCATCTTTTTGATAGATTTTTAGCACATGCGGTGTTTTATACCCTAAAGCAAACTCAATCATACGATATTGATAAGATTGGAAGCCTGATGCTTGTCCGAGGAAAGGTCGGAACTCGATATACTCAGATGGTGTAAGAGTGGATAGAACGTCCCAAGCTTGAATAATTTGTGATTGCGTTTTCGTTACCCTAGATAAACATTTTTGGGCTGTTGACAAGTCATCCGCTTCAATGGCTGCAATACTTGATTGTATTTCATGTAAGATAAGTTTCATCCATAATTCAGATACTTGGTGAATAATAATAAACAACATCTCATCATGATGACCAGACAACCTTTTTTGCGCGCCTAGTACTTGATCTAGTTGCAGGTATTCACCATATGTCATATTTTCTTCGAATGAGGTGTGTATCCCTTTTTCATTCTCAAACGGAGGCTGCCCTTCTTTTTTTGTCATTACGCACCTCCTCCTTCTAATTTTCTTATTACTGCTCTTACTGGACTGCCATCTCCGCCTGCAATTCTTAGGGGAAGGGCAATCAGTTCATAGTCACCCTGTGCAATATCATGTACAACGATATTCTCTAGTATATGAATACTGTGTTGATGGAGCTTATGGTGAATAGGTAATGCTTTACTATCCAATTCATCCACTGACGGAAAATCAACACCAATCAGTTCCACCCCACATTTTTGTAAATATTGCGGGACATCTTCACTTATGACAGGTACACTTGTCGGAAAATGCTTTGGTTTAGCCTCATTACTCGTTTTGATTAATAGTCGCTTTACATTTTGTAATGGGAACCGCTCTAATAGGGCTGTCGTAATTCTATCTTCTCCTGATAAATCAATCAGCTTAGCTCTACCAATATACAAATTAATATCCAGTTCATCTGTTTTTGTGCCATCTTCTATAAAATGAAACGGGGCATCTACATGGGTACCGATATGTATACTTGTTGACAGTTGACCAATGTTAACCGAACCGGTCTCTTTTCTCGTTGCAGATAACTTATAAGAAAAAGCTTCATCTCCTGGCCAATGTGCCATCCCATTGTGTAGTTGCTGAGAAATATCTATCCAATGTCCCATTAGGCAATCACTCCTCGTTTATTTTCGAATTTTTTATATGTTTCTTCTTCCATAATTTTCTTCAGTATGCTTATCGCACGCCAAACATCTTCAAACGAATTATATAAAGAGACAGGGGCTAAACGGATTCCATCTGGCATGCGGAAGTCAGGAATGATTCCTTCCGCCTTTAAAGCTTTGCATATTCTCGCTGCCTCTCTATGTCCAAGTAAAATATGTGCTCCTCTACTCTCATCTTTTCGGTTGTAAAGTTGAAAGGCAAAAGGTTTTAATTCATTGTGAATTAAGATCATCATATACTCTGTTAATTGCAAAGACTTTTCCCTAATAGCCTCTATGCCCACTTCATCAAACATAGAAAGCGCGCCCAATAATGGTGCCATGCTTAAAATTTGTGGTGTGCCCATTTGATAGGCACTTGCATCATCTGCTAGAGTCATCTCATGTTCCATGTCAAATTGTTTCTGTTTATGAGAACCAAACCAGCCAGCTAAGCCAGGAGCTGTTCCATGATGCCTTTCATTGATATATAAACCACCTACAGCACCAGGTCCACCATTTAGATGTTTATAATTGCACCAAAAGGCAAAGTCAACATTCCATTCTGTTAAGGAATGGGGAATAGCCCCAATCGAATGACACAAATCAAAGCCAATTAATATCTCTCTTTTATGGGCTTCTTCGACTAACCTTTTCATTTGTAGAATTTGTCCACTTCGATACAAAACACTTGGTAAAATAATCAGTGCCACTTCTTCATCCATCGCTGCAATAATATCTTCTTCACGAATAAATTGCCCATCTCTACTTTGTATACTAATGAAATGTTCTTCTGAATAGCCTCTCATACGAAGATGGCTTTTGATCGCATAAATATCAGACGGAAAGTTTAGCTCATCAGCAATAATTTTATTTTTCCCTTCCTTTGGTTGGAAAAAGGTAGCCAATATTTGATGCAAATTAACAGTTGTAGAATTTGATGCAATAACTTCTGCTTTCTTAGCACCAACTAGTTTGGCCATCCTTGCCCCAATTGTTTCGGCCATATAATACCACGGAGCCTTTCCCTCGGTCCAACCATCAATCGCGTATTCCTTCCATGATTGAATGACTTCATTTAGTGATTGTTCAGCTCTTTTAGATAATAATCCTAACGAGTTGCCATCTAGATATATTAAATCGTCTCTCAAGTAAAATTCCTTACGATATTTTGCCAATTGATCTTGCTGGTCCTTTTCTTTTGCAAAAGCAAGTGAGTATTTGTTCAAGCAAACACAACCTTTCTGAAAATTATCTATATCGCGAAAATTATAGCTAACTTCTTTCATCATTGCAATGAATAACGGCCTAAATGAATTATGTCAAAAAACGCACAATCTAATTTTGCTTACAAATTGTTAACCTATTTTGATATAATAAGTAGTAATACACTATTAGGGGGAACTATAGATAATGAAAAAAATTTTTGCAGCCATACTTACTGCAGCACTTGTCTTTTCACCAGTAGGCCCAACAATCTTCCAAGACCAGGTTTCAACTGTTGAAGCGAAATCTTATAAATCAGGTAAAAAAGGTGTTAACTTTAATAACAGCACAACAAACAATAACAACCAATCGAATGTTCAAAATAACCAACAACAAAAAAACAACACGGCTACAAATCAACAACAAAAGAATAATGGCGGTTTCTTCTCTGGCGGATTAATGAAAGGACTTATGCTAGGTGGACTCGCGGGATTATTATTTGGCGGCCTTTTTGGAAATATGGGTATGTTAGGTAGTATTCTTGGTTTACTTGTCAATGTTTTAGCTATTGTCTTTGTCATTATGATTATTCGTAAAATCTTTACAATGATTAAAGATAAAAAGAAAAAACAGGAACCAAATCCATGGAACAATTAATTATTCCTGAACAAGATATTGTCAATGCATTATGCGTATACATTTCTCGTAAAAAACAAGTGAAGCTAGAAGAAGTCGAAATCGAGCTCATGTATGATGACGATTATGGTTTCTCTGCAGAATCTCATGTTGGCGGTCGTATGCAAGTCTTAATTACAGCGAATATTATCGAAGCATTAAGATTATGGTTAGAAGAATTTCTTAATCGCGATCCATATGCAGGTATAAACCTCGTACTAGACGAAGAACAAGGGATTATCGCTGTTGTACAATAATAATAAAAGGAACATCCATTTTAAGCTGTTCCCTAATTCAACGATATAATAAAAAAAGGTAAGAATTTTAACTGATGATCTCTATATTGTTTAGGGGTCATCTTTTTTAGATTCCATTGATATCGATAATGGTTATCATACATCTATGTCCAAAGAAAGATTCTAGAGTAGCGTTACCCCAACAGTTTCCCTTATAGCCACAGACTGACCTAATCCATGCTTTTTCAGTAGTTCCTGATATTTTGGACTTGTATTGTAAAAGTAGCTTACTCGTGTTGTCTCCTATTTCTTTGGACAAAAGTTTAAGTATATAAAATACCTGTAGATCAACACTATTTTTTTGTGTGTTTTATCTACAGGTACTAGTTTTTTTCGGATGCTCTTTTTAATTATACAACTTTATTTTTAATTTCTACTGGTTTAGTATCCTTAACTGGACGCTTCGCCCAATAAGTTGCTAGGATAGGTCCAGAAATATTATGCCAAACCGCACCTAAAGCACTTGGAATAGCCGCAACTGGACCAAAATGAGCTAGTGCTAATGTTACGCCCAAACCAGAATTTTGCATGCCCACCTCAATGGATATTGCCCTTCGTGTGCCTTCATCCATTTTAAATATACGGCCAGCTAAATAACCTAAAAGTAAACCAGCTGCGTTGTGTAGCATTACCGCGATAAAGACTAAAAGACCAGCAGTTGCTAACTTTTCTGCATTTCCGGCCACAACAGCTGTGACAATAATGATGATGGCTGTAACAGAAATTAGTGGTACGACATTTAAACTTTTTTCAACCAGTGTAGGTAATAGTTTCTGTACAACAATCCCTAAGATAATTGGGATAATAATGACTTGTATAATGGACAAGAACATTTGCCAAGCATTTACTGGCATCCATTGACCTGCCAATGCTAAAAGAATAAGAGGTGTCATGATTGGGGCTAAAAGAGTCGACATTGAAGTCATCGTAATCGATAGCGGTACATTCCCTTTAGCTAAATACACCATAACATTTGATGCTGTTCCCCCAGGAACTGACCCTAGTAAGACTAAACCAGCAGCTAACTCAGGAGGTAATTGCAGTAAGTAGGCGATAGCAAATGCAGTCAATGGCATAATCGTAAATTGAGCCACAAATCCAAGTAAAACTGGAAGTGGATGTGAAAATACCAACTTGAAATCCACTGGCTTTAAAGTTAAACCCATACCAAACATTACTATCCCAAGTAACAACGTAATATAACCACCAAATACGAGGAATAGCGGAGGATAAAGATAGGCAACCACTGCTGCAATTATCACAAGAACAGCAAAGTACTTACCTGCCAAATTACTAATCGTTTCTAGAAGTTTCAATTAACTCTCCCCCTCACCTTTAAAAGGAATCACCTTATTTGGATTTAAGATATGATTAGGATCTAAGACATTCTTTATCTTCCTCATCACATCTAACGCTTTCCCATGTTCTTGTTCTTGATATTTCATTTTTCCTACCCCAACACCATGTTCGCCAGTACAAGTGCCACCCTTCTCTAAGGCATACAAGACAAGTTGTTCATTGAAATGTTTTGCTTTATTTACTTCTTCTTCATTATTCAAATCAATCATAACAAGCGAATGGAAGTTTCCGTCTCCTACATGCCCTGTCAAACCACCAATTAAATGAATCTCATCGAGGCATTTTCTTGCGTATGTAACAGCACCCGCTAATTCTGAGATCGGTACACATACGTCTGTTACCATCATTTTTTTACCTGGATAGCCGTGTACATAAGCGTAAGCTAAATTATGTCTTGCATCCCATAAAAGGTTACGTGCAGCCGTATCCGTCTCAAATGTAATATCTTGACAATGGAAATCAGCTACAATTTCTCTCATGAATTCAACATCTTGTTGAAGACCTGCTTCATTACCATGAAATTCTAAAAATAACGTTGGTTTAATCTCGTAATTGGTCTCACTATACAGATTCACTTGATTAATTGAAGCTTCATCTACCAACTCAACTCTGCCAATCGGAATACCAGCTTGTAGAATGCCAACCACAGCACCAACTGCATCATCAATTGTAGGGAAAGTTGCTCTACCAGCCATTTGGAATTCTGGAATACCATACACTTTTAACGTCAACTCAGTAAAGCAGCCTAAAGTCCCTTCTGATCCGACAAATAATCCATTTAAATGATAGCCAGAAGAAGACTTAGCGGCTAAACTACCGGTATGTATGATTTCCCCATCAGCTAAAACAACTTCTAAATCTAGTACTTGATCTCTCATTACACCATATTTAACTGAAGTTGTTCCACTTGCATTGGTTGCCGCCATCCCGCCTAATGTAGCATCAGCACCTGGGTCAACAGGGAAAAACAAACCGTACTTTTTCAACTCTTTATTTAGTTGCGAACGAGTCACACCTGGTTGAACCTTTACTAAAAAGTCTTCTTCCTTTACTTCTAAAATTCTATTCATTTCAGCAAAATTCATTGTTATTCCCTTTTTGTAAGGAATGACATGTCCCTCTAAACTTGACCCAACCCCAAAAGGAATAATCGGCGTTTGGAATTCTCCCGCCTTCTGTATAATTTGACTGACTTCACTAGCATTTTTTGGATAAACAACAATATCAGGATGACTACCTTTATGATAGGATTCATCTTTACTATGTAAGTCAAGGATGGTTTCATTGATAGATACTTGTTCATCTGTTAAAAAGCTCAATAAAGCGCTTACTAATTCTTGCTTATTCGTTTGATTGCCCTCTGTTGTTTTCATCTGTTTAGTCTCTCCTTACAAATCAAAATTGTACAGACCAATTATTGAATTTTGAGAAAATTGGTCTAACATGTTCTCATTGTACAAGAAAATTCAAAAAAATCAATAATTAAAAATTTAAAATTGCTGCATTTTCCCTTTTTTTGTATGATGATATGAAAGGGAGTGGAAATCATGTCGCAAAAGAAAAAAATACATATGATTATTACCGAACAATTAGAAGGATACATTATCAATCAAAAACTATCACCAGGAGATCGCCTCCCCCCTGAAAGAGTATTAGCAACTCTCTTTTCCTCTAGCAGAACATCAATTAGAGAAGCATTGAGAATTTTAGAAATGAAAGGTGTCTTAGAGATTAGGCAAGGGAGTGGAACATACATTAAATCAGTTGAGTATTTAACTTCTGAAGCACCTATCCTTTCTGCTAATCCGAAGACAAATATATATGAAATGTTAGATTTACGAAAAATTTTAGAAGTGGAGTGTGCTGGCTTGGCTTCCACTAGAGCGACATCAACAGATATAGCCAATATTCGTCATTCGCTTTTATCGATGGAAACGGCATCCACACCAGAAGACGGCATACTCGCGGATTTTCAATTCCACTTACATATCGTTTATGCGTCACACCATACTATATTTATCAATCTTATGACTAACCTTACTGAACATATGAAAAATACAATTAAAGTAACAAGGTCAAATCGGTTTGCCAAAAACAATAAACGGGAAAAATCTACTATGGAAGAACACCGTGAAATTTACTTGGCAATTGCATCAGGAAATGGTGATGAAGCGCGGCAATTAATGAATAACCATATTAATAGGGTAAGAAAAGAATTAAGCGAATCCATGCTTTACAATGAACAAGCTGAATTCTATCTATAAATAGTCTATTGGGCTAAAACAATTCTACTTTATATTTGGAGGAAAAAATAATGAAAACCATTTATGACTTTGAAGTAAACAAAACAAATGGTCAACCGCAACAGTTAAAAGATTTTGAGGGAAAAGTAATCTTAATCGTAAATACGGCAAGTAAATGCGGCCTTACTCCTCAGTTTGAAGGATTACAAGAGCTATATGAAAAGTATAAAGAAAAAGGCTTTATCATCCTTGGCTTTCCATGTGCTCAATTTAACAATCAGGAATTCGCGAATATCGATGAAACAACAGAATTTTGTCAAGTGAATTATGGTGTCTCCTTTCCTATGTTTGCAAAAATAGATGTAAACGGCGATAACACAGATCCACTGTTTGCTTATTTAAAAGAAGCGAAGAAAGGTGTACTTTCAAAAAATATTAAATGGAATTTCACCAAGTTTCTTATTGACCGGAACGGGAAAGTATACGACAGATATGCGCCTACAACCGAACCTGAAAAATTAACGAATGACATTGAAAAATTGCTCTAAAATGAATAGAAGGAGAGTGTGACGAGGCTGAGACTTAAGTATTCTAGCTAATGATTTATCCTTATGATTAGTAGTATCTAACATCTAATGATTCGGTTTTTCGTGTGATTTGAACCCTTATATGACAAGAATAGTGAAATGGAGCGGAAGACACTCGACTCCTGCGGGAAATAGAGGGAAAGCTGAGACCCCACAGGCAATGCCTTAGGAGGATCACCCCTCCCCGCGGAAAGCGAGTGTACGTGAGCGCAATGGAACGGACTTTTTATGCAAATGACGTTTTAAGATCTTCATTTGTTATTGTTCTTTTTTGAGGTTAGCTCGTTTAATTATGTCCCAGCCTCTTTCCTTACACTCTATTTTCCATAATCAAAAAAAGGCTCCAATTTGGAACCTTTTATTATATCAGTCTATTTTTTCTTTTTAGATAATCTACCAAGTAAGAACGCCCCAGCAGCAACACCAAGAATGGTATTCGTCTTCTTATTAAATACTTGTTTTGCAACGAGATTAATGTTTTGTGGTCTTTCTGCAAGACGTCTCATGTAATAGCCGTACCAGTCATCACCAAAAGGAATATATGTGGTAAAATGATAACCTTCTTTCGCAAGCTCTAATTGCATTTCTTTTCTGAATCCATATAACATCTGGAATTCAAATTGGTCATTTGGAATATCATGTTCCTTTACAAATTTCTTCACATGATTAATTACATGATGATCATGTGTCGCAATGGACGTGAATTTACCATGTAACAAATGAAATTCTATTAGTTTAATATAGTTGCTATCAATATCTTCTTTAGAAGTATAAGCAACTTCAGCTGGTTCTTTATATGCGCCTTTTACAATACGCAAACGATAATTTTTATATTTTTGTATATCTTCTATTGCTCTATAAAAATAGGCTTGGATCACAGTTCCTATATTATCATAACTTTTTGACAATTCATCCAACAAATCAAAAGAAGGTTGCAAACGGCCATGGTCCTCCATATCAAAATTGATAAAGATGCCATACTCATGAGCCTTACTTACTATTTCCTTTAAGTTCTCCAAACAAAAGGAGTAATCAATGTCTAAACCTAATTGAGAGGGTTTTAACGAAATATGGGCATCCACTTCATGCTCATGAATCGCTTCAACAACTGCTAAGATTTGTTCTTTTGCTGCAGTCGCATCCTCTTTTTGATTAACAAATTCCCCTAGATTATCTACTGTACATGAGATACCATGGGCATTTAATTCCTTAATCCTAACAATCGCTTCTTCAATATTTGTACCCGCAACGACACTTTGAGCACCGAGTTTTAAACCATATTTTTTTGCTGCACTATTTAAAAATTGATTTTGAGATAAGCCTATAAATAGATCTTTCAGCATAGCGATTACTCCTTGTCTATTAATTTTTACATGGTCATTATATCATAAATTAGCAATAAAAATTATTTTGCGAATAATTATTTTTTTCCTATATTTAAGAAGAAACAATGATTTCTTTCTTTAAAATAAATGTACCACTAAAAGAAAAGAAACAAACCAAAAAATTATATTTAAAAAATAAATAAGTGAGAATAAAACGGAAATAACCAGTTCATTTCCAGTAGGTGTATACATGTATGATGAATGAATGGGCCTACATATGAGAAAAAGCCATGACGAAAATTATAACAAAATGAAAAATGTCCATAAAAAAACGAACAAACACTATTCCCTAGTATTTGTTCGGATTCTAATTTTGCCAATCCCCTTGTTCCACAGTAAGCTTATAAATCAGAGATAATCATATAAGTTGCATTTATTGGTCCATGTACACCGACGACTAAGTTCATTTCAATATCAGCAGAATTACTCGGTCCAGTTATAAAGTTAATACAACTAGGGATTACTCCTGATTCTTTTATTTTTTCGCGAATATAATCCGCTGCTTGTGTCATCCTCGGTACGATAGAACTTCTAGGTACAAGTATAATTGATTTTTCTGGTAAGAAACTTACTGTTCTTCCTTTATGTTTATCACTAAATAATACGACAGTTCCCGATTCTGCAAGGGTAATCTCGCTAATCGTTAAGCCGATATTCGCCTTTTCTGCTAGTGCGATATTTTCTGCTTCAGCTTCATGATTCCATTCATAGTACGCTACACCTTGCTTATGCAATTCATCAAGCTTAGATGTAACACCCCATTCTTTTAATCTACTATCACGCCAAGTTACGATGGATTCACCCCCGTAATCTGACACTCGGTCCTCTAATGTTTGCGGCAAGTTTGCTAAACTTGTTTCAATCAAATCCGTGTGAATTAATTTGCATTGGTTCTTTAAAACCTCAATTAATTGGCTCTGTGATGCCCCCTTTAATACCCGCTTTTGTGGTGCATATTTCCACTGCGGTTTTTCTATCTTCTTGCTCACTTCATCTTTTCCTAGACGCGCTGCAATTTTCTTAAGAAATATTTCTCTATTTTCTATCGCCATGATTCTTTTCCTCCTTGCTCCTTTGTTTAAACCAGTCACGAAATCTTTCTTTTTGCGGAGCAGGAAAATCACGAATTTCAGTCCATGCCTTTAACGGACCGACACCTTTTGTAAGCTTTGTGCCATCAGAAAATGGACCAACCGCCTTGGAAGCAAATTTCCCACCCATTTTATATAAGGCAGGAGAAGCTGCTCCAAGGCCGAAAGCTTTCATCGCTAATTTTTCAGAGATGGGTGCTTTTCCTTCTTTTTCAACAATGACTTGCCTATGTTTATGAAGGAGGTCATGCAAGGGTATTTTCACCGGACAAACCTCCGTACACGCCCCGCACAATGTGGAAGCATAAGGAAGCTCTTTATAGTCTTCATAACCCCCAAGTAATGGAGAGAGTACTGCACCAACTGGACCTGAGTAGATGGATCCGTATGAATGTCCGCCTACATGACGGTAAACGGGACAGACATTTACACAAGCGGCACAGCGTATACATTGTAGGATCGATTGGAATTCTCCACCTAAAATATTTGAACGACCATTATCAACAATAACTAAATGAAACTCTTCAGGACCATCCACTGCTCCCTCTTCTTTTGGACCACTTAAAACGGTAACATAACTTGGTAATTTTTGTCCGACTGCACTACGAGAAAGCATTCCTACCAATACTTCTAATTCTGTAAACGATGGCACAAGTCTCTCCATTCCCATTACAGTGATTTGTGTATCGGGCAAAGAAGTTGATAAGTCGGCATTTCCTTCATTCGTAACAAGACAAATTGAACCTGTTTCAGCGACGGCAAAATTACACCCTGTTATACCTACATCTGCTGTTAAATATTCATTTCTCAGCATTTTCCTAGCATGTTTTGTTAATTCCTCCGGTCTATCTGTTCCCTGGTAACCTAGTTTTCTAGTAAACACATCTTTTACTTGCTCTTTATTTTTGTGTAAAGCCGGAGCTACTATATGTGATGGAAGATCATGTTCATCAATTTGCAAAATATATTCACCTAAATCTGTTTCAATGACCTCACACCCAACCGATTCTAAATGATGGTTGAGATCGATTTCTTCTGTCACCATCGACTTCGATTTTACTACTTTCTTGGCATTTTTCTTCTTAATTACTCCTTTAATATAATCATTCGCCTCTTCTGATGTTTGCGCGAAGAAAACATGTCCGCCTAACTTTTCTACATTCTCACTTAGTTGAAATAGATAATAATCTAGATTTTCTAATACATGTTGTCTAATTTCTTCCCCATGTGCTCGCCATTCTTCCCAATCACCCAATTCATTGGCTGCATCTTGTCTACGCACTTCCAAGCGATCTTGCGCCCCTGAAACCGCCCCTCTCATAAAGCGATTTTCTAAACCAGATGTTACACGATCAGTAAATTGCTCATTTCCAATCCTCATTGGCATATCAATCACCCTATCCTTCTGTTCTACTATTTAATACTTCAGCAATATGCATCACTTTAACTGGTTCGCCCACGCGATCAATTCGTCCACCAATATTCATTAAACAACCGCCATCAGCGCCAATTAAAAGCTCTGCTCCTGTTTCATTAATATGGGCAACTTTTTCATCTACCATTTGTTCTGAGATGGCTCCCATTTTTACTGAAAATGTTCCACCAAATCCACAGCATTGACTTTTATTTGGCAATTCCTTAAACTCTAATCCCTTTACATGTGATAATAATTTCAACGGCGCTTCTTTTACACCTAACAAGCGTGTCATATGACAGGAAGTATGATAAGTAGCTTTTGCCTGATAGCTTGCGCCTACATCCTCCACTTTTAACACATCTACGATAAACTCTGTTAATTCATATGTTTTTTTAGCTAATTCTTTCGCTTGCGGCCCCCAATGTGGATCGTCTTTAAATAGTTGCTCATATTCATGAAACATATATGCACATGAACCAGATGGGCAAACCACATATTCAGAATGGCTAAAGGTTTCTATCATCCTCTTCATTGCATCCTTTGATTCTTTTACGTAACCACTATTGTAAGATGGTTGACCACAACATACTTGATTTTCAGGAAAATCTACCTCACAGCCTAGCCTTTCTAATAATTCTACAGTTGCTACTCCTGCTTTACTGTTAAACATATCCACTAAACAAGTAGCAAATAGTGAGACCTTCATCTTATAACCCCCTTATCGTGCTAGAAATAATCACATAACTACTACCTATCGTACCATTGTTTGTATATTTGTTAAATTCTAAATATTAATACGTACTATTCATAAGAGGAATAAAAGATATATGCTTTAAGGTAAAGAAAAGTTTCCCATGATAAGCTAGAGTATCAGGCATTATAAATGTGAAGAGAACGATGTACATATTCAATTATGTAGGCATGGTCAAATGAAGGGAACCCGGCAGAACCCCTTTTGCTCAGTTTTCATTAGAAATTTCTAGTTAGGAAGAAAATTCCTATATTTCATTCTTGCTAAAAACATTTTCTAGATCTGTTGTTCAAAATTTCACTTTTCTCAAAACTTTTTTATTTTCCACCAACATTTTAAGTATCTATTTCGTTATCTATATGAAGCTGAGAAGAAAAACTATCTTTCCATGGAATAAAGGTGATTGTATTGCAATCTATTTATTTATCATTGCGCGATGATTTATATAAGTTTGCTTCATCTATTGCTTATGATGAGCATGAAGCACAGGATTTGATCCAACAAGCTTTAGAAAAGGCCATGCATCTAAGTGATTTATCTTCTTGGCCAAAACATAAGCAAAAAGCTTGGTTTTACCGTGTCATGAAAAATCAACTGATTGATCAGCGGAGAAAATTCAAGCGAGAAATGAATATTGACCAAAATGAAGAAGTGATTTTACCTACCTTAATGAAAACCTCAATTGAAATGGTAGAGTTACTTAGCCAATTAACAGCTATTGAAAGTGATATCATTTTCAAAAAATACTGGATTGGCTTAAATAGTGATGAAATTGCTATAAAGCTCGACTTATCAGCTTCAACTGTTAGGTATCATTTAGCAAAGGCAATTAAAAAACTACGCAAGATTTTAGAGGAGGAAGAATGAATAATGGGACAAAAATATAGTAATGTCGGGGTTTTAAATCTTATTCAAGCGACTGAAGAAAGCATTCAAGATATTGAAAAGATTAACAATGTCGGATTACTCGTCTATTCGCAAAAGAATGCATACCTTGTGCCAAAATTAAATATAAAAAATATAGGTCAAACGATTATGGTCGAGAAGAATGTAAAAATGGCTAATGGTGTCTTCAAGGTTGATTCTGCATATTTAAAAATTGTGGATGACCATGAAATGGTATTTATCAATGGGGTGATCATTGTGAATGTAGATGTCACACTTGAAGAACTTCAGCAAAAGAACATTACATTTATTGTCAACGGTGTCATCTATTCTCCGCCTCACTTAAAAGGCGCAATCCAATCCAAACTATTAACAACAAATGGGACATTGGTCAGTTATAAAGGAGCAGAACCTAAATTAGAAAATGGGAACCTTCATTTAACAACAGGATATTTAGCCGGGCTAGATGAAGGCACAACTCTATTAGTTAATGGGAAAGTGACAATTGATGAGCATGTTGATTTAACATTATTGAAAGAAAAAATTGAGAGATTAGATATTAACGGCACAATCCATTATTATGATTTCCAACAATCTTTAATCTCAGGAAAATTAAGTATTAACGGTAAACAATTCATTATCCCAAAAGGGTATCAAGTACTCTCAACTCAAACCCATTTAAATAAACATAATATTAAGAGATATAAACAACACTTGATCTATACATCCAAACCGATATTTATTGATTCTACTGTAACTAGAGAAGGATTGAATGAGGCATTCTCTGCTATTCATTCATTATCTTATATCTTGTGTCCAGAAGGTACAGAAGATATTCTCTTTGAAAAATTAACGAATCTCGAAAATGAAGTATTTGTTTATGCTAAGAACTATATAGCAGTAAAAGAGGAGACATGGTTTTCGAGTAACTTTAAACAGTTAGATCCACAAACAACGGTAATCATACAAGGTCAACTAACAATCAATGACATGTTAACAAATGAAGATATTGACCATATCTCAGAAATTATTTTAGCAGGGGATATTTTAGTTGTAGATGAGTCAACAAAAGGGGTTTTAAAGAAAAAGATCAATCAATCTTTTAAAGGTGAAATTAATGTTGTACAAAAGCATGATGAGCAACCAGTAACTAATATTGGCGAACTTGTCTTATAAACCATGGAACATTTTCCTTATGAAATAGCAAAAATCAAAATAGAAGAATTGCTGAGTACGGTGGAAACACGCACTCAGCAGCTCCCTTCGCCATGGCAAACAAAAGAAATTCCCCGTTCCATATGGGAAATCAAAGGATACAATAGGTTATTTTTCTCTTATTGCCTATCAATGATCGGTCAATGGTTTGACATGGTAGCGATTATGGTCCTATTCGGGTATGTTTGGCAAACGAGTTCTTTTCTACTTGCTTTCATACCTATTGCTTATGCTTTACCACAAGTTTTGTTTTCGCAATTTTCTGGTATTTTTGTGCAGAAGCGCAATAAAATAATCCTTATGGGATGTGCTGATTTAGTAACGGTACTTCTTACAATCTTGCTATTCTTTGCAAGCACTCCCTGGTTAGCCCTCATTTTATTGGCACTTCGGTCTTTTGTCGGTACTGTTCACTTTCCCGCTCAACAAGGTTTAGTTCATGAACTCATTCCAGCTCATCTAAAACTAAAGGCTGTTTCTTGGAATGGGGGGGTGAATCAAGCAGCAAAAATCATCGCTCCATTAATAGGTGGCGCATTACTCACCTTATTACCTGCAAAACACTTATTACTATTTAATGCTTTCGCTTTTATGATCTCTGCATGGTTATTGTTTTCTTTGCGAAATATCATACGAACAAAAGCAAAGTATACGCAATTACGGAGTGATACTGTTGACAATACTTTTATTAATCAATGGAAAGCCAGTTGGCAAAGTTTATATCGTGCTCCTACTTTAATGATGGTCTTATCATTAAATATTGTAGGAATGTTCATTATCCAATTAGTGGACGCACAATTCCCTGCTTTATTTCACCTGATTGCACCAACAAAACCTGTATATATGACACTATTGATTGCAAGTATCGGGTGCGGTTCAGTATTTACAATCTATTTCATTAGTAAAAAAGAACGATTTTTGCGGTTAGAGAGATGGCTTAGTTTTGCCCTTCTTAGTCTTGGTCTAGGCTTTACTGGCCTTAGCTTTTTAGAAAAAGGCTTTTCCCTTAGCTATATTCTCCTCCTTGGTGTCTTATGCGGGATCGGAACTGGCATTTCTATTATTATTACTAACTATTGTATTCAAACAATACCAAAGGAAGACGAAGTGAGTGCCATTGCTGGTATTTATCAATCATTAACAAGTTCAACGATTTTTATCTCCCCTCTTGGAGGAGCCATTCTTATTCACCTTTTTGGGATTCAAAATATATTCTTAGTAAGTGGCTTAACTCTTATTATATTAACTTTTTTACCTTTTCTCATGAATAAAAAGACAGCTGCTTACTCATTTGTTAAAAGTCATAAAAGCTAGGTGCAACCATGTGTACCTAGCTTTTACTTAGATAAATTTTGTTTGATTTTTACACAAATAGGTAAATAAGTAGGGATAGAATAACAAGAGTGTTGATCATGTTAACAAGAGCGGAAGAATTTCTTTTTCTTCGTAATTTATACTATTTAAAAACTCCTACAGAAAACACTCGAACATCAAAGAAAGATAAAGGAGCAAATAGCTGAGAAGATTCTATTAATAGAAAGGGTTATACAGTTTAAGATTAAAAGCTAGATTAGATTGGACAACACTTCTGCCCTAAATTAGCATATCTTTTCATTTATCATTATATATTTTTTCTCATCGTCACATCTCTTGAGCGATTGAGGTTAAGTTCTCTGCTGTAAACGCGACTTCTTCAAATCCTTTTCCTAAAACATGGACTACGTTAACAATTTCATCGATTTCTTCCATAATCTTTTGATTCTGATGCATCGTATCTTTCATTGTACCAACAATATATTCAAAATGTTCTTCTGTCGCTTTCATATGAGACTGACCGTCTTGGACAGTATTACTTACTTCTTGAAGCGATTCACTTAATTTATTAATTTGACCATTTGTATTAGCGATTAATTGTGAGACATTTTCTACAGATGATCTTGTTTGATCAGACAGTTTTCTCACTTCCTCTGCTACTACAGAAAACCCACGTCCATGTTCCCCTGCTCTAGCGGCCTCAATAGCAGCATTGAGTGATAAGAGATTTGTCTGACTCGATATATCCGTTACAATTGTCGTAATTTCATGCATTTCATCCATCACATATAATAAATTTTTTACATCTTTTTTAATGTCTGCAACAGAGTCGACAATCGTCAACATTAACTCACCTTGTTCATTGATAAATTGTTTGCCGTTTTCAGCATAATCCTTCGCGCGTAGAGAAAAATCTTGCCCCTTCTCAGCATGGTCAACTATCTCTTCTGCTTGAGCAATTAATTCTTGGAAAGATGCATTCGTTTCTTCAGAAATGGCAGCAAGGGTTTCGGTTTCTGTTGCCACATTCCCTCTTATTTCTTGCTTCTTTTCTTCTTCTTTTGCTTTTATTGTCTCAATTTCTGTATCGTAAGCCTCTAAGACTAATTGTTGTTCGAAGCTGAAAATTTTTGTAACGGCAGTAATTAAAAGGCAACAATCACGAGATGTAAGATCCATCTTTTCAACAAGCTGGATAATCGATAATAATAATCCTTGGAAGGCAGACATATACCATTTCGTTTGTAAGCCTATTTTCACATGTACATGGGCAATCCTTAATCGCTTCACCACATACTCCTCATTTATTATTCCGGCAAACATTTCTTCAATATGTCTCATCAACGTTCCTTTCAAACGCTCTACCGTACTATAATCTTCAATAATTTTAATAAGTGATTGCTCTTTAAATATATTATCATAAAATTGATTGACTAATTGTTCACTGTTCGTATGAATGATTGGCTGAATCTTGTTTATGAGACGTAAATCAGTTTCAGTTAAATTGATTACATCTAATTGCCGTGCAAACTTAGAGGCATTACCAAGATCCAATACACCCTTCCCTTCATCAACCACTTCATTTAACTTTTCACGCGAACTTTTTTTAAACAAATTCATGAATGTTTCCCCCGAGTAATTTTATAGGTATATTATACTATTTATATCGGTTGTTTTTGAAATGATTCCACATTCCTACATAAATATAAATATTCACCTAAATCAAACTATCCAGAAATCTTTTTAACATAAAGGAACATTTCAATTGTAAAAAGTTGAAATAAGAAAGTGGGAATAAAAAATAATCACGAAACAGTTCAACGAAATATGAACTGCTCGTGATTGATTTGATATACTTTTTGGTACTTTAAACACCTAAATGAACTTTTAATAACTCTTCATTATGCAATAGCTCGTTGGGAAGCCCTTGCCAAACGACTTCTCCCTTGTTTAAAATAATCACCTCATCTGCTACACAACAAGCTAAATCAATATTTTGTTCCACAATTAACATGGATAATCCCGTTTTCTTCACATCTAAAATGATATTTTTGATTTGTTCAATAATAACAGGTGCCAGTCCTTCAGATGGTTCGTCCATTAATAAGAAGTCTGGATTAAGCAGGAGCGCACGGCCAATGGCTAGCATTTGTTGTTGGCCTCCTGATAATTCATTGCCCATATTCTCTTCACGTTCTTTTAATATCGGAAATAATTGATAGATTTCTTCAATTGTCCATTGTTTTTCACTAGATGTACTTTTTCTTTCAGCTATTAATAAATTTTCTTTCACCGTTAAAGAAGAAAAAACCCGTCTCCCTTGAGGTACAAGACCCACACCAGCTTTGGAAATATGATTAGGTGTTTTACCAATAAGCTCTTTATCCTTGAACGCAATGGCACCTTCTTTAGGAACAACTAGCCCAGCAATAGAATGAATCGTTGTTGTTTTGCCTGCACCGTTTCTACCGAGAAGGGCAACACACTGACCCTTATTCACCTTTAAATTAACACCATGTAATATATGGCTATGACCATAATAAGAATGTACTTCCTTTAGCTCAATCATGACTCAAAGCCCCTCCTCCAAAGTAAATTTCTTGGATCATTTGATTTCCTCGAATTTCTTCAGGGCTAGCGGTCATCATCGCTGTCCCATGGTGGAGGACAGTGATTTTATTAGCCAAACTAAACACAACTTCCATATCATGTTCAATAATAACCAAAGTAATACTTTCAGGTATTTTTTTGATTAGTTTAACAAATCTACTTGTTTCTGTTGGCGACATACCTGAGGTCGGTTCATCTAAGAGAATAATTTCTGGATTTGTGCTCAAGGATAAAATAATCTCTAATAAACGTTGTTCACCATAGGAAAGTTCTTTGACCAATACAGCACGCCGATCTATCATTTCCCATTCTTCTAGTAACCGACGACATTCTGCTGCTAAATCAGTATAATTCTGCATAGGTTTTATCATATTGAGGCGGTATTTTTTTTTGCCCATAATCGCTAAACGTACATTTTCTTCCACTGTTAATTCCTCAAAAAGATTGTTCTTCTGAAACGTTCTCCCCATCCCCTTCTCAGTTCTTTTAAAGGAAGGGATATGATCAATACGGTCGCCAGCTAAATACACTTTTCCTGAAGATAATGGCAATGTACCATAAATACAATTAAATAATGTTGTTTTACCAGCTCCATTGGGGCCGATAATCACATGACGTTCACCCTTTTTTATTTCGATATTGACATCTTTTAGGATATGCAATGCCTTAAATGATTTATTTAAGTCTTCAATTTTCAATAATGTCATTAACTAGCTTGCTCCTTTCCTTTAACCTGTTTATCTACAGGAGCATTTCTAGATCTAGATGGTTTAAACAACTTTAAGCCAAATGTCGTAACAAACTGGATAAGGTGCAATATGCCTCCTCTTTTTAGAAGAACAATTGCAATGAATAATAATCCTAAGATGAGCGGCCAACGATCCGTCATCGTACTAATATAGTTTTGCAGGAAAACAAATGCCCCAGCACCTAATGCCGGGCCAAAAACTGTACCCAGACCGCCAATAAAGACCATGATCATTACTTCTGCACCCATATGTACACTGAAGAGTGCCGGAGAAACAAATTGAGTTTTATAAATGTATAAACCCCCAGCTAAACCAGCCATACTACCGGCAATTAAATAAGCAATCATTTTATAAGTCTTCGGATTATAGCCTAGAGCAATCATTCTACCTTCATTCTCCATCATTCCTTTTAGCACTTTGCCTGCTGGGGCATTAACAAAAAGTTTCAAGAGAAAATAAGAAAGAACGAAGAAAAATCCCATCATATAAAAAAGACCCATATTAGAAGTAATCTCTCCAAAACCAAAATTAGCTGTTACACTGGCACTATAGCCATCATTTCCTCCCCAGAACTTCATTCTTGAAGTAATCAAAAATAAAACTTGAGTAAAGGCTAATGTAATCATTAAGAAGAAGACACCTTTATTACGAATAGCAATATAACCTGTAACGATTGAGAAACAGAGTGAGATGAGGATCGCTGCACCTAAAAGTAAATAGATATTTGCTGTATATTCACTCAAAATAGCAACTGTGTAAGCACCTAAACCAAATAGTGCACAATGTCCTAATGATGGCATTCCTCCAAAACCCATAATCAAACCCAAACTCATTGCAAAAATAGCGAAAACAAGAATTTCTGTTGATAAATACACCAAAAACGGAGAAATGAAAAGTGGCAGAATTAAGATAGTAATAAGCAACAGACCGGTTGATAAAAATGCTTTTTTCATGATTCCACCCTTCCGAATAAACCTGTTGGTTTAACCATTAAAATTGCGACCATTAATATGAAGATGAAAGCCATCGCAAACGTAGGCATATAAATTCTTCCGAAAATATCGACAAACCCAACAATCATTGAAGCGATAAATGCACCTTTCCAACTGCCTAAACCACCAATAATGACGACAATCATTGAATTAACAAGAATCTCCCATTCCATCATCGGGTACATTCCAAGTATTGGTCCGCTAAGCACACCCCCGAAAGCAGCCAGAGCAGCACCAAAAATAAATACCCCTGAAAAAATAATCTTCACATTAAATCCAAGTGCTGATACCATTTCCATATCATCTACACCTGCTCGCACAATCATTCCTACTCTTGTTTTTGCCTCAAAATACCAAAGGACGAAAGCAAATAGGATACCCATAGCAATGACGAACAGACGATAAGCAGGAAATGTCATACCCGCAAAATCTAGTGAAAAATCAAAGATTGCTGGAACTGGAATGGAGAGAAAATTACCACCCCAAATCCATAAAGCTAAATCACCAAGTACAAAAACGAGACCAACAGTTAACAAAACCTGATCGGTTTCACTCCCATGCACTCTCGATATAAATAATTTTTCAATAATAAGAGCAAAAATGGAAATCACAATAACCGCTAAAACCATTGATAGCCAAAAATTCATTCCGCTCCTTGAGAACGTATAAGCCACATATCCCGCGAGTATAAAAAATGATCCATGGGCAAGATTCATAATCTTCATTAAACCAAAGATAATAGAGAGACCTGCCGCCATTAAAAATAACAACATAGCATACGCCAATCCTGAAACGGTGTTAGCAATAAAAAATTCCACTTGTTCGACTCCCTTCAGAATAAATACCTTTTCCTCGACATTTTTTTATGGGAAAAGGCATTTACATCATGCCTCATCCCTTTCAACTCCTTTACAAGTAACGAGTCCCTCTTAAATATTATTTTGCTTTCTCGTAACCAGGATCTTCTGCCGGCATTTGCACTTTTTCATACGTACGAACGAGTTCAAAGACGATTTCGCCATCTTTCTCTACACCTTTTAAAATATAGTGATTTTGGATTGGATGGTTCGTTTTAGGATCTAACTCAATTGGTCCACGAGGGCTATCAAATGACAAACCAGCTTTTAAAGTGTCAATAATATCGCCAACTTCTGTACTACCCGCTTCTTGAATGGATTCAGACATCACTTTAGCCGTGTCATAGCCGTTAATCACATAGTTGTCAGGCACTTTATCATATTTCGCGGTATAATCTTCAACAAACTTTTTGTTTAACTCATTTTCTAAACCAACATGATAATGAGACAGTACATAACCATCAACTACCGCATCCCCCACCGCTTCAACTGTTGATGGGGCATTCAATACAGAGCCGCCATCGACAAGTGCGTAATTCTCAGCTAATCCAAATTCCTTAAATTGTTGCACAAACCTTGGACCGTCTGCTCCAGGTATAAACATATAGACAGCATCAGCATCATGCTGTTTAATTTGATTAATATAAGAAGAAAAATCACTTGTGCCTGAAGGTGCCCAAAGAATATCTAACACTTCTCCCCCATGCTCCTTAAAATTAGCAGAAAAGTCAGTTGCCTGTTCATGCCCAGCCACATAGTCAGAAGCAATAACGACAGCTTTTTTACCAATATTCTCGGCCATATCAACACCTAAGGTGCCTGCATAATTAAGAGATGAAAAACCAATTCGCCAAACATAATCACTTTTTTCTCCCCATGATAAGCTATTACCTGAACCGACTACATTAATGATTGGTACACGTTTGTCCTTTTCAGCAGCTTCTGTGAGTGCATATGAAATACTACCAATGGTACCTCCTCCAAGGAAATCCACTTCCTGATTCAGGGTTAACTGTTGATAGTTTTTCAACGCTTTTTGAGGATCTCCAGCATCATCCTCGAAAAATAATTCTACTGGTCTATCACCAATTTTGTTACCATTCTCTTCGAAGAAAAGCTCTACCCCTTCTTTCACCCCTTCACCCATAAAAGCAAAATTTCCTGTTAAAGCAAGTGTAAAACCTAATTTAATTGGTTCACCTTCACCATCTCCTGACGCCTGTCCACCACCACTCCCACACGCTGTTAAAAACATACTTACAACGAACATAATAGCCAGTACTAACCTTTTGTTTTTCTTCATTTACTCTTCCCCCTTTATTCATAATTTTCAGACCATTAAAACCGCACTATCCGACAGTTTTTGTTTTAAGTAGAAAACACTGTTGTTACAGTGCTTACTTGTCATTTATTATAGTGGATAGAAAAATAGATGAAAAGACTTAATTTTTTATAAATTAATTATATTCTGAATAAAGTTTTATTAATAAATCTTTCTACTCAATAATTTTTAATAAATCATTGTTTTCTATATAACTTTTTATTATTTAACAAAAGAAAATTACCATATATTTTTTATAAATCGCATGTTAAGACATCTTACATTTCTAGTAATATACTAATGGTTTTGGAAAAATCATCACAGCTATAAAAAATTAAGAAAGTATTTATGTTTTAAATAAAAAACATAGATACTCTCTTAATACATAAATGTAAAAGTAAGATGTGTATCATCAACCTCTTCTGACAAATCCATTAATAGTAATGAATCGATAGCTCTACATATATCCAAAGTTTTCAGACCTTTTTACACAAATAAATAACGTCTAGGTTCACTTTTGTTTACATGGGCTTATACACATTATTTTTCATGATCATATGGACAAATGTCCAACCTATTTTAACCTAAGTGAATAGGATGTAAAGACAAATTACCCAAGGAAAGGAATGACTAGTTTGGAGCAGCTTATTACACCATGGGATTTAGATGAAACATTAGGTGATTTATATGTACCACCATTTATTGAGGAAATGGCTCAACAAGTGATCAAACAATACAACTTTAATGTGAGTAGCATGGAAGTTATAACAACAAAAGCAGATAAGGGTGGACTAATATGGAAAATCAATACGAACAAAGGACCCAAAAGTTTAAAAATACTCCATCGGAAACCCTCCAGGAGTTTATTTAGCATTGGTGCACAGGAATATTTAGTCCATGAAAAAAAGGCTAGAATACCAGCGATTGTAAAGACAAAATCGGGTAGCAATATTGTGGAAATGGGAGGGAAAATCTGGTTTGTCGCCGATTGGATTGAACCTCTCTATCCAGTATCCGCCGATATTGAAGGAGCAAAGCTATTGAGTAATGCTATTGGAGAATTCCATCAACTTTCCAAAGGATATGTTCCTCCTAAAGGGGCAGAAAATGCTTCAAGACTTTTACGGTGGCCAAATGCATATAAAAAAGTCGTGAGAAAAATATCTTGGTTTAGGAATGTAGCCAATTTATATTCAGAATTGCCCACTAGCAAGACCATTCTAAATACGGTAGATATGTTTGAGGAACAAGCAAAAAAAGCGTTAACTATGCTAGAGCAATCTTCTTATCAACAAATGGTGACAAAAGGAAATAAAGAATGGGGATTAGTCCATCAGGATTATGGATGGTCGAATGGACAAATGGGACCTGGGGGCATGTGGATCATCGACCTTGATGGTGTAGCATATGATTTGCCTATTCGAGATTTACGCAAACTCATTTCTGGTTCTATGGATGATCTAGGAAGATGGGATATTAATTGGATTGTAGGAATGCTGGAAGCGTACAATGAAGCTCACCCTATCACTGACGAGTTGTTCGAAATTCTATTAATCGATTTTTCATTACCTAATTTATATTATAAAAATGTAAAAGATATGTTATTCGAGCCAACTATAGCATTAAATAGTGAATTGGATTCTGTTGTCCAACGAATCGTAGAAATAGATAAAACCAAATGGCCTATTCTTGAGCAATTACGAAAAGAATGGAGAGGGGGAAAAAGAAAATGAAAGTACTAATAGTCTGTACGGAAAAACTCCCAGTCCCACCAGTAAAAGGTGGAGCCATACAAACATTCATCGCTGGAGCTATTCCAAACTTAAGTAAAAACCATACTATTACAATAATAGGAAGAAGCGATAAAACCTTACCGGATAAAGAAATAAAAGATGGGGTTCATTATGTAAGGGTCCCAGGAGGATTATTGGAGACATATCAGGAAGGGGTTGTCAATTATCTTAAAAACAATACCTTTGACTTAATTCACATCTTTAATCGCCCTCGCCTAGTATTGCCAATACGGGAAGTGGCACCAGAATCACGTCTAATATTGAGCATGCACAATGATATGTTTAAGAGGGAAAAAATCGAGCCTGAAGAAGCTCAAAAAGCAATTGATCAATTAGATAAAATTATTACCATTAGTAATTATATTGGTAATGAAATAGTAAAGCTTTACCCTGATGCCCAACCTAAAATTCAAACCATTTATTCAGGTGTGGACTTAGAACGCTTTGTTCCAACGTATTCTGCCAAGGGTAAAAGAATTAGAGCTTCCATGCGGCAAAAACACAAGCTCGAATCGAAAAAGGTGATTTTATTTGCAGGGCGGCTTTCAGTAAACAAAGGAGCAGATACCCTGTTACGATCTATGGTGGATTTAGCTAAAAAGCATCCTAATGTGGCTTTGGTTTTAATGGGGGGTAAAGGTTTTAGTGATAATAGAATGACCGATTACATTGCTTATATTAAAGCGATTGCAGACCGCCTTCCTATACCAGTTATAACGACTGGCTTTGTTCACCCTGATCAAATTCAAGATTGGTTTGCTGCTGCAGATATATTCGTTTGTCCTTCTCAATGGGAAGAACCTTTAGCTCGAGTACATTATGAAGCAATGGCAGCAGGGTTACCCATTGTGACAACTGCCCGTGGTGGAAACCCTGAAATAATCGAGATTGGAAAAAACGGGTTTATTGTTGAGCAAGCAGATAATCCTCAAGAATTTGTCACTCACTTATCCAAATTACTTTCTAGTCCTTCCCTCTGTAAGGAAATGGGTCAATATGGACGTAGCTATGCAGAAAAAAATCATAATTGGAATCGAGTCATCGACGATATTTCCCAAGTTTGGAGCGGGATTGAATATAAAATTAAAAATAACGTTGACATTAGCAGTACTTCAAAAATGAATGACGAGAAAGAAGAGCAACTGTTAACCAAAAAAGCAGTAGCTGAAAAGGTCTCGCCTCTAGAGAAAAAACATACCCGACCAAAACAAAAGCAGCCAATTAAGAAGATTACTACTTCTTCCATACCATGGCTTAATAAAGAAATAATCGCTAATAAAGCAAGCAACTATTGAATCCCAACAAAAACATCCTCATAAATGACAAAGCCGTTGAAATTTATGATTATAAAATTTCAACGGCTTTGTTTGATTTAATAAAAATAAGGATAACTTCTGATAAAGTTAAGTTACCACAACAACATAAAATCAGAAAGAAGGGTCCTTCTTTTTAAAGATTACACACTAGATTTTGCTTTATTAACTGCCAAGGATTTACATGATGTTTCTTAAACATTAAAAAGGATGAGCATAAGGGTTGCTAGCAACTCTAACTCAACCTAATTTTGTTAAATGATTAAAATCGAAAGAGCGGCAACCGGAACATATTACGAAAATTGTCTTTGTTTTGTTTTGGCATCAAATCAGAATAAACGCTGGTTAATCGGCTGGCCACATGATGGAATTGAAAATTTGCTTCCACTAATTCTCTTGCATTTCGTGTCATTTTATTTACTGCATCCGGGTTCTTTAAATAAAAATTCATTCCTTTTGCAAATTCACTCACTTGATCATACTTTTCAATTAAATAACCTGTTTCTTTATGAGAAACGATCTCTGCATTTCCTCCCCTATTAGTTGAGATAATAGGGATACCAGCAGCAAATGCTTCATAGTGTACCCTAGCTAAGGGTTCTTGCCATTGTGAAGAACAACAGAAAATATCACTCATTAAAAAGATATTCGAAATTTCACTTGCCGGAATAAAATTCGTAAAGATAACTTTGTCACCTAATGGTTCAGCTAGTTTCTTCAAATTACGAACATAGTTATTTATTCCATCATCACTAAACCACTTTCCCCCAGCTATCACAAGTACTGTATCAGGGTGTCTTTTAGCAATAGCCTTAAAGGCGGCTATTAGAAGATGAGGACCCTTATTTTTAGTAAGCCTTCCAACAAATAATATGACCTTTTTCTCTCCGATATTGTATTTTTGTCGATATTCTTCTCTAATTTGTTTTCCTTTCTCTGACCAGACAGGAGGATATTCTAATAGATCTACCCCTGAGTACACTACTTTTGTTTTTGATTCCGCTTCTGGAAACCGCTCCACAACCGTTCGTTTTATATATTCACTAACGGTAACAATCCTTTCCACAGCGTTTACAATTTCCTTGCCATTCTCTAATGATACTTTTTTTTCAGCAAGCATATCATTATGAAGTCCTAAAACAAATTTACTTGATGGGGAAGCCTTTTTGTAGAGAGGAATATTTAAAGGACGGTTAAAAACATGAATAATGTCGAACCTTTTTTCAGTAAGTATTTTAGCAATATCCATTTCATAACTTTCAGGTGGTAACCGAATGTATTGCACTTCGTTACGTACTTCATTATCAGGTAGAGATGGATCAGTGACAGAGAAAATAGTTAGGTTATATTCTTTACTGAGAAAAGGAACTACACCGTCAATCATCATTTGAATAGCACCTCCCTTTATAGCAGGAGAAGGGAGTTTTTCTGTACAAATTAAAGCAAGCCTCATTACTCTTCCTCCTTGTAAATAATTCTTAAATCATTTATTTCTCGGAGAAGCCCTTCTTTTAACGGCACAACTGGCTTATATTGAAGAATCTTCCATGCTTTTGAAATATCTGCCCAAGTATGTCGTGGTTCTCCACGTGTTTGCCCGATAAATTCCACAGTCGCTTTTTTACCTGTTAGCTCTTCTAATATTTTAATGACATCCAAGATCGATTTCCGTTCTTTACCACCGATATTTATTGTCTCTCCAATGGTATCCTCTGCATATAGAGCAGCGAAAGTTCCTTCTACACAATCTTCTACAAACGTAAAATCACGTGTTTGGTTGCCATCCCCGTAAATTGGAATAGATTTATTCTTTAAAATGCATTCAATAAATCGATGAAACGCCATGTCAGACCGTTGCCTAGGTCCATAAACAGTAAAGTATCGAAGTATAGTTATTGGGAGACCATCATTTTCACTGTATACCTTACATAAATACTCTCCTGTCAGCTTCGTTACCCCATAGGGAGAAAGTGGCGAAAGCGGGCAATCTTCTGAAACCATACCAACCTTTTCTCCATATACAGAAGAGGTAGAAGCGTAAATAAACTTCTTTAAAGGAATATTTTTACAAGCCTCTAATAACCGTTGGGTGACGAGAATATTATTTTCTTCATATAGTTTAAAGTTGTTACCCCAGCTAGAACGAACACCAGGTACAGCAGCTAAATGATATATCACATCATCTTTGCTAAGAATTTCACTCCAATCAATGCCTAGTAAATTCTTATTTATAAATTGAAAACGTGGATGGATCAACAGATTTTCTATATTTCTTAGTTTAATTGACTTCTTGGAAGGATCTATAAAGCCGTCAATGCCAATAACAACATTCTCTTCTTCCTTTAATAACCTCTCACATAAATGAGAACCGATAAACCCAGCGGCTCCTGTTACGATAATCCTCATTGTCTCGCCACCCCAATATATTGAAGTTGATGGTTTCTTACAGTTTTAGGGTCAATAATATTCCGGCCATCCACTAAAATATTCCCCTTCATTAAATCATGTACCATTTTCCAGTCTACGGTTTTAAACTGGTTCCATTCTGTAGCAATGATTAATGCATCTGCTCCTTTAATAGCGTCATACATATCTTGATGAATGGTAATGGCATGTTCAAAAGAATGAACAATAGGATCATAGGCGTGGACCTCTGTCCCTCTTTCCAATAATTTCTCAATTAACAATAATGACCTTGACTCACGTATATCATCTGTGTCGGGCTTAAAAGCTAAACCCCAAACGGTTATTTTTTTTCCATCCAAGTTGGTTAATTTATTTGTTAATTTATCAATATATAAATCAATTTGAGAGTCATTGATATTTTGAACAGCCTTTAACATCTCCGGATCGATATTTTTTTGTTTCGCAGCGTATTCTAATGCGCGAATATCCTTTGGAAAACAAGACCCACCATAACCTAATCCTGCATTTAAAAAATAGGGACCAATTCTAGTGTCTGTCCCTAACGCTTTTGCAATTTGAGTAACTTCCACATTATAGGCGTCGCAAATACGGGCGATTTCATTCATGAATGAGATTTTTGTTGCCAATAAAGCATTATTGGCATATTTAATCATCTCTGCTCCCGTTAATGAAGTAAGAATAAAAGGAGCATCTAACTTCTCATAGAGCGTTTTTATGATTTTCATAGATTGGGGGCTTTTTCCACCCACAACAATTTTATCTGGATTCATCATATCAAATACAGCATTTCCTTCTCTAAGAAACTCTGGATTGGATACAACATCGAACAGACGAGAGTCGATCCCTTTTTCTATTAAAGTTTGATGTATCCATTCATTTGTACCTGGTAATACCGTACTTTTAATAATAACTGTTTTATGAGAGGTTATCGTCTGTACTAGGGTGTCTATGACTTCGTTCAAAGCAGTTAGATTTTGACTCCCATCCTCATTTGTGGGGGTGCCGACTGTAATATAAAGAATTGGGCATTCTTTTATCACGCTCTGAATATCGGTTGAAAAATGAAGGAGACGTCTTTTTTTATTTCGAACAATCAGTTCCTTTAAACCTGGTTCATAAATAGGGATGTCTCCCTTAATTAATTTCTCTATTTTCGATTTATTCTTATCAACACAATAAATCTCATGACCTAAGTCAGCCAACACAGCACCAGTAGTTAAACCTACATACCCTGTACCAATGACACATATTTTCACCATTATCATCCTTACTTGCTCATGTTAAAAACATTCAATTTATCATTATCTTATTTAGCTTCAAACAAAACGTGAAAGCGGGAAAAGGATTTAGGGTAAAATTGAAAAAACAAAAACTAGATGGTTATGTACCTTTTCTTATTGGACAAATTACCAAGTAAAATATATTAGATTAATATATAGAAAGTGAAGAGGAGAGGTTTAAGATGAAGACAATAAAAAAAGCAATTATTCCTGCTGCAGGTTTCGGTACGAGAAATTTGCCAATAACAAAGGTGCTTCCCAAAGAAATGTTTCCGATTGCAGGTAAACCAGCCATACAATATATTATTGAAGAAGCGATAGAATCAGGAATTGAGGAAATCTTAATCGTGGTATCCCGTAACAAAAATATGATTTTAGATTATTTTGATCGATCTCTAGAATATGAAGCCTTTTTAGAAAAAACAGGAAAGCAGCATTTATTGAAAAAAATTGTAGGACCTGCTATTTCTATTCAATATGTCCGTCAACCCTTTGCAGATGGACTAGGTGCTGCAATACTTTTAGGTAAAAGATTTGCGAATAAAGATCCTTTTGCTGTTCTTCTTCCTGATGATATATTTTTACAAAGTGGGCAACCCGCTTTACGAGAGCTTTTAGACGTATACGAAAATTATCAATCTACTGTAATTGCGCTTGAAAAATTGCACGAAGAGTTATTAAAAAACTACGGGGTAGTGAAAGGAATTAATTTGAAAGATAATACTTATGAAATTTCTGATATTGTAGAGAAACCCCGCTCCACTCCGCCATCTAACTTAGCCGTAAGTGGGAGATACATTTTTGAACCATCTATTTTTTCATATTTAGAAAAAGGTGAGAAAGGAGTTGGAGGTGAAGTTCAACTAACCGATGCAATACAAAAATTATTAAAGTTAGAAAAGTGTTACGGTGTGGAAGTATCTGCAAAACGCTATGACATCGGTACGGATAAAGGATATTTCAAACTTATTCAAAAATTAATGACCCATTCTGAAAAAGAGGATGAATAGTCATCGGTTAAATCACTTGAATTATCCTGTCATTACATGCACATTCATTATTAGAGTAAGACACAACGAATGCATTTTAACGATTTATGGAGATTCCGCAGCCTGATCTCAGCCGTGTTTTGTTTAACAAACTAGTCCAATAAAAATTAAACTTGAAAGCGATTCAAGAGGATTTATCTAGGGCTGCCTTCAAATTCAGCACCATCGACGAGGCATACTCGTATGCTGTCGAATCCCCGTCCATAGGGACCTTTCATACTCTGTTTCCCCCCCTTTGCACACCAATATGACTCCCATCTAAAATACTGAGAGTCTATACCAGATCATTAAGTTGATTTCTAAGATAATGATTGCGTTGTAAAATAAATTGCAGGATAAATGCTGGCTCTTTATCAAATAATTCTATGGCATCCTTTTTATATGGATCTAATGCTATATAGGGACGTAATAGATTATAAAGATTAGTAATTCTTGGTTCAAATTCCGAAACGGTAAAATAATTCTCTAATATTTCTTCTAAAAGTATGCGGTATTGAACACGGAATTCCTTTACATCAAGAAGTCTTGCAGTGAGTGTATTAAAACCTTCAATAGGTACTCGGTTAAACTTCATAACCCGTCCATTCCAATCTCTGCCAAATGTTGCATCGAAATCCCAAGGGATCATTTCATACAATCCTGTCTCACCATTTCGATAAAGTGCATAATTTTGAATAAAAGCATCGTAGTTTTGTGTGCAAATCACACCACACAGCCAAATGAAATATTTTTTGACATCCAAGTACTTTATAATTTCTTTGCCAAATTCATTACGTGGTATCGTATTAATTTTTATTATTAGCTTTTCTAAATCAAAATCATCCTCGCTATCCCCTAATTTACGAAAATACCCTGCAATCAGGGAAGATTTGGGCTCTCCTTTCGTAGTTAATAAAGAAAAATTAGTTTGATGATTGGTTGCATAATAAATAGGTCCATTTGAAAGTTGTCTTTTTTGTAAAAACAGATCATCGACAGATTCAAGCTGTAAGTAAACTCCTGAAGGTCTTCCATTAACCTCAATGAAAACATGCCTGCAATCAGGGGAAAGGCTCCCAATTTGCTTAAAAAAATCAAAAGATAGCTTATTTCGAATAAGAGAAGGATCGCAATACTCTGCATTGAAGTGAACTTCACGTCCGAAAAATTCTTCATTATATGTGCCAAAATCAATTTTGTAAGATTTTTTTCTTAATTTCCGCGTATGATTTCCTCGATAAGTAATACCGATATCGAATGGATGATTGTTTATAACTAATTTGGCAGGAATTAATTCCTCATGCCAAATATTTTTTTCCAAAAATTCTATTAGTTCCGGTTGCGCAGAAATACTTAAAGTAGGTATCGTATTCTTCTGCATCTTATATCATCGCCTCCCTCACTTTACTCATTATCATATGAAAAAAATAAGGCAAATGATTATTAATTAATTGGAAGTTTAGAACCAATAAAAAATTTCTTCATAAAATAAACTACCTTAAATATTAAGGATTATTATTGGAAGGTGGTTTTATAGATGGGGAAAGACGACGTAAAAAAACTCCTTAAGGAGGCAAAAGACGCTGGAAATGAGGAATTCCTAAGTAAAAATCCAGGTTCAAAAGGTAAAGATAATCGTCCTGGCTCTGGTTCTGGCTCCGGTTCAGGTTCTGGCTCTGGTTCTGGTTCTGGCTCTGGTTCTGGTTCTGGCTCTGGTTCTGGTTCTAGCTCTGGCTCTCGTAAATAACCATTAGACCCCACAGTTTGATAAAGTATTTAAATAGTAATAAGTTAATATAGGGTCGCTACAAACTAAAAAAGCAAGAAGTTGATGTGGTCATTCTGACGTAGTTAAAACGCGATGAATCACATCAATTCCTTGCCCAAACACCTTGTTAAATCAAGGTTAATAAGGCGACACACTCCACGTGCGCCGTTTGCGGAAACATGTCTACCGGCTGTATGCTTTTCACTTTATATTGACGGTGGAGAAAATCGATGTCTTTTGCTAGTGTAGATGGGTTACAAGACACGTAAACCAATTTTTTCGGTTTGACTTGTTGAATCGTTTTTAATAATGCTTGATCTAAACCTGTTCTTGGGGGATCGACAACGATAACATCTGGACGAAAGCCTTCTTTCACCCATTTAGGTAACCATTCTTCTGCCTTACCCGTTACATATTTAGCATGTTTCACTCCATGTTTAGCTGCATTTCTTTTTGCATCTGCAATTGATTCCTTAATGATATCCATTCCTCGTATTTCTTTTGCTTGATCTGCCAACCATAATCCAATTGTTCCTACTCCGCAGTACGCATCAACAATCGTTTCTTTACCAGTTAAATTGGCTGCTTTTTTGACTTCATTATACAATTTGACGGTTTGCTCAGGATTGAGTTGGAAGAAAGTACGTGCAGATAATTCAAATTGGATATCCCCTAACATTTCATATATAAACGTTTCACCCGCAAGTGGTATAGTTTCATCTCCAAAAATGAGAGATGTTTTTTGGCCATTGACATTTTGGATAATCGAACGTATATTGGGGATCCGCTTGGTAGCTTCTTCTACTATGAGTGAAGATTTTGGGAGCTCTTTTTGTCTTGTAATGAGCACAACTTGTACTTCCCCGGTCTTCACGCCTACTCTTGTCACAATTGTCCGGATATCACCTTTACGCGTGCGTTCATTATACGCACTAATGTTTAAATCTTGAAGAATACGTTTCATCGTATTCGTTACAGATATCGTTTCTGGCTTCTGTACGATGCATTCATCAATATCAATTAGCTGATGCGAATTCATACTATATAACCCGGCAATCACTTCACCTTGCTTCATCCCTACTTGGAATTGGCTTTTATTCCGGTATCTCCAAGGATCCTCCATTCCGATTGTTTGTTTTATATGAATGGTGCTTGGATCTATTTTGGTATGTCTCTCCAGTGATTGAATAATCATATCCCTTTTTTCTATTAACTGACGATCATAACGAAGATGTTGTAACTGGCATCCGCCGCACTCACCGAATAACGGACATGGTGCCTCTACTCGGTAAGGAGAAGATTTCCTGATTTTTTTTATCTTTGCTTCTGAAAATTTAGGCTGAACATTTGTAACCTCTACGACAACCTCTTCATCAGGCAGAGCACCAGGAACAAAGACAACTTTCTTTTTAAAATATCCGACGCCCTCCCCGTTAATCCCTAACCTTTTGATTGTTAAAGGAAACCGTTGCTTAAGTTTTAACTGAACGGCAGTTTCTTTTTTACGATTCGTTTGTTTATTCAAAAATAATCACTCCACAGTTATTCGATACTACGCCATAAATAGTAGGTGGCGTAACTTAAATAAGGCGTCCAGTCTTTTGCATATAATTCCATTTGTTCGTAGGAAGGTTTCTTGTCCAATTGATAAAGCTGTTTTAACGCATTTTGCAAGCCAATATCTGCCATTGGATAAAGATTCTCTCGACCTAAACCAAACATCAAAAAATTCTGCACTGTCCATGGACCTATGCCTTTTAATTTAATCAGTTTATCATGAATTTCACGATCTGACAGTTCTTTTAGTTGCAATAATGATAATTGCTTTTCTGCCAACTCTTTAGCAATGCCAATAACATACTCCGATTTCCTCCCACTGAATTGTAATGCTCTTAAATCTTCAATGGTTAAATCAGCTACTGTTGCAGGATCAGGATAAAACCAAACACCATCTATCTCATACCCAAACTTTTGCACAAACCTCATTGTAAGCGTATAAGCAAATTTCATATTCAATTGTTGATGAACAATACATTTGAGGAGCGAACCAAATAAATCAAAATCTAACACAAAAGGTGTTCCATAATGAGCAAGAAAAACATGGCGTAAATCCGTTTTTAGAAAATGTTGATGAACACCTGCTAAAGGAATATTCCAACGAAAAATCTCAGTTAATCTAACCAACGCTTCTTCATTAGTTGCTTCATTTAATCCTGTAATATGAAATTTTGGTTTGTTCGTTGTACCCAAACCTGTAATCGTAACGACGATGGATTCATTATGTAGCTTAAGAGGTACCTTTAACATTCTCCTTTCCCGATTAACCCATAGAAGTGGGTCACTTGATAAGCGACTTAAAACAGCATCAAAATTATATGGACCAGCTATTTCTTTTATTATCTCCATTCTCCGTTCATCCTTCACTGTTTTGTCTTGTATTATACTAAGTACCTTTTTCGAGCCTGTTAACAACTGTCCTCTACCAAGACGAATACTTGTTCTTATACGTAATTATAACAAGAATTTTACATTTATTTAATGGGGATTTTTACTTCTTATACTGTATCTATATTTATGTTGCTTAAAAATTTTGATGGAACTTTGTTGGCTTTGTTTTTCTCTTTTTTATGGCTAATAGCTCCGGGGCGATTTCTGTTTGCTTTGTTTTTCTCTTTTGCATGGCTAATAAAACCAGGGCGATTTCTGTTTGCTTTGTTTTTCTCTTTTGCATGGCAAATAGATCCGGAGCGTTCTCTGTTTGCTTCGTTTCTCCCTTTTGCATGGCTAATAAAACCAAGGCACTCTCTGTTTGCTTTGTTTCTCCCTTTTTCATCGCTAATAGATCCAGGGCGCTCTCTGTTTGCTTCGTTTCTCCCTTTTGCATGGCTAATAGATCCAGGGCGCTCTCTGTTTGCTTCGTTTCTCCCTTTTGCATGGCTAATAAAACCAGGGCGTTCCCTGTTTGCTTCGTTTTTCTCTTTTGCATGGCAAATAGATCCGGAGCGTTCTCTGTTTGCTTCGTTTCTCCCTTTTGCATGGCTAATAGATCCGGGGCGCTCTCTGTTTGCTTCGTTTCTCCCTTTTGCATGGCTAATAGCTCCAAGGCACTCTCTGTTTGCTTTGTTTCTACCTTTTTCATCGCTAATAGATCCAGGGCGCTCTCTGTTTGCTTCGTTTCTCCCTTTTGCATGGCTAATAGGTCCAGGGCTATTTCTGTTTGCTTTGTTTCTCCATTTTTCATCGCTAATAAAACCAGGGCTATTTCTGTTTGCTTCGTTTTTCTCTTTTGCATGGCAAATAGATCCGGAGCGCTCTCTGTTTGCTTTGTTTCTCCCTTTTGCATGGCTAATAAAACCAAGGCATTCTCTGTTTGCTTCGTTTCTCCCTTTTGCATGGCTAATAAAATCAAAGCACTCTCTGTTTGCTTCGTTCCTCTCTCTTGCATGGCTAATAAAACCAAGGCGTTCCCTGTTTGCTTCGTTTCTCCCTTTTGCATGGCTTATACTCCAAAGCACGCTATATTTGCTATTACAAATCGAAAACACCTACAATTAGACTTCATTGTAGGTGTTGACTGTTAATATAAGTAAGGGCTATCCAATGTTTGGCTCCACATGAGATCATCTAATGATTTGAATTCATATCCTCGTTTTTTCAAGTCCACAATTGCTTGTTGCAATGCGTCTGCATTATCTTTGGATACTGTGTGTAATAATAATATACTTCCTGGATGAATCTGCTTCATAATGTTGTCATAGGAGTATTTCCATCCTTTTTGTTGATCTGTTTTCCAATCAACAAACGCTAGAGACCAAAAGATATGCGTATAGCCTAATTCGTTTGCGTAAGCCAATCCTTGTTCGTTAAAGATGCCACGAGGTGGCCTTAAATAGGACATATTTTTCACACCTGTTAACTTTTCAGTCTCCGCTCTTACTTTTTCTAATTCTTGTTTATATTTATCGCGACTGATCCTTGTCATATCTGGATGTGTCCAAGAATGGTTTCCAATAATATGCCCTTCTTTTGCCATCCTTTTTACTAAATCTGGAGCCGTGCGTATATAATGACCCGTAATGAAGAATGTCGCCGGAACTCGTTCTTCTTTAAGCACATCAAGAATTTGATCCGTATAACCATTTTCATACCCATTATCAAAAGTAAGATAAATCTCTTTTTTAGTCGGATCTCCCTTATAGACAGATTGATGCTTTAAAAGAAGATTATCAAGCATTTTTCCCGCTTCTGCCGGTGATTCATTCTGTGCTTTTTTAATTCCCCAATGGATAGGAGCTTGGCTGAATTCGCTTGCTGAGACAGGGATTGAGCAGATAAACAGAAAAGTACTTACTAATATCATCAATTTTTTCATCGCGCTTCTCCTTTTTTTCTTATTGTTTGCTAACAACAATAAATTACGAGCGCTAAAAGTTTCCAAGTCACATAAAAAAAGAGACACCACGCAATGCGGGTGTCTGAGGAAAGAAGTTAAAATACACGTTCTTTAAATTTCGATAGCTTCTCTAATGAGGATTTGTCTACATCTCTATGAAGACTATTTCCATGAGAATCCATTGTAACCACTGCTGTGAAGCCTTCTACGCGCAGGTGCCACATTGCTTCTGGAATACCGAAGTTCATTAAATCTACACCTTCTACTTCTTTAATGCAATCAGCATAATATTGCGCTGCTCCACCAATTGCGTTTAAGTATACGCCACCGTGCTCTTCTAGCGCCTTTAATGTTTTCGGTCCCATACCGCCTTTTCCAATCACGGCGCGAATACCGAATTTTTTCATGATATCCCCTTGGTAAGGTTCTTCACGAATACTTGTCGTTGGGCCTGCTGCTTTTACATGCCATTTCTCTTGGTCATCTTTCATCATTACTGGTCCACAATGATAAATAACTTGTCCATTTAAATCTACAGGGGCATCGTTTTCCATTAAATGATGGTGGATCGCGTCACGACCTGTATACATTCGACCATTGATTTGGACAACATCGCCAACTTTAAGTTCACGGATTTGTTCTTCTGTAATTGGTGCTTGAAGCGTTACCACTTTTGTTTCCTGTTCAGCTTCTGTTGTTGCAGCTGTTTCTTGTGCCGCTTCGTCAGCAAAATTAATTTTTTCACCATCTTGGTAATGCCATTCGTTAATTTCACCTGTGTCAGGATTTACTTTTACTCCAAGTCTACGATACGCCCAACAGTTATAGGCTACAGATACGAAAAAGCTAGCAGGAATACGATTCATCACACCAACTTTACATCCTAATAAAGTTGTTTCTCCGCCGAATCCCATTGTCCCAATGCCAAGCTCGTTCGCATTTTCAAGAATATATTCTTCAAGTTTTCTTAAATCTTCATTGGGGTTTACATCATCTACAGAACGGAATAGTTGTTCCTTTGCTAAGTCATAGCCAGATGAACGATCTCCTCCGATACCTACGCCTATGAATCCCGCACTGCACCCTTGTCCTTGTGCTTGATAAACCGAATGCATAATACATTTACGTATACCATCTAAATCACGTCCAGCTCTACCTAAACCATCAAGTTCTGCAGGCAAGCTATATTGAATATTTTTATTTTCACAACCGCCGCCTTTAAGAATTAAGCGAACGTCTATATAATCTTCTTCCCACTGATCAAATTTAATGACTGGGGTTCCGCCACCTAAATTATCTCCACTATTCGCACCTGTTAAGGAATCAACAGAGTTCGGTCTCAATTTACTATCTTTTGTAGCCTCTGCAATCGCATTTTTAATGGCTTCTTTCAATTTAAGTTGATTGACGCCAACTGGTGTTTTAATCTTAAATGTCGGTAAACCTGTATCTTGACAGATTGGTGATACGTTATCATCTGCCATAGAGATATTATTTGTAATGGTTGCCAAACTCATCGCTGATCTCGTACCAGCACTTTCTCTTTCTTTTGCTGCCTTAATTGCCCGACGAACATCCTTCGGTAAATTTGTCGATGTTTCTACAATTAAGTCGTACATACTTTTTTGGAATTGCTCCATATTCATTTCTCAAAGTTCCCCTTTCCCTTTGCGAACGATCCATTTCTTTTGCGAAAAATTAGAAATCATTTTCGTATACCATTATATACTCATTCTTTAGTCAAGAAAAGACCAACAGTAGAAACAAAAAAATGGTGAAACCCAATTTTCTTTCCTGGGCTTCACCACTTCTTTTTAATCTCTATGATTAAATTCCCTCACCTTGGATTCAAGGTCGTCAATCATTTCGATGAGGCGATCAACATCCTCTAACTCAGTGTTTTCAGGTTCTATCGCATCTAATACGTCCATAAACATATGAAGACGTTGCTTTAAGAAAGCAACTTGATTCTCTTTATCAGTAATTGACTTGCCCACTGTATTCGCTCCTTTCTCTACACAACTTTAATCCTACATGAAATGCAATAGAGCTGCAATAAAGCTTTATTTTTCTTTAAAGGTTGACAGAAGCTTACGTTAGATGAATAATGACTACAGATTTACTTAAAGGAGTTTTTTTGAATGATATCTCAAACATTACCAATTTCACCAAGTTATGACCCTTGGGAAGCTTATATGGATATCGATGATTATGGAAAATTAACCTTATCCAATATTGAATTTACAACTACAGTCCTTTGCAATATGCGTTGTGAGCATTGTGCTGTTGGTTATACGCTGCAACCAAAAGATCCTGATGGACTTCCAGTTGATTTATTAATCAAACGTTTAGAGGAAATCCCCCACTTGCGTTCACTCTCCATAACGGGAGGCGAACCGATGCTTTCGAAGAAGTCAGTGAATAACTATGTGATTCCTCTTTTTAAGTATGCTCATGAACGCGGCATTCGAACACAAATTAATTCTAACCTCACATTAGATAGAGGTAAGTATGATAGCATTATCCCTTATTTAGATGTTTTACATATTTCTCATAACTGGGGTACAGAAGAAGAATTTATTGAGGGCGGTTTTGCTATGATGGAAAGAAAACCATCTATACAGCAACGACAGGCACTCTTTGATCGTATGATAGAGAATAGTAAAGAACTCGTACAAGCTGGTGTAATGGTCTCTGCTGAGACAATGTTAAATAAAAGAACATTACCGTATTTAGAGAAAATCCATAAGCAAATAACGGAAGAAATGCATTGTCAACGTCATGAAGTTCACCCAATGTACCCTTCAGATTTTGCATCTACTCTTGAAACGTTATCATTAAAAGAAATGCGCCAAGCAATCCATCATCTATTGGATATTCGTGACCACGATACTTGGATGCTTTTTGGCACATTGCCGTTTTATCCATGCAGTAATAATGAAGAAGATTTAGCTTTATTGCAACGTCTTCATAATGAGCAGAATGTCACTGTCAGAAATGACCCTGATGGACGTTCGAGACTAAATGTCAACATTTTTACTGGTGATGTGATTGTAACGGACTTTGGTGATACGCCTGCATTAGGGAATATACAAACTGACTCCCTTCCATCTGTTTTCGATAAGTGGATGGATACGAAGCTTGCTAAGTCTTTAAATTGCCATTGTAGTGAAGCAAGATGCTTAGGGCCAAATGTGTTAGTAAAAGACAGCTATTACCCTGAAATCGATTTTCAAACTAAAAAAGCAAATATATCAGTTAAGAAATAGAAAAGTGCGCCAATAGGAATGGCGCACTTTTCTATTTATCGAGGTCGTTCCGAAACAATAAATCCAAATGAGACATGATCCTGTATTGGGATCCATGCACCAATGCCTTGAGAAGTTATATTTTTCACGACTAAGGTTTTTTTGTTTCCTTTCAACATTATATACACTTCACCATAAGTGACTTTTCCTTTTTCATTTATAGCAGGTGCGTATGCATATAGGTAGCCAAGGCGATTGATCGCAACATGATATTTATGATCTTTTTTCGTTCCTGCTCCTACAATCGTTTCAAAGGATAAAGGTAATCCACTTTTTTCTGTCGCCTTCAACAACATCATCTTTTTTACATCTTGCGAATGTGGAACCTTGGAAGTAAGTCCACCTTTCACAATCTTTTGCATTTCTTGAACATAATTCATTTGAAAAACCGCATCTCCCCCGCGATTATCAAAATAGTTCGTATTTATCTTTTGAAACTCCCAATTAGGAGATGTTTCTTGTGATTGATAATTGAGAGGCCATTGACCTAAATAAACTATCGCACGGTAACCGATGGCAAAAGGTGTACTATTTACTGTTGTTTCATTTAACATACGTATTAATTCAGGGTTGTCTATCTTTACTCTTGATGTCTCCATTAATTCTTGCGTTAATTCACTCGGCTGTAATGTTGGTAAATCTTGAGCTGGATTTGGATACGTATTATCCTTTTCAACATTTAATACAGAACTTGGTATTTCTATCGTTGCCTCTTTTGTCTCTATTTTTCCTTCAGCAGATGTCGCTGATTGAAAGGATATTACCCCAATGGTCATCACTACTAAAGCATATAGCCATTTCTTCATTTTTCTTACTCCTTTCAAACTTCATATGCATTAGTTTTTTCGTATGATGTGAATATTATCCATAAAGGAAAATAAAAAAGTAACACTTTTGTAATATTTAGAATATTTACAAAAGTTATTATATATTTTATACTATGTATACACTCACTCGAAAGGGGGGCAGCTTCATTACGATTCGCTTTATTTATGAACAAACACCATAAAGGAGTGGTTAATGAATTCAAGCGAATGAATACTAGCAGTCCTCGATTAAATACTTAATGAGTTTAAACAAAATGCAAGCGTTTCCTTTTTTGTTCAAAATATTTCAAAACGACTCCTGCTAACCTCGGAGTCGTTTTTTTATTATTAGAGTAAATAAAATCCTATGCCGATAATGAAATAAGCTGCTAGAAGGGTGCCACCCTCAAACCAATTGGACTCACCATCGTTGGAGATCACAACCATAAGAAAAACAGCTGATACCATCGTGATTAATTCTGGTACTGTAAATACGAGCGGCATAGATACAGGGAAAAATAGTGAGATAAGGACAAGTATGGGCGCGACAAACATAGCTACTTGTAAAGTAGAACCAACGGCAATCTCTACGGCAATATCCATTTTATTTTTTGCTGCCATAATAATGGCGGAAGCATGCTCTGCGGCATTCCCTACAATTGCAACGATAATGACGCCGATAAACAATTCCGACCACCCAAAAGTCTCCCCTACTTCTTCAAATGTGTGGACTAGATTTTCAGAAATATAGGCTACAGCTAATGTAGCAAGGGCTAATACTAGTATTGATTTTCCTTTGCTCCATTCTGGTACCTCCTCCACTCTCTCTTTTCTATCTTCATCCCCGTTATTATACACCCCTCTATGTGTAACTAATTTAAAGAATAATGCAGCTAAATATAAAGCCATCAGGATGATGCTAATTCCAATACTAAAGATCATCGTTTTTTCTTCATTCATTGACATTGAAAATATCTCTGGAATAACGAAAGCAACAATGACTGCAAAAATAAGCAAGCCTGCATTATGCCGGGCATCATGGATATTGAAGCTTTGCCTCTTAAACTTTATACCACCGATAAAAAAGGAAAGACCCGCTACTAATAATAAGTTACCTAGTACACTTCCTGTTAACGATGCCAAAACAACACCAATTAATCCCTCTTTTAATGCAAAAATCGCAATAATTAATTCAACCGCATTGCCGAAGGTCGCATTTAATAACCCACCTATTCTAGGACCAGCAATAATACTTAAACTTTCCGTCGATCGCCCCATAAAACTAGCTAAGGCAATAATAGAAACACAATAAATAATAAACATCAATGTACTGGACCAATGTAGGAGGCTTCCTATAATGGATAACGGTACACCAATAAATACGAGTATAGCAAAAACCTTATTCATCCCATCCTCCTCCAAAAAAATCGCTTTACTTTTCTTAAGATAAACATTTTTATGGATTGTTATGAAAAGATTATGATTATTCTCTTGTCAATTTCTTCTTCCACATATAATATCTATTGTGGTAGAAGATTTATTATTTTCAATTATTGGAGCTATTTTATGGACAAAAAACTAAGAGTAAGGTTTTGGATATTAGTATTCATTGTTGCGATATCAGGGTTTAGTCAAGGGATGCTATTACCGCTAATCGCTATCATTTTTGAAGGTGATGGTGTATCTTCAAGTTTAAATGGCTTAAATGCAGCAGGTTTGTATATTGGTATTTTACTTATTTCTCCTTTCATGGAGTATCCGCTAAGAAAATATGGTTATAAACCAGTCATTATTATCGGGGGACTTCTTGTAGCTACTTCCCTCTTATTATTTCCATTATGGAAAAGTTTTTGGTTTTGGTTTATTTTAAGATTATTGATTGGAATTGGCGACCACGCCCTCCATTTTTCAACGCAAACTTGGATTACGTCATTTTCTCCTGAACGTAATAGGGGGAGAAATATTTCAATCTATGGATTATTCTTTGGTATAGGGTTTGCTGTCGGACCACTTATGACACCTTTCGTTCATATAAGCGAATCTCTTCCATTTATAATTTCTTCTCTCTTTTGTTTTATTGCTTGGGGGTTTGTGTTCTTTCTCGATAATGAGCAACCACAGCAAACCATTGCTGTTCAATCACTAAAAAGTACTTTCCATCGCTTTTACGATGTATCTACTTATGCTTGGATTGCCTTTATTCCACCATTTAGTTACGGGTTCTTAGAATCGTCAATAAATGGTAGCTTTCCCGTTTATGCCGTGCGCATGGGAATTGAAGTCTCATCGGTTTCGTTATTGCTTACTTCATTTGCAGTGGGAGCAATTATTTTTCAGTTGCCTTTAGGGATGTTAAGTGATCGCTTTGGGAGAAGAAATATTTTAATGATTATTTTATTGAGTGGTTTTATTCTTTTCTCTTCTGCTGCGATATTCGAACAGAATGTAAACATACTTATGTTGCTACTGTTTTTAGCAGGTATGGCAGTTGGAAGTACTTTTTCATTGGGGATTAGTTATATGACAGATCTCACCCCCACTCAGCTTTTACCTACTGGGAATCTTCTTTGTGGTGTTGCCTTTAGCTTAGGAAGTCTTATTGGACCATACATAGGTGGTTTATTTATTCAATATACTCAATCACTTAGCTTTTTTGCTGTTATTAGTGTGATGATGCTCATCAATTTTACGATTATTGCTTATTTTGGTCGTCATAAGATGAGTAAGCCTTCCATTCACAGTTAATTTTTGCTAAAAAAACACTATAATATAGACGATATCCCTTTTCAAAAATGACAATATAATGTAAAATTAAAACAATTAAATATTTCAATTCGGCAATTTTTCTGCTGTCACCTATATGGTGGCAGCTTTCGTCGTTTTTAAGGGTAATGATGTTGATTATTCTTCTCAATAGAATGGAGGAAATGAAATATGGAAGAAAATGTCCTTGTGCAAAAACACCCGCAATCATCTAGTCAATTATTCGAAAAATTACTGCCACATATCGAGCTTATAGCCGCGATAACGTCAGGTGTTTTTATTCTTATCGGTTGGTTACTGAGTAAAGGCGGGTATGAAACTACTTCTATTACCATCTTTATCTTATCTTTTATTATCGGAGGATTTGCTAAGGCGAAAGAAGGTATTGAAGAAACAATTGCTAATAGAGAATTAAATGTAGAGATGCTAATGATTTTTGCCGCAATCGGCTCTGCAATTATTGGTTATTGGATTGAAGGTGCCATACTTATTTTTATCTTTGCTATGAGTGGCGCACTAGAAACATATACGATGAATAAAAGTAAAAAAGAAATATCTAGCCTAATGGAATTGCAACCTGAAGAAGCTTTATTAATTCATGAGGATAGAGAAGAAGTTGTTCACGTTTCTACATTAGAAATTGGTGATAAGATTCTAGTTAAACCAGGAGAACGCGTTCCATCTGATGGAATCATCGTTTACGGACAAACAACGATAGATGAAGCAACAATTACTGGCGAATCGATTCCTGTAACAAAAGGGTTATCTGCAGAAGTGTATGCCGGCACAGTCAATATGAATGGAGCCATTAAGGTAGAAATTACTAAGAAAGCTGATGAAACTCTTTTTCAAAAGATCATTCAGCTTGTCCAATCAGCGCAAAGTGAAAAATCCCCTAGTCAGTTATTTATAGAGAATTTCGAAGGAAAATATGTAAAAATTGTACTACTGACCGTGGCACTTATGCTATTTCTCCCACACTTCTTACTGGGATGGAGTTGGAACGAAACATTTTATCGTGCCATGATTCTCCTAGTAGTGGCCTCACCTTGTGCCCTTGTCGCCTCTATTATGCCGGCTACATTGTCTGCGATTTCAAATGGCGCAAAACAAGGAATTTTATTTAAAGGTGGGGTGCACTTAGAGAATTTAGGCCATATTAAAGCCATTGCCTTTGATAAAACAGGTACTTTAACTAAAGGACGTCCAGAAGTAACAGATTTTATTACACTACACACTCAGCATCGTGATGACTATTTGCGCATCGTTGGATCAATTGAAAACCATGCCAACCATCCACTTGCAACTGCCATCGTCACGTATACAAAAGAAGAACAAAGCTCTCCCCTTCTAGAGCCCGAATCAATCGAAGATGTACCAGGATGGGGCATTAAAGCTGTGATGAACGGTGTCACTTGGAAAATTGGTAAACCATCATTTATTTTGAACAATAACGAACTTGCGCCAGAATTAAAAGAACAACAAGAAACATTAGCATCTAATGGTAAAACGATTGTATTATTTGAACGCGATCATGAGGTTTGTGGATTAATTGCATTAAAGGATCAAGTTCGGCAAGAAACAAAGACTGCGGTTAAACAATTAAATGATCAAGGGATTTATACTATTATGTTAACAGGTGATAGCCAATCAACCGCACAAGCCATTTCTACTGAAGCAAATGTAGAAGACTTTATTGCAGAATGTTTGCCAGAAAAGAAAGTCGATCATGTAAAGGAATTAAGGAATCAGTATCAACAAGTAGCAATGGTTGGGGATGGAATTAACGATGCGCCTGCACTTGCAACTGCAAATGTCGGAATTGCTATGGGAGAAGGAACAGATGTTGCATTAGAAACAGCTGATATTGTTTTAATGAAAAACGACCTTCCTAAAATCGCTCATGCAATTTCCCTTTCCAAACGTATGAACACGATTATTAAACAAAATATTGTTTTCTCAATATCCGTTATTATGCTGTTAATTTGCTCCAATTTTCTACAGATATTAGATCTTCCTTATGGTGTAATCGGTCATGAAGGATCAACCATTTTAGTGATATTAAATAGCTTAAGACTGTTGAAGGACTAAAAGAAGCAGCTATCCAATGTTTGAATGGATAGCTGCTTCTTTACTTTAATGATAGCCGTTTTGCTTATTAGCAGAACCAGATGTTTTTTGTTTAGGTTTATTTTTACCTTTTTGTTTTGTGTTACCATCTTTATTTGCAGTCAATGTACTCACCCTCCTTAACCTTAGGTTGTCCATTTTCATGCACCATACAATCAGGTAACTTTTACTATGTGTTCTTAGCTTTACTGTATTTATTTAACAATGCGTTGATTTCTCCACCAATCATAATAATAATGCCAGTTAAATAAAACCAAATCATTAAAATAATGATGCCACCAATACTGCCATATGTTGCTGAGTAATTTCCAAAATTACTAACATAATATGAAAACGCATAGGAAGAAAGAATCCAGCCAATTGTAGCAAAAAGTGATCCTGGTATAACTGTCACATTGGTTAACCTCTTATTAGGGGCAAACCAGTACAATCCACTAAAGATAATAAAGATTACAAGCGGGCTCACCAGCCACCTAAGCGCATTCCAAATGCTCAAAAATTGTTCAGTCAATCCAAATACATCAAAGATAAATAGCCCAATTTGTTTACCAAACACAGGCAATAATAAGGCAACTAAGAATACGAAAATCATAGAAATAGTCAAAAGTATTGCAACACCTCTTGCAACAATAAATGATCGACTTTCAACAACATCATATGCCTTATTAAAAGCCCTCATAATGCCATTAATCGCGGCGGAAGCGGACCACAATGTACCGATAATACCAATTGATAACAGGGTGCCATTTTTCGTTGAGACAGCACTCAAATTGTCTTCTAATAATGACATAATTTCTTTAGGTGCGAAATCCCTAACGATAGCAAAAATATCCTCTTGAGTAATCGGAAAATATGGCAGCAATGATATTAAAACAATTAATAATGGAAAAAGTGATAGAAGAAAGAAGTAAGCCAATTGTGCAGCTACGCCAAATACATCATCCTTATCTATTCGCTCCCATAACTCCTTTCCAAAAGTAGTGACTTGTTTCATCAGCGATCCCCCAAACCTTGTTAATTACTCTTTACATTCCCTTCTAACGTCGCTTCTGAAACCTCTACTTCGCTTTTAGGATCATTTATGGCTTCTCTTGTTTCTATTGCTTTAGTTTTAATATCCTCTATTGTGGCCGTTAAGAAAGCCACATCTTCACCGATCTGCTGGGCTGCTGTTCTAACTTTTAAAGAAACACCCTTCACTTGTTGAACGGCTTCATCTGGATTTTTTATGTAATATTTTGCACTTTCTGTCGTTTCTCTGCATTTTGATTTTGCGTTTTCTCTTGTATCACGGTCTAGCATCGTAAGCGCACCGCCCGCTAGCGCTCCAAGGACAACACCTTTCCAAAACAATGATTTTCCCATTTATTTCGCTCCTTTACTTATTTTTAATCTACCTACACTTTATTTTCTTTTTTTCTATAAAAACATGCAAGTTTTACATCTATCCATGGTTGACTTTTCACTTTAACCATGGAAAGATTATACTACTGATGTATATGGGGGAGGAACTTAAGTGAATTTATCACAGAAATCAACTGAGAATGTCGATTTTATGATCGAAAAAATTAAAGAAAAACTAAAAGTATTAAACATCGGCGCCATTAAATCTTCTCATTTTGACGAAGAAATGTACGAAGAACTAAAAGATATTTACGATTTAGTTATGAAAAAGAATCATTTCAGTCCAAATGAAATGCAAGCAATCGCTGAAGAATTAGGAAACTTGCGCAAGAATAAATAATTGCTTATTATAAGCAGCTGCAAATCATGCAGCTGCTTTTAGTTTTATTGTTCAGTTAAAATCTTAATACCATCTTTACCGACAGCAATTGTATGTTCATATTGAGCTGATAGACCACCATCAACAGTCCGCGCAGTCCAGCCATTTTGATCCATCTTCATATGATGCATCCCAGTATTGACCATTGGTTCAATAGTAAAAACCATACCTTCCTTTATTCTTGGCCCTTTATGTGGAAGGCCAAAATGAGGGACATCTGGCTTTTCATGAATGCTCGCCCCTATACCATGGCCAATAAATTCTCTTACTACTGAGAATCCTTTCTCTTCAACAAATTGTTGAATCGCATAACCAATATCACCAATGCGATTGCCTATCTTCACTTGCTCTATTCCTTTATATAATGATTCCTTCGTGACATCTAATAAGGTAGACACCTTTTCATCCACTTCTCCAACACCATACGTCCAAGCTGAATCTGCAAGGGCACCATTATAATTGACTACCATATCAATCGTAACAATGTCACCTGATTTTAACGGTTCTTTTCTAGGGAAACCATGACAAATTTCATCATTAATGCTAGCACAGGTAGCATATTCATATCCTCGATAGCCCTTTTGCTCAGGTGTAGCTCCTCTTTTCTTCAGATAGGCATCAACAAATTCTTCAATTTCCCATGTGGTTATACCCGGTTTAATTCTCATGGCAATCTCTTTATGACATTCAGCAAGTACCTTACCTGCTTCATGCATCTTTTCAATCTCTCTAGGTGATTTCAACACGATCAATAGCAAAACCTTCTTTCAGTCACTGTTATATTAAAAGTTATTATACTCTACTTATTAATATTAGCGCTGAATGAAAAGTTTTACAAAAATCATGCAATGTTTGCTTCTCAGAAGTTATCCGAGTAATTTTAAAGACTCTCTTGTAAAGGCAGGAATATCATCTGGTGTGCGACTCGTCACAAGTTGATCCTGACAGACAACTACTTCTTTATCCTGAAGTTTAGCTCCTGCATATTCCATATCTACATGAATCGATTTATAGCCTGTTGCGCCTCTACCTTCTAATGTTTTAGCAGAAATTAATAATTGTGGTCCATGACAAATTGCAAAAACAGGCTTTTTCGCATCCATCATTTTTTTCGTGAATTCAACAAAACGATCATCTGCTCTTAATATATCTGGAGAAAATCCACCAGGAATAAAGAGAGCATCAAACTCATTCGGATTTACCTCATCAATACTTTTATCAATTGTCACTTGATCATTTCCTTGTTTTCCTTTAACCACTTTCCCTGCTTCTGATTCAATTGTTATCATTTCGTGTCCTGCTTCTTTATAACTTTTTGCTGGCTCTGTATATTCAGAGTCCTCAAACATATCGGTAATTAGACAAGCAATTTTTTTACTCATTTACTATCTCTCCTTTATGATTTATATTGTTGGTTATATTATGTCCGTTCCCTGAAAGTCTTCCCTTAAAACATCTATGTATGTTAATAAATCTACAAGGAAAACAATTTCTACAACTATACTTGATAATTATTTTCTGTTAAAATTCTTTTAGAAAGTTAAGAATTCAATCTATTCAGTTTATACAGTCTCCTTATCAAAAGCTCCGTTATGTAATGATTTAAAATTTTTTATTACAATTAAAAGACTAAGCGATTACAATTTACGGACATAAGCGGTTGAATTCTCTTTTTTTGTTATGATACTGTTAACAACAAAGATAGATAGGGTGAACGTAAATGATTGGAAATCGAGTCAAAGCATTAAGACAAGAGAAAAAAATGTCTTTATCAGAGCTTGCGGATCAAGCAGGAGTAGCAAAATCCTACTTAAGCTCATTGGAGAGAAATTTACAAACGAACCCTTCCATTCAATTCCTCGAAAAAATCGCAGCTGTACTCAATGTACCTGTTGATCACCTTATCCATGATCAAATTAATAAAGAAGAATTAGATACTGATTGGATAAATATAGTTAAAGAAGCGATGGAATCTGGGGTTTCAAAAGAAGAATTTCGGGAGTTTCTCGACTTTAATAAGTGGAAAACTAGGAATAAATAGGACAAGCATACGCATTAATGTGTAAAGAAAAATACGAGTTATTAATCATCCTTCGATAATCTTGGTGATTATCGAAGGTTTTTTTATTCTTCATAAATATCTTACCTTTAGTCGTTTAATGAACAATGGTAGAAATTTGGTCAGAAATAATGTTAGTCCTCTTCTTTAGCTTGAAGAAAAACTCTCACCTCATCTTTATTTAAACCTAATTGTTTTGCTTCTTTAATAAGGGCAAGCCATTCTTCATCTAATATTTCTATCACTAAAGACCTTTCCAAATTAATCCCCCTTTAGACTTGAAGCATCGTTTCATTTATATCTATTTTGTGAAAATAATTTTAAATTATTTTCAGATTATTGTAGATATTTACATTTTACTACTTGTTCATTCTAAAATCTGCTAATTTTTTTCTTCATTTTCAACCAAAAAACGACAAGCGTATTACGAAAATTGTAATATATAGGGATAAATTGGGATTTTAGTTCAAACTATTGATTACCTGAAAGGCAACCTTCAAGTCTTCGTTAAAATAGAAGCTTATTGATGTTCGATTAGTATATAAATTATAATTGCATTGCAAGCTTTGCCCCAATCTCTGCATTATGCTTAACTAATGCAATATTGGCAGCCAAACTTTTACCACCTGTTAATTCTTTAATCATACATAGGAGAAATGGTGTGATTTCTTTTCCTGTGATACCTTGTTCTTCTGCATGAACAAGAGCTTGATCAATCATCTCATTCATTTCTTGTTCTTTCAGAGCATGCGCTTCTGGTATGGGATTGGCAATAACTAGCCCCCCATTTAGACCTAAACCCCATTTTACTTTCATTATTTCAGCAATCTCTTTTATCTCATCAACACGAATATTGACATCATATGGGCTCTTTCTCGTATAAAAAGCAGGTATCTTTTCTGTACGGTAACCGATGATTGGGACACCATGTGTTTCTAAATATTCGGCTGTTAATTTAATATCTAGAATCGATTTAGCACCGGCACAAACGACAGCAACATTTGTCTTTGCTAATTCTTGCAAATCGGCCGAAATATCCATTGTTTCACACGCCCCTCTGTGCACACCCCCGATCCCTCCTGTTACAAATACTTCAATACCTGCTAATTCTGCACAAATCATCGTGGCAGCAACAGTCGTCGCTCCATGCTTTTTCGATGCAATAACATAGGGGAGATCTCTTCTACTAACTTTCATTATTGATTCGTTCGTTGCAAGCAGTTCAAGTTCTTCGTCTGATAAGCCAATCTTAATTCTTCCGTTTATAATAGCAATAGTTGCTGGTATTGCCCCATTCTGTCTGATGATCATTTCAACTTCTTTGGCAGTATGTACATTTTGAGGGTACGGCATACCGTGTGAGATAATCGTTGATTCGAGTGCGACAATTGGCTTTAACTGTTTCTTTGCTTCTATCACCTCATCAGAGTAATCTAACCAATCTTTTCTCATTTGTAACAACTCCTTTTAAAAATATTCTTTAAAGGCTTGTTGTAGTCTCTTTGGATTTAATTGTGGATGAACTGTTTCTTTACTTGTAAGCGTTACACTCGCACAGATCATTCCTATTTTACATGCATCTTCTATATGCATCCCTTTTTGATGTGCATAAATAATTCCTGCTGCTAATGCATCTCCAGCACCTGTAACATCAACGACATGAACATAAGGGGGCATAATAGCTCCTGCCTCTCCATCTTGTGTTGCAAAAACAAGCCCATTTTCTCCTCTCGTTATCACCACTCTTTGTACACCTTTTGCTAAAATCATTTCACATGCTTTAAAGTAATCTCCTTCACTTGTAAGTTTCACTCCCGAGAGCAAACTTGCCTCATCTTTATTCGCAATAAGGAAGCTGACGCCTAGTAGTTGATCAGGAAGTCTTTTAATTTTCGATGTAGATACTGTTGTTATACTTAACGGTGTATTGAATTGTTTACATTTTTCAATTACTCTTGTCAAAATAACATTTGGGAAATTCGTATCTAGAACAACCATACTAGCCGAAGTGAAATACCTCCATCGTGATTCAATTATTTCCACATCGAGGATATCGTTAATTCCCATATCGGATAATGCTATTTTCATTTCCCCCTCTTTATCTAAAACTGCTGTATACGTTCCTGTTCGGCAAGTAGGTATAATAATCGACGGTGTTGTATCTACTAATGGCTTAAGACGATCTAACAACCACATGCCTTCATGATCTTCACCAATAGCAGCCAGTAATGAAACGGACATTTCAAGTCTAGCCAAATTCTCCGCAATATTCCTTGCCACTCCACCTCCTGTTTGTTCAGTCTTTACAGGATTGGATGTTCCTTCATCCAATCGATCGTCTGCATGCAATTTTCTATCAATATTGGCAGCTCCTACACATAAAATAGGATCTTGCTTTGGCAAAATATAAGCCCTACCTGAGATATAACCATTTTTTGAGAGAGAGGAAATATAACCTGCTACGGTAGAACGAGAAATATTTAAGCTCTCTGCTAACTCAGACTGTGAAATATACGGATTTTCTTTTATAAAATCTAAAATCTGTTGCTCTTTTTCATTCACTGACTCCCCTCCTCAAACATTTGTCTATATTATAAACAATAGTTTGATATTTCTGCAAATTATAATAAGTCTCATGTATTTTTCATAAAAAAACAGATAAACTTTTTGAAGTTTATCTGTTTTGTGTCAATTCCCTAGGAAGTATTAAAATTTCTACTCTACGATTTCTTTCTCTTCCTTTTGCCGTGTCATTCGATTCTTTAGGTTTATATTCACCAAATCCTTTGGCACTAAACCATTCAGGATTAAGTTCCGGATTACGTAAAAGGACTTTCATAAAATTGACAGCTCTCATTACACTAAGTTCCCAGTTTGATTCAAAATGAGCGTTCCGTATCGGTATATTATCCGTATGCCCACTAATAATAATATTCCTTGGAGGATTCATAATAAGTAGATCAGAGATTTCTTCTGCTGTGTTTATATCTCTTTCTCTAACTTCTGCACTACCTGAAGAGAATAATACATTATCTCGAATCGTTACAAGAAGTCCTTCAGTCGTAAGCTCTGTTTCAAATTTATCAGTAATATCATTACTAATAATAAAGTGATCAACTTTGGCCTTTAACTTTTTAAGTTCTTCCGTGTCTTGTTCCTCATCAGAAAGACCAGACAGTTGACTAGCTGACACACTTTCTTTTTTTATAGGGGCCGTGCTTCCTTCTGGCATTGGACTTGGAAAATCAATAACACCATTCCCCCCTGAAAAAACCTCATTAAACGCAGTGGACATTTTTTGAAACTTTTGAACATCGATTGCACTAGAAGCAAATAAGACGATAAATAAAGCAACTAATAATGTAAGTAAATCCGCATAAGGCAGTAACCAGGATTCATCCACATGCTCATCTTCGTGACTCTTCTTCTTCCTTCTAGTCATGATTCCATGCTTCCTTCTTCTAAAAATTCTTTTCTTTCTTTTCCTGGTAAGTAGGAAGATAATTTTTGCTCAATTACACGTGGGGATTCTCCCTCCAAAATAGATAAAATTCCCTCTATCATCATCCTCTTATGTTTTGCCTCTATTTTAGACTTCCTCTTTAGCTTATTTGCGAAAGGATGCCATAATACATATCCTGTAAAGATCCCTAACATCGTTGCCACAAATGCGGCGCTTATTGCTTCACCTAATGCGTTAATATCGCTCATATTTCCTAATGCGGCAATTAATCCAATGACGGCCCCTAATACACCTAGAGAGGGGGCATATGTGCCAGCTTGTGAAAATATTTGCGCTGCTGATTGATGGCGCTCTTCCATTGCATCAATTTCTTCATTTAATACATCTCTAATATAATCAGCGCTCTGTCCATCCACCGCAAGTGATAAACCATTCTTCAAAAAGGGATCATTGATTTCATTTATTCTTACTTCTAATGATAACAACCCCTCTTTACGCGCTAGCTGAGCCCAATCAGCAAATTGATTAATGATTTGAGACATCTGTAACGTCTCTCTTTCTTTGAATATTACGCTTAATATTTTAGGTATTCTTTTTACTTCAGAGACTGGGAAAGCGATTAAAACAGACGCTACTGTCCCAACGATAATGATCATAACGGCAGCTGGGTTAACTAATACCCCTATTCCTACTCCTTTTAAAATCATACCTAGCACAACAGCAATAATTCCTAATATGACACCTATCCAAGTTGTTTTATCCATCCTTATCACACCTACTTCAAAAAATACTTACTTAAAACTTTTTACTCATTACTTTTTTATCAAATACTGGTTTCTTTGTTTTATTTCGACATATTTCTACGTAAATGAAGTATCTTAACAAGGTATTTTTTCCTTTTTGTTTTTTTTGTAAATATATACACAAAAAAACCACACAAAAATGATTGAAAAACATCATTTCTGTATGGTTATCTAAAAAGCTTGTTCTCGATTTTCTGCTCATAATTTTTGAAGATTTGCGCGTTTGTTTCCACTTTTCTTTCTGACAATAACGCTTGAAACTTTAATCTCTTTTCATTTAGCTCTTTTTTTAACTCTCCTTCTTTTTCTTCATTCTCACAACTAGCAATTAATTGTTCGATTGTTAGCATCTCTTTCTTAAGATCGATTTCCTTTGTTGTGTACCCTGCATTTTTCATTATTTTATAAGACATTCTTAGAGATTCTGGTACTCCATTTAGTTCGTCTTTCGGTAACGGCTTACCACGACCTTTTAAATGAGCAAATTCTCCCTGTCTTTGTGCTTGTTTGATTTTCTCTTCCGCTAAAATTGAAAATAAATCCATTATGAACACCTCATCTTAACTTATTATACTGCATGCTTTTACATATCCCTAGCGAATGAAGGGAAATATAAAATGGAAAGGAGCGATTCACTAAATGTCAAGAGGTAAACATTTTAACCATAAGAACAAACAGCATCCAGGGGCTTTTACTGAACAATATCAAAAAGAAAAATCAACTGAAGCGCAAGAAGACGAGGAGTTTTTAGTCGTTCAAGAAGCTTTTAAAAATCGCATTGAACAAAGAGAAAACCGTTAATATAGGCATGAGGCTGTAACCTTCAAACTGGCTTACAGCCTTTTTTATTGAACAACGTTAAGCATAAGCTTTATTTTTAAGCCACTCCGTGCACTTTTCGATATCGGTAGAAAAAATACGATCCTGTTTTATCGTTGGTACAATTGTTCGACCTTGTTCATATAGTGAGCGGGTATGATTAGCCATCTTATCTATTCCTTTAAATTCTACCGCTTGCATCGCACAAATCAATTCAATTGCAATCACTTTATTTACATTTTTTATGATTTGATAAGCATGCCTTGCAGCAATCGTTCCCATACTTACATGATCCTCTTGATTAGCTGAAGAAGGAATTGAATCAACACTAGCAGGATGAGCCAGTGTCTTGTTTTCGGACACGAGTGAAGCTGCACAATATTGCATAATCATAGCACCTGATTGCAACCCTGGTTCTGGGCTAAGAAAAGCGGGCAATTGATTGAGTTGTGGATTAACTAACCTTTCTATTCTTCTTTCAGATATATTCGCTAACTCTGCCACGGCAATTTTCAAAAAATCCATAGCTAACGCAATTGGTTGACCATGAAAGTTCCCGCCTGAAATTACCTTTTCTCCATCATTAAAGATTAAAGGATTATCTGTTGCAGCATTTATTTCAATTTCGAGCTTTTCTTTCACATAGTTAAGGGCTTGCCAAGTAGCACCGTGAACTTGCGGTATACATCTTATAGAGTAGGCATCCTGGACTCTTATCTCTCCTTGAACAGTAGTTAACTTGCTACCACTTAAGTATGACCTCATCCTTTTTGCTGTTGCGATTTGCTCAGGATAGCCACGAGCTTCATGCACTTTATGATCAAATGCATCGATTATACCATTTAATGCTTCTACCGAGATTGCCGCGATCTTTTCGCTTTCATAAGCTAAGTTTTCCGCTTCAATATAGGCGATTACTCCTTGAGCGGTCATAGCTTGCGTCCCGTTAATTAACGCTAGACCTTCTTTTGCTTCCAAAGTCAGCGGAGTGATGTCACATGTCTGTAGCACTTCTGCACTCTGACGTTTTTGTCCATTGAAAAATACTTCACCTTCTCCAACCAGTGTTAGTGCTAAATGGGATAGCGGCGCTAAATCACCACTTGCACCCAAGGACCCTTGCTGAGGAACCACGGGATGAATACCACGGTTTAGATAAGTAACCAATCGATTGATTAATGATAGACGAACACCTGAATAGCCTTTTATAAGCGCATTTGCCCTTAACAATAACATTGCCCGAGAAACCTCCTCTGGGAATTCCTCACCCACGCCACAGGCATGAGAGCGTATTAAATGGATCTGCAACTCCTCTACATGTTTGCGATCAATATGGACATCACTAAACTTCCCGAAACCGGTCGTAATGCCATATACCGTTTTTCCTTCCGCAACCATTCTCTTTACAGCCATATGACTTCTTTCTATATTATCTATACTAATACGGGCTATCTTAACTTCTTCCCCTTGAAAGACTACCGCCCTCACTTGCTCTATCGTAAGTTGTTCCCCTGTTAATTCAATCATCTTATTACCTCCTTATCACTGTAGCAAAATAAAGAAAAGACCCGAGTATCACTGAAATGATACTCGGGTCTTTATTGAAATGATTTCATTATTATTTACGCGCATGATACTTCACCTATTTAATCTGTCTTACATCTATATTATAAAGCAGTACTTATCATGTCAATTGATTTTTACCATATTTTACCTAGTTACCATGTTATCAAGATAAAGCACTAGACCCCCATATAAATTCATTTCATTTTCCGCTATAATAATTACGACCCTTTAGTTTAGGAGATTGTTTTTTAGGAAGGGAGCAATTATGAAATCATTAGTATTAGCCGAAAAACCAAGTGTCGGCAGAGAAATAGCCAGAGTATTAGGGTGTAATCAGTCACATAAAAACTATATTGAAGGTAAGCATTATATTGTTACTTGGGCGCTTGGCCATTTAATAGAACTCAAGATGCCCGAACATTACGATAGCAAATACAAACAATGGAAACTAGAAGACCTGCCTATTATTCCTGAAAAAATGGGCATTAAGGTAATGAAGCAAACAAGTCATCAATTTAAAACGGTCGAGCATCTTTCCAAGCGAAACGATGTAGGAGACTTTATTATCGCCACGGATGCTGGACGCGAAGGTGAGTTAGTTGCTAGATGGATTTTAGAAAAGATTAAATGGAAAAAGCCAATCCACCGCCTCTGGATCTCATCTGTCACTGATCGAGCAATACAACAAGGATTTAAGAACCTTAAACCAGGGAAAGACTTTTTAAATTTATATGATTCTGCTGTTTGCAGAGCTGAAGCCGATTGGCTCATTGGATTAAATATTTCACGTGCATTAACAACGAAATATCAAGAACCACTTTCTGCTGGTAGAGTACAGTTGTATCCTGTCAATAGCTAGGGTGAAATTAATATTTCTTGTATTTATATGACTTGTATGATTTTCTCCCAAATTTATATGGTTAAAAGATCCTTATTCTAATATCGCACCATTATGGCACTCAAGATTGTTTGCACCAATTGCCTCTATTATCAAGGGCTGAATCTGATGAAGAAGCCCTCGCCCTGGCTAATGATACAGAATATGGCCTAAGCTCCGCCATCTTTACGAATAACCTAAAACACTGAGAAGACTGGGCTATGAAAATTAATAGCGGAATGACCCATAATAATGACCGAACTGTCAATGACGCACTTTAATACTTATTACTTTGAATTTATTTTGAGAAAACCTTTTTTGTAATTAAATATCTACTTTATTGACAATAGTCCAATCGCAATGTGTCTAATCCCTCAAAAAGGAATATCAGATATAAATAAAGACCGACTGCAAAAAATCATCGTTTAATAACTTTCTGAGTCAGTCTTTTTAAAAGATACTATTCCTAGGATTTCCTCATTTTATATTTTCATTAGTCTCACTGCGCTAATTTGATATTATTTTCTCTAACGAATTTAATAGTTTTTACAGAATCGCAATTTGCACTTAACGCATCTTATGTCTTTTTTATGGTATCATTGTTAATTTTATTTATGTCCTGATTATCAAAAGTGTATATTAAATAGCTTATCAACTCCTCCTCATTGGAATCTGCTACATCTACATTTAGATTTAAAATATCCCAAAACCATACTTGGAATTCGTCTATACTTATTTATTGTTTTAAATATTAATTAGGTACTCTTTCCTTATTTGCTATCAGAATTATCCTCTGGGTCGAATAATTCTGATAGCAAATAATAAAATTGAGAATCCTTATTCACTTTATAAATATCTAATGATTCACTTGCTACCTCCATGCCACACATACCTTCCATCCGGGTCTACCATCGTTATAAGGTTATTATTCGCATACGTATACCCATTTTGAATCAAGATATCAATTGAGAGTCTATAAAGTGCAATAGTATCAAGTAACCAACCATATAGAAAAATCTCAAAGAACGTTCATTCCAAATTAATAGACCATACTGTTGTTGAGGAAATCTCCATAAAGCATTTATGATATCATGAGATTATACAGTTCTGTACTTAAAGGTAAAGAATAGTTTATTATAATTACTATTGGGGATATTATTTCAAATAAGAAGAACAAATAACAAATTCTTTTGGTGAAAATGGGTAGTTGCTAAACGGATCTTTAATATTTAAAAAGGAGAAATGGTAAAATGAAATTTCCTAATAATGATGATGGACAAGCATTGAAAATGTTATATAAAGAAGGAATAGATTTTAACGAACCACATTATCTAGAATTGTTTGTTGCAGTTCCTGATGAAAAGAATGGTAAAGCTACATTGGATATATTAAATAAACAGGGGTTTAATTGTGAATTAGAACAAGATGAAGAAACTAGAGAGTGGACATGTTATTGTACTAAAAAAATGATTATAAGTTACGATGACATTATCAACGTACAACAGCAGCTTGAAGATTTATGCAAACCTTATGGCGGATACCCGGATGGATGGGGTGTAATGGTCGATTAAAATTTAACAATTTCTTGAGGAATCATTAAATCTCATATATGAATTATATGCAAAGTCAAATAATAAAATAAAAAACGCCTATGTAGAAGGTTAGTATAAGTTACACTAAACTCACCTTTTTTAACATAGGAGTTTTTATTTAATTTTATTTTTATTTCTAGATAACCAACAAAAAATTTGGTTATCTAGAAATTCCCTAATTTAATCTTTGATATTTTTTCCTTATAGAAAAATTAATCGTCGGTCTAAAGTTGATTAAAAAACTGCATTTTCAGTCGTTGCAAATAAAACAGGGGTATTTAAGTTCTGTTTAAGCCATCTGAGAAATGTATCGATTTACCATCTTGCTTTATACATGTAGGCGATGCTTCTGGCGACTAAAATTGGCAACAACACATATGACTAACCAATATTCTACTTATAAATATCAGTTCTTTAATACCTTATTACCATTCTCTCCATTCTTCAGTAATATCATCTACAATTTCTAGTCCTCCTGAACTTGCTACTTCCAAAATAAACTCTATTAGTTCTTCTCGTTCCATAGTTTCTATAAAAAAGTCATACTCCACATTGAGTTTATTAAATTTTAATACCACACTCTTTACACTTTCTATAAGTTCCTCTATTGTTGGGGTATTTAACGCTTTAATCTCGCTAATATAGTTTTTCAAGACTTTTTCAGAGGAAGCTAGGTTTTCTTTTGTAAACAAATAGTCACCTTCTTCCATTCGTCTTTTCCACAACACTATTGGCATCTTTTCATTTAACTGCTTTTCCTCGTTAGATTCACTTATATTTTTTCGATTATCTTGAATAACAGAATAACCTTCTAGATGGTGTGAATAATGTTTTTTCTGTGTAAAGTATACATAATCTAGTCCTTCACATGCACTCAAGTCTCCATCCAATACATTTGTACCGGGAAATATGAAGGTTTTTAAATTTGAAAGTTCTTTTATAAAACTAATAGATAGAATCTCCCCGCAATCCGGTATTACTAGTTCTTCTAACCATTTTAAATTCTTTATAGCCTTATAATCATTAATTTTCTTACAATTTTCAATTTTAAAAGTCCGTAAACAAGTAGATAGATACTTAACCTCATCAATATCTTTTAATGTCCTTAAATAATATAGTCCTAGATGCCTTAACTTCTTCAAGTCTTGAATACCATCAAGTGAAGAAATATTAGATTTAACAAGCTCTAAGAATGAAAGTCTTTTTAAATTCCTAAATTCTTCAAGGTTTTTATTTTTTGGTTTATATCCCCATAATTCCATTCTCCTTAAGTTTACGAGGCTTTCCATACCTTTTATTTTAGTTGGCAATTGCCCGTATATTATTTCAAGACTTGTACATCTACTAAAGTCAATCGAAAGAGAAGAATCTGTATCATTAATAGCTAGTACTTTTAAATTTTTTAAAAAGTATAAACCCGTCAAATCTTTTATATAATGATTAGATATAGATATATTTTCAATATTAGGGCATTTTTTTAAAAAATTTATATTATCTTGTTCATATAAATCATCTATCTGTAATCTTTTAATTTGGTGCTGATTTACAAATATAATGGATTCTTCTACATTAGTATTATTAATAATGACAATATCACCGTCATCTTCTTTTCTTAATACGACTTCCCCGATTTTTCTTGTACCCATATAACCTCCTAATAATTAATATCTGCCATAATCTTGGTAGTGATACTTTCTACCCGGGCTATTTATTTTATTATATAATTTTCCACCTCTACCATAATTGTGTTTTTTCATTAATTTATACTCTTTTTTAAATGCACTCCTGTGATTTTTAGCCGGTTTCCACATTATAGTTTTAACTTTAGTATTATTTTTGCTAGCATGTTTTTTAGCAGAAACACGAGACCTTTTAACACTTCCTTTTCCTATATATTTATATCCATTATTATATCTTACAACATAGCTACCTGGACCTTTTGTTACTTTGGATAAGTTTTTCACTTTTTTATATGTCTTATATGCTTTATATCCCCTATAAACAGCAACTCCACCCATAATAACAAATTGTGCGTAATGACCATCCGGATCTACCATCATTATAGGATTATTATTCGCATAAGTATAACCATTTTGTGTAAGAATATCATCGTCATCACCAGGTTCTGGATCAAGAGATAAGAATACACCGTGAGTTGAGTGATAGTATCTTGCCATTAAATAATAGAGACCTGTTTCTTCATCAAACTGATACCCGGCATAACGGAATGGATTTTCTATTGCTATACCTGTACGCTTTGTTTCTAATGGATTTCCCCAGCTATCATAAGAATAGGAAGCCGCGATATTCCCAGATTTATCTGTTAATGCAACAACATCCCCACGTGGATTATAATGATAATAAAAAGTGTCTGAAACAGATGTTCCACTATGTTTATTAAAGGCTAAGCGTTGACCATCTGTACCATACACATAAGATCTTAATACTTGATCACTTGCATTCGATTCATATAAGACGTTTAAACTGTCCCCATCATAAATATAATTTGTAATGGTTCCTTTAACATTCTTTTGAATTCTTCTACCATCGTCATCATATTTATACTCTGCATAAGGAGTGGTTTCATCTTTTTTGTAAATAGCAGTTAATTGATCAGCTGCATTCCATTCATAGATGTAAGTACCATCTTCTGTTCGATTTCCTTTCGCATCAAACTTAATTGTTTCGTTCCCATACTTGATCAATTGGTTCATCACATTATAGGAAGCAGTTATTGTAGATTGATTCCCCATCTTTTGAGATATTCTGTTCCCGAACCCATCATATTCATACTCATTTATGGTTCCATCTTGTAATGTCTCCTTTGTTAATTGATCAAGGGAGTCATACATAAACTTATCAGTATCCCCATTATTATAGACGATTTCTATTCGATTCCCATTCGCATCGTAAGTATATTTTTCATCAATAACGGTTGTCATTGCACCTGTTGCTGCATCTACTTTATTCGTAGACATGGAAATGACTTGTCCAGCTTGATCATAGACGTATGTTGTTCCAACTCCATTTGCTGGTGTATAAGTGGTTACATTTCCAGATTCATCATAATCAAGCCTAAAAGTATTGCTATTATTTTTTACAACTGTGTTTTGTTCAAGTTTATTATATTCATAACTAATGGTTTGATCCGTACCCTGGTGTGAAAAAGATGTACTTTTCAGTTTATCTGAATCAGTTGGATACTTCCAATTTAACGTCGCTAGCTCGCTATCATTCTTCTTCAATTTCTGTGTAACTAAGCGATCTTTATCATCAAATGTTTGTTCTTTTTTTAGTTTATTCACATGATCAATAATCAAAGTTTCATTACTATTCTTATCTTTGTTAAATTCAAACATTAACTGATCGTTATAGTAGATTTTATCGATACGGTCTGCTTCGTCATAGGCGTTTTTAATATATTGTCCGTTCGCCAGCGTTGTTTGAGTTAAATTATCATTATCATCATATTGATAACTAGTTTTCTTATCCAACGGATCAATCACAACAGTGAGCTTGTTATCTTCATCGTATTGATACTTATACGCTTGCTTTTTGTTATCGGCTTCGATATTTTTTACTGTGTTATTTCCATTTTTATCATATTCATAAGATAAAAATGTTTTATTTGGTAAGGCCAATTCCTTTAACTGATCGTTATCATCATAAGTATATGATTTTTTAAAGCCCTTAGGGTCTACCTCACTTAATAGGTTTCCAACATCATCATATTTTTTTTGCGTTTTTCTTCCTAAAACATCAGTCAAAGTTTCAGCATAATTCTTTTTCAAGTCATACTCAGCTGATGATAGGATGTTCCCCTCTATCAATCTAAATGCATCAAACCATACCGTTCCTAAATTGTTTCCCCTGAAAATTCCATAGAAATCAATAGATGTGATGGCTTTTTTTGCATCCAGATAAAGAACAGCTCTATTCCAATCTTGCGTACCTGTAGGAAACGGTGAGTTTCTAGATTCAGAAGTTCCATCCGCATATTTAATTGTAGCCCAGATAGAATAATCTGCGTTTGGTCCTTTATCAATTGCGTTTGTTACATTCTCACTCATAGATACAGCAGTTAAACTAATTGGCTTAGGATTATCTACCGGTTGGTTCAATACGAAAGTTTGTCTATAATGAATACGATCTTGTGTGGTTGACGTTCTTGTCATTTTTACAGACCTGTCTCCATCATAAGCTTCATCGTCCACAATGCTCGCTGATCCAGAAGCAAGTACCCAACCTGTTTTCCCTTGTTCAAAACTACCGTTTGTAACTGGATTATAGGAAGAAGACACATGTGACTTCTCTAATTGAACTCGATCAAACCATGCTTCTCCAGAGGTTGATGAATGATTGTGATCGATTTCAAGATATAATCGCACTTTATCAACATTTTCCTCTGTTTTAAACGTAATCTGCCTCCGCGTCCAAGGGTTTGTTCCTGTCATCGAAGAATACTTATTACTATCCCATTTAACCCCGGTGCTACCATTTAGTTGCCGTACATTTAAGAAAACTTTGGCGTTCTTTAAGTTAGCTGTTTTAATATCAGCACTAAACGTATATGTCTGATTAGGTTCAACTTGTACATCCTGAATATAAGCAGAATACCCTAATTCTGTGCCTGTTGTATTGGAAACAGTTGTTAACTTTAACGCTTTATTACCTCCGAGTGTCCTATATTCCTTATCTGGAATCGTAACTAAGGAACCTGTACCCGAAGCTTTAGAATTAGTTAATGTCCAATAATCAAGGTTGTTTTCAAAACTAGAATTTGTAATTAGATTGTTTCCTACTGCTAAAGATGAACTCGATTGAATCTCATTTCCAAAATCATCAAACTTTGCTACCGATGATATAACCCCAGCTTCATCTGTTTCTGAGATTGGGTTTAAGCCATCATATGCAATGGTGGTTTTTTCTTTTTCTGTATCGATATATTCCACTAAATCATTATTAGAATTATACTTATAAGTTTCTGTTCCATAACTATCCTTAGAGGATGTAACATTCCCATTTTTATCATACTGGTATGATTCTGTTGCTTCTTTTCCGATATCTTTTGGATTCCAAGACTTAATTAAGTTATTACCTTGATATTCATATCTTGACTCTAAGTTTTTGTTTGCTCCTGATTCTTCTGGTGCATAGGCATCAATTTGTTTTACAGGATTGGCAGCTGCGTTATACTCGAAATAAGTTTTATTTCCCTTAGGTTTTGTCAAAATTAATGTTCGCTTAGCTAGGTCATATAAAAAGGATGTACTTTTGCCTTTTGGGTTTGTTACCTTCTGAATTCTTTTTTCTTTTGTATCGTATTCATAACTAGTAATCACAGGTTTTTCTGAAGTATAATTTGGATCAATAACTTTAGATAATTGTTGATTTTCATTGTATTCATAAGTTGTTACTTCATTACTTGAATTCGTGACAGTAACTAATCTTTCATCTTTATAAGTAAAAGTTGTAGTTCGGCCATTAGGGTCTGTCAATTTAGAAACGAAGCCATTAGAATAATCAACCTTAATTACTCTACCAGAAGCATCTGTAATGGTTTTTAATTGATTATCGACATATTCGTATACAGTTTTATTCGTTTCTTTTTGGGCATCCCGAATTTCTTTTAATCTTCCAGATGTTTTATCAAAGTACATCTTGTTTTGATCCTTAGAAGTTAAAATGAAATCCGTATCTGTTTCATCTAACTCTAGATATACGCCAGTTGGTGCTTCATAGGAGCCATCAGATTTCTTCGTAAAACTATGTGTCGTACCATCCTCATCAGTAAAGTTGACATAGGATGAGTCAACCACTACATTCATCTCGGCATCACTAAACCATCCTATTCCAAAAATCCCTTTTGATGACGACAAACTATTATACGTTCTTCCTATTCCTAGTCCTGGCCCTCTACCATCTATTGAATAATCTGTTTCGTCTATGATTAAATTACCTGTTGCTGCATTCACAACACCATTGTGTACATCTATTCCTGTCCAGTAATCTTCCATACCTAAGTAATCTTCAGCGCTTGGGATTGTTGGCTTGTATAAACCTGACCAGTTACTTTCTGGATGTCCTAGATTGCTGTATGCTTTGATTTTGAACCAATAATTTTTAGCGTTCGGATAATTTCCTTTTGCATTCCTATATACAGGAGAGGGGTCAATGGATAGTTCCGTTCCTTTTCCATCTAAGTTTAACTTATATCTTCCATCATCTATTTGGGACTGGGTTGGCCAAAGGCCTTTATTTTGAGTTGTCCATTCTGTCGTCTCATTATCCACTATCGCTACATCTTCATATTCTTTTCCATTATAAAGAGCAATTTTGTAGCCATCTGCTCCCTCTACAGGTTCCCAATTTAATTTTACATAACCCGATTTTTCACTTAAAGCGTTGGAATAAGGTCTGCCAGTAGGAGTTTTAGGTATCTCCATTGGCATATATATTCTTGTGGCTCCCGATTGAGGGCTATCACCGCCTGGGTAAATCGCAACAATCCTTACCCAATAGTTCCTCGCCTTAGGATAAGTTCCTCCGTCTACAACTGCATTTTGATACACAGGATTAGGATTAAAAGGTAGCTCTGTTCCTGTTTTATCTGTACGTAATTTATATTGTCCGTCTTTAATTTGGTCTTCTGTTGGCCAAATCTTTTTTCCTTTTGTAGACCAATTTGTTACATCACCAACATTAAAAGAATCATAAGATTTTCCATTATATACTAATACCTTATATCCAGTTGCTCCATCTACTTTATTCCAACTTATATCTAAGTAACCTGTTCCTGTGCCAGATCCATTAGATAGGGCATTGACTGATGGAGCTGTGGGAGCATCATAGTGATAAGTAACTGATAAATATGGTTTTAAAGCAGAATTATCTGAAGAAACAATCTTCTTCCAGAATTCCATTCCGTTCCCATTTGCGTGTAACTTAAAGCCATTATTTGGTTTAGTTCCTGCGGCCCATGCTTTTACGGTATTTAAAACATTGAATTGAACCCATTCATCTCTACCTACATTTAGATTTCCAATATTCGTGGAGCTAGGTTTATTGTTCCATGTTAATGTAGAAGCGTTCCAACTCCCCGAAACTTCGTCCAGCCAAAGCCCATTTTTAGTAGAAGCATAGTATGCATGTGTTACATACATGTTCAAAGTAGCTGAATCAATGATAGCTTTATCTATTTTTGATATATTTTGTTTAATAAAAGCAAAATTGTTACCTGTAGTACTGTCATAATTACCAACCTTCAAAACATACTCATTTTGACTTGAATCCCATTTTTGAGAGGATGATCCATAATTAGTTGTAGGATATGCACTCGACACAAAGGCATCTGAATTCGTTGTTAATGAGGTGGTAGGATCTATGTATACTGGAAATACACGTTCAGAGTCTGTTAGCCATTTTTCATCGGCCGTCACTTTTAATAGATATCCATCTTCACTCTTTTCTAAGTCGTAAGTGACGTCTTCTGATTTAGCAGCCTCTGCAGACAACTCATCAATATTTGAATCGGTCATGAATGGCTTAGGCAAAGTAAAAACTAAATTCTGTTTTTCTTCGTCAAAAAATACGATTGATCCATCCTCTTGAATTTCCCCTTTTAGCTCAGTTTTTAGGGAGAATGTAAAAGAATTAAGTCCCGTATAAGATTGTAAAACAATATCTTCTTTCACATTTTCATTGAATGTAATATTTCTTAAGTCTATATCTGGAAATATATTTTTATGTACAATGACATTTCCATCATATTCAGGCTTGCGATCTTGTACCTTGCTTTCTTTTTCTTTGCCTTCTGCATGTAGAATTGAAAACTCTATAGAGTGATAATCCTTGCTGAAAATAGCATAACTTCCTTTATTCATTTCTTCATAAAACACGGATGATAATAGCGTATTTTCTGTTTCTATTACTTTTTGATTTTCTAGCTTGGTCTCATATAAATCACTTGAAACATCTTCAAATTCACCTTCTGCTTCAATATGAATGGGATCAAAATATATATTTTTAGTAAATGTCCCATCTTTATTATCGAAAACTTTAGAATTTTCCGTTCTTTCTTCGATCACCTCTGTTATTTCTTGAGACTGACCTGATTGTAATTCCTTGCTGGGACTAATTACATTCTCCTGGCTTTCTGTTTTTGGTGGATCTTTTTCATTAGCAAATGCGTCGTAGGGTATTGATGTAAATACTAATAAGATAGCTAAAATCCATACAAAGTATTTTCTCAATCTAGTATTCATTGATATTCTTCCTCCTTGAAAATATATAAGCAAATATTTTGCTCCAGAAGATTCTAGCATATTTATAGTATATTAGAAATAATTATTTTTTTCGGTTCAGGAAAAATGTTTTAGGATTGAATACTATAAAAACATACAAGTTTACCATTTAGTCTTACATTAATAACATCAGATGCGAAAATTGATAGGTCAAAAAAGCGAATGCGATATCTATGTCAAGGTATTTCAACATTTATAGAACAAGAATTACTGAAATACAAGCTTTTAAAAAAATGCTAAGGAAGTGAAGAAAACGCATAGTGATAAAAATCCCACACAAATTACAATATATGGTTATAATAGTAAGTTTTATCTTGGGAGACGCATTTTTATGGGTTTTCGAGTATTTCTTTTTCGTAGGTTAAGGAAACCACGTTTTCTATCACACCAGTTGAGAAAAGAGGAGAGTTTTGTCGGCTTATGGAAGCGTATCCTGTTATTAGCATTTATAAGTATGGTAATAATAGGGGTTTATGCATAGTAGTGAATCAGTTTCAAAAGTTATAACTGACCTTCCAAGAGGGGAATATGAAGCGCAAAAAACATTATTTTTCTTTGGGCAAATCCTTTGGGGGCTTGTATGGTCACTGTTGGCAATATTCATCCCATCCCTATTCTTTTGGACACTTATAGATGTTGAATATCGAAAACTATTAATCGTTCAAATGATTGTATTTATTATTATTTTATTAGAGAAACTAATCAATATTTCTATTAATCTCATTCTAGAAGTAGGAACAGAATCGAATATTTTTTCATTTGGAATTATTGCATAATCAGTTACCTCAATTGAACTCATTACTCATTTTTTTGCTCAAATCACATTATTTAAACTCTGGGCTATTATTCTCACATTTCTATACTATAAAAACCTTTCTGAGAAATCATCCCGTTTCCTTATGTTCTCACTCATAGGTTTTTATGTATTTTTCATCATTATTGTAGCGCTCTTATCTTATATAAAATTTGAAAATATTATTTAATAGAGGGATTCCTTCATGAAGTGGAAGCTAATTACAACCTTGGCTCTGTCTATTTCCATCTTTCTTTCAGTGAATATCGTCCTTATTTTTAAGGGCGGGAAGGATATTAGTCGTGTCAACTATATAACTAAGTGGATATCGGTAAAGGAGCAGGATCTGCTAGAAATAATACCCTCAGTAGATGTCTTCATCCCTAAAGAAGAACAGCATATTTACTATAATTCAAGTAATGGCAGTTTTGACAGGTTTTTAGTTCAGAAAGGGGAATCGGTGGAACCGGGAACAGAGCTGTTTCAATACTCGCCCAACGAACTTAACGCAACAAGAGAATCCTATCAAGCTGAAATCGATCGGTTAAGAAAAGAAATCACGAGCATTGACCAGCATATTTCCGAAATGACAAGGATTAAACCCAGCTCGAAAAAAGCAAGTTGGAAAATGAAATCGAAAAATATAAAGATCTGATTAAACCTACAGATATCATTCTCAAGCAATTAATTGAAACAAGTGAGCTATCTGGAACGGTCAAAGATATTAAACATGAACTCACCAATCCAATCATGACAATTATCTCCAATGATCGGCAAATTGAATGCAATCTTAATGAGGATGAGGTTCAGCAAGTTCTGCCTGGAATGAAGATTTTTATTACTTATAATAACAGCAATCAACAGCTTAACGGTGTAGTCGATAAAGTTTTTACGTATCCAAATAAAAAACCTGAAGTGGGAAAAGAAAGCAGTTACCCTTTTACAGTTCAACTCGAGGAACAATCGGAACAAACAAATATTTATGGGCAGCATGTCAACTTAAAAATCATCACAAATGAAGTGACTGACGCATTAACCATCCCGGTAAAAGGGATGAAGAAGGAGAATGTAAATTATTATAGCTATGTTCTCGGCACTGGAGGGATGATCGATAGAAGAGAAATCGAACCGGGGCTAAGGCTTAACCAAACGCAAGAGGTTAAATCTGGACTGGATTACAGCGAGTTGGTTGTAATGGAAAATCCCCTTTCTATAAAAGCAAATCACCCTTTTATTACGCGTATAGCTCCCATGCAAAACACGAAAGCAAGTTATCAGAAGTTATCAGGTGGTGAGATGGTAATATCAATTATAAAAGGCTTCCTAGCTAGATAAAAGCATCGAAAATTTTTTTCGCTGCTTTTTTAATTTATATACATTTTTATATCGATAGATTTGCTGTCTTTCTTTCAAATCTACAATTAAGTAATAAAATAAGATAAAAAAAAGCTGAGTCATGTGGAAATTTTCTACATGCTCAGCTTTTTGTTAGTCGAACTTAAGTCCTTTTAGTGCTTCTGCAAGCGCATTATTAACCGGTTCTTGTTCTTTATTCTGTTGCATTAAGTATTGTTGAACAGTACGTTTATCGGCTTTACCACGAGATTCTTTCTTACGTCTTGCTTCAAAATCTGATAGCTTTTCACGATGGCCACATTTACATACAAAGATTTGACCTTCACCTTCACCTCTCAGTTCTAGTTTCTTCTTACATTGTGGGCAGCGTGCGTTTGTTATACGTGATACATTTTTACGGTGACCACATTCACGATCTTGGCATACAAGCATTTTGCCTTTTTTACTGTTCATCTCAAGCATCGGCTTACCGCAATCCGGACAAGATTTTGTAGAGATGTTTTCGTGCTTGTATTTTTTGTCACTTGCTTTAATTTCATTCACGATTTCTTTTGTGTGCTTTTTCATTTCATTGATAAAAACATCTTTTTTTAGTTTACCTTTTGCAATTAGTTCAAGCTTTAGTTCCCACTCTGCTGTTGTAGCTGGTGAACGTAGTTCTTCTGGAACTAACTCTAACAGTTGACGACCTTTTGGAGTAATGTGAATTTCCTTCCCACCACGCTTTTCAATTAGGAATGAATTAAATAGTTTATCAATGATATCTGCGCGTGTGGCAACTGTACCTAACCCTCCAGTCGCTTTTAACGTGTCTACAAGCTCTTTATTGCTCGATTGCATGTACTTTGTAGGGTTTTCCATAGCAGATAATAATGTAGCTTCTGTAAAACGTGCAGGCGGTTTTGTTTGACCTGATGTTTGTGCAATTAATTTGTTGTTTAATACATCACCTTTTTTAATATGTGGTAGTAACTGCTCCTTTACATCCTCTGAAGACTCTTCATCATCAAAAAGATTTTCGTATACTTCTTTCCAACCAGCGTTGATCACTGTTTTACCTTTGGCAATAAATTTCTCTTTTCCAATTGTCGCTTGTAATGTTAATTGTTCATACTCATAAGCAGGGAATAACACGGCTAAGAAACGTCTCACCACAAGATTATAAATTTTACGCTCTTTATCCGAGAAAGAAGAATAATTAACGTATCCTTCAGTCGGAATGATTGCATGGTGATCACTCACTTTTCCATTATCTACAAACGCTTTAGAAGGTTTAATTGGCTTATTTAACACTTTATTTGCAAGTGAACGATATTCGCCAACACCACAAGCTTTTAGTCGCTCCGGAAGTGTACTAACGATATCTGAAGTTAAATAACGAGAATCAGTACGAGGATATGTTAAAACCTTGTGTGATTCGTATAGATTTTGCATGATTTTTAATGTTTCTTTCGCAGAGTAGCCAAATAATTTATTGGCATCACGCTGCAATTCCGTTAAATCATAAAGCGCTGGAGAGAATGTCTTTTTAGCTTTACGATCAATTCCTATAACGGTTGCATCTTGACGACCAAGTGATTTAATAATAGCATCAGTCTTTACTTTGTTAAAGCTTCGACTATTCCCTTTAGCATCTTGCCAAGTTAGTTTGACTGAATCAGTTTGCGCTTCAATGCCATAGTACACTTGTGGTTTAAAGTTTTTAATTTCATCTTCACGTGCAGCTATCATGGCTACAGTAGGCGTCTGAACACGCCCACAATTTAACTGTGCATTATATTTTGTCGTTAAAGCTCTAGTGGCATTTAGTCCGATGTACCAATCTGCTTCAGAACGAGCTACGGCAGCAAAATATAAGTTTTCGTATGCTTTACCAGGTTTTAAATTATTGAATCCATCTTTGATTGCCTTATCTGTAACGGATGAAATCCACAAACGTTTGATTGGTTTATTTACTTTAGATTTCGTAATAATCCAACGGGCCACTAGTTCACCTTCACGACCCGCATCTGTTGCGATAATGATTTCATTTACATCATTACGATTTAACTGTGATTTAACGGAATTAAACTGTTTACCGGATTGTTTAATTACTGATAGTTTTAAACGATCAGGTAGCATGGGTAAATCTTCTAAATTCCACTTTTGATATTTCTTATCGTATATTTCTGGATCAGCTAGGGTTACTAGATGTCCAAGTGCCCATGTTACGATATATTTATCGCCCTCTAAAAAGCCGTTCCCCTTTTTATTACATTTCAGTACATTCGCTATATCGCGAGCTACGGATGGTTTTTCTGCTAATACTAAACTTTTTGCCATGTCTTCATGCTCCTTTAATATCTTGTACTGATAATATAACACAGTTCTAGTACATGAAATATGGATGGCTATTGATTCTATTTGGAAGTCATAATTGACATAGCCTGTTTAAGTATTTCTACTTCCTGTTTTAAGCGTTTATTTTCTTTTTGTATAGCGTTGAATTCTTTAAAAGATATAGCTGTTCCATCAGCGTATAGCTTTATCCAGGAATAGATAGCAGTTGGTGAAACTTTATATTCCTTCCCCAGTTCAATTGGTGTTCTTCCTTCTAGATGTAGTTGAACAATTTTCTTTTTAAAATGTTCGTCATATTTTTGAGTAGGCATAAAAAATCTCCCTTATAAAAATGTTTATTAATATTGTAGCATCACCTCTTTATGATGACTATAGTCGGTCGATTAAATCAACTAATTTCTTAGTTAATTAACTAAGAGGTGAGCTTATGGAGATATCAAAAGCATTTGGTAATGTGTTGAAAAAACACAGAAAACTAGCCGGACTATCCCAAGAACAATTGGCATTACAATGCGATTTAGACCGAACCTATATCGGGTTACTCGAACGCGCACAAAGGCAACCAAGTATCACTACTTTATTTAGTATTTGTGAGGTATTAAAAATAAAGCCACATGAATTGATTAAAGAAGTTGAAAAATTATATGGAATTTAGAGGATATACTTTGAAAGCTACAGAAGGAATTAAATAGTAAAAGCGATATATAAAAATGCACCTAGATTAAGAGAACCGTGCTAGTAATTAGGTTCTCTTAATTAATAGGTAAATATGATTTTTCCATTTTATTGGTTTACTGCGGAACTACAAATCAAGGTCTTCGATAAGTGTATTTTTACCTTTATTCGGTAATGATACTACATTTTCAATCGCATTTTCAGTATTAAGTTCTAGCATGGCCTTATTAGGCTGCTCTTTAAAAATATCCTTGAATAATTGTTCCACTGTAGCAGATCTAGTCTTTCCTGTTGTAATTAGGTTTATTAAACCAAGATCCTTAATGCTTGATAGATTCGCCCATTGAAAAAGAACATTTTGATAGATTTCGTTATTGTTCTTAAGATTTACTATCTCAGCTTTAAGGTCTATGATTTCTTGTGTCATCTTGGCTTCTTTTTCTTTAAGTTGGTTGTAGCGCGTAGATATTCTACGAAAGCCATACTCATTTACCTTCAGTTGATTGATAACTTTCTTTTTAGTAGCTGGAGTGTCTTGTGAAAATCTGTTTATAACATCATTTGTTGAGATAATTCCAATGAACTGATTATTATTATCTATTAAAGCGCTTCTCTTCTTATTGATTTCATCAATTAATAATTTCCCTTGACGACCAGGTTTTCTCCAAAAATCTTCACTCAGTTTAAAATTTAATATTCCATTGTTATATTCCTCCAGTGCATAAGAGAATATTTCTTTATATTTTATAATTTGAACATTTACATGGGCCTTTAAGAAATCATCAATAATCTTTAGAAGAATATCCTTGGGATATAATTTAGGTTTGCGTCCCCGACTTTTCATACACTTCAAACCTTTCCTTTAGCTTTGCTAATTGGTATAATGCATCCTTTACTTCTTTAGAACTTTTAACTAGTTGGTAATTGAACTGTGAATTTGTTTCATCAAATACATCATTTTTATGATGAATGAGACCAGTTTTATGAAGCGCTAGTAGTTTATCGATGCATAATTTAAGAATAGATTCCTGATTATCAATTATGTTTTGTAGTTTATCATAATGATTTTGATAATCATCTAAGGTTATTCTCCAATGTTTACAGAGATAATGCTCATCTACAGGACAGTCCTGTAATGGATCTATACAATAACCGATTTCTAATGGAATTTTAACAACTTCAGAAACATCCATGGTGGTATTCATCGCATTTTTAAAAATAATCTCCTTGAAAAATTCATTTGAAAGGTCACCAATGTGTCTTTTTTGATTTGTTAATAACTTTATTAAATCGGAATCAATCCAATATTCCAAGTGGTTATGATAAGCCATTTGAGAATAAATAGAATTGTGTCCTCCTAATCTAGCAATCTCACTTGGATGATAACCTTGCAACATTAAATTTAAAAATGCAAAATGACGAGTGTCATTTGGTCTTATTTTTCTAAATATATTATAAGGTGATTGAGTATATAGTTCTGAACTGTTCTCTAATAATTTAAAGCCATACTTCTCACAAACAATTTCATTGTAAAATTTGTTTAATAGATTCTTAAAATTGCTATAATTAAAAACTTCAGGTTTTACATTTTGTGTTGTACTATATGTTTGTAATAATGTTTTAGTTGGTTTAATTGAATATATTTTTTGTTGATATAACTTGATTGATTTGGCAATTTTATTTGATATCAAAACTTTATCGTAATTTATTTTGCGATTCCTTAGATATTTACTTCTAGGTAAAGCTAAAAAATATCCTTCCTTGTTAAGAGTTAAACAATCAAATTGCAAATTGCAAAATTCACTAATGCGTATTGGGATAATGTTTGTTAAATTCCACCATAAATAAATCGGATAGTAATCCAAATACTCTTTGTCAGTGTGCTCACTAGAAAAGTATACTTCAACTATTAGGGAAAACTTAAGAACATCGTGACTTGATGGTAATTTTCTTATTGCAGGTGAATTATGTGTTTGATAGTATCTCAAAATTAGTTCCAGATACTCTTCTGGCACTATTAGATCTTGGCAAAAATCAAGAAATTCTAATAGAAGAGATGCCTTCCTTTGCAGAGAATTAGGTCTAAGATCTTTAAAAAAATAGTTAAGTTCAAATTCATCTATTGCTTCTAGATTAAACCCTTTACTTAAGATCAATGCATCTTTTGCTCTCCTCACTTTATTTACTAAATACCGGAAACTATAATTGTTCTCTAAAAGTAAAATAAACCAAGACTTTAATAGCAAGATGAATTGGTTAGTGTCAAATTTCTTTGATGCGAAAGAATCAAAGCTAAAATCTACATAATTTGATTGTGAAAAATATTCATCATAAATATTCCATCTATTATCGGATGCTGCGGCTGTAAGATTCACACCTGCATCTTTAAGGCTATTTATCCTATCTTGTAAGGTACCACGGAGACTCTCATTAAAGTGAGTTGATGTAGACGAAAAATCTAAACTATGATTATTCTCCATATTAAGTGCCTCCAATTGTTAGATTTTCATTTATACCACCTAAGCTACGTATGTTATTTAAGAAATCCGAATATTCCTTGCCTAAAAATGAGCTTAGTACACTTTCTCCAAATTGTTTTTTAGCAGCACTTATTAAGGAAAGGTTTTTGTATAATAAATATGTTAATCTAACCTTTTCTCCTTTATAAGAAATGTTTTGAATCTGTTCTAATTTAGGTATCAAATTATTTAGGTTGTAAACGGTCTTTGTTAGGACATAGAAATGTGGGATTGCAAATGGGCAACTGTTACATTTTCTATCTAAGTATAAACAATCGCCGAGAATACATTGCCAAAAGGAATCTTTGCCCGGCAGTTGATTCATATTTATTAAATCAAATATTTCCTTTTGTTGGTCTCCTGATAGATTCTGAACGAAATCGTATAAAGGTTTCCTCTGTTCTTCAATAGCATTTAACATTATGGAGAAGCTTTCAACTTTATATATGTCTCCAAAAACGGTGGCTAACAGATTCTTTTCATTGTTTTCTATAGAATTATTTTGAGGTTCCCCAATAACAATTTGTTTTAAATAATCATAGGTATAGCCAAAATAGCCTTTATCGAATAATTGCTTGCTAATTTTATTTAGATGTTCTTCATCTAAATGTACATATCTGTTAGTGGTGTCTATAGAATCATGATTTCTAATAAATTTAGTGATCTCCAATGGGTTACGATTTGTTTTTTGTTTTAGGATTGAATTCACAAAGGTTATAAATGTACTGTTGGCCTTTAGCGATTTAAATTTAAAATTGTTTATAGGAAAAGTTTTGAAAAACTTATCATGCATGCTAGAAGTTAATTCGTTTGAATTACCTAAATCAATTAAGTTATTTCTTTTTGAATCTGCCATTTGAGCTTTAAGTTCACATAAAATGATGGCGTTAGCTACGGGTAACATCATATCTTCTGAAATAAAGAAATAGGCCTTTTTGCCATTTTTGTTATGATAAACATTCATCAAGTTTGAAGTTAGTTCCCAGATGACTTTTGTAGCTTCATCTACAGTTAAGTTGTGATTTTCAAATGATTTGTAATCCTGCACAGGGATAGATAAGGGAATACGGGGTATCTTTTCAATAAAATCATTACTTCTCCATCCGTTATTTAAATGAAGCATTACGTATAACCAAATGGATTCATAATTCCCCTTTGTCCCATCCATCGACTTTGCCTTATATTCGGAAATAGCATTGTCTTTATGGAATTTAATTTCTTTAACATAGTCAAGTAGTGTTAAAAACTCATTAGTCGAATAGATTTGCTTATTGTGCTGAGAGTTTGCCAAACGCTCCTTTTTTTCCGCATGGGGGTTATTAAGCTCTGAAACCGAGTAATTACAATTGGAAAACCTTAAAAGTAAGTGATTAAAGAAACTATATAAAACTTCTTTGTAAGTACCTGGGACTCTATTGTTTAAAAACACGAAATTAATCTCATTAGAAGTCATGTCCATAATTTCCTTTGAAATTAATGTCATCTGTAGTAATTCTGTTATTTTAATAAATCGAACAAAAAGTTTCTTGATCGTTTTAATATTTCCGTTTGAGCTTAATAACTTTTTTGAGGCAAAATTATGCCATACTGTTTCCGTTTCTTTAACCGAATTAGAAAAATGCAAATCTAATTCTTTGATTGCTTTCAAAAGAATTTCACCTGGGAGGGTAGTATATTTCAATTCATTTTTGTATTTCTCCATTAAATTGGAAACCTTTAATGATTTCAAATAATTATCTATAACCTCTTTAGAATATACAGTTTTAATATTTTTCAGGCGACCAAATCTCAAATGGGATGGTATTTGCACTTTTTTTCCGTTTAAATTTAATGCAGCGCCAGGGACTTTCGCAATAGCCTCAGTAATGGTATAGTTTATGCCTAAAAATTTTTTTTGCTCTTGATACAATTTTTTAAGCAGATTAGAACAATCCTCTTTCAAATAGTAATTAATATTTCTATACTCAAACTTATGAATTTGAAAGTTTTCTTTATTTTCATCAAACTGTTTCCTTGAATAGTCCAATTTGGCTATTAAATCTTTTTCAGAAATTATAGTTTTGATTTCGCCATTTACGGATAGTATTGGATAGTTTGTTATTTCTTCAATAATCTGGGTAATCTTTTTATCTTCCAAATGTCCAAGTACTTGCAGTGAATTTTTTATTTTAGAAACGGTGCTTGGACCATTTTGTATAACGTTAACAGATTCTAAAACAGCATGTCGATTTTCTTCGGTAATTTGTCGATCTTGATTATTTATTCTGGCAATAATGGTATTGATTTTATCTTTCGGAAAAACCAAATGAAAGTTATAAAATTTCTTAAACTTCACTTCAATCGGCAATTTTTCAGAAATCAAGGGAATATTCAAATCTGAGCAAATTCTGTAGAACTTATTTATGTCATATCCTAGCAAATGTTCCACGTCGCTAATTAAATAATAATTCGAATCGTAGTAGTTATATAGATCTGTTCTTCTTTTAATAAATCCATCTATCTCGCTTTTAGACCAATAATTTTGACGTGATGGGGGTATTTTTATAGGTGAAATATTAAATTTTTCCATATATCTGTTAATGTTATTCGGTATATCAAGTAATTCCATTAGTTCTACAGAAGTATAATATTTAGTTAAATCATTTTTAGTTTTAGTTAGAGATAGAAATTGTTTCTTATCATAAAAAATAAAAGCATTCGCAAACTTATATACATTATCAACAGGTCGAGTACGGATAGAGGTTAATCTACGAATAAGATTTCTAGAATAGCCCAAGTCCCTTATTTGATCACCAGTTATTTTAGTTTCAAGGTTATGTTCATAATTTTCATCTATAATATTTTTAAGAGAATTTATACTCGACTTGTTGTAATAAATTATTTCATATTTTCCATTTGACGTTGACGGGATGCCATATTCTTTGATTACCTTTTTGAATTTTTTGAAATTTGTAAAACCTAAATATTCTCTGGCCTCTTTTTCACAGATAGTATGAGTCAGAAAATCCTTAAGTTGTAATTTTTCTCCCACTTCATCCTTATTATAAAAGGCAAGGACTCCAGCATACTCGTTAATCCTATCAAGAGGCTCTGCTTTATATGTTTGGAGTCTCAATCTGTCTAATTTACTAAACCCAAGGTCTCTTACTTCCTTAGTACTTAAACGATTGGCTTTATTAAATGAATACCTTTTTTTAACCAAGTCGATAAAGAATCTTATATCTGAGTCCTTATAATACTTAAAGGAGCTATGCCCCTTTTTTACCTCCTTGATTTTGCAATCATTTAATGCACGTTCAAGTTGTTTAGGTGTTTTAAAACCCACTAATTCCATTATTTGTGAAAGCGCTAATAGTTCACAACTATTTTTTTTAGATGCTAAAAAAGCATTTACTTCTAATTTGTCATAGAAGAAAGAGACTCCAGCAAAATTTTTATATCTGTCGAAAAGAGTGGTGGGCTCGCTTTTAAGAATAACTCTGTCATAGCTGGTACAACCTAACATAATTATTTCCTTGGGAGTATATTTGTTTGAGTAATTGTCTTGATACCGCTTTTCCAGAATATCCCGTAAGTTATTTATAATATTGGTATCAAAAATAGCTTCTTTAGCATTATTAATACCTACCTTTTGTATTGAGGCATCTTTGAGAAATAATCTAGTTTGATTAATTGATAAATGAAGAAGGGTTGAAACTTCCCTTAATGTCATATGGATACGCATGCTTTACACCTCCTTTAGCATGTTAAAGTTTTTGATTGCTAAATTCATAGAGCTAAGTAATGTATTTTCATCTACATAACTTAATGCAGACTGTAAGCTTCTGTCGCCCCTAGCTAATGCAATCTGGGTGGGGGTTAGACCCAAATCTATTAATATGTTAGTGAAAACACCCCTGCCAATATGTGTAGACCATTTGTTGTTTGTTAAAAGTATATAATCTTCGACTTGATTTTTTATTAGTAAGTCATTCAGAAACTGTTGTTTAATCTTATCAATTTTTGCTGAATATCTTTTGCCCCTTAAGGCATTGAAATTTCTTGTTGAGATAAAAAGTGCCTCGGAAGTTCCCTTAGTTCCCTTAGTTCCTTTAGTTAATTTAGTTAGCATTTCTAGATGCTCTTCATATAGGGGCTTTACAATTTCAGGACAAATACATATTTGATCTCTTGGATATTTAACTTGAATATCAGCTTTGTTTATTGCATCGGCAAATAAAATGTCTTGATTGTCTCTAAGCTCAACTATTAGGTTACTATTAGTCCATTTTAAACTAGAGCGTTTTAAGTTAATAACTTCGGAGCGTCTTAATCCTCCAAAAAATTGTAAAGCTATACCTAATGCCATTAGTGGTTCAATACGCTTTGCTGTCATTATAAAATCTATAATTAGTCTATTTCTATTTTTACCAAAATCCTTAATAACATTATTTTGAGTGGAATTCCTTATTGGTACAATAATATCTAAATCATTAGTGGTTTCAAAAACGTTACTTACTATTTTCCTGCTTTTTCGACCATGATAAACAGTCTGGTAATCCACACTAAATGATTGGCTAATTATACTTTCTGAATTTAACCAATGGAAAAGTTTGTTTAGATACTGTATCTCAGTTTTTACATATTCACTCTTTAATTCACCTGCTCTACTTTTTAGTGATAAATAGGAGATATAATCAGCCCCATGCTGAAGGGTTAGACTGCTTAATCCTCCTATAACCAATTCAGTATAACTAACCTTATCTTTTGATAAATGATTTAAAAACCTAGTTATTGCATAAGCTGCATTTCTTTGACTATTAATAGATTTTCCTTTATTTTTATATTCTCTTTTTATGAAATTTGAAAGAGGTGAGGGAAATATTAGATAATCATTTTCTTTAACTCCGATACCAATACTACTGAATATTTCTCCACTTTTTGAAGCCTCATCAAATTCCCTTACTACAAATCTCATAGTTTCCCCCCTGTAAGTTCCATTTCTATTCTTATTCAATTTTTATACCCAAAATAAAAATACCCATGGGTGAAATTATTTTTGATATAATCACTATTAAAAGAATATATTAAATTCCGCCCTAAAAACAGTATACATGTCCAAACCCCCACGCTTTCTCTTATAATGGATCGCGAGAAACAAATCCAGAAATTCATCCCACAAGAATATTGGTTGATTCATGCAAAAGTGGGTGGATTACAAACAGAATGGGAAAACAATGGTGAGAAGCGAATCTTTAATAGTGATAAAGCAGAATCGATTAAGAAACAAACAGCAAAAGTCAAAGCAACAGTACAATCGATTACGCGTAAAGAAAGAAGTGAATCACAACCACTTCCATATGATTTAACTGAGCTACAACGTGATGCCAATAAAAAATTTGGCTTTTCAGCTAAAAAAACATCATCTGTGCTGCAAAAATTATACGAACAACATAAAATCGTAACGTACCCACGGACAGACTCTCGTTATTTAACAAGCGATATGGAAAGTACAATGGTAGAAAGATTAGAGGCAATTGCAGGTGCTTATAGTACAGAAGTAAAACCTTTGCTAGCGAAAAAGGGTAAGGTACTAGCCAAAAAGGTATTTAATAATAGTAAAGTGACGGATCATCACGCCATCATACCAACAGAACAAAGAGTACATCTTAGTGATTTATCAACAGATGAGAAAAAATTATTTGATCTCATTACGAAGCGATTCCTTGCTTTATTTTATCCGCCATATCAATATGAGAGTGTACAATTTAAATTAGATATAGCTGGTGAGACGTTCGTAGCTAAAGAAACCCATATCATTGACTTAGGGTTTAAAACGCTTCATTCATCTACGAATGAACAAAGTTCAAAGACAGCGTTGAATCAATTACAACAAGGTAAACAACTGCAAGTTCATGCAGTTGAAATGGATAAAAAATTAACTGAACCCCCCGCTCGCTTAAGTGAAGCCGATTTATTACAAGGGATGGAGAAATTCGGTTTAGGCACACCTGCAACACGTGCCGAAATTATCGAAAGACTTATCTCCTCAGAAGTAGTGGAAAGACAAAACGGGCGCTTCCATTCCACTCAAAAAGGAAAGCAGTTAATGGAGCTTGTAAATGACGAATTAACATCTCCAGCATTAACAGCTAAATGGGAAAAAGAGCTTGAAGCAATCGCACATGGTAAAGCAAAGCGCGATGACTTTTTAAAGAAAATTAGACAACAAACGAAGCAAATTGTATCCGAAGTAAAGAAAAGTGATAAATCTTACCGCGCCCATAACTTAACCGGATCGAAATGTCCTGAATGTGGCTCCTTCTTGAAAGAACGGAATACGAAAGAGGGGAAAGTCCTCGTTTGTTCGAGTCTTGATTGTAATTTCAGGAAAAGAAAAGATCCGAAGCTATCTAATCGTCGTTGTCCTCAATGCCATAAGAAGATGGAAATTCACAACGGAAAAGCCGGCACCTACTTCCAATGTCGTAAATGTAATGTGGTTGAAAAAGCGACTGATAAGAAACAAAAAGTCAATAAACGGGAAGAAAGAAAGCTTGTTCAGAAATACTCTGCCAACAATGATCAATTCGGTACGAGCCTTGGTGATTTATTAAAACAAGCAATGGAAGATAAAGAATAACCACCACACTGTCAATTCAGTAAGCATCTTGCTGTTTTGGCAGTTTTTTGTTTATATTGAACAACCTCTTGCTTATGTTTTAAACGCTTAAATCGTGCAGTTCTTCCCTCTATTTTGTCATGAAGATAAAAAGTTTCTTTTTTCCTATAGAAAAGTTACAATAAGTAAGAAGTTTTTGACAAAGGGAGTGTACATAGTATGAGTACTTTTGAAGAAAAGCTCGAGAAATATGCAGAATTAGCCGTTAAAGTGGGGGTCAATATTCAAAAAGGCCAATCATTAGTCATCAATACTTCTATTGATTCTGCCCAACTGGTTCGAAAAATTGTAAAAAATGCTTATGAAGCGGGTGCCGATCAAGTTATTGTGAACTGGAATGATGATATTGTTTCTCGTACAAAGTATGAATTAGCACCGATTGATTCCTTTAAAGAGTATCCGAAATGGCGTGCGCGTGAAACGGAGGAATTAGCAGAAAATGGGGCAGCTTTTATCGCGATTGTCTCTTCTAGCCCTGACTTGCTGAAAGGAATTGATCCTGAGAAAATCAGCACATTCCAAAAAGCATCAGGTCAAGCTTTAGCAAAATATCGTAAAGCTGTGCAAACAGATAAAGTAAGCTGGACAGTAATTTCCGCACCTTCTCAAGCTTGGGCCAATATGGTGTTCCCTGACGCAAAAGAAGAGGAACGCGTCAACTTACTATGGGATGCTATTTTTAAAGCAACACGAACTGATTTAGATGATCCGATCCAAGCATGGAAAGATCATGATCAAACATTGCATGAAAAAGTAGAATACTTAAACGCAAAACGTTATAAAAAATTACATTACACCGCACCAGGAACAGATTTGACCATTGAATTACCTGAAAAACATTTATGGGTTGGTGCTGGAAGCGTGAATGAAAACGGTCATGAATTCATGGCAAACATGCCAACAGAGGAAGTGTTCACAGTGCCACATAAATATGGTGTAAATGGCACTGTCCGAAGCACCAAGCCACTTAGTTATGGTGGTAACATTATTGACCGCTTCTCGATTACCTTTAAAGATGGAAGAATAGTTGATTGTAAGGCGGAGGAAGGCGAAGCTATACTAAAACAACTAGTTGAGACAGATGAAGGTTCTCATTATCTTGGTGAAGTTGCGCTTGTACCATTTCAATCACCGATTTCTCAGTCAAACCTGCTTTTCTATAATACATTATTTGATGAAAATGCATCGAATCACCTCGCTATCGGCAGCGCCTACGCCTTCTGTGTAGAAGGTGGCAAAAAAATGAATAGTGAAGAGCTAGAAACAAACGGATTAAACGAGAGTATCACCCATGTTGACTTTATGGTCGGATCCGCTGAAATGGATATTGACGGTATCCTTGAAAATGGTGTAACTGAGCCTGTATTCCGTAAAGGCGACTGGGCATTTTAATAATGAATTAACAATCAGACCCGAACGATATCGTTTGGGTCTACTTTCGTGAATTTTTTTGGGGGCATTTTCTTTTAGATTTTGATTACACGCTTTGCATTCTGGGTTTTTGTGAATCATACTTTATGGCTTTTCTTTCCTTCTGATGGGACACTGCTGTTTGTGATTCAGACTATGGTGAAGCGCTCATCTCTCTTTGACCTTTTGGATTTAGGCAGCACAAATAGGCTGCTACTATCTTATTTTTAAAATTTTCACAGCCTACCTATTGATCGAAATATAGCGTTTTTACTGCTTGCTTAAAGAGAGTTGCTTAATATCCCCTGATTCATTCGCATAAGTTTTAATGACATATTTATCTGCAAGAAACTCAGAATAGATTACCCCGTTCTCCTCTTCTTGTCTAACTGGATTTCCTAATAACTTCTTGAGATCTTCTAATGAAGATTGTAATCTTTCCCCAGGGATGGCAACAGTAGATACAGCTCCATCTTCTCGGTTATAGAAATAGATTGTTTCTGGATACATTAAATACTGTTGTCCATGAAGGATTCCCTCTTGAATAAAATAAGGATTAGATTTTTTAATGTCTTCGATGTTCGTACCAATCGGATAAGGGCCACCCATAGGTATGCCCATTTTCGCTCTTTCAATCACTTCTTTAGTCAACTCAATATTTTCATAAGGATAAAACACTTCTTCTGTCTCGCTCCAAATATCTATCCAAGACAAATCTAATAATGTTTGATAAGCACCAGAATCTTCAGTTACTGTTGCTTCATCATGAAGTGAAAGGACTAATGGATCTGTTTGTAATTCCCAGCTGAGAAAAATTGACTCATTTTGATTAACCGGATAGGCTGATTGGAGGATATTTTGACTTAAGGATTTAAGTTTTCTATCTGTTAAGTTAAGCAATTCTCCCCCTTCAATCGGTACCTCTTTCAATATTCCTTGGTCGATTGAAATAACACGAAGTGACGAAACTTCCTCACTTTTTTCAAGTGATAATATAATAAGAGATTGTTTATTTGTATTCAGTGAATAGATATTATTTTTATTGAATTTTTCATAGGAAAGCTCTTGGCTATATGCCATTTTACCATTCTCTTCCGCAACAAAAAATGAATATTGACTACTATCATTTTGATTTGAGGAAATATATACTTCATAGCTTTTTTCCCCATCCATCATTGTTGTTTCGTAAATTGCATTTTCTTTAAGCACTGCCACCTGTTGTTTTTCTACTTCATCCACTTCATGAGCAACAGTTGAACTTGGCTCCATTTCTTGTTTGTTCACCTTTGACTCATTCATGCAACCAGACATGAGGGTAGTTAACATTAATATATATAAATATTTCTTCATTTAAATCTCCCTATCAACAAAAATCACTTGGCTCTTGCCAAGTGCTTATATTCTAAGTAAAGTCATTTTTTATAAAAGACTAGTCGTCAATTTTATTTAAGCTATCATAAAGTTCATTATTGACATTCTAAATTGTAACAAATCTGAAACAATACTACAAACAGAATAAATAATCGTAAAGTAAACTTAATGTCCTGATTTCTCCTGTTTACTATGTTTAAATATTTATATACAATGTTTCTTAACGAATTCAACATAAGATTTGGAGGGATTTTTGCTATGTTACAAGAATTTAAGAAATTTGCTATGAAAGGCAATGTGTTAGATCTAGCCATCGGGGTCATCATAGGGACTGCTTTTGGAAAAATCGTTACTTCTCTAGTGAACGATCTAATTATGCCAATCCTTGGAATCTTTATCGGTGGAGTTGATTTCACAAATCTCTCCTATTCCCCTCCATTTGGGGAATCCGTTATCCTATATGGACAATTTATTCAAACCGTTTTCGACTTTTTAATTGTCGCTTTTTCCATTTTCCTTTTTGTCCAATTTATGAATAAAAGAATACGGAAGAAAGAAGAAGAGGAAACTACACCTGAACCGCCAGAAAAAGATGCAAAAGAAGAATTACTAATCGAAATTCGTGACTTGTTGCAAAAACAACAGCAGAATTCACTTGATATAACCAAAAGAAATCATGAGTCCTAAATAAAAACTAGAATGTATTTATATGAGTGGGCATAAAGACATGCCCGAGACCCACAAGGTAAATCGATTCAATATGGTGGCAACAATAATCAGATTAAACAACATATGATCATAACCGTAGCAACCACGGCAAAACTTGTAATAACGGTCAAATCGATATCGCTTTACTTCCATTCGTTTCAGGTGAATAATAGGTAAATCTAAAACACAGTGAGCTTTTGCTGCTGTGTTTTTTGTGTTTTTAGTTGAGTTTGAATCATGGGTGAAACCGAAACGAGGCATTAATACTGCCATGAGACAAAAATTTGATTTGTTTTAAGCTGAAATGAGTCATTAATACCGCCATGGACAAAAGTTTGATTCGTTTCAAACTGAAACGAGGCATTAATACCGCCATGGACAAAAGTTTGATTCAATTCAAGCTGAAACGAGGCATTAATACCCTCATGGACAAATATTTGATTCGATTCAAGCTGAAACGAGGCATTAATACCCCCATAGACAAATATTTGATTCGATTCAAGTAGAAACGAGGCATTAATACCCCCATAGACAAATATTTGATTCGTTTCAAGCTGAAACGGGTCAATAATACTGCCATGGACATATATTTGTTCCATTCAAGCTGAAACGGGTCAATAAAATTACCTAAGGCAAACAATATGATAAGATTAGAGCAAAAACTGAAACAAGTTTAAAAAGATAACCAATCAGACACAGTCAGCCCATATAGAAAGAAGTGATCCAATGCTATCATCTATTCAAAAACAATATTTCCGTCGTGTTATTTTTATTTTTATGGTCTCTCTTGCTATTGCTACTATTGGGGTCTTCCTTGGTACAGTTGTTCCAAGCCAGTATTTTCTCCCAATCAAAATTATTGAAGTAATTATGTTAATCATTGCTTTTTTTCTCAGACGAAAAAAGGGCATTTCTTACTTTTTCTTATTCTTATTTACTTTCATATCTGGTTTGTCTATTTATCCAATTATACATCAATATGTGTCTTCAATTGGTATGCAAACCATACTAATGACGCTCATAGCAACAACCATCATTTTTATTTTCATTGCCAGTTATGCCACTATTACAAAGAAGGATTTTAGTTTTTTAGGCGGTATATTATCAGTGGCATTACTTGCCTTTATTATCATAGCCATCCTACGAATCTTTTGGCCATTAGATGACACTTCATTACTCATTTATTCTTTTATAGGTGTCCTTATATTCAGTGGCTATATTCTATATGATTTTAATCGTTTAAAAAAATATGGTATCAAAAAAAGCCAAATCCCTACTTATACTTTAAATTTGTATTTAGATTTTATTAATCTCTTCCTTAACTTACTTAGATTAATTGGTTTACTGAAAGATAGAAAATAACAAACCACAATGACAGATTACTTTCTGTCATTTTTTTATATCCAAAAATGAATAAATCTGGATAATTGGAACACTTTATAAACATAATACGAAAAAAAGGAGGTTTTTTACGAATGGCTGAACAACACTCTGAAAAGAAAATGTCAAGAAGGCGCTTTATTAGAAATTCTGGATACGTAGCAGGTGGACTTGTCGGTGGAGGAATTATCGGTGGGCTCATTGGGGCCAATATGAATGATGAGCAAGAAAGTACAAATACCCAAGGGGAACATCAAGGAACCAGCTATCTACAAGCACCTCTTTATTTTACAAACCCTGAAATGTTTGCCGTTCTAGTGGCTGCTTCTGAAAGAATTTTCCCAAGCGATGATAACGGTCCAGGTGCTGATGAATTGGGCGTTGCCTATTATATTGATCACTCGCTCGCTGGTTCTTGGGGGAACAACGCTCGTGAATATATGCAGGGACCTTTCTTTCCAGGATCTAATTTCCAAGGTTATCAATCCCCTCTTAAGAGGCATGAAGTGTTCGATACCGGGATAAAGGCACTGCAAAAAGTAGCCAATGAAAAACACGAGAAGAATTTCCCTGACTTAGAAGGAGAAGAACAAGATGCTATCTTAACTTCCTTCCAAAATGATGAAGTTGAGCTCAAAGGAGTAACATCCAAAACTTTCTTTAATATTCTTCGAGCAGCAACGATTGAAGGCGTATATGCTGACCCTGCTTATGGTGGAAATATCAATATGGAAGGCTGGAAAATGAAAAACTATCCAGGCCATCAAATGAGTTATTACGACAAAATTGAATCAGAAGAATTTATGGAAATTAAACCACAAGCCCTACATTCTTATACAAAATAAGTGGATGAAACAGGAGGATATACAATGGCTGAAAAATTACCTAAAACCGATGTCGTCATCGTCGGTATGGGCTGGGCTGGTAGCATTATTGCTGCCGAGCTTGGTAAGGAAGGATTAAAGGTTGTTGGATTAGAACGAGGTAAAGAAAGAGGCTTGAAAGATTATTATGTCGTACACGATGAGCTTCGTTATGCTATTCGTTATGAATTAATGCAAGATTTATCAAAAGAAAGTTTGACTTTCCGTAATAATCAAAAGGAAAGAGCCCTTCCAATGCGTCAACTTGGTTCTTTCCTATTAGGTGAAGGCTCTGGTGGTTCTGGTGTTCACTGGAACGGCCAATCCTTCCGCTTTTTGCCCTATGATTTTGAAATACGATCAAAAACAATTGAAAAATACGGTGAAAGTAAAATCAAAGGATTACAAATTCAGGATTGGGGCATTACATACGACGAATTAGAACCATACTTTGATAAATATGAGAAAGTCGCTGGGATTAGTGGTGAAGAAGCTCACTTTGGACCGGAACGTTCCAATCCATATCCGACACCACCGATGAAAGAGACACCATTAACCAAACGCTTTAAAGATGCAACAACTTCATTAGGTATGCATCCGTATCATATGCCTTCAGCTAATTTAAGTGAACCATATGAGAACATGTACGGTGCGAAAATTGCTAACTGTCAATATTGTGCATTTTGTGAACGCTTTGGTTGTGAATACGGTGCAAAGGCAGATCCAACTGTTGCTGTCATTCCTTTTGCTAAGGAAACAGGCAATGTAGATATACGCAATTTTGCTAATGTAACTGAAATCATCCATGAAGGTGGAAAAGCAACCGGTGTGAAATTCGTAGATGTATTAACGAAAGAAGAATTCATTCAACCGGCTGATACAGTTGTACTTACGAGCTATGTCATGAATAATACGAAACTACTTCTACATTCAAAAATAGGCAAAGCCTATAACCCTGAAAACGGGTCTGGTGTGATTGGCAAAAACTATTGTTATCAAATTCTCCCTGGTTCTACAGGCTTTTTTGAAGAAGAACGCTTTAACACTTTTATGGGGGCAGGAGCACTAGGTGCAACAATTGATGATTATAATGGGGATAACTTTGATCACTCGGATTTAAACTTTATCCATGGCGGCTCTATCTCCATTAATCAATCAGGTAACCGACCGATTGGCTCAAATACCGTTCCATCTGGTACACCAAATTGGGGAGCTGAATTTAAGGCACAATCAATTAAGTATTTTACAAGATCACTCAATATTGGAACTCAAGGTGCTTCTATGCCTGTACAACATAATTTTATGGATCTTGATCCGACGTACAAAGATGCTTATGGTCTACCATTGCTTCGCCTAACTTACGACTTTACCAAACAAGATCGAGAGCTTTATAACTATATCGGCAAAATTGCAGATCAAATTATGCTTGAGATGGGCGCAGATAAAGTAAACGAACGTTCGAATCTTGAAAGTTATGATATTGTGCCATATCAAACAACTCATAATACTGGTGGTGTCATTATGGGGGCTGAACCAGAAACATCTGCTGTTAATAATTATCTGCAAATGTGGGATGCTGAGAATGTATTTGTAGTAGGTGCATCTGCCTTTGCACATAATGGGGGCTATAATCCAACGGCAACAGTTGGTGCACTCGCATTCAGAGCGGCAGAAGGCATCCTCAAATATAGCAAAGAAGGTGGCATGCTCGCCTAACTAGTAGGAAAGGGGTTGAATTGCAATGGGGTTAACAAATATCGGTATACCAGGTTTAATCATTATCCTTGTCATCACCTTAATTATCTTTGGACCTAAAAAACTACCTGAAATTGGCTCAGCTTTCGGAAAGACATTAGCTGAATTTAAAAAATCGACAAAAGAAATTATGGACGATAGTGAGAAGGAAACATTAACAGTAGCTGCAAAAAATGAAGAGGAATCTAAATAACATCTGAGATGGAGGCTTGAAAAATGGAGAATAATGACCAAACACTAGTAGAGCATTTAACTGATTTAAGAAAAGTGCTCATTCGATCGATTGTCTTCTTTGCCTTTTGTTTTATCCTTTGCTTAGTGTTTATTAACCACCTTATTCCCATTCTAGCTAATGATTATGATCTCGTCATGCTAGGGCCATTAGATGTAATTAGACTCTACACAGGGATTGCCGGTAGCATTAGCCTCGGTATTTCCCTTCCCTTCATTGCTTTTCAAGCATGGCTATTTATTAGACCTGCTTTAAATGATAAAGAAGCAAAAATCTCGATAATGTTCATTCCAGGAATTATTTGTAGCTTTGCCATTGGCTTATCATTTGGCTTATTCGTTGTATTCCCAACCATTTATGGCTTTCTCATGCATCTTGGCGAAAGTAATTTTTCTATGATGATTACTGCTCGGGAATATTTCTCATTTTTATTGATTTCTACTATTCCGTTCGGGTTTCTGTTTGAAGTTCCTTTATTATTAGTCTTTCTCACGAATATCGGAGTCGTATCCCCTGAAATGCTAAAGTCTGTTAGAAAATACGCCTATGTGGTGCTCGCTATCGTTTCTGCACTCATTACGCCACCAGACTTTTTCTCACAAATACTCGTACTCTTTCCTTTAATTGGACTATACGAACTCGGACTATTTCTGTCAAAAATCAGCTATAGAAAACGATTGGTCATGGAAGCAGAGTTGAATAAAGGGTAATTTATTGATCGTTATAAACGATGGCATTTCTTATGGGTAACTTTAAAATAGGTGTAAGAAGCAATACAATCTCTTATAGTGACAAGGAAAAGGATAATGAGGTATTTAGTTTTAGTCATTTTTTAATTAAATTGCGATATTGCTCGATAAAATGCTTAGGTACATCTCTCATATAAAAAGGATACACACCACGATTCGTATGTAAATACAATGTACCTAGCTTTTTTTTCGATTCTCTAAATGAAATATCAAAAACGGCATGAATATCAATTTCGTCTTCACTCCATTTAATTTTCTTATCGAAAAGTTTGATTTCACTTTCTATTTCCTCATACTTCTGGACATTCCAATCAATTTTGCGCACAACTTTTATATAAGTAAGACTAGCAATAAGTTCCAATGGCGAACCCCCAATATTTAATATCTTCATTCTATTGGATTGTTAGCGAAAACGACAATCATTTGCTTAAAAATAAAGAAACCATTTGAGAAAACTTTAGAATAATGATGCGGTTAGAGCAAATTCCTATTCCCCTATTTAACATCTTAAATATTACTAACAGTTCAGAAAAAAACGAAGAAAGAATGGATGCTTTTTGCCTTTAAGAACCAGCTTCCGATTCTTTCATACGGTTACGAACAGTTCAAAACCATATTGCGAATTCTTTAAAGTACACCAGAGAATAACCTCGCAAATGACTCTTTTGTTCTTTCAATTAAGCCTCTTTTATAAAACTGTACCGGACTTATTTTAAAACTATCTTTCATATCATCTTCATAATGAGCAACTAAATCTCTTATAGAACTTGTCCCATATAGAAAAACATTCACCTCGAAGTTCAAATGAAAACTTCTCATATCCATATTAGCAGTCCCAATACTGGCTAAATTCCCATCAATAATAATTATTTTTTGATGAAGGAAGCCTTTTTTATATGAATAGATCTCTACTCCATAGCGAAGAAGTTCAGAAAAATAAGAACGGCTAGCATATTGCGTGAAAAAACTATCATTCGTTTCCGGAACGAGAATTCTTACTTCAATCCCTTTTGCCGCAGCCACTCTTAAAGCCGTCCGAATGGATTCATCTGGTACAAAGTAAGGGGTAGCAATCCATACAGAATAATCAGCAGACGAAATCATCGAATAATAAAAATCCCCCATAATTCCCTGTTGTGTATCTGGTCCACTAGCAACGACTTGAAGCGCCCCGTCCACCACATCATCTTTCTTATGTACAGGTTTCCTATCATTACGATATTTGTCCAATACTTCTTCGTCAGCAACGTATTCCCAATCTAATAAAAATATCGTGTGCAGTATATAGACAGCTTCACCTTTTAATAAAAGATGAGTATCTCGCCAAAACCCAATTTGCTTATCTTCTCCCAAATATTCATTTCCAACATTCAATCCGCCTGTAAAGCCGATCTCTCCATCAATGATGATAATCTTACGGTGATTTCTAAAATTAAATTTCTGGTTAAAAAAACCATACTTCAAAGGTGAGAATGGTTTGACTCTGATGCCCGCATCCAACATCTGATTGATATCTTCCGTATGAAGCGTTAAGCTCCCTGCTGCATCGTAAATAAATAACACTTCTACGCCTTGCTTGGCTTTATCCATTAATATCTTCATTATTTCTTTTCCTAAGCGATCAGAACGAAAGATGTAATATTCCATATGAATGAATTTTTTTGCCTGTAACAACCTTCTCTTAATTTCAAAAAAGGTTGCATCACCATTTTTTAATATGGTTGCTTTAGATTTCGTACTAATCGGAGTTAATGATGTATGATTTGCAAATTCCGCAAACCGAAGCTGGCCATCTTGAAGGAATGATATATCTTGTTCCTCTTCCCTATGCATTAAGCGTTTCCATTCATCTCTATCTCTGCTACGCTTACTTTTGAATAAATACCCTTTCATATATAATTGCCCTGAAAATAAATAAAACAAATAACCAAACACCGGAAAGAATACGATTACATACATCCATAATAATGTATGCTGTGGGGTTCGATCTTCCAGCATAATGGAATAGCATATGAGTAATATTGCCAAGCTATAAAATACAAGGCATATGATCGTAGTTAATATACTTGTTGCCAGAAAAAGACCGATATATAATGTAACCATCAGAGTAAATACGAATAAAAATTCTACTCTTCTTCTCCCTTTCATTACCATGCCCCATCCCGTAAGTTGCTGTTATTATTAGTACCCTAATTTTCATTGAAAGAAACGAGCTCATTTATTATTTTTTATAAACGTTAAGGAGAAAAAAATGAAAATCATCCCTTTACATAAAGAACATGCCGAAAGTTTCAAACAAATACGCCTAATTGGACTTAAACAACATCCAGAAAGTTTTGCATCTAGTTTTGAAGAAGAAGCAGAGCAGTCGATACAAGATATCGAAAAGAAATTGCTCTCTAGCCAAGCAATCACTTACGGTGCTTTTCATGAAGGAAGGTTGGGCGGCATCATCACTTTGTTATTTGAAAGTAAATTAAAAATGCACCATAAAGCATATATCGTTGGTTTATTTGTACAAGAGGAATTTAGAGGACTCGGAATGGCGAAGCAGTTAATGAACACAGTCATTGATAATGCACGGGTAGTTGAGACTGTTGAGCAATTACATTTAACTGTCATGGCTGATAATCAACCTGCACTAAAACTATACAAAAAACTAGGGTTCCGCTCATATGCTCATGAACCACGTGCTTTAAAAGTGGCAGGACATTATTATGATGAGATTCATATGGTCTTACCATTAAAATGAGTTTGAGGCAGGAGTTTACATAAAACGCCCTGCCTCAGCACAATACCAATTATAAAGATTGATATTTTTTTAATATTTCCTGAAGCTTCAATGCTAACCCAACATTACCTTCAACCTTTAAACCACCTGTCATAAACGCTACGGTTGTGTTTAAATCACCTTTTAATAAACTAGAAAAGTGGCTATCACTCATTCTTAATTTAACCGCAGGATCGTCCGCTTCCCCTTCAATTACACTTACCTTTCCATCGCATAACACAATTTGTATAGAGCCACTTTCTTTTAAATCCAGTTGAAATACTCTATCTTTTTCATTTGCAATATACTCTGGTTGATTATTCATTTTATCCGTCATTTCTTCAAGTTCAAGTAATACCGACATGTCATGTTAAGCCTCCTCTTATTAATAAAACACTTTAAGATGTTGCAAGGACATTGAAATGTAAACATAATAAATATGAAGAATTTCGTTACTTTAAAATACTCAATTTCCAAAGACTTTCAATGTAATCACAGAGTAGCAATAAAGTATAGCCATAAAATGGCCTCGTATTATTTCATTCATCGCAGTAACTTTATTTATATTCTATGCGGTAAATACATCTTCCTGCCTAAATGAATAATTATTCATTTCCCCTCTATACGAGAAGGTTCTTTTTAAATAAAAATAACTCGCCAATTGGCAAGCTATTTTTATAACCCATGTTTACATGTAAGAAGTAACCTATTCTCTCCAAGGGAGTTCTGTGCCAAAGCTCTGTGCCCTTTTTTCGCTATCCTTCCTTCTGCGCTTCCTATGTTCTGCCCTCTCTTTTCCACTTTCATATAAGCTCATTTCTTCATCAGTCACTGGTACAATTTTAGGAATCGGCGCTGGTTTCCCATCTTCACCAAGCGCTACCATTGTAAGAAAAGATAGGGCACATATATTTCTATCGCCTGTTAAAAGGTCCTCCGAGATAACCTTTACAAATATCTCCATAGAAGACCTGCCTGTATATGTAACAAATGCTTCTAAACAAACCGCATTACCCGCGTAAATGGGATGTAAGAAATCAACGGAATCAGTTGACGCTGTTACAACCGCTTTTCTTGAATGCCTCATAGCAGCAATCCCGGCAATATCATCTATATAAGCCATTAACTTCCCACCAAACAACGTTCCATGTCCATTTGTATCTGGTGGTTGAACAATACTTGTTTTGACAACATATGATTCTTTACAAAATTTTGATTCACTCACACTATTTTCTCCCTTCATAAAAGTATCAATAGATACCTCTATATACATCATACCTTATATTTCCGTTACTTAAAGAATGAATTCTTCTTTCTTGATCTAAGTGTATCACCTGTCCAGCCCCTTTTAACTAATAATAAATAGACAGCTACAGTAGATAGAATAATAATGATTAATGCACCTGTGTATCCCCATTTCTCATCTAATTCCGGCATAAATTTAAAATTCATACCCCAGAGTGCTCCCCATGCACTAATTGGTGTAAATAAAGTCGTAATAACGGTTAAAGTTTTTATGACTTCATTTCCACGATGAGAGGATACCATTTCTTCAAAATGGACAAGATGATCAATTTCTTCAATATACTCTCTTGTTAACATACTTCCTCTCTCTAATCTTTTTCTCATATTTTTAAAATGTTTTGTCTCAACAATATCGCTTGAAAACGTCTCTTCTAATCCTAACGATAATTCTGTTATTGGAATCATAAAATTTTTCCAAACTAATACTTCATGTCTTAACTGAAAAATCTCTTCCAAACGAGCGATGCTGTTTTTTTGTTTAATTTCCCAAAGCACTTTGTTTAATTTCAACTCGAAATCATCAATTCTTTTAATGCTATTTTTTAAGATTTCCGCTAACAGAATAGAAAAAACAGCTACTGCATTTTCCGCTTCTTTCATATCATTTATATGGCTTTCTTGTTCAAATTCACTCGTTATTAATAAATGCTCTGTTAGGAAATAATGGAGAAGCTTATATTCACTTTGTTGATTAAGCTTCTGTTCGTAGATGAGCGATCCACAAATGAAGGCTTTCCCTTCCGTTGACTGTAAATGGAGATGATTAGATTCTTGAGAAGAAATATTCTTAACCCATAATTCAATCTCTTCTTTATAATATAAGGGAAATTCCTGATAGTTGTTTGCTTCCGGCTTAAAATCATTAAACCATTGCCAATTATTAAGCTCTTTTATCTTCATTCCTTCTCACCCTCCTACTTTAACATTCCCTGAAAATGAATATAACAAAACCATATGTTTACTTTTAAAAGAAACGGGTATTTATCATACATGCAAGAAATAAATTTTCCAAATAAACACGAAGGAGGAGTTAATATGAAATCTCGTCCAAAGAACTTTATTCTAGCAGGAGTCGGCGTAACAAGTTTACTATTACTTGCTAAGAAAGAAAATCGTGAAAAGCTACAGACATTTACGCATAAAATGAAAAGTTATCTACCTACTAATGAAGAGAATCAATATGATTTAAAAGCAGGCCATCCTGACCCACAAGATACTCGCGATAATGAAATGGTCAGTGAAGGTGCCATGACTTCGGTTAATTATTATAATAATCAACAAGAAGAAAAATAACCTAGGGATTTCTCCTTAGGTTATTTTTCTTCTACCATCATTGGAAGAAGCTTAGCTTTCCCTCTCCTCAACCTTGTCTTTATCGTAGAGAGGGGTAGCTTTGTTTCTTCACTTATTTCTTTTAATGACATCTGTTCGAAATAATAAAGATATAGTGGCTGTTTATATTTTTCAGGTAGACAAAAGATAATCTTTTCTACTTCTTCTCGATTACTTTTTTTAACAAACAATTCATCTGCCCCTGGAGACTTGGCTTCTTCATATAAAGCTGGCAGCTTCTCTTCTAAAAATTGTCGTTCACTTTGTTGCTTTCTCCATTGATCCCTACATTTGTTTAATGCAATTTTATATAACCAATTTTTAATATTCGTTTCCTCTTTTAAAGAAGGAAAAGCTAAATAAGCTGAAATTAAGGCTTCCTGTAGTAAATCCTCTGCTCTTTGGGGATGTTTAATTAAAGAATAAATGTATCTGTATAATGATTGAGCATACTCGCTCACATAATTTTCGAATGTATAATTAATTGTTGCTTCCATACTTCATCTGGGTCTATTACCCTTTCCTCCTTTATTTCTTTTCTCACCCTAATAGACGAAGAATCGGCCTGCTTCCCCTACAGCTTTTTTTATTTTTTTTAAGAAAAGCTTGTTTGTTTTGTAAGAAACCAAGTGACACCAATCTTCTTACATATCGTCATATAATGCATGAACATTAATAAAATGGCTCCCATATTTATCCCTAAAATTACGCCATGCATTTGCAGACTTTCCATTGATCCAAATACATACATCCCAACAAAAGATATAAGTGTGGACCACACAGCATGATAAAAGGCATCTTTCATAAGCCCCAAACCGATAAGAAATGCTTGCATAGGGAAAATAAAAAAGTGTAACAAAAAGAATGGCCAAAGTAATTGCACGTAAATACTTGCTGCTGTTGAATGGAAAAATGTACTTGTTAAAGGTTCGGCAAAGAAATAAAAAATGGTAACAGATGGAACACCATACAAGAAGGTGATAAAAAATACTTGTTGAAGCAACCGCCGTAAGTAATTAAGCTTCTCTTCAGCATATGCTCTTGAAACAGTCGGAATGAGCATAACCATAAAGGAATGGGCAATAAAAGCAGGAAACATTCCTATCGTCATCGCTACACCAGCAACCATCCCAAAATGTTCTGTGGCAATATCCGTACTTATTCCTGACTTTAGCAGTGCCGCTTTTATTAAAAATGGCTGTATAGCATGGGTTAAAGCATGAAATATCCGTAAACCTGTTGTAGGGATAGACACCCCCATCAAGTTTTTCCAAACACTCATTCCAGACATCGGCTCAAACGGCAATTTCTTCATCCTTTGATATTGGATGACAAATAAATGAATGAAGTAAGCAAAAATCGCTATTTCACTGCCAACAAATGTACAAATTGCTATAAAAACTGCCGTTTCCGTTTCAAAGCGAAATAAATGAAAAAGTAGAACAAGCAATGTAAGCTGGATGAATTTTCTCAAAAAATTAGCAGAAGCTATCTTCCCCATTTGTTCGTTGCCCATAAAATAACCTCTAGCAATAGAAGAAAATGAAATGATCGGTATGAGAATAATAGCCATCCATCTTAAAAGTGGATGATAATCATCAAAAACAGTGATAAATGGAAGAATCGCTGATGCTAACGGGATTAATATAAGTGAAAAGATAACCGTCATTCTAATCACGTGATTGAGCATACTATAATGATATTTTCTATCCTTTTCCGCAATAAATTTAGAGATAGAAACAGGCATTTCAAAGCTCGCTAATAACACAATCAAAAAAATGGTTGGTAGAATAGACATATATAGCCCTAAACCATGTTCACCCAATTGCCTTGCAAGCACCATATTAATCAGAAATTCAATACATTCACCCGCAAAAGCCGCAAGAATTAATAAGAGCAATCCCTTGAAGAACTTGTTCATTTCGCCTCTCCTTTTTGTCCCCACAAATAAATAATCTCTTACTATCCTATGAGACAACCCTAACAATTATTAACCTAGTTGAATATTTGTTTATTGATCACTTCACCTATTTGTATATTGCCTAACGTAAAAGGGCCTATGTAGGGGACAAATAATATAGATAAAGTCGGTACACTACAGAGGATCACGGGATTAGTAGGAAATCGCGGAATTTTTATTTTTGCGGAGCCTTTCATATACCAAGGTTTTGTAACATGTAGAAGGGTTGCCCAAAAGTCGAAGAAGTGACTTTTTGAACAACCCTTTTAGATGTAATATTCTGTATGCTAATATAGCCTAATTGCTAACCATGTATTTTTGCAATCTGCTTTTTATCTATTCTTCCAATAAAGAGACTGACCACTCCTTATATAAGTGATCTAGTTCCATTTGACATTGTTCCTTCTCGTATTGCAAATCTTGGAGGATGCTTAAGGCTTCCCCGTCCATCATCTTTCTTTCTATGATTTGTAATCTTTCTTCTAACTTTTCCATTTCCTCTTCTATACCTTTTGGTTGATGATTATTTTGCTTTATTGTACTTTCCCTTTCATCCTTTTTTATCGCTTTCTTACTTGGAAGTGCCACCTGTTGCATTTGGTTGCTCCACTTTTCCCATGCATATGCGAATGATCCATTAAAATAGGAGAGCTTTCTTTGATTCAATATATACGTTTGGTTAAATAATTGTTCGATAAAATATCGATCATGAGAAACAGCTAAGATGGTTCCTTGAAATTCCTGTAGTGTCTGTTCAAGCACTTCTCTCGATTCAATATCTAAATGGTTTGTCGGTTCATCAAGAATAAGAAAATTCACATTTTGATACATAAGTTGTGCTAAACGTAGTCGCATGCGCTCACCACCGCTTAACTGTTTCACTTTTTTATGAACGGCATAACCATAGAAAAGAAAATTTGCTAGAATCCCTCTCGCTTCTCCCTCCGCTACGGCATGTATGTCCCTGAACATTTGTAGTACGGTTTTTTCTTGGTTTTCGCTCTCTGTAAATACTTGTTGAGCTAAGTAACCGATATGACAATTACTGCCCACTTGCAATTTTCCTTCATCTGGAAGCAAACGTTGTAAAATTAATTTTATCAAAGTAGTTTTACCACTTCCGTTTTCTCCAACAAGTACTGCACGATCCTGAAATCGTAAATGCATGTCAATACTTTCTAATACCATCTTCCCACTAAAAGATTTAGTCATATTTTCAATAACTAACGTGTCTTTCCCACTTCTTTCTTCTGCTGCCAAATTCAAATGTATTTTGCGATGAAAAACTGGTTTTTTTACCTTTTCCATCCGATTTAGTGCCTTTTCCATACTACTTGCTTTTTTATGAAGGCCGGCATTAGGTGGGTTGGCTTGATTCGCCCACTCTCTTAACCTTTTTATCGATTCTTTCATCTTTTTTATTTTCTTCTGTTGATCTTCATACTTTTGAAATTCCTGTAATAGCCGCCTTTCTTTTTCTTTTATATAATCAGTATAATTGGTATGATAGTTCGTTAACTCTTCATCTTCTAAATCCATAATCATCGAAACGGTTTGATCGAGAAAGTACCGATCATGTGAGACCATAACAATCGTTCCTTCATAGTCTTTAATAAAGCTTGTTAACCAATCAACAGCTTGAAGATCAAGATGATTTGTCGGTTCATCCAATAATAATAGATCTGGTTTCTTAAGTAGCTCTTTTGCTAAGCAAACTTTTGTTTTCTCTCCACCACTCAGCATTTGGAACTTTTTCTCCATTAATGTTTCTATACCAAGTCCATTAATGACTGTTTTTATTTTCCCTTCTATTTCATAACCATCGTTATTCATAAAATAATCTTGTAATTTTCCATATTCATTAAGTAGTTGTTCTACCCCATTCGATGTTTGTGATTGAGCTAATTTTTGTTCCATATCTGTTAGTTTTCTTTTCATATCAAGTAAATGAGAAAAAGCTTCCTCCACTACATCCAAAGCAATAACCGATTCATTATATTCTGGTATTTGATGTAAATAGCCAATCACAATATGTTTACGCCAATGTATTTGACCTTGGTCAGGTTGTTCTACCCCAGCCATGATTTTTAATAATGTAGACTTTCCACTACCATTTCTTCCTACAATACCTACTCGCGAGTGGTTACGTATGTCAAAACTAATATTAGTGAAAACTGTATCACCACCGTACAATTTCGTTATATTTTGTCCGCTCGTTATCATTTCATTTTCCTCCATATAAGAATAGCTCCATTCGTCACTTGTCAGCAGCTCAAAGCAATTTTTTACCGACCACCGCTAGCAACATGAGCTAGACAGAAATTTGATTAGATGATAAAAAGGGCCACAGAGAATAAACTTCTCCTGTGACCCTTTCTCATTTAAATGTAAATACTCACCTGTATCCATACAAGAAAATATTCATTATTATGCTCTTTGTTGGGTGTGAAGAGATGTTTGACTGCTTATTTTGGCTATGCAATTGTTAAAAAAGGACAGACGTATCCCGTTAAAAGTCATTGCGCCAAAAATTGCACAGAAAACAGTTAAGTGTTCAAGCCATTTTCCACGCGTTAAAACAGTTCCACTCATCTCTTCTACACCTCCTTTTCCAATCAATTACTATTAGTGTAAATGAAATATTCTAAAATAACAATCATTTTTAAAACTATTATTAGATTTTCTTATGGGTATCATTTCTGTGCTGTGGGAAAACACATTAGCTGATAATAACCCGTCTGGGGGATTTATTTGAAGTTAATATGAAGGCATGATCTACATTTACTCATTTAGAAAATCAGTTCACTGGTAAATATATCAGGTTAAGGACAAAAAAAGAGAGCTTCATCACAAAGCTCTCCTCAAACTATTCTTTTACTATATGATTCTTAAATGCATAGATGACGGCTTGGGTACGATCTTGGACATCCAATTTACTTAAAATATTACTTACATGTGTTTTGACGGTTTTTAAAGCAATGTATAATTCATCAGCGATTTCTTGGTTAGTTTTTCCTTGCGTCATATGAAGTAGAATTTCCATTTCTCGACTGGTTAATTCTTCGTGGAGAGGTTGTTCTTTATTCCCTCTCATCTTTAACATCATTTTTCCAGTGACCTCAGGTTCTAAAACAGATTCTCCTTGATGTGTTCTGCGAATCGCGTGTGCAATTTCACTTGCTTTTGATGTTTTTAACATATAGCTCGTAGCTCCCGCTTCAAGTGCTGGATACACTTTTTCATCATCTAAGAAGCTCGTTACAATTATTATTTTTGCTTCTGGCCATTTCTCGATAATATGCTTTGTCGCTTCAATCCCGTCCATTTCTTTCATCACTAGATCCATTAGAATAATATCTGGTCGTAATTCCATCGCCAGCTCTATCGCTTGTTTGCCGTTATCCGCCTCACCGATTACTTCAATATCAGGTTGAGCGGATAAATAAGCGGTCACACCAATCCGCACCATTTCATGGTCATCTACAAATAATACGCGTATCATTTTTCTTCGCCCCCTCCACCTTCAATAATTGGTACTTTTACTTCTAACCTTGTTCCCTTATTAGGAAGACTGATCATTTTTAATGTGCCACCAATCTCTAGCGCTCTTTCATACATATTTTGAATACCGTATGAACCCGCTTTTGCCTTGTCTACATTAAAACCGATACCATCATCAATAATACGTAGAATGGCAAACCCATCACGTTGAATAAGTAATACATCTAATGTATCTGCTTTCGCATGACGCAAAGTATTGGAAACCGATTCTTGTAAAATGCGAAAAAGATGATCCTCAATACCTTTATCTAAATAAAAGTCCTCTGCTCTCCATTTGATATTCATTGTGACTTTTTGTTTTAACTCAAGCAGCAGTTCCTCGATTCCTTCCGTTAACTTTTTTCCTTTTAAGGCAACAGGGCGAAGATGAAGCAATAAAGCACGCATTTCTAGCTGGGATTGATGGATCATCCCTTCTACTAACTGCAATTGCTTGAGATCATTGGCCGATTTTTCCTCCGTTTGTTCCATAATCGCTGACATTAACATAGAGGCAGCAAATAACTGTTGACTTACTGAATCATGTAATTCTCTTGCCAAACGATTTCTTTCTTCATAAATAATTTCTTGCATGCGATTATCAATATCTATCGCTTTTTCATTTGCAAGCCGTTGCGTATACTTTGCCTGTTCTGATATTTGCTTCTGTATTTTAATTATTCTTTGATATATGTTTTGCACATCGGCACTTACTTCTTCATGATTAACCGTGAGTACTCTGCCTTCTTCTACCTCATGAAGCCAGCCTTCCATTTCTTTCAGTTGCTTCTGCCATCTATAACCAGATAATAGCCCATAAAAAACACCTAATAAGATGCTTATCATTGGGGCAAACAATGCAAAGGGAATATCTACTACTTTAAAATGCCAGAAATCAATCAGGCGAATAGGGAAAACAAAATAAAACGACAGCATCATGCTAATAAGTAATAGTAGTGAAAGAAGCACCCCATATAAGATCTGACGTTGAGCCATATTCATGAGCGCTTCACCTCTAAATCACCCACAATTAAAGAGGTGACGATTTTCACCTTTTGTTCAGTTTGGTTATAATTTTCCGTCTCAAAAATATAATTGCGGTTAAAAGCTCTTTTTTCTACCAAATCGAAAATCTGACTAGAGCCAACAATAACAGAATGATTGATTGACACCTCAACATCATAAGGAATATATATGCGTACATTTCCAATAAGGTTTTTGATAAAGATAATATTCTCTTGATTAGGTAATACCGTATAGCTCAAATCAATTTCAGTATCCCCTAAGCCACATTGGATATTTATATCTCCCCATTCATATACTTCTTCAGAAGTATTTTGGTGCCCATTGATTTTATTCGTTAATAAATTCTTCTTCTGAACTACAGCCTCTTTTCGCTCATCTGTTTTCCGCTGTTCTGCTCTCGGCTGAACTTTCTTTGGTTTTTTTTTCGTTAAGTAAAATTGATAACCAAAATGAACAATAAGTGCAAGAATTAACAACCTGAATGCCATCATATTAAATATTGTAATCGCAAAAAGTAAAATTCCTAGCCAAAAAAGGACCTTTCCCCTTGTCTTCGGCATCCATTTACGACCAATATAGATCATACCAATTTCAATGATAATTGAGAAGATCAGCCCATGATTAAAAAAGAAAATTTCTAAAATAATCATTGCTAAGGCAATGAATATCCACATTTTATAGTCCTCATTCCATTTTTCAAACATGTGACATCCCTCCTAATCATGTTGTTTAAAAAGGCGCAAGTCGGCCTTACGCCTTTCAATGCTTGTTTCTCGGTCAATTATCTCTAGCATACCATGTTTTTATGACTGCAAGGAATCATCCTTTTTCATTTTCAATTCTAAATCAGCAATTTTTTTATCAATATGATTATGGAAGTATTGGTTTTGTACTTTTTGTTCTAACTCTGAAATATATTTCTCCATATCATTAAACTTATCATAAGCTGTTTGGTAAGATTGTTCCTCGCCCAATACTTTATTCATTTTTACTTGTGCACGGGTTACATTTTCTCTGCCCATTAATTGCATGCGGCGAATTTGCATATCCTTTAGTTTATGCTTCATTTCTTCATACTGTCTTTCTAACTTTCCAAGCTCCTCTGATGCTTCTGCCACCATCGTTTGTAATTTTTCTGCCCTTTCAGAAAAGTACTGTGATTCCGTCTTCGCAAATGTCGATAGCTCCTCTTCACCTGCACGTTCTGCAACTTCCGCTTGTCCTTTTCTTTTAGTTGCCATATCCATGGCATGGGCAAGTTCTTTACGGAATTCTTCTCTCAGTTTATATTGTCTTTCGATATACTTTTTCACTTTTTCTGTTTCTTGTTCACTTTGCCTCAAATACTGGTTTAATAGCGCAATAGGATTTTTACTTTCCTTTTTGTCGAGCACCTCATTGATATCTGTTACAATCGTGTTTTTGATTCTTGTTAATAGATTTACCATATTGTCTCCTCCTATTGTTTCCATGATTATTTATGAAGATCGGACCATTGCTTCTCAAAGTTCACAAATGGATCATCACTTTGTCTTGTTTTTGGCTGTTCTTTATTCCAATTTTTATAAATCAGGTAAATGACGTAAAGAGCTAGGACAGCTAAAATTGCCGGGATATTACTAATAGAGAACAATAGTAATACGACACCTACAGTACCCCACGCTACTTTTTCCCAACCATCTGATTTGATAAATTGTTTAAATACTAAATAAAGTAATGCAGCTGTAATCGCTAATCCGATAAGTGAACCTAAATTTGCCAGTACCACAATTGCTGCAATTCCACCTGCTATGATTAAAAGAAAATTTTTCATTTCTCTGCCTCCTTTCACTATTTATCTTACCTATTTTTAAAATTGTACATAACGTGCCACAGCTTGATTTTGCTCTAAGACTTAAGTCTGAACGAGAACTGAGCCCCCATTTAATTCTATACATGTAAAACGAATTTAAGTTCATACTACAATTGGGAGGTGTGACAATGTCTCAATACTGGTTGCTTTCATTTTTGTTAATGATTTCACCTATCAATGATGATTCGATATTCACGATTAAAAAAGAAGAGAAAGTGATCACACAAATACAGAGAGAAGACTTTGCTATTCCACAGTCCAATTTACCATTTATCGAAATGAAAAAATTCGAGTCATTTATGGAAGATCTCGATAAAAAAACATTTATTGCCCCTAAAGACGCTTATATAAAAGGAAATACGATTATCCCGGAAATTGAAGGAAAGCGTTTATACCGGAAAGAATTTAAAAATCAATTTTTTCGCTATTATTTCTCCAAAGGGGTCTCAACTATCCAGCTTCCCCTTATATCTGTACCAGCCAGAGTGGATAGGGATTTAATCAGTCAAATCAATGTAAAAACAATTGGACAGTACGTCACTTACTTTAATAGCAATAATAAAAATCGCTCGCATAATATTTCATTGGCTACTGAGGCTATTAATAACTATGTCATTTTTCCTGGAGAGACATTTTCTTTTAATGATGTTGTTGGGAAAAGAACGAAGGGTAAAGGCTACTTGCGTGCGCCGGTAATTGTTAGAGGGGAACTATCAGAAGATATTGGTGGTGGGATCTGTCAGGTGTCTTCCACACTATTTAATGCCGTCGATCGTGCCGGCGTAGAAATTGGTGAGAGATTCTCACATAGCAAAAGAGTCCCTTATGTACCAAAAGGAAGAGACGCAACGGTAAGTTGGTATGGTCCAGACTTTACCTTTACAAACCCATATGAATTTCCATTACTTATAAGCGCACACATTTATGGTGGTCAAATGATTGTTGTAATCAAATCTTCAGACGAAATTGAGACTTCACCACGCCATGTTCCCAACGCATCAAAGATATTACCAAAAGAAATAAGTGCAAATGGGGATACTTAAAAAGAAGAATCGTTATCCGACCTTATTTTTATCACCTGTTTTGAAATTAAAAGTGACGCCTAACTCTAAAATAAAGAATGTTCATGTCCCCTTCAAGTAAGAATGAAGAAATGAATTCTACTTTGAGGGGGTTTATTTTTTTCTATGGCAAAGTAATCCTGTAAAATGGGACGGTTGTTAATGTCAGCCGAAAGAAGAGCGAACGGCATGGTCATAGCTCTTCTAGACAAAAAGAACGAAAGAAACGCGCCCCGAAAATTCAATATCGACACGCGCTTACTGCTTAGCTTTTTATGGTAAACTATTCGAGGACAAGCCCCCATTTTTATAACAATGGCTTTTCTGAAACAATGACCCCATCTTCATCAGCGTATACATATTCGTCTGGCAACCAATCGAGCCCGCCAAATGTCACGATCGTATTCCTATCTCCTTTGCCCGCTTTTCTACTTTTTAAAGGACTGCTACCTATTGCTAATACACCAATATCCATTGCTGCTATATCGGCTGTATCTCGCACACAACCATAGATAATGACACCCGCTAGCCCGCGCGTTTCTGCAATTTTTGCTAACCGATCGCCCATAAGTGCACATCTCCTCGACCCGCCACCATCAACAACAAGCACATGACCTTCTGGGATACTTTCTAGTGCTTCAAGTACAAGTACATTATCTTCAAAAACCTTAACTGTTGAAACTTTACCATGAAATTTCTTTTTCTTACCATATGAATAGAAGACTTCTTGATTTACCTTTACCAATTCATGATGACCATCACATAAATCTGCTGTTTTAAAAGACATGATATCCCTCCTCACTCTACTCATTAACTTCGTCATCCGATGAAAAGTTTCCTTTTTCTAATGGAAAGTAAAAGTGATGACTTGCATATAAGTGTAATGAAAGGGGTCGATCATTATCGCTTATTTATGGATAGTAACATGCGCTTATTTACTCATCGTTGGTTTGGGTGCAGGTGTTTTTGTTTACACGTTAAGGTACGCGCTCCATTCAAAAGATTCTACCCAGATAGATGAAAAAAAAGAAGACATAGATAACCTTTTAAATTAAATGTTTTAGGCTGTGACCACTCGGTCACAGCCTCTCTTTTTACTTATTCATTGCTTGTTTAATAGCCAGAGAAATCTGTGCAATAATATCTTCGTAATGTTCAATACCAATAGAGATTCTAATCAAATGCTCATTAATGCCTAACGCCTTACATGTTTCTTCCGGTACCGCTCGATGAGAAGTTGTCATTGGATGTGAAACAGAGGATTCAACACCAGCTAAAGTAGGAACAATTTTTATCCACCCTAGTGAACGGAAAAATGTTGATACATCAGCTAGTTGTTTTAGTTCAATCGTAACCATTGCCCCATATCCATGTGCGCCATTTTGTTCGAAAGGATAATAAACTTTTTCTATCCCCTTATGTTTAAGTAGAGCTTCTGCTACTTTTTTCGCATTATAAGATTGTTCCCTCATTCTTAATGCTAATGTCTTTGCTCCCCTTGCTGTTAACCACGCCTCAAAAGGACTTAAGTTCACGCCAAGATTAACTACTTTTGCGGAGGCAATTTCGATTAACTCTTTACTTCCAACGATTACACCAGCAGTGACATCACTATGCCCACCAATATATTTCGTCGCACTATGAACAACCATATCTACTCCTAGTTCAATCGGCTGACAATGAAACGGAGAAGCAAAGGTATTATCAATCAATGTCTTCAAATTGTATTTTTTCGCCAATGATACAACAGCTTTAAGGTCTTCTACTCTTAATAATGGATTAGTAATTGATTCTGTATATAAAAGCTTCGTATTCTCTTTAATTGCCGCCTCGACTTGCGTCATATCGCTAAAAGGAACAATCGTTACGTCAATACCGAATTGTGTGAGCTCTTCTACAATAAGGTGAAAACTTCCGCCGTATACATCATCAGTAGCAATAATATGATCGCCATTTTTAGCTACTGCTAATATTCCTACCATAATGGCACCTAAACCTGATGCAGCTGCAACTCCTGCTTCCGCGCCTTCTAATCTTGCAACCACTTCTCCTAGTTCATCGGTGTTTGGATTGCCTGATCTCGTATACAAGTAGTTGCCGTTTCCACTATAAAAACCCTCTAGTTCTTCTAAGCTTTTAAAAGTAAATGCAGAAGTTTGGTAAATCGGTGTTGTTTTACTTTGAATGGTACGCTTTTCTTTTTTGTCTCCATGCAATAATGCCGTCTCAAATTTCATTTGACTGTTTCTCCTTTTAATACACTAAAAGTATAAATCGCCTTGTTTATTTTTCATAAATTTCTTAATTCTATCATTATAGCTCACAGTACTTTTTTACGTCAATTGAGGAAAGAAGTATAAGAAGCACCTATAAGGCTATATTAAACGGAGATATATATTTTAGAGGTGATTGTATGAATAATGAAAAAAATGACATGCCGAAATACCCTCAATCGTATTGGTTGAAAGAAAAACAACATCAATATCAATCATTAGAAGGTAACACAAAAACAGATGTAGTTATCATTGGCGCTGGTATAACAGGGATCACTTCTGCCTACTTATTGGCTAAAGAAGGTTTGAAAGTGATTTTATTAGACGCCGGGGAAGTTTTAGCAGGAACGACTGGGCATACAACTGCAAAAGTGACGGCACAGCATGGCTTAATATATGACGAGTTGATTGAACATTTCGGCATAGAGCAAGCAAGACTATATTATGAAGCCCAAGCTGATGCAGCCAAAATGATTGAAAAAGAAGCAGCAAATATAAATTGCGATTTTAGTAATGAAAGCTCTTTTATCTATGCAACCAATGATCAATACAGTGAAAAATTAACTTTTGAATATGACGCCTATAAAAGGTTGGGGATTACTGGGCAATTAAGAGATAGTATCCCATTCTCCATTCCAACTACCGGCGTGCTTGAAATGAATAATCAAGCACAATTTCATCCAGTTAAATATTTAGAAGGCATACTTAAACGTTTCATCGATCTAGGGGGCACGGTATTTGAACATACAACGGTCGTTGATATCGAGGAAGGGAAACAACCTGTTGTCATAACGAACGAAGGGCATCGTATTTTATGTAAATACGTTGTGATGGCATCACATAGCCCATTTTTAAAATGGAAAGGGTTATACTTTTCCAGGCTCTTACCTGAACGGTCATATGTAATTGCTATCGAAGGTGATGACGATTTTAAAGGAAACATGTACTATTGTGCCAATAACCCTGTTCGATCAATCCGTGCTACAACTTCAGAGGAGACAGGTAAGAAACTTATTCTTATTGGCGGAGAGGGTCATAAAACAGGAAAAGGCATTAACACTTATCAGCATTACGAGGCATTGCAAGCTTTCTCTAATGAGGTCTTCGGGAAGAAACCAATCACCTTTCGCTGGTCTGCACAAGATTTAACTACATTAGATAAAATACCTTATATTGGTCCTATCACGTCTGATGAAAATAATATCTTCGTGGCTACCGGTTATCGCAAATGGGGTATGACAAATGGTACAGCTGCTGGAATTTTATTAAAAGATTTGATCACTGAACAGCATACACCTTATCAGGAACTTTTCACCCCATCAAGATTCCATGCAAACCCTAGTATTAAGAATTTTATTACTTATAATGCTGATGTTGCAGGACAATTAATTAAAGGGAAACTTGAGCCAGAATTTAAGCACCCTGAAGATCTAGCAAATAATGAAGGTGGCCTGGTGAAAGTGGATGGAAAACGCCGAGGCTGTTACCGCGATGACGATGGTCAGCTTCATATTGTTGACACGACTTGTACTCATCTAGGGTGTGAAACAGAGTGGAATGCCGGTGATCGTACTTGGGATTGTCCCTGTCATGGATCACGTTTTTCATATGATGGCGAGGTCGTTGAAGGTCCAGCAACTGAACCTTTGACAAAGCTGGATTAACGCATATGATCTTTGGATTGTGCGACTATCAGATTGAAAAAATAAAATGAACGCCAAGCGATTTCCAAGATTGATATTGCAACATATAAGTTTGATAAAATATTGAAGATGTGTGGGCAAATAGGAAATGTAATGTTATGTACAACATTCAAGCGGAATAGGTAGAGAAGCGCGTAAGTCGTGTTTTTGTCCATTCTTAAATAATCAAAAACGGGCATTGATTTCTTGAGTTCCTTTCCATCTTAAAAGTGGCGTTTTCTAAAGCTCACTGGAACCTTCTCCTATAGAAAAAAAATGAACTGCACCCCAATTGGGTTGCAGTTTTTCTATGGCCAAGGAAGCTGTCAATAGAGCTGGAAATGATCCACACTTTCAGAATATGGAATACTACAACTAGAAAGCAGGAAGGCGAAATATAAAATGAGTCCGGTACAATACCGAACTCATTTTACCCGAGTGGCCTAATGAAATAACCATGTTACTTCACAAACTTGCGGGATTTCTTATCATTTCTTATTGTAGCCTTTGACACTATGACAACCTTAGCGTCTTTTTTCGTTTGACTGGCGTTCTGGATTGACGATTTTTCCACCATGCATTATTTTCTCTTCTAATTGAAGATTTAAATCTTTAGCAAAACGTTTTAAATCTCTTTCTTCATTTATCGTAACAAGTGATACCACTGTTCCATCTGCACCAAAACGACCTGTTCTCCCTGAGCGATGGATATACTGCGTTTTCTCACGCGGTAAGTCAAAGTGGATGACATGAGTAATTCCCTTAATATCTAACCCTCTCGCTGCTACATCTGTTGATAAAAGTAAGCGCGCATCCTTTTTCCTAAAGCCATTTAAATTTTTAGATCTTTCAAATTTATTTAAATCACTGTGGAGTACATTTACGTTAATATGGTTATACTCTAGCTTTTCTTTCATAATCATGATATTGGGGATATCCTTAACAAATACAAGCGCCTTCAAATCATCTATTCGAGAAAGCTTTTCCAATAATTTAACTTTTTCCCGTTGTTCCACCTTAAAATAAAGATGCTTCACATCACCCGCAGTGATCGTCTCATCTTTTTCAATAGTGATAACCTCTGGTGATTTCATCCAACTTTTAGCTTCCACTTCTATTGTTTTAGGTAAAGTAGCAGAAAACAGCACCACTTGCCTTTCCTTTAAAGTAGCTTTTATTATATTTTTTACATGCTCAAGATGTTCGGGAATGAGAAGTTGATCTCCTTCATCAAGGACAACTGTTTTTACCGCATGCATTTTCAATTTCTTTTGCTTAATTAATTCAAGAATTCTGCCTGGGGTTCCTAAAACGATATGTGGGCGTTGTTTTAATTTTTCTAGCTGACGCTTTACATTCGCACCACCGATAAATGAAGCACTTCGGATATTACTTTCTTTTCCCCACTTTTGTGCCTCACTTAAGATTTGCATAATTAACTCTTGTGATGAGGCGAGAATAACTACCTGTACCTCTTTGCTGTCTGGTTGAATTTTTTCTAAAACAGGTAATAAATACGCTAACGTTTTTCCTGTACCTGTTGGGGATTGAGCAATAAGATCTTTTCCCTCTAATACTTTAGGAATCGCCTCTTGCTGTATATTTGTTGGTTGTTTAAATTGCGATTGTTCCCATACTTTTTTAATAAACGGCTTTAGTTCGCCAATAACTTCCATAGATGATATAACTCCTTTATTTAACAATAAACAGTTTAAACGACTTCACGCAGATGAAATACGTTTATAATACATAATATAAAGGTATCCTGTCCAAATAACAATGGCTCATGTAAAAACATCCTCGGTAAGTCGAGTTAAAAACCTTTTCCTTTTTATTTTGGTTAAGTTCGTTTATGATAAATTTAGTGTTACGAAATGTTTAAATGAGAAAGAAGTGTTCGTTCATGATCCATCCACAAGTAAAGACAAATATTAAAATTATGTGGTTTGCCAACTTCTTTGTTTCAGCTAGTATGACGATGGTCTTGCCATTTATATCATTATATATTGAATCATTTGGTCAGTTTTCTGACGCCTATATTCAAAGATGGTCGGGGTGGATTTTTGCCATTACATTCGTTACTGCCTTTATTGTAGCTCCAATTTGGGGGAGAATTGGTGATTTGTATGGAAAGAAAAAGGTGTTAATCATTTCGGCTTCAGGAATGGCCCTTTGTATTTTCCTATTAGGTTTTGCGACAAGCGTATGGCATTTGTTTTATTTAAGACTATTTATGGGTATCTTCACAGGTTTTATTCCCCTTTCACAAGCTTTTATTTCTACACAAACACCAAAAAGAATGGCAGGACAAGTGCTTGGCACCTTACAAACAGGTAGTATCACAGGCTCACTTATGGGACCTTTAATCGGTGGGGCTCTAGCTGACATAGTCGGTTTTTCTTCTACTTTCAATTGGACATCATTAGCCATTTTTATCTCTGCGATTCTCGTTATCTTCACGAAAGAATTTCAAATTAATGAAGTGAAGAAGTCAGAGAAGCAGAATTATACGAGTAAAGAAGTATTAAAACATATACTTACAAACCCTGTTCTTGTAACTGTTTTAATCTTATCGATGTTGATTCAAGTGGCTCATTTTAGTATTCAACCGATTCTGTCCCTTTATGTCAGCGAAATACATGGCCCAGAAAATTTAGCTCTTTATGCAGGTATCGCTTTTTCCGCAGCTGGTGTAGGCAACTTGATGATGTCAAAAACATGGGGAAAGCTAGGAGACAACTATGGTTATATAAAAATATTAATGGCCTTATTGTTTTTAGCTGGTATCGTCTATCTTCCAGGCGGATTTGTCACTGAGATGTGGCAGCTTATTATTATTCGGTTTGCTCTAGGAGTAACCATTGGAGGAATTATCCCTGTGCGCATTGCCTATATTAGACAGGCTGCACCTATAGCCATGCAAGGAGAAGTGTTAGGATATAATACCAGTTTAAGATTTTTAGGAAATGTGATCGGACCTGTTATGGGAGGAATGGTTGCTGGGGCCTTTGGATTTACTGCCGTTTTTATAACTACAAGTCTATTACTAATTGCAAGCGGGTTTATCCTTCTCTTTTCAGTTATGAAAAACCCTAGATATTTAAAGAATTCTAGCACGTCATCATAAACAAAAGAGGTTGCTACCTGAATATAGCAACCTCTTTTTTAATTATCTTACTCTAGGGTAACCAAATCCTGATGCATAGTCGTCACCTGTTGAGGCACCAATTCCACCTTTAATATCATAAACTTTGGCACGATTTTGTAATTCTGTTCTTAAAGTAGATTTACTCCATGAAGGATTCGCAGCCCAAATTTTTGCTGCTAAACCAGCTACATGTGGTGTAGCCATAGATGTACCACTAATTGTGTTATAACCGCCATTATACCAAGTAGATTCTACTGCTGCACCTGGAGCAGATACTTCAATATCACGCTCTTGAATGACATAATCACCATCAGTAGCTGGGTTACCTCTTGATGAGAAATTCGCTACGCGATAAGTCCCATTTTGTTGTACATTCTCTAAAGCTGCAACTGCAACTGCATTAACCAATGCTCCTGGGTAACCAATTGTATTACTACCTGAACCACTATTTCCTGCCGCCGCAACAACTAATACACCTTTATTGTATGCATAGTCTACTGCACTCGAGATAAGTGAATCTTTACCAGAAGAACCAAGAGACATATTAATAACTACTTTGGAACCTGTGCTAGTTGCTTGATCTGCTACATGTCTAATTGCTGCAGCAATATCATCTGAATAACCAGAACCGTTGTCACCTAACACCTTGTATGCCCAAAGTTTCGCATCAGGAGCTACACCGTAAACACCTTGCCCATCACTACCACCATGTGCTAAAACAGTTCCTGCCACATGTGTACCATGACCTTGGCGATCCGTACAAGAGCCATTTACAAGTGGACTGGATTGTGTAAAGTCTTTACACTGTTCTGCTGATCCTGCTAAGTCAATATGATTGGTATAAACTCCTGTATCAAGCACAGCAACTTTAATGCCATTACCGCCTGATGTTTCAGTTAAAGATTGATTATTATAGATTGATTTAATTCCCCATGGTGTTTGTGAACTTGGCACAGCTGTTACTTCTGCTTTCGACACTTCTCCTGTTACCGTTGCTATGCTCATTTCATTTACCTTTTGTACTTCGACATTTTTTGTCGCTTGTAATGTCTGTAACTCCTTAGCATTCACATCTGCAGTGAAACCTTCTTTACCAAAGTCCCATCGTTTTTCATACTTTGTTTCTAATGCATTAACAGAATTGCTAGGGGCTTGTATCAATACGCGATATGTTTCACTTCCCTTTGCCTCATCTGAAACTTGTGCAGAAATACCTGATGCAAAGACGGACATCCCTAATGTAAGACTAAGTAGTGCAGCTGCTACTGTTTTCTTCTTCGTCATTTACTAGTTCCTCCCCAAATTTTAATGTCTTACTTAAGGGATATTATATTTCAAATATTCAGACGGCAACAATGTGTAAAATTCAGCATTTATTTATTTGTAAAAAACAGTAAATTTGACATATTTCTTTCCAAGTAGCAGGCCTTCAGACATTTTTTTCAAAAATAAATCAGGTATTTTTTTCCATTAAATCAATATTCATGATAATAACCCTTTTTATTACTCGGAATTAAAAGTAAATTTAGGTCTCTAGAAAGGTATAAAAGTGTAATATCACACCCTTCCTCCCGTGAATTTGAAGGAAAAAGTGTTTTTGAGTGCCATTTATTTCTTTCCGCCGCGATTTCTTATGATGATAAAAGAAAGAGTGAACAAAGTTTTTAATTTCTTCGTTCACTCTCATTACTCATTTCCCTATTTGAAAGACGATTTTTCCTAGCTGTTTTGCTTGTTCTAATCTTGCAAATGCTTTTTGATAATCTGCTAACTGATAAACTTGATCCATTACCGGCTTGATTTGATGATCGTTTATAAATGTAAGCATTTGTTTGTATTCTTCTGCACTTCCCATTGTGCTACCAAGAATATTTTGTTGTGCGTAAAAGAATTGACGAAGATTTACAGTCACTTCATCTCCTGTGGATGAACCGAAAATCACGAGTGTGCCTCCTTTACGAAGAACGGCTAGGGATTGGTTGAATGTTGCAGCTCCGACTGATTCGATTACTAGGTCCATTTTGCCACCAATTTGTGCTTGCCAATCTGCCCCACTATCAAGAGCTTCTTTCGCACCTAATGATAAAGCTTTTTCTCTCTTTTCTTCCGAGCGAGAACTCACGTATGCTTCCGCACCAGCGGCTACGGCAAATTGTAAAAGAGAAGTAGCCACTCCCCCGCCAATACCAGGAATAAATACTTTCATTCCTGGCTTTACTTGCCCTCTTGTAAATAAGGCACGATAAGCAGTTAAACCTGCTAACGAAAACACCCCTGCCTCTTCCCATGACATATGTGGAGGTTTAGGGAAGGCATTAATGGCAGGAATAACAATATGATCGGCAAAAGTACCGTGATACGGAAAGCCAACAATCTCAAATCCCTCTGGGGGGGCGTCACTGTTTTTTTCCCAGCCTAATCCTGGATTAATAACGACCTCATCTCCGACTTTAATATTTGTCACCTCTGCACCAATTTCCACCACAATACCTGCACCATCAGAACCTAATACAAGTGCTGGGTCAGTTGATTGATGTCGATGGAGAATAAATAAATCTCTATGGTTTAATCCTGCCGCCTTTAATTGAACTTTTACTTCTTTATCACCAACAGGAAAATCATTTACTTCCTGATAATCCGTTCCATTTATTCCTGCTTCACCTTTATGTATCACTGCCTTCATACGTTCCCACACTCCCTTTTTTATATCTATCATAAGGGTAATCTATTGTTGTGAAAAGTAATAAACCTTAAGAGAATTGTATTTCACATTCAGGCATCTTCATCACACGGGAGATTAACATCCTTTCCTGTTTGTCTGTTCAGCATAACCACATGAATGAAAGATACTTTCCTACATAAAAAAAAAGAACGACACGATTAGATATCGCTACCGCTCTTCATTTCATTTACTTCGTAATAATCATTGGGCCTTCTTTAGACACAATAACTGTATGTTCACATTGAGCAACAAAACTTTTATTAGGTGTAATGAAAGTCCAGCCATCACTTTGTTCACGAACTTCTTCATCTCCAGTGGAGATAAAGGGTTCGAAAGCAATAACCATCCCTTCTCGCAATAATTGATTATCCCAGTTATCATAATAATTAAGAATATGATCTGGCTTTTCATGTAAAGAACGACCAATTCCATGGCCAGTTAAATTCATAATCACATTAAAACCATTATTTTTTGCTGTTTGATAGACAGATTTCCCGATTCGATTCAGTTTCGCACCTGGTTTTATTTTTTTTAGTCCCTCATCGAAAGCTTTTTGTGCAGTTTCACATAAAGTCTGTAGTTTCTCATTCCCATTACCTACAACGATTGATAAACCTGTATCAGCGAAATAACCATTCTTTGATCCAGATACATCAATATTAACTAAATCTCCATCTTGAATCACTCTATTTCCAGGGATACCGTGTGCTACTTCCTCATTTACACTAATACAAGTATATCCTGGGAAGTCATACTCACCCTTTGGACCAGATAATGCTCCATGCTCTTCAAACATTTTCCCAGCTATATCATCCAATTCTTTTGTTGTGACGCCAGGCTTTGTTTGAGCAATCATTTCATCCCTAATTAAAGCAACAATTTTCCCGATTTCCTTTAAACCCGCTAAATCTTCTTCAGTTTTTACAATCATAACGATTCCTACCTTTATTTAGTCTCTATTTATATTATAGTCTATTTATCATAAAGAAAAAAAGGATTCCAGTAAGTTTGTAATTATACTACTTTTTAGAAAACAGTACCTTGTTTCGGCAAAAAAAATACAAGCCCTTCATCAGGCTTGTATTTCAACTATATTATAGTTTAACTACATTAGAAGCTTGTGGTCCACGTTGACCTTCTTCTACTTCAAATGTTACGCTTTGTCCTTCATCAAGCGTCTTGAAACCTTCAGTTTGGATAGCTGAATAATGTACGAATACATCTTGTCCTTCTTGTGTTTCAATGAAACCAAAACCTTTTTCTGCATTAAACCATTTCACTTTTCCTTCTGCCATGAATAAATCCTCCTTATGTATAACACATAAATTATGACTATTCTTGTGGAACATACATGAAGCAAACGTATATACACTCGCATCTTTCTTACATTCCGAACAAAAATAATTTCTTTCATAATAGCAGAAAGTGGAAAAGATTGCAAAGGTAAAAGCGGGAATTTTTTGAAAATTTTTATGATACTTAGATATTTTAGCCTTTTAATGTATGATAGAAATATATATAATGAAGGAGCTTTTTTATGTTTGAATTGTTCATTACTATGTTAGAGAGGCTTGGTATTATTGTTACCATAGCCTTTATTCTAACACGGTTCCAATTTTTTCGAGATATGATTTATAAGGAAAATGTAAAAAAAGATCTTCAATTAAAAGCAATTTTATTTTTTGGTTTTTTCGGAATAATCGGGACATATACAGGTTTATCTTTAAATGCTGAAACATTAAATATAAACAGATGGGCATCTAATTTAACCAGTGAAGAAGCCATTGCTAACTCACGCGTAATAGGTGTCGTTTTAGCTGGACTGTTCGGGGGCTATAAAGTAGGTTTAGGAGCTGGACTAATTGCAGGAATCCATCGTTTTACACTAGGTGGCTTTACTGCCTTCTCATGTGGGTTAGCAACCATCATGTCCGGACTAATTGCAGGCTACTTTCATAAGAAGAAAGACCATGTAAAGCTATCTTCTGCCTTTTTTATAGGAGCTACTGCAGAAGCCGTTCAAATGCTTCTTATTCTCCTTCTGTCGAGACCGTTCGAAAAAGCTGTCTCTTTAGTTGAAGTAATCGGTGTGCCAATGATTATTGCAAACGGTGTAGGATCAGCTTTGTTCCTCCTTATCATTAAAAATGTAGTGAATGAAGAAGAAAAGGCAGGAGCACTACAAGCACAAAAGTCATTACGAATCGCTGATCAAACTTTATCACATCTTAGAAAGGGAATGACACAAGTCTCCACTAAGGCAGTCTGTACCATATTATTAAGGGAAATCCATGCTAATGCAGTGGCCATTACAAATAAACATGTGATTCTTGCCCATGTTGGTTCAGGTGATGATCATCACCGAGTAGACCACCCCATCCAAACAGAAATTACTAAAGAAGTAATTAATAATGGTAAATTAATTGTTGTAGGTAATGAAGAAATACAATGTCAAAATGACCATTGTCCACTTGGTGCCGCTGTTATTGCTCCACTTAAGCAACGTGGACAAATCATCGGTACTTTAAAAGTATATTTTACCTCGGAGAAGGAAGTGACTAATTTAGAAATTGAGTTGATCTCAGGGTTAAGTGTGTTACTAAGTAATCAGCTAGAAATAGCCGAAGCAGATAAAGCTTTTCAATTGGCTAAAGAAGCAGAAATTAAGGCTTTGCAAGCACAAATTAGTCCCCATTTTCTTTTTAACACATTAAATACCATTGTCTCTCTTGTAAGAATTGATGCCGATAAAGCAAGAAAACTGCTTATTACTTTGTCCCAATTTCTAAGGCAAAACTTAAATGCAACGACAGCAAACCGTATCACATTGGAACAAGATATTCTTCATATGAAAGCCTATTTAATGATAGAACAAACGAGATTTGAAAACAGAATACAAGTCGAATATTATATTGAGAATGAAGTTCTTGATAGTAAGATTCCACCGCTCACCTTGCAGCCAATTGTAGAAAATGCCATTATACATGCATTTAAGCAAATGAACAAAAATTGTATGATTAAAGTACAAATTAAACAAATGAACAATCGAGTTGCTATTTCGATTAAAGACAATGGTATGGGCATTAAGCATGATAGATTAAAGCATATTGGGGAAGAACCAATCACATCAAAAACAGGTACTGGTCTCGGATTATACAATGTAAATAGAAGATTAATTATGACATTTGGCAAGAATGCCAGATTACACATCAAAAGTGAAGAAAACAATGGAACGGAAATAACCTTTAATATACCTGTGGAGGAAGAAAATGAAGACAAAGATTAAAGTGCTCGTTGTAGATGACGAGCCATACAGCCGGGAAGAATTAAAGCATTTGTTATCAATATTTGATTCTATTCAAATTGTTGGCGAAGCTGATTCAGGAGAAGGTGCCATCATACAATCGATTCAATTACAGCCAGATATCGTTTTTCTTGATATCGAAATGCCCAAAATGGATGGCATGCAAACAGCTAAAAGTTTAATGGAATTCAAAAATCCACCTAAAATCATATTCGCAACAGCTTACCCTCAGTTCGCTGTAGAAGCTTTTCGCTATGAAGCGATCGATTACTTACTAAAACCATATGATGAAGAACAACTTTCTGAGACGGTCAGCCGGATAATCAAATATTTAAAGCCAATAGATCTGCCCAAACAAGGTAAATTAGCTGGTAAGCTGGCAATCGAAGAGAATGGAGAAATAATTTACATTGAACCTAAAGATATTATGTATGTTTATAAGGAAGATAAATTTTCACGAATTATCACTATAGATAATGCTTATGAGACAAAAGCATCATTAAAAGAGTTAGAAAATCGACTATCTACGTATTCTTTCTGTAGAATACATAAAAGCTATTTTGTTAATTTAAGATATATTAATAAACTTTCTCCTTGGTTCAATGGTGCATTTCAGTTAGAGCTAAAAGGATCGAATGAAAAACTTTCTGTCAGCAGAAATTACGTAAAGGATTTAAGAACAAAACTAGAAATATAGGTCATGACACTCAATTAATTATCAGACTATTTACACTAAAAAATGCATCTTAATTTAATATAAGGACCTCTTACTCACGGATTTATACATGTTATGCTCAAAATACTCAACCTTGAATCATAGTCATTTATAATAAATGAAAACGTATACATTAACAAAGGAGGCAATGCTATGATTACATTTATTTCTTGTATTATCTTATTAATTGTTGGTTATTTCACATATGGTAAGTATGTTGAGAAAGTTTTTGGGGTGAAAGGAAATAGAGCGACACCTGCATTCACACATAAAGATAATGTTGACTACCTACCTATGAGCACAAAAAAAAACTCACTGATTCAATTACTTAATATTGCTGGTACAGGTCCAATTTTCGGTCCGATTTTAGGTGCGTTATATGGCCCAGTCGCGTTTGTTTGGATTGTTATTGGTTGTATCTTTGCAGGTGCTGTGCATGATTACTTAACAGGTATGATTTCTATAAGAAACAGGGGGGCTCACTTACCTGAGTTAGCGAGTAAATTTTTAGGGAAAGTTATGAAGCATGTCGTAAATGCTTTTGCCATTCTATTACTATTATTAGTAGGTACAGTCTTTGTTTCTACTCCTGCTAGTTTATTACATCTATTAATGGACGGAAAAGTCGCACTAGGTCTTATTGTCGGATTTATTTTTCTTTACTATATTTTAGCAACACTCCTACCTGTTGATAAAATCATTGGTCGTCTTTATCCTTATTTTGGTGCGTTATTAGTAATTAGTGCATTAGGTGTTGGTATCGGTCTTTTAGTCACAGGTGCACCTATTCCTGAACTTTCTTTTCAGAATTTTCACCCTGACAATGCTCCTTTGCTACCTTTATTATTCTTTACAATTTCATGTGGGGCGCTATCTGGATTTCATGCTACCCAAACACCAATTATCTCTAGAACGACTCAAAATGAGACGCAAGGCAGAAAGATTTTCTATGGAATGATGATTGCAGAAGGTATTATTGCCATGATTTGGGCCGCAGCTGCTATGAGCTTATTTAATGGTTATGGTGGTTTAAATGAAATGCTTGCTGCCGGTGGTCCTGGCGCAGTAGTAAGTGAAGTATCTACAACCCTACTTGGCGCTATTGGTGGTACATTAGCTGTTTTAGGAGTAGTTGTACTTCCTATTACTTCCGGGGATACAGCATTTAGAAGTGCGAGAATGATTATTGCCGATTATATTAAATTCCCTCAAATTAAATTTTCTAGTCGTTTATGGATTGCTGCTCCATTATTTGCGATTTCCATGGTACTTACACAAATAGATTTCAATGTGTTATGGAGGTATTTCAACTGGGCGAACCAATCAACCGCTGTAATCGCATTGTTTGTTGGCGCCATGTATTTGTATATTGCTAAGAAAAATTACTTTATCGCATTAATACCAGGTAGCTTCATGTTAGTAATGGTTATTACTTATATCTTAAATGCTCAAATCGGATTTGGCCTCTCTATGACTACTTCTTGGATAGGCGGAGCTATTGGAGCGATCGTTCTTATAACAATATTCTTTATTGCAGCACGTAAAGCAAGAGCGAACAAAATACCATTGGAAGAAGATATATCTAATTGGAATAATAGTGTAGCTTAATGTTTCATATCTGTATATGAGTCTCTGATGATCAATCAGAGACTCTATATTTTGTAACGATAGAAAATAGTAGAAAAATGTCAGTTATAGAACTTAGGTTATAATTAACCTATCATATGACACGTTCAAATAAACATAAGCTTTTACTAAAAAGGTGCTTTCACTTATCATTCATTTACAGTGAAAACACCTTTTATACGATAATTTACCAATATTTATGAGGGAATCAAATATACTTTTTTACTTTAGGTTGATACTTACGCATCGGGCCTTTCTTGAGTATATCCTTTAAATACGATTCTCCATTTGGATTTTTGTTTTTCAATAATTCTAGTAAATATGTAATATCATCCATTGCTCTATGATTTTGATAGTTTGTAATTCGATGGCCTTTTAAAAGGGTCAATAATTTACTGTTATAAAAGCCATATTCTTTCCACGGGACTCCCCTCATCGTACAATACCATTTCAGTTCATTTACATCATTAGGATACATTTGATAGAGAAAGCTTCTATCAAATGATGCATTATGAGCAAGAACAATATCCGTATACGCGAACATCTTCTTTATTTCACGATCATCAAAGCTTTTCCCCACCACATCTTCAAAAGGGATGCCGTGAATTTTATAAGCTTGATTATAATTTCTTAATGCACTAGTCGATTCCGGTTCTCTTAAATAGCTTCGTTCATCTTTTATTGAAAGAATATCCCCTGTCTGTTGATCAAACGAAAATAATTTCAAGGCGATTTCAATTACCTCATCATTAACTGGCGACAAGCCCGTTGTCTCTACGTCGAGAACAAGTCCTAACCCTTCATTTATATGCACACAAACCCTCCGCTCTCTTTTTTTGTTTAGCATATAATAGAAAAATAAGAATTGCCAGCAGAAAAGAAAGGAAATTTTATTGCTTGAATCTGATTCATATTCATTAGAGTATTTTGAAATTAGTAGGCATCACCCATTATATTTTTCTTAATTTTCCGCATTTTTATTGTCAGATGAAAGGAAAACATATAAAATTTTCCTATACACTAAAAGGGATGTGAAAAAATGGTCATTACCACTCATTTTTTCCTTAATCTATCACTGTTAATTGTCATCCTATTTTTTCTGCTCGTATGGATTGAAAAGAACCTTGGTTTTCATTTTTCAAAAACATCAGCAACTATTACTCTGTCCCTGATGATCGGAATTTGTTATATTTTTTCATTTGAACCAGAACCTGGATTAATGATGGACTTAAGGATTATACCTGTAATATTAGGTGGATTGTATGTTGGTGTCGGTCCGTTACTCGTAATTGTCGTTATTGCTGTAAGATGTTTTTATGGAATTAATTTAGGATTCTATGTAACTATGTTTGAATATCTTTTGCTAGGATGCTTATTTTTATATTTATACCCAAGATTTAAGCAGATTTCTGCTAATAAGAGAATTATGCTAGCTGTTCTTATTACTTTTATCTCTAGTATCGTTTCACTCATTTTATATGAGTTATATGTACCACAATTAAACTCACTTGATTTATGGTTTGCCCTTCTTACCATTCCAGCTCTTGGTGTAGGAATGGCCGTTTATATTATTGAATTTGTCTTCAAAACGATCGATATGCAGAAAAAGCTTATCATTGCGGAAAAACTAGAAGCCGTTGAGCAAATGGGGGCAGCAATTTCACATGAAATTAGGAATCCACTCACAGCTGCTGCGGGATTTGTACAATTATTAAAAGAACAAACACTTTCTCCTTCAAAAAGAAATGAATACTTAGAAATCGTCCAACATGAACTGGCATCAGCAGAACGCGTCATTCAGAACTATCTTACTTTTTCTAAACCTGGATTAGATAAAATTGAAACAATGAATGTCAAGAAAGAACTAGGTCATGTCATTAGTATACTACGGCCGATAGCTAATCAAAATTCGGTCGAAATAACAACCAATTTCTCTATCATAGGTGACATCGAAGGCGATAGACAAAAGTTTCAGCAATGCTTCTTAAATGTTATTAAAAACGCCATTGAATCGATGCCAAGAGGTGGCCAACTGTATATAAGCTCTAATTATTCTTCTACGCATATTAGAATCGAGGTTCAAGATACAGGGCTTGGTATGACTGAAGACCAAATTCGTCGTCTAGGAGAGCCTTATTATTCCACCAAAGGGGCAAAAGGGACTGGGTTAGGAATGATGGTTGTTTTTAGTATCGCCAGAGCAATGAAAGGAACAATAAAAGTGCAAAGTAAAATTAATGAAGGAACTGTATTCATCTTTACATTTCCGTCCGTCCACCCCCATTCCTCCTAACCACGCTATAAAAATAATAAGAGCAGGGAATCATAAAATTCCCTGCTCTTAGCACTTCAATAATACTTTCTTTTTGTAATTATGATAAGCCCTTTAAAACGAACCAAGCATGTGCCTCTGCATAGGATCGAATCTCTTCAAAGTCTTTCACATAACCTTTATGGTGTTGTATAAAACCATGAAGGGCAATGAAAGCAGAATAAACAAGTGATTCCTCAGTTTGTTGTTCTTTTAGTTGTAGAACAGCATATTCAAACCGATAGTATGTTTTTTGGGCTATTTCTGTAATCGAATGCTTGTCGTTACTCGTATAAAAAGCAAATAATAGATCGTAACGGTGATGAAGGTTAATACCAAATTCCATGAAAGAAACTAAGAGTTGATTAAGCTTATCTATTTTATTATCGTCACCATATTGAATGGTGACGATCATTTGTGTCAGAACATTGAAGTCCTCCTCAATGATCCGATATAATAAAGCATCCATATGATTAAAATGAACCGTTAGCGCCTTCACTTGGCATCTCATTTTCATAGCAATTTCTTCTAAAGTAATATTATGATACGCATTATCAGTTACAAGCTCTTTAACAACAGCCACTATTTTATCCGCAGATATGTATTGATCATGAAAATGATGTGTTGGCATATGTACCCCCCCAGCCCTATTAAATAGTAATTAAATTTTAGCACCAGGGTTTTTAAGACACAATCCTTTATCACATATGAGATAATATTTGCTCTGTCATTTTCTTTCCTTGTTTTTGTTCTCTTTTATCTACCTTCCACCCATTGCCAAAATGTCTTAAAGTAATCATTTCGTTCATTCCACTTTTATTTTTATAGAGAATTAAGATTTCCTCTTTATTGAAGTAGATGAGTGGTTGAATGGTATTTTTATACTTTGATGTTGTTTCATTATTGATATCTTTCACTACTTGCATTACTGGTATGAGACGATCAGTCCAACCATTTTTGCTTGCTAGAAATTGAAACTGATTAAAACGGGTTTGATGATATCTGCGCCACCTTTTTTTGAAACTATGTTCCATGTCATTAGCCACCTTTCGATAAAAGTGATTAACCTTTTTCTCTTCTTCGTCTCCTTTATGTTTATAAGTGATGACCTCTGGACCTAGAGGTGTCAAATCTAAAACAAGAGAATCTTGCCCGTACGGAGGTAAGTACCCTTCTTCATACGTAGTTATTTCAAGTTTGAGAATCATATGATACCCTTTTCGATTCCATTTAAGTTTCTTTATCTCCGTATCATACAGATTGTATTGTTTTTCATACCCATAATATTGATGAATTTTTTCAGTAAGTATAGGTGCTAGAGATGTTAAAAGTGCATCGGATACGACAGAAGAATCTTCACTAGCTACTATACCATTTGGAAAAAGAATGAAAATAAGCAATAATAACGTCACGATCTTCTTCATGTGTAAACACACTCCTTTATCTTTATCATCTCCCGCATACTTATAAGTAACGGCTGTAATTTCTTCCTATTACTGTTTGACATCAATCTCCTTTGACTACTTATTTTCCGGGAAATTTTTAAAAATAAAAGAGAAAAAAGGCGATTAATGTATATTTCCCTTAGTTCTGTTTGACATATGAACTAAATTCTAAGTAAAAGAAAAGAGGCTAGGATACAACTAAATGAGCTAACCTCAAAAAAGAACAATAACAAATGATGATCTTAAAACATCATTTGCAAAAAAAGTCCGTTCCATTGCGCTACAGTCACTCGCTTTCCGCGGGGAGGGGCTGAGCCACCTAAGGCATTGCCTGTGGGGTCTCAGCTTTCCCTCTATTTCCCGCAGGACTCGAGTGTCTTCCGCTCCATTTCACTATTCTTTTCATATAAAGGTTCAAATCACACAAAAAAAACGAATGATTAGATGTTAGATACTCCTAATCATTCGGGTGATTCATTAGCTAATATACTTATGTCCTAACATCTTAAATCCTAAAAAAATTTGTTTATTTACCAAAAATTCAGTTTTTATATTAGTTTTCTTACTATCTCCTTGCCAATATCAATAGACGCCGTTGCAGCAGGGGAGGGTGCATTTAATACATGAATGGCACGTTTGCTCGGCAATATGTAAAAATCATCAACTAATGAGCCATCATCCTTCAAGGCCTGTGCTCTAACTCCTGCCGGTCCTGTTTTTAAATGTGTTGCTTGTATTTCTGGCATAAGTTTTTGAACATTCTTTAAGAAAAGTTGTTTAGAGGCTGAACGAATCATTTCCTCAATCCCTTCCTTCATATAACCACTTGCTAGTTTCCAAAATCCCTTATATGCTAACACCTCAAATAAATCCGGTAAATAAATATCTGTCTTTCGGTAACCTTCACGTTTGAAACCTAATACTGCATTTGGACCGACATCGATCGCACCGCCAATCATTCTCGTAAAATGAACACCAAGGAATGGGAATTTTGGATTGGGAACAGGATAAATTAAATGCTTTACTAAATGACGTTTTTCCTCAACCAATTGATAGTATTCACCACGGAAGGGAACAATTTTCATATCAGTTAATAATTTTGCTTTTTTCGCAATCCGATCGGAGTGTAGACCACCACAGTTGATATAAAATTGACCTTTTATATCTCCTTGATCAGTGATAACAACTACTTCATTATTATCCTCTTGAATGGCCACAACTTCATGATTAAGTAGAATATCTCCACCTTTATAACGAATGATATCCGCCATTTTTTCGGCCACTTGTCGATAGTTAACAATTCCTGCCATTGGTACATGAATGGCTCTTTTCCCATTTACATGTGGTTCTCTTTCCAATAGTTCTTCTTTTTCCATTAAATGAATATCAAGTCCGTTCTGTCGCCCTCTTTTATATAGATTATCTAATAGTGGCAACTCTTCTTCTTCACTAGCGACAATTACTTTACCGCAAATATCATATTCGATATCATTACTTTCACAAAAATCCTTCATGGATTGTCCGCCGATTTTAGCTAATCTCGCTTTCTCACTACCTGGCTTATAATAGATACCAGAATGAATAACACCACTATTATGCCCTGTCTGATGTGCCGCTACATGGCTTTCTTTTTCAACAATTGCAATTTTCAACGATGGTTTCCGTTCTAGTAGTTCAAACCCTACAGATAAACCAACAATTCCCCCACCAATGATTATATAATCATACATTCTCTTCACCTTCTATCATTTCTATAAACCACATGCTTCAGCTAATATTTCGACAATATGAACGACTTCTACGCTCATCTCTAACCCTTCACGCTTCACACCCATGCACATTTGTAGATGACAACCTGGATTAGAGGTGACAATCACTTCTGGTACTCTTTCTTTTACATAATCCATTTTTTCATCTAAGATTTCCATTGACTCTTTATAATGGAAAATATTATACGTTCCCGCTGACCCACAACACATATCCATTTCTGGAAGAGGAATATACGTAGCGGCTGGAATACGCTGAATAAGGTCTAACGGTGATTTTTTCACTTTTTGCACATTTGTTAAGTGGCATGACGGTTGATACGTAATCTTTTTTTCGACCTTTTTTGTAAACTGAATATCCAACTCTGCTAAAATCACACTAATGTCTTTGCTTTTTTCAGCAAATACTTTTGCTCGTTCAGACCAATCTGGATCGAACTGTAGCAGCTGATCATATTCAACTAACATTGCGCCACAACCACCAATACTATTAACAATATAATCATAGTGATCTTTTTCAAAGGCACGGATGTTTTCTTTGGCTAATTGTATCGTCGTTTCGCTATCTCCTTCATGATGCTGAAGAGCACCACAACATGTCTGATTTTTTATCACTGTTACTTCACAACCGGCATGCTTAAGCAACTTTATGCTTAAATCATTAATTCGTGCAAAAAACACATCCATAATACAGCCAGTAAAAAAGGCGACCTTCATTTTTGTTTCTTTATGAGGTATGAGTGTCCCTTTTCTAAGTGCTTTATCGGGCTTTGTGATGTTAGGTAAAATCGCTTCAAATGCACGTAAATTTTCAGGCAGGATCTGTATTCCCTTCGTTACTTTAGCTAATTTTTCTATACCAGAATGTTGATAGAACCTAAGAGAATGATTCATCGTATTTAACATTCCTTTATTAGAAAGTCCTTTTTTCATAGCCAATTGATTAAAAAATGGACTTCCTTCTTGCTGCATCCTTACTTCTTTATATGAAGATAAAATTTTTCCATATTGTACATTAGTAGGACAAGCTGTTTCACAAGCGCGGCAGCCAAGGCATAGTTCCATAGAATCTTCAATTTCTTTTAGTGAGATTTTCCCTTCAGAAGCCATCTGTACTAAGTTAATTCTTCCTCTTGGCGAATGTCTTTCTTTTCCCATTGTCGTATATGTTGGACAGGCAGGAAGACAGTAACCACATTGGACACAATCAAATGTTTCTTCATAAGCTAATTGATTATTCATCGACTAATACGAGCCTTTGATTTTCATTTTCAGGAAAAACCTTACCAGGATTCATGATATTTTTGGGATCCCATGCGATCTTCATTCTTTTCATCATATTTAATCCAGCCTCCCCTAGCTCCATTTTCATAAACGGTGTCTTCATTGTGCCAATGCCATGTTCGCCTGATAAAGTCCCACCTAGTTGTATAGCTGTTTCGAATATCTCAGCTACAGCAAGTTCGACTCTCTTCATTTCTTCTTTATCCCTTTTATCAGTAATAATATTGGGATGGAGATTACCATCGCCTGCATGCCCGAATACAACTAGATCAATATTGTATTTTTCTTTAATTTGTTTTAGTCTTTTAAACATTTCTGGGATTTTACTTCTTGGAATTGTCGCATCTTCAGAAATTTTCGTTGGTTTTTTTCTTACAATCGCTGGGGAGACAAGTTTTCTCGCTTTCCAGAGTTTCTCTGCTGCTATCTCATTCGCTGCTATCTGAACTTCCCGTGCTCCTACCATTAGGCAAACTTGTTCTACCTGTTTACACTCATCAGCAATTGCCACTGGATGACCATCTAATTCTATAAGGATAATAGCATCAACATCGGTCGGAAGTCCGATTGATTCATATTCTTCAACAGCTACAATGGAAGCTTGATCCATAATCTCCATTTTAGATGGTAATATTCCAGAAGTGAGCACTTTCGATATGGCTCTTCCTGCATCGACAATATCATCGAAAATAACCATCATCGTACCGGTTGCTTGTGGCCGTGGGACTAGTTGTAGGGTTGCTTCGGTAATAATACCTAATGTACCTTCAGATCCGACTATCAGCTTAGTTAAATCATAACCAGTAACATTTTTAATTGTACGACCACCTGTTTTAATGACTTCTCCCTCAGGTGTAACGACTTCTAACCCCAACACATAATCTTTTGTTACCCCATACTTTAAACCTCTTGGTCCACCAGCATTTTCCGCTAAGTTACCACCAATTGTTGACACATGCGCACTACTTGGATCAGGGGGATACATCAACCCATATTTTTTCGCAGCTTTGTCTATTTCAGCTGTCAATACTCCTGGTGAGACAACAGCAATTGTATCATCACAATCTATTTCTAATTTTTGATTCCATTGAGAAAAGTCCAGGACCACTCCACCATGAACAGGCAATGGCCCACCACTTAGACTAGTTCCTCGACCTCTTGGGTACAAAGGGACTTTATATTGATTGGCCACCTTTACTATAGATACAACTTCTTGTGTGGACATTGGCTGTATGACTAATTCTGGTAAATAAGCACCGAACGACCCATCATATGAATAAGAGACTAAATCTGCTTTTTCTTTTAACATTCTCGTTGGTGATTTTATGGCTTTTTTAAATTGTTCGACCATCTCATCTGTTAACATGATGGCACCTTCTTCCTTTACTTTTCTTCTTTTAATTTCTTCCTTACATTTTGCAAATGACTCTTCATTGCTTTTCTTGCATTTTCTTCATCTTGACTTTCTATCGCTTTATATATCGCTTCATGCTCAAGATAGACGCTTTCCCTTTTTCGTTGTAATCCTAAGTTCTTCTTTAATGAAAAAGCGACAGCCTTACGGTAAAGGTCACCGATATTATCCATGACCCCGACCATAAAGCTATTCTTTGTTGCTTCAATCATATACTTATGAAAATCCAAATCGGCTTGAAGGCCCACTTCATCAGGGTTAGTAAGTGTCTCCTCTAGCCCTTTTAACGCTTTCTTGATTTTCTCTAAGTCGGAAGAATCACGACGATTAGCAGCTAGAGCAGCGGCCTCTGTTTCCATAATTATCCTTAATTCCAATAACTCAAAAACCTCTTCTAATGAAATATATTGCAACGTTAAACGGTCCATCATATCGACAAGATGTAATTCTTTCACATAACTTCTGCCACCTTGCCTTGATTCAATGATGCCACTTGCTGATAAGACACTGAGTGCCTCCCTAACTGGAGCGCGGCTTACGCCAAATAATTTCGCCAATTCATTCTCAGAAGGTAATGGTTGATTGGGCGGAAACTCTTTGCTTTTAATTTTTTCATTTAATTGCTCTAATACTTGCGCCGATATCTTCTTCCGTTCAATTTTCATTTGCTACTAATCTCCTTTATTTAATCCCTTTAAAGCTTTCAATCTATCAGTCTCTGAACATAAATAAAAAATCATCACACCATTTGGAGGGCCCCATCCAATAGTGGAGACAATCATTATATTTAAAAAATCAATGAAAACCTTCACTTGTATTACAAGTATACAACGAAATATTAAAAATACAATAATAATTCTAAAAACTTTAATAATAAAAAAAGCTAAAGGAGACACTTCACTGTATCCTTTAGCTTTTTATTAAGTATTTTTTCTTATAAATAACACCTTAAGATAATTGCTTTCTTGGTAGGAAGAATTCGTTTTGAAATCATGTGGTAAAGTAAATTCTTCAATGATTTTATACTTCTCATTTGCTGAAGAGAAAGCTTTTGCCACAAATGTCTTAAATTTTTTCATTGAAACATTACTCGCATTAGATGAAGCGACAATGACCCCTCCTTGATTGGTAATTGAGATGGCTTCTTCTAATAAAGAAGCATAATCTTTTGCCACACTAAAAGTATGTTTTTTTGAGCGAGCAAAACTAGGTGGGTCTAAAATGACAAGATCGAATGTTACCTTTTTTCTCACTGCATATTTAAAGTATTTGAATACATCTTCAACAATGATGTCCTGTTCTTCATAATCAATACCATTTACACTAAACATTTCGATTGTCTTCGCTTTACTTCGATTAGCCAAATCAACACTTGTTGTTTTCACTGCACCGCCTAATGCAGCTGCTGCCGAGAAGGCTCCCGTGTATGAGAAGGTATTCAAGATCGTTTTACCATTGGCATATTGATCCCTTATTTTTTTCCTTACTTCCCTTTGATCTAGGAAAACCCCAACCATTGCACCATCATTAAGATAGATTGGATAGTTTATCCCGTTTTCTTTAACGATAATAGGAAATGTCGGCTTTTCACCACAAACAAAATCGTCATCTTCTACATACTGCCCTTTATGATTAAACCTTTTCTTCTCATAAATAGCCTTCACTGGCAAACATTGTTCTAATGCTGTAATAATCTCCTGTTTAAATTGATAGATCCCTTCACTATACCAACTAATGCAATAATACGTATCATAATAATCTATTGTAACACCTCCAACACCATCGCCTTCTCCATTAAAAATTCTAAAAGCAGTCGTTTCTGGATCGTTAAATAGTTTTTGTCTATGATTTACTGCTGTCTTCAGCTTTTCCATAAAAAAAGCTTGATCTATTTGTTCATGCTGGTTTGTCGTTAATACCCAGCCTCTGCCTTTATTTTGAATTCCATAATAACCTTTACAGAGAAACTGTCCTTTTTCATTCACTAACTCAACAATCGTACCTTCATCCATTTGAGGAATTCGTTCAACAGATTGTTCATTTATTAATGGAAAACCTTCCTTATACTTCTTTATGTATGACGGTCTTACTGTTAACTTCATATACGCTCCACCTTATTAATCAATGATTTATTTATCGTACCACAAATAGCAACTGACAGACAAAGCCCTCTCAAGTTTATCTTGAGAGGGCTTAACCGTTAACTTGCTTTATTCACTTCATGTGAGATCTCTTTCATATTTGAAATCGCATGTTGATATTTTTCTTCATCAAATTCTTTCTCGCTTTTCGCAACTGCGATTGTCGCAATACCGTTACCAATCATATTCGTAATGGCACGACCTTCACTCATAAAGCGGTCAACACCGAGTAAGAGGGCTAAACCTTCTAACGGGATTACTTGAATGGCTGCTAATGTCGAAGCTAGTACGATAAATCCACTTCCCGTTACCCCAGCAGCTCCCTTAGAAGTAAGCATAAGAATTAAGATAATCGTTATTTGTTGTCCAATAGATAAATCGACACCAAATACTTGAGCTAAGAATACGGTAGCCATAGAAAGATAGATTGAAGTACCATCAAGGTTAAAGGAATATCCTGTTGGAATGACCAAACCGACGACTGATTTGGACGCGCCGAATCTTTCCATTTTATCCATCATTCTTGGTAGAACGGATTCCGAAGAACTCGTTCCTAATACGATAAGTAACTCATCTTTAATAAATCGTAAATATTTAAATAGACTAAAGCCATAATATTTACATATTAAGTTTAAAACGATAAAGATGAATAAGAACATTGTAATATACACACTCATCATCAACTTTGCGAGCGGTGCTAAAGAACCTAAACCGAAATGTCCAATTGTATATGCCATTGCACCAAATGCACCAATTGGCGCAGCTTTCATTACATAACCAATGATCTTAAAAAACACATGGGATAACCGGTCAAGAAAATCAGTAATAACTTCTCCCCGTTTACCTAAAGAAGCAAGAGCAACCCCAAATAGAATGGAGAAGAATAGAACTTGAAGAATATCTCCCTCCGCAAAAGCGTTCACCATATTTGATGGTACGATATGTGTAACGAATTCCATCCAATCAATGCCTTCCTCAGCATTGGTTGTATATTCAGATACATCCCCTTGTTCAAGCTCATTAAAATTTAACCCGTCACCTGGTTTAACAATATTAACAACTATTAACCCAATGACTAGAGCAAGCGTCGTAACCACTTCAAAATAGATAAAAGCTTTCCCACCAACTTTACCTACTTTTTTCATATCTCCCATTTTTGCGATACCTAATACAATGGTTAAGAAAATAATTGGGGCAATAACCATCTTCACGGCATTAATAAAAGTCGTTCCTAAAGGCTTTAATTCTTTACCTATATCTGGCCAAATTAAACCAACTAACACACCAAGTGCAATCGCTGTTAACACCTGAACGGTTAAGTTCTTAAAAATTCTTAAAAATCCCATGTTTATCATCTCCTGTCCCACTATCTATCTGACTATTCTTTGTAATTAGAATGATAGCGTTTTCAGAAAATGAAAAGAAGTTTATGGTCATAGTGAACATTTTGTTCATTTTGGTCTTATTAGTTGAGAAAGAAAAACGATTGGAATATCAAGTTACATCATACTATTCATTATAGGAGGAGAGTGTACTTTCGAGGTTATTCCTAATCACTCAAACTTTAAGCATCTAAGGGAAATTTAAGGTCCCATTTGGAATAGAAGAGACGAAAGAGAGCCTCAATTTATTTTAGCTCTCTTTTGTCTAGTAATTATTTTAAGAATTCTAGTACCCTCTCTAACCATTTAATATTAAATTCTGCTTTTTCAAATGCGTGAGCAGCAATTAATTGGCTTGAGTCAGAGACTGTGTCATGTCTTTCCTTTTCTGCTTTTTTCGTTTTTAATGTATGCCATCTTTCTTTTTCTTTGAGAATGGTTTGTTTCAAAATAGAAGCGGCTTCTGATTTATTAATATAATTTAAGAAATGAATGGCAATATACAAATCTGCCACTTCCGTATACTTTTGAAAACAAAGATAGAGCTCTTCTACTAGATGACGACGCCCCTCACTTGTTATTCGATAAAGTGTTTTTTCTGGACGACTTCCTTCTTGTAGCTTTTGTACAGGTTCTATCCAATTCTTCTTATGCAATGCTTCAAAATCATAATAGAACTTCCCCTCACTAATCTTTATGAAAGGCTGTGCATTCAATAGTTTTTTACGGATATTATAAGGATAGTCTACTGAATGTGCTAACATACCTAAAATATATATTCTGATCATTCACCCGTTCACCTCCAAAAACGTATATAGCTATCTTAACTTATACTGGGAAGTAAACGCATCTGATTCTTTCATTATGGTTTCAAATAATAAGGATGCGCTCGTTGATTAGCGGTAAAATCGATAGACTTATAATAAAAAAAACGAACATATTCATTAGAATTTGTTCGTTTTTTCCAAGAAAACTATTCATTTATTTACGCTAACTAATCATTCGTTTAATTTCAGCTGCATCATTATATTTAAATTTAATAAAGTTTAAGGGGCAATGCGGTTAACGTTTGACCGGTCGCAGAATCTGTTAAGTTGGATTCTAATTCAAATGACTCGACAGATTCGATTTTTGTAAAATGCTTAACTAAGTTTTCCAAAATAAGCTTTAGCTCAAGTCTTGCTAATGGTGCACCTAAACAAAAATGTGGTCCATTTCCGAATGTAAGATGTTTCTTATTATTCTTCCTATGAATATTTAATTGAAATGGCTCTTCAAACATTTCCTCATCCATATTAGCCGCACTCATCCAGGCAACAACGACATCGCCCTTTTTCAAGTCTACCCCTAAAAGATTATTATCCTTCTTCACCGTGCGATCTCTTCGACTCATATGGAAACGATATCGCAACATCTCTTCGACTGTCCAATCGATATATTCAGGGTGAGCTTTTAATTCTGAAAATAACTCTTTGTCATCATATAAAAGGGCATAAAAACTTGTTGAGATCATATGACTCGTTGTTTCTACACCTGCACCTAAAATAGCCATTGTCATTTCAATAATTTCAAAGTCTGTTAGTCTTTCCCCATCTACTTCAGCCCTAATGAGATCAGAAATGATATCATCTTGTAACTGCTGGCGCTTTTCAATGATGACTGGTTGTAAATAAGTAAAGAACTCTTTAATTGCCTGATTTTTTTGGTTGTCGATTACATCCTTTTTGCTCTTATCATATGGTAGAAATAATATATCGACCCATTTCTTAAATTTAATCACATCGGGCTTCGGAATCCCTAATAAGTCTGACATCACCATTGCAGGCATTGGATTAGCTAATGCCGCTACGATATCTTCCGTTTTACCCTTTTCTATTTGTATAATTAAGTTTTCAGCAATTTGATTTATTCGCGGTTTCCAATTTTCTAAACTTCTTGGTGTAAATGCTGATGCTAATAGAGATCTTCCTTTTCTGTTATTCGGAGGATCCATTTTCAAGAAGTTTACTTTACTATTCATTTGCTTATCATCTTCACTAAACTTTACTGAAATCGTTGTACGGTCTCCTTCACTGGAGAAATGTTCATAGTCGCTTAAAACGGTCTTTACGACATCATACTTGAATGCATTCCAAGTGTCTGAATTCTCATTATAACGAATAGACCCACTTTCAAGCATCGATTTGTACCATTCTAACGGTTGGAATTGTTCTGATCTTGAATCAAAATGTTTTATGTCTTCTAATGAGATAATCTCTTTCATTTAACATTTCCTCCTCTTTGATCATATGGAGATAGATTATATACTTTAATTAAAGTATATAATCTATCGTAAATTTTCTCCCTTTCATCGTCAATGCATGGAAAGTAGTAGTTTTACTATAGGGGCAAATGAACTAAAAAGAACCGTTGAATAGCCTCAACAGTTCTTTTAGTTCATGATTATTATTCTCTCTTCTCATCACTATGCTTTAATCATATACCGATTCACAGGCCTCCCCACTCCACCATATTGTATATCAAGTACAATTACCCCTTTTTTCTCTAAATAATCAAGATATCTCCGAGCTGTCACCCTTGCAATCCCAATACCGCTAGCCACTTCTCCAGCTGCTTGCGGTTGTTGTTGAACTTTTAAATAAGTAATGACCTCTTTCAATGTAAATTCATTCAGGCCCTTAGGCAAATCTGCCTCTATTTTCGTTACTTGTTCTGTATAAAGCAATTGGTCAAGTTGCTCTTGTGACATTGTTCCTTCATTTTTTAAACTGTCACGATATTGCCGAAACTTCTCAAGTGCCTGCTCCATTCTATCAAATTTAAACGGCTTCATTATATAATCGATTGCCCCATTTTGTAGCATGATTTTAATCGTATCCTTATCTTTTGCTGCCGAGATCACGATCACTTCTGCATTGAGTTTTTGTTTCCTTAATTCATATATAACTTTTAATCCATCTTTTTTCGGCATAAACACATCAAGTAATATTAAATCTGGTAATAAATCTTTAGCTAGCCTAATGCCTTCTTCTCCGTTATTGGCAATGGCTTTCACATGAAATCCCTTTACCTTAGAAATAAACCCTTTATTAACTTCTTGAACCATTGGATCATCTTCAATTAATAGTACTTGAATATCATTCATTAGTTAGACCTCCCCAAAGGTAATTAGAAAAGAAGTACCTTCATTTACATTAGAAGTGACAGTTATTTGCCCTTCCCCTTTATCCACAATTTGTTTGACTAAATATAATCCGTAACCAGTCCCATTTTCTTTTCCTTTTGTGAAACCTTTTGTAAAAATTTTTTCTAAATTAGATTCTTCTATACCTATCCCATTATCTTCTACTAGAATGGAACAAATGTGATCATCTTGTTCGATACTAATATCAATTATTTTTTCTTCTCTATCTAGTTGTTCAAAGGCACCGAAAGCATTCTCAACCAAATTACCTAATAATAAAACAAAATCATGATGATCTAAATGAGGAGGAAAGTGATCCAAATTACTATTAGTATCAACTGTCACGATAATATCTAGTTCCTTCCCTCTTCTGATTTTGCTAATAAGAAGTCCAGCTACCGCATCGTCCTTGATCACTTCATGAAGAAATAAAGAAATACTTTCTTGTTCTTCTGAAGCAGCAAATGCAAGTTGAAAGGCCTTTTCTGGCTTTCCTAATTGGATAAGCCCAGCAATTGTATGCAATTTATTCATATGCTCATGATTTTGCACACGCAGTGCCTCAACAAAACTCCTTACACCAGTCAGTTCCTCTGCTAATTTTGCTACCTCTGTCCTATCTTGGAAAATAGCCACAGCGCCAATTAATTGACCATCTTTATTAATAGGAATTCTCGTACTCAAGATGCTTTTTCCACTCACCATAATTTGTTCATTATAAACTGGTTCATTTCTCTCAACGATTTCTGGTAAACGGGTATCTTCTAAAACGGAACGAATCGATAACCCCGTTACTTCTCCGCTCACATTAAATATCTTTTTGGCTTTTTCATTAAAAATTGTAATCTTCTCATGATAATCAATTGCAATTACCCCTTCATTGATGGAATGAAAGGTCGCTGTTCTCTCTTCAAACATACGTTTAATTTCAAACGGTTCTAAATCAAACATTTGCTTCTTAATATGATTGGCTAATATATATGAGGCAATAAACCCCACAATAAGAGTTAGGAAAACGATCAATAGGATCTCTTTAGAAAAGCCAGAGACGATTTCCTTGAAGGTTGGGATTTTATTACCAACCATCACCACACCTATTTGGTTTAGTTGTTCATCTTTTAATACTGGAATAAACGCTCTTAAATATGTACCATCTTCTCCCTTGGCTTTAGAAAAATAAATATGTTCTGCAAATGCAGGATCTTCATCACTACCAGTTGACACATTACCTATCATACTTTTAACTGGGTGTGAAAAACGGACCCTATCCATATTCATGACTACAATATAATCCGTATTATTTATGACCCTTATTTCTTCCACGATGGGGTTAATTATCTCCCAACCCTCATCTTCCTCAAGACCATCTTTTATATCTGCAAATTCTGCTACAGTCCTAGCTGTACTCATTGATTCGCCTCTTAAGTCTAGTTCTTCTTGCTGTTGCATATTTGCGATAACAACAAGCCCACAAATTAGCAGTAAAAAGATAACAACCCCGTATGATAGCAATGTTATTTTCCAACGAATAGGTATTTCCTTCAAACAAATCTTCCTTTCATTGCCATCTAGACTTGACCTTTAATCTGAAAATAAAGATACTATTTAGTATGAGGTGAAGGTGATGAAAAGTAAATATAGCATCATACTATTAACCATTATTATAACGCTTACGCTTTTTTTTAGTTTCAAACAATATATACTTTCAGAAGACCTTCCTTATGATGATGAACAAGAAGGGCTCAACGATCAAATCGTTTTAACTTTTAGTCATGTTGTCTCCAATAATACACCAAAGGGAATGGCCGCTGATAAATTTGCTGAGATTGTTGCGGAAAAATCGGATGGAAATATTAAAATTGTCGTCTTCTCTAACGGCTCTCTCTACTCTGATATAGAAGAAATACGTGCTGTTCAAGAAGGAAATGTTGATATTATTGCCCCCTCAACATCTAAACTTGGCATGTTAAACCCTGCATGGGGCGTACTCGATTTGCCGTTTATCTTCCCTTCCTATGAAGCCATTAACGAAGGATTAGATGGGTTTATCGGGCAAACATTATTATCTAGTGTTAAGGGGGATGGACTCATCGGCTTAGCTCATTGGAGTAATGGATTTAAACAATTCACATCAAATGATGGTCCAATTATTTATCCGAAAGATATAGCTGGACAAACATTCAGAATCATGCAAAGTGATGTCCTCTCATCACAATTTCTTACATTGAACGCCAATTCAGTGAAAGAATCTTTTAATTCTACATATGACTTATTAGACAGTGGGAAAGTAGACGGCGAAGAGAACACCATCTCTAATATTTATTCTAAAAAGTTTTTTAACTTACAAAAGTATATGACAATAAGTAATCATGGCTATCTCGGTTATGCCGTCTTAATGAATGAAAATGTTTGGAATAAGCAATCAAGAGAAACAAAGCGAATCTTAACTGAAGCTATGGCTGAAGTCACGCAATGGAATCGCAAACAAGCTGCGCAAATGAATGAAAATCAACTCGAAGAAATAAAAAAAGTGAGTTCAATCGACATTCATGAACTAACCAATGAAGAGAAAATCAGTTGGAAAAAAGTCCTTGACCCCGTCTACACTCAATTTAAAAATGAAATTGGCAGTACTTTGATCGACAAAGCATTAAAGCTCAGAGATAAATACGAAAACGAAACAACTGATGAAAGGGACTGAGTGAGGCAACTTGAATCCAACCAAATTTTTGACCCGGGATCTCTTTTTTGACTCGTTTCTGCTTGAATCCAATCAAATTCTTACCCGGGTTCCCTTTTTTGACTCGTTTCTGCTTGAATCCAATCAAATTCTTACCCGGGTTCCCTTTTTTTGACTCGTTTCCACTTGAATCCAATCAAATTTTTACCCGGGTTCACTTTTTTGACTCGTTTCTGCTTGAATCCAATCAAATTTTTGCCCGGGTTCCCTTTTTTGACTCGTTTCTGCTTGTATCTAACCAAATTTTTACTCGGGCTCACTTTTTTGACTCGTTTCTGCTTGAATCCAATCAAATTTTTACTCGGGCTCACTTTTTTGACTCGTTTCTGCTTGAATCCAATCAAATTTTTACCCGGGTTCCCTTTTTTGACTCGTTTCCACTTGAACCCAATCAAATTTTTGCCCAGCCACACCTTTTTTGACTCGTTTCCACTTGAACCCAATCAAATTTTTGCTCAGCCACACCTTTTTTGACTCGTTTCCGACTCAGTCTCTTTCCTTTCCAGTATATATATAGGACAAAACCAATGGGGAACCACGACAAAAAGTAACCTGAGCATTGACTTAGGTTACTTTTACTAACACGTATTTAATAATTTTGCCGTTTCTTTTATACATCTACTTTCTCTGAAGTTAACATTGTGCCATTTTCCACATAGTTAATGTGCCAAGAAAAGGCTTTTGCTAGGATATGTGGAGTTTGGCCACCTGCTGATAATGCTTCATAATAATAATCTCTCAGTTGATCTTTGTATAATGGATGCGCACAATTTTCAATGATGAGCTCAACTCGTTCACGTGGAGCCAACCCTCTTAAATCTGCGTAGCCTTGTTCTGTGACAATTACGTCAACATCATGTTCTGTATGATCAATATGCGAAGCAAAAGGTACAATACTTGAAACTTTTCCATCTTTAGCAATTGATTTTGTCACGAATATAGCTAATCTTGCATTTCTGGCAAAATCTCCTGATCCACCAATACCATTCATCATCTTAGTTCCTTGAACATGAGTAGAATTTACATTACCATAGATATCTAGTTCCAATGCTGTATTGATAGAAATTAATCCTAATCGACGAATTAATTCCGGATGGTTCGTGATCTCTTGTGGCCTTAACAATAACTTATCGCGATATTGATCGAAATGAGCAAACACTTCTTGCATCTTTTCTTCTGAAAGTGTAATGGAACAGCCTGAAGCAAACTTTACTTTCCCTGCATCAATTAAATCAAACACTGCATCTTGAAGTACTTCTGAATACACCTCTAAGTCTGTGAATTCTGAGTCAATCATGCCATGTAAAACAGCATTTGCTACGGAACCAATGCCTGATTGTAATGGGGCAAGTTTTTCATCTAATCTACCTTCTGCAATTTCATTGCGAAGAAAGTTGGTTAAATGTTGCGCCATAATAACTGTTTCTTCATCTGGCTGAACTATAGTTGATGGTGAATCACCTTGTTCAGTAAATACAATCGCTTTAATTTTCTCCGGATTTACTTTAATCCCTATCTCTCCAACACGATCAGCTACGTTTGTAATAGGAATTGGACCACGCTCGCCTTGTTTATCCGGACTATAAATATCATGTAACCCTTTTAACGATGCTAATTGGGCCATATTAATTTCAACAATTACACTATGGGCATGTTCAGCAAAAGAAAGTGAGTTACCAACTGATGTTGTAGGTATAATTGTCCCATCTTCTTCAATCGAAACCGCTTCCAAAATAGCTACATCCACTTGTAATACTCCGGAACGGATGAGTTCTGCTGTGTGAGATAAATGTTGATCAACAAATAAGAAGTCCCCTTTATTAATGCCTTTTCTCATTGTTGAGTCCGCTTGAAATGGTAATCTCTTATTTAAAATACCAGCTTCGGCAAACAACTTATCCACATCCGAACCAAGAGATGCACCTGTATACACATTCACTTTAAAATCTTCTGTTTTTGCTCTTTCTGCTAATGCTACAGGAACCGCTTTCACATCTCCCGCACGAGTAAATCCACTTAACCCCAATGTCATTCCATCTTTAATCATTTCTGCAGCCCCTTCTGCAGTCATGATATTGTTCTGAAGTGTCTGAATTTTAATTCTCCCAAGTTTATTATCCATATTCCCATCCCTCTTTCTGTAAAGAATACTTAATAACTATTTTACTAATAAATCAGAATGGGGTTATTTTTTTAGTATAATTAATGAAAAATTTTGATAAAACAGCAAAATCTGCCGATAAGCCAGCAGATTTTTTCAGATAATCAGAAAATATTGAGTTGAATGGCTATTCATCTAATATGCTTTAAGTTTAAAAACCGAGCAACTTACGAAAATAGCTAGAATAAGATTGACTAACAGGCACTTTTGCACCATTTCTCATTAATAATAAGAAAGTAGAATGTGAGTCAGGAAATATCTCTTGTATTTGATTAACATTCACCAAGAATGACCTGTGACAGCGAATAAAGTTTTCCTTTGGTAAAATATACTCAAACTCCTGTAGCGTATTTTTATGCGTACCAGAAGAGTAAATAGAATGAACATGTGTTTTACGATCCTTGGCTTCCAAGAAATATACTTCATTAAATGGAACCGGTACCCAGCCATCACTTGTCTTTAATGTAACGACAGATTTCCCCTCTGTCAATGTTGGAAAAATAGCTGTCACACAACCTTCAATTTTCCCATCATTTTTAAATGGAACAGCCATCCCGTGATAAGGTACGCCAAATACATCCCTATTAATAAACTCTGATACCTTTTGTTCAGCCTTAAGCGCTTTATCAGCAATACTTCCTTCTTTTACAAGGTCCCCTGGCCGAATTTTCAAGTCCACACGTTTACTTGGACGATAGTAAATATACTCTTTTGTATTTGAAACTACAATTGACACTTCATCTGAAAATAATTCCCCAATTACATCTAGCAATGAACTCAGTGTAATTCCTTCCATCGCAAAAATCCCCTTTTTTGATTCGCTACTATTCTATCTTACGTGTTTTATTTTCATTTGCCTAGTCAAGAAACGTGCAAGAGTATGTCTCGTACCAAAGAAAAAACATCAACTTGCTTTTCCTCTTTTAATAGGATGATCTTCATATTTACCCCAGTTCACTGTTTTTTCTAAAATAATTGAAATAATCACACCCATAATTAGCCCATTTGCTAAAAAGGGTTGAACGAGTACAGGTAATTCCGAAAAGATAACAGGTGAAATGTTCATAATACTAATACCAATTAATATAGGTGCTGCTAATCTAAATATCGTATTGGAATTAAACGTCTGTCCATTTAAACTACTGAATGCGGTACCAAATAATTGCATATACGCAACAAACAAGACTGCGTTTCCGACAGTAACAGGTAACATTGAAAGAAACGACCCTAAAATGGGAACAATGCCAATGATCGTAAGCAAGGCACCACCAATAAAGAATGGTTTTCGTTCATAAATTCTCGTACTTTGTAAGAAACCAATCGTTGATGTAAACGGTGTATAAGGAACAAGTCCAAAACCAGAGCCAATAATGGTGGAAATTGAAGTAATCATCATTGAGCCTTTAAACTCTTTTTTGGCTGCTCTTCTTTGTAGAAGCTTTTCAGCAGCGTTAATAGATGCAAAAGTATTACTTAAATTTAATAACACAGCAACAAACGTGACAACGACAATTCCTATTTCAAGATTAGGAGCTCCTAACGGAAAAAGTTGAAAAGGTGCCGATGTTGTCATCCCAGCGCCATCATTACCAAACAATAAGACATAACCGAGCCAGCCTCCTAAAAGGCCAATTAAGATAGAAAAATTGCTAATAAGTTGATTACCTTTCATTTTTAATGTAGCGACAATCAGCGCTAATACTACAGAATAAAGACTTATTCCTATGTCAATGACGCCAGTTGAAGTCATCTTTAACATACCTTCAAAGAAGATAAACATTAATTGAAAGGTAAGCAAAAATAAATATACAGTCATTACCATCGGACTAAAGATGGCTTGCAATAATGAAAAACCACCACAAGCGATCAGCAAAATGGTCACTAGACTAGCTAAAATAATACCAGTAACAATTCCACCACCAATACGTTCTAATCCAATATTAAGCGCTTGTGCTGAAAGCCCAAGATTTAGGATAATTCCCCATAGCAACCCTGAATGCCCTTCCATAATCGGGAAACGATGGCCTTTCCATCCTTGAAGTATACAAGTAATACCTGTAAGTATGAGTGATGCTCTAATCATCATTGCCATCGTTTCACTAGATAGCTCAAATGCATTGGCAATGGAAATCGGAATGACAACAGTATTAGCAAAGATAAAAAAGACCCATTGAACGGAAGAAACCATTGTCATTGATGAAATAAACTTTTTCAATCTGTACACCACTTTCTACGTTATTCATTTTCACATCTACTAGTATAATTCATTTTAAAAGAAAAAAAGCCTTCAAAAAAAGAATTATGGAAAACGAAATAGGTTGAAGCCATTCTAACATATACGTATTCATACAAATAATAACCCTCTCCATATATGAAGAGGGGCATGTTTTAGTGATTATTTTTATCTTTTAAATGATAATGCTTTTTTCGCTAAATTGGTTATAACTACATCATCCATAGGAGGATTGTGCAGCCCAGCTCGCACATCACGGAAATAACGTTGCAGAGGATTTTTTTGTTGCAAGCTTTGTGCACCAACTATTCTCATTGCCCAATCGACCACTTTATTGGCACTGTTAGAGACAAGATGTTTGATTGCTCCAAGTTCAGCTCCTAATTCTCCTCGTTTATTCGGTTCATTATCCCAGCGATCGGCTATAGAATAGAGAGCTGTACGCGCTTTTAGTAGCTCGAGTTCCATTTCTCCAATTTTACGTTGCACTTCTGGTACTTCACTAATTGGACCTGGTAGACTATTAGGTTGATATTCAGAAGCGAAAATAATAGCATAGTTCCGAGCAGCAATAGCAACGCCAATAAAACAGGCAGCTGAATGTAGTAACCACGCATTAGGTATCGCATAAAAATTAGCATCTTCTATTTCTACTAATGCCTCTTCTTCTACAATTACATTCTCTAATACGAGATCATCACTGCGTGTACCTCGCATCCCTAACATACTCCAAGTTGGTTCCACTATCAAACCAGGATTCTCATGTGGTACAAGGAATATGCCAATTTCGCCCGAATCGTCAATCGTTGCTGTAATAAGAGAAAAATCTAATCCAGGTGCCATCGAAGCAAAAGACTTTCTTCCATTTAAAATCCATTGCGTTCCTTTTTTTACCGCAGTCGTCGCTGGTCGTCCACCACGGGTTGGACTGCCGGTTGCTGTCTCTGTTGCACAGCGGTTAATCAATTTCTTATCTTTAATAACCGTTTCGCATAACTTGGCAAACTGTTCTTCCTTCCATTTCCGTTTTACCCTTAAATCATAGATAACACCTAAGTGCCAACCAATACATAATGCCGTAGACGCATCACCTTGAGCAATCCTTTCTTGTATTAATAAATATTCATATAAGGAAATCTCTTTACCACCATACTCTTTCGGAATCGTCAGACTTAAATAATTTGATTGTTTCAATTCTTCAAAATTATCGAAGGGGAATTCTGCATTTTCATCAATCTTTTGCGCCCTCTTACTAAATCCTTCTGCTAATATCGCAGCTTTATGAAATAATTCTTCTTGTTGAGCCGTCTTAATAAATGGTCGAGCGAGTTGTTCAGCTAAATACGCTTCTTTAGATGAAGCTGTTATCGTGCTCATAGAATCAGTCCTCTCTATCTTTAGATAAGATTTATAGGATAAATAAATATAGTAAAGGCTCCATCCTCCTTTACTATATTTATTGTTACAATTTATTATCTCTTATCTACATATTTAGTTAATTTATCGCCACCAATTTGAATGATTTGCACCAATACAACGAGAACAACTACTGTGGTGATCATAATGACATTATCATAGCGATAGTAACCGAAACGTATCGCTAAATCACCAATACCACCGCCGCCAATAATACCTGCCATTGCGGAATAACCAATTAAACTAATAGTCGTAATCGTTAATCCTTGAACAATTCCAGGTTTCGCTTCTGGGACAAGGATTTCTTTAATAATCATCCAAGGGGAAGCGCCTACTGCTACTGCGGATTCAATGACCCCTTTATCTATTTCTCTTAAAGATGTTTCTACCAATCTTGCAAAAAAGGGAATCGCTGCCACGGATAATGAGACAGAAGCAGCTGTAGGACCAATCGTTGAACCTGCAATTAATTTTGTTAACGGCAATAGAGCTACTAACAAAATAATATAAGGAATCGAGCGGATCAAATTGACAATCCAACCAGTAACCGCATTTACAAATCTATTTTTTAAGAACAATCCTTCGTCGGTAACGAATAATAAGATCCCTAGTGGAAGACCTAGTATAAGTGCAGCAACTAAAGAGATGGCGACCATATAAATTGTTTGTAATACAGCTGTATTTAGTTCAGGAAGTAACGCCTGAATGGACTCAAGCAACATGTTCAACTACCTCCATATTCTGTGTTCTATCTTGAATATATTGTATAGCTCTTTCTATTTCAGGTATTTCGCCAGTCAACTCCATAATAAAAATACCTAGTGGCACTTCTTGAATATATTCAATCTTGCCGTGAAGAATATTCCCTTTTACTTTGAATGTTTGGAACAGTTCAGAAACAACAGATTCTTCTGCTATTGCACCTTTAAACTGAATCTTGATGATCGTCCCCTTCCTGTTTTCAATCAATTGCTGTGGTAAGTCAAATTGAAGAACACTTTGAATAAAGTCTCTTGTAAGTGGTTCAACTGGGTTCGCAAATATATCATACACCGGTCCTTCTTCTATGACCTTTCCATCTTGCATAACAGCTAATCTATGGCAAATCTCTTTGACTACTTCCATCTCATGAGTGATAAGTACGATGGTTAAGCCTAGCTTCTTATTAATCGATTTTAATAGGTTTAAGATCGACTTTGTTGTTTTTGGATCTAAGGCTGAAGTGGCTTCATCGCAAAGTAAAACCTTTGGATCATTAGCAAGTGCTCTGGCAATTCCTACCCTTTGCTTTTGACCACCACTTAATTGTGCGGGATACTGATGAATTTTATCTGCTAAACCGACTAATTCTAATAGTTCTTTCACCCTCTTATCTATTTCTTTCGGGCTTTTCCCTGCCGCTTTTAAAGCAAAGGCAATATTCTCATATACCGTCTTCGAACTTGCTAAATAAAAATGTTGAAAAATCATACCTATCTTCTGCCTTGCTTTTCGTAATTCTTTACTTGTTAAGGCCGTTAAATCAACGCCATCAATTTTCACTTCACCAGATGTTGGTCTCTCCAATAAATTAAGACAACGTAATAAAGAGCTTTTCCCAGCTCCACTATAACCAATAATCCCGTATATTTCCCCTTCTTTAATGGAAAGAGATACATTGTCAACGCCTATTACTTGCTTTTTTTTGCTTTTATAAATTTTCACTAAATGATTGACTTCAATCATTTACCTCACCCTCCCTCAGGTCCTCTACAACATAAAATGAGCCTCTTTCACTTTGAAAGAGGCTCAACAAATGATTGTTATTAAACCTTATCTTTCAGAATGAAATCATTCTGCAGGATTTAGCACCTTCCCTTTAAAAGGAGGTTGCCGGACATCTTCGGGCCTGGTCCCTCAGTCTCTCTCGATAAGAATCATATTCAATTTATTGTATTGCTTTGATAAAGGAAATTTTATCGGGTATTGATTTAATTGTCAATAGTATTTTGATTATTAATACATTTACTTATTTTCCTCTTCGTTTAAACAGAAAGATAAATAAAGTTGTTCCTAATAAAACAATGTTTAGGTCCACATACAAGATGATGGCTGACGTTGAGAATTTCTCTTTACTAGGTTACGTCCCTCACCACCAAGCATATCTGCAAACCCTTGCAGTGGTTCAAAATCTCCATTTAGGCATGTCAACATCTGTGTTCCTTCATTGCCATTTAGCAGTTGGAACCCTTCTCTCCTAGGAAACATGTGATTAGCTTCAGAAGTTTCACTAAAAAGCTTTGAGCAAGTATCGATTCTGACTTAGTCTCAGCAAATGCTGGTAAACTATCATCACCCTGTATCCATTGTAGATATTCTTCTGTTGTAGGATTTTGTTCTACATAAGGAAATATCCAGGCACTTGTTTGCGTTGTTTCGTTATATATTCATTAGCAATCTCTCATTTGCATGAGGATCGGCATGCATAAAGTAACTTATTGAGATTTCATGTTACATTCTTTCAATCTTTTCAATATCGATCACATCCTTTAAATATACGTTTTAATCTCATATTCTTCGTACTTCTCATTTAGCCATTCCGTATATTCAGTTGAAAGCTTAGACTCTATTAAAGTCTCTTTTATTTCTGCTTTCGCATCTTCGTAATTGGCTGCTTTCGCTTCTTTATGATCTGTTACTTTAATAATGTGATAACCATATTCTGTTTTTACTGGATCACTCACTTCTTCCACTTTCATAGCAAAAGCCACTTTTTCAAAGGCTTCTACCATTTCACCTTCACCAAAATACCCCAATTTTCCACCATTATCTTTATTCGCCTCATCGGTTGAATAAGATGCTGCTAATTCAGCGAAATCGTCACCATCATCGAGTTTCTGTTTTACTTCTTTGGCAGTATCCTCATCTTCCACTAGGATATGACTTGCTTCTATCTCTTCTGCCTGGGCCAAACTGTCTTTATTCTCTTCAAAGTATGTTTCCATCTCATCATCAGTAATTTCAATTCTTGGTGTGATCAATTTCTTTGAACCTAAATAGATTTCAATATTATGTTCTATAGAGTCATAGGATACCCCGTTTTCATCTATTACTTCTTTAAATGCCTCTTCTCCCCCATATTGCTCCATATAGGCATCCATTTCTTCAGCCACTTCTTCTTCAGTTACAGTTACCTTCTCTTTATCCATTTCCTGAAGAACAATTTGATCAGATATTAATGTATCTAGAACAGAATTGCCATATTGAGACATTAACGCTTCATTCAAATCATCTTTGCTTATGTTTTCTCCATTGACTGTCGCTGCTTTTGAATGGCTATTGTATAAAACAACAGCAATGACAACAGCTGCAACAAACATACAACCGGTGGCAATCAATAATTTATTCTGTTTCAACTTGCTTTTCCCCATTTCCTTGTAACGTTACTTCCACTGTTTTCTTTTCACCATCACGATAAAAACCTATTTCAACTTTATCGCCAATTGAAAGGTCTTTATAAAGAGATGCTCTTAAGTCATTAGCGTTTGTAATCGTTTGATCACCAATTGAAACTAAAATATCCTCAGCCTGCAATCCCGCCTTTTCTGCTGTGGAACCTTTCTCAACTTGGGTAATAATAGCACCTTCTTCTACATTTTTCGGTAACTGTTCTTGATAAAACTGCGGTACTTGATTTAAGTCCATCAAACCAACACCTAGATAAGGTCGAATGATTTTACCATCCTCCATTAACTGATCAATGATACTCTCGACATCATTACTTGGAATGGCAAAGCCTAACCCTTCTACGCCACTATTAGCTATCTTCAAACTATTAATACCAACCAAATTTCCTTTTGAGTCAATAAGTGCTCCACCACTATTTCCAGGGTTTATTGCTGCATCTGTTTGAATGACATTTAAATCCCATTCTCCGGCTGAAGTAGAGACTGCAATTGACCGATCCACTGCACTTACAATGCCTTGAGTGACTGTTCTTGATAAATCTAATCCTAGTGGATTGCCTATCGCTAACACTTGATCGCCGGCACGAAGCTTGGAAGAATCAGTAAAAGAAAGAACTTCAGCGTCTACTTTTTCATTTATTTTTAACACAGCAATATCTGTTAATGAGTCTGTTCCAACAAGTTCAGCTTGAAGCTTTTCCCCATTATGAAGGGAAACTTGAATATTTGCCGCTCCTTCAATAACGTGATTGTTTGTCACAATGTACGTTTCCTTGTCTGTTTGCTTGAAAATAACACCAGAGCCAGTACCACTTTCAACTTCTTCTCCACTTTGTGTGTTGCCTGTGGAGCGACTAAAAGGGTTCGCTTGTTGCTCTTGCATGTTGACAACACCTACTATTGCTTTAGAGGCTTTTTCTACTATATCTGCAATCGATCCATCACTCGTCGTTGAAACCGTTTCAGCATTAACTTTGGAAACATTCGTTTCTGCTTGCTCCTGTACAACCTCCGTATGCTGCTTTGTTTCATTTGGAAAATAATTAATCGCTCCTAAAGTTAGGACTGAGCCCATTACTCCACTTGCTACTGTCATTGTTACACTTTTAAACCAAGTATTTTTTCGCTTCGCTTGATTATCTTCAAAATGATTGAATTCATTCATTAAAAATCCCTTCTTTCATTTGAATTGCTTGCCTCTGTTTATAATTTAATCAGTGAATGTGTCAGGCATATGTCAAAAGAATTTTTTATGTAAAAACGAAATAAAAACCTCCGAATATTATTCGGAGGGAGATGGGTTTAAATTATTTCGCATGAAGTTTTGTACATTTTCGATTTCTTCTACTGTAGCGAGTTGCGTTTCATACCACCCCTTCTTTTCCATTAATTGATAGATTTCCTTTTGGGCTTCTGCACTTGTTTTTAAACATCCCTCATAAATATCTCTCAATTCATCATGAGTTGTTTCCATTAATGTGTGGCTAATAGCGGGAACTCTTCCTTTTGCTAATTCTAAACATAATTGCAGCATTTCTCGTTCCGTTAAACCACGACCATTGATGTTATTAGGCAATGAAACCACCTCCTATAAAATTAATGTAATCTCCTCGATCGGTTGAAATAGGTTGATAATTCAGCAATCCTTAACTGATGTTCCTCTGCTAGTTTTTCCAATGACATCCTTACTTCTTCATCCTCACAAAGAGAAGCACACCAGTTAAACGTCTTCGCTGTTATTTCCTCCGCCCGAATTTCATCTTCAATTGCCGACAATTCTTTCGTCGTTAACTGATACATTTCGCCACCTCCCATACTCCTTTTTTTTAGTATGAAACATAATTGTATGTTTATTCCATTAGGCTGTTATTTCTTTTATCCCCACTGTTCCAACTAGTGCACCAATTTATTAGCGGTTAGGAAAAAGAAAAGTTTTTTGAAGATTAAAGTCGTGTGACTTTATTGAAATTCGACGGGAGTGATGAATTGCAGATTGCTTTTCTTCTGAGTGATGGGCAAATCATTTTTTCTCAGGTTTCCTCTACTTCTCACTCCATTGACGTAAAGCTTCATTTACAACTCACAACAAAAAACCCACTACTATGAGATAAAATCACGGTTTGCGGGTTAAATGTGAATAGCTTTCTTATATAGTAGGAGTCATGTCTAAATCGTTGCTACAATAAAATCTTCACCACTTTGCAGCATCAATTGATCTTTGCGCTCGCGAAAATACATCTCTTTTAAATCTATCGTTGAAACAACAACAGCAGGCTTCGCATCATCAAAACCATTCTTCTTTAATTGATCTAACCACCCTTGATTCTCTTCAAAATTTACGGGTACAAATTTTAAATAATCGGGGATAGAGTACCCTGTTTCCTCCAGTCTTTTTTTCTTCCATAACTGTGTATCAACTTGATCCATCTCATAAATGGTCATTTGAGGGAATACTTCTTGGTGTCTTTGGGCGAAAGTATCAAGCCCTGTACCAAGTATCACATATTGATCTATCCCTTTTTCAAATTGTTCAACAACTAAGTCATCAACAAAACGAGCGCGCGCAACAATTGATGCTCTAAAAGCACTTGTGTTTGCTACATCCATATCCGGACGTTTCTGCCAATCATTGTTTGGAGAAATCAGTTTTAAACCGATATTATCATGAAATATATTTGGTTTTTCATCGACAATTAAATGTAAGCCTCGCCATAAAGACACTCTTACAGCTGTATGATCAGGCTCTTTCACTTTGGTTCATTCTTTCTAGACTGCCCTTTTGATAAGGTAATTCAATCATAAATTCAGTACCCTGCGGGGATGTCTTAACTAAAATTAAATCACCATTCATTGATTGTGCCATCAATTTACTAAACGGCAAGCCAAGACCTAATCCTCTGACACGAAGCTTCTTTTCTTGACCACGAAAGAAACGCTCGAAAATGTAAGGTACTTCTTCGTCCGGTATACCCTTTCCACTATCAGTTACTTTTATATAAATATTCTTCGGTTCCTCTTCTATTTTAACTTCAATTTTTCCTCTTCCATCCATTGCTTGAAAGGCATTATTAAGTAAATTAATGAGAATTTGTTGTAATCTTATCTGATCAATTTGCACAAATAAAGGCGTGCTCGCTTGGTGTACAATAAGTTGAAAATCCTGGCTTCCTTCATGCGTAATTTCCCATTGGTAGACTGATTCCTTAATTAATTGATTGATTTCATATTCTTGTAGTTGAACTGGCATCACATTCGTCGCATATGTGTTAAAGGCTAATAAATCCTCCACCATTTTCTTCATTTTTTCAGTTTCTAATATGGACAGTTTGATAAACTCTTTTGCCTCTTCACCCTCAACAACTCCTTCATGAACAGCCTGCAACAATCCATCAATTGACGTAACCGGCGTTTTTAATTCATGAGTCACACCTGCTAACAGCTCAGTACGTAGTGTTTCTAATCTCTCTAACCGTTTGGACATTTCTTTAAAAGAATGAACAAGCTCATATAATTCCTGTTCTTGGTATGAATCCTTTAAATCAACTTGATAATTTCCCGCTTGAATTTCCCTAGCTGCATCTGCTACTTCTTGAATAGGTTTAGACAATCTTTTCGATAAGAAGTAAATCGCTGCCCAGCCAATTAATGCTAAACCAATAATCATAATGGCTAATAATCGATATTCCTGGTTTACTTCTGCTAAATTTGCTTTCGATTCTAGCATCACTACCCAGCCTACAGTCGTATCTTGATATGTAATCGGTACTTTTACAACATAAAAAGCCTCGTTCGTTGCATCATGATTTAATTCTTGAACTGTCTTATCCTCATTCAAAAGAACTTCGGAGAATTGTAACATTCGATCTTGTGATCGATTTGTTGTTAACGTATTTCCATACGTATCAACAATTGAAATAAGGGGATCACTTTCCAAATCTATAAAACGGCCCCTATCATTTAAATACCCTGGGACATCTCCTTTGGGAATTGGCTGTCCTTCACTCATTTCCACAAATCGGTCAGCAATTTCTTCCGCCATTAACTCCATAATATTGAGTCGGTTTTCAACAGTCGTATGCCTAATCCATAAGACAGAAAAAAAAGCGATAATCGCAAGCCCAATACAAAGTGCCAGTAAATAGCGAGTCGTCCAATAACGAAGTAGAGAATCTCTAGGTTTACTTTGTTGATGAGACACTTAATTGATACCCCAATCCACGTAAAGTCTTGATTTCGCCTTCTTCAGTAGACCATGAATGCAAAGCTTTTCTAATTCGTTTAATCGCTAAGTCGACCGCTCGATCACTTCCCTCATATTCCCAACCCCAAACATGTTCAATTAATTGTGCCCTAGTAAATGTTTGATTCGGATGCTCTGCTAAAAAAATGAGCAGAGCAAGGTCTCTAGGCGTTAATTCAATGACAACATTATTTAATGTAATTTTATGAGACTTAATATCAATCATCAAACCACCGTACTTCTTGATTTTTTCTTCACTTTTACCCGTCCTTCTTAAGACCGCTTGCACTCTAGCTACCACTTCTTCCGCATTAAATGGTTTAGCAATATAATCATCTGCTCCTTCATTTAATCCATTTAAGCGATATTGGACATCTCCTAAAGCGGTTAACATAATCACAGGCGTACTCCATTGCGCTCTGATTTCTTTTAAAATTGACCATCCATCACGATCAGGCAACATCACATCCAATAGAACGAGTGACGGATGATAGTCATTTAATTTTTGGATAGCTTCTGCTCCATTAAATGCTTGGACAGTTTGAAAGTTTGCCTTTTGTAAATAAACTTTTAACACTTGGCTAATTGGTAATTCATCTTCCACTATTAAAACCGTTCTCATTTCACTCACCCTACTCTCCTCATGTATGTTTTACTATTCATTATCGTTCTGTTTCATGTCAAGTAAATGTCAACTTAAAAGAAAGAATGCAAATCGAATTTCTTTGTTATCTTAACATTATTTGGTATGATCAGATTAACTTAAAAGAAGGAGTGAAGTAAATGAAGACGAAACAAGAATTAGGTAAATCTGGACTTTTTGTTAATCCTATTGGTCTTGGAACAAATGCAGTTGGTGGGCATAATTTATACTCCAACCTTGATGAAGCACAAGGAAAAGAACTAGTTCATGAAGCCTTAAATAATGGTGTAAACCTTTTAGACACAGCCTTTATTTACGGGCCTGAACGGTCAGAGGAACTCATTGGGGAAGTTTTACAAGAAAGAGGCAAACGCGAAGAAGCAGTGATTGCGACAAAGGGCGCACATAGATTCGTTAAAGAAGATATTGTGATGGATAATAGTCCTGCTTTCTTAAAACAATCTGTAGACGATAGCTTACGTAGACTACAAACCGACTATATTGATCTTTATTACATCCATTTCCCAGATGAATCAACACCAAAAGATGAAGCAGTTGGAGCGTTGAAAGAACTGAAAGACGCGGGAAAAATAAGAGCTATTGGCGTATCTAATTTCTCTATTGAACAATTAAAAGAAGCAAATAAAGATGGTTATGTAGATGTATACCAAGGGGAATACAATTTATTGCAGAGAAACGCTGAGTCAGACCTACTTCCTTATACAAAAGAAAACAATATTTCATTCATACCCTATTTTCCGCTAGCATCTGGCTTATTAGCAGGGAAATACGATAAAAATACTACATTCAGTGACTTACGTGCGGACTCCCCACATTTTCAAAAAGAGGTTTTTGAAGAAAACTTAGCAAAAGTTGATCAATTAAGAGGTATTGCCCAAGCGAAAAATGTGGACGTCGCCCATATTGTTTTAGCCTGGTATTTAACAAAAGACAGCATCGACGCCATTATCCCGGGCGCTAAAAGAGCAGAGCAAGTGTTGAATAATTTAAAAACATTAGAAGTGCAACTATCCGGAGAAGAAATAGAGCAAATTTCTACAATCTTCAAATAATGATATAAACTAATGCTCCCCTATCAGTAGCCAGATTTTTTTAAAACCTGTCTAGCTATAGGGGAGCATATCAAATTCGAAAAACTGGATTTGTTCGTGTGAAATTCATACTTTAAACTTCGCTAAGTCCCATCTAATTTTTCTCTTCATTCATTTGCTTTAACGACAATCACCTTCGTATATTGTGTTGTTTTACAGCCAGATAAATCTTTTTCATCAATAATCTCCAAATCTAATGCAGACTGAATTTTCTTTTCATCTGGTATTTTTTGAATCAGTTGATGTTGATTAATAGATTCTAATTTGTTTATCGTTTTCTCTCTATCGTACTGCTCTTTCACTCTAATTTGACGCTGTAATTTATATTGGGAGAGGATGAGTTCACCTTTTTCGTTTCTCCCTACTGATTGATCAAAGTATTCATTGAATACTTTTTTCATCGCACCTAACTCTTCATCAATTTGTTTTTTTAATCTGCTGAGCTCCGCATAGCGTACAAGTACTTCATTGGTAATCACCCTATTCGTATTCATGCTGTCCCCTCTTTCATTCGTGGTTATTTCATTGTATTGAACAACCTCAACTGTTATGACAAAAAGAGAACATCACAGTGAAAACCCACATAAAAAAACGCCTTCTTAAGAAAAGGCGCTCTTCCATTACTTTTTATCTTTTTTATCAAGTATTAAAAGTAACCACATAATGGTGCCAGATAAAACACCTGCACCAGCTGAAATCAACGTTCGATCACGTAATACTAATTCTGCTGAATCTGATTCCAGCATATTAAACGCTATTATCGCAACTATAATTGCAACAATAATAATTGTTGGGAATTTCTTCAAACGTCATACTTCCTTTCGATGAACATAGCTAACTCTAGTATAACTTATAAATGATCAATAAATAAACGAATGACATCTGCTCCGCCTATAAAAGTTCCTAATGACCCACCTAAGTTGGAAAGGACTATAATCAGCAATATTCTTGTCACCTTATTATGCCAAAAGCCTTTTAGTGTAAACACATCTTCTGATAAGTTTTCAAAATCACGTACATTGGGCCTTTTAAAATAAGCTTGGACAAAACCAGCGAACCAACCAACAGCGAGCAATGGGTGAAGAGAAGTAAAAGGTGCAGCAACAAAAGCTGTAACGATAGCAAGCGGATGACCAAATGCAAGCGCAGCACCAATTGCAGCTAAGGTGCCCGTCCACAATGCCCAACTAATTGTCTGCTGCATTCCAGCAGTTGGATTAAGGAAGAAGGTTACAGCAATCACCGCTAAGATAAGAATAGGTATCATCCAGCCTATCACTTTTGGCGCTTTTGATTTTGGAGGTACTTCCGTTAATTTCTTAAGATCGTGCTTTTTTTCGATTTCCCGTTTGATACCTGGAACATGAGCTGCTCCTAATACAGCAACAATCTTTTCACCTGGCGCATTCTTTATTTTTTCCGCCAAATATTGATCACGTTCATCAATTAAAGGTACTTTTAATTGTGGGAATACCTCAGTAAAATCATTTAAAATGGAATCAATTGAATCTTGATTTTTCATTTTTTCTAACTCTTCTTCAGTAATCGTTTCATTGCTAAAAATACCGGCAAATACTTGTGAAAGTAACATTGCTTTTCCCTTGAAACCCAGCCCTCTCCAAATACGAGAAAACGTAATCTGGATATTTCTATCAGCTAACACAAGTTTCGCTCCGGTTTCTTTAGCCGATTCAATACCTTGAATCATCTCTTGACCTGCTTTAATTCCGAATTGTTTAGCCATACGATTTTGAAAAGAGGAGATAGCAAGGTTCATTAATAAAAGTGTTGCTTTCTTTTCTTTAATTACTTTAAAAATATCCGTATCTTTCCATTTATTTCCTTCTGTAATAGACTCATATCTACCTTTATCTAACTCAATACATACGGAGTCAGGCTGCTCTCTTTCGATCACTTCCTTTACTTGCTCCGCACTATTTTTTGATATATGTGCTGTACCAATAAGGATAAATTCTTTATCATACATATGTATTCTTGTAATATTTTCTTCTGACATGCAACGATCTTCCCCTTCATCTAACCTAGCCGTACTTTTTTATACATATAACCATACTAAACTAGAAAGTGCAAAATGAAAATTGATTTCTCTTATTTCTTTGGAAAATCCTTCTCCATATTACTCTCTTACTCCCCGCTGTTATAGAAATTGTATACTTACAACTTAGATCATACATATGAATAGTATCCCTATCATCTAAAAGGATAATCAACTAAAGAGGTGGATAATTGTTTTAAACAAAATGAATGTTAACGACGCCCCATCCTTTCTCATAAAAAAACGCGATCAAATTAGATCGCGTTTTGAATCCAAGATAAAACTCATAAGGTGCCTCATTCTTTTTTGAAATCAATGTTGCTTCGTACCGTATCGATGGGTCTGACTAGTCCTTCAATTTGTTCTCTTTTTGATTCAAAGAATGGTGGCAGTGATAACGATTCACCTAATGTCTCATATGGTTCATCTCCCATAAAACCTGGACCGTCTGTTGCAAGCTCAAATAGAATTTGCGGTGCAACTCTCGTATACAATGAGCCGAAGAAGAAACGGTCAATAAACCCTGATGATTGATAGCCAAATTGCGCCATTCTTTCAGTCCAGTGATCAATCGCTTCCCTATCTTCCACTCGAAAAGCAGCATGATGAACGGTACCGTAACCTTGTCGTGCCATCGGTAAAACGGTATTATACTCAACAATGACTTGTGCTCCATTACCACCTTCGCCAACTTCAAATAAGTACAAGTCACCTTCTTGTGCAATTTCTCTAAACTCTAATACATTCATCAGCATTTCTTTAAAATAATCAATATTAGATACACGTACAAACACTGGACCTAGGCCAGTAATCGCATACTCTAAAGGAATGGGACCTTTTTGCCACGGTGTTCCTGCTTCGACACCTTTATTATTTTCATCAGAAATAAGCTGATACTGCTGATCATCGAAGTCAACAAACGGCAAAACTCTTTTGCCAAATTGTTCTTGAATACCGCTATGGACAACATTTAACCGATCAAACCTTTTTACCCAATAATCCAATGCCGCATCACTAGGTACGCGAAAAGATGTTTGATAAATTTCATTTGTACCATGAAGACCTTTTGGTATATTAGGGAAATCGAAGAAAGTCATATCTGTTCCAGGACTTCCCTTATCATCTGCGAAAAATAAATGATAGGTTTGAATATCATCTTGATTGACAGTCTTTTTGACTAATCTCATACCTAAAGTATAGGTGAAAAATTGATAATTCTTTTCTGCACTACTAGTAATCGCAGTTACATGATGAACGCCTTTTATACCAAACATAGAATCATTCCCTTCTCGAATTAATATTTCCATAATAAAATAGAAGTATTTATATATCTCGAATTAAAATATCTTTAACTTGAGATAAATTTATCACGTATTCGATTTTCTGTCAACTTATTCAGATTATTGCTCTAAACCCATTTTACAGAAAAAAACTTTTATGACAAAAACGATAAAAACAGTAATATAAATGTAACCAGTTTAATAAAGGATTTTCGCTAAAATTGTATAATATTTAACTATCTAAAAAAAAATGAAGTGGAATCCACAACCATTAATAGGAGGTCGTCATTTTGAAAAGCACAGGCATTGTTCGTAAAGTTGATGAATTAGGGAGAATAGTCATTCCAAAGGAACTAAGAAATACTTTAGAAATTTATGAGAAGGATCCACTTGAAATATTCGTTGAAAACGATCGAATTATATTACAAAAGTATAATGCCAGTAAAGCTTGTCAAATTACTGGTGAAATCGAAAATGATAACTTAATCCTTGCTGACGGAAAAATTGTACTTAGTAGAAAGGCAGCTGAGTCACTAATAACAGAAATTAGAAACAAACAATCACTGTTGCATTTTAAATAAGAGATTAAAAAACAAGGCTCTTCATGTACATAATAAGAGCCTTGTTTTTTTATGTCTGCTTTAATAATTGTTTAACTGGTTCTATATACTTTTGATAATTCTCGATTAATTCACTCGGCAGCTGTTCAATAGGAAAGAATTGTGCAGACAAGGTTTCCTCACTATTTGTCGTTATTTTCCCACTATAATCATTTGTCATATAAACCGCAGTGATGGCATAAAACTGATCGCCGTTTTTTGTACGTACAAAGAATTCCTTGCCTGAAAACAACTGAACAAACGAAAGGTTCTCGACAACAAGCCCTGTTTCCTCTCTTACTTCCCTTTTCGCTGTTTCTTCCATACTCTCACCTAAGTCCATTATTCCTCCCGGTAATCCCCAACGAGACTCCGGCCTTTGTTGTAGCAAAATCTCATTTTGCTTATTGATGATAATAACAACTGCCCCTGGTAATAGTAATGGCTCCTTACCTACATACTTTCTTATCTTTTTATAATATTCCATATCAAGTTTCATCCTCTCCCCTAGCCTCAATCTAATTAGAGAATTGATAATCGTACTCTCCTGTTTTTGTAATCGTAATATCTATATTTATATTCGCAAGAGAATCTTCTGTTAGTGTAAATCTTCCTTTATAATCATTCTTCCAACGGTCATAATCTTTTCTATAAACAAGTTCCTCAAGATTATATAAATCCGCCTTTATTTTTAAAGCATTCTCATAGGACTCTCTAATTTCCTTCTCCATTTTTTCCGTAATTTTTTCCTTCAAAATAGGTAACGAAATTTCTTTATGAACTTCAATAATCCCACCATTTGCACTAACATCGACATCAAATTTATCTTTGTCTAATTTATTTATTTTCAAATGTGGGTCTAATTTGGTAATAATGATGTTTACTTCATCATTATCTTCCGTTTTGATTCTTAATGGAGACCTTTTTGTAGTCTTTGTCACCCAACGTAAGCCTCTAAAGTCACTTATAGGTAGGTTCCCTAAATATTTTTTTCCTTTTAATAGGAACACTCCAGCGTTTTTAGCTGAATCATTTGTTGCTCCCTTAGTTGTCCAAACATCCTCTTTTACTGATATCATCGGTAGTTTTGTGGTGGTAGCTTTTTCAGTAAAGTCTGAATAGAACCGGTGCATTCTGATAGGTGAAATGATAGAGTGTACATGATAGACTTCCTCTGGATTAAAAAGTGTTGTTTGAACCGCGGAGCTAAAAAGACTTGTTACAAGTAAAATATCCTCAATTGAATCTTTCGTGCCATACATCCAGTTCGTTTCTCTTATCTGTTGAAAACGAGCCAAACTATCACTTATTTGATCAATCCCATGTTGCAGTAATCGTTCATGAAAAATAATAATTCCTATATGTGCCCAGTATATGATTTGATTGGATTTATCGTAGATCTCATTCATAGCAGCTTCCATTGATTTTCCTTGCCCTTTAGCCACCCATACCTTCGATGGCACTGTTGCTGCTTGTTCCGACTTTGCTACACCTGCAAAAGACACGACCTGCGCGTACAATATATATTCCTCTTTTTCCTTATTATAATCAATGCCAATAGCAGTAATATATTGCATTTCTACAATATCCTTTGCATCCCAACAACCACTTAATAAAAGAGCACATACGATAATAGGTATGAGGATTTTTTTCATTTTATCCTACCCTTCGTATCATCCTTAGGTCGCATAGTACTTGACCTTTTTTTTCGTAAAAGATAAGGTTTTTCTAAAATACTTGCAAATGTATCTTTAAATGACAAAGGAGAAAGTGGCGCTAAATAAGGCAAACCAAACAGCTCTAGCCTAGATAAATACAATATCACTGAAAAAATACTGATAAAAAAGCCAAATAATCCGAGCATTGATGAAAAAAGCAGGATATAGAATCGCACTAGGCTTATGGAGGCACCAAGTGACTGGTTAACGAGGGTATACGCAGCAACAGATGTGACACCAGCAATAACAAGCATGGTAGGAGCTGTTAAACCACCCCTTATTGCTGCATCACCAATAATTAGCCCCCCTACGACCGTTAATGTTTGTCCGATTGCCCTTGGAAGGGTATTACCTGCTTCCTTAAATAACTCAAATAAAGCTAAGACTAAAAATGCCTCTAACGGTGGTGATAATGGTAGCCCCATTCGCGAAACCGTAATAGTCGCCAAAAATGGGAAAGGCAATTGATCCATATGAAAGGAAATCATAGCAACATAAAATCCTGGCAAAATACTTGATATGACAAGACCAGTTAGCCTGAAAAACATTTGCATATTCGTATAATAATATTCTGTGAAGCGATCTTCCGGTGTTTTTAATTCTGAAAATAATGTAGATGGACCAACCATTACAGTAGGACAACCATCAACAATAATGACAAATCTACCTAAATCTAAATTAGCAACTACGTTATCAGGGCGTCCGGTATAATTAAACAAAGGAAAAAGAGTATAGTACTTACCTGACAATACTTCTTCTAAATCTGTCGTACTAATGATCACATCTGTTTCAATTTTTGCTAACTGTCTTTTTATATCAATGACATATTGATCCTTTATTATATCTTTCACATATAATAAACTTATTTTTGTCTTCCCTCGAACCCCTAACTCAATAACTTCATTTACTAACGTTGAGGTTTTATACCGTTTTCTTATTAAGGCAAGGTTAATACTCAGGTCTTCCACAAATCCATCTCTTGGTCCGCGAAAAGATAATTCCGAATTGGACTCTTCTGGTGAACGGTTAGGAATTTGAGGGAGATCAAATTTAAAAATTTCGTCTAATTCTTCCACTAGAACAAAAACCATCCCAGAAAAAATATCTTCTGCTATTGATTCTTTATCTTCTTCCTCAACATTCACTTGATACATAAGTAATTGCTCATTTTCTTCCCTCCTTTCAACTAGGCGCCGGTCTGCTATAAAACTTTCTTCTAACCTACCTAAAGCCTCACTCAATTTACCTTTATCGATCATTACTTCAGAAAAGAGAACAACAACTTTCCCTGGTTGTGGATAATGCTGAAACGAATAATTAACAAATTGCACGTCCCCATTGATTGCGAATTGCTCCCTTAAGTACTGCTCATCCAATTTATCAGTTTTCGGCTGTCTTTTTTTATTGTTTAATCGCGTTTTCATTTTTTGCCACTCTTCCTTTAATTAATAGGATTAGATGAATACAGAGCATCACAAGTAGAATCCCTATTACAGTAATAGAAAAAAAGTAATGATCAATCATGAGTCTATAAGTCGGTCCATCAATGGGTAAAGATAGACCGACGATTAAAAAAAGACATACACTAATTAATAAAGTCATTTTCCTTTTCTGCGTCTTAAAATGAAATAAATCCCCAATAATAAAGATAGACAAGCTAATACGAATAAACGCACCAGAAAGCCATTGATAAATAGAAAAAAAATCCAACTTATTTAAAAATTTGCCTAAAGTAATCAAGCGCCATTGTGCATAAGCAGGATTCGTTAATTCTGATGCTTGTTCCGGGCCAAATTCGGTAATTGCACCAATTAAAGGGCCAAAATTAACAAAGACGAAGAACAAACATACCGGAATGAAAAATTTTAAAGATATATTATCTCGAATATGATGCTGTAATAAAACTAAGAGAAAAACCTCCAAAAGTCCTCCTGATAAAATAACAACACCAAAAAGAATAGGTGCCCATCCCTCTTCAAAAACGGGAAAGAGTAACGAATAATCCTTAAACTTAAAGTTCGCAATCATTATAAAAAAGCCAAGGAAACAAACGATTGGAAATAAAACCCCACTAGCAATCGTAATAGCTTTTATACCTGAGAGTGCAGCTAATAAACAAAGAATGATTAAAATAGTAAATAACACATACTTAGGTGTTTGTATCATATAATTGGTATTCACCCACGAAAAAGTCGTATATAAAGTGACAAATACATTGATTATTAAAAGAAAAAAAATCAATGATCGAATGGCATGATATACAAATGGAGGACTGTTAGATTTAAGCCAATTGATCAAATTTTGTTGCCCTGTTTTTTTTATAATGATGTAAATGAGAGGAATCCATATGATATAGAGACTTCCTGCTATAATTAAACTAATCCAAGCGCTTCGCCCGGCCACGGTTAATACAGAGGGTAATACAATCACATGAGTCATCAAACCAATGGCAAGGCCTAATACAGGAAACGAGTTTAAAGCCGTAATACTTTTGACCACTATCTCTTACCTCCCTTTTTTCTTAATATGAGGGAAGAAGTTGGTTTTTATTCCAAAATATAATTAGAGGTTACGAACCTTGGAAATAGAAAAACGACTTTGTGACATCACAAAGTCGTTTTTCTAAAATGATTATTGTAAAAATCGCAAACCATTACTCAATACAGTTGGTATAATAGAAGCATGATTTTCTCCTTCTATTTCCTTATAGATAACTGATAGTTGTTTCATTTCCTTGATTTTTTCATAATACTTTCTAACAGCACCCAATAAATGTTCCTTTTCATCCCCACCTGCGGCAAGAAAAAGACGGGTATCACTATTCTTTTGCCTTTGTTCAAACCGTTCCGTAAAAGCAGGCACTTCTTGCATTAAAGCTTCACCATTCCACCAAATTGACGGACTACAAGCGAAATACGCTTGATAAGAAGATGGATTGTTCATCATCGTCATTAATGTGAATAACCCACCTAAAGAATGTCCAAATAACGTTTGATTATCACGATTAACCGGAAACTCCTTATAAATGGCTGGTTTTAACTCATTTTCTATAAAAACATTAAACTGTTCGGCTCCACCAGTATCTGGCCATGCACTACCATCTGGCCGTAGGGGTAAATGGTCACTTACTGCAGGCGGGGTAAAATCAAATACTCTCCTTGAATGAAAATCTTTTGCTCCATACCCTATACCTACAATGATTACTTCAGATACACCTGTTTTAGCAGACCGTTTCGCCTGCAACCGAATAACTTCCTTTATCAATTGAAAATAGGCATCACCATCAAGTACATAAAGAACACCAAAGCCTGCAGATGGGGGTGGGCTCTCTGGCATATGAATTGATATGACATAGTCTTGCTTTGTTTTCGATTGTAATGTCCATTGTTGTATTTCTGTATGTAACACTTTCCCATCCCCCATTATTATTGTTTTTGTTTGACTAATAAATATAAGAAATATGGTACACCGATCATTGAAATGACAATCCCTACCGGTAGCTCGACTGGTGTGAACACATTTTTGGCAACAAAATCAGCAATGACCACAAGGAACATACCAATTAAGCCTGAAATCGGTAAAATAAATTGATGCTTCATTCCTACCAATTGTCGTGCAATATGTGGTGCCATTAAACCAATAAAACTAATATTTCCCGAAACAGATACACAAGCACTAATTAACCCAATGCTTAAAATAATAAGTTTAATCTTTTCACGCTCAACAGGTACTCCTACACCTTTCGAACTTATGTCAGATAGTCGAAAAAGATCTAATAAATAACTTTTCCTTAAAATTAATGGAATAAGAATGACTAGCCAAGGAATCATTGAAATAATATAGATCCAATTCGCATTATAAATACTCCCAGATACCCAGACAGCGGCCATCTCATAATCAGATGAATTCATTTTTAATGATATATACATAGAAAGGGCACCAAAACCAGAACTAATGGCAATACCAGTTAAAATTAATCGACCTGTATCAAATGTCCCCTTTTGCCAAGAAAAGAAAAAGATAATAAACGCTGCGAGAATTCCACCAATCAATCCAAAAATCGGCATAATCATGATAGATAGCCAACCAGTTAAATCCATTTGGCCTTGGAAAAACAACATAAAGATAACAATCGCAGCCCCTGCTCCAGCATTGATCCCCAGTATACCGGAATCAGCCAATCCATTTCTTGTTACACCTTGAATGACCGTACCTGCTATACCTAAGCCAAATCCAACAAGTGCCCCAATGACAATTCGAGGCAAGCGAAAATCAAAAATAACTAAATCAAGCTGATCAGACGGATCAATCCGGAATAAAGTATTGATGACATCAGTAAAATTTACATTTATAACCCCATAAACTAAACTTACATAAGCACTCACTAAAATAAGAATAGATAAAACAATCGCAATAAGAACGGTTTTACGCATGCTTTCCGCCCCCTCTCTTATAAATTAGGTAGAGGAAGAATGGCACACCTATGAGTGCTGTCACAACGCCAATGGGTGTTTCGAACGGATGATTGACAAACCGGCTAATGATATCACATACTGCCAAAAATATCGCACCAATTACTGCAGAAGAGGGGATGAGCCACCTATAATCCACACCGACTAAAAATCTCGCCATATGAGGAATAATTAACCCTACAAAACCAACCTTACCAACGAGGGCCACTGCTGTCCCAGTCAGACAAATGACAGCCAATAAAGCAAGTGCTTTCACCCATTTCGTCTTTTGCCCCAAAGTAACGGCAATTTCTTCTCCTAGAGAAAGAATGGTAATATGGCCAGAAGTAATGAGAGCGATAATCAAGCCAATGACACCAAATGGAATGGCCAATAAAAATGTATCTAAATCTACTTGATGAAGTTTGGCGTTATACCAAAAACTAACATCTTGTGAAATTTGAAAATACGATGCTAAAGCAGCAGAAGTACTTGATAAGAAAGTTCCTATGACCGTCCCAATAATCGCTAATCGGACCGGTGTTAAACCTTTTGGAATTAAGGAGCCGAATCCATAGACAATCCCTGCACCTAAGGCAGAGCCGACCATTGAAAACAGTATCATTTCAATTGAAGCCATATTCGGCAAAACAATCATGCAAATAGTAATAACAAATGCGGATCCATCTGTTACACCCATAATAGATGGAGAAGCTAAATAATTTCTTGTCATCCCTTGCATAATCGCACCTGATACAGCTAAAAATGCACCAACTAACATGGCCGTTAATACTCTTGGCAACCTTGAGGTAATAATAATCGCATGATCCGTATTCCCTTCATCGTATGCAGTAAAAGCTTCCCAAATCGTTGATAAAGATATCCCTTTAGTTCCATAAATAACAGATAGAATAGTTGTTATTATAATAAGTAAAGGTGAGATCAATATAATCATTTTTGCTAATCTTGTTTTATTCTTCACAATCCCCACAACTCTTTTTATTTATTTTTCTATTAAAATGGATAGAAATAGTTAAGATATTACCGTCTTTGTTTTTATGTAAAAAAGCCACCTAAAACCCTAGCGAAAATGATAATCGTTATCATTTACTATAATAAAACATTTCCTAATTGACAAGATAAAAAGAGAAAAAATTGAATCTTCTTATACTTCTAAGTAAAAAAACACATACTGTTAGCTTGTACAAGCCTTCCGCATGTGTGCTTATTACTAGACAAATGATCACATTTAACATCTCCACAAAAAAAAACGGCAACTTCTTGGCTGAAGTGCCGTTAAAAAATCAAATCAATATCCACTTAAGTATTTCGCTAAGATTCTCTAATTTCCTTTTATATGTCGAATAAATTTAGACAAATGCAGCAAAGTTTCTACATGATGATTACAATCTTTCATATCTTTACACACTGTGTTGCCTCTTTTGGTAAATGTACCAACGACTTCACCTTTTGTCTCAACCATGAACATGCCTGTATCTGTAAATCGATGACAAATATGACAAAGCGCTTTTTGTTGAGAAGGTTGGAAAGTTCCCCTTAAACCAATATAGCGTTGCTCGAATGGGGCCACAATCATCCGGTACTGACTACCCTTTTCATCCCAAGATAGATAAGTCATTGTTTGATAATCTTCTGCATCAATTAATGGGAACTTCAACTTTTTCACCTTTGGAAATAACTTCTTTAATTTCGATTCTGACAAAGCTGGGAAGGGGATTACATAGCGCTTTAATTCATAAAAGAATTTATCTGCAGCCAACCGATCGTCAACAGATTGCATTTGTTCAAGTAAGGAAGCCTGCTCCTCAGTCATATCAGACAATGATTGCTGAACTTCTTCCCATGCCAATGTTTTTACTGTTTTTAATATTGCTGGATCATTGACAGAGGCCTTGGCGTTTATTATTTTATTCACTTGTTTTTTCACAACATTATACTGTTCGTTTGTCATAAAGGCTATCATTATTTTCACTCCTGCCTTAATTTCTTCCTTTATAATTTAACCTATATGTACACATAAAAAAATGCCGATTTTAAATAAAATTAAACTCGGCATCCATCACTCATTTTGTATAAATAATTTTCCTGATTGTCTCGTGAGCTAAAAAATATTCTTCACTGAGCTCATCTATTGTTTTTCCCATACTATAGGAAGCTCTAATCTCTTCATTTCTTTGACTAAGTTTGTGTCTCGCTCCTGATTTCATTCCCCAACCAGCCTTTTTATGAAGAGGTTTAGGGATATAAATCGATTCACCTTGAATATATTTCTGTATCTCTTTTAATAATTCAGGTGGCAACACATTCTTTGCTTTTTGATATCTCATCTTCCGCTCGCTCCTTATTGATTCTATAAAATAAGGACGCAAAGCCTAGTGAAGATACATGGCGATTGCTTTTATTCTACCTCACACAAAGTATCGCCTTCTCTATAGGCTTTGCGTGAGCTGATTCATTATTTAGCAAAAAGGTGATTTGCATATTGTGACCACCTCCTTAAATAGAATAAAATGGATGCGAATTTAAAAAACGCATCCATCATTTATATTATTCACTCATGTCTACATTATGGTAAACACGTTGTACGTCATCTAAATCTTCTAGGGCATCAATTAATTTGTCAAATTGTGCAAGTTGTTCTCCCTCTAAGTTCACTTCTGTTTGTGGTAACATTGTTTGTTCTGCAACCGTAAACTCTTCAATGCCAGCACCTTTTAACGCCTCTTGCACAGCATGGAATTGGTCAGGTTCTGCATAAACAATCACAGATTCTTCTTCTTCAAGAAGATCACGCACATCAATATCCGCTTCCATTAATATTTCTAATACTTCATCCGCTGTTTTCCCTTCTAATCCAAAGACAGCTGTTGCATCAAACATATAAGAAACCGAGCCACTTACGCCCATATTTCCACCGTTCTTACCAAATGCAGCGCGTACATTTGATGCTGTGCGATTGACATTATTGGTAAGGGCATCAACAATAATCATACTACCTCCAGGACCAAATCCTTCATAGCGAAGTTCATCATACTTTTCTTCCCCGCCGCCCTTCGCTTTATCAATCGCGCGGTCAATAATATTTCTCGGCACATTATATGTTTTTGCACGTTCCAATACTTGTTTTAATGCCTGATTCGATTCTGGATCAGGTTCCCCTTGTCTTGCAACAACATAGATTTCAAGGGCAAATTTCGTATAAATACGGCTATTATTGGCGTCCTTTGCCGCTTTCTTATCTTTAATATTATTCCATTTACGGCCCATATGTCCCACTCTCTTTCAACTTTTATCTAATCGTCATTCTTTTAGATGCACTAAATATCCATTGATTATTATAACGCAAACCGCTAAGAGAAAAAAGCTCGATGATTAATTAATGTTTTTCCATAGGTTAAGTAAGACAAATTGCACTCCGAGAAAAACAGCCCAACCAAACACACCAAAAAGAATAGAAACAGAAAAAGAAAAAGCAGACTTTAGCGAAAAAAAGATAATAGCCAAAAGCACAATCGTACTTGGTAACCCTAAAAGAACACCAAGTGTAAATTCACTCATCACTTCTGTATCATTCTTTTCTATCCAGAGCCACATTAGGCTTAATAAACTAACAAGCGGCAATGCAGCAATGATACCGCCATATGTTGGGAAACGTTTAGCCATTTCTGTGACAACGCCAATGATGATTGCTGAAAATAGTATTTTAACTATTAGTTGCATTTTTCGCTCGCTCACTTAATAAGTGTAAGGCTTTATCAATCAATTGTTGCTCTTCGGTCGTCAAACTAGCTAAAATATGCTCTAATTTTCCCTCGTCAAGATTTGCATTTCTTTTTAGCACTTGTCTCCCCTGTTCAGTTAACCTTAATATAACCATTCTCTCATCTACTGTTGACCTTTCTTTATGTATCCATGACTTGTTAATTAACCTCTTCACATGCTCAGAGGCAGTATTGTGTGAGACGTCAAGATTTCTCGCTACTTCTTTTATTCCAATATGTTCACATTTATCTAAAAGCTGCAAAATCCTTACACCTTGATGGGATATCTTATCCTCATTTTGATTTTGATAACGCAAGTAAAAATAGATGTCTGTCCAGTATTTATTTATTTCAGTTGCTTTCAAATCATCAACCTCATTCTTTTTTATCTTATAATAAGATTATATCGTATAATACGATAAATATACAAATGATTTTAAATTATGGTAAAATATTCGCAATAATCTGTATTAAAATGATACTCTAAGAAAGGTGATTCAAATTCATATGAAAAAATGGCTCATAATTATAATAAGTGGCTTTGTGATTATTAGTGGAGGATGGTTTACAGCAAGTTATTTAAGTGATGATTCTCTTTCTGCATTTAATCATCGGGATGATACTTCAAATAAAGCATCAAAAGAAGCTAGTTTAGATGTGGATACGGCTGCCTATACGGAAAATACTGGATTAAGTCCAGAATCGACTCAAAGTAAAGTAATTGATGTGATGCATAAAATGACGCACCAAAAAGTCAAGGCAAGTGAAAAATGGGGTTCCGTGCGAATGACAGAACAAGCAATTGAAGAAGTGCGAAAGACGATCGAAAACAATCAATTTGAACATGAAGAAGAGCTTTTAGCTATATTAGATAAATGGAGCAAAGGGGATTTCTCTAATGTAGATAATGATCACAATTATTTCTGGTCATTGCAAAATGGCACAATTGGTAAGGCAACTGGAATCTTATCCCCAAAAGAAGAAGCAGCTTTTATCGAGAAGTATTTTGAATAAATCGAAACTACTTACTTTTCCCCTTTTTTCTATAAAATATATTAAGTACAACCATTCCTAAAAAGCAGAGAACGGCATAATATGGATAGCCTGAAACTTTATAGGCATACAACGCTTGATCCACCACAGTAGGTGTTCCATCTGGTGCAGGTGGAAAAATAAGATGATTCATATACAACTCATCGCCAATAAGATAACCACCTACAATGTTTGTAGCAACTAAATAAAAACACATCAACAAAAACAAGACAAACATACTAAAAGAGTAAATATACTTCATAACCGCCCTCCCACATACGCTTCATATATTTTATTTCAAATCATAAATATATAGGTAATAACATCTATTTTAGTGTAAAATTACATTATAAACAAAATAATTGCCCATTTGTTTGGGCAACCATTTTGTCATTTACATACAGAGATTATTTTTCCGATCCGACATACGTCGATTGTGGTCTGAAAATGACATTATCTTCAGCTTGTTCAAGAATATGTGCAGTCCAGCCTACCATTCTAGCAGCAGTGAAGGTGGGCGTAAAAAGAGTAGGTTCCATTGAGAGCGCTCTCATAATTGCCGTTGCGTAAAATTCAACATTGGTATATAGCTTACTATCAGGTTTTAACTCCGCAAGTATTGTAACCACTTCCTTTTCGACTTCAATCGCAAAATGAAGCCAAGAATCCTCTACTTGCATCGCTAGTAACTTTTCTTTTAATGCCTCGGCTCTCGGATCAACCGTTTTATATACGCGATGGCCAAACCCCATTAATTTTTCACCACTTCGTATTTTATGTTTAATCGTTTTCTCTCTATCGTTACTAACCTTCAATTCTTCTAATAATGCGATAACCCCTGTAGGTGCACCACCATGTAATGGACCTTTCATTGTACCAATTGCTGTGACAATACTAGAAACGATATCTGATTCAGTCGAAGCGGTCACACGAGCGGCAAATGTTGATGCGTTCATACCATGTTCCATCGTTAAAATCATATACGTCTCTAATGCTTGAACATGAGCCATTAACGGTTTTTTTCCAGTAAGCATGTATAAATAGTTTTCAACATGTGACAATTGCAGCTCTGGATGGACCACTTCTTTGTTGTCTAATAGTCTCGTACGGTAAGCAATAATCGTAGGAACCACCGCTGTTAGCTTGATTGCTTGTTCCACAGTAGGGGGAAAGCTGTAAGCTTGATCACCTTCTAATGAAATAAGTGTTCGGATAACATCCATTAAACTCATATCTCTAGGTAATGCCTGCAGCACTTCCCATTGCAAAGGGCTTATAGCTCTATGATCTTTTATCTTTTGAATGAACTCCTCCACTTCCCTACCCTTCGACAATTCACCATACCATAGTAGGTAGGCTACTTCTTCAAATGTTAATGTTTTTGTCAATTTTCTAACATCATACCCTCGATAAGTTAATCTGCCTTTTTCTCCATCTACAAGAGCCACTTTTGTTTCAACCGCAACGATTCCCTTTAAGCCTTTACTGATCATGTTCATTCTCCTCTCTTCTTTTTTTTAGTATACGCGTGCTATATAATTAAGAAAATTAAATATTTTTTATCAATTTATTTAAAAATATTAATTGAAAGGACGGGGAGAAAATTGGATTTCCAATGGTTAAAAACCTTTATTACAGCAGCAAACTATTTAAACTTTAGACAAACGGCAGAAGCCCTTTATATTTCGCAACCGTCAGTTACTGTCCATATACGTCATCTAGAAAAAGCATTAGAAACCACTCTTTTCAAGAAAGAGGGACGATCCATGCGCTTAACAAAAGCCGGGAAACAATTTCTTCCGTATGCTAAACAAATTTTATCAAGTTTTGAAGAGGGTAAAAAAGAACTTAGTCATTATACTCAAGGATATACGGCCTCACTAAGCATAGGAATTTCTCCGATTATCGCTGATACGATTCTACCTTTTGCCTTAAAAAATTATATGCGTAAACATCCATTTGTTGAAGTAGCTGTTTCTGTACTAGAACCCGAGGAAATGGAAAAAGCACTCTTCGAAGAGGATATTGATATCGGCTTGAGCTGTAATCTCCCTATTTCAAGAGAGGTGCAATATCAAATACTATACTCTGAAGATGTTAAATTAATTATCGCGCATGATGGAAAAGATGCTGAAAGTGCACCACCATTAGATGAGGAAGAGATTTTAAATCATAATCTTTTAATTACCGACAATCACCCTATATACTGGTCAAAGCTAAAAAATGATCTCCACTATCAGTATTCCTTTATCAAAACAATGAAAGTATCGCAAATTCATATTTCTAAACGGTTCATTATTGAAGGATTGGGAGTTTCCTATTTACCGCTGTCCACTGTAAGAAGAGAATTAATGGAAGGATGGTTATTAGAAGTCCCTCAATCAAAAATTTCATTACCCCAAACGCATACATACGCTTGGATGAGAACAGAAACCAACCAACAAATTGATTTCATGCGATATTTACAAAACTATCGTTTGTGACAATTCAACGAAACATGAACAATATTAGATATAATTACCTATATATTTTACATTTACTAACTATCATATTCGACTCCTATGGTCGATAAACAACTTAGATTCATATATTCTAAGGAGGTTTTTCCATGAGTTTTCAATTATCAGTATTAAATAAGCAGTTTATAAATGGAGAATGGCGTCAAGGAAAAAGCCAAACTCTCTTACAAAATATTAATCCATTTAATGAAGACATCCTTGCAGAAGTAAATGGTGCTACATTAGAAGATATTGATGAAGCCTATCAGGCTAGTGCTAAGGCTAAGCTAGAGTGGGATCGTGTCAACCCTTATAAAAAACGAGACATATTAGAAAAAGCGGTAGCCATTATCGACTTACATGAAGAAGAGATTGTCCAGTTAATTATTGCTGAACTTGGAGGTACTCGATTAAAAGCGGCATTTGAAATTGGCCTTGTAAAAAATATGATTAAAGAGGCAGCCACTTATCCACTACGTATGGAAGGTAAAATTCTGCCGTCTACAGAAGACCATAAAGAAAATAGATTATATCGAGTTCCAGCTGGTGTGGTTGGCGTCATTAGTCCATTTAACTTCCCTTTCTTCCTTTCTATGAAATCAGTTGCTCCAGCACTTGGCGCGGGTTGTGGAGTAGTCCTCAAACCTCATGAAGATTCAATGGTAACTGGTGGTACATTAATAGGAAAGATATTTGAAGAAGCCGGTGTACCTAAAGGATTACTAAATGTTGTATTATGTGATATTAAGGAAATAGGCGATGGCTTTGTAGAACATCCTATTCCAAGAATCATTTCTTTTACCGGATCTACTACAGTAGGTAGCTACATCGGCCAAGTAGCAGTGAAGAACTTTAAAAAGCCTTTACTAGAGTTAGGTGGTAATAGTGCTTTTATCGTTATGGAAGATGCAGATATTGATTATGCCGTGAACGCAGCAACATTTAGCCGTTTTACACACCAAGGACAGATTTGCATGTCTGCGAATCGGATTCTCGTTCAAAAATCAATTTACCCAACGTTTATGAACAAGTTTAAAGAAAAGGTAGCAGCACTTAAAGTCGGTGATCCTAGCGACCCTGAAACCGTGATCGGTCCTGTTATTAACAAACGACAAGCAGCAACATTAGAAGATTTAATTCATACGGGCATTCAAGAAGGGGCAGAACCTATCCTATTAGGAGAAATTAGCGGAAATTTAGTTGCACCAACGATTTTAACAAATGTGACACCTGAAATGACAGTAGCACAAAAAGAACTCTTTGGTCCTGTTGTATGTATTATGACTTTTGATACGGAAGAAGATGCTGTTGCTATCGCTAATCATACACAACTCGGATTAAGCGGGGCGCTTCATACTGCCAATGTAGAACGCGGTGTTGAAATGGCAAAAAGAATTCACACAGGTATGATTCATGTAAATGATGTCACGATTAACGATGAACCTATTGTTGCTTTTGGTGGTGAAAAGCAATCCGGCCTTGGTCGTTTAAATGGGGAATGGAGCTTAGATGAGTTTACTACAATGAAATGGATTTCTGTTAATTATAGTCAACGGCAGTTGCCATATTAATAATTAGGGAGATAAAAAGATGATTGAAACAGAACAGCAATCAATAAACATAATGGACGCTTTTCTAAAAGTAGCGCCTTACTTAAATACATTAATTCAAGATGATATTACTATTGGTATATATGATACAGAGAAATTAATCATTAATTATCCAGGAAAGACATTTTCATTAAATGTCTCTCCCGGGGACCCTCTAATAGACGGTGATATTATTACAGAATCCATACGTACAAATTGCACGAAAACATCGATGGTACCAAAAGAATTATTCGGTTTTCCCCTTATTGCAAAAGCCATCCCCCTTCATAATGAGAAGGGTGAAGTAATCGGTGGAGTAGGTATTGGAATTAGTTTAGAAAAGTCCAATCAGTTGTTCGATGTAGCAGAAAGTCTTTCAGCAGTATCAGAGCAAACAGCTGCAGCCATTGAAGAGATAAGCAAATCAGTGACGATGCTTGCAGATAAAGTGACTGACATGTCTTCACAAATGGGGACTGTAAGCCATAGTGCAGATGAAATCGGAAAAATATCCACTGCAGTAAAGAGTATTTCTGATCAAAGTAACCTTTTAGGTTTAAATGCAGCGATTGAGGCAGCACGAGCTGGGGACGCTGGAAGAGGATTCTCTGTAGTAGCAGAAGAAATTCGTAAACTTGCAAGTAATAGTAAAGACCATGTTTCGCAAATCGATCAAATTACGAAAAGTATCGCGGGGTTACTCACTGAGCTTAATCAATCTTTCTCACAAATTCATCAATTAACAGATACCCAAGCAGCCTCCATTCAGGAGTTTTCAGCGACGATTCAAGAAATTAGTCGCAACGCACAACATTTAGTGGAGATGGCTGATACGACAGTAGAAAGCGATTAATATCCTTTCTGCCTTATCATAGCTTGCCTTCCATAAAGAAGCACGAACAAATACTTATATCATTAGCATTTGTTCGTGCATGACTTATGGGGTTAATCGATGTCGATCTCGTGGGAATGCCGATGCAAAGCGGACATTAGGCCGATTCATTATTTTAGCTGTCAATCGCTCTAAGCCTATTGCAAGACCCCCATGTGGAGGCATACCGTATTTAAAAACATTCGTATAACTTTCAAAATCTGCAACTTTTAAGTGATTTTCTTCTATTGAAGAAATTAATTCTTGATAATCATGAATCCTTAAGCCACCAGTTGTAATCTCTATCCCTTTATACAATAGATCAAAAGAATCTGTGTATAATGAGTGATTTTCTAATGGCTTGGCATACATTGGTCTAACTGTCTTTGGATAATGTGTGATAAAAACGAATTCACTGTTTTCCTTTTCAGAAAAATACTGACAAATTAAGCGTTCTCCCTCCGGATCCAAATCTTCCATCTCACTAGTCGATTTATGATATTCATGAGCTAAAATTTGCTTTGCTTCATGAAGGGATATACAGGGTATTCTTTCTATTAAAGGAATGGTTACACCGACCTCTTGCAACTCTTTTTGATAGCGGTCCCGAATGGTGTTAAAAATAAAACGTAAAAGATTCTCCTCTAATTCCATCAACTCTTTGCTCGAAGATACAAACCCCATCTCTAAATCAAGTGAAATGTATTCATTTAAATGTCTAGATGTCGCATGTTCTTCCGCTCGGTAAACAGGAGCCACTTCAAATACACGTTCATATCCTGCTGCTACCATCATTTGCTTATAAAATTGTGGTGATTGCCCTAAATAAGCAGGTTGATTAAAATAGTCTATTGAGAAGAGGTTCGCCCCTCCTTCAGCCCCTGCTGCTACAATTTTCGGCGTGAATATCTGGATAAAATCCTCATTTCGTAAAAAAGAGGTAAAGGCGTCAACAATTGCTGACTTCATATTAAACATTAGATGCTCTTTATGGTTCCGTAGTGATAAAACACGATGATTCAATAATGTGTCCATGTGGACATCTAATTCTTTTTGATTCAGTTCAATTGGTAAGGGTGCATTAGCAGCGTTTAATAACTGAAGCTTATCTACAATTACCTCTACACCCCTATCGGTTTTCATTGTCTTTACAACAAGACCCTGTACAGAAATGACAGATTCTAATGAAAGTTTCATTTCAGCAAATTCATTCTCTAATACACATTGAATAATGCCGCTACGATCCCGTAACTGTAAGAAAGTAATTTTCCCTAAATGTCTAACACGATGAACCCACCCACATAGTGTAACCTTTCTTTTCACATATTCCATTACAGCAGAGCAATTCACACGGCTTATTCCTTCATTGATTTTGCCCATCATCATTCACACTCCTTATTATTTTGTTTGCATCGTCGTTATCGTCATCATCACTATCCATGTGAATCACCCCTTTCTAATCACACAAAAAACCGAGCTTCATCCCAGAAGGGACGAGGCTCGGTTCTCGCGGTACCACCCTAATTATTACATCATACAATGTAATCTCTTATACGCCCGTTAACGGTGGCCACCGTCCATGCCTACTCAGTAATACCTTTCAGATGGAACTCATTGGTGTCTTTCATCTAACTCCTTATCGCCACTCTTTCAGCTCAAATAAGTAGCTCTCTTATAGATAAGGGTGTCAAACTACTCCTCCAACTCAACGCTCTCAAATATTATTATTTAAGATACATCGCTTCACTCTAAATGTCAAACTATTTCGTATTATATCTCACATATTAAAAACGAGCGTAAACCACCTTTGTCCCCTGTTCTGCTATGATCATTTTCACTCCACGCCAACCAGACTGCAAATATTGCTGTTGTTTGCTGATATCATCCATCTTTATTTCAATCACTTCTCCTTGTTGGGCAACTTTAGCAGCTTGCAAATCTTTCATAAAAACATAGCGAAGGCTACCCCCATATTTCTCCTTAAGTCCAATGATTTGCATATCTTGGACAAACTTATCCTTAAGGGAAGGGTAATTAAAAGGAGCGACTGTACAACAAACATATCTATAATGATGTGCTTCTTCTTTCAATTGTTCCATTAAAATTTGAGCAAGTTTTTGCTGTAGTTTGTTCCCTCTATACATTGGATCTACATTAGATATTTCTTGATAGATAACCGTAGACAAATCCTTTACACCAGCATCTAGGCCCAGATGCTCGGGATCATTCTCAGGCGGAATGAGTAATGCGCGAAAGGCAATTAATTGCTCTTTGACCCAAGCACCAACCATTTTTCCATTTCCCTTTAAAATATAGAGGAACTCCTCTTTCGATAATGGCTGTAATACTTTTTTATCAGGTAGGGCATGGATAACCTTTTGTTGCAATTGCAGAATTTGTTCAATATGCTGTTCTTCTAGATTTATAACATCATAAGATGGGCCTTGTTTGGTTATGTCTCTCATGGTTACATTCAAACTCTTCAACTCTCCTTTAATACATCTTCAAATACAGTCAGTTCTTTTAGCATCTCTTCATCAATATTTACGCCTAAACCAGGTTGGTCTTTTAAAGAAATATAAGGAATATCATAATGTAAGTCACCGATATCCTTAGAGAACTTAAGTGGTCCAGTTAATTCTACACTAGTAATATTCTTTTTAGAAAAAGACACATGAAAACCTGCACTTGAAGCAATTGATGATTCTACCATTGATCCGACCTGGCACTCAATCCCCGCTAGTTCTGCCTGATATGCAAGCTTAACTGCTGGCAAAATACCACCACACTTCATCAACTTAATGTTTATCCGATCACATGCATTTTTCTGAATAATCTCTTTCAACTCTCTTGCTCCCTTTAATCCTTCATCAATCATAAGGGAAACGGATGAATGAGACCTAATAAATGCCATACCATCAATATCATCTGCCCTTACCGGTTGCTCTAACCAATCTATATCTACCGTTTCTAATGCCTTTATTCCTTTTAAAGTAGCAGCCGCTGTTTGCCAACCTTGGTTAACATCCACTCGTATCACTGCTTGGTCTTTAACGCTATCAGCAACTGCCTTAATTCTTGCTACATCCCCATCCACATCTCTTCCTACTTTGATTTTAAAAGATGTGTAACCTTTTGAGACTTGTTCCAGTGCTTCTGTCGCCATCTTTTCTGGCTCACCAATACTTAACACATGTGTGATGGGAAATTGCTCATGGTAACGTCCACCGATGAGTTGATACACGGGCACTTGTAGTTTTTTACCGATTAAGTCGTAACAAGCAATATCGATCGCTGCTTTAGCAGCAGGTGCTTGATAGATGAGCTTGTCCATGATTTCATGTACCTTTTCAATTTCCATTGGATTGATTCCTAATATGGCTGGTCCAAGCGTATGTTTAATTACTTGATAAGTGCCTTCCCATGTTTCTCCTGTCACATGCTCATCAGGTACTGCTTCTCCATAGCCTATCAGCCCTTCATCTGTTTCCACTTTTACGATAATAGATGGCATATCTTTATATGTGTGATAACTGATAACAAATGGCTGCTTTAAAGGTAGTCGAATGGCATAAATAGTAATGGCTGAAATCTTCATTTAAGTCTCTCCTTCTTAATGGAAAGAAAGCCGAAGTCATTCCTCGGCTTTCTTTATCATTATGCATTTAATGATGCATCCTCTTCTTTCTCCAACATCCTTTTCTCTTCATCTGAGATTTTAACAATTGTAAAGCCTATGAATGCGTAAATAATCGAAAGAATCGGAACAATAAAGTTAAAAATCGCATATGGTGCATATTCTAATGCACCTATTCCTAATGTGCCAAGAATAAACACTCCACATGTATTCCAAGGAATAAATACTGACGTTAACGTTCCACCATCTTCAAGTGACCTTGACAGATTTTTAGAGTGGAGATTTTTATCACGATATGCTTTGGAAAACATCCTTGCTGGGACAACAATTGAAATATATTGTTCAGAAGCAGTAGCATTTGTTGCAAATGCAGATACAATCGTCGTTGCCACAAGACTCCCCGCAGATTTAGCTAACTTTAGGATCTGATTGACAATCGCTTGTAGCATACCGGTGTTTTCCAGTATCCCCCCAAACGTCATCGCTACAATTGTCATGGAGACGGTGAACATCATCGAATCGAGCCCACCACCATTAAAGAGGCCGTCTACCATTTCATTTCCGGTATTAAGCACATAACCTGCTTGTAAGGCATTGACTGCTTCAGAGAGCGATCCACCTTGTACAAATATTTGGCACAGCACCCCTAAAAGAATACCAACGACTAATGCTGGTACTGCGGGAACTTTTTTTGCAACCATCACAATGACAATGAGTGGCACAAGTAATAACCATGGGGAAATAACAAAGGTGTCTTGTAAGACAAGAATCGTTTGTTCGATTTCCCCTGGATTTGCTCCACCTTTACCAAAATCCTTCCCTAAGAACCAATAAACACCTAAAGCAATGAGAATTCCTGGAATTGTTGTATACAACATATGCTTAATATGATCAAATAAATCCGTACCTGTTAAACCGGCTGCTAAATTTGTCGTGTCAGAAAGTGGCGACATCTTATCTCCAAAATAAGACCCTGAAATAATTGCTCCGGCAACCATTGGTGCAGGAATGCCCATACTCAAACCGATTCCCATACCTGCAACACCAATTGTACCCATTGTTGACCAAGAACTACCGATTGATAAAGAGACAATCATACAAATAATGGTTATCGTTACAAGGAATAAAGACGGTGTAATTATTTTCAATCCATAGTAAATCATTGTCGCGACAATACCGCCACCTAGCCAAGAGCCGATGACTAAACCAACTAACATAATAATAATGACAGCCGGTAATGCCAGTTTAATCCCCTTATACATCGATTCCTCAATATGTTTCCAATTATATCCTGCTTTCCAAGCAACTAATGCCGCTACAATTGTGCCAATAATTAATGGAATATGAGGTCCTTGATCTAAATAAATAACCGCAATCATCATTGTTATTATCATGACAACTAAAGGAATTAGCGCCATACCAAATGTCATCTTTTGATCCTTTTTCATAGAAATCCTCCCAATTCATTTTTTCACTTTAATTACGCTTTCATTAGTGTTGCTGCTACTATTCGAGCACCCTGGTCCAATACTGTATGATTAAATCTCATTTGCGGGTGGTGCAATCCAGGCTTTAAGTCAGCACCTAAACCAATCATTGTTGCATGGACATTTGGATGTTTGATTGTATAAAAATGAAAGTCATCACTTCCCGGGGTAATGAGCGGGGGAGCCACACTTTCTGACCCTAAAACCTCTGTAATTGCCCGTATTGCCTTCGCTTCTGCTTGTTCAGAGACGACTGCACCTGGTGTATAATCTTTCCAATCAAATGAAATATCGACATCAAACATTGCAGCAATATCGCCTAACCCTTTACTCACTTTTGTTTGTAGTTCTGCTAATTGTTCATTTTTTTGCGCTCTTATATCAATACCAAAGGTGGCATGGCCCGGAATGATATTTAAGCTTTCTCCACCTGTTTGAATGTTAGTTAATTTGACAGAATACGCAGCAAACGGGGACAAATAGATATTTTTTAATAATTGATAAATCGCAGCAATTATATCAATTGCGCTTCTTCCTTGATGAGGCCTGGCGCCATGGGCATCTTCACCACTAATTTTTCCTTCTAATGTGACACATGCACCGTGATGGATGGATGGTGATACTTGTCCTAAAGATAATTCTTCATGTGGTCTGAGATGGATGCCAAACAAATGTGTAACACCTTCCATCGCGCCATGCTTAATCATTTCTAGAGATCCATTCCCTTTTTCTTCAGCTGGCTGAAAAATAAAACGGATGCGCTTACTTAAAGCTTGCTTATCCAAATAAAGAATACTACCTAAAACAATAGCCATATGCGCATCATGCCCACAGGAGTGATTTGCACGATATGTACCATCCACTTGCTGCCAGAGTGCATCCATATCGGCTCTTACAGCAATCACTTCCTCTCCATTTCCCACCTCTGCAATTACACCTGTTAAATCCCCAAAAGTTTGATAATCAACTTTTAAACCACTCAAAATAGACATAATTTTTTTGGTTGTCTCATACTCTTTAAAACTAGGTTCTGGATGGTTATGAAATTCATTAAACCATTCTTGAATTTGATCTTTATAGACCATAAAATCATTCCTTTTAGACTTTATAAAATTTTTCAAAAATTCATTTTTGACTAATCTTTGGATACACAAAAAGCCTTGTACGAATGTACAAGGACTTCTCACTAATGAACAGTATGGCCAGTTCTTCTTTGGTGAGAAATCTCTAGCTGAATTTGTTTGCACTAAGTTATATTACTATCATGTTTTATTAAGCAATACTCTTTACCAAGAAACAAATGAGAACAAGATCTATCTAAAAAAGAAAGCGTTTACGTTTTTTAAAAGTTTGATAACTTCCATGAAATAAAGGATTAGGAGAAAGATAAATGTGATCGATTGTATCTTTCTCCTCTTACAGTATTAAAGTGATTATTATGATAATATCATATATAGAAGAATTATTCTAATAATTTATTAAAAACTGTCTTATCCTAAAACTTTTACTATTTTTTCAATTGCCCAATCAAGGTCTTCTTTAGAAATAATAAGTGGCGGGGCAAAGCGAATAACCGTATCATGTGTTTCTTTACAAAGAAGCCCTTCTTCTTTCAATGCTTCACAATATTTACGTGCGGGTTCAGTAAGCTCCACACCGATAAACAACCCACGTCCACGGACTTCTTTAATCATGGGATTGTTTATTTCTTTCAATTGATCAACAAAATAGTTACCTAGCTCTAAAGATCGCTCTACAAGCTTCTCTTCTTTAATTACTTCAATGGAAGCCATAGAAACCGCGCATGCCATTGGGTTCCCACCAAATGTTGAACCATGTGAGCCCGGATTGAAGACACCTAAAACTTCCTTGCTTGAAACAACACAAGAAATTGGGAAAACCCCTCCACCTAAAGCTTTACCTAGAATGTACATATCAGGACTTACGCCTTCCCATTCACAAGCAAACATTTTTCCAGAGCGTGCTAGCCCAGCTTGAATCTCATCAGCAATGAACAGGACATTCTTCTCTTTACATAAATCACGCGCTTCTTTTAAGAACCCTTCTGGTGGAATAACAATTCCAGCTTCTCCTTGAATCGGTTCAATTAAAAAGGCAGCCGTATTTTCTGTAATAGCAGCTTTTAATGCAGCTATATCTCCATAAGGAACTAGCTTAATCCCCGGAAGCATCGGACCAAAACCTTTTTGGTATTCTTCTTCTGAAGAAAGGGAGACAGCTGTCATCGTTCTGCCGTGGAAGTTTCCAATACAAGCAATGATTTCTGCTTGATTCTCAGCTACACCTTTTACATCATAAGCCCATCGACGAGCTGCTTTTACAGCTGTTTCCACCGCTTCTGCACCTGTGTTCATTGGCAAAGCCATTTCCATACCTGTCAGCTCACAAATCATTTCATACCAAGGACCCAATTGGTCATTATGGAAAGCTCTTGAAGTTAATGTCACGCGGTCTGCCTGGTCTTTCAACGCTTGAATAATCTTTGGATGGCGATGTCCTTGGTTAACTGCTGAATACGCACTTAACATATCCATGTATTTGTTACCCTCAGGATCCTTCACCCAAACACCTTCTGCCTCACTAATAACAATTGGCAGTGGATGATAGTTATTCGCACCAAATTTTTCAGATTGTTCGATCAGGTGTTTTGTTTGTACTGTATTTTTCATCTTTATCGACATCCTTCCTGTTTTGATTAATAGGTCGCTAGAAAGGGATAATCATCCCTTTCTGCCTTGATTGAATTTAATACATTTCAGACGTAGTTTTTGCTTGCATATGAAGCATAATATAATCTGGTCCGCCTGCTTTTGAATCTGTACCTGACATATTAAAACCACCAAATGGCTGATAACCAACAATGGCACCCGTACAACCACGATTAAAATAGAGATTACCGACATGGAAATCTTCTCTTGCTTGTTGGATATGTTCACGATTATTCGTGAGAACAGCTCCAGTTAAGCCATATTCTGTATTGTTCGCGATCTCGATTGCATGATTAAAGTCTTTTGCCTTTGTAAAACCGACGACTGGACCGAAAATCTCTTCTTGCATAATGCGCGCTTGTGGGTCTAGGTCCGCAAATATCGTTGGCTGAATGAAATAACCTTTAGAATCATCGCCTTCACCACCAAGCATAAGCTTTCCTTCTTCTTTTCCAATTTCAATATAACTCATAATCTTATTAAATGCTGATTGATCAATGACTGGGCCTGTAAAGTTACTTCGATCTTCTGGATTACCTGCCTTTTTCTCTTTAGCAATTTCAACTGCTCTTGCTAGTACTTGATCATAAACCTCTTCTACAATGACTGCACGAGAACAGGCTGAGCATTTTTGTCCAGAAAATCCGAAAGCAGAAGCGACGATTGATTGTGCAGCAAGCTCTAAATCAGCATCTTTATCAACAACAATCGTATCTTTCCCTCCCATTTCAGCAATCACACGTTTAATCCAAATTTGACCATCATTTAGTTTAGATGCACGTTCGTTAATTCGAAGACCAACATCTCTTGAGCCTGTAAATGAAATAAACCGAGTATCCTTATGGTCAACTAAATAGTCACCGACCTCTGCTCCACTTCCTGGTACAAAGTTAAGTACGCCTTTCGGTAATCCAGCTTCTTCTAATACCTCTACAAATTTAGCCGCAACGATTGGTGTCGTTGAAGCTGGCTTTAAAAGCACCGTATTACCTGCCACAATCGCAGCAACTGTTGTACCAGCCATGATGGCAAACGGGAAGTTCCAAGGAGAAATAATAACTCCCACTCCAAGTGGAATATAGTCATAACGATTGTATTCATTCGGTCGGCTATTGACAGGTACGCCATCTTTAATCGCTAGCATTTGTCGGGCATAATATTCTAAGAAATCGATAGCCTCTGCTGTATCAGCATCTGCCTCATTCCAAGGCTTACCCGCTTCTTTTGTCATTAGAGCGGAAAACTCATGTTTACGTCTTCTAATAATTGCAGCGGCTTTAAACAAAACATCCGCACGCGTTTCTGGCTTCACTTTACGCCAAGATTGAAATGCGTTTACAGCCGATTGCATTGCTTTTTCTGCTAATGCTTGATCTGCTTTTGACACACGACCAATGACTTCTTCTTTATTTGCTGGATTGTTAGATACGATTTTCTCTTTTGTAGAGATTCTTTCACCATCAATTAATAAATCATAATCTTGACCTAAATAGGATTTAACCGTTTCAAGTCCTTTTAAATAATCCGCTTGATTACTTTCTACGCTAAAATCAGTAAATGGTTCATGTTTATATGGCTGTACCATTCGAAATCCCTCCTACTCTATATTTTGATTCTCTTATTCTATTTTTAACGTTCCCCATTATTATTGCAAATAACGTGCCAATTACTAAAAATGCGAATAAATAATATATTTCTCTTATTAGACGCAAAAAAATTTTTCGTTATGCAAAAATTTTTTTCACCCCTTCCGCAAATTTTTTTTGCGAATGTGTATAATAAGGAATTACAGGGGGGGACATTCATGAACAATTTTCTAAAACGAATGAATTACTATTATGACAAAGTCTTAGATGAAATTGACGCTGGTGTCCATGTCGTTGATGAAGGCGGAAATACGGTTATTTATAACCGAAAAATGGCTGAAATTGAAGGGATGGCTAAATCCGAGGTACTCTATAAAAACTTATATGATGTCTTTTCATTTGAACATAATGAAGAAAGTCGGTTACTTGAAGCGGTTGAAAAAGGCATTAAAATCGAAAACGCAAAACAAAGTTATTACAATAATCAAGGACTAGAAATTACTACGGTTAATCATACTCTCCCCATTTTCTATGAAAACGAGCGTATTGGCGCAATGGAGATTGCCCGCGATATTACAAAATTAGAAAAGTTAATCAGGGAGAATAGACAACAAAGAGAAGAAACCCGCTTTACTTTTCAAAGTATCATTGGTCATAGTCCTGCCATAACTGATGTGATCGAGGCAAGTAAAAGAGCGACGCGAACGGATTCTTCTATTTTAATTATCGGGGACACAGGTACAGGAAAAGAACTATTTGCTCAAAGCATTCACAACGCAAGTGAGCGGGCACATAAACCATTTATTTCGCAAAACTGTGCTGCCATCCCGGACAACTTAATTGAAGGTTTGCTTTTTGGTACGAAAAAAGGGGCATTCACCGGTGCAATCGAAAGACCGGGATTATTTGAAGAAGCAGAAGGTGGTACACTTCTACTGGATGAAATTAATTCTTTAAATATACACTTACAAGCAAAATTATTGAGAGTTCTACAAGAGAAAAAAGTAAGACGAGTGGGGGATACGAGAGACCGGTCATTTAATGTCCGTATTATTGCTACAATTAATGAGGATCCGATTGATGCAATTACACATGGACATTTAAGAAAAGATTTATATTATCGGTTAGGTGTCGTTTCTTTAGCTATCCCTCCGTTAAAAGAGCGTAGAGAAGACATAGAGGAACTTGCCTACCATTTCATTCATAAATATAATGAAAAGTTTGCAATGGGAGTAAAAGATATTGATCCTCTCCTTTTATCAAACCTTTTTCATTATGAATGGCCAGGTAATGTCAGAGAGCTAGAACATCTTATTGAAGGCGCAATGAACTTAATCGAATACGAACAAACGATTACCTATCATCACTTACCTTTTCATTATCGTCATCGATTACAATCCCAACCATTCTTGAGAAAAGAGAAAGTATTCGAACACTCAACCGACAGCCATAAGTTTGAGCACATTGGGCAAACTTTAAATGACTATTTAACAAAAGCCGAGCGCGAATTTATTCAACAAGCTCTTATAAGAAATCAGCACCATATTACCAAGACAGCAAAGGAACTTGGTATGAGCAGACAGAATTTGCAATATAGGATTAAAAAACACCATTTACAATAACATACACAAAAAACACTAATCTGTTGATGATTGTGCAGGGCAAGCTCAAGCCCTCGCACAATCATCTCCTATTTTAATTTCAATGTGAATGCTAATCCGTTTCATCCCTTCAAAACTCACTTCGAGTTGCTTTCTGCCTTAACTTTTGTTAATTTAAAAACTGCTGTTTATACATATCTGCATAAACCCCTTGCTTATTATATAACCGCTGATGACTGCCTTGTTCAACAATTTCTCCATCCTTTATGACCATAATATGATTGGCTTGCTCAATTGTTTTGAGGCGATGGGCAATGACAAATGTCGTTTTCCCTTTTGTTAATTGTGCCAATCCCTTTTGAATTTGAATTTCAGTTTGTGTATCAATACTGGATGTGGCTTCATCTAATATTAGAATATTGGGATTCGCAAGCATTGCTCTTGCGATAGAAAGAAGCTGTTTTTGTCCTTGACTTAAATTGCTACCGCCACTTTCGATAAACGTATCATATCCTTTCGGGAGATGCTTTATAAAGGCATGAGCTGACGCAAGCTTGGCTGCCTCGATTACATCTGTATCTTTTGCTTTAAGCTTCCCATAACGAATATTCTCCATAACCGTTCCAGAAAATAAATAAGAATCTTGTAAAACGATTCCGATATTTTTACGAAGTAGACGTATTTCATAGTCTCTTATGTCTTCACCATCAATATAGATTGCCCCTTTTGTAACATCATAAAAACGAGCGAGTAATTGAATGATGGTTGTTTTACCTGAACCAGTTGGACCAACGATGGCAATAGTCTCTCCAGCTTTCACACTAAAACTAAGCGATGATAAAACCTCTCTCTGCTCATAAGCAAAAGAAACATTCCTAAATTCAACATTTCCTACCAATGCCGATACCTTTAGAGCTGACGGACTTTCAACTATATCTGTTTTTTCATCTAAAATTTCAAAAACACGTTCTGCACCAGCTATGGCCGATTGAAAAGTGGTAATCAAATTAGACAACTGATTAATTGGACGGTAAAAATTACGGGAATACGTCACAAATGATGCAATCATCCCTATCGAAGCCATATTTACAATCGCGAGTAATGCGCCTGTAAAAATAATAAAGGCTAATCCCAAGTTATTTATAAAGTTATTCACAGGGCCAAGAAAACCTGATGATATTTCAGCACGAATAGAAGAAGTTCTTAACATTTCATTTTTATGCTCAAAAGAAGTAAGAACGTCATCCTCTTTGCCATATAATGCAATAATCTCCAATCCAGAGATTGACTCCTCTACCTGCCCATTCACTTCGCCGAGATCTCGCTGTCTCGCAGAAAAATAATGACTACTATAAGAGACAATCGCTTTCGTTGCTAAAAACATAAGTGGAATCACCAAGAATGCCACGATGGCCATCACACCATTTAATGCAATCATCGCAATCGCTACTCCGGTAATTGTTAAAACGGATGAAACGATTTGAATCACACTTTGACTAAGCGCTGCATGTAAATTATCGATATCATTTGTTACTCGACTCATTAATTCGCCATAAGAACGCTTATCGAAAAATTTCAACGATAAACTTTGGAGCTGATCAAATAATTCCTGACGGATTTTTTTTATTGTTAATAACGACACATTTACCATGATGAGCGTTTGTGCCCATGTAGTAATAGATATAAGAATATATATACATGCTAGTAAGGCGGACATGACAATGGTACCTGTAATTTCACCTTTTAAAATAAAATCATCAATGATGACACCGATTAAATAAGGACCAGCTAATGTAAATAAAGTTGATAATAACACCATAAAAACAACAAGTATCATTCTTATCTTTTGTTGTTTCATATACTGCCATATACGTAGCAATGTCCCTATAAATTTTTTCGGTGTCGCCCCTTTACCATTCATACGGCTAGGACCTCGGCCAAAATCTAGTGTTTTTTGTTCTTTTGGTTGATTACTCATGGCCGGCTCCCCCTTGTGTTTGATAAATCTCCTTATATACTTCACTTTCTTCTAACAACGTCTCATGATTACCTTTAGCGACAATCTCACCCTCATGAAGAACAATGATCTCATCCGCTTCTCTTATTGAGGATATTTTTGATGAAATAATCACTTTCGTCGAATGACGTTGGTTTAATGCATGTTGAATTCCCTTTTCAGATAGGGCATCAACGGCTGAGGTTGAGTCATCAAGAATGAGCAAGTCTGGCTTCCTAATAAATGCTCTAGCAATGGAAAGTCTTTGCCTTTGCCCACCGGAAAAATTCTTCCCTCCTTGCGCCACTTCATACTCATAACCTTCATCCAATTTATCAATAAATTCAACTGCACAGGCATCATTTGCCGCTTGCTTCATTTCTTCTAGTGATGCATCGGTTCTCCCATCTTTTAGATTGTCTGCAATAGTACCTGAAAATAATAGCGCACGTTGGCTAACAAAACCGATTTGTTTCCGTAATGTTTCCTTCGTGTAACTTTTAATATCCACACCGTTCAAAAGGATTTGACCATGATCGACATCATACAATCGAGGAATGAGTTTGGCTATTGTTGTCTTTCCACTACCAGTTGGACCAATAATTCCTAACGTCTTTCCTCGTTGAATAGTGAAGTTTATATTTTTTAGCACATATTCACCATTTTTGCTATAACTAAAAGCAACATCTTTAAATAATAAATGCTCCTCTTTCTGTTGAGCAATGGTATGTTCACCGTCTACCATATCTTTTTCAACCGTTAATACTTCTTGAATTCGATTAGCCGAAGGGAAAGCTCTTGTTATTAACATCAACACATGGCTACTGGACATCAAGCCATTCATAATAATCGTCATATAGTTAATAAAAGCAAGGATTGCTCCGACTTCAATTGTTCCTCCATCCACCTTTATGACACCAAGCCATAAAGCAGCCACAATGCCTAAATTCACGATAAAAAGCAATAAGGGCATCATAAGAGCAATCAATTGTTCTGCAGAAATATTGACCTTCGTTAACATATTGTTTTTTTCGGCAAATCGCTTCATTTCAAAGTTTTCTCTTCCGAATGCTTTAACGACGCGAATACCGGCTAAATTTTCTTGTAAGCGGGTATTGATGCCATCGATTGCTACTTGCACTTTTTCAAATAAAGACGCTGATTTTTTGGTGAAATAAATAATAATAATAAATAAAATCGGCACAGCAATCATAACAATTGGAAAAAGTTCTCTTGCAGTAAAAAAGACGATTAGGACACTGCCAATGAACAATAACGGCCCCCTTACAAAAACTTTTAACGTCATTAATACCGCGCGCTGTAATACACTAATATCATTACTTACAATCGTTATGAGCTTGCCCGAACCATAACGATCCACGTCCCTACTAGAAAATTGCACAATACGATTAAATACATCCTTTCTTATGTCTGTTGAAAAATGAACCGCAGCTTTTGTGCTAAAAATAGAACAACCAACCCCACCTATTAAGCCGATGATGGCGACAATAATCATAGAAATACCAAGCTGAATTGTCAGCTCCGTGTTATTATTAGCGATCGCATTATCAATCATATGTTGCATAATTGTGGGCTGAAGTAAATCCATACTTACTTCGATAAACATTAAAAATGGTCCTAAACAAGCCAAAAACCAATATGGCTTTATGTAATTTAATAGTCTTCCAAATGAACGCATCCAGTCTCTCCTCTATTTCTTTTTCTAACTTATTTATTTTAACGCTTACTTACTCAATTTGGTCAAATAGATTTTCCCCTTTTGTAAATGTTTTGTTCTCCCAATAGTAAAGAAGCTCACCTGAATTTAATCAGATGAGCTTCTTTACTTACTATTAGGCCCTATCTTCACAAGTTTCATGAGGCTCAACGTGAACATGAACATCATAAACATGATGATTCTCGATTAATTCTTTTTCAACTACTGTAGCGAGATCATGGGCAAGGTTAATATCCATCGTTCCTTCTACACAAATAATCACATCGACAACAATATTATTTCCATACAAACGCCCTTTGATTTCCTTTATTTCTTTCACGCCTTCAATCGCATGAATGGCATTTTCATATTCCTCAATCTTATCTTCATCAAAGCCGTCTGTTAGTTGATGTGTTGAGTCTCTGAAGATCTCCCATGCTGTTTTAACAATCAAACAGCCAACTATTACAGCTGTTACTGTATCTAACCAAGGTAATCCAAGTTGTGATCCAAATATACCAATTGCTGCACCGATACTAACCAGTGCATCAGAGCGGTTATCCATAGCCACTGCATACAATGATTTACTATCAATACTATTAGCCAACTTTTGGTTGTAAATAGACACAACAAACATAATTGCAGCAGCCAATAAAGCCACATATCCAGCAATCGCATTAGGCACTTCGGAAGTTTGATTCACTAAAGAGGAAAACGCTCCAATAATTACTTCTGCACCGACAGCAAACATAATAAAAGCAGCAATCAAGGAGGCAATTGCTTCACTTTTCCAATGTCCGTATTTATGGTCTTTATCTGGAGGTCGTTGTGAAATTCGTAAGCCCACCAGAACGGCAATACTCGCAATGATGTCTGTCACATTATTTAATCCATCTGCTTTTAGAGCAGCTGAGTTTGTCATATAGGCAACGGTCAACTTAAAAACCGATAGTATGATGTAAACAATAATACTTAACTTTGCACCTTTTTCACCAATTTTTAAATTCTTATATTTTTGTTCATCCACTAAAAACACACCCTTCAATCGCTATATTTATCATAGCAATCACTAGTCGAGTGGGTCTATAGCAACCTTTTTGGCTCATTGAATTTAAATAGGGATAATAAAAAATTGTTGAAAGAGGCAAACATTTTATCGGTAATCCAAACATGTACAATCCCCCTAGCCCCTTCACCGTATTCACATAATGTCTCCAGAATCACACCTTTCATACATGAGATTAAGACCCTTTGCTATTGGTGGGCGATTTACTTCTATCTACACAAAAAAGGCTGCCAACTTAATTTGGAAGCCCCTAAGTATTGCAAGTCAAAATCTTGCTTTGAAATAGATTAAATATGTACGTGTACAACACGTATAATGAAAAACCGCACGATCAATAATTGGTTGGGTACATTTCTTTACTTGTATTCTAAATGCTAAATACTTGCGGATTTTTCCTCTTTTAAGTTGGGAAACAAACTCAATGATTAGACAACAGAATATTCCCAAACCATTATTTTTAATGAATTTACTCTCTTCCTATCGTCTTTTACTAAAAGAGCTTCCCTTTATATATAGAACGACAATTGTAGTAATGATAAGCCCAGCGAATACAAATGTCCCCATTCCTGCTCGATAGACGATATAGACATCCGTATGCTTAAATACATTAATAATCAAATATATTATTAGCGTCAAAGCAAGTACGATAATAATCGATGTGAATTTATTTTTACCACGATACATCATTCCACACCCTTTCACAACTGAAAGTGACTATCCTTAAGACCTGCTCTATACTTATGTACGAAACAAGCTATGATATGACAAGTCACTCTGCACACATTCTCCACATGTATTCTCTATAATTAGCGATAGGTGATGCTATGAAGAATTTATCCGTTAAACTAGGACTTCTATTTTTCTTGATTATTTTCACTTTAGAACTCTTTCTTTTTTTCTTTCTTCACTCTTCCTTAGTTGAGTCGAGAGTGGAAGAGGAACTTTTTTCCCTACAATCTAGAGGAGACGCTCATAAAGACACGTTAAGAACTAGTTTTGAAGCAGATACGATTCAGCATGTAGCTCTTATGGAAAGAGAAGCCAGTACTGATGTGATTGTTACAAACTTAAAGGGAAGTGTACTTGCTTCCTCACTTTCATTGGATATGAAAAAAATTATTTCATCAGGAATGAAGCTACAAAACGGTGTCGTAGAAAATGATTGGGAAAATCAACCCTATATTGTAACTGTAAGCTCTATTCCTAATCAAGGATACGTTTTCATGTTTCAAAACACTAATTCTATTCAAACACTGATTGATCGCTTAAATAATCATTTTTTTATTACAGGATTAATCACAGCTTTTCTAACGATTGTGATTATAATATTGCTTTCTATCGCTTTAGTCCGACCACTTAATAAGATGAAAGAAGCCACGATCCAAATAAAAAGTGGCGATTTCTCCATATCTCTACCTGATATTGGTAATGATGAACTCGGCAAACTAGCCAAAACCATCAATCTACTTGCCAGTGAGTTAAAACATTTAAAGCAAGAGCGCAGTCAATTTTTAGCCAATATTTCTCATGAATTAAAAACACCGCTCACTTACCTAAAAGGATACGCTGACATCGTTCAAAGAAAGGAGCTTCCAATTGAAGAACGTGAAAAATATTTGTCCATCATTCAGGAAGAAGCGAAAAGAATAAATACACTAGTAGAAGACTTATTTGAATTAGCAAAAATAGATCAATACGGCTTTAAAATGAAGAAGCAACCCATTCATTTAAGCGACTTTCTAGCCCATTTACATCATAAATTCGAACCAGCTTTCCACCATCAATCCATGAGATTACATGTGGAAATGCCAAAAGAAAATATTATTGTAAATATCGATTCAGCTCGAGTAGAACAGATTCTTTATAACCTATTGGATAATTCATTGAAATATAGTCAAACGGCTACGGAAACGACATTAAAGATATGGACGAATACAAACGATTTATATATAAGCATTGTTGATAACGGAAGTGGCATTCAAGAAAAAGACCTTCCACATATCTTTAAACGCTTCTATCGTGGGACATATAGCAACCATTCAAGTAATGTAGGTTCGGGTCTCGGTCTTTCGATTGTGAAAGAATTAGTCAATGCCCATAATGGTGACATTACTGTCAAAAGCAACGCAAAAACCGGGACAACTTTTACGATCATGTTAAAAGGAGCAGTATTAAATGAGAAAGATACTTTTAGTAGATGACGAAATGCGGATGCTTGATTTATTAGACCTGTATTTATCACAAAACGGGTTTTCTTGTATAAAAAAAACTTCCGGTGCATGTGCGCTGGACTATATGGAAGATCATGCTATTGAACTAGTCATCATTGATGTAATGATGCCTGATATGGACGGGTGGGAACTATGTCAATTGATCAAACAGCAAAGTGATGTGCCCATCATTATGTTAACAGCGAAAGGAAGTAAACCAGATGTAGTTAAGGGGCTAACCATTGGTGCCGACGATTATATTGCTAAACCATTTGATGAAGAAGAACTGATCGCTAGAATCGAAGCTGTCTTAAGAAGAACAAAAGCAACTGGCAGTGAAATTATATTTAAAGAACTACAGTTAAATAAGGAATCCTATGATTTTTACTATCTAAAGAAAAAAATCCCTGTCACACAAAAAGAATTTGTGTTACTTGAGCTTTTTTTAACTCATCAAAATCATGTCTTTTCACGCGAACATCTCATTACGAAAATTTGGGGATACGGGGTATATATCGAAGACCGAACAGTTGATTCACATATACGAAATATAAGAGAAAAGCTACGTGAAGTTGATTTCCCTATTGATCAGCATTTACAAACCGTATGGGGAATTGGGTATAAATGGGTATCATAATTTGTTCTTTTGTTCAGAATGAAGATGACAATTATTCCTTCATATAATCTGCAAATTTACAATCTATAATAATTGCAAACCATTAAAGGAGATGACCTATATGAAAAAGCAACTAACCGTTGGAATGATTGCCTTGTTAGCAATGGTATTTTTAGCTGCTTGTAATAACGACAATAATGCATCACCAGGTAATGATGAGCCGAATGGAAATGAGGAAATGAATCATGAAGAAATGGACCATGAGGGAATGGATCATTCTAGTGATGGTGAAATCCCGGAAGGCTTAGAAGATGCTGATGAACCCACATACGCTGTTGGCTCCACAGCGACAATAAAAACGGGACATATGGAAGGCATGGAAGGTGCGGAGGCAAAGATTGTTGGTGCTTATAATACAACGGCTTATGCCGTAAACTATACCCCTACTTCAGGTGGAGAGCCTGTGAAAAATCACAAATGGATTATTCATGAAGAGCTAGAAGAGCCAGGTGATGCACCATTACAAGAGGGAGATACCACTGTGACTACCGCTGATCATATGGAGGGTATGAAGGGCGCAGAAGTGGAAATCGTCTCAAGTGAAGACACAACCGTTTATATGATTGACTATACGCCAACCACTGGCACTGAAAAAGTCACGAACCATAAATGGGTGACAGAAGCTGAACTAGAAAGATAAGGATGGGCATCAGCGGCTCTCGTATCATCCCATTTGAATCATAGCATGATATCTTGTCCACATACCTTTTAGCTATCGCCAAGAGTTATGTGGACTTGCTCATTCTTTTGTGTTGTATCCCACTTTTGCGGATATCTTCTATTTTAATAATGATAGGTGACATACTTTAACGTGTCTTACCTTATATTCGTTTGATTTCTATAGGCTATTTTTATTTGATTAGATATCAGATTGTTCAAAATAATTTTCCCATATAATACTCATCATAATATTCTCCGTCCATTAATAACGACCTTCGTTTCACACCTTCTACTTCAAAACCAATCTTTTTATATAGCGCTAGTGCTGCTTCATTTTCTGATACTACTGTCAATTCAATCCGCATGATCTTTTCCTGATTGGCCCATGCCAGTACCGCCTGTAATAATTGCCCTCCAACTCCCATTCCTCTGTAATCTTTATGAATACCGACAACAATACTCGTACAATGTTTTTTCTTTCGCACCGTTTCTCTTATCACAAGTGTATACCCAATCAATTGTTCTCCATCTTCGGCACCAATAACCGTTATATGATCTCTATTAAGTAAAGCCTCTGCCCCTTCAACCGTTAATGTTCTTTCCCCTGCTTCCATCAACATATAAGGACTGCTTGCCTCTACATCCATCATCAATTGTGCAAGTTGTTTCGCATCATCTGCGGAAAGCTCTTTGATTACCATTCAGAACTCCATCCCTTCTCGATCTAATTATTCAAAAATATGTACATTCTTCCCTTCTAACGATTCAATCTGTCCATTTTTCAAATAAACACTTGCTTCGTCATCCAAGCCCAATCCTTTTTCTGTCTTCGTTTCAGTCATTACAGCAATTAGGTTCTGCTTTTCGTTCCATTTTGTATAATGAGCAGCGATAATATAACCTTGTAAGATACCTAAGCCATTTAAAATCATCCGTTGTTCTCCATTATAATCGCTCGGGGAAACCATGCAATATGCTGGACATATTAAAGCACCGGCAGAAAAGCCTGCGATTGGCACTCCTTCTTGAAAGAGTTGCTTTATTTCCTCCCCTACCCTTTTAGTTACGATATAGTGATGATAGGAAAGTGTGTCACCGCCACATATAATCATGCCAGTTATTTTTTCTTTGTTGATCAACGTAGTCTCTTCTAATAAATAATAGCGAAAATCTGTTACACCTTCTTCTTCTAAAATATGCTGATATTTAGACATATAAGATTGCCAGCCTTTACGATTCAAACAAAATATCGCTACATGTCCGTCTCTTTGATTGCAAAGACTGGCAAACTGCTTTCCATGACTTCTTCCAAAAGGCGGACTTCCACCAAATAAGAATAAATGTTGATCCATAAACACTCCTCCAGTTTCTCCACCTTTTCTTTTATCTTCGAATTCTATTCTTAAACAAACATTAGCATAATGAATAAATAAAAAGTTCATTTCCGCACAAACTTTTTCTATGAGATCAATCGTCTATCCATTGTACAAAGTTTTTTAAAAGGAGCTCCTTGAAAGATGAATAAGCAAAATATGTTTGTACAAATGGTTGAAGAACATAAACAAGATTACTACCGGCTTGCTTATAGTTATGTTAGAAACCAAGCAGATGCTTTAGATATTGTTAGTGAATCCATTAAAAAAGGATTGCTCTCAATCAATAAATTAGAAAATGTCGATGCATTAAGAAGTTGGTTTTATAAGATTATCGTACGTACATCGCTCGACTTCTTAAAAAAGCATAAACGCATGACTGTATCAGATCATGACACAATCACCTATTTGCAAAGAGGAGAACAGGATGTTTATATGCATTTTGACTTACATGATGCATTAGCACAATTGCCCTTACAATATAAAACGGTCATTTTACTGCGCTATTTTGAAGACTTAAAGATTCAAGAAATTGCCACTGTTATAGATGAGAATGTCAATACAGTCAAGACACGATTATATCGCGGCTTAAAATTATTAAAGCTTGAACTGACAGAAGGAGATGAAATGGATGAGTAATCGACTGAAAGAATGGCGTAGACAATATAATGATATACCTATACCGGCAGAATTAGATGACATCATCGAAAGCGCATTAACTAGTCACACCCAACAAAAGCATTCGAAAAAGCGGTGGTTATGGCCAACTAGTATTGTGGCTGCTGCGAGTATTTTTACAGCAACGGTAAACTTTAGCCCTCAGGCGGCAAAAGCAATGTCAGAAGTGCCTATTTTAAAACAAATTATTGAGGTTATTACCATTGATCAAATACACGAGGATGAAGAAAGTAAATCAATTGATGTAGAGATACCAGAAATCTCTGGTCTAGAAAACCACCAACTAGAAACTCATTTAAATCAAGCTTTTCTTGAAAAAGGAAAGCAATTATATCAAGAATATACGGATAGTAGCGGTCATCTAGCTATTCAAAGTGATTACAGCATTGTAAATGAAAATAATCAGATATTGTCCATCGAACTTCATACGTTTAAAGCCGAAGCATCTGGATATGAACAAAAAGATTACCTCACCATCGATAAAGAGTTACAAACGGTTCTCACTTTACCAAGTTTATTTACTTCAGAAGCATATGTAGAGGTAATAAGTGAAGAAGTTAAAAAGCAAATGAAGCAGAATATGGCTAATGATGAAAATCTCATTTATTGGCTAGATGATGTGGAATCATTTACAACTATTAACCGAGAGCAATCATTCTTTATCAACGAAGAAAATCACCTTATCATCTCATTTGATGAATATGAAGTGGCACCTGGTTATATGGGCGTTGTTCAGTTTGAAATTCCAACTGAAATGATTGATGAATTACTAGTGAGTGATCGTTATATCCATTAAATATGATTTGAATAAAAAATAATTGAGACCTCTCTTAAATTTTAAAAGAGGGGTCTTACTTTTTGGGAAGAAGCCATAATTGGAGCCTTGCATTTTAAATAACTTTTTAAAATGACCTTTTCTATAAGGTTATTGACCACCCAAAGATTCTTTTGCCCTGTTAACTGCTTATTTTTCCCTATTTAACAGGACTTTTCCCCCTTATAATATATCATTCTTTCCACCTATCCAAATCATTACATAATAAGAGTAAAATGAATAATTGTAGTGCTTTTTTATCGCTATTCTGCAAATTTTTTTACAAGCTTTTTGAAACTAAATACGATAGATTCATCGTCTATTTTATATGTTTATATAAATGAAGTTTATTAGAAAATAATACATAAATCAGTTAGTGGTTCACTTTTAAACGGATGATGATTCCATCCGGCAGCTAGAGTTTAATTGCATCAAAAATGGAGGACGTACATATGAAAAAAAAGACACACACACATTATATTACCGGGCTCGACGGACTGAGAGCGATTGCTGTTTTAGCCGTGATTGCCTATCACTTTCGCTTTGATTGGGCAGAAGGCGGGTTTTTAGGCGTTAGCTTATTCTTTGTTCTATCTGGCTACCTGATTACTTCCACTCTTTTACCGGATCAAAACAAAAGCATGAAATTAGATTTGAAGAAGTTTTGGGTTGGTCGTGCTCGCCGCTTATTACCCGCTTCTTATGCAATGATTTTTATTACCTTTGTGTGGGTCGTTCTTTTTCATCAAAACTTGTTATCCGTTATGCGTGGTGATGCGCTAGCTTCTCTATTCTATGTAAGTAACTGGTGGTTTATTTTCCACGAGGTTTCCTATTTTGATAGTTTCGCTGCGCCATCCCCAATAAAAAACCTATGGTCACTGGCGATTGAAGAACAATTCTATCTATTATGGCCACTTGTTCTAACGGTTCTAATTTATATTTTCAAGAATCGAGCAACCGTTTCAAGAATTATCTTTTTAAGCGCTTTATTATCTTGTTTATGGATGTCATTACAATATGACCCCAATGGTGATCCGAGCAGAGTTTATTATGGGACTGATACACGTTCATTTGAATTATTAATTGGCTGTTGGTTAGCCCTTGTTTGGCCAATGAAAAGACTATCAGCTAAGAAACTCTCACCACAACTAAAACAAACACTTAATGTCACAAGTATCGGTGCTCTAGTGATTTTGTTACTATGTATGTTTACCATTAATGAATATAATCCGTTTCTATATATTGGAGGCATGTTTCTAATTGCACTCCTATCAGCGGTTGTCATTGCTTGTGTCTGTCACCCATCAAGTATATTAAGCAAATGGCTATCATGGAAGCCACTTAGGTGGATTGGCACACGCTCATATGGTATTTATTTATGGCATTATCCGATTATTATTTTAACAACGCCTGTCGACCAAATAGCATCACCGCAACTATGGAGAGTGCTATTACAGCTCATCGCTATTTTTGCAATAGCAGAAGTATCCTACCGATTCTTAGAGCAACCGATTAGAAAATATGGTTTTAGAGCATTCTTTAAAAATTTCAAGAAAATAAATCCTCTTAAATGGAAAAGTTTAAATGGAAAGTATAGAATGGGTGCAGCTTTTGTTCCATTAGCAGCTATTATCTTTATTGCCGGTATGACCGGTGTTGTCAAAGGAGAAGAGCAGGAAGAGAAACCAACGGAATTAGTTATTTCCCAAGAAAACAGTACAGATCAACCGAAAGAAGAAACGAAAGAAGAAGCCTCGAATGTGCCAGAGAAAAATGACTCCTCAAAAGAAGCGCCAAAGGAGAAGACAGAAGGTACGGAAGAAGTAGAGGATGAAGTAGAAATACAGGCAGAGCCACTCCCTGCCGCTGAGCATTATAACCAAATTCTGGCCATTGGTGATTCATTAATGCTTGATGTTGCACCAAGTTTACAGCTACGCTTTCCTGCTATTACAATTGATGCGAAGGTGGGGCGTCAAGTTCATCAAGCAGTCGATGTAAGTCAGCAATACATTTCCTTTAACCAAAAAGAAAATGCGATCATTTTCATGTTAGGTACAAACGGCTTTTTCCGTGAGAAGCATTTAGATCAACTAATTGATTTATTTAGTGAAGCAGATATCTATCTTGTAAATACAAAAGTACCACGTTCATGGGAAGAAGATGTAAATGACGCTTTATTGAAAAAGGCGAAAGGTGAAGACCATGTCACACTAGTCGATTGGCACGAACTTGGAGAAAATCATCCTGAATACTTCGGTGGTGATGGCGTCCATGTAGGAAAAACAGGGGCAGAATCACTGGCTGAACTAATTGAAAAAGAAATGAATAACTATATTGAAGCATCCATAAAAGAAAAATAATCGACTAAATAGCCGCTGAACATTAAATGTTCAGCGGTCTTTTTATCAGCTGTGTGCTTGTTATTAAACCATGCTGGAGAGTGCATTTCCGTGAAAAAAGATAGAGTAAAGCTATGCATGCTTCGGCTGCCTCATCTGCATGGTGAGCTATGTAAACCAGTTTGCTCATTCATATAGTAGATAAGTAAACAACTGCATCCATATAGAGGAAACCCCAAAAAAATTACGCCAGTTAAAAATAAAAAATAACAAATACACCCCCGGCGCAAACTCCTCTATGTTTGGCTTCTATCTGTTTTGCCTCACCCACTACTTCTTTATAAGCTATTTGTTGAAGACTTATTTTTCGCATACATATAAGTCACAGCCAATGCTAACACGAGTACGGTCCCTTTAATAATGTCAAAAGCATAATAAGGTAGATTCATAATTGTTAAACCATTTAATAATACGCCGATGACTGCTGCACCAAAGAATGTACCTAGCGCATTGGGTTTTCCAGCCCCTAGTACCGAGTAGCCAACAAATACAGCTGCAACTGCTTCCATCAGTAGTGGTGCACCTGCATCGATTTGCCCTGATCCTACCCTAGCAGTAAATAAAACCCCTGCTATGCTAGCAAAAATTCCAGAAATCACATAAGCCATGCATTTAATTTTCTTCACTTTTACACCAGATAAGGTCGCAGCTTCGGCATTCCCTCCTGTCATATAGAAGATTCTGCCCCATCTTGTATAGTTTAAAAAGCAGTAGGAAGCTAACACTAAAATCATCATGATCCATACGGGTACGGGAATACCTAATAAATGCCCTTGACCAATCCATAGAAAGGCATTAGAAAACGCACCAATTGCTGTTCCACCAGATGTTAGTGGCATATGGTTATAGATAGAGTATCCTTCTGTATAAGTCCGATGTAATCCCGCTACGATATACATACTGCTCAATGTGGCTAATAAATCAGGAATGCCAATTACAACAATTAAAAACGAATTAAATAGTCCCACAGCCACTCCAACGATAATCGGTAATAGGAGAACTAACCATAGCGGTAAATCGTACCATACCATCAGTGAAGCAGTAAAAACAGTTGCGAGTGACATTGTCGAGCCAACAGATAAATCAAAGCCGTCAACTACTAATGTAAATGTGACACCGAGCGCCAGCACAGTGACAATCGAAATGGAACGTAATATATCCGAAAAATTATCATAGGTTAAAAAGAATGAGCTCACACTTGTAAAATAGCAAATAATAAGAATAAGTAACGTAATTGCCCCGTATTTAAATAGAAATGCGATCAATTTGTCCTTCATGATTGACTTCCTTTCCACCACTTGCATATAGTAGAATCTTTTCTTTCGTTGCCTTTTCTTGCGTAAACTCTTTTACGAATTTGCCATCATACATCACTAATACTCTATGACAAACAGTTAATAATTCTTGTATTTCACTACTAAAATACAAAATGGCCTTGCCTTCTTTTGCAAGCTGTTGAATTAGTTTAAGAATCTCTCTTTTCGCACCGATGTCCACACCTTTAGTAGGCTCATCAAATAAATAAATCTTTGCTTCATCTGATAACCACTTACCGATAACGATCTTCTGCTGATTTCCTCCACTTAAATGATTCACTTCGACCTCTGCATCTTTTGTTTTTACCTGCAAAGTTGAAATCACTTCTTCAGTAGCTTTTCTCTCAGCCTTTCTGTTCATAAATCCCGCTCTTACATACTTTTTTAGCTGTGGGAATGTTACATTCTTCGATATCGTTTCATTAATGAATAGCCCTTCTTTCCGGCGTTCTTCAGGAATATGAGTGATACCACAAGCAATAGCTGCTTTGGGATGCTTCAATTGTACCTTCTTACCAGAGACCATGATTTCTCCTGATTTGGCTGGTGTGTTTCCAAATATCGTTTTTGCTAGTTCCGTTTTACCAGCACCTACCAAACCCGCAATGCCTACAACTTCACCTTCATATACATTTAAACTAATATTTTGTAACTTTCCAAGATTGATATTCTTAAGAGCTAAGACCTCTTCCCCTCGTTTATAACTGTGCATAATCTTACTTTCCTCATGCCACACTTCTCCAAGCATTTGTTCAATCACCATTTCCTGCGTTATCTGATCAATTGGTACGGTTGAAATTCGACGCCCATCTCTCATAACGGTCACCACATCAGCAATGGCAAATACTTCAGGTAAACGATGTGTAATAAAAATACAACCAATTCCTTTTCCTCTTAGTTGCCTGATGACATGAAATAATTTTTCTGCCTCTCTATGTGATAACGGCGCAGTTGGCTCGTCAAAAATAATCACTTTAGTCGTTTGCACTAACGCCCTAGCGATAAGAACCAATTGCTTTTTCGCAAGACTTAGATTAGAAGCTGCTTGGTTTAGATCCATATCATTCACATCTAGTAATGTTAATGCTTCCTGTGCCTGGCGATGTAATTCCTTACGAGAGAAGAACCACCCTTTCTCTTGTGAAAAGCGATCAAGCATAATATTTTCTGCTACAGTAAGCTGGGGAACAATGGCTGTATCAACCTCCTGATAAACGCAAAATATTCCTTTTTCTTTCGCGTCACGAGGGTGTTGAAAAAGAGCTTCTTCGTTGTTAACCAGGATTTCTCCTTGGTCTTGTCTATATACTCCAGAAAGAATTTTCATTAATGTACTCTTCCCAGCTCCATTTGCTCCGAGCAAAGCATGTATTTCTCCTTTATGAACCACTAATTCCCCGTCCCTTAGTGCCATAACTTGTCCGAAACTTTTACTAATTTTTTTCATTTCCAAAACAACTTCACTCATTTAAAGGAGCCCTCCCTTCATAGATACGAAAACCGACTCTCTAGAAGTCGGTTGACTAGCTACAAACTATTTTCATTCACTTGTCTTCAAGTGCTTTTAGTTCTTCCGTATAACCTTGTTCACTTTCTCCCCAACCATCTATATATTCATGCAGTTCATTTGTAGTAATTGCCTCATCAGGTAATTGACTCTTCTCTACAAAAACAGGATCAAGGATAACTTTTTCGTTTGGCGAATCACCGTTTAATTTTTGGTATAAATATCGAACTTGAATACGACCAATATCTTTTGGATCAACGGCAGCTGTGGCTTCCCATGAACTGTTTTCTTTTTGTATCAGTTGCAGATCTTCGTCACTCATATCAATTCCGTAGACTTTAATATCTTCTCTACCTGCTTGCTCTAGCGCTCTGACAGCTCCTTTAGCAAACTCGTCCCATGCTGCCCAAACGGCTGTAATTTCACCTTCATTTGGATATTGTTTTAAAATTGCTTCCATTTGTGCTTGCGTATCTAATGCTGTATTGTCGGTCGCAGCACCAAATGCGGCTACTTCCTTAATATCTGCATTCTCTTTTAAAAATTGTTCATACGCTATTTGTCTTCTTTCCATCGGTGCAAATCCAGCTACCCAAATCTTAACAATATTCGCTTTCCCTCCTGCATCTTCTGCAAGCTTGGTTAATGTCAACTTCGCCATTTCTTCATCGCCTTGTTGAAGTACAGTGACATCTTTCACAGCAATGTCAGCATCAAAGACGACTACAGGTATATCTTGCGCAACCGCTTTTTCTACCCCTTGTGTTAACGCTTCCTTCGTTCCATGATCGATTAATATCCCATCAAATTTTTGATTAATCGCTGCATCTAAATTAGAAGCCATTTTTGCTAAGTCACCTTCTGAAGTAAATACTTGAACGGTTCCACCAAACTTTTCTACCTGCTCTTTTACCCCTTCAATATATTGGGCGGAAAATGTCCCTAAATTAATTTGCATAATCAGTGCGATTTTTTTATTAGCCAAGGGATGTTCTTTAGTTGATGCAGTTGCTTCACTATTTGAGCTGCTTCCTTTTGGCTGACAGCCTGCCAAAATTAAAATAAAAATAATAAAAAACGCTAATCCTATTCGATTGTTCTTCATACCTTAACTCCCTCTTCTGTTTTATTCAATAGTGCCAGTTTGCTTTGATCTGCTGCAAAAATGCCTTTTTCTGTAATGATTGCAGTAATTAAATTAGCAGTTGTCACATCAAACGCCGGATTAAATACTTTCGTTCCTTCTGGTGTAACCTGGTATGGACCGATATGAGTCACCTCTTCCGCCAACCTCTCCTCAATCGGAATATCTGCCCCTGATGCAATAGAGAAGTCAAATGTTGACAATGGTGCAGCTACATAGAAAGGAATCTGAAAATAGTTTGCTAAAATAGCTAGTTGCCATGTCCCGATTTTATTTGCTGTATCTCCATTCCTGGCAATGCGATCTGCCCCGACTATAATCGCTTCAATCCCCTTTGTTGCTATCGTATGAGCAGCCATATTATCAGTTATGACCGTCACGTCCACATTGGACTGTTGAAGTTCCCATGCCGTTAGGCGCGCCCCCTGTAGAACCGGTCTCGTTTCACAAGCGTATACTTGAAAGTCAACGCCTCTTTCCTTACCTAAATGAAACGGTGCCAGCGCTGTACCGTATTTCCCTGTAGCAATCGTCCCCGCATTGCAAATCGTTAATACTTTTTTCTTTCCATTCAAGAGACTGAGTGCATTTTCGCCAATTTGCCGACAAATCTCTTCGTCTTCTTGATGGATTCGCTTTGCTTCTTGCTCTAAACTGAGAATCGCCTCTTCTGTTGAATAAAGAGTTTCTATTCCTTTCATCATTCGATCCAAAGCCCAGAACAAATTAACGGCTGTCGGCCTAGAACCCACAAGATAAAGATAATCTTCATGAATTCTAAGATGGAAAGTTTCGATGTCGACACCTTCGTATTTTTTTGCAGCAATCGCTAAACCATAAGCAGCAGTGATTCCAATAGCTGGCGCTCCTCGCACTTTCAACTGAATAATCGCCTCAAAGACATCTTCAATGGTTTCGAGTTCTATCCAACTTGTTTGATGCGGTAATAACGTTTGATCTAGAATTTTCAATCTACCTTCTTGCCATTCAATGGGTGTTGGTATACTCATGGTGTATACACCTCAAGTTCCTTAAGAAGTTGCGAGATTGTTACTATGTTTTCGCGATTAATTATCAAGGATGAGCCTAATTGTATTGTTGCCTGCTTCACATCTAATCTAATTGAACTATCTTCTATCCCATCAAGATCCTTCACATGCGACAGTCCGATTGTTCTTCGTATTAATTCACATCCCGCTACTCCGATTGCATCTTTAAATACTTTAGCTAGAAAATATTCTAGCGCGCCTGGTACTTTAGTAAAAGGATGAACAACAGAATTTTGCCAAGCTTCTGAAAAATGATAAGAAAACACATCCCATACCTCTTCAATCTGTTGGCGAATAACCATTCTATCGTTTTCGTTTCGTACAAGTACTTGGAAAATTAGATGGGCAATATATTGGCCGACATCAAATCCAATCGGACCATAAAAGCCGAACTCAGGATCAATGACTTTCGTCTCGTACTTACTCGCAAAAATACTTCCCGTATGTAGGTCACCATGTAGTAAGCTCTCTGCTTCAGTGAGAAAAGCATATTTTATTTTTGCTACTTCGAGTTTCAACTTGTCATTAGCCCATAGTTGCTGAACACTTTCCGCCAACCCAGCTTCAAAATCATTCGTTTCCACATCAAAAAATGGATCGGTGAATACTAAATCCTCAGTGATTTTACATAGTTCAGGATTTGAAAATTTAGCAACCAATTTCTTTTTCTCAAACGGATGAAGAGCAAAATCTGAAGTTAAAAACAATGTCTTTGCTAAGTACTCACCAATATCAGCTGATAACTTCGGATAATGATTCCCTTGAATCAATCCCTCTCTTACAATTGTCAAATGCGAAAGGTCCTCCATTACAGTTAATGCAAGCTCTTCATCTGTTGCTAGTACTGCTGGGACAAGGTGAGGAACTGCTTCACCATGCTTCTTAAGCACTTCTGCCTCCAGTTTTGCTCGTTTAAGTGTTAGCGGCCAGCTTTCTCCCACTACTTTTGCATAGGGGAGTGCTTGCTTAATAATTACACTTTTACGATTAGAAGCAATACGGAAAACATAATTCAAATTACCATCACCAATCTCTTCCACCGTCATTTTTTCATCCGGTAAGAACAGATTTAAACTCTTTACGTATTCACATGCAGATTCCTCTGTTAAAGCGCGATACCCTATATTCTCTAAAACAGCCATCTCTCTTCCCCCTTATTTCATTATTTCTCTGCTGCACAAAACAGGGGTGACTACATAAAGAGATGTAGTCGGACCTGCTTTGTCACTACAGAAACAAAAATGCCCCTTTCCAGTACAGAAAGAGGCATTCGTCAGTACGATTTTGCCTCTCATCTTTCCAGAATAAATTCTGAATGGAATTAGCACCGTGCCTTACATTGGGCGCAGACATCTCTAGCTGCGCCTCGTTTCACAACGATATTACGGTCGGTTGCTGGGTTTCATCGGGCCATATTTCCCTCCACCTGCTCTTGATAAGAGTATAAAAGATTCATTTTTTTGAAATATCTTGAGCACATACTAGCACCGATTATAAAAAAGTGTCAATCTTTTTTTAAAATTTTTCATCTTTTTAAGCATAAAAGAATTTTGTCATATTACGTAAAAAATTCTCTGTTGACAGATAAAACACCTGGTGACATAATACAATTGTGCAAAAATTTAAAACGATAAACATAAATTTTCTTATCAAGAGCAGGCGGAGGGACGAGCCCGATGAAGCCCGGCAACCGATTCTAAATGAACACGGTGCTAATTCTTGCAGCAATCATGCTGACAGATAAGGAGAAGGTTCTATCAACTGCGAACTAACCCTCTTCTTATTAATTAAGAAGAGGGTTTTTTATTTTAATATCCATTCGAAATCATCAGGGAGGGTTCTCATATGGGAGATGTCATTGCAACTTATCAAGTATACGCAAGACCCGGTTCATTAGAGAAGAAAGCAGAGGATATCGCTTTAGGCTTAACGATAGGATCTTGGACAGCGTTACCATTACTTGAGCAAAAACAATTACTAAAACATAAAGGCAGAGTCACTGCACTACAAGAATTTTATGACGATGAACATCCCAATCGTTTCGGTGAAGTAAGGTGCGAAATGAGTATCGCCTATCCTACATATAATTTCACATTTGATATTCCAGCTATCCTAACAACCGTTTTTGGTAAATTATCTCTAGATGGTGAAGTAAAATTATTAAACCTGGAATTTGATAAGAAAGATCTTTCCCGTTTTTCAGGACCAAAATTCGGTATAAAAAATATAAGATCGAAACTAAATATACAAGATCGCCCATTACTTATGAGTATATTTAAAGGCATCATCGGCAGGGATATTCACTTTTTAAGAGAACAGTTAAGAGACCAGGCCATGGGAGGCGTTGATATTGTAAAAGATGATGAAATTCTTTTTGATGTCAACATCTCTTTAGAAGATAGAATTATCGCAGGTAAAGAAATACTAGATGAAGTCTATGAAAAGACTGGAAAAAGAACACAATATGCAGTCAATTTATCTGGGAGAACAATTGATTTACTAGATAAAGCAAAAAAGGCGACCGAATTAGGGGCGGATGCATTATTATTCAATGTCCACACTTACGGACTAGATATGCTCCAATCATTAGCTGAAAACAGTGAAGTGCAGTTACCTATCATGGCACATCCTGCTTATAGTGGAGCCTATATTTCTTCAAACTTCTATGGTGTCGCTCCTGACTTATTACTCGGTAATCTTACTCGCCTAGCAGGTGCAGATTTTTCTTTATTTCCTTCTCCATATGGTTCTGTTGCCATGGAAAAAGAAAAAACTTTAGCCATCGCTAGACAGTTAACCGAAGAAAATGGCTTGAATCAGGCATTCCCGGTACCTTCAGCAGGCATTCATCCAGGTTTAGTTCCGTTACTTTATCAAGACTTTGGCAATGATTGCATTATTAATGCGGGCGGAGGAGTTCATGGTCATCCTGAAGGAGCAGCTGCGGGCGTGAGAGCATTTAGGCAGGCCATTGATCACGCTATACAACAAAATACTCATCGTGCAACAAAAACGAAAGAATTGGAAGCAGCATTAGCAAAATGGGGAGGTACGTCGTAAAGATGACAAAACCAATGATTTTTTGTGATTTTGATGGAACAATTACTAATAACGATAACATTGTAAAGATTATGGAGCATTTCGGTCCTATTGAAGCAAAACAGATCAAGGAAGATATTTTAGCTCAAAATATTTCTATCCAAGAAGGTGTAAAAAACCTCTTTTCTCTTTTACCAACAAGTAAAAAAGAAGAGATTATCAATTTTGTATTAAATAGCGCAGAAATTCGTGAAGGATTTTCCGCTTTTGTTAGATATACACATGAAAACGATATCCCTCTTTATATTGTCAGTGGTGGGATTGACTTTTTTTTAGAACCAGTACTTGAGCCTTATGGGCCGTTTACGAAAGTATTTTGCAATCATGCAAGCTTTGCTTTAGAAACGATAGATATTCACTATCCACATCAGTGTGACGAATTATGTTCTTCCAAAGGTTGTGGCTGTTGTAAACCAACCATTATTAGACAACACTCATCTCCTGAACACTTTAATATTCTTATTGGTGATTCGATTACAGACTTTGAAGCAGCCAAAATAGCTGATGCCGTCCTTGCTAGAGATTTCTTAATTCAAAAATGTGAAGACACTGGTATTTCTTATACACCTTTTGAAACCTTCCATGATTGTATTGAATACCTCGATGAACTAGTTGGTGCGAAATCATGACAACGTATGAAACAAAGTGGGATACATTAGCTGATATTAAAGATGAATTAGCAGCTAGAGATTGGTTTATGGGTACTAGTGGTAATTTATCCATTCGCGTAGATGAAAACAGCTTTTTAGTCACTTCAAGCGGACTTGATAAAAGAAAGCGAACAGCCAATGATTTTTTATTAGTAGACTTAGAAGGAAGGCCTCTAGAAAGCACGTCAGCTAAACCTTCAGCCGAGACTTTATTACATTGTGAAATCTATAAGAAAACACCTGCAGGCGCAAGTCTACATGTGCATACAGTCGCTAATAATGTTATTTCTGAGCTTTTCTATCAGGAAGGGGCAGTAACTTTTCAGCATCAAGAGTTAATTAAAGCATTTGGATTATGGGGAGAAGATGATATACTCACCATCCCGATCATTCGCAATGATGCGGATATTCCTACATTAGCGGCCCACTTTTCTGCTTACGTCAGTAAAGAGAAAGGGGCAGTCTTAATTCATAACCATGGGATTACTGTTTGGGGAGTCAATGGATTCGAAGCAAAAAAATTATTAGAAGCTTGCGAATTTTTATTTCAATATAAATTATCTCTTATTCAATTAAAAGGAGGCGTTTTACATGGCAATTATTAAATTTAAAAACGAAGAAAAAGTGATTACTGATCAACAAGAGGTAGCTACATTTTTAACTGCACAAGAAGTCATCTATGAAAATTGGAACATCGAACAATTAGAAGTGACATTACACGAAAAATACGACTTGTCTGATGATGAAAAGCAAGCCATACTAGATGCATTTTCAACTGAAATCAAAACCATTTCTGAAAAACGCGGCTACAAAGCTGCAGATGTAATTTCACTTTCAGACAGTACGCCAAATTTGGATGAATTATTAATTAACTTTCAAAGAGAGCACCACCATACAGATGATGAAGTCCGCTTTATCGTAAGTGGGCATGGGGTCTTTATTATCCAAGGAAAAGATGAATCGTTTTTTGAAGTCCATTTAGATCCAGGTGATTTAATTTCTGTACCCGTAAACACACGTCACTATTTCACCTTAGCTGATGATCGAAAAGTTGTTGCTATTCGCCTCTTTGTTACACCAGAAGGTTGGGTACCTGTTTACGAGAAAGAAAAATTGAACGCTTAATATTAGAAAGGCTCCCCTTTATAAGCGGAGCCTCTTCTTATTTCTCTAAATAATAGATAAAAAATTCGCTCCATTCTCCACTATCAAATGAGAATTGAGACTGTTTTTCTTCATAATTAAAACCAATAGATTCTGCTAAATGAATGGAAGCGAAGTTATCACTATCAATATGTAATTCTATTCTTTCAGGTTGTAAATATTGAAAAATAAAAGGGATAATCGTTACTATACTTTCTTTTCCATATCCTTTTCGCCAATATTGATTGTGAATCGCATATCCAAGTAGTACTAACTCCTTGCCATTCCTCTGTGTTCGATACATTTCTATTTTTCCTATATGTGCACCATCATTTTCTCTGAATATACCCAGCTCAAATAATTGCCAATCATCCTCTTGCTTGCTCCATTGCTCGATTTTCTTCTTGAATTTATCTTTGGTATAAGCAGATAAATCATGTGGGCGACCTTCATCATGACGTGATTGCGATACTAGACGGTTCTTTAATCCCGCTATCCAAGCTTCATAATCTTCATACATATATGAACGAATGACGAGACGATTACTTTTCAACTGCATGTCTTTCGCTCCATTCTTATCGGAAATTAGGCCGTCTTTTTATCAGTTATTATGAGCGGAGACTATATATGTACAAGCACTCTGCCTCTCGTTTCTCCTTTTAAAAGCAACGGCAAGGCATGCTCCACTTCATTCAATGAAACTTCTTGAAAAATAAACTGATCATACGGAAGTTTATCACTTTCTTCTGCTAATAGTGCCCAGGCTTCTTCCCTCGTTTCCATTGGACAGAAAACGGAATCAACCCCAAGGAGACTAACACCACGTAAAATAAATGGAAAAACAGTCGTAGGTAGATTCGTTCCAGCTGTTAAACCACTGACCGCTACAGCACCCCCATATTGTATTTGGCTTAACAAGGATGCTAATGGCTCTCCACCGACAGGATCAATCGCTGCTATCCATTTTTGCTTGCTTAATGCGCTTAACTTCCCATCATATACTTCTTCCCTTGTAATCACTGAAGAAGCTCCTAAGTTCACTAAGTAATCACGCTCATTCTTTTTTCCAGTGCTTGCGACAACTTCATACCCACGGTTAGCTAACAAGGCAACAGCAAAACTCCCAACGCCACCTGTAGCCCCTGTAACTAGCACCTTCCCATCATTTGCAGTTAGGCCATTCTGTTCTAATTTTAATATGGAAAGAGCCGCTGTTAATCCAGCTGTACCAATCGTCATTGCTTTTTTTAATGTAAGTCCTTTAGGAAGTGGGAGTACCCATTGTGCAGGTACTCGCGCATATTCACTATAACCTCCGTATCTAGATACTCCAATTTCATAACTCGTAGCGATGACTTCATCTCCTTCTGAAAAATCAGGATGTTGAGATGAAACAACGATGCCTGCTAAGTCAATACCCGGTACCATAGGATATTCCCTAACGATATTTCCATTAGGTATACTAGCTAGACTGTCCTTATAATTTACTCTGGAGTATTTTACTTTAATGAGTACTTCTCCAGCAGGTAGATCCTTTACCTCAAACTGACGCAATTGGATAGAAAAATCATTATCATTTTTATCTACAACTAATGCTTTAAAACTCATTTCTGCCTCCATCCTTTCCTTTAATCTTCTTATATTGATTTCATTGTCCTTTATTCATTTCTACTACTTCTAAATGCTTTATCAACGTAAATTTGTTCCTCTACTTTTGTTTATGTGCCATCAGGAAATCTACTTTTTCAGACTTGTCTCATCCCCTTTGTCTATTATCTTAATAAACTCTTGTCATTCTTCTACTCTCATTTCCTTTCATTTAAGCATGAAACGATTCGAATAAACTTTTATTCACTTGTTTAATCTTTTCTTTCCATAGAGTTATCTTAATTAGCTATTAGATATTATTAGCTAAAGCGTCGTCTGATCTATGCTCCACCTCCAAAAGTGTTCGATTAGTTGGGGATCACTCGCCCTTTTAGAGACAGGGGCTTTTTTCTTGTCAATAAAGTACTCACCGGATATCCCTTCTACATCTGCACTCGTTGCTAAATAGATGGCCGTTTCTGCTCCTTGCTCTGCCGTTTTAAAAAAAGGCACCAGCAATTTTACCACTTTGCCACCAAACCCTGTTTCTCTATCCACACCTATGTTTGTGGCAACAGCTCCTGGATGAAGTGCATTCACTGTCACATTTGTATGCGCTACTCTTTCATGTAAACCTTTCATGAATAATAAATTGGCTAGCTTCGATCTTCCATAACCTTTTGCTACATTAAAACTCTTTTTAAAAAACGGATCTGAAAAATCAATTTTCCCCCATTTATGGGCACCAGAAGATACAATGACAATTCTTGCAGCAGCCGAAGCCTTCAAAGCTTCTAATAATTGGTTGGTTAAATGGAAATGACCGAGATGATTTACCCCTAACATCATCTCAAATCCATCAACTGTTTCTTGCCTTTTTATTGTCACTACGCCTGCATTATTGATTAAAAGATCCAAATGATGATATTTACTAGAAAAGGTTGCCACAAAATCATCGATGCTTTTGATAGAACTTAAATCACAGAGCATTAAATCTACATTTTCTTTTCCTGTAATGGCTTTCACTTTTTGTAGCGCGGCTTCACCTCTTATTTTACTTCTACAGAGCATGATTACTTTTACATTTTTATTTACAAGACCGATTGTCGTTTCTAAGCCCATTCCTGAATTCGCTCCTGTTACTATCGCTACTTTAGCAACCATAGCTACCCACACCTTTCTTATTGTCGTTAAGTATAAATGGTCCAATGATATTTTTATAGTTTTCTGCTTTTATGAACTATAAAAATATAAGAATTTTCAGTATAATTTATACTGAAAGGAGTGTCATATGGAAGTCACCTCTGTTATTCTTGCGATTTCAACAATGGGTATAATCATTGTTTTCGGAGCACTAATCGCTTTAAAGATATCAATCACAGCAGAAATGAAAAATATATTAATGATGATTATTTTAAATCTAGCTGTTCCCTTTATTATATTGAATGGTGTTTTCAATACTAAAATTACGGACGTCATTTTCCAACAAGTCTTTCTCGTATTCGGGATATCCATTGTATTTAATGCTGGAGGTATTATTCTTACATTAGTTCTAGGCCGTCTTTTACACCTTAATCAGCCTAAACAATTGGCTTTACTCGCCGCCCTAGGTAATACAGGTTTCATCGGCATCCCTCTTAGTGCTACATTATTTGGGCCTCTCGGTGGATTATTAGCCGCTGTATTTGATGCAGGGTTAGATGTCGTTCTTTTTTCATTAGGTATCTATTTATTACAAAGCAATCAAAAATTCCAATTTAAACAATTAAAAGCTTTATTAAACATACCTTTATTAGCCATTAGTTTGGGGTTGTTATATGTAATCAGTGGTTGGGAAGCTCCGATCATATTCAAGCAACTGGCTTCAATGCTATCTAACTTAGCTGCGCCATTAGCCATGTTATATATAGGCTTTCTGCTTCCAACTTTCTTTCAAGTTGGACGACGGTTTTACTTTCAAGGTTTATGGTTTCCTTTATTAATGAAATTGTTGATATTACCACTTTTCGCCATCATTTGTTTACGTTTTACGTCAATACAAACAGATTTAACTTTCTTATTAGTTATTTTAACAAGTATGCCTACCTTCATGCTGGCTTCAGTATTATTTTCCCGCTACACACAAGAAGAAAACGAAGCCATTATGGTAACGGTATATAGCACGTTAATTTCTATCTTAACCATTCCTTTGATTTCTTGGATAGCAAGCTTTCTTTTGTAATCATTTAATTACATTTTTTAGCCAGCCAAAAAGTTATTTTAGCTGGCTATTTCTCTTCTCATTCACCTTTCTCTAGTCCGTACATATTAAAAAGGGTAAAATCTTAATCGATTAAAAAATGCGTTGGATTTATCTTCTTCTTATCAACTCAAAAATCCTAGATAATCATTCTTCTGGTGTTAAGAGTAGTCTCTTCCCTTCAGGCTCCCCTAAAGTAGTCTTATGATAATCTCCCTCTACCCAATCCGCCATTTGATTTTGATACCAGTCACTCGATACATGCCCAGATTGACCTGGACCGACGATATGATAAGCCTGCATTGGATTGTTCATATCCATAACAAATCGCCATGATGCTCCGTGATTCACCGTCCCATCATTTTTAAATGCAGCTGCCTTAACAGTGACAGCACTTCCTCCTGTTGCCATACTACCTTGATAATTAAATAAATAATTTAAAGGAGCTACGCTAGATAACGGGTGTGTGAAGGAAACTTGGTGATAATCTCCCCAGTTCCAATTTGCCATATCGCCGCCTTCATCTTCCTGTATTTGTGAAAGTGTTTCCGTTAACGATACAACTAATAATTCATTAATGCCCCCTACATCCTTCACCCATGGCCCCGGGTTACCTGCAAATGCATTACGCAGAAGCTGATCAACAGCCGATCTTTTACCACCAAATAATTCTAACGTTTCTTTTGGAATCTGCTCTTCAAATAATGCTTCTCCTATTTCAACCATCCAGCGATTAAAAATATAAGGAGCAGCAAGATCTTGATGATCTTGATAGTCCCATTTCGATAAGATGTCAAGGGCTGATTGGATGTTCTCACCTTTTTCGTTTGCTAATTGCTTAAGCATCACAGGCACAAATTCTTCTGCCTGAAGGTTCTTTTCATCCATTTGTAGTTCCATCATATTTTCTGCAGTTAATTTATTGCTTCCACTTAATACTTCTTGAATACGCATTTGTCTATATGGTTGCGCCCAATTGTGACTGATATGATAACGGTAATCATCTCCTACCACCTTATTATTGGCTGTAGAAATAAAACCTTCTTCCGGATTGACGATAGTTGGTAATTCGTCATAAGGAATCGCACCTTCCCAAGCATACTCATCTGTCCATCCCGGTACAGGTAATAGGCCATTTCCTTTTTTCCTGATAGGAATTTTTCCATTCGCCTTATAAGCAATATTTCCTTCTCGATCTGTAAAAACAAAATTTTGTGCTGGTGCTTCAAAAGCTGCTAATGCCTCTTCGAATTCTTTCCAATTTTCAGCGTGATTCATATTTAAAATCGCCTCTAGTTCTGTCGTTGCCTCTAATGCTGTCCACTGTAATGAAAGTGCCGTTTCACTAGTAGCAGCATCGGCGGCAAACTCTGAAATAATAGGCCCATGTCTTGTCTCTATGACTTCATAATCAATTGTTTCACTATCCTTTACCTTTATAGGCTCAGCTATCACTTGAGCCTTCTCCCATTTGTCGTTATAAAGAAACAAGTGAGGATCTTCTGGATTTCTTTTTTCAATATAAAGATCTTGCACATCAGGACCAGTATTAGTCACACCCCATGCGATGTTTTCGTTATGTCCTAAAATAATTCCAGGGACTCCGGCAAATATCACTCCACCTACATTCACTTCATCAGACTGTAAGTGCATTTGATACCATACAGAAGGAGTCGCCAACCCTAAATGGGGATCATCTGCTAAAAGACTTTTGCCAGTTGCCGTTTTATCTCCGCTTACCACCCAATTGTTACTCCCATTGAATTCATGTGGGATAACAGCTTGAGCAAAGGCGGTTGAAAAATCTAATTGTTCTTTAGTAATAATAGTTGGTGCCTCTTCTGGATAGGTCGGAAATAAATCATACGCTTTTTCTTCAGGAAATGTTTGCAACAGATACTGTCTAAAAGCTTGATCTTTCCAATGTCCGCCCAAATCAAAGGCCATATACTTACCAATTGTTAATGAGTCAATTGGTTTCCATGCTTCCGGTTTATAGCCAAGTATCGTAAATTCTATTGGCCACTTTCCAGTGGTATGTAATTCCTCTATATAGGCATTTACTCCGTCTGCAAATGCATTTAATACCCGCATCCCCTCATCTGAATATTCAGCTACTGATTCTTCTGCTGCTCTTCTTAAGCCCAAGGTACGGAAATACTTATCTGTATCTACTGTCGATTCACCAATTACTTCACTTAATCTCCCAGATGCCTGCCGCCTACTTAAGTCCATTTGAAATAGACGATCTTGCGCTTGTACATATCCTTGGGAAAAGTAAAGGTCATACTCATTCGTTGCTTCTATATGAGGAACACCCATTTCATCTCGGACCACCTCAACAGCTTGTTGTAACCCTTTCAGTTGAATATCACCATTAACTTGAGGTAACGGGCGATTCAAGAAATAATAAGCGCCAATGATTACAAGTAGAATGAGCCCAAGAAGACTCCCTCCCATCCATAGTAGCAAGCGCTTCCATCTTACATTTTTCTTTGCCTCTGTTTTAATTTCCATCTCTCATCCTCCACCCACTTTCTATCTTTAATAAGATTCTAGAAGTAAATCCTTTTTCCTACTCTATTCATAAAGAAAAGAACAAATTCTTTTAAATAGAATTTGTTCTTGCATCAATGGTAGCTCATCACTTATATTCTCTTTTCAACAAACCATAAATAACTGTGTCAACATAATAATGATAGAGCCATTCGCCATCTCTAATCGTTCCTTCATATACAAAACCAAGCTTTTCAGGTATACGACGACTTTTACTATTTTTAACTGCAGCATGAATTTCTACTTTATTTAAATTAAGCTGAGTAAATCCGTAGGAAATCATCGCTTGCACAGCTTTTGTCATCAAACCTTTACCTTCTGCCTGCTGTGAAAGCCAATACCCGATTGTACCTATCCGATTGGCATGATTCAACTTATTATAGCCAATGATGCCGATTAACTTTCCGTTTTCTCTAATACCAACGGTTAAGCCAGTATTTCGATCCATTTGTTCAACTGTATGGTCAATAAACGCTTTTGAATCTTGAACAGATTTTGTTCCATCTACCCATGGAAGCCATTCGCGTAAGTATGTACGATTCTCATTAATAAGCGCAAATAGTTCATCCGCCTCTTCATACATAAAACCCTTCAATTCTAGCTCGTTGTTAATCTTTAACCTTATCATTATCGTTCCTCACCTGATTTCAACATTATTGTGAAAGATAGATGCCCATTTCCTCATTCATCCAATGGAGTGCTTGTTGTTTTAATTTATATTTAGATGTTTCAGTATCGACTAGTTTTGCTGTTTTTAAAATTTTTAAATGGTGATGAGCTGTTGTTTTCCCAAGTGCTAACCGCTCCGTTATTTCTTGTAAACTACATTCGCCTTCAGAAAGTAATTTCACCATTCTCATTCTTGTTTCATCCCCTAATGCCTTGTATCTAAGAACTAATGATGGATTAACTGCATAGGGCTTCGTATCTCTTATACTCTCATCCGATACTGAGTAATAGAATACTTTTGTTTCTTCTATATCAGCTTCAATATTCCACGGCCTGTATGTATATTGGGGAATGAGCATCACATTCTTTACACTTGGTTCGGGATGATAAATGATGCCTCCTGTCGCCCATTCTACTAATTCTTCAGCTGTCATCTTTTTATACATAGACTCTTTTAGCTTTTTATCTTTTTCGAGAATGTTTCGTAGCTGCTTTTCTTCTGGTTTGATAATTGCTTCATACCAGCCTGTCATTACTGTAACCAAATGCCTTTTCAAAAAATCTGCATCTGAAGAGCTAATATATTCAACATATTTTGGAAAGAAAGAATTATTTTCCGTTACTTCCTGCATATCTTTTATCGCTGTTTCATCTGTTGTTGAAGCATCACACCTTAATTGTTGGAAATCCGATCCGATATAAGGTAAACATATAAAGCGTAACGTTCTATCTGATAAATGATTAATATAATCAACAAACATCACTAGTGTTGCATTAATTTATTTTCACTATTAAAAATACTCAAAATGTTCAATTTTATTATTTTGTGCAAAGAA
>NZ_JACSQT010000007.1:157060-233512 GCF_014836495.1 Cytobacillus stercorigallinarum | reverse complement strand
AAGGGGATAAATCATATCACTAGTTAATAGTTGAAAACAGTGGTTTAGAATTTTACACAATATTAAGGACTTGACTCGGAAAAGCTGAAATCGTTGCTAAAAAGAAAAGAGCAAGAGAGGTGAGCAACGGAAAAGCTGAAATCGTTGCTAAAAAGAAAAGAGCCAGAGAGATGAGCAACGGAAAAGCTGAAATCGTTGCTAAAAAGAAAAGAGCAAGAGAGGTGAGCAACGGAAAAGTTGAAATCGTTGCTAAAAAGAAGGAAGCCAGAGAGGTGAGCAACGGAAAAGCCGAAATCATTGCAAATAAGAAGCGCGACCAAAATATGAGCAATGCAAAAGTAAAAAATCATTGCCCATAAAAAATATTTAAAGAAACAAACGGTATTCTATAACTGATAAGAAACAATTAACAAATATAAATAAGAGAGCCGACAGAACAATACCCGGAATACGCTGGGTACCCGGGCAATTATCTTATGATTCAACGGGTACACCTTTAAATGGTGTATCACCCAATTTAATCGAATCTGTTGGACATCCATCGATGGCGTCTTCAACGTCAAAGAGGAGATCTTCCGGTATTGGTTCAATTCCTTGGTTATTATCGAGAATGACAAATGAAATCCCTTCGTCATCATAATCATACACATCTGGAGCTGAGGCACCGCAAGCACCACAAGCAATACAAGTTTCTTTGTCTACAATCGTATATTTCGCCATGATATAACCTCCAATAAAAGTTCAAATACTAATTATAACTTAAAAAATACGGTTAACTAAATAATGTTATATATGGAATGATAATTTGATAATAATCATTTGTCAAATATTTTAAAAATAAATATTTCGTGGTAAGAACCCTAAAGACCATTGTTGTTAACTTATTTTAATTATATTTTCTTTATTTTCAAATATCTGATTTTTGTTTACATTTAAAAAAATATGTGATAATTTAAGTGAAAATAAATATAACCTTTTCACGGTTGTAAACTTGTGTAAGGTTATATTTATATATGTTTTTTAAATGAAAGCGTTTTAAAAATGGGCTTTTTCTATAGGAGACTATTGCTCAAAAGCTTTTTTGCAAAAATGCTTACAAATTTCCACATAACAACACTGTTTAATGGAGGTGTTTCCACGATTAATTAATTTACTTATATGAGAAGCTATCAAAAAGAAAAAGCCACATTAACCAATAAGGAGATAAAAAGATGATTCTACACAAAGCTGAAACCTTTAGTAAGTCTGAAATGGAAGCGCTACAGTTAGAAGGATTAAAGAAAACTGTGAACCGAGTATTTGAACATGTCCCTTTCTATCAAAATAAGTTTAAAGAATTAAATATTACGCCGAATGATATCCAAACACTTGATGACTTAAGTAAACTTCCTTTCACGAAAAAAACTGATTTAAGAGATAACTACCCCTATGGTTTGTTTGCGGTAGAGATGAAGGATGTCCTTCGCGTACATGCTTCATCTGGTACAAGTGGGAAACCAACTGTTGTTGGTTATACTCAAAATGATGTTGATAACTGGGCTGATTTAGCTGCTCGTGCGATTGCCTTAGCTGGTGGTGAACCGGATGGCATCTTTCAAAATGCGTATGGCTATGGGCTATTTACTGGGGGATTAGGGATTCATTTTGGTGCAGAAAGATTAGGAATGGCGACAGTTCCGGTATCAGGTGGCAATACCGATCGCCAAATAATGATTATTGAGGATTTCAAACCGACAGTGATTGCAGGTACACCTTCTTATATATTGAAAATTGCAGAAGAAATGAAAGCGCAAGGCAAAGATCCAGCTAAGAGTTCTTTAAAATATGGCATTTTTGGTGCAGAACCATGGACAGAAGGCATGCGTAAAAAACTTCAAGAGTTGTTCGGTATAAAGGCAAGTGATATTTACGGGTTAAGTGAAGTGATGGGACCAGGTGTGGCGATGGAATGTCATGAAGAACAACAAGGTCTGCATATTGCTGACGACCATTTCTTAGTAGAAGTAATCAACCCGGATACGTTAGAACCGGTAGCTGAAGGGGAAATCGGCGAACTTGTTTTTACTAGTTTAACGAAGGAAGCGTTTCCAATTATTCGTTATCGTACAGGAGACTTAGCATCAGTCAAATCTGGTCCTTGTTCTTGTGGTAGAACAACGAAAAAAATGTCACGAATTAAAGGGCGAATCGATGACATGATGATTATTCGCGGTGTAAATGTATTTCCTTCTGAAATCGAGCATTACTTATTACAAATAGAAGAGTTGGCACCTATTTATCAAGTGCATTTATTAAATGATGGTGTACTGGATAGTATAGAACTTCATGTAGAAATGGATGAAATGATGTATCAAAAATCGAACGGTGTCGATTTAGAGGGATATACTTTAGGTTTAGTGAAAAAAGTACAGCATTCTATGAAAAATAACTGTCTAGTTTCGATGAAAGTTAAAGTACATCCACCAAGGAGTATCCCTAGATCAGAAGGAAAAGCTGTTAGAATCGTTGATAAGCGACAAGCTGAAGTAACCATGTAAGAAAAGATTAGAATGAATAATCTGAAAAAAATTTGCACTATCGTATAACTATAATATATAATATCGTTATAAACACGTTATATAAAATGGATCATAAAAAAGAGAAGAGAGGGAAGGTAGATGAGTGGTTCAGTTGTAGCGGAAACAGAAGAACAAAAGTATGAACAGTTTATGGAACGGATCAACCGTGGTGAACAAATCGAAGCTGATGATTGGATGCCTGAAGATTATCGCAATGCATTAATTAAATTGATTTCTATGCATGGAATCAGTGAGATTATGGGAGCGCTTCCAGAGAAAGAATGGGTACCTAAAGCCCCGTCTATACAAAGGAAACTCGGCATCATGGCAAAGGTACAAGATGAAATGGGGCATGGCCAATTACTATTGCGTGTCGCTGAAGACTTACTTAAGCCTACTGGGAAAACAAGAGATGACATCATGCATGATCTTTTCACAGGGAATTTGAAATTTCACAATGTATTCCATATGCCGGCACCGAGTTGGGGAGATGCAGGTTTAATTGGTTGGTTAGTAGATGGTGCGGCAATCATTACTCAAACGAATATGCTTAACAGTTCTTATGCTCCGTATTCTAGAGCATTGCATCGTATTTGTGCAGAAGAAGTCTTCCATGCTCAACATGGTGAAGCGATTATCATGGCATTAGCAGAGGGAACAGAGGAACAAAGAGAAATGGTGCAAGATGCTGTGACAAGATGGTGGGAGTCACTGCTGTTATTCTTTGGCCCCCCAAGTTCCCAAGTGGGCAAATCAAAACAAGATATTACCATCAAATATAAAATCAGACCAAAAACAAATGAAGAGTTGCGTCAAGCGTTCCTCACAAAATATGTACCTAGAATTCTATCTCTTGGTTTAGAGATTCCTGATGAAACCATTCGTTTTGATGAAGAGAAGCAAGAATGGATCTATCAACAACCTGATTGGTCGAAATTAAAAGAAATAATGAAAAATAATGGTCCTAAATCACAGGAACGCTTAAATCTTCGCCGCGTATCTTATGAAAATAATGCTTGGGTGCGTGAAGCATTAGGTCAAATTAGCTAAAGGAGGAAGTCAGATGGGTAGCAATGGATTTTTCCAAGAATTCGAAGTATTTAGTAAAAAAACAACAAAAGCAGCCTTTCAACATCAATTTAGCTTGCTTGCACCTAACGCTGAGATGGCTATGATTATGGCCCAGGAGAATTTCCTTCGCCGTGAACCTGTAGCGGATATTTGGGTGGTTAATCGTAAAGAAATTCGTGGCTTAAATTATGAAGAAAAGCAGATGCTGAATCGGTTAGATAATAAAGAATATAGAACAACAAAAGGGTATGGCTATTTAAAGAAAAAATGGCGTCATTACGAGCAACAAATGTTAGATGAAAAAGAGATTCTATCTTGGGGGGAGAAGTAAGATGAGCACGAATGCAGTAGAAATGACACCAGCGCATAAAGAAGCACTTGCCGAGCTTTTATTTCAGCTTGCTGATGACGACTTTCTCCTATCTTACCGAGGTTCAGAATGGCTAGGGTTGGCACCTCATATTGAAGAAGATGTTGCTTCATCTTCCATCAGCCAAGATACGATGGGCCATGCGAAAATGTATTACGGCTTACTAGAAGAGTTGGGTTATGGAAAAATAGATGATCTGGCACATGGCCGTTCAGCAAAGGAAAGAAAGAATAGTATATTAGTAGAACGAGAAAATGGTGCAGGCTACTATATGGAAACACCTAGATATGATTGGGCATATGCAGTTGTACGCAATTATTTCTATACACTAGCGAAAAAAGTAAAAATAGATTCATTGAAAAAAACCACCTATCAGCCACTAGCAGAAGTAGCCACAAAAGTGAGCATGGAATTGTTTTACCATCATCTGCACTGGAGGACATGGTTTACGCAATTATTATCCTCTTCAGACGAGGCTAAAGAACGTATGAACAAAGCAATCGATGGAGTAATGGCTGACTTTGGTGATGTTTTCTCTTATGGTAATGCATCTCAAAGTTTTAAAGAATTTGCTTTAATTGAAGATGCGACGGTATTAAAACAAAGATGGGAAGCAGCACTAAAAGAAGTAGTGAAAGCGCTTCATATCGAATCACCCATCATTCAGCAACCAGATCGAAATGGACGCTTAGGGGAACACACTGAGGAACTTGACCGTGCGTTAAGTACGTTATCAGAGGTTTACCGCCTCAATCCTGCTGTTCCTTGGTAAGACTTTTTTTAGAACATGTGAGGAGGAATAGAGATGGATCAATCGACTTTAGTAGCTGAAAAGGACATTATGGAAGCGCTTGAATTAGTTCAGGATCCTGAAATTAGCACAGTGAGTGTGGTAGACCTAGGAATGATCGAGGATGTAGAAATTCATGATTCGCATGTATCGATTACGATGCTTCCAACCTTTTTAGGATGTCCAGCACTTGAAATCATCAAGAAAAATGTGGTCGAACAAATCGAAAGTGTAGCGGGGGTAAAAGCAGTAGAAGTATCATTTAAAACTTCACCTCCATGGACTTCAGATCGCATTACAGAAAAAGGACAACAAGGACTAAAGGCATTTGGTATTGCTCCACCTCCAAAGCATTTTACAGAAGACGGTTCTTGGCATGTGGATTGCCCCTATTGCGGGTCAACCTATGTCACGCTTGATAATATATTCGGACCTACAGCCTGCCGAAGTATTTTATATTGTAAATCATGTAAAAACCCATTCGAAGCAATGAAACCAATATCAAACTTAATGTAAAGGGGAAATTAAAATGATCAAATTAATCGCATTTTACAAGCAACCGGAAGATAAGGCAGCATTTGATGAGCATTATTACAATGTACACGTGCCAATTACAGAAAAAATTCCTGGATTACAAAAAATGAAAGTAACGAAAATGGTTGGTACACCAACAGGGGATGAGCCTAAATTTTATTTAATGTGTGAAATGTACTATGAAAATCAAGAAGCATTAAAAAATGGCATGAAATCACCTGAAGGTAAAGCATCAGCGAAAGATGTCATGGGATTTGCAGGTAAACTTGTTAGCTTTGCTATCGGTGAAGAAGTCGAATGAGAGAATATGCGTTTATAGAAACAAAAGTGGAGGATTATATTGGCATTATTGAGTTGAATCGCCCGAAGCAATTGAATGCCCTTAATCGTCAAATGATAAAAGAAATTGTCCAGGTAATGGAGAGTTATGATCAGGATGATACCGTGAGAGTCATCTTACTCAAGGGAAAAGGAAGAGCCTTTTCAGCAGGGGCAGATATTGATGAAATGTCGAATGACGATCCCATTCGCTTAGAACTACTAAACCAATTTCAAGATTGGGATCGTCTTTCATTAATAAAAAAACCGATTATCGGTGCGGTACAAGGTTTTGTTTTAGGAGGGGGCTTTGAACTGGCTTTAAGTTGTGATGTATTGATTGCAGCTGAAGGTGCAGAATTCTCATTCCCTGAAGTGAATCTAGGTGTGATGCCAGGTGCGGGAGGTACACAACGTTTAACCAAACTTGTAGGTCGCACGCTCGCATTAGAATGGATATGGAGTGCAAAGCGTATTCAAGTAGAAGAAGCGCAATCTCATGGCTTTGTAAATAGAATTGTATCTGGTGAACTATTAGAGGAAGAAGCATTAAAGTTTGCGAAAATGATTGCAGAAAAGCCGCCACTAGCCATCCGCCTCATTAAAGATTCTGTTAATAAAGCTATTGATTACTCTTTATATGAAGGCATGCAATATGAGCGGAAAAACTTCTATCTACTCTTCTCTTCAGAAGACCAAAAAGAAGGCATGAATGCTTTTGTTGAGAAAAGAAAGCCCAAATTCCAAGGAAAATAGAAAGAAGGTTGGCAATGTTCACTACAATTAATTATGAATGTCACGAAGGAATCAGTTGGATCAAGCTGAATCGTCCCGATAAATTGAACGCTTTTATTGCAGAAATGAATCGCGAAATCACACATGCAGTAAGGCAAGCGGCTAAAGATGAAGAGGTACGTTGCATCGTTATTACTGGTGAAGGTAGAGCATTTTGTTCCGGGCAAGATTTAGCCGAAGTAAATGATGATACGAATCACGGTGATTTACTAAGAAATCATTATACACCGATGGTAAAAGCCATTATGGCTTGTGAAAAACCTATTATTGCTGCAGTGAATGGTGTAGCTGCAGGCGCTGGATTTAGTTTAGCTTTAGCGTGTGATTTCCGTCTCGCTTCAGAAAAAGCAAGTTTTATCAATGCTTTTGTTAATATTGGCCTTATCCCTGATTCTGGTAATTTACACTTTCTTAGCCATTTAGTTGGTAGAGCGAAAGCGATAGAGATTTCTGTTCTAGGTGAAAAAATCCCTGCGCAGAAAGCTTTAGAGTTGGGTGTGATTAATCGCGTTATCCCACAAGATACTTGGCAAAAAGAAGTAGAGGAATTTGCGAGTAAATTAGCGAAAATGCCTACAAAAGCAATTGGCTTAATTAAAAGATACTTAACATTGGCGGAGAATCTTCCACTAGATGCTTATTTGGAAAAAGAAGCAGAAGGGCAACGCATTGCTGGTTTAACAAAAGATGCAAAAGAAGGCGTTCAAGCTTTTATAGAAAAAAGACAACCTGAATACATCGGACAATAAAGATTAGGAGTGGTAGATATGGCAACAGTACAAGAGGCAGCAAAAGAAGCAGTACCAATGAAGAGAGATTACTATCACCTGATAATTAATGGCGAAAAAGTGGAAAGCACAGGCGGAGAAACAATCAAAACTTACAATCCTGCTACTGGTGAATTGTTGGCAGAGGTAGCAAAAGCGTCAAAAGAAGATGCAGAAAAAGCAGTGTTAGCAGCAAGAGATGCATTTGATAACGGTAAGTGGAAGAAGTTCCCTGTTAATAAAAGATCGCGTATTATGAATAAAATCGCTGCTATTATGCGCAGCCGCTTTAATGAACTCGTTGAATTGGAGATGCTTGATACGGGTAAAACATTAAGCACGGCACAAGGACAAGTGATGCAAGCGATTGAGGATTTTGAATTTTATGCAGGCGCGATTGTTGGCCACCGTGGCACAGTCAATCCAATGGCAGGACAATTTCACAATTATACTGAAAAGGAACCTGTAGGGGTTTGTGCACAAATCATCCCTTGGAACTATCCTCTAATGATGGCTGCTTGGAAGGTTGCCCCTGCGATTGCAGTTGGATGTTCAATCGTTGTGAAACCAGCTAGCTTAACACCACTTACAGCAATTATTTTAGGAGAAATCTGCATCGAGGCAGGTGTCCCGGCAGGAGTAGTAAATATTGTTCCTGGATCAGGTAAAGATGTAGGGAATTACTTAGTTGAGCACGATAAAGTGGATAAAGTGGCTTTCACAGGATCAACACCAATTGGTAAAGATATAATGGCGAAAGCTTCAGATACTTTGAAACGCGTAACATTAGAGTTAGGTGGCAAATCACCAAATATCGTTTTCGATGATGCGGATATTGATGCAGCTGTTGTAGGGTCGATTTATGGGATTTACTATAATACTGGTCAATCTTGTGAAGCACGTTCTCGTCTCTATGTACATGAGGATATTTACGATGAATTTGTAGAGAAATTTGTTGCAAAAACAAAGTCATTAACATTAGGTAACCCATTTGATAAGGGGACACATGTTGGTGCCATTATCGATCAGAACCAATGGGATGTCATTGATGGTTATGTGCAATCTGCCAAAGAAGAAGGCGCTGAAATTCTTGCGGGTGGTAAAGGTGCGCAAGTAGAAGGTTTTGAAAATGGCTTTTGGTATGAGCCTACAGTGATTGCTAATGTGAATCATGAGATGAAAGTGGTTAAAGAAGAAATCTTTGGGCCAGTTGTTGTTATCATGAAATTCAAAGATGAAAAAGAAGCAGTTAAACTGGCGAATGATACTGTGTATGGTTTGGGCTCCGCTGTTTGGACAAAAGACGGAGCAAAAGCAACAAGAGTAGCAAACAAAATTGAAGCAGGAATTGTTATGGTGAACTGCCCATTCTCTGCTTTTCCTGGTACACCTTTTGGTGGTTACAAACAGTCTGGTTTCGGTCGTGAATTATGTATTGAAACATTGGATCTTTATACAGAAACAAAAAGTATTATTTCTTACTTTGGGAACAAACCGCTGAACCCATTCGGCATTTAAGGAATACACATATGCGGATGCCAAGACTATTTACGCTTGGCATCCGCCTTCATTTATTAATGGAAAATAGAGGAGGAGAGCATGATGAGTAAAATTGTTGTTGTCGGATCAGGTGTGATGGGCAGAGGGATTGCTTATGTAAGTGCAGTTGGTGGATACGAAGTGGTTTTGAATGACATAAAGGAAGAAGCATTGAACAGTGCAAAAAAAGAGATAGAGAGTATTTTTGCAAAAGGTGTTTCTCGTGGGAAAATTTTGAGTGAACAATCAGCCGCGGCTCAGGCGAATCTTAGTTATGCAACAGACTTGAAACAAGTAGTGGCTGATGCTGATCTTGTCATTGAGGCCGTTCCTGAAATTGCGAGCATTAAAAAAGACATTTTTGAAACGATTGAGCAATATGCACCTGAACATTGTCGTTTTGCCTCAAATACATCAACAATGAGCCCGACAGAAATTGGCTCCTATACGAACCGTCCAGAAAAAACAATCGCCATGCACTTCTTCAACCCGGTACATAAAATGCCGCTCATTGAAATCATTCGCGGATTAGAAACGAATGATGACACAGTTGCTTTTATTGAAGGTGTTGCTGACAAAATGGGCAAAGAAACTGTGGTTGTAAATGAATTCCCAGGTTTTGTAACTAGCCGTATGAGTGCGCTTGTTGGAAATGAAGCATTTTACATGCTTCAAGAAGGATTAGGAACGCCGGAAGATATTGATAAAGCGATTAAATTAGGCTTGAATTATCCGATGGGACCATTCGAATTAGTCGATTTAGTAGGATTGGATGCAAGACTAAACAACTTAAGATATTTACATGAAAAATTAGGTGAAAAATACCGCCCTGCGCCATTACTTGAGCAATACGTCAAAGCTGGTAGATTAGGTAGAAAATCAGGCAAAGGCGTCTATGATTATACGAAAAAAACCGAGGAGGCTCCTGTAAAATGAGAGAAGTTGTGATCGTTGATGCAGTAAGAACACCCATTGGTCGCTATAAAGGTGCATTAAAGGATGTCCGTCCGGATGATTTAGGAGCCACAGTTATTAAAGCACTGGTCGATCGGAACCCTGATTTACCAGCAGAGCAAATAGAAGAGGTCATTTTAGGCAATGCCAATCAAGCGGGAGAAGACAATCGGAACGTTGGGCGTATGTCAGCTCTTTTAGCAGGTTTACCTATTGATGTTGCAGGTACAACGTTGAACCGTCTCTGTGGTTCCGGCTTAGATGCTGTCTTATATGCAGCACGTGCGATCGCCGTCGGTGAAGGTGACGTTTATATTGCTGGTGGTACGGAGAGTATGACGCGTGCACCATTTGTGATGGCTAAACCAAGTAAAGACTACCCACGAGGTAATATGGAAATGTTCGATACAACGATTGGTTGGCGTTTTACGAATAAGAAGCTTCATGAAATGTATGGCACAGACTCTATGCCACAAACAGCTGAAAATGTAGCACAACGCTACAATATTTCCCGTGCAGACCAAGATGCATTTGCTTATGAAAGCCAACAACGTGCGAAAAAAGCTATAGATGCTAATATTTTTAAAGAGGAAATGGTCCCTGTTGTCTATAAAGATCGTAAAGGGAATGAAATAGTAGTGGATACGGATGAGCACCCACGCCCCGACACCTCATTAGAAAAGTTAGCTAAACTACGTCCCATTTTTGAAGGAGGGACAATTACTGCTGGCAATGCTTCTGGTGTTAATGACGGTGCAAGTGCATTGTTAATGATGAGTGCGGATAAAGCAAAAGAGTTAGGACTAAAACCATTAGTATCCTATGTTGTTGGTGCAACAGCTGGACTTGAACCAGCAGTCATGGGACTCGGCCCAATTTATGCCACAAGAAAGGCGCTAGATCGTGCCAATTTATCTACTGCTGATATTGGCTTGGTCGAACTAAACGAAGCTTTTGCTTCACAATCATTAGAATGCATGAAACAACTTGAACTAGATACAGATAAGGTGAATGTCAACGGAGGGGCTATTGCCTTCGGTCATCCATTAGGAGCAAGCGGAGCGAGAATTCTAACAACATTGATATATGAAATGAAACGTAGAAAAGAAACATATGGGCTAGCAACGATGTGTATCGGGGTGGGTCAAGGAATTGCTGCAATTGTGAAAAATGTAGAAGAATAAAGATGGGTGTCCCCTACTTGTATAAGGGGACTTTGCGGTATTTAATAGGAAGTAAGTGAAAAGACAAAACTCTCGATATTACTAACCATAAGATTTAGATATTTACTAGGCTAATAGACTAAACATCCATCTTTAATACCATAATGGTTTGTTTCAATTTGTACATTTTAAAGGAGGAAAATCCAATGACAAACGTATTATTCAAGCTAGAGAATCATATTGCAACCGTAACGATTAATCGCCCAAATGTCCTTAATTGTTTTGATTATGCTACACTAAAACAGCTTCAAGACACGGTAGCGGATATACAACTAAATCCCGATGTACGTGTCGTTATTTTCACAGGGGCAGGAGATAAAGCTTTCAGTGCTGGAGCAGATTTAAAAGAAAGAAAAACATTGAATGAGCAACAAACAAGAAGAAATGTCCGCTTAATTCGTGATGTGTTCAATGATATTGCCAATTTACCGATGCCAACGATTGCTGCAATTAACGGATATGCATTTGGTGGAGGGTTTGAACTGATCCTTGCTTGTGATTTTGCTATCGCAGTTGAAGATGCTACATTAGGTTTAACCGAAACGAGCTGGGCTATTATTCCAGGTGCTGGTGGTACACAACGCTTACCGAGAGTGGTTGGAGAGATGAAAGCGAAGGAGTTAATCTTTACAGCTGCGAAAATATCAGCCAATGAGGCATATGGATTAGGAATTTTGACAAGAGTAGTAGAGAAAGAAGCATTGCAATCGACTTGCATCAATTTCGCACAACAAATGTTGAAAAGTGGGCCAGTTGCGCTCATCCAGGCAAAATATGCAATCTCACAAGGGATGAACACGGATATTCAAACCGGTATGGCGATTGAATCGAAGGCATATGAACTGACGTTACCAACAAATGATCGTGTCGAGGCACTGCAAGCATTTAGTGAAAAAAGACAACCGGTGTTTCAAGGGAAATAACTATTGCGTTTCTTTGTCTTTTTTAGATAAGATAAAAGATAAAGTACGAATGGAAAAAGAGTGTGATAGAAATGGGCAATAATACGCAATCCTTAATCTTTACGATATATGGAGATTATTTGCGTCATTATGGCAATAAAATTTGGATAGGTACGCTCATCCACCTACTGAAAGAATTTGGCCATAATGAACAGTCAACAAGAGTAGCAATGTCCCGAATGTACAAGCAAGGCTGGGTTCAGTCTGAAAAGAAAGGGAATAAAAGCTATTATTATTTGACCCCGCGTGGAGAAGATCGGATGGAAGAAGCTGCGGGTAGGATATTTAAACTGAATCCGCATAGTTGGAAAGGCAAATGGTGTTTCCTTATGTATTCGATCCCAGAGGAAAAACGCCAGGTTCGGGATGAGTTCAGAAAAGAGCTTGTTTGGAGTGGCTTTGGTAGTTTTCAAAATGGCTTTTGGATTTCGCCAAATAACCTAGAAAAAGAAGTCAAGCAACTTGTTAAGAAGTATGAGATTGAAGCTTATGTTGACTTTTTTGTTTCTGAATATAAAGGACCTCAAGATAGCCTGTCATTAGTGGAGAGAAGTTGGCCAGTAGATGAAATTCAAGCAAAGTATGAAGAGTTTATTTCTACATATAGTAAGCAATATATTATTCATCAAAGTATGATTCAAGATGGGAAAATGACTAAAGCAGAGTGCTTTGTCGAAAGGACATTACTTGTGCATGAATACCGTAAATTTCTCTTTATCGATCCAGGTCTACCGAAGGAGCTTCTTCCTGTAGAGTGGAATGGGAATCATGCAGCACTTTTATTTACGCAATATTATAAATTACTTGCAGAACCTGCTAATGAATTCTTTGAAGAGATTTTTCGGAAAGATAATGATATCAAACGAAAAGATGCCGATTATGATGTGTCGAAGCATCCTTTAATGAGTGAAGAATAAAACGATGGCTATTTCAGCCATCGTTTTTTACTCGTTGCCCTTGAAACACAGCACCTTTTTGCACATAACTATCAATAGAAAGTTGTATTTACGCAAGATCCTTATCATCGATTGCACGTACAACTTTTCTGCGTGAGCCGATAACATGTGAACATGGTGGATATTTTATTGATAAGTATTTTGTATTTTTTAGAATTGTCATACATTAAGATTTGTTATAACATTATTATTACAGGTGGTGAAAAAATGAAATACTTAACAACTCTTTTAGATATTCAATATCCCATTATTCAAGGAGGGATGGGCAACATAAGCTCTGCGCAATTAACAGCGGCTATTTCTGACGCAGGAGGCTTAGGTACAATCGGGTGTGGTACATTATCCGTTGAAGAAGTAGCCGAAAAGATTAAAGTAGTGAAAGAAATGACAACAAAACCGTTTGCCGTCAATATTCCCCTGACTGTTACAGAAGATGTGATAGGGATGATGAAATTGGTTATAAAAGAGCAAGTGCCAATTGTTTCTCTATCAGCAGGGAATCCAGCACCATACGTAGCTAAGCTACATGAGGCGGGCATAAAAGTCATTGTCGTTGTCGCTTCAGTGAAACATGCTATAAAGGCGGAACGAGTAGGGGCAGATATTTTAGTAGCGGAAGGTTTTGAGGCAGCGGGAATTAACTCAAGTTTAGAACTCACGACTTTTACTTTAATTCCACAAATCGTCAAAGCTGTAAATGTTCCGGTTGTTGCCGCTGGTGGTATTGGTGATGGGAGAGGATTAGCAGCAGCTATGATGTTAGGAGCAAGTGGTTGTCAAATGGGAACGAGGTTTATTGCCACAGAAGAAGCACCCTTTCATGAAAACTATAAGAAAAAAATCATTCAGGGTGATGACCTCTCAACAATGATCTTAGGCAGACCACATGGGAAAGTCAGAAGGGTCATCAATGTGCCATATGCCCAAACAGTGCTAGCGGAACAGGAGAATGACTCAGTAGAGCAATATTTAGCAAAAACATCGGAAACACAGCATGTATTAGGGGCTATTGAAGGTGATTTTGAAAACGGCTTTATAAATGGTGGACAGATTGTGGGTTTAATTCATACGATTCCAACTGTTAGAGAATTAATTTTTGAGATGATGTCAGAAGTAGAACGGCAAATCAAGCAAGTGAGTGAAGGGTTAAACGGTATTACACAAAAATAAGAGAGCCGACATGGCTCTCTTATTCATTAAGCTGCAGAAACTTTACCTTTTTTCTTTGCTTTCCTTGCTTTCGCTTTCTCAGCAGCAGCGGTAAATAAAACATCTGATGATGAATTAAGTGCTGTTTCACAAGAATCTTGTAGGACGCCAATAATAAAACCAACAGCAACAACTTGCATGGCGATATCATTTGAAATTCCTAATAGGCTACAAGCGAGTGGAATCAGTAGAAGTGAACCACCGGCAACGCCAGATGCACCAGCAGCTGAAATAGCCGCTACAACCATAAGAATAATGGCTGTCCAAAGATCCACAGAAATATTTAATGTATGAGCTGTAGCTAATGTAAGGACAGAAATGGTTACAGCTGCGCCAGCCATATTTATTGTTGCACCAAGTGGAATAGAAACAGAATAAGTATCCTCATCTAATCCAAGTTTTTTACATAATGTCAAGTTTACAGGGATATTAGCAGCTGAGCTTCTAGTAAAGAATGCAGTAATCCCGCTTTCCCTTAACACCTTAAATACTAAAGGATAAGGATTTTCTTTAGTATACATAAATACAATTAGTGGGTGCATAACAAAAGCTACAAAGAACATACAACCCAATAATAATAGAAGTAATTGACCGTATTCAGTTAAAGCAGAGAGACCACTTGTAGCAATCGCATCATATACTAATCCCATAATACCTAATGGGGCTAGGTTGATAACCCATGTAACTAGAGTCGTCATTGCATCAGAAAAATTAGCTAACATCGTCTTAGTAGACTCGGCAGCAACTCTTTTTAAAATTAACCCAATAACGATAGCCCAAGTAAGAATCCCGATATAATTCGCATTCATTAATGCATTAACAGGGTTATCCACGATATTAAATAATAACGTTTCTAAAACTTCAGCAATACCCCCAGGTGGTGTAATTTCTGTTGCCTCAGAGGTAGATAATGTCAACGTAATAGGGAATAATTTACTTGCGACAACGCCTACTACACCAGCTAAAAAGGTGCCAATTGCGTATAAACCAAGAATCATTTTCATATTGGTTTCTTTTCCACTTTTATGGCTGGAAATCGCATGTATGACTAAAAATAAAACAAGTATAGGAGCAACAGCTTTTAATGCCCCAACAAACAATGATCCAAAGATGGAAACCCAGCTAGCCGCATCAGGAACCGTAAGCGCAAGTATAATACCAATTACAATACCGACAATAATTCTTTTCACCAAGCTAATTTGGTTCCATTTACTAATGAAGTTTTTCATGATGAGCCTCCATGTTATAAATTTGAAAATATTCTAATGTACAGTTGTCTTGTCCATATGGACACCATGGAATTAGTTTATCATGAATAGATCATTAACGGAATAAGAAATTATTTCAAAAAATATTCATCTGTGAATTTTTTATGTACTTAATTGGATTTAATCGAATAACTAAAGAAATAGCTCAAGTTAGAAATAAAGTCTTGACGAATGAAATTTCAATGAAAATATCATTAAATCACTTAAATAGTAGATAGTAGAAATGGAATATTCTTGTAAAATAATAATCTGTATAAAGCTATTGACGACCGCTTTTTTATCTGCAATAATAAACTCAATTAAATACTGGTACCTTTAATTCAGTCCAGAGAGGCTGGCAAGGGCAGCGGATATCATTATTTCTGTAGTGATATAGTATTTTCCAGAGAGAAATACTATATCTAATCATTTACAGATAATGAAACTAGAGGCTAATTGTCAGATCTTACTGATGATTAGTCTCTTTTTTTCTGCTTTTTGGTATCAGAAAACTGATGGAGGGATTTACAAATGAGTAAAATCGATCAAGAGTTTTCGTGGCAAGCGGTGCCAAAATCGCAGAGAAATAATTTCTGGAAGACATTATCCGTTATGTTAGGGTTCACGTTTTTCTCAGCAAGCATGTTAGCAGGAGGAGAGCTTGGTATAGGTCTGAGCTTTAGTGAGTTTATTGTTATCGTCCTCTTAGGAAATTTACTTTTAGGCATATATACAGGTGCGCTTGCACATATTGCTGCCAAGACAGGATTGTCAACACATCTTTTAGCTAAATATGCTTTTGGTGAGAAAGGGTCGTATTTGCCTTCCTTTTTACTAGGATTTACACAAGTTGGTTGGTTTGGTGTTGGTGTGGCTATGTTTGCTGTACCTGTAGCAACCGCGCTAGATTGGAATGTGTATGCACTTATTTTTGGTTTCGGTATTGCGATGACAATCACTTCACTCTACGGCATGAAGTCATTAGTTATTTTAGGGTTTATTGCCGTACCAGCAATCACACTCTTGGGTGGTTATTCAGTTATAGAAGGAATTTCAGCTTTTGGTGGCTTAGAAGGCTTGATGGATTACACACCTGCGCAAACGATGTCAGTTGCAGCAGCATTGTCCATCTGCATAGGGTCATTTATAAGCGGCGGAACATTGACGCCTGACTTTGCGAGGTTTGCTAGGACTTCTAAGCAAGCCGTAACAGCGACAGTAATCGCCTTTTTCTTAGGGAATTCACTTATGTTTTTATTTGGCGCAGTCGGTGCGATGGCATATGGTTTAGCCGATATATCTGAAGTCATGTTTTTACAGGGATTGATGATTCCGGCTGTACTCGTATTAGGACTTAATATCTGGACAACGAATGATAACGCCTTATATGCATCAGGGCTTGGTTTTGCCAATATTACGAAGATTTCCAAGAAAGTATTTGTTGTAGTAAATGGTTTGATTGGTACAATCTTTGCTATGTGGATGTACAATAACTTCGTTGGTTTCTTAAATATCCTAAGTGCTGCCGTACCGTCTATCGGTGCGATTATTATAGCAGATTACTTCTTCATTAAACGTAGAAACTATGAAGGATTTGAGCAAGTGAAATTTAAAGTCATTAATTGGGTGGCCATGGGAGCGTGGGCACTAGGGGTTACTTTTGCCCAAATTATGCCGGGCATTACACCTCTTAATGCATTGTTTGGCACAGCAATCATTTATATCATATTAACTTTCATTGTAGCAAAAATATCAAAATCTAAGGGGATGACCACAAATGATCATACAGAACGCGAAATTACGGGGTAAAGAAGGGCTATGGCAATTAATTATCAAAGATGGTGTTTTTCACGAGATTACACAACAATCAATTGAAGTTCCAGCTGGAGAACAAGTAATTGATGTTGATGGGGCGCTCACTTTACCTCCATTTATTGAACCTCATATTCATCTGGATACAACTTTAACCGCAGGTGAGCCAGAATGGAATAGAAGTGGTACTTTATTTGAGGGAATCCAAAGATGGTCAGAGCGGAAGGCATTCTTAACTCCTGAAGATGTTAAAAAAAGAGCAAAGCAAGCATTAAAATGGCAAATTGCCCAAGGGATTCAGCATGTTCGCACACATGTGGATACAACTGATACAACCTTAACAGCTGTTAAAGCCTTATTGGAAGTAAAAGAAGAAATGAAAGACTATGTTAATATCCAGCTTGTCGCTTTCCCACAAGAAGGGATTTTATCTTACCCAAGTGGGGCAGAGCTGATGGAAGAAGCATTGAAAATGGGTGTCGATGTCGTTGGTGGCATTCCACACTTTGAATTTACAAGAGAATATGGCGTAGAGTCGATGAAGATTGCTTTTGACCTTGCCGAAAAATACAATCGTTTAATAGATATCCATTGTGATGAAATAGATGATGAGCAGTCACGTTTTGTTGAAGTTGTTGCTAAAGAGGCGTACGAGCGAGGGCTGGGAACAAGAACAACAGCCAGTCATACGACAGCGATGGGCTCTTATAACGATGCTTACACATATAAGCTGTTCCGCTTACTGAAGATGTCTAACATTAATTTTGTTTCAAACCCATTAGTCAACATTCATTTACAAGGGAGATTTGACACGTATCCAAAAAGAAGAGGATTGACTAGGGTAAAAGAAATCCAAGAAGCAGGCCTAAATATTTGCTTCGGCCATGATGATATTTTTGATCCTTGGTATCCCCTTGGAACAGGCAATATGTTACAAGTACTTCATATGGGTATTCACGCTTCACAGTTGCTAGGTTATGAACAAATTGTCCATTCAATCGATTTGATTACGAAAAATAGTGCAAAGACATTACAAATCGAGGATGAATATGGTATTGAGGAAGGCAAACCGGCGAATTTAATTATCCTTGAGGCAGAAAATGAATATGAGGCCGTTAGGAAACAAGCGACAGTCCTTTATTCTATTCGCGAAGGGAAAGTGATAGCTGAAACGAAGCCAAAAGTAACTAATATTACATTTGGCGATCATGTTGAGCAGATTGATTTTAAAAAGTGAATTTCGCGATAATGACCACGGAGGAATCTGTGGTTTTTTCTATCGGATTTTTGAAGAAAGCTTACTTAGGAAGCAGATTGGTTTTAGGAAGGCGTATGCATCAAGTTTTTCGATTTTAAAAAGAAGATGCATGCCCTTCCATTATAGTCTACTAAGACCATACACCATCTCAAATGGAGAGCGGGTGATTAGATTGTGCTTTAACTTTTGCCGCCAATCATTTTCCAAAAGTGCCAAGATGCTTTGGACATTTGCTTTTCTTTAAGGCGCAAAAACACGGGTTCCATCTGATATTCATAAGATTGTATTGCTCGAACTTCGATATTTTCAAACAGCTGTGGAGAATTGTCCATTTGCGGAATTATTGATATTCCAAGGCCTTTACTAACAAGTTGGATGGCCATCATCACATCTTTACATTCAATAATGATATTTGGAGTTAAATTTCTTTCTTCAAAGGACTTAAGAATATTTTCCGTGAATGTCAAACCTTCTAGTGCTCCTAATAAGATGAAAGGAAAGGAAGCAATTTCTTCAAAAGTCGTACTGTTAGGAGACAGTTGATCTGCCCATTCACTTGGTATAATCGCTACACAAGATTGTTTGTTCAAACTTTTTATTTCGTATTGTTCATTATTCGTTGGTCTTAATAGAAAGGCCATATCGATTTCTCTTTGGTCGAGTCTTTTCAATAATTCTTCGGTATTTCCGTTTAGAATACTGATTTTGACATAGGGAAATTCTTCCCGATACAAGCTGATATAATCAAGAAGCAGATTTGAACAAGAAGAAGATACCCCGATTCGGACAGTTCCTGCATCTCCTCGTTCGATTTCTTGTATTTGTTCTTCTACTACGTGCATTTCCATTAACATTTGTGTTGCATATTTGTACAAGATGTTTCCTGTCTCTGTTAACTCCCATTTTTCCCGGTAACGATGAATTAAGGTAGACCCTAAGTCGGTTTCTAGCTTCTTTAAAACTTGGCTCAAAGGCGGTTGCGCCATATGTAGGACTTTTGCTGCTTTAGAAATACTACCTTGTTCGACGATGGTTTTATAATATTGAAGCTGTCTAATATCCATTATTTTAACCTCCTAGTCATATGTAATTTAATATAACTAGTTTATCATATATATATTTTTTATATATTTGTTTCGATGATAAAATGAGTAAGTGAAACATTGAACAATTTAGAATCGGGTGAAACAAATTATGGCTAAACGACTAGTTCTTTATGTACTAGGCTTATTTTTTTTATCGCTAGGCGTTAGTTTTTCTATTCAAGCAGATTTAGGGGTTTCACCAGTATCATCATTACCTTATGCGTTAAGTTTAAGTACTGGTGTGACAATCGGTATAATGACTGTCGCTGCGAATATTTTATTCATTATTGTTGGAAGCATTTTGACTAAATCATTTATCGTTAAAGAGGTTGTTGGTCAACTGATTATTTCGTTCTTATTCGGTGGATTTATGGATTTAACGTTGCTTTTAGTACAACTTTTTCCAGCACCACAAACAATGGGGATGAAAATTATCTTTCTGATAATCAGTTTATTTGTTGTGGCAGTAGGTCTGTTAGGATATTTTAATGCTAAGTTACCACTTATGCCTTATGATGCCTTAACATATGCGATCAGTGCGCGTTTTAAGATGATTTTTAGTAAGGCGAAAATTACAAGCGATTTATTGAATGTCTGTGTCGCTGGTGCGGTTTGTCTCATCTTTGTTCATTCACTAGGAGCTATCGGGGTTGGTACAGTTATAGCGGCTTTCTTTATTGGTAAGATTCTTGGTTGGATGACAAAATTATGTGAAGTACCGTTAAAAGAATGGTTATGGGCAGAACCACAAGAGGAATTAAGTAAGGTTAACTAAGGGGTTATATAAAACATTTCATCATAACCAGTGAGGGAGGGGATGCCCTGCTGGTTATTTATTAGTTAAGAAAGTTATATTGTTGTTTATAGTTAAAGTGCAAACGGGCAATATAACCGTTTGCATTTTTATTCTCCTTCTTCTTTATGGGCTCCTTTTAAGGCAACAATTACTGCTGTTGTAGATGGCACGAAATAGTGCTTTTCTATCAGGTAATAATCGTAAATTCTGCGTTGACAATTTTATGGGCAGCCTAATTAATACCGAGTACTATTGGGCCTGGCCCCATCGGTTTATCAATGGGTGCTTCCCTATCAAATGATGGATTTTTTTAAAAAAGTAATATTGAAATAAAAAAGTCTGAAAGAAATGACAAGACGAACAAATTCTATCAATTAGGGTTTGTTCGTCTTTTTTTAAAAACGCGTAGTTCTAGCTTTTATGTTGAATTGGTTATACTATTCAGAGAAGTTGTTGTTACAATAAAGAAAGCACCTGAAAACTGTTTTTAAAAAAGGTTAAAACGGGTTAATGATTTCTAACATCATATCTTCAATAAGTAAAAAAGTGCATAGGAGGATGAAACCGTGTATCAACTTAAAACAAAAGAGACAGATGAGGATGTCATGAAGTTTATAGAAAGTGTTGATTCTTTGAAGAAACGAGAGGATGCGTATCAGTTATTAGATTTATTCACTGCATCAACAAATTGCCAAGCTAAGATGTGGGGAACGAGTATCATTGGATTTGGCAAATATCATTATCAATATGAATCAGGGCATTCCGGAGAGGCTCCATTAGTGAGCTTTTCCCCGCGAAAAGCCAAAATAAGTATTTACTTAGCAGCTGATGATCCTAATCGTGAAAGGTTATTAAATGATTTAGGGAAGTATACTACTGGGAAGTCATGTGTATACATTAATAAAGTTGCTGACATTAATCAGGCGACATTGTCACAACTTATCAATAGTTCAATGAACTATTTACAAAAGAAATACCCTGTTTAAAGTCACTGTTTAATAGGTTTTTTATTCTTAGCGCCATAGGAGGGAAAATGAACAGAATCAAAACGAACGGTTGGGATATGGCAGCTATTTTATGTATCTGGTTATTACTCTACTTTTTTAATATCAATTTGAGTATTTGGCTTTTGATTATATCAGGATTGTTCACCTATTTTCTTGCTAATCTAATAAGAACGATTAAATGGATAAGGAAAGGAAGATAATGATTTCTTTATAAAAAAAGGCATCCCCTTTAAGGGGGGATTTGAATCGGTGGAGTTGAAGAAAATGAAAGAGGAGATTGGGACGAACTACAAGCTGTTTATACTTGGATTGGCTACTAAAAGATATGAATCTTCATGTAGGAGCGATGTTACCAAACAATCTGCCTCAGCTTTTATAACTTGGTGTTACTGAAAAATAAAGTATCAATTCTTCTCAAAGGAAAAACTAGGGAAGTCATGATGATTCATCTCTTTCCTAGTTCGCCTTGCCATATACCTTTTTCTGCCCATCAGTTACAACCAAAATGTTTCGCCAATGAGTAATTTTTTTAGTTGATTTGGATCTAATTGTTGCTTGTCCCATTCAGCATCCAGTCTAGCAATAGCTTCTGGTCCGGTATCGTCTGCTAAATGATAAGTACCATAATGCATAGGGATAAAGGTAGTGCCATTTAATTCTATATATGCTTTCACTGCATCTTCTGGGTTAATGTGACTGACTTTCATAAACCATTCTGGTTCATAGGCGCCAATCGGCATTAATACGGTTTCGATATTAAACTTTTCGGCAATCTCTTTAAATCCACGAAAATAACCTGTATCACCGACAAAATAAATAGAGTGTGGCTCATTCTCTATTACCCAACCACCCCAATGAGAGGTATTCGTATCTGTTAGCGTTCTTTTCGTCCAATGTTGAGCGGGTACAAAAGAAAGGGACAATGAATTTAGTTTAAAAGAATCATACCAGTTCGCTTCAAATATATTATGATATCCCCGTTTGTTAAAAATTTTTCCTAAACCAATTGGTACATAGAACGTGGGGTCCCCTTTTAGTTTTTTGATGGAGGGAAAATCTAAATGATCAAAATGGCCGTGAGAGATTAAGACAATATCGATGTCTGGTAAATCAGTTATAAAAATACCGGGTGCTGTTAATCGTTTCCCGAAACCCATACGGTTTGCCCAGACAGGATCAGTTACGATATTTAATCCTTCTATTTGAATGAAAAAAGTAGAATGACCAATCCATGTAATCGAAGCATCTTTTCTATTTTTATTTAATTGTACAATTTCTTTTGTTGGTGATTGTTCGATTTGAATAGAAAGATCTTTTTTATTTTGTCTTCGTTCTTTTTGCCAGCGACGAAAATCATTGAATGATTTTGTGTTTTCTATATTATCTAGATTGAAAAAACGTTTTTTGCCTGACATTCTATCCCTCCAACTCATTTCCCTTTAAAACATGTGTTAGCAATCATTATATCTTTCTATTTTTTGATATTAAAGTTTTTGTAAATTTTAAACTCATGAAAGAAACTTAAAGTTGTGTAGAGGCACAAAATGAAATTCTGATCAAAAACAGCTTTCAGTGGATTTTTATAAGGGTCTTGTGTATTCGATGGAATAGATGAAGCTTATGAATGCAACTCTTGGCGTAGGAGTAATGTATATTCATTGTATTTATTTTAGTAAGCATAGGACAAAATCTCCTTACGTAACTTTTAGTATGTCTAAGTGAAAGGTGCGTGAGCCGCGCTGAAAAGAGTACAAGTAAATCAAGTCGTATTTTATTCGATAAAAGCATCAACAATTAAACGTTTCATTATTTTAGACTGTGTGACTGGCACAGCGTTTTATTATGTGATTAAAGCTATTTCGACTAGTATGATACTTGCACTTATTGGTTGTGTTGTTGGGACGGAAGGAATTAAAAAAGTGAAAAGAGAAACGGATAGGAAGCTGTAGAGGATACTAGTGTATGGTCTTTTAACTTCGTTCTTTTTTCAGTGCTAAATTAGAGTAGAGAATGTTCTATGCTATTCCTATCACTCAAAAAACAAAGTACTATTCCAATATTAAATAAGTTGGTTACACTATAAGTATTAACTATAAGGGAATGTATATAATGAATGACAAAATCAACCGTAAATTGAAGAAGCCGCTTTATAAACAAATTGCTGATGAAATAGAGAATGGAATCTCTAATGGTACTTTTCCTGCTGATAAAAATCTACCATCGGAAAGACAGTTAGCTAAAACTTTTCAAGTAAATAGAAGTACGATTGTTGCTGCTTATGATGAACTGGAATCAAAAGGGTTGATTGAACGAAGAATCGGTAGTGGTACAGTCATAAGTAAAGATATTTGGGGCATGACAAAAAAGCGTATGCCAAGTTGGAACAGATATATTGAAGCGGGTTCGTTCTTACCTAATTTGCCGATTACGCAAAAAATTCGAAAGGAAATGGAAAAAAGAAAACTTATCAATATGGCGAGTGGTGAGTTGTCAGAAGATTTATATCCAACCGATATTTTAAGAGAAATTACCCAAACGCAATCGTTTATTGGTAGACTAGGTTACGACCATCCTCAAGGTAGTGAAGCATTAAGATACATTATTACGAAACATGTGAGAGAATACAGAAATATTCAAACAACACCAGCCTCTATCCTTGTTACTTCTGGAGCACAACAAGCCCTGCATCTTGTTGTGCAATGCTTATTAAAACCTGGTGATGCTGTTGTGATTGAAGATCCTTCTTATCATTACAACTTGCCCATTTTTAAATCAGCAGGCATTCAAGTCTATACCCTATCAGCACTAAGCAATAAGGCTCTTTCTGCCGAGCTTCTTTCATTACATAAAAAACACCGAATTAGTATGATATTTTTAAATCCAGCATTTCAAAATCCAACAGGGAGGCTGCTTAGGAAAGAGCAATTGCAAGAGATTTTGGATATTTCATCTGAGTATGGCATCCCAGTGATTGAAGATGATCCATACAGCTTAATCGCTTTTAATAACAATGATGTCTCTACATTGAAATCGATGGATCAAAACGGAAATGTATTGTACATCAGTTCGTTATCAAAACTAGTGGCTTCTGGTTTAAGGATTGGCTGGATTATCGGGCCGAACTCGGTAATAGAAAGATTATCGGATGCAAAGCAGCAGATTGATTTTGGTCATGCTAGCTATACACAATGGATTGCTAATGATTTTTTGGAGTCAAAGCATTTCCCAATCCATTTAGATCGGATCAAAACAGAACTAGTGCAAAGAAGAAACGAAGTGGTTGCTAGTTTAAAGAGATATTTAGGAGATCAAGTGGCTTTTACTATCCCTCAAGGTGGGATTCATATTTGGTGTGAAATAAAAAGAGACGTTGATGAAATAAAGTTGTTAGAGAATGCCATTAAGCAAGGCGTGATTTATTTTCCTGGAATGATGATGGGATCAAAGAAGTTATTTGTTCGGTTTACCTTTGGACGAGCGAATGAAGCACAAATAAGAACGGGTATCCAACGTTTTAGTGCCGCATTGGCACTTACTTAAATGAATTGGATGGTAAAAAAACAGATGAATTGGATGGTCATTAATATGCTCTTTTCAATTAAGATAAAGGAGAAAGCGAAATAAACAAAAAGGAGCATAAAACATGATCATATTATACGGCGTAATTATATGCATCCTATTGATTGCAATTATTGGTACCCTATTGATTACGAATAGGAGTGACGATAATTATCAATCATCTTCACGAAAAAATAATCGAAACTTAACAATGATTTATATAGTGGTGATTGCTTTGTCCATCATTGCTTTAGCTATATATATTGCTTATGACTAAAAGTTTTAGGAGGACCAAGGCATGACATGGACAATGGGTTTTGTATTAATACTAGGTATTTTAATCAAGATGATTACTAGCCCACCAAGCGCGGCTGTTGCATGGGTATTAAAAAAATATGCTATCCATCAAGAAATAAATGAAAAAGAGATTACATTAGAATATGATAACCATCTGATAGAGGGAGAGTTTAAGGAGAAAATAGTTGCTATGTATAATGAAGCGAGTTTTTTGAAGAGAATTCATATTTATCCTGGCAACGAACACTTATTTATGCCACAAAATCAAAAAACAGTGCCCTATCATATTTGTTATAGTAAAGGAAAGAAAAAGATACAATTGTACCTTTATATAGAAGAAAAACATATAATTGTTGTTAAACAAACGAAGAAGAAAGTAATTGCCTATCATTTGGTTAATGAGAATTTGTATGCTGAGTATGAAGAAAACCGATTATACTTAAATAGTAAAATACAATAAAGGGAATAATTTTTGTTGTCATAATCCTTGTTTTATTTTTTCCATAAAGGGTAAATGGAAAAGTAATAAGGAAGGTGGCTATAAAGATGAGTAGAGAATCTGTTAAAAAAGAACAAAAGAAAAAAATAGAACAAGATCCTCATGTTGATCCATTACCACTTGAAGATATTGAACTAGAAGTAAAAGAGGAAAAAGTAGGCAAGAAACAAAAAAATCAATCGAGTTCATCATCGAAGAACAAACATGATTATAGTAGTAACTAAATAGATGTTAACACAAGGTTTCTCACATTATTTTGAGAAGCCTTTTTTAAATGCTGAGATTCTTCATTATTTCATTAGTGAACATCAGCAAACAGAAGAAGTAACGATATTGAAAAGAGGTCCCATTTTTATTTAGCGGGATTTTTTCTTATTGAACAGAATATATGTTGTATTACCTTTTAAAAAAAGGAGTGATAGATAGTGACAATATTAAATATAGAAGAAAGAATGAAGGCGTTACACATACAAGGATTAACAATAACAACGATTAAAAATAAGAAGATCTTTCAAAGTGAACAATATAGAGTGCGTAATAAACAAGACCAACTTCCTGTTATGGAAATACGATGTTTAATGTCTGCTCTATAAGTAAATTGCTCACTACAGTCTTAACTTGCAAACTAATAGATGAACAGCACCTCCAACTAGATACACCAGTAAATGAATTGCTTACAAGATGGACAATACCCTCTAATACACTCTCACCCAGCCTCACCCTTAGACAATTATTAAGTCACCAATCAGGTATCATTGATCCGCCAAATAGTTTTTTACCCTATCAAAAACGTTGGGGTTACCCTACAGTAGAACAACTTTTTCTTGGGAAAACTGAATATTGTCGAGAGCCTATTATCAGACAAGAGAATCAGGTGGGGAGATTTCATTATGCAGATGCTCATTTTTGTTTGATAGAGAAGTTAATAGAGGGAGTCACAGGTAAATCTTTCCCGATATTAATGGAAGAGAAGATATTGCAGCCACTGGGTATGACGTGTAGTACTATGAGATTACTTATGCGAAAAATATTTCTCAAGGACATGATAGGAACGGAGCAACAGTGAAAGAGAAATACCCGCATGATCCTTATCCAGCTGCTTCAGGGTTATGGTCAACATCTCAAGACATTAGTATGCTGGTGATTGAACTCATGGATGCAATCGTAGGGGATAGTAAGCTCGGCCTTTCACCCCTAACTATAAATGAAATGTTTACATCACAGGGTGAGTGTAAATGGTTAGGACTTGGCTGCTTTTTAGGAAGTACATCCAATGGATTTGAATTGAGTTCCCTTGGTTGGGGAATAGGCTTTCAAAGTTTGCTTGCTCTATACCCGAAAAAGAAGGAAGGGATCATAATTTTGACGAATACTGAGCTTGGCGTTCATCAAAGGGATGGGCTCATCGGTGAAATTTATCGGGCATTTATAGAGAAAAAGTAAGAGGATTAATAAAGAACGCACCCAAAATACAAAAAATAAATTGATGGTATATTTTTCATATGTTACAATATATTGGTTGTGAAAGGAGAGAAACGAGATGAAAAGTAAACAAATTAAACAACTTTCTCTCGCATCATTGCGAGACAACTGGGGTAAGGGTGTATTGCTCTCATTCTTATATTTTCTGATTACGTTCATCCCCCAATTTATTATGGGAATACTATTAATTCCTTATCCTGAATGGGAGTATGCTACAGGATATAATTTAATCAGTATTGCGATTAGTTTAATCTTAATTCCATTTGGTGTAAGTCTTGCATTGTCGTACATTACATTAATCAGAGGCTCTAAGCTTCCAGTGGAGGAATTATTCACAGGCTTTAAGTATATGAGTTTCTTAAGAGCGTTGGGGTTAATGATTTTACAAAGCATTTATACTTTCTTATGGTCCTTATTATTGATTATCCCAGGCATCATTAAATCGTTTTCCTATTCCCAAGCGATGTACATCTTACGCGATCGCCCAGAATTATCTGTGAACAAAGCGATAACTGAAAGTCGAAAAATGATGAAAGGTCATAAGTGGAGATATTTTTGTTTGAATTTAAGCTTCATCGGTTGGGCTTTTCTATGTATCTTAACGCTTGGAATTGGATATCTTTGGCTCGGCCCATACTTTTTAACAGCGCATGCACACTTTTATGAAGATTTAAGAGATCGAGAAGTTGCTGTGAAAGAAGCAATTATATAATTTGTAGAAGACCATCATCTCATAAAGATGTTGGTCTTTTTAACTTTTATCTAATTTACTATATATACATGAGGTTTTCTTCTTATATCAATAGGGAACACTTTTAATCTGGATACAGCAAGTATCTAGCTTTCTTTTTTTTGTGCAGAAGATGCTTTATAATGAATGAAGCCAATGATGAACAATTAAGACAGGTATTTAGTATAATGGCTTCTTTTACCTGTTTCTATTATTAATGGATAGACATGAGCAATGAAGAAGGAGTTGATCTTAGTGATCAAACAATCAATCCTACCAGCTATTCGTAATATGAAGGATTTCGAGAAAGTCATTTCATCACAATATGAGTATATGATTTTACTGGATTCTCACATTACGCAAATAAAAAGTGTTGTAGCAACAGCTAAAAAGCATAATAAAAAAATCCTTATTCATATGGATATGATTGATGGATTAAAAAATGATGAAAGTGGCACTTTATTCGTTTGCCAAGAAATAAAACCAGCTGGGATTATTTCAACAAAAAGACAAGCGATTATTACAGCTAAGAAAAAAGGGGTGCTAGCCATTCAAAGGCTTTTCTCGATTGATACCCTCGCGTTAGAGAATGGACTAGAGTTATTGAAGAATACGAAGCCTGATTATATTGAAGTATTGCCCGGTATTATTCCTGAAATCATTCGTGAAGTTCATAAGAAAACGGATATAAAAATAATTGCTGGTGGCTTGGTGAGGGAGAAATCAGAGATTGAATCAGCCCTTAAGTCCGGTGCTATTTCTGTTTCAACATCTAACAGAGATTTATGGGAACTATAATTAACTGCGATCTTTTTCTACTTGCAACAGGTTGGTAGAAAAAGATGGCTTTTTTTATTGTCTCAAAAAAGTTGCATTTTCTATTCGCTGAAGAAATATAATGACTTGAAAGGGTTCTCATCTTTTAGTCAAATTTATTTCTCTACACACTGTATCTCATCTTTTCTGATACTTTTTGTAGTGTTCCCACATCGATTCAAAGGCTGTGAAAAGTGGTAAAACGATCTTACTTGTTGCTACTAACTGCTCGGTCTGGTGATTTTTCTTTACATGTCTCTTATCTTATTCTTCTAAAAAATTTAATTATTTATTTGCAATCGTTTTCATTTTATTATAATATTGTTCGTACAAGTTAATTTATTTTGTCGGAGATATAGAGAGGCATGCGAAATAACGTTTGGTCGTTATTTTCTTTCGCATGCCTCTTTTTGTTTTCTCTTGAAAGGCTAATGTGAAAAAAGTAGTTTGATAGTCTATTAAATGATTAGGAGGATTACTAAATGTCTGATATTTTTATAGGAGAGCTAATTGGCACTTTCATATTAGTCGTATTCGGTGTGGGTGCTGGGGCAAATTTGAATTTAAACAAGACATTTGCTAATGGTGGTGGCTGGATTGTCACTTCATTTGCATGGGGATTTGCCGTCGCGTTTGGTGTCTACGTTTCAGATTTCTTTGGTGCGGGTGGTCATCTCAATCCAGCGGTGACACTGGCGGCCGCTTTAGCCGGTAGTATTGAGTGGGGTGCTGTTGCTTATTATGTATCAGCTCAAATGATTGGGGCATTTATTGGTGCAGCGTTTGTTATTCTATACTTTTATCCACACTGGAAAGCTACAAGTGATCAAGGCACGAAACTTGGCGTTTTCTCAACAAGCCCAGCGATTAAAAATACGCCATTTAACTTTATCAGTGAAGTACTCGGGACATTTATTTTAGTCTTTGGTTTGAATGCCATTGGGTTAAATTCATTTGCTGAGGGACTAAATCCTCTCATTGTTGGATTCTTTATTGCCGCAATTGGTATGAGTCTCGGCGGAACAACAGGTTATGCGATAAACCCAGCTCGTGATTTAGGCCCGCGTCTTGCCCATGCCTTACTACCGATCCCAGGTAAAGGATCTTCAGACTGGGGCTATGCTTGGATTCCAGTTGTAGGTCCATTAGTGGGGGCTGTTCTTGCCACATTCGTATTTCAATCTTTATTCTAAAAAATAGGGGGATGCCGAAATGACAAAAAAATATATCTTATCACTAGATCAAGGAACAACAAGTTCAAGAGCGATACTTTTTAATAAAGAAGGTCATATTGTTGGTGAATATCAACGCGAGTTTAAACAGCATTTTCCAAAGCCAGGCTGGGTTGAACATGATGCGATGGAAATATATGCGTCCATCCTATCTGTGATGGCTGGTGTGATTAGTGAAAACAATGTACAGGGGAGCGAGATTGCCTCTATTGGCATCACTAATCAACGGGAAACCACTGTCGTCTGGGATAAAAATACGGGATTGCCAATTTATCATGCGATTGTTTGGCAATCTAGACAGACGAGTGAAATCTGTAACGAATTAAAGGAAAAAGGGTTAAATGATACTTTTCGTTCGAAAACGGGCTTATTAATTGATGCATACTTTTCAGGTACAAAAGTAAAGTGGATATTAGACAATGTTGAAGGAGCACGTGAGAAAGCAGAAAATGGCGAATTGCTTTTCGGAACGATTGATACATGGATTATTTGGAAGTTATCTAACGGTCAAGCACATGTGACAGATTATACGAATGCATCAAGAACATTAATGTATAATATTTATGACTTAAGGTGGGATGACGAATTATTGGATATTCTTACAGTACCTAAGTCTATGCTGCCTGAGGTGAAATCAAGTTCTGAAGTGTATGTGGAAACAGCGAAAGAGATTTTTGGCGACATCACGATTCCTATTTCCGGTATTGCTGGTGACCAACAAGCTGCTTTATTCGGCCAGGCGTGTTTTGAAAAAGGCATGGCAAAAAATACGTACGGCACAGGGTGCTTTATGCTCATGAATACAGGGGAAAATCCAGTACAATCAGAAAATGGTTTACTCACAACTATTGCATGGGGACTGGATGGTAAGGTAGAATATGCATTAGAGGGTAGTATTTTTGTTGCCGGCTCGGCTATTCAATGGTTAAGAGATGGTATGAGAATGATTAAGACTGCCCCGGAAAGTGAAGACTACGCAACGCGCGTCGAATCAACTGATGGTGTTTATCTTGTACCTGCATTTGTTGGACTTGGGACACCATATTGGGAGAGTGATATTCGAGGAGCTGCTTTTGGCATGACGCGTGGAACGACGAAGGAACATTTTATTCGTGCCACATTAGAGAGCCTCGCGTATCAAACAAAAGATGTGTTAACAGCAATGGAAAGTGATTCAGGTATTGAGCTGAAGAAACTACGTGTCGATGGTGGCGCTGTGAAAAACAATTTCTTAATGCAATTCCAAAGTGATATACTAGACACTATTGTTGAACGCTCAGAAATTAATGAAACAACGGCTTTAGGAGCTGCGTATTTAGCCGGCTTAGCTGTTGATTTCTGGACAAAAGAAGAAATCATCAATAACTGGAAAATTGGAGATTCCTTTGAAAACCAAATGGAATCAAACAAGCGTGATGAATTATATAACGGTTGGAAGAAAGCAATTAAAGCAACAATCGCCTTTCAATAAAACAAGTTAATATAAAATGTTGGAGAATGAGAGACCGCAAATCACCCCTGTACATAAGGGCTATTTGCGGTCTTTTCTTTTATCCAAGGAAGGATGGACAGAAGATGAATAGAAACGCAAACTTAAACGAATTGAAGAACAAAAAATTTGATTTACTTGTACTCGGAGGTGGGATTACTGGAGCTGGAATTGCTCTTGATGCCCAGTCACGTGGCTTAGATACAGGACTAATTGATATGCAGGATTTTGCTGCTGGCACAAGTAGTCGCTCGACAAAACTTGTTCATGGTGGGCTACGTTATTTAAAACAAATGCAAATAGGTGTTGTGGCAGAGGTCGGTAAAGAAAGAGCCATCGTTTATGAAAATGCACCCCATGTTACCAATCCTGAATGGATGTTGCTTCCGTTAATTAAAGGAGGTACATTTGGACCGTTTACTACTGGTATTGGATTAAGAGTTTACGACTTTCTTGCAGGTGTTAAGAAAAGTGAAAGACGGAAGATGCTATCTAAAGAAGAGGCAATGAAAAAAGAGCCATTACTTGTAAAAGACACCCTGAAAGGTGCAGGTTACTATGTAGAATATAAAACGGATGATGCCCGTCTTACACTTGAAGTCGCTAAAAAAGCAGATGAACTCGGTGCAACCTTAGCAAACTATGTCAAAGCAGACGACTTTATTTATGAAAATGGCAAAGTCATTGGTGTGAAGGCAGTCGACGTATTATCTGGCGAAGCTTTCCCTATTTATGCGAAAGAAGTTGTCAATGCTACAGGTATCTGGGTAGATGGGCTAAGGAAAAAAGATGGCTCTCTAAGCGGTAAGAAATTATTTCATACAAAGGGTGTCCACTTAGTATTCGACCAACAAGACTTTCCGTTACAAAACGCTGTTTACTTTGACACACCAGATAAAAGAATGGTATTTGCCATTCCACGTAATGGGAAAACATATTTAGGCACAACAGATACTAAATACGAGGGAGACCTCGTAAATCCAGAAATGACAGAAGAAGACCGAGACTATCTACTAAAAACAGTAGAACTTGTTTTCCCAACATTATCACTGTCTAAAGACCAGATCGAATCACATTGGGCGGGTGTTCGTCCACTCATCTACGAAGAAGGAAAAAAAGAATCCGAAATCTCACGTAAAGATGAAATATTCTATTCGGATACTGGACTCATCACCATTGCAGGTGGCAAACTAACAGGCTACCGCAAAATGGCTGAGAAAACAGTTGATGTTGTCGCAGAGAGATTAGGAAACAACCAATCATGTCAAACAGATCACATCATTTTATCAGGCGGTGAAGTAGGTGGTTCTAATGGCTATCAGTCTTTCGTGGAAGAACAAATAAAGAATGGTAAAGCAATCGGCTTTACAGAACAAGAAGCAAAGCGCATAGTCGAACGCTATGGCTCTAATGTCAAACAAGTATTCGAAATCGCTAAAAAAGCTAAGGGTGAGCATGATAAAGTCAATCTATCCCTTGAAGCCTATGCTACATTAATCTATAGCCTTGAAGAAGAAATGACCAAAACCCCAACCGATTACTTTATGCGACGCACAAGCGCCATACTGTTTAATAAACAATGGGCAATGAAATATAGTGAAGCAGTTGTGACATTTATGAGTGATTATTTTGCTTGGGATGAACAAATGACTGAGAAAATGAGAGCAGAGTTGCAAGAGGAAATGAATAAGGCATGATTCTAATTAGTAGAAGTACGTATGGATTAAAGAGCTGTGCGTGCTTCTTTTTTAGGAAAGAACTTAAAGAGCTTTCCCGACTTTGTATATGCAAACTGTTTTACTCGATTCAAAGTCCCTGGGCTCGTTGTTAAAAATCAGTAGAATAATAGCGTCGTCGTAAAAGAAGGAATCGATGCTGAAAATCTGGTGAGCCAGAAAATGAGCGAGTCAAAGGTCGAAACCGATGCTAAAAAACCGGTGAGCAAGAAAATGAGCGAGTCAAAAGTCGAAACCGATGCTAAAAAACCGGTGAGCCAGGAAATGAGCGAGTCAAAAGTCGGAATGGATGCAAAAAAACCGATGAGCCAGAAAATAAGCGTAGGAAAAGTCGGAACCGATGCTAAAAAACCGATGAGCCAGAAAATGAGCGTATCAAAAGTCGGAATCAATGCTAAAAAACCGGTGAGCAAGAAAATAAGCAAGGCAAAAGAGGGAATCGATGCTGAAAATCCGGTGAGCCAGAAAATGAGCGTAGGAAAAGTCGGAACTGATGCTAAAAAACCGGTGAGCCATAAAATGAGCGAATCAAAAGAGGGACTCGATGCTAAAAAACCGATGAGCCAGAAAATGAGCGTATCAAAAGTCGGAATCAATGCTAAAAAACCGATGAGCCAGAAAATGAGCGAGGCAAAAATGGGACTCGATGCAAAAAAACCGGTGAGCCAGAAAATAAACGTATCAAAAGCCGGACTCGATGCTAAAAATTCAATGAGCCAGAAAATAAGGACCGCAAAGCTGACACTGTTGTCATCGCATGCTCTTTCTTAGAAAAAACCGAATCTAGAAATAGAGGCACTTAAATTTTGAAGCGCAAAATGACTGAGATAGAATCCCGTGTATTTGCTTTTTCAGAAAAGCTCTTTACAAAATTATGTTCTATGTGCTATATCTTCCTCAAATAAAAGTTTAGTTAATCACATGACAAAAAAGGGGTTTGGAATAAAATAATTTCCAAACCCCTTTCGATTAATCCATAATTGCTACTAAACGTCCTGTCACTTCATGACGTTCTAAACGAGCTAATCCTTCACCAATTTCATCAAATGTGATTTCAGAAATGGCTGGATTGATATCGCCTGAAGCCATTAATTTATATACTTCTGCAATATCGTATTTATCTCCACCAACACTTCCAAGTAGGCTGGCTGCTTTTAAAATAAGTGGATCAGTATTAATAGTCGATTCTAGTTTCCCCATACCTACTAATACTACTTTACCACCGGGTGCCACAACATCGATTGCGCCAGCTGTTGTTGTGCCAAAGCCTGCATAATCGACAACTAAATCTGGTGCAATATCGGCTAATTCTTTAATATCTTCAAAGACATCTTTTACACCAATTTCTTTAGCTAATTCACGTGCTTTAGGGCTTACATCTACTGCATACGTTTCAATGCCAGCAACAACAGCTGCGCGAGCAGCAATTTGGCCCAATCCGCCGATACCAATTACTGCAACTTTCATTCCTGGTTTAGCTTCACCACGTTTGAACATTGCGTGATAAGAAGTCATTCCTGCATCGGTGCCAGCTGCAGCTTGTGCATAAGTCACACCATCAGGAATGGGAACAAGGTCAACTGCAGGTGCAGATACTTTATTTGAATAGCCTCCATCATAACCATATCCAGGTCCCATACCAACTAAGCTAATAGGACAAACACCCACACGGTCTCCTACTTTGAAATCGGTTACACCTTCACCGACTTCAGTAATTATACCTGCTACTTCATGTCCCATAATGATTGGTTTTTTCTCAATAATATCCATCCATTTTGGATCATTCAGAGCGCCTACATCAGAATGACAAAGTCCAGCTGCCTTTACATCGATAATCACACGACCCTCAGTTGCTACTGGATCTGGTTTTTCTACTAATTTTAATGGTACATTGGTTGCTGTAAATTCCCAGCCTTTCATATTAACCCCTTCTTTCTATAAGTTTTACCATGGTTCTCACCTAGGATTCGCCAATTAAATTGAAATTATAATTGTACATTGTCGACAATATAAATTATAACGCTATTTATGTAATCTGTATACTGTATCAAAAATAGTAATATATTACTGGCTTTCCTCTATACTTACTTTTTCTATAATAAATAAAAGCTTGACTTCAATGCAAATGATATATTTTTAAAAATATTCTTACTATTTATTGACCGTTGTGTATATTTGTCTTACAATAATACAAAATGAGGAGGGATGTTTTATGCAATCGAATACAAAACGAAAAGAAGAGCCCCTTTTTATAAAAGTTCATGAAAAAGATAATGTAGCAATTGTTGTTAATGCTGGTGGGTTAAAAGAAGGTACAACTTTTTCTAGCGGGCTTGTTCTTACTAGTAGAGTACCAGAAGGACATAAGGTAGCACTTAAAGATATTGCTGAAAAGGGTGAGATTATCCGTTATGGTGAGGTGATAGGGACAGCTCTGAAACCTATTAAGAAAGGAAGTTGGGTAGAAGAGTCGATGGTTGAGCTTCCAGTACCACCAGATTTACATAAGCTAGATATAGCGAATCGTGTGCCTGATTCCCTTCCACCATTAGAGGGCTATACATTCCGAGGGTTTCGCAATCCTGATGGAAGCGTAGGAATAAAGAATATTTTGGGAATATCAACAAGCGTGCAATGTGTTGTAGGTGTACTTGATTTTGCTGTGAGGAGAATAAAAAAAGAATTACTACCAAACTATCCAAATGTAGATGATGTTGTAGCTATTAATCATCAGTATGGATGTGGAGTAGCCATCCAAGCCCCTGAGGCGGTAATCCCGATAAGGACATTGCAGAATTTAGCTAAACATCCGAACTTTGGGGGAGAAGCTTTAATTATCGGTCTCGGTTGTGAGAAGTTATCTCCATTAATGCTCACACCTGATGGTAAAGATCGAGACATATTGTCATTACAAGAGCAAGCAGGCTTCTCAGATATGGTAGCAAGCATTATGAAAATGGCCGAAGAAAAGTTAGAGAAACTAAACCTTCGCAAAAGAGAAATTTGCTCAGTAAGCGATTTAGTGGTCGGCTTACAATGTGGGGGAAGTGATGCTTTTTCAGGTGTTACAGCAAATCCTGCTGTTGGTTATGCCGCTGACCTTTTAGTAAGAGCTGGTGCGACCGTCATGTTTTCTGAAGTAACTGAAGTAAGGGATGCAGTTCATCTTCTGACACCTCGTTGCGAAACGGAAGAGATTGGAAACGCTTTAATTAAGGAAATGCAATGGTATGATGAGTATCTTCAAAAAGGTAAAGCAGATCGAAGTGCGAACCCATCTCCTGGCAATAAAAAAGGAGGTCTTTCTAATATTGTTGAGAAATCATTGGGTTCAATTGTGAAATCGGGTAGTAGTGCTATTTCTGGTGTACTTGCACCAGGAGAAAAGGCAATACAGAAAGGCCTCCTTTATGCGGCCACACCGGCAAGTGATTTCGTATGCGGTACATTACAGTTAGCTTCTGGCATGCATCTGCAAGTGTTTACAACTGGTAGAGGTACACCGTATGGTTTGGCAATGGCACCCGTTATCAAAGTATCCACAAGAAATACTTTAGCAGAACAGTGGAATGATTTAATTGATGTAAATGCAGGTACGATTGCCACAGGTGAAGCAACAATTGAAGATGTAGGATGGGAAATATTCCACCACATTATTGAAGTAGCAAGTGGAGAAAGAAAGACATGGGCAGATCAATGGGGGCTTCATAATGATTTAGCTCTATTTAATCCTGCGCCGATTACCTAAGCAGATAAAAAAAGCGAACCCAGTACCGTTTACATACGGTTTGGGTTCGTTTTTTTATTCTAATACTTTTCTTTCAACAAACTTTAAATGATTGTACATTGCTTGAAAGGCAGCTTGAGGTTTTTTTTCCTTGAGTGCTTCATAAATGGCTTTATGATGTTTGATTGTTTTTTCTTTTTCACGATATTTGATTTGTGCATTGATTTTTACATGTGAGAGTAAGAGCGAATCAATCATTCCTTGTAAGACAGGATTATTTACACTAAGGGCTATGATTCGATGAAACATAAGGTCATGTTCACCGTATTCGTTGTCGACTGAATTTTCCATTTGGATAATTGTATCATTCAATGCTTCAAGTGTTTCAGCAGTCATTTTCTCTGCTGCATATGTGACAAGGCCTAGTTCTAAAGAGGTGCGTGCTTCAACGATTGCTTCAATATTGTCACTTACTAGGGAAAGCATAGTAGAAAATGGTTTATTACTAATGCTCTCTGTAAAGTAAGTACCATCTCTCGTTTTTCTTTTTACAATACCAAGAGATTCTAGAGAAGTCATCGCCTCTCTCATGACGGGACGACTGACACCTAGAAGTTCCATTAATTCCATTTCCGGAGGTAGTTTATCACCGGGTTTAAGTTTATTTGAAATTAATAAATCAATGATTTGTTCCTCTACTTGCTGAGCCAATGTTTTTCGTACGACTTGGCTACTAATTAAATCAAGTGCATCTTTCTTCACAATTGTCCACCATCCAAATTACAGTAGTTTAATTAATCTAATTGTAATACAAATAGAATTAAAAGAATAGCAAGCCCTTCAGAAAAATAAATAAAATTTTCAAAAAATATATTGTCAGTTAATTTAATTTGTCTTACAATTATACATAACAAATTGAAAAGGGAGGAATGAAACATGCATTCATCTAGAAAAGCACCTACAGGTATTCTCGGATTCCCTGTAGCTCCATTTGATGAAAATGGAAAGTTAGACGAAAAAGCGTTAGCAGTTAATATTCGATTTTTGCTCGAAGAAGGATTAGAGGCAATCTTTATCGCATGTGGATCAGGAGAGTTCCAATCATTAAGTAAAGAGGAATATGAAATCATGATTGATGTTGCCATCCAAGAAACCGGTGGTAAGGTACCTGTTTATACAGGTGTAGGTGGAAATATTCAGGATGCTCTTTCATATGCACGCATATCAGAGAATAAAAAAGCAGATGGCTTTCTTGTATTACCTCCCTATTTAGCAGAAGGTGAACAAGAGGGGTTATATGATTATCTGTATCAAGTAATCTCAGAAACTTCACTAAATGCTATTGTTTATCAAAGAAATAACGCGATTTTACAACTTAGCACATTAGAGAAATTACTAGATTTAGAGCAACTTGTTGGGCTAAAAGATGGTGTAGGGAATATGGAACTGAATATTTGTCTAACCAATCGCTTTGGTAACCGTTTAAGTTGGCTCAATGGCATGCCTATGGCAGAAGTGACAATGCCGGCTTACATCCCGTTAGGGTTTGATTCATATTCTTCCGCGATTTCAAATTATATCCCTCATATTTCAAGACAGTTTTACCATGCTTTGTTGCAAGGGAACAGCGAAATGGTACATGAAATATACAAAGATATTATTCTACCAATAAATGAAATTCGTAAGCAGCGCAAGGGCTACGCAGTCTCGTTAATTAAAGCAGGCATGGAACTGACAGGGCTACCTGTGAAAAACAGGGTACGTGCACCATTCACACCCGTAGAACCTGAACATTACAAACAATTAGAAAGTATTTTGCAGTTGGCTAAAGAGAAGTATCCGAAGAAACAAAAGATGGTAAGGGGGTAAGCAAATGAGTACAGTTACAACTGCGAACTACTTGAATTATATTAATGGAGAATGGGTAGAGTCCACTTCAAATGAGACAATTGAAAGTATAAATCCAGCTGCACCAGAAGAAATCGTTGGTCATATCCAATTGTCAACAAAAGAGGATCTAGATAAAGCGGTGGAGGCAGCGAAAAATGCTCAGAAGACATGGAGAGGTTTAAGTGGCTCAGAGCGAGGCGAAATACTTTATAAAGTAGCAGCCATAATGGAGGAACGGTTAGAAGAAATTGCTGAATGTGCGACAAGGGAAATGGGAAAAACGCTGGCTGAGACGAAGGGTGAAACGAAACGAGGCATAGCGATTTTAAAATATTATGCCGGAGAAGGAATGAGGAAAGTAGGGGATGTCATTCCATCTACTGATAATGAAGCGCTGATGTTTACTACAAGGGTACCTCTAGGAGTTGTGGGGGTTATCACTCCGTGGAATTTTCCAGTTGCTATTCCGATTTGGAAGGTGGCACCAGCTTTGATTTATGGCAATACAGTGGTTATAAAGCCAGCCAGTGAAAGCGCTGTTACATTTGCGAAAATTGCCAAATGCTTTGCAGACGCTGGATTACCTAAGGGTGTTCTGAATATGGTAACAGGATCAGGGACGATTGTTGGTGGAGGTATAGCCGCACACCCAGAAATTAAAGGGATTACATTTACTGGTTCAAATGCAGTTGGTAAATCAATCGCTCATGAGGCGATGAAACGTGGAGCGAAGTACCAGCTTGAGATGGGAGGAAAAAATCCGGTAATTGTCGCTGGAGACGCTGATATAGAGTTAGCGGTGGACGCTGTTATTAAAGGTGCATTTCTTTCTACTGGACAAAAGTGTACAGCAACGAGCCGCGTGATTGTTGAAGAAACAATATATGATAGATTCATAAAAAAGCTTATTGCCGAAACAAAGAAAATTACCATTGGAGCAGGTATTCATGCAGATAGTTGGATGGGGCCGTGTGCAAGTGAAACACAATATAAGAGTGTATTACAAGCCATTCAAACAGGGATCAATGAAGGTGCAAAGCTCATTTTAGGTGGCAAACCGTATGAGGACAAGGTAAATAATGGTTACTTTATCGAACCAACTATCTTTGAAGTAGCGGATCAGAATATAGCAATTGCTAGAGAAGAGATCTTTGGACCAGTTATTGCCCTTATGAAAGTTTCTTCTATGGAAAGAGCAATTGATTTAGCTAATGATTCAGCCTATGGCTTAAGTGCGTCGATTTTTACGGGAAATATTACAAGAATGCTGAAATTTGTGCAAGAGATGGAAGCGGGATTGATTCGAGTAAACGCTGAGAGTGCTGGAGTTGAATTACAAGCACCATTCGGTGGCATGAAAGAATCTAGTTCACATTCACGGGAGCAAGGAGAAGCAGCAAAAGAATTCTTCACATCTATTAAGACCGTTTTTGTGAAAGGGTAACATCAGGATGAGTGGGCAGTGTAGTCTACTCATCATTTTAAAAAACAGTAGATTGTTTACGCTTACATTCAATAAAATAAAAGAGGGTGATTACCATGGCAGTCCTTAAATCGGAAAGACAAATAACACCAGCAACAGGAAAGAAAACAAAGGCGAGATGGTTAATTGTTTTAATGATCTTTATTGTCACAGTTATCAACTATGCTGATCGTGCTACTTTATCCATTGCCGGTCCAGCGTTATCAAGTGATTTAGGTATCAATTCTGTTATGATGGGGTATTTATTTTCTGCCTTTGCATGGTCTTATGTATTAGGGCAAATTCCTGGTGGATGGTTGCTTGATAAATTTGGCTCTAAGCGTGTTTATTTTTGGAGTATTTTCCTATGGTCTTTGTTTACTTTTGTACAAGGATTAATAGGTTCATTCCAATCAGTCACAACAGTTGTCATTATTTTATTTGCTTTAAGATTTTTTGTAGGGTTGGCTGAATCACCATCTTTCCCTGCGAATAGTCGGATTGTAGCTGCATGGTTTCCTAGTGCGGAAAGAGGGACAGCGGCAGCGATCTTCAATTCAGGTCAATACTTTGCTACCGTTCTATTCGCACCTATCATGGGGTATATCACCTTCACTTTTGGTTGGGAATATGTCTTCTTTTTCATGGGGGCCATTGGAATCATTGTTGCCTTTGTTTGGTTAAAAACGATATATAATCCGAAAGATCACCCTAAGATTAATCAGGCAGAGTTAGATTATATAAAAGAAGGTGGCGCATTAGTAGATATGGATAATGCGGCCAGTCAAGAGGAGAAAAAGCAAGGGCCAAACTGGCAATATATAAAGCAATTATTAAGCAATAAAATGCTTCTTGGTGTTTACCTAGGTCAATATTGCATAACAACATTGACATATTTTTTCTTAACATGGTTCCCAGTCTATTTAGTGGATCAAAGAGGAATGAATATATTAGAGGCAGGTTTAGCCGCTTCATTACCTGCTATCTGTGGATTTATCGGGGGTATATTGGGAGGAACATTCTCTGATTTTTTATTGAAGAAAGGCTTCTCGATAACGGCAGCAAGGAAAATACCAATTATCACTGGTTTACTTCTCTCTATGAGTCTTGTGATTGCTAACTATGTGACAACAGAATGGATAGTTGTTTTTGTAATGTCTCTTGCCTTTTTTGGAAAAGGATTTGGGGCACTGGGATGGGCAGTGGTCGCAGATACTTCTCCGAAAGAAATGTCAGGGGTGAGCGGCGGGTTGTTTAATACCTTTGGTAACGTAGCAGGTATTACAACTCCAATCATTATCGGCTATATCGTTGGCACAACTGGATCTTTTAATATGGCATTGTTGTTTGTTGGTGCAAGTGCATTAGTCGCAATATTAAGTTATCTATTCCTTGTAGGAGAAATTAAGCGAGTAGAATTAAAGAAAGTTTAATAAGGGAGGGAGAAACGTATGGAAGCAAATATAGTAAATAAAGTGATAGCTAAAGAAGCGCCCGTTATTACAAAGGTGGAGGTCATCCCTGTTGCAGGTAGAGACAGCATGCTCTTGAACTTAAGTGGCGCTCATGCCCCTTTTTTTACTCGAAACATCTTAATTTTACATGATCATTCAGGACGAATAGGAGTAGGTGAGGTTCCTGGAGGAGAATCTATTCGGCAAACGCTAGAAGCTGCAACGGAGATAATAATGGGTAGTTCAATTGGTGCTTATCAACAAGTGCTTAAACAGGTCAATGAAGCATTTGCTAATAAGGATGCAGCAGGAAGAGGACAACAAACTTTTGATTTACGCACAACCATACATGTAGTTACAGCTATCGAATCGGCGTTTCTTGACTTACTTGGTAAATATCTGAATGTACCAGTATCCGACTTGCTAGGAGAAGGTAGGCAGCGTGACCAAGTTGAAGTATTAGGCTATTTATTCTATATTGGTGACCGACACAAAACAGATCTTCCGTATGAATCACCATCAAGCGATGACAGTCGTTGGTTTCAGTTACGCCATGAAGAAGCCGTCACACCAGAACGGGTGGTAGCCCTTGCTGAAGCTGCATACGAAAGATATGGATTTAAAGACTTTAAACTTAAAGGCGGCGTGTTTAATGGCGAAGAAGAGATGGAATCCATCATAGCCATTAAAGAACGCTTTCCTCATGCTAGAGTGACACTCGATCCTAATGGCGCTTGGTCCTTAAATGAAGCCATCGCATTATGTAAAGGAAAGAATCATATTCTAGCCTATGCAGAAGACCCATGTGGAGCTGAAAATGGCTTCTCATCTAGAGAGATTATGGCTGAGTTTCGTTTAGAAACAGGCTTACCAACGGCAACCAATATGATTGCTACAGATTGGAGACAAATGGCACATAGTATTCGCTTGCAAGCTGTTGATATTCCCCTTGCCGACCCTCATTTTTGGACGATGCAAGGCTCTGTGAGAGTCGCCCAAACATGCAAGGACTTTGGTTTAACATGGGGTTCCCATTCTAACAATCACTTTGATATATCGCTGGCGATGTTCACCCATGTCGCAGCTAGTGCACCAGGGAAAGTAACAGCTATTGATACACACTGGATTTGGCAAGAAGGTCAACATTTAACGAAAGAGCCCTTCATAATAAAAGAAGGAAAAATCGATGTACCAACAAAACCAGGCTTAGGCATTGAGATAGATAGAGAGAAACTAGCAGATGCTCATCAACTATATAAAACATACGGACTTGGCAGCAGAGACGATGCCAAAAGCATGCAATATTTAATTCCGAATTGGCAGTTCCATCCAAGGAAGCCTTGTATGGTTAGATAAGAGGTTAAATAACACCAGGATTGTGTCTTGGTGTTATTTATTTTAAAAACTTTCACTTAGCATAAGCTTATTTTCATATCTAACTAATGGAACTTGTATATAAAAGGAAACATAAAGAATAAAATGTGAAGAAAAGTTAAGTTGAGTGTATATACATAAAAGGACCCAAGGTGCATAACAAGATTGATAGAGATAAAAAAGGAAATCGCTGAATTTTATCGTAACAAATTCAATTATTAAAAAAGGCATTAGCTGAAGTGACTTCAACTAATGCCTTTTTTATTCGTATGATCAAGAATGATCTGATAGATTCTTTGACTATATTCAATAGAATGATAAGTTTACAAATAGTCACTTGAGTATTTTTATAAACATTTAATTATGCAGTATATTCATATGTTTGTCAATAGTTTAGAGATAGTAAAGGTTTAAAACAAAAGGAGTTTAACTTCTAGAAGGAAAGCGAGTAAAAAAAAGAGAGAAAAAAGAAAAAATATGGTGAAATATATTTTAAATATTTTGAAAGATATGTATAATAACTAAGACAAAGGTCTTGGGAGTGAACAACATGCATAGTAATGATGTCCTAGCAAAAGTGAAAGGTAAGGATTTTATTCAATTTGGTAAAAGAGTTTTAATGATACAAATACCTTTTAAAACAATGAATACCTTTATTACTGTTGATGAAAATGTCCAAAGGAAGATGGATATGAGTAAAAGGCGAGAAATTAAAGATTTTATCATACATGTATTAAAAAATAACGAACCATTTTATTTTTCCCCTTTTATTTTTTCAGCACGAAAAGCAGTAATAGAGTCAGAGGATGGTTGGATGTTAGTTCCAAAAGAGAAAATGGCTATTATAGATGGACAACATCGAAATGGCGCTATTTTAAGTGCATTCACACAGCTTCGTATGGAGAAGGAGTCAGCAGAGGAATATGGAAATGTAGAGGTTGTTAAACCAATAGATACTTATATTCATCATTTGGAGCATTTACCAATTACGATGCAAATTTATCTTGATTTGGATACGAAGAGTGAGAGGCAACTTTTTAAAGATTACAATGTAGAAAGACGTGAGGCCAATATTGGTAAGCGAGTGATGTTTGATCAAAGAGATGCTTATGCCATGTTGGCAAGGAAGGTTGCTTGTGAATTAGAGGAAGAATATGAAATTGATATCAAATCTTCAAGGATTACAAAATATAGCTCAGCATTAACGACATTAGTCGTAATAAGAAAATGTTTAATAGCATTATTTGAAGGAAGGCTAGCGAATAAAAAAGGAAACCCAAGTGACTATTGCAAGGAGGATGAAGTGTTAGCGGTTGCGAAAGCTTTTTTTCTATCTTGGAAGAAAATATTTCCAAAAGGTATGGAAAACCGCAACAAGTATATTTGTGGGCTTCCTGGCGTCCAAGTGGCACTAGCTTATTGTGTGAATCGTTTAAAACTCAAGAATGATGTTGATTATTTTACTGCGATTCAATTGTTAGACAAACTGCAATGTAACTGGAAACATCAAGATGCAATTGTCAGTCATGTTTATGACCATTCAATTCAAAAACTAAAAAATGTTTCATCTGCCAGAAATATGAAAAGGACTGCTCATAATTTGATTAACCTTATTGAGGAGGAGATGTGATGAATGCCTTTCAGGAAAAGGTAAAGGAACATAAAATAGTAGTTTATCCGTTATTAACGCTAATACAAATGGTCAAAGAAGAACAAATTAAATTGAGAGAAACGAGTCAAAAGTATGTGAGGAATATCCGCATGTATATTTCTGATAACATTGCATCGCAAGAAATTTACTTACCTCCCCTTGTAGCTACCACAGAACCAACTGAATTTACACATTACCTACCGAGAAAATTAGTCCTGATTGATGGTGTACATAGATTGAAAGCGTATTGTCAGCTAGAGGGTTTAGTAGATAAATATATAAATAGCGATAATAAAGAAGAAATAAAATTAGGTTATGACCTTCAAAATATGCTCAAAAAAACACAGATTCCCATACAATTATTCAATGGTTTGACATCAAGTGAAGCTTGGCAACTGTATATTGATATGAACACAAAAGGTAAGCAAGTCGCACTATCTAAGAAAATTGAATATGATTCAAGGGAGGGTTTAAATTTATTAACGAACCGTGTTGTCCATTCGGTTAACGGTCTTCAAGAAGCGGGGATTGACAAGGATAAGCTTATGGTTGTACGTCCTGCAAATGAGCATTTTCTTTCACTAACGCAATTAAGAAAAGTTGTACATATTTTCATCACTGAAAGAATAGACATCCAAAACGAGCAGTCGATTTACTTACAACTTACGCAAGATCAATATGTAGCATTGATCCGGTTGTGGTTCGATTATTTATTTGCAATGGTTCCACCTCATAAAATTGGGAATTTTCATCATTCAATGTTAGCTGATTTTCCACTCGTATTAGCCGTTGCACTATATGCAAATAAGAATTGTAAAAATAAAGATTTCTCATCTAGAATGAAGCTCATGAAAAAACGGATGGAGGCATTACAAGGTGTGGACTGGAGCAAGGGAAATCCAGTTTGGGAGACTTTTAACGGTTCAGTCAAAGGGAGAAAAAATATGTTCTTTCTTAATAAGGATGTCGCTTCTCTCCGGAAAATCATTCATTGGCTGGAAAGTCAAGGGGGTGAGGCCTAGAGATCTCTGAGTAAACAAAAAAGCACTCAAGTTAGTCCGGGTAGACATAGGACTTGAGCGCTCCATCGTTGGGTATACCAACACTAGTTAGTATACCCTTAATTTAATCAATTGAAAATATCTAAATAAGAATTGAGGGCGATAAAATTGGAGACATGTACAAATTATATAATAAACGAAAGCACAGCTACATTAAAAGCAGAGAGAGTTCAGAATAACTATATTCATACAAAGGTGATTGAAGGAAGAAATCGGGTTTTTAACGTAGCGAAACCGCCTATTGCAATCGTAAAAGAGAGCTTAAAAGAATATGGCATGACCTATCAAGGTGCCTTACAAGCAGCAAAGTACAAGCTAGATAAAAAAAGTACACCACCTTTTCGTATTTGCGGTGCCAAGGATATGTATTGGTTCTACTTTTCTTCACAAAAAAATCTTGAGAATACATTTGTTTCCTTAGCTCATATTCTTGATATTCAGCCAGATAACAAAAAACAGACAAAAATTATCTTAACAAGCGGCTATTATTTCTACCATCCTATTAGTTATAAGGTAGCAAATGGAAGAAAGAATCAAGCAATTCTTCTGCGCGGGCGTATTGAAGATTCAATTAAGAAGCAATCGAGCGTCCATTTAATCGAGCTCCCTGAAAAGGTTAGTGAGGAAAAAGAAGAGTAATAAATAAGATTGATCATATATGATGAAGAGCAAACTCTAGCATCGTTAATAATAGAAAGAAGGAGTCTTTGATATTGATTTCGCAATAAGAGTAGCGCTAAAGCTAGTTTCGTTGATGATGGAGTGAACTTTTATAAATATAGAGTGAGTCAATCTCAATTATAATAGATAGAAAGGAGACTACATTTGCCCACTTATAACAAATTAGTACGTGATAAGATTCCTGATATTATCCAAGTGTTGGGGAAATCCTACAATACAAGAACATTATCTCACTCTGAATATACAATAGCACTTAAAAATAAACTTAAAGAAGAAGTAAACGAATATCTCCAGGCAGAGCACTTGAAGGACCAAGGTGAAGAGCTTGCCGATATTCTTGAAGTCGTATATGCATTATCAGCAGCACAACAAATGTCAGCTGATGAATTAGATGAGATTAGAAGAATAAAAGCTCAACAAAGAGGAAGGTTTGAGGAGCGGGTTCTTTTGATAGATGTGCAAGAATAAGTTTATTATAATCTTTAAGACGGAAATTATCACAAATAAATGTCCCGTCCCCACAAAAGAATCAATAAGAAGCACATGATGCATGAAATCATGTGCTTTTTTTATGTGAAAAAATCTAACAATCTATCCTCTAAACAACCAACAAAGGACTTTGTATCCACAAGAAATATCTGATAACGCTCTCAAAAAAGCCTTAGTATAGGAAAATAATCTGAATTTTACCTCTTTTTAATGTTTTTATGTCACATTTCCTTACAAGTTCATTGACGTTGTCTTTTATAACAAAGATAATTAACGACATATTAAAGACAAGGAATTTTGGAGGTGGAGTTTATTGAATTGCAGAAGGCGGTTGATGGTCCTGTTCCACTTGGTCAAGAGATTTGTCACATTGCCTCGGAGTTTGAAGGGAGCAATGTGATTCCACTATTGTATGAATCTGTAGAGCAATCACCAAGGTTGATTGAAGATTATAAATTGCCAGTAGATAAGTATATGTTTGCTGGTCCTTCACCATTTTCAAATAGCATTGAAATCCATTCCAAAAGCAAGTTTGTCTTATAATATTCCTTATGAAGGAGTGGGTATTTATCCATTATTTTTACAGCTGGATGAACATTATAACCACTTTCCAGTGATTAGCTACGATATGGTAGATTGAGACTATTTAATTGATCTTATTCCTTACTTTTTACATTTTCATAAGGATATTTTTTTAGATAGTAATGCTTTAGTCCGTTATCATTTAAAGTTGTTAAAGGAGCAACTAGTTGAATTGATTGCAACGACAATGAAGGCGGTTTAGGAGCAATGAAAGTCTTAATAAAACATATTCGCGATATGTATTTTAAGCAATATTAAGGGGGCAGGACATAAAGAAAAAAGAGTTTCAACTGACGGTATTACGTTTTGAAATGAAAGGGGAAGGAGTCAATGAATCAAAAAGGAAGACCGCGCCATATTTACTTCATTCATTAGGATAAGTTAAAGGAGAGGGGGCTTAAGCAGTAATGAAGAATACATTACATTATTTTATCCTACTATTATTAGTCACAACGTTGGCAGCTTGTACCAATATGCCTAGTGCAGCAACCAATGGAAAAACATATGGTAATGAATTAATCATTGGTATGGAATCAGAAGCTGATGTGTTAGACCCCCACCGGGCTGGCGGTTGGGTAACGATGAGGATTAACTACCAAATGTTTGAGCCATTAATTGGAGAAGATTTGAGCAAGTCATCTGAAGAGGCAGCTGTTCCAGAGCTCATTCCAGTGTTAGCGGAAAGTTGGGAAGTATCTGAGGACGGAAAGGTGTATACTTTCCACCTAAGAGAAGGTGTCAAGTTTCATGATGGGACGCCATTTAATGCAGAGGCTGTGGATTTCAATATAAAGAGACTAACTAATGAAAATTTTGAATATTTCGATAAAATCGGGTCAAGTCGTACGTTTAGAACATGGAAGTTTTTTGATAAAAGTGAAGTGGTAGATGAATATACGCTCAATATTCATTTGAACTCGCCGTTTTCAGAATTTCCAAGAATGCTAGCGCAGATTAATTCATTGCAAATTGTTAGTCCCGAATCAATCATAACAGGTGGCAATGATAGCGTCGGGGAAAATCCTGTTGGAACGGGTCCATTTAAATTTAGTGATCGTAATCGTGGAGAGAATATTACGCTAGTGAAAAATGAAGATTATTGGGGCGAAAAAGCGAAGTTAGACACTGTTATTTTTAGACCAATGTCTGATCCAGCTAGTAGAGTATTGGCCCTGCAAAATGATGAAGTGGATATCATTGCTGTCCCACCGCCTGATGCGATTGAAAATTTAGAAGAAAAAGGATTTGATATTCTATCTGGCACACCTCCACATGTATGGTACTTAACTTTTAACTTTGATAATGAATATATGCAAGACCAAAGGGTTAGACAAGCGATTAACTATGCAATTGACCGAGAGGGAATTGCCAATCAGTTGTTAAAAGGAACGGTTTCTCCTGCCTATACGATACAATCTCCTGGATCGGTGAACTTTGATTCGAGTCGTAAATGGTATGAGTATGATCCAGAAAAGGCAAAGGAGTTATTAGCCAAAGCGGATCTAGAAGATGGGTTTAACATAATATTACAAACTTCAGTAGATGGTTCGGGACAATTAATGCCTGTTGATATTGCTGAATGGATTCAAAGGGATTTGAAAAAAGTAGGAATTGACGTCACATTGGATACACAGGAATGGATTACTTATTTCTCAGGATATAGTGATGGCATGGATTCATCCATCGGTATGAATCAAATGTCTGCAGGGCGAACATCGCCATTTTTCTTATCGATGGTTGCTCATTCGGACTTTGTTGCTCCAGGTGGTTTTAATTCAGGGAAGTATGCAAGTGCGGGAACCGATGAATTATTAGACCGTGCATCTACGGCAAAAAGTGAAGCAGAGGCATTAGAAATGTGGAAGAAAGCGGAAGAAAAAATAATGACAGATGCTGCTTTCGCACCTATTGTCCATGATACGGCACCTTATGTAGTAAATAAGCGAGTGAAAGGCTTTGTTGTTCCATCAGAAGAATGGTATACGCTCGCACCTGTTTGGATTGATCAATAAAAAGTGCTGGGAGGGGAAGTAAATGACAAGGTTCTTTATCAATCGAATATTATCGACAATTCCTGTGCTTTTAGGCGTAACCATCTTTGTCTTTTTATTAATTCAATTAATTCCTGGTGATCCTGCAAAGTCGATTTTAGGAGGAGATGCGACAGCAGAAGCGGTTGAATCATTACGAGAGGAGATGGGATTGAATGAATCAATGATTGTGCAATATACGAGCTGGATGGGGCAATTACTACAGGGGGATTTAGGCTATTCACATACTCTTCATACACCGATTACTGAAGAGCTTCTCCCACGATTTTTAAATAGTATGATTCTCACTGTCGCTAGTCTGCTCATTTGTGTGGTACTTGGTGTCGTTCTTGGACTTATTAGTGCTTTACGTAAGGGGAGTATTTTAGATAAAGCAAGTATGGGTGTAGCGTTAATTGGTGCGAGCATGCCGGTGTTTTGGATTGCTCTAATGCTTATGTGGCTCTTCTCATTAGAAATGGGATTATTTCCGGTGAGCGGTATGTACAATATGAGAAGTCCGGGTGGATGGATGGATTTACTTCATCATTTAATATTACCAGCATTCGCAACAGCTACTGTATCTTTAGCGGTGATTGCAAGACTGACAAGAAGCACGATTATCGATACATTACAAAAAGATTATGTAAAGTATTTTCAATCGTTCGGATTGTCGAAGTCGAAGATCAACATTGTACATGTGTTAAGAAATTCTTTGCCCCCGATCATTAATATTTCTGGTATGCAAGTGGGTTACTTAATGGGAGGCGCACTCTTTAGCGAAGTTGTTTTTAATTGGCCAGGTATTGGGCAAGCGTTATATGTTGCTGTGACATCCAATGATTATCCAACCATTCAAGCAGGAATATTATTGATTGCCATTACGTTTGTCATCGTTAATCTCATTGTTGATCTCTTGAATGTATGGCTCAGTCCGAAGTTACAGGATTCAATTAAATCAAATGCGGGGTGATAATAAATGAAGGGATGGAAGATAGCCTGTAGCGCTTTTTTTACTGATAAAGTAGCTACGGTTGGTGCAGTTATTATAATATTTGCTTTCTTAGTCGCTTTATTTGCGCCTATACTAGCGCCTTATCATCCGAATGAGGTGGCTGAGGGGAGTATTAGACTCATGCCACCTGGTACAGATGGTCACCTATTGGGTACAGATCAACAAGGACGAGATATTCTAAGTAGGATTATTTTTGGGACACAAACGTCATTAATTTCAGCAGTTGTCCCTGTAGTAATGGCAGCAGTGATAAGTATTGGGTTAGGGATTATTGCAGGGTTTTATCAAGGGGTTGTTGGCAATATCATTATGCGTATAATGGATGTTTTCTTCGCTTTTCCTGCCGTGTTGTTAGCGATAGCTATTGCTGCGATTTTAGGACCGGGCTTACTCAATGTCATTATTGCGATGATTATTGTCAGAATTCCTTATATGACTCGCGTTGTTTATACTGATACCCTTCAAGAAAGTCAAAAGGAATACATTGAAGCAGCGAAAGCTTTTGGGGTAGGCCGTATAGAAATAATGTTTAAACAAATCTTACCGAATGTCTTGCCATCACTGATTGTCTATAGTACTACACTTGCTGGTGTCACGATTGTGACAGTAGCTGGTCTCAGCTTTATTGGGCTTGGGGTTCAGCCACCTGAAGCAGATTGGGGCAGAATGGCTAGTGATGGCAGTGATTTATTAATGCTAGGTCATCCGTTTGTCACTTTCTTTCCAGGAATCGCGATTTTAATTCTTTCGTTCGCCTTCAGTATGATTGGCGATGGATTAAGAAACGCTCTCGATCCATATGAAAGATCAAAGGTGAAAAAGGAGAAAGTGAACGCTAAAAAGGCAATGGTCGCATAATAATCAAGTGAAGGATGTGGTGGCGAAATGATTCAGGCGGTAAGAAAGAAGGAAGCATTTCTAAATGTAACCAATTTAATGACGAAGATTCATACACCAGAAGGTTCGATGACAGTACTTGATCATATTAATCTATCGATTGATAAGGGAGATATCATGGCAATTGTGGGAGAGTCAGGGTCGGGAAAATCGATGACGATCCATTCCATCTTGCAAATGATTACGAAGAATTTACTAGATAGCTATGCAGGTGAAATTGAAGTGGAAGGGAAAAGTATTTTGGACATTGGGGAAAAGGAGATGCAACAGATTAGAGGAAAAAAAATCTCCCTCGTTGCTCAGAATGCAATGACTTCTCTAGATCCTTCTTATCGTGTAGGTAAACAGATTATCGAAATTATTTTAGATAAAACCAATTTATCTAAGAGAGAGGCGATAGAAAAAGCCCTATATTTATTAGAGGAGATGGGGATTGATGAAGCAAAGAGAGTTTTTCAATCGTATCCGCATCAATTAAGTGGGGGATTGAGACAGAGGGTAGTTATTGCCATGTCTCTCGCCTGTGATCCTGATCTTATTATTGCAGATGAACCGACTTCTGCTTTGGATCCCTCTGTACAATTGCAAGTACTTGAGCTATTTAAAAAAATTAATCGTGACTTAGGAACAGCTATTCTTATTATTACACATGATTTCGGTGTTGTTGCTAGAATAGCCGAAAGTGTAGCGGTAATGTATGCTGGCCAAATTGTTGAACAGGGGAAGACAAGTGAAGTCATTTATAACCCGCAACATCCTTATACAAATAGTTTGCTCAATTGTATACCCGATTTAGATTGGATTTTCCTAGATGGTGTTGGAAAGAAGCCATTGTTTCAAATAAAAGGGGAGCCACCAAATTTAATGAATTTAAGCAGTGGTTGTCGATTTGCAAACCGTTGTCATATGGCGAAAGATATTTGTCGATCGAAATTACCAGAACTAAAGAAAGTTCACTCACCTGACTTGAATCATCTAGTTCGTTGTTTATTGACTGAAAGGAGAGAATCCTATGCAAAATGAGTCATTATTAGATGTGCAAGGTTTAACAAAGGTTTATGGTAACAAGGGGTCATTGTTTGTACCACGAAAAGAAATGCTTGCTGTAAACAATGTGAGCTTTTCCATCAAGAAAGGTGAAACGTTTGGATTAATTGGCGAGTCGGGATCTGGAAAGACCACGATAGGGCGTATGGTATTGCGGTTAATAGAAGCAACGGCTGGTGATATTCAATATGAAGGCAAGTCCATTCTGTCAATGAAAAAGGGAGAAATGGATAAGTTAAGAAGTGAGATGCAAATCATTTTTCAAGATTCTGGTTCAGCTTTTAACCCAAGGAAAACAATTGGTGAACAAATCCTTCATCCATTAAACAAGTTTCATTCAAATAGTGATGCAGGGTATCAATATAATAAGGTAATTGAAATGCTTGATGTGGTAGGGTTGAGAGCGGATTTTTATCATCGATATCCACATGAATTATCCGGTGGCCAGAGACAGCGCGCAGGCATTGCTAGAGCATTGATTGTGAAACCGAAATTCCTCGTGTTAGATGAACCAGTCTCGGCTTTGGATGTATCGGTCAAAGCCCAAATTATTAATCTATTAATTGATTTGCAGAAGGAATTTCAATTAACGTATCTCTTTATTGCGCATAATTTAGACTTAGTGGCTTATTTTTGTGACAAAGTAGCTGTGCTCTCAAAGGGAGAACTAATCGAAACCGCCCCAACAATTGAATTGTTTAGAAAACCTAAACATGAAGTAACACAAAAACTATTAAGTTCCATTCTTACATTAGATGGGGATTTAGGAGAATACTATCGCAAACAATCTGCTATATAAAATGGAGGGGATCCTGAATGGAAAATGTTTTTTTCAAAGATATTGAGACTGTTTCAAAAATGTTAAGGAATCAGGAGATTACACCCGTAGAACTTACGAAGCAATTACTTGAGCGGATTAAATCTGTTGATTCAGTATTAAATGCGTATATCACATTAATGAGTGAGGAGGCACTAACACAAGCGGCAGTATTGGAAAAGGAGTTAAAGGAAGGTAATATTAGAGGTCCGCTTCATGGGGTACCAATTGCCATTAAGGATATATTTGAAACGAAGGGGAGTGTCACCACTTCCGGTTCTAAAATCTTTGAAAAATTCGTTTCCCATCACGATGCGGAAATAGTGACGCTATTGAAAAAAGCAGGTGCGATTATTATAGGGAAGACAAATCTCCATGAATTCGCCATGGGAGCGACAACGGAAAACCCTCATTATGGCCCTTCGAGAAACCCTTGGAATATAATGAAAATTCCAGGCGGATCAAGTGGGGGATCTGCGGTGGCTGTTGCAGCAGGAATGGCATTTGGTGCTGTGGGAACAGATACAGGCGGATCCATTCGCTTACCTGCTGCTCTATGTGGTGTAGTTGGTTTAAAGCCAACATATGATTTAATAAGTACTGCTGGATGTACACCTTTGAGTAAAAGTCTGGACCATATTGGGCCGATGACAAGAACGGTAGCGGATAGTCGTACGCTCCTAAGAGTTTGTGCGGATGCCGAAAAGTTAAAACAGGTGGACCTTAGTACAAGACTGGGGGATTTAAAAGGTATAAAAGTTGCAGTTTGCAAAGAGTATTTCTTTGAAGGTATGGATGAAGAGATAGCTATGCATATTCATCAGGCATTAGCTAAACTCGAAAGCCTCGGTGCAGAAATAATTGAGGTAGATATTGTCGGTATATCAGAAGCAATAGAAGCGCAAAAAATGATTTTCAAAGCAGAAGCGTATGCTTTCCATGAATCTATGTTTTTGGATAAACCACATCTCTATGGAGAGGACGTACAATTCCGCTTGCAAGCTGGAAAGGGTGTATTGGCGAGTGAGTATATACAGGCTAAACAGTATCAGCAAGCATTCCAACAACATATCAGGTTTAAAATGATAGAAGAACATATCGATGTCTTTTTTTCACCAACGAATGTCATTCCACCTTTTGATATTGGAAGTGTCGGTCCCGAACAATCAGTGAATAATATTTTTCGTCTAGGAAAAACACCGTTAGGCAATCTATTAGGGTTACCTATATTAACTATTCCTTGTGGTTTTACATCAGAAAGACTGCCTATTGGATTTCAAATCATGGGGAGGGCTTACGAGGAAGGGAAAGTATTAGCCATTGGTGAAGTATATGAACAATCAGAAAATTGGGTCGCGTATTTAGAGAAAAATGAAGTATTTCAAGTAGAAAAAACAATCTAAAGCAAAGTTACAAAGGTAAATACGTGTGTGATCACTCTAGAGGGTAATAAACTCTAGAGTGATTTATTTGCTAAATACGCCTCCATCTCCCCGTTATTTCTAAGTATGACTACTTTTAACTCAGGCTTTTCTTTTTTTAATGTCCGAAACCGTTCATACATTTTTTTCTTCCTTCTATAATAGGTTGATACAACAAATTTTATGAAGGCCCAGTCTATTTTCTCTTGGCAGCCATTAGTCATATCAGGTCTAGATTTTTTATGAAATTGAATACGGCGCTTTACTATCCGGTAGAGACAGGTGAGGAGGGGAAGTTCTAAATAAATGATTGTATCTGCTTCTGCTGTTCTGATAGAGAAGGTACCGGTGTAATTACCTTCAATAATCCATACAGGTTGCTTTGCTATGTCTTGTTGAAGGTGAATGAATCGCTCTTCTGACGATGCTTGCCAATTTGGTAGCCAGTATAAGGTATCAAGGTGATGGACATTTATTTGTAGCTTCTCGCCGAGTTTCCTAGCAAAGGTGGACTTGCCAACGCCTGCAGATATACCAATAACCATAATTTTTTTCATCCGACACGCTCCTCTTCAATAAAAATAATATTAATGCTACGCATAGAGCTTCATTTTCCTTTAAAATGAAAGTAACTGTCAATAGGAGGGAAGAGAATGATAGAAGAGGAAATGTACAGTCGAGCCATCGCATTTATTGAAGAGAGATATCCTAAAGGGTGGGGCGGGGCTGCTGTGATTCATACAGGGGATGACCGCTATCTAATTAGCGTGGCCCCGGAAACGTTTAATGCGAGTACAGAATTGTGTATTGAAGTTGGCGCTATTTGTGAAGCCCACAAATTGAATGTAAATGTAACTCATTGTTTATGTGTAGTCCGTGATAATGAGGACAGCCCTTTCAAAGTCCTTTCACCATGTGGGATTTGCCAAGAACGTTTACGCTATTGGGGACATGAAATGAAAGTAGGCGTAACGACAAAAGAAGAAAAACTTAAGTTTGTTCCTCTTGGAGAACTACAACCATATCATTGGACAAATGCTTATCCAGTTGAGGAAATCGAGAAGTTTAATGGATAAAGCTGAAAGTGGTATTGATTATATTTTATGATATGAATATAAACAAATGAACCATTTTTCGCTTACAAGTAGTAATAAAACCACCCCCTCCATAAAATCATATTTAAAATTGATTTTATGCAAAGGTGTGGTTTATTGTGAAAAATTATAGTGTCAAACCACCATCAACCATCACTGTTGTCCCAGTCATGTAGCTTGATGCATCAGAAGCTAAGAAGCTTACCACGTTTGCGATTTCTTGAGGTTCAGAATATCTACCCATACGCATCACACTGATTTCAGCAGGTACATAACCAGTTGTTTTCATTTGTTCTTCCACCCCTTTTGTTAGCGGAGTGGCTACGCCACCTGGGCAGATGGCGTTTACACGGATCCCTTTTGACACATATTCGAGTGCAGCCCCTTTTGTTAAACCGACTACAGCATGTTTACTAGCAGAGTATGCTGCCGCACTATGCTCAGAACGTACGCCTGCAGTAGAGGCGGTATTGATGATATGTCCATGGCCTTGTTGTTCCATTACTTTTAAAACCGCTTTCATTCCAAGGAATACCCCTTTAGTATTAATATTCATCACTCGGTCGAATTCGGCTTCTTCGATATCAGTGAACATCGAGAATTTTTGTACAACCCCAGCGTTATTGAAAAATACATCAATCGTGCCGAAAGTATCAACTGCTTTTTGAACATAATGATTAACATCATCCGCATTGGATACATCTGCTTTAACGAAAATGGCTTCCGCCCCTTTTTCTTTTACTAAATCGAGTGTTTCATTGGCAATTGTTTCATTGAAGTCAACGATAACTAAGTTGAACCCATCTTCTGCTAATTTCATCGCAGAAGCGCGTCCGATTCCTCCACCTGCACCAGTAATAACCGCTGTTTTCTTACTCATACAAACATCCCCTTTTGCGTAATAAAATTGGTCGACAAGTTCAGTGTTAGACACCTTGTCTATTTAAATGATAAACTATTTGAGATGATGTTAGGTACAAAGAAACCTTATTTTCTAAGAAGATAGACATAAATAAAGTATGTGTTGAGGAGGGTGATTTCGTGACAAAAGACCCAAGGGTGCTACAAACTTTTGATTTGTTGTGCGAAGGGTTTGAGGGTTTATTACAATCAGATCCCATCGAACAGATCAATATAAAGAGGTTGACGGAAGCTGCGAAAATTAACCGCACGACCTTTTATTTACATTTTGCCGATTTACAAGCTTTTGTTAACTATTACGTTCATCGCCTTTTCCAACAATGGTCGGAACTCGTAAATAGTGTCCCTTCTCTTCCGGAACATAAATCACTTCAAGAGCCTTATCCAGGTTTAGTGCAATTATTAGAATACATTAAAAGCGAGCAAGTCCTTTATCATTGCTTATTAGTTGAGCATCGTTTGCCATTATTTACAGTAGCTTTAAGAGAATGGATGATTAAATTTACTAATCAAGGTTTTGGTACGGTCACACAAACCCCTGCCTTAAGCGCATCAGAGAGAAAAGTAAGGGAAGTTCATATTTTAAGCGGTACGATTGGATCCATCGTATGGTGGCTAGAAGAGGAATTTCCTATTTCATCACAAAAGCTTGCAGAGGAATTGACATTGATTGCGGCGAAGGGACCGTTTTATATAAAAACAGAAAACGGTACTTAAAAATTCAGAATTAGGGATAATAATAATAACTAATCAAACTTAATGCCAATTCATTAGCTATTAGAGAATAATCTTCTTAACAACAACTATGAAACGAATAGCCAATTGATCCACCATCTCAAGCAATTATATTTGGATCAGATTGTTGATAGGTTAAGATGAGGAACTTTTGTCTCTTATTTCCTTCGTTTGTCCAATAGTATTTGCTGTGAATTTGTTCGAATATCCATCAGCTTTGAAATAAAATAAACCAAAGCCTTACTCTTTAGAGAAGGCTTTGGTTTTGCTTATTCCCCTTTTTTATAAAGTACAAAAGAGTAAACAGTCGGTATGATGACAATCATCACAATTAAAATAATCATGATGACAACCGGAGAAAAGTTGATAAACCCAGTGAGAATAATACCAAGACCACCAATAATCCATAAATACCCAGCTAATCGGTGAGTCTTATTCCAATTCTCCTCACTTGTCAGTGTCCATGGTAACTTGATTCCTACCGTGAAGTTTTGCTTGGTTTTTGGCATATAATTACCACAAATGATAATAATGAGTCCTACCAGTATAGGCGCAATCGTTTCAATGCGGATGTCATAGCCAAGTGCTTTGAATAAGGTGAGGGGTACGATGATAAGCGTCATAATTGGAATTAACCATATGATTAATTGCTTAAATGCTTTAGCGGTATTTTCTTTCTTTGGGTCATTATTAGTCATAAGAATAGTAAATAAGTGAATGGTGGCCATTAATAAAGGCAACCCCCACACAGCAATGGCTTTATGGGCAAAATTATCAGCTTCACCTGCTGTATTCCAATGGATAGCGATTTGATCAGGTAAATCAGGATATACAATCAAGCCAGGAATAATAGGGAGTAAACAAAGCAACGTCGTAATCACAAGTGTCTTATTCATTTTTTTTGTCATTTTCTTTCCCTCCAAATTGTGTAAACCACAGCATGATTTCTTCAAATACGGAAATATTCAATTCGTAGTAAATAAAGTTTTTATACTTGCTTTCAAGTATAAGGTCTGCCTTTTTTAGCTGTGATAAGTGATAAGAAATGGTTGCTCCTGTCATTTCGAAATGCTTTCCAATCTCACCGGCAGATAGCTTTTTATCTTTCAGTAAGACAAGAATCTCTCTGCGTACAGGGTCTGAAAGAGCTTTAAATGTTTCTGGAAACCCCACGATAACACCTCTATAATCTATTTAGAAATATCTCTAAATAGATTATATAACATGATATGTAAAAAATCACTATCTGTTTCGAAAAATTTCTAAATAGGTTTGGGTTGGGCTTTTAGTTTAGGAATATTCGTCAACTAATATTGAATGTATAGATCATTGATGTAAAAGGGGGCAATCGTTGGTAATCCCTTAAACGATATAGTATTGAAAGAAACGGTTAAAAAAACACGAAAAAATGTTCATGTTAAACCAACATTTTTTCGTGTTACAGATAGTTGCAGTGTTAATTAACGACGATGCTTTGTATCATTGCGAAGTATGCCATTAATACAAATAAAACAGAAGCTAAAAACGAAAGTGCAACATGTTGTTTCATTTTAAAGAGGATTAAACTGCCACCAAGGCAGCTGAGGGCAATGATACCGAATATAATGCTAGCTTCATTGAAAAGGAATGAAACTTTCATTCCTTCAAGTGTTCCTTGATAGAACAAATCTAATATCGGTGCATAGCCACTATGAACAATGAGATTGTCGATGTTCATTGGGGGAGACTGCTCATTAAACATACCTGTAAGGATAAAGATAATGGTTATGATAAGAAATTCTGCGCGAACCCATGGTTTCGTGTTGAACGAAGGCTCTCTTTTTAGGCGGTGTTTCATCCAAAACCCATTGATCAAAGCGAATAAAGTTAAAGGAATAACAAAAAGCTGTTTGAGCAATAGACCTTGACCATATGAGACCAATAATGCATCTTGATAATCTGTTTCAGCAGTCGTCACATTCGTTAGAAGAATACCACTTAAAACAATTAGTAAAAAGCAGATAATGGCTGTTGGATGGAACCACTTTAGAAAATGCACCCAACTAGTTATTTGCCGAGAAAACCAGGATACGACGAGTAATACTCCTGCCCAAGCAGAAACGGCAATCAAATGAATGGCATGGATTCCTATACCATAAACGCCTTGCATACTGCCAGCGTGACTTGACCAGGCGACACCGATGGTAAGAAGGAAGAGAAGAAACATTTCTCCAATAATGGAAACTTTTCTTCTATCCTCACCAAAAAGGGTAATGTAAAAGGCCAGGACGATACAAATGATGAATGTGAAAAGCCATGCATTCCCTACGCGGAAACTGAGTAATATATTTTCAATTGCCGAACCCAGACCATCCATTTTAGCGAGATGTGTAACTAATTGTATTAAGGGAATGAAAGATAATAAGGCAATCCCCATTGTTGCCACTAATTGTATTGATATGGATACATTTACAGGTGGCTTAGCATTTGCAGGCACCCATCGTAAAATAAAGGTGCCTGCAAGGAGAGCAAAACATAAATAGAGAAGTGCCTCACTCAAAATGGTTATAAAAAACATCGATTATTTTTTCCTTTTTAATAAGAAAATGGCAATAATCGCAACAATGGCAACAAGAATGATACCAATCAATAATCCGTTTGAGTTTGATTCTGTTTCATCCGCTGCGTTGTTGGATGGTGTTGTCTCGTCTTCTTCGACAGTTGGCTCCTCATTTTCTGTATATGGAGCAATTTCCTCTGTATCTTCTTCTACCTCTTCTTCAGGTACATTGACTGCAAAACCATAAGATTCTTGCATAATATGACCATCTACTCCGATGATTTCCCAGCTTACCGTATAATTACCATTAGCGATCGGTTCGGAGAAAGTAGCGATTAACTCATCTTCATTAACAGTGATGTCACTCGCTTCGACCACTTCCCCTTCACTATTTTCAATTTGCAAAGAAGCGTTATCTTCAATAACGGTATCAAAATATAATTGAATCGTATCTATTGATTCCGTAACAGTCGCACCATCTTCAGGGTTTGAACTGTCTAAATGAGTATGTGCGAAAGCAGTGTTTGTGCTAATAAATAAAATTGTCACTACGAACAGTAGCATAGATAATTTTTTCATCTCATAACCTCCAAAACTATTTTCGTAATTAGCGTACTAAATTGGGAAAGGAGATACAACCTTTTGCCTGTGTACGATTGGTGTCGTTTTTGTGACTTCTTAAGCAATGCTGTTATGACTAAAGTTATTATAGACTTTGCCCTTCACATAACGATTAAACACAATTAACTAGAAAGAAGAACACCAATGTAGAAAAAATGTAAGATTCATGACATTAATGTGTGGAAAATAAGGAATTTGTATGTAAATATTCTGTAACTAAATACTTAGGTTGTATGTCGAATCTCTTTTGTATTTCCATAAAAACCCTAATATATTTTACCATACATTCAAAAATGTTGTTTACATAAACTTTCACCGTTAAAATCTTAATTATAAAAGTATTCAAAAAAGGGGGAGAGTAATGAATCGAGTAGATGTAGCTTATTCAATGATTGTCGATGAAAACGAAGAAAATATCTTAATGGTAAAGAATAGTAAACATAATAATTGGTCCCCACCTGGTGGAGGGGTAGAGAAAGGCGAAACCTTACTAGAGGCAGCAATTAGAGAAGCGAAAGAAGAAACAGGTTTGGATATTGAAGTGGGTGATATTGTTGCGATTAATGAGGCCTTTATGGAAAAGGAAAATTTTCATGCCATCTTCTTTACGTTTAAGGCGAAAATCATAGGTGGAGAGATTGAAATAAATGATACGGAGACGATCGAAGAGGTGAGATGGATGAGCATAGCAGAAGCGGAGTCTTGGATGCCTTATCATCAAAAGGGTATTCGCTACTTATTAAAACAATCTGCCCTTTATTATTTTGAGGAAAATTAGTTTCGTATAAAATAATCTCCTGTGGCAAAAAATGTTAAAAAGGAGATGTATTTTATGAAAAAATTCGCCATCTTACTGCTTATATATTTCCTCGCTTGCCATGTAAGTCTTGAAAAGGCACATGCCGAAGAATATAAACATGATGCAAAAAATAGGGAGCAAGTGGTGAATCATTTTGTATTCGCTATTTTAAATGAAGAGGTAAGGAATGCTGCCGATGATTATTATAAAAAGGAGACGGTTATCCAATTTGACTGGCAGGCAAAAGACTATAACGTTGTAGAAATAAAGCAACGGAAGAAAGGTAATGAAATGGGCCATTCTTTTCTGATTAGTTTAACGGTTTTACCATATGATTATAATGAGTCTACTCAATTGGGTGTTGATACGATTACTTTTGGTATTTCACCTCAATCCTTACAAACACAGAAAAATAATAAGAGCTTGGCATCTACGGAAGTTGAGTTATTAGATTATAAACATAGAGAGGCTGTGTATGAAGAGAGTTAATTCAATGGAAGAGAGGCGATTGGGTTGAAAAAGATGTCTAGAGTGGTCGGATTCATAGCGGGATTAATGAATATGCTAATTTGGGCGATGTTTACTTTTTTTAACCCTTATTCTTCTGCTTTTGTTGGAATAGATACAGCATTATTAACATTCTTCTTGTTGGCACTCCCTGCTTTGTTCATTATGATATTTATTAGGGTCTCGAATCATTTCTTCATGCTCATTGCAGTTATTTGGTCATTGCCGTGCTCACTTTATTTTGCCTTAACCCCTGGAATCTTCGCTATAGCTGGTTTCGCTTGGTTATTATATTTACTAAGTTTTATTTTGATCACTATCTATAAGAAAAAAATAATTCAGCCAATCTGATTTGATAAATGAAGGAATAGATGATAGAATAATGAAAAAATTGAGGTGAAGAATGATGCCTATAAATAATGAATGCTCATTTTCACAATTTCATCATCATAAAACCTAGCTTTGCTATTTCGATCTGAAAAAATCGTAAATAGGAAGGCTATTTTCCATTCAACCGTATTTGATTAAGTTCACACTTATATCAAGTGCGGTTTTTTTATTATAAAAAAAGGAGAATGAGGCATGAAGAAAATGCAAGAACGAAATGTAAAAGGGACTCAAGATTATTTACCGGAAGTGGCAAAGGTGAGAAGAGACATTACTCGAACACTGGAGGATGTATTCGTTCAATATGGGTGTGAACCGCTAGAGACACCTATACTGAATTATTCAAAATTAATGGCATCCAAATATAGCGGTGGAGATGAGATCCTGAAGGAAATGTACAATTTAACCGACAGAGGACAAAGAGAGTTGGCTCTGAGATATGACTTAACCATTCCATTTGCTAAATTGATAGCGATGAATCCTCAATTGAAGATGCCATTTAAGCGTTATGAGATTGGGAAAGTATTTCGGGATGGCCCTATTAAAACGGGGAGACTTAGGGAGTTTACCCAATGTGATGTGGATGTGACTGGTATTGAAAGTCAGATGGCAGAAGCGGAGTTAATGCTCATGGCTCTTGATGCTTTTGAGAGAATTGGCCTTCAAGTGGAGATTCAATATAATAATCGCAAATACCTAAGCGGAATGTTGACACTCTTTGGAGTCGATAAACCTCAACTCAATCAAGTGATATTGGTCATAGATAAACTGTATAAGATTGGTGTCGATGGTGTGATGAAAGAACTTAATAATATCAATCTCTCAGGAAATACATTAAATAGGATTCAAAGTTTTTTAGAAGAAGGTGAAAATACAACGTTATATTCTATTGGATCTTATAAATCCACAGAAGTACAAGAAGGGGTTAAAGAAATCACTGAATTAGAAAGTTTTTTGCAGGCTTTATCTATAGAGAAACAATGTAAATTTAATCCTTTTTTAGCGAGAGGCTTAGAAATTTACACCGGCACTATTTATGAAATTTTTCTTGTGGATAAAACAATTACATCAAGTATTGGTAGTGGAGGAAGGTACGATCAAACGATTGGAGGCCTCATTGGCACAAATGAAACCATGCCAACAGTAGGAATATCTTTTGGTTTAGATGTCATTTCTACAGCATTCATAGCGAAAAATATTCAGGTTTTTAGCCCCGCTACAGTTGATTATTATGTGATACCACTCAGTAAAAATATCGAGGCATTAAGAGTAGCCAATCACTTAAGGAAAAAAGGATACAGTGTATTACTAGAAATGAATACAATTAAGCTTCGCAAAGCCCTTGAACGTGCAAATAAAGAAAGTATAAAAAAAGTCATTATTATTGGAGAAAATGAAGTGAAGAACAATAAGTACTATGTGAAAGATATGGGGACGGGGGAGGAGATAGAAGTAGCTTTTCTTTTTAATTGAAAATTTGAAACGAAAAAGAACTTTGGTCGTCTTAAGGGTATGGAGGAAATAGAGGTGATGGGGTGACGGGGGATAAGGAAATTTCTTTTAATCAGGAACATGATATTTGGTTCGAACAGGTTATGGATAATTATGGTGAAGCATTGACAAAGTTAGCCTTCAACTATTTAAAGGATTGGAATTTAGCAGAAGATGTGATTCAAGATGTTTTTATTATTTGCTATAAGCATTATGACAAATTAGAAGAAATACACTCTTTAAAGGCTTGGTTGTACAGGGTGACGATTAATAAGAGTAAAGATATACTAAAGCACTCTAATAGAAAAAGAATGATTTTCAATTCGAGTATACTAGAATTTAAACAAGGTAAAGAGCGATCTCCTGAGACACAAATGATTCATAACAATGAACGATTGTTCTTATCAGCCTCTGTATTATCACTACCTATTAAGTATCGTGAAGTTATCATCTTATATTATTATGACGGGCTTTCAATTGCGGAAATGAGTCATATCCTCAAGCTGAATGAAAACACTTTGAAAACAAGATTAAAAAGAGCGAGGGCAAAATTAAGGGTATTGATGGAGGGGGGAGAGGCGAATGGAAAAGGAATTAAAACAGCTAAGAGAAACAATGGATAGCTCTATGTTAAAAGGGGAACATTTTACCACTACACAGAAATTGAAAATTAAAGAAAAAATAAAATCTGAGTATCAACCAAAGAAACGTGTTAAAAGTAAATTTCCTCTTTACATCGCTACAATAGCAACTACTTTTTTTATTATATTTGTATTAGCTAAACAGCCTATTTCTATAAAAATGGTTAATATGATGATAGATGGGGATATATGGGATATTAGGCATACTTTTAGTATTAATAGTCGTGAATTGTTCTCAGTCTTCCCTGATCCCAATTTAACGGTTAATGGTGAATATAGTTATTTATTTTCTTTCAAAGAACCTTTTGAAAAGTATGAGGGAAAGGATCTAGCCATCTATGCTATAAATAAAAGAAATGGAGAGAGAATAACTATATTACCATCCAAGATCATTACCCAAGCTTCATCTGGATACGAAAGTTTGAATCGATTTACCACAGTATTTGCGTTACCTGAACCAGGCATATGGAAATTAGAAATTCAATTTGATAATCAATATTATGGGGATGTTGTTTTATCTGTTCCAGATGATAATTTACCTCTTTTCGTAACTAAAGATGAAATTCGAAAAATTGATTGGAATCAGAAAGCGATAAGATTTAAAGAAAATATGATAGGTAATGAAAATAAAACTGGTATTATAGGTGCGGATTTACCAAGTGTTGAACATAATCAAAAGTGGATGTGGCATTTATGGGGGATAAAGAACCCAACAGAAACAGAATTAACTGTAGTCGGATATCATAAAGGTTCGAAAACGACGCATCAAATATTAACGACAGGCTGGTCAATTGACTTATCGAGTAGTAATAATGAAGCAGATGCCCACGCCCCTTCATCTGTAAAATTACCAAAAACCGGACAATGGGCAATCCTTATATACACAAATGAAAAACTATTTGACACTATCATATTAAATATTAAATGAAGTTGATTGAAGAAATAGTTCTGTTTATTCAGGACTATTTTTTTATAATTTAACTATTATTGAAAGATAAATAGATATTTAACACATAACTTATTGTTAGGCAAATTGGTATTAAGGAAAATACCCTAGTAGGGGTTTTGTAAAGAAATTAAATGATAATGTAGAAGTAAGTAATTATGATTTGATGCTTACGAAGGTTAAATTCCTTGTTGATTATAAATGGTATAGCTTTTTATTACATAATATACGCTTTTAGATATTATGTAGTATGTAAAAAATGTAAAATAACATGTAATAAGCCCTATAAAAAGAATGAACCCTTATAGGGCTCTGGGAGAAAATAGTATTAGATCTATAAAGTAGTAATGATGCTTCTCGCACCGATAATTACTGTTATGCCCAAGCTAGTTGTGAGTAATTTGAAAATAATTTTTAACAATTTACTTACCACCTTTGTATGAATTTATTCCTAATAATGATAATATAAATAAATAATAATTCCTGTTTTTTTTCATATATGAAAATCGGAGGATACTATGAATAAAATTGGTCATGTATTTAGAACAATACGGCTGGCAAAAAACCTCTCATTAAAAGATATAGCACAAGGAAATATTAGTGTCTCATTTTTATCAAAATTCGAACGTGATGAATCAGATATTTCCCTTTCTAAGTTCTATTCATTACTTAATAAAATGAATATAACATTAGAAGAATTTCGTTTTATTGCAAATGATTACAAGCTTATGGAACACGAAGTCATGTTAGATAACGTAAGATCTGCGTATGAAAGTAATAATATTATCTTATTAGAAACACTTAAAAAAAAGGAATTAGCAAAATATAGTGAAACCAAAAGAAATACATATAAACTTAATTCAATAATGATTAGTGCCTTAATTTGTGATTTGAGAAATCAATACGATATATCAGCTGAAGATAAAACATATTTGAGTGATTATTTGCTGTCTGTGGAAACATGGGGTTATTATGAAAATATTTTGTTTGGGAATTCTTTAAGTATTTTAACACTTGATTCGGTTATTTTATTTTCGAAAGAGATACTTAAAAGATCCAAACTTTATATGAATTTAAATGTAAATAGAGATGAAGTTGTAGGCATCTTATTAAATGCAACTGTTTTTTGTATTGAAGGTAACAGGATGTCAGAATCATTATATTTTATCAAGATAGTAGATGAAATGCTTGAAAATAAAGTACTATATTTTGAGAAAACTAAACTATTATTCTTAAAAGGTTTGTACGATATAAAAACACAGAAAAAAGAAAAAGGAATTGAAAAGTGTAAAAGTGCGATACAAATTATGCATGATTTAGGTTCAATTTTATTAGCAGTAAACCACGAAGAATATTTAGAGAAATTTTTAGAAAATTAGTGTTTTCAAATATGACATGAATTTTTTCTACATAGAAAGTTGAGTTAAAATATTGAATAACTAGAACTCACACTATAGCAAGTAGGGAGGTCAAAAAATATATTAAACCCATTTTTAAGTAGAAATAAGAAACTCAATTCAAATATAGAAAGATGGACTCGTTATGTCACAGAGATTGAATGAAAAGGAATTAGATGCCGTTATTGATATTCTTAAAGATGTTGTGAATGTTCATAAAACGCTGTTTGATGATTTACGACCAATGCACGAGGAGAACCCTAATCATCAAATGTTTTTGTTGCAGAGGGAAAAAGTGGAGTTTTATCAGACGATTATCCATAAGTTAAATCAGCAACATAGAAAAGTGAATTGATGTTCGGTAACTAGTCAAATGAATCTGTCTTCATTGAAGAACCACACAAATTTTTGTGTGGTTCCCTTTTTGTATGGCGTGGAAGCCAAAGTAAGTCCCCTTTATTATCCAAGTATTATACTCTATTTTTTTTGGAAGGCTTTTAGCAAGAATGAGAGTGTATGCCCCACTACAACAGCAGATATTTGGAATATCTATGGTGTTGTCGTTGTTCAATCCTTGTAAAGATATGGCTATTCTTGTTGATTCCTTACTACCTGAACCACCTTCTACCAGTAATGTCTACCTTCTATTTTAAAATCCTTCAGATGTTAATTAAGGTTTCATTTTACTTCTATCAGTTAAATGTCTAATATAAAGTTAATAGGAAAGGGATGAAGCAATGCATTCATTAGTTTTTCAAGAAAAATGGGCCTCTACTTTATCGGATAAGGACCGCAAAGAGATTGAGGGGATTTTTAGTCGTTCTGTCCCTCATCTACATAAGGAAATGATTGATTTTACCCCTATTTGGCAAGCAAAAAATCATAGAGGGGACTTATTGATATCAGTACTGATTCAAAATACAACGAAAGAGGCTTTTGTTTTAGAGCATACTCATATGTTTTATTTAGCCGAAGATGGTACACGACTTGCTCAACATATTTTTACAACGAATCAAATGCTTGTTGAGCCAAACACGTCAATGCCATGGACATTTATATTTCCGGGGGCGGGGGATGTACTTGAAAAGGGTGTGGGAAGGTTAGTTTTAGAAGAATAAAAGCCATCTCTATCTGAATGGAGATGGCTTGTTTCATTTTTATTTTCCGGGCTTAAAGTTAATTTTCATTGCTTTGGCCATGTTTACTGGTAAGTCTGTATTTTCCATTGTGCCAGTAAACAGTTCTGACCCTGGGCCATAAGTGTAAACGGGGATATCAATTCCTGTATGGGCGGTGCTTGTCCAACCGACAGATGCCCTTTCTGAAATGATTTGATTGATAGAAGAAGCTGGATTATCAGCATTTTTGATTGCTTTGACTTCAGCTTTCGTTAAATCAATCGCTGCATATTCTTTTAACACTTTCTTAGCGTTTGTCCGTTTCTTATTAAGTTTGGAAGCCATATAGTCACCTGTAGCCGTCACATCTCGTAACATTTCCACATTAGCACTTCCATTACCATAACCTCCGACAGACATTCCGCCAGTATCATGATCACCCGCTACAACAACAAGCGTATTGCCATCTTTCTTAGCGAAATCCATTGCTTCAATGACAGCTTCTTCAAATGCTTCGCTGTCTTTCATTGCCCATGCCGCATCATTTGCATGTCCTGCCCAGTCAATTTGACTTCCTTCAACCATTAAGAAGAAGCCATTTTTATTCTTTTTCAATGTATCAATAGCCGTTTCTGTCATGTCTGCTAGACTAGGTTGTTGTGTGCCCTCGCGATCAAGTTCCGGGGCCATCCCTTCTTCGGCGAATAAACCAAGCACTTTATTCGTTTTCTTCACACGATCCAATTCTCTTTTATTTGTAACTAATTGGTAGCCGTCGTCTTTTGCTTCATCAATTAATTCGTCAGTAAAGTATTTTTGTCCTCCACCTAAGATAACATCCACATCATTGTCGAGTAATTGAGGGGCAATATCTGCTTCATCTGCACGAGAAGCGACATGTGAAGCGAAAGCTGCTGGAGTCGCATGGGTAATCGTTGAAGTGGCAACTAGCCCAGATGATTTCCCTTTCCTTTCTGTTTCTTCCAATATCGTTTTTAGTTCTTTACCAGTTGGATCGGTGCTTATCATACCATTATTGGTCTTTACGCCAGTTGCCATTGCTGTTCCGGCAGCTGCTGAATCTGTAATATTGGAGTTCGCTGAGTATGTACGTTGCATCGCGATGTTCATCGAGTCAAGAACGGTATCCTCACCTTTGTACCAACGATAGTTTGTTGCATAGGCCGCGGAAAAACCGTCAGGAATAAGGAAAATGACATTTTGTGCTTTATCTTTTCCCTTTGGCTTCCCTTTCGCTGCAACTTCTTGCTCAGGTAGTACGGTAGAGATGCCCCCGACAGCAATGGTAGATACAAGAGCGAGTGACAATAGTTTCTTTTTCCAAGTCTTTTTCAACATGTTTCTTCCCCCCTAAATGGTTTGTACAAGATAACTATAAGGTCGAATTTTTAACGGTTGATAAAGAGAGGATGAAAAAAGAGTAAAGAAGAAAAAAATGGGTAATTAGTTGCGGAAAACAGTGATTTGGTATGATTTTTACGGTTAAAAGGAAAGGATGCTTACTGAATCAGTTGTGGCAATCGCACTTTTGTTCTAAATTATGTAAAAGTTGCGTGAAGGAGGTGTGAAGGGCATTTACACTTATGAATAATGATCGAGATTAGTAGGAGGGAAGCCACTACTAAACTCGATTGTCTGTCATAATCATATTTCTAAGCTCATGTTCCATTATAGAAACAAAGTCATCTTCTTTCCAAATGGTGAATGTTTCTTTTATATCATACTGTGATAATAATGAGTTAACGATTTGATAGCCAAGATAATAGCCTAAGCGGGTCTGATTAAAGGTTTTCCCGCCGTTAATAGAAAACCATTCTTTAAAAATAGTATGACTGTCGTTAATAGTCCTCATATCACAAAGAAACTGTGTGGCGATCAAACGTTCATTTTCTTGAGCGAAGTCTAGCCATTTTCTATCTTCTTCAAAGGCGAAATGTTCGTCTAAACGTGCTTCTACTAATAGCGTGGATAGGGTTGTTGCGATGCCTTCTTGTAAAAGCCATGTATAGGGGTGAGTCCAATTGACAAGATGCCAATCTTGCGAATAGATGTCATTATATAAATGGTGCATGACATGTCCAAACTCATGGGCAATAATAATTTTTATATAAGTTTCGTTATAGGGGATTTTTTCTAAACAAAAGGCCACATCAGGATGATATTGCTGATACACAAAGGCATTGCTTCCGTATAAGCCGACGAGCAAACGGACTGTTTTAGTATAATTTACATCAAACATCGCTTCATATCTTTGAAGTATTTTTGGTATGTGTTCAAGAAATAAGTCTCTCATCGATAAAAGTTCTGGTAGCTTAGGAGGGTGTTTCTTCAATGCGGCTCGTTTTTTTGTCTCAATATGTAAACAATGGTGGGAGAAATAAACATCATAGTCTGCTTGAAATTGATGATAATACTGATCTAACTATTCAGGTGTGGGCTGATAATGGTTCACAAAATCTTCAACTCTATCAACGATTCTCAACTAATGCTGCCTCCTTATTATTGTTATGCTAATAAAGTGTTCGCTTCTCATCTATTAGATTCCTTCCATTTTCAGTAAGTGAAAAGGAAATCTCAGAGCAGAGGCGAATATTTTAGCAAGAAGGAGCTGATAAAGAAATGAAGGAACGTGTAGTAAGAATAGGAACGACTTATCTACCTGTAATAGATGTGGAACAATCAGCAAAGTGGTATCAACAACATCTGGGTGCAAATGTTAATTATCAAGATCAACATAAAGCCATTCTCGATTTAGCGAATCAAAGTATATTTTTAGTAAAAGCAGAAAGCGGAGAACGCTCCCAATTTGTTGACATAGAAGGAAGAGAACATTTTTCTGTTACTTTTGAAGTGGACGGGCTAGCTGAGCTGGAAAGATTGCATGCCCTTTTTCGAGAGGAAAATGTGTGGGTAGGGGCAATTGAAGATCGTGGTCATGCGGGTAAGAACTTTATCTTTTGCGATTGTAATGGCAATCAATTTGATGTTTGGAGTGAGTTAAGTCCGGCGTTTAAACAAAGGAGGACGGATGTCATCTATGATTGAGATGATAAACGAGAATAATAGAGAAAGAGTGAGTGACTTTTTTTCAAAACATTGGGGCACGACAGAGATGGTTCTCTCCTCTGGCGTCTATCATTGTGATGAGCTGGATGGCTATGTATATAAGGGTACTAAAGGTGAGATTGTTGGCCTAGTGACTTACATAAGGCATAATGAAGAAATATATGAAGTCATTTCGTTAGACAGTGTAGATGAAGGACAGGGGATTGGTTCAAGTTTAATGTTTGTTATTGAAGAAAAGGCAAGAGGATTTGGGGCAAAGGCGGTTCAACTCATCACAACGAATGATAATCTACATGCATTATCTTTTTATCAAAAACGTGGCTATGTATTAAAATCACTTTATCCAAACGCAGTAGAGATAGCGCGAACAATTAAACCTTCCATACCATTTGTAGCAAGTAATGGTATTCCCATCCGAGATGAATTGTTATTATATAAACAGCTTTCATAGTATCTTTTTTAAACGATTGGTAAAGTAAAAATTTTTTGCCGTGATATTGGCGATGGAGAAGTTGATTATAAAATTAAGGATTGGCTCAGATAGTTGCCTTTAATATTGGCTGGGGAAAAGTAATTGAATAGTCATATTATTGAAAGGAAAAGCGCTCTATTAAGTGGGGGAGGCTTTTCCTTTTTTGTATTTATAAAAAGTATTGCATACCTTCATTTATTTGTGTATATTGTATATAAAGTATATATACAATATGTTGGTGAGGGGCAATGATGCAAATAATCATTTCTAATCAATCGAAAGAACCGATTTATGAACAAATTTGTGTCCAAGTGAAGACGCAAATATTAAAAGGGGAGCTTGAGGCAGGTGAGGCATTGCCATCTATGCGGCAGCTAGCGAAAGATCTGGGCATCAGTGTTATTACAACGAAGCGTGCTTATGAGGAACTTGAGAAAAATGGCTTTATTTACTCCGTTGTTGGTAAAGGATCATTCGTATCCGAACAAAATAACGAAATGATGAAAGAACGAAAAATGAAGGTAATCGAGGAACAATTACTATCTGCCGTGGAAAATAGTAAGGAAATAGGCATTCCGCTTACTGAATTAATCGAATTACTTACATTACTATACAGGGAGGAAAACTAAATGGAGAATGTAATTGAGTTACAAGGCGTCAATAAAATGCTTGGAAGTTTTCAATTAACTGACATGAACCTAACTGTGAAAAAAGGGTTTATTACTGGGTTTATCGGGGGAAACGGAGTAGGAAAGTCAACGACGATTAAGTTGATGATGAATTTACTGCAACCGGACAAAGGCGTCGTGAAGGTCTTTGGACTTGAATATAAACAACATGAAAAAGAAATCAAACAACGGATTGGCTTTGTTTTTGATGAGAATGTCTACTATGAACATATCACTCTCGCTCAATTGCGCAAACTTCTGCGCCCAGCCTATCATAATTGGGATGATGCATTGTTTGATGAATATGTAAGAAAATTTGAGCTACCTTTAAAGAAAAAAATTAAGACATTCTCTAAAGGCATGTTAATGAAAACTTCATTAACGATTGCATTATCGCATCATGCTGAACTGATTATTATGGATGAACCCACATCTGGCTTAGATCCAGTTTTTCGCCGAGAATTACTAGATATTTTACAAGAAATCATGGCAGATGGGACGAAGACAATCTTTTTCTCAACCCATATTACGTCGGATTTAGATAAAATAGCGGATTATATTACATTCATTCATAATGGGGAACATGTCTTTACAAAAGAAGCTTTTCGCATTGAAGAAGATTATGCCATTGTGAAGGGTGGTATCGAGTTATTAGATCGCGATACGGAAAAAGAGTTCATTGGCATCCGCAAATCTTCATCAGGTTTTGAAGCTTTAACAGCTAATAAAAAGAAGATTCATGACGTATTTGGTGATTTGGTCGTCACGGAAAAACCATCTATTGAAGATCTAATGTTTTACACGAAAAAGGGGGCAGAAACGTATGTTTAACTTGCTAAAAAAAGATTTTATTTTACAGAAGAATACGATGATTTTATTGCTACCTATCTTTATCCTCTTCTTAACACAAAATACATCTAGCATCTGGAATGCGCTCATATTCAGTATTGCTTTGGCGATGAATGCATTTGCCCTCGATGAAAAACCGCAGATTAATAAAATGCTGAATGCCCTGCCATATACAAGAAAAGAAATCGTAAGCTCGAAATATTTTGGTACACTTTTATACACTGTGTTAGTTGTTTTGGTCGTCTTTGCTTGGGATATTTTGGTTCATTCGACGTTTACAGGCTGGAAAGAGACATTACTTATTTTCGGTCTTGTGATGTTGGCAATTTCTTTCCTATTTCCGTTTTCTTATCAATTTAAGAGTCAATATTTATTAATTGGTACACTTGGGTTATTTGGGATAATTATGGTAGTAGCGAGGATTTTTGACTTGAATATGGCTGGGACTTTAATGTCTACTTTTGAGTATATAGTTTCATTAAATGGTAGTGAAATACTGCTTCTCGCTGTATTAGTGAGTTTCGTTTATTTGATTTCTTGGGCGATCTCATTGACTATTTATAGTCGGAAAGTATTCTAACTCATAATGGGGTGTTCGGAAGATGACAAAAGAGTATCTTTATAAACAACCGAAGACGATTCTCAATAAAGGAACTGGCTATCTTTCAGGCTACACACATACACTGAATCCTTATACGGGCTGTACATTTGGCTGTGCTTATTGTTATGTAAGGCAAATGCCTGTTTCCCTTTTTCGTAAAGGGGAATGGGGTGAGTGGGTCGATGTGAAAAAGGAAGCTGCTCTGTTGTTAGACAAAGAATTGAACAGGGAAAAGAAGAAAGGAAGCGTCAGGATATTCATGTCATCAAGTATGGACCCATATCAACCAGTGGAGTATAAAGAAGAAGTCACGAGGTCGCTTTTAGAAGTCTTTGTCAGCAATCCAGCAGATTTCCTCCTTATTCAAACACGAAGCCCGCTCGTCACGAGAGATATTGATTTATTAAAAAAATTGGGAGACAAAGTACGTGTTAGTATGACAATTGAAACGGATGATGAGGAAATCCGTAAGCATTTTTCACCCGAAGCACCACCCATTCAGGCGAGAATGAACGCCTTGAAAAAAATAGCAGAGGCCAATATTCCCACACAAGTAGCGATTGCCCCCTTACCCGGGGAGGTCTGATGGATACGTGAAGTACACTTCATAACCTGCTTAGAGATAAGCAGCTGAACCATCAGAAGTCAGCCGAGGTCATAGTACGAATCGGTTTAGAACGATTCGGAAGGACTGAACAATTAAGAGAGAATAGCCCTTGGCATTCATTGAGTCATGATGAACACAGAAAACGAAGTACCTCACTTGAGGAAGGAAACGGTGAATTCCGTGGGGGTCCCTGTGGAGGGTGGAGTGACCATTGGCATAAGAAGATCAGCTATTCACGGAAGGAAGAATAACGATGCTTTTGAATCAAATCCTATCACGGGAGAATATGTTTCAAGCGTTAAAACGAGTAGAATAAAGGAAGCCACGGAGTAGATATGATGCCCGTACAAAACCTACGACCGCACATAGTCGAAAACTGGTCAACCATTAAAGAGGAGATTCTTGAGGGAACCTATAAGCCAATGCCTGTCGGAAGAATCGAAATCCCGAAACCTGATGGCGGTGTTCGGTTATTAGGTATCCCTACTGTGACAGACCGATTGATTCAACAAGCAATTACACAAGTACTAACGCAGATATATGACCCGATATTTTCCGAACATAGTTATGGCTTTCGACCAAATCGAAGTGCACATGACACAGTAAGAAAAGCAAAAGGATATATCAAAGATGGATACAGATGGGTAGTAGACATGGATTTGGAAAAGTTCTTTGATAAAGTAAATCATGATAAACTCATGAGCATACTAGCGAAGAAACTCACTGTTAAACCACTATTGAAGCTCATTTGAAAATATTTACAAGCTGGTGTCATGATATACGGTGTTGTTTCAAGTACAAAGATAGGAACACCACAAGGTGGACCACTGAGCCCATTACTTTCTAACATCATTCTTGATGAACTAGATAAAGAATTGGAACACAGAAGGCATAAATTCGTTCGTTACGCAGATGATTGTAATATCTACGTAAAATCGAAACGAGCAGGAGAACGAGCAATGGCTGGCGTTCAGCGATTCATTGAGGGAAAACTCGCCTAAAGGTGAATGAGAAGAAGTCAGCAGTAGAACGACCATGGAAACGAAAGTTTCTAGGGTTTAGCTATACAGCTTCAAAAGAGCCGAAAATTCGTATCGCAAAAGAAAGCCTAAAACGAATGAAGAAGAAAGTACGTGAAATCACTTCAAGGAAGATGCCCTATCCATATCGGATTGAGAAACTGAACCAATATTCAATGGGATGGTGTGGATATTTTGCATTGGCAGACACGCAATCAATCTTCAGGAAAATAGATGGTTGGACAAGAAGAAGGCTTCGCATGTGCTTGTGGAAGAACTGGAAAAACCCAAGGACTAGAGTGAGAAACCTTAGCCAACTAGGGATACCGAAAGAAAAGGCCTACGAATAGGGAAATAGCCGAAAAGGTTATTGGCGTATCTCGAACAGTCCAATATTACACAAAACCCTGGGAAACTCTTATTGGAGTAACCAAGGGCTTAAAAGTCTACAAGGTCGTTATGAAACTTTGCGTTAATTATCTTAATTGAACCGCCGTATACGGAACCGTACGTACGGTGGTGTGAGAGGTCGGGAGTTAATCACTCCCTCCTACTCGATTATTTTTAAAAGAAGTAGCGTCTTTACTAAGGAAAGAAGTGAGCAGAGTGGAAATGACAAATCGGATTTAAGAGTTAAAGTAAGCAATGCAAAAGGAGGTATTGGGGCTGATTAAAGAAAGATTGGGGATGTAAGCAACGCAAAAGTTAGTATCAAAGCAAATAGAAGAAAGTATGAGGATATAAGCAATGTAAAAGGAAGTATCGAAGCCAATAGAAGAAAGTTTGGTATGAGCAACGAAAAAGAGAGTATCCAAGCAAATAGAGGAAATCTTGAGGATATAAGCAACGCAAAAGTGAGTATTAAAGTAAATAGAGGAAATCTTGAGGATATAAGCATCGTAAAAAGAAGTATCAAGGCAAATAGAAGAAAGATTAAGGGTATAAGCAACGCAAAAGTGAGTATCGAAGCAAATAGAAGAAAGATTAAAGATGTAAGCAATGCAAAAGGGGGTATCGAAGCAAATAGAAGAAAGTTTGAGGATGTGAGCAACGCAAAAGGAAGTATTAAAGCAAATAGAAGAAAGATTAAGGGTATAAGCAACGCAAAAGTGAGTATCGAAGCAAATAGAGGAAATCTTGAGGATATAAGCAACGCAAAAGCGAGTATCGAAGCAAATAGAAGAAAGCTTGAGGATGTGAGCAACGCAAAAGGAAGTATTAAAGCAAATAGAAGAAAGATTAAGGGTATAAGCAACGCAAAAGTG
>NZ_JACSQT010000007.1:138874-156960 GCF_014836495.1 Cytobacillus stercorigallinarum | reverse complement strand
GTATCGAAGCAAATAGAGGAAATCTTGAGGATATAAGCAACGCAAAAGCGAGTATCGAAGCAAATAGAAGAAAGCTTTAGTATATAAGCAACGCAAAAGGAAGTATCGAAGCAAATAGAAGAAATCTTAAGAATATAAGCAACGCAAAAGTGAGTATCGAAGCAAATAGAAGAAATCTTAAGAATATAAGCAACGCAAAAGTGAGTATCGAAGCAAATAGGAGAAATCTTTAGGCTATAAGCAACACAAAAGTGAGTATCGAAGCAAAAAGAAGAAAGTATGAGGATATGAGCAACGCAAAAGGAAGTATTAAAGCAAATAGAAAAAGGCTTGAGGATATAAGCAACGAAAAAGTGAATAACGCAGCCAATTAGTAATATTTTGATGAGGAGTAACAAAAAAACATAGCCACTATAGAAAGTTATTCAGGCATATATTAGCAACGTAACGATATCCTCTTTGTTGGCATTTTATCTTCAAGGATTCCTAAAAAATTACAAATGACTCCATAAAACATGATGTAAATTATGGTATAGTAAACAATAATTACTAAATGAAAAAAGTAGTCATTAATATTAGAAAAGCGACTTTTCTGTTGAGCATTATTTGTATACTCTTTATTTATCCTCAAATGTTAATAGCTATTTTCATAGAACATAATTGCACGACTACTTATAAAATCAAAAGGAAGTGTATAAAAAGATGGAGAGTCTTATTCCAATAGCAATTCCATTACTTGTAATGGGTATAAGTTTATACATGGTGTATTGGGGCGTTTCCTTACTTTATCGAATGTTTATCCGTCCGAAAGTCCAAGAGCAGCAAGAAATGAAGACGGAAATAACGGAGTTGAAAGAGATAGTTCGTTCGATTGAAAAAGAAATGAAGCAACAAAATATCGAAAAGTAGGTTAAGAGATGACTATTATTCATGAAAAAAACAATCGCTGGATTTCAATGATTGCTGAGCCACTTCATTTAAGCTTCTATCCCTTACAAAGTGGTAAGCGGTATAAAGTAGAGCTTATTAGGCATGCAGTAACGAAGAATAAGCTCATTAAAAGAGTTTCTTATGCTCAATTTATTGCAGATGAACATGGGAAAATTGACTTAGCAACCGCAAAGCCATATGAAGGCACTTATACAGAAACGGACGCAATGGGTCTTTTTTGGTCGATGCAAATAGAAGAACAAACAGAAAATAAAAGCGAGCCGTACATAAGATTAAATCCTCATGAATATGAAATTGCTCTTTATAGAAATAATATTTGTTTAGATAAGAAAATAATAGTGAAGAAATGGTATAGAGATGAAAAAGTGGACAGTATTCCAATCAATGGTGATGGCTTGATCGGGAGATATTATTATCATCGGGATCATAAAGTAAAGCCTTCCATTATAGTCGTTTCAGGTTCTGAAGGGGGGACAAACGATTTTACTGCGAGTGCCTTAACTGCATATGGCTTTAACACATTGGCTTTAGCTTATTTTGGTGAAGAAGGATTAAATGACAGATTGGTAGAGGTCCCTCTAGAACTCATTGAAAATGCAATTATTTGGTTGACGAATAGAAACGATGCTCATCCGAACTGGATAGGAATCCACGGAACATCAAGAGGTGGGGAACTAGCTTTATGGTCGGCTGTTTTGTTTGATGACATCACAGCAGCTGTCTCTCTTAATGGTTCAGCCGTTTCTTTTGCAGGCATTGTGCCATGGTCTGAAGCAAGAACGTTACCGCCTGCTTGGAATTTTCGCGGACAAGCCTTACCATATGCCTCTAAAGAAAATCCTGTAGAGGTAGCATCCTATTGTAGGGCACAATGGATGAAAGGAGGGAATCCATTATCGTACTGGTACGATTGTTTGTATGAACTAAATAAAGCCATTATCCCTATCGAAGAAACCAATAAGGAATACTTATTGATATCTGGAAAAGAAGACGCTAATTTTCGTTCCTCTGTTTTTCATGATGTATGTACACATGAAAATATCCAAAAACATTTTTATGAAGCAGCAGGCCATGAAATCGGGATACCGTATTTACCGATTGTAGCCAATAGCTTTACCGGTGGTACAAAAGCACAAACAGCAAAAGCGAGCGTGCACTCATGGGAAGAAACAATCGATTTTCTTAGGAGAAGTTTCGCGAAAAAACTGGGGGATGAATAATCAATAGGGTTGTCGGTTTTAGGTAACTTAGCCAGTGGCTGAAGGGTCGGAATTTTTATATATTTATTGCATTAGGAATATTATTTATTGAAATTCGATAAATATATTGGTAATATACATTTATTATTTACAGAAAAGGAATGCAATTCTTGCAAAACTTTTTCCGCATAAATGTCATTAGCTTCTGTATAGCTCTGGTATTTTATCTTCCAATAACACTAATGGCAAACGTTTATCGATTTGCACGGTTATTAGGTTTTGAAACTAGAACAATGAATGTCATTATTATAAGTGCTATTTTGATCGGCTTTATTGCTATCACAGTATGGCTTATTTTTCTTATTCTTAAATGGTTTGAAAAGAGAAAGATTCATTATTGGTCGCTTCTTCTGTGGCTTCCTTATCTAGTTGTTTTCTCTTATGTAAACAGCGTCTTGTTTCCTATTACTTATTCTGCAGACAGCCCTAATCCCTCTACAGGATTATTTATTCTTGCAGGCTTTTTTGTCTATCCAATATACATATTTTCTCTTAATTCTGTTGCTTGGATAAGGGACTAAATTAATAAATTGTTTTTGGAGAGTGAAAAATTGGGTCAAAGATTTTTTACATATTTATAAAAGAAGGAGGGTGCCAAAGTTTGCCCCTCCCTTTCTCATTTTATTGGAGTTCCTTTACAGCGAGGTGAAGACTAGAGTAGGTTTTTACTTTAAAACTAACGCCAAGTGAAACCATTGTTTGAGCGATTTCTGGGCGGATACCTGAGATTTTCGCTGAAATGCCGACTAATTGAAGTGCTTTGATTACATCGAATAATTGCTTGGCGACCATCGTGTCAATAATGGGTACGCCTGATAAATCAAAGATGATATGGTCTAATTCAAGATTAGAAGCAGACGTTATTGAGACATGCATCAGTTTTTGTGCACGATTTGTATCCATAATACCAATCAAAGGGATGACCCCGAGTTTTTCAGTAATTCTTACAACGGGAATTGAAAGTTCTTCGGCTGCAGATTCTGCACTAAGGATTCGCTGATTAAACTGTTTCGAGTACGACATACTCAGCCAATAAACAGCGCGATCCACCACAGCATCAAATTTAGAAATGATATTGTAAAATACATCAATACTTAGAGCGAAATCATTGGCCGTTTGCTTGATGATTTCACCGATGAGTGATCGATAGTATCTTACTTCCTCAATTGCAGTTTCAAGATTTAAATGAAGATTTGCCCATAGGTTAACCGTTTCTTTCCCCCACTCTTGTAAGGTTTCAAAAGTGTGCTCTTCGGATGTTGAGATAGATTGAGCATAAATATTTATTAACTTTTCTCGCCAAAGTTTGATATCCGTTTGTATTTTATTTGAATAGGAGTGTTTAGCTGCTATATGTCGCTTTTCTGCTAATAAAGATTTTTGGACAAGGATTCTTTCCGTTATTTGCTGTAAGTGTTCTTCGATTTCTATTGTCAATAGTCACAGCCTCCAATTTATGTCACTTTTAATGGTAGCATGTGTGAGAGGGATGACTCAAGAAAAAGGTAAGTGAACATTCAGCAGCTATCGATAGTCACCAATATAATCTAGATTGACTTAATTGTATACGTTTGTATACAATTGTAATATGTGAAGGTGGTGAGATAGTGAAAGATAAACAAAGTGAAACCGGGGATCATCCGAGAGGTGAACGAAGGGGGAAAAGAAACCACCCACATAAAGAGGGAGCTAAAACATTTCGTAGAGGACGAGCGCTCAGTTTTTTAGAGAGTTTAAGGCTCAAGGAATCGATTTTGAAGAAACAATTAACATCACCAGAATTGCAGACCATTAATCCTATATTAGTGGGAGAGTTGAAAGCATTAGAAATGATTATTGAAGAATACATCAATCATTTTCATTTGCACGAATTGGCGAATGAGACAGAACTGAATAGGGTAAAGGGGGATGAGCATGAAAGAAATTAATCGATATATTGATAAGGTGTTTTACCAATCCGATGAGCAGCTAGAGGAGGTACTTAAATCCATTAATGAAAACGGGATGAGAGCCATTTCTGTTTCTCCTTCTACAGGGAAGCTTTTAACATTGCTCGTATCAACATCAGGAGCAAAGAATGTTCTCGAAATTGGTGCACTCGGTGGATACAGTGGCATTTGTTTAGCGCGAGGATTTGGGAAGTCAGGGGAACTTACATCATTAGAAATTGAAGAAAGCTATGCCGAATTAGCTGCTGGCAATCTAGCTAAAGCAGGGTTTAGTGAGCAAGTTTCTTATATCGTTGGCCCAGCTCTTACAAGTTTAGCAGTGCTTAAAGAGGAACGGAGGCAATTTGATTTCTTCTTTATTGATGCCGATAAAGAAAACTATGAAAATTATTTAAATGCTTGTATAAAGCTTGCAAAGGATGGTGCATTAATTGTTTGTGATAATGTACTTGCAAATGGAAGTGTAGCGGAAGAAGGTAGTGAGCCTAAACGTTACACGGAATATATGAAGAGATTTAATCAAATAGTTGCTAGTCATCCTCAACTAGAGTCTACATTAATCCCAATAGGTGATGGCTTAACCATTTCAAGGGTGAAAAAATAACCTATAGATAAAAGTGCTCACCAGCTTCTTATCTCGTAAGCCGGCGCGCACTTTTTACTTATTAATCGTAAAAAATCAAATGAATATTACTATTGGTACGAGATTTAGCGAAAAATTCTGCTTCATTTCCTCCGTCAACAAACTTACCGATACTACGGAAAATCCCGCATTCTCCCCTTGCAATATTGCGGTAGCCGACATAATCATTATAGCTTTCGGGATCGTACTCCCACAACTCTACTTTCACTTTTCCTTTTGGCCCAACATAGTTATCCCGGCAAATCATATAGTCACCACCAGTAGAAGCATAAACCTCACTTTCTGCTCCGTTACTTGATAAACTCTGTTCACCTAAATAATCCCATCCACTACTAGCCGTAGCAGTAATAGGGATAAGACAAATAACTAATAATGCACAAAGAGAAGCTTTTACTTTACTCATCGTCATTCCTCTTTTCTATTCGGATTGTAAAATAATTTCCTGTTTATCCTATCAGTATTTTATGGTGAATATGACGAATCGCATGTTATCATGCTTGCTTTATCGACTAGGATGAGCTCCCTAACCTTACGCCTCTTTTGATTGAGGGTATAAAGTTGGAATTATATTTTAGTAAAATAATCTTGTCTTTCTTATACATGCATTAACCATTAAACAATGTTATAGTCAAAGAAAAAAAGTGAGGCATACATATGTATAGATGTTCTTGGTCCAATAGCAATCAATTATTGCAGACTTATCATGATAAAGAATGGGGGATTCCTAGTAAAGATGATCGCTATTTATTTGAAATGCTTTCATTGGAAGGTGCGCAGGCAGGGCTATCTTGGCAGATTGTTCTATCTAAAAGAGATAGCTATAGAGAGGCGTTCCATCACTTTGATATTGAATATTGTGCGAGTTTAACAGATGCCGACCTAATAGCTATTAAAGAGAATCATGGTGTGATTAAGCATTTAGCTAAACTACAATCAGTTAGAAATAATGCGCGCGTTTTGTTGGAAGTTCAAAAAACATACGGTAGCTTTGCAGCGTACATTTGGAGCTTTGTTAATCATGTACCTTATCAGAATGAGTGGCAGTCCGAAGATCAGGTCCCGGCACAAACGGAATTATCTAACCAGCTAAGTAAAGATTTAAAAAAGAAGGGATTTAAATTTGTAGGCCCTATAACTATATATAGTTTTATGCAGGCTGTGGGAATGGTTAATGATCATGTGACTAAATGTATATGCTACGAAGCAGTAGGGAAATAAAGGGATGACGACTGTCATTCCTTTTCTAGTAATCTTAACGAAAATGTGAAACAACCCGCTCATTCTCTATATATTGTTGCTACTGAATCAATCAGGAATAGGAATACAAAATTAGTCATGCAAAGAGAAAACGCACCTTTCTGATATAAGCCAACAATAATAATTGCTTGAACGAACAAAAAAATATATATGAGAATATAATTTCCGTAATCATTCAAGCAACGTTTATCCCTTTCATATGAAAAAAAGGTAGAGTGAGTGATTTGTTAGGATATCCTATTTTAATAGCTCTTCCAAGCTCGTTCATATTTCTCGATTAAGGTTGGATGAATCAATGTGTTTACTTCTGGCTCAATATGGATGCCTTTACTGTCTATCATTTCCTCATCGATATCTTTTCCAAAAGCGGTGAGTCCTTGTAATACCTCATTCGTTAAAAACTTTGTATCAATAGAAATATCGACATTTTCAAGTGAGATGGGCTCCCGCTTAGCTAGGACAAACCCCCAGTCGCCAAAACTTGGGATATCAACGTGGAAGTTCTCCGTATATAGTTCTGATGCTTTGATGGTTTCATTAATTGACCAATACACTTCAGTGGCAAAAGTAGGGCTTGTTGCTTGAACCATCATTGATCCACCAGGAAGCAGATGGTTGCGCAATAGCTGATAAAATTCTAGTGTGTATAGTTTATTAAGTGATTCATTGTTGGGATCAGGTAAATCCACAAGTATGATATCGTAAAATGTATCATCTTCCTTCATATACTGGAAAGCATCTTTGTTAACAATCTTAACGCGGTCATCTTCAAATGCGTTGTTATTCAGCACAGTGAGTTCATGATGATTTTTACCTAAATCAGTGACTATAGGATCGAGATCAACCAATGTCATTGTTTCAATTTGGTCATATTTTTGCAGTTCACGTAAGGCTAAGCCATCTCCTCCGCCTAGTATGAGGATATTTTTTTGGTTTTCAGCTGTTGCTACGGCAGTGTGAACTAGGGTTTCATGATAACGGTATTCATCATTTGAACTAAACTGTAATTGCCCGTCCAAAAACAAACGTAAATCGCCTTGTTCTTTTGTGAGAATCACTTGTTGATAATCTGTTTGCGTATGATAAATAATCGGATCTTGATATAGTTTTTGTTCAAATAAAAAGGCAGTTTTTTCGCCAAAAAGGACACCAAGTATGAGAACGAAGAGGATGATAAATCCAGATGTGGCATGGCGTCTATAGTGTTTGATTTCTGTTTTGAAATAAAATAATACCCATAGAGCGACAACTACGTTGATAATCGCCACTAAAAAGGCGGTTTTAACAAGTCCAAACTGAGGACGTAATAAATAGACAAAAAGCAATCCGCCAATTAATCCACCAGCATAATCTGAAAAAAGAACTTTAGCTGTGCTCTTTTGCACCGTAATACCAATTTCGTTTGCTTTCCTAATCAGAATAGGTAGTTCAACTCCAGTTAAGGCACCAACAACGAGTGTAATGAAATATAAAAAGAATGCATCCATGCCAGAGCTTAAGAAAGCGGTCACGCCGAAAAGAATGAATATCGAAAATCCACCAAGAATACCGATGGCATACTCAATCCAAACGAAGGAAAGAATTAAATTTTTGGTGACTTTTTCGCTTAATGCAGCACCGACTCCCATTCCTGTTAAAAATAAGGAAATGGTGAGCGTATACTGTTTTACACCGTCTCCAAGAAGATAGGAGCCAGCTGCTCCGAATAATACTTCAAAGATAATACCACAAATAGAAACAATACCAGATGCCCAGTAAATGGCTTTACTTTTGTTTAAACTTAAATCATTCATAAAGGAGGACTCCCTTGTTTTCTTCTGTAAAAAAAGCAATCGACTGCATTAGTCGATTGCATACTGCTATACTTCATTAAGTAATGGAAGCACCGATTATAAATCCTAAACCGATGGAGACGCACATGCTAATAATGGCTACTGAAATATTTCCCTTTTTCAATTGTTCTTCCACTGAGAATTTGCGTGTGAATAGTTCAAATAGGAAATAAGCGACCATTTGTAGAAGAATCCCCACTAATCCCCATATAACGGTATCTAAAATGGTACCACTATTATAAATAGAGAAAGCAAGTACAATGGAGATACCGACAATTTTTCCGCCAACTGATAAGGCGACAGCATGGTTACCGTTTAAAATTTCATCCCAATCTTTATATTTTGTTGTTAATAACTCAAATACAACGACGCCAATTAAAATGATGGCAACAGCAATGAGAAAGTATATAAGTGTTAAAATAAATGGTTCCATATCATTTCTCCTTTTCTAGCTAACTAATTATTTCCCCGAACCAGGACCGCCACCACGTACGGTTGATGAGCGGATGGAACGTGTGTTATCACTATTTTTATAATAACCTCCAGAGGCGTAATATCCCCCATAACAATCTTCTCTATATTGACATTCGTTTTGTCTCTTATTGACCCAATTATCTGATCCAAAAAGGTTATTAAGCATCCAAACAGCGAACAATCCATTAAAGAATGATGGTTGATAATTATCTCGCACAAATCCTTGTGATGCCACTTCGATAGCTGAATTATTTGTATCATTTTCGTCCTCTGTCACAATCACAAATAAATCATCATAAACGAGCACTTGTTTCATATCATGCTTTTCACTTATGTTTGTTGGTTCCTGATATCCTTTTAATTCGACAACCACTTGGTCAATCGTTTGATCTTCAGCTATGTAAATTTCAGAAAGATCAGAGGTGTTATCTTGACTACTAATCACATCATAAAAGGTATAATGATCATTAATAAATGCTGCAATCCCATGATTAAATGTAGTTGAACCGCTTGTTTGTGTACCACTCCCACATGCGGTGAGCATGAGGGTAAAAGAAATCAGCACAAAGAAAAGTGATTTTTTCATTTTTTCACCTTCTTTTTATTATCATTGGTTTGCCATCTGAAGAGAGTTTTCTCCAGATGGCTAGGATAAAAAACTTACTTACCAAGTTTTTTCTTCAATGCTGCCAGTTCATCATCGACATCATTTTTCTCTAGTGCCGCGAATTCATCATCAAGGCTACGATTAGATTGACGTAAATCTTCGCTGGTTTCTGCTTCCGCTTCGTATTGTAGAACTTTCTCTTCCATCCGCTCGAAACCTTGTTTAGATGTGCCATTACCGATATTTGATAGTGTGCGGTTCATTTTAGTACGTGTTTTAGCAGATTCTGCTCTCGCTTTTAAGCTATCTTTCTTCAGCTCCATCTCTTGATACTCATTTTTCATTTCATCAAGTTTTGTGCGCAGCATCATCGAATCATTTTGTGCAGAAACATAGGCTTCTTTTAGTGTATCTGCTTTTTGTTGATGTGCTTTCTTGTCTTCTAGCGCACGTCTTGCAAGATCATCATTGCCAGCTTCCACAGCTTTTATTGCTTGTTCACCGCGTTTGTCTACCATACTCTGTGCTTCGGTATATTTCTTTTGTAACATTTTTTCATTAGCGATTTGTTTGGCTACTGAAGTTTCTACTTCTCTTATATCTTCTGCCATGTCTCTCATATATTGATCAAGCATCTTTACTGGATCTTCCGCTTTGTCCAATGCTGCATTTAATTCAGATTCTACAACTGTCTTCATTCTTTTAAAAAATTTAAACAAAATAGTCAACCTCCATATATTTTATGCAGTATTTAGCTACCTGCAATAATTTTTAATTCGTACTCCTCAATGGTATATCCCTTACTTACTTCCAATTCACTGCCCCATTTTTCAATTGAGAGAAAGTTTTCTTCCTCTTCGTCCGCAAAATCAAAGTAATGGCATGTAAGACCTGATAAATTCTCACTACGACCTGCACCGGTTACTTTTGCAGTGCCTTTTTCGTCTAAAAAGTAAATTATCCCATCATACTCTATTTCTTTGGCGATGGGCTCTTTAAGGGGGAGTTTTATTTTTTTATACATTCCAAGATAAAGTTCATCATCCATTTCAACACTAAGCCATAAAGTTTCATTAATGCCAGAAAGTTGATAAGCATGCCATTTGAAGCCGTGATCATTATAATTAATTTTTCCGACTACACGATAATCTTCAAAATTGTAAGTGACGATATCATCTTGTTGTAAATTAAACATATTTCGTTTTTCTAATGGTTTTTCATCACTTTTCTTCTGTCCGAATAATTTTGAGAAAAAACTCATGTATTCACCTCTACTTCTTTCTGTTTACCACAATTCATACATACGATACATTGGTGAAAAAGTTTCATTTTTTTTTATGAAATGAAAAAAACACATTTGTCATCAATGATAGGTGTTGCGTATAGTAGAGTCAATAAATTGGGTTTTCCTCTTCCCGATAATATAAGTGCAAGGATTGTCGGACCATACTTAGTATCTATTGCTATTCTATATTTTATGGGAGGTCAGATAATGAATCAATTGAAAGGGTTAAATGATGCGTTAGCTTACATCGAAAAAAATTTAACAGAAGAAATCAATGAAAAAGAGATGGCTAGGGTAGCTGGTTGTTCAGTTTATCATTTTAAAAGAACTTTTTCTTTCTTAGCGGGTATGCCCTTATCTGAGTATTTAAGAAAAAGACGTTTAACTTTAGCGGCAATAGATATACAAGATTATGTAAATCTGAAAGTAATAGATATCGCTGTAAAATATGGATATCGTTCTGCTGATGCCTTTTCTAGAGCATTTTATTCATTTCATGGAGTTACTCCAAGCATGGTAAGACATAACGAACATGTTTTAAAAGTTTTTCCTAAGATGACCTTCCAATTAATCATACAGGGGGGAGTAGAAATGGATTATCATATCGTAAAAAAAGAAGCATTTTGGATTATCGGATTACAAAAAAGAGTACCAATTGTATTTAAGGGAGTAAATCCAGCAATTACAGAAATGTGGCATCAACTAGATAAGAAAAAAATTCAACAGCTATTAAACTTATCAAATGTTGAGCCAAATGGAATCATACAAGCCTCAACCAATTTTTCTGAAGGAAGAATGGAAGAAAAAGGAGAGCTCGATCATTATATTGGTGTTGCTTCTACCTCAAATAGAGTGGAAGGGTATTCAGCACTTGAAGTGCCAGCTATGGAATGGGCAATTTTTGAAACAATCGGCCCATTTCCACAGACATTACAAGAAACTTGGGGAAGAATATACGCAGAATGGTTCCCTTCAACCAACTACCAACAACTTGAAGGACCTGAAATCGTATCTATCCAAACTAAAGACTTGTCTGCTGATCAAGTAAAAACCGCTATTTGGATACCTGTGACACAGAAAAATTCTGTATAATATTCCTAGTGGATACTGATCACATAGGATGAGAAAGATGAAGCTGGCACATGCTCAAGAATTATGAGAATTTTTTGGGTAAAGTTTGGATCAACAAAGAAAGAAGATGAAATGACTATGGGGGATTGTAAATTTAATCTACGCCCTTAATAAGTAGAATGTGTATGTCCTAATTTACTATTGGTGAATTAGGACTCTTTAAGATGCTTAAAGATGACTCTTTAAAGGGAATCTCTCGGATGAGAATGAATGGTGGCACTATGAAGATGGTATAAAAAGCTGGGCAATTTTAATCGATTAGCTAATACTTCTATTTGACATTATACCTATAGGGGTATATGATGAGTTGTGTAAGGAGGGAGGCATAATGAAATATAGTCGGCAAGTGATCAACCGTGTAAAAAGAATGGAAGGACAATTACGCGGTATCGTAAAAATGATGGAAGATAATAAAGACTGTCGGGAAATTGTAACGCAACTCTCAGCTGTTCGTTCTGCAGCAGATCGGACGATTGGTTTAATCGTCAGTAATCATTTAGTTGAATGTGTACAAAATGGGACTGAAGGATCAAGTAATGAAGAATTGATAAAAGAGGCTGTATCGCTGTTAGTAAAAAGTAGATAAAGTTCTCTTGACAATATATTTTTTTATCTTTTATTATACCCGTAGGGGTACATGTATATACAAAAGGAGGAAATAATAATGAACGCAAACAAAGTATTAGATGCCAAAGGGTTGGCGTGTCCAATGCCGATTGTAAAAACGAAAAAGGCAATAAATGAAATGCAAAGTGGTGAGGTTTTAGAAATTCACGCAACAGATAAAGGAGCAAAAAGTGATTTAACAGCATGGGCTAAATCTGGTGGCCATGAATTACTCGATCATATTGAAGAAAATAATGTTTTTACATTTTGGATTAAAAAGGGGTAAGAAGGAGGCTATTATGGTAGAAAAGAAAAAAACAACCATTATCTTATTTAGTGGAGACTATGATAAAGCGATGGCTGCTTATATTATTGCTAATGGTGCAGCAGCTTACGATCATGAAGTAACCATTTTTCACACTTTTTGGGGATTAAATGCTTTAAGAAAAGAAGAGTTAGTAAAAGTAAAAAAAGGTTTTATGGAAAAGATGTTTGCAAAAATGATGCCTAGAGGTGCCGATAACATGGGGCTATCTAATATGAACTTTGCAGGTATCGGTCCAAAATTAATTAAAAATGTGATGAAAAAACATCATGCAGTCCCTCTCCCTCATTTAATTGAAATGGCACAAGAACAAGATATCAACCTGGTTGCTTGTACAATGACAATGGATTTGTTGGGGTTACAACAGGAGGAACTATTAGACGGTATTGAATATGCAGGTGTAGCTGCTTATTTAGCAGATGCTGAAGATGGGAATGTGAATTTATTTATCTAATCAATAGGGGGATGAAATGGAGTGTCTTCATTCTTACAGTTCAGAAAAGGTTTAAGCAGATTTCAACAGTAATTTAAGTATGGTGCTAAAAGATAGGGATTTCTAACTCAGGCAGAGTTAAAGGTAGATCTATTCCTTCATTCCAAAAATATTCCCTTCAAAATTGAAGGATTAGGCTGTGAATGAAAATAAGACAAAGAAGTAGTAGTCACTTGCCAAAGTGGTATGAGAAGTAGGAAAGTAGCACATAAAAAAATTAAAAATATAAAAAGCAGGATGAATGTCTGGTAAGAAAGGAGTTTTATTATGATTCAAGTATCACCAGAAAGTGTTAAAGACATATTGCAAAACAACCATGATGTTAGCATTGTGGATGTGAGAGAAGTGGAAGAAGTAAAACAAGGAAAAATTCCATCATCCATTCATATACCATTACGACTATTGGCGTTCCGAATGCATGAATTAAATAAATCAAAGGATTATATAATGGTTTGTCGTTCAGGGGCAAGAAGTGGGCAAGCAACAGCTTTACTAGAACAACATGGTTATAGAGTTAAGAACATGTCAGGTGGAATGCTTGCATGGGATGGGAAGGTAGAATAAATTTTTTTACATTTAATTATACCCATGTAGGTATATGAGGAGGGCCAAAGATGAATGAAATTAAAGCAAATCAAACAGTCGATGCAAAAGGGTTAGCTTGTCCGATGCCAATTGTCCGGACAAAAAAGGCGATGAAGGAATTAGAGGCAGGGCAAGTAATGGAAATTTTAGCAACTGACAAAGGGTCTAAAGCTGACCTTAAAGCTTGGTCTGAAAGTACAGGACATCAATATCTAGGTACTGTTGAGGAAGGAGAAGTACTAAAGCATTATCTCCGTAAGGCTTCTGATTATGAGGAACAACCAGAACGGCACCATCCACATGTAATTAAAAATGATGAACTGGAAGAGAAAATCGCTAACGGGGAGTCTATGCAAATTCTAGATGTTCGAGAAGAAGCAGAGTATGCCTTTGGTCACATACCTGGTGCGCTATCTGTGCCTTTTGGACGTTTGCAGCAAGAGCTAAATAAACTTAATCAAGATGAGCCTATTTATGTTATTTGCCGTAGCGGTAACCGAAGTGATATGGCGGCACAACTTTTAGAAAGTAAGGAATTTAAAGCAGTCAATGTTGTGCCAGGTATGAATAGTTGGAATGGGAAAGTTGAAGGAATCTAAATATTAAATGAATGATGGTTTGTAACATAAAAAATTTTGAAATAAAAAATACCAATGGGGGTATAGAGATGTCTGTTAATAAAATGAAAGCAAGCGAATTAGCAAAGATGGTAGTTAATAAAGAGCCATTATTTATTCTAGATGTGCGTAATGAAGCTGATTTTCAAGATTGGAAAGTAGAAGGTCATCATTTTAACTACTTGAATATCCCATATTTTGAACTATTAGACGGTGTAGAAGGAATCATTGAGCAGCTTCCTAAAGATCAAGCTATCTTAGTTGTTTGTGCGAAAGAAGGTTCTTCTATAATGGTGGCGGAGATGTTATCAGGTGAAGGGATGGAAGTCAGTTATTTAGAAGGTGGAATGAAAGCATGGAGTGAGCATTTAGAGCCTGTTAAAGTAGGGGACTTGAGTACAGGAGGAGAAATGTATCAATTCGTCCGTATGGGTAAAGGCTGTCTTTCTTATATGATCATTTCAGATGGTGAAGCAGCGATCATCGACGCAACGAGAATGATAGACGTGTATCTTGATTTTGCCAACGAAAAAAAGGTGAAAATCATGCATGTTTTTGACACGCATTTACATGCAGACCATATTTCGGGTGGACGTGACATTGCAGCAAAGATGGACGCTGTTTATTGGTTGCCACCGAAAGATGCAGAGGAAGTAACATTCAATTATGCAAAACTAGAAGATGGTAATGAAGTGAAAATTGGAGAAACATCAATCAATATTCATGCCCTTTATTCACCGGGACATACCATTGGATCGACTTCATTTGTCGTAGATGAACAGTATTTATTAACAGGTGATATTTTGTTTATTGATTCTATTGGTAGGCCCGATTTAGCTGGGCTGGCAGATGACTGGGTTGGAGATTTACGTGAGAGTTTATATAAGCGTTATAAAGAGCTGTCAAGTGAACTAATCGTTTTACCTGCCCACTTTATGTTGATTGATGAATTGAATAATGACGGCAGTGTGGCCGAGGAGTTAGGCGTACTTTTTAAACAGAACCATGGGTTAAATATGGAAGATGAAAGTGAATTTAGAAAGCTTGTCACCGAAAATCTCCCACCGCAACCCAATGCGTATCAAGAAATACGTCAAACAAATAGGGGGCAAATCACTCCAGATAATGATAAACAAAGAGAAATGGAGATTGGACCCAATCGCTGTGCAGTAAGATAAAGAAATATTCATATAGAGGGACCGGAGACTGGTCCCTTTTTTAGGTCAGCATTAAGGAGATGAGCATAATGGATTTAGCATTTATTGTGACGATATTTTTAATTGGTTTTATTGGCTCTTACTTATCAGGATTACTTGGTATCGGTGGTTCTATCATTAAATATCCGATGCTATTATATATCCCACCAATATTAGGTGTCGCGACTTTTACTGCGCATGAAGTGTCAGGTATTAGTGCTGTCCAAGTTTTCTTCGCAACGATTGGCGGGGTTTGGGCCTATCGTAAAGGTGGATATTTGAATAAAACATTAATCATTTATATGGGGGCTAGTATTTTAATAGGTAGTTTTATAGGTGGTTATGGATCGAAACTCATGTCAGAAGGTGGCATTAATCTCGTATACGGGATACTTGCTTTGATTGCAGCGGTTATGATGTTTATTCCTAAAAAGGGACTAGATGATATCCCATTTGATCAAGTGACTTTTAATAAATGGGTAGCGGCAACTCTTGCGCTTGTCGTCGGTGTGGCAGCAGGGATTGTTGGGGCTGCAGGTGCCTTTTTATTAGTCCCAATCATGTTAACCGTATTAAGAATCCCAACAAAAATGACGATTGCTTCTTCTCTTGCTATTACCTTAATATCATCCATTGGTGCAACTGTTGGAAAAGTCACTACTGGGCAAGTTGACTACTATCCGGCATTCATCATGGTTATTGCTAGTTTAATTGCTTCACCATTAGGTGCAATGGCAGGTAAGAAGATGAATACAAAAGTACTGCAAATGATTCTCGCATTACTAATACTAGCCACAGCGGTGAAAATATGGGTAGATATTTTTTAAAAAGGAAGTGATGAGCCGATGAATCACTGCTTTCAGAATGGAAATTGAGATTGAATAGGGATTCTGCTCATTCGAAGGAAAAGTAGAAACTGAGGGCGTGGCAAAAGTGAAATATAACGAACCAACACTTGTTATTTCATATCAGGAACGCATCCTCTATATATTCATTTGGAAGATGTCTCAAGGTAAAGGAAAAGGTTGATGTGTTTGTAAATGTCAGAATGAAAAGTGAAAATAGTCGCTATCCTCTCTCATCATCCAAGTTCAATATAGCTGAAGCGGCATTACCAACTGCGCTTCAGCTTATGATTGCCCTTGTTTTTAATAAGCGCCGAAAATAGCAACAGTATGTGCTCCTTCTGTGTTTGCTCGAAGCAGTACATTTTTCCATTCCTGCTCATCTGATGGAATCCCATGATGGTAAATATCGTGCAAAATACTCGATAAGAAGGCATCTCCTGCTCCAGTTGTGTCAACTACATCTACGGTAGGTGCTTCAACGGTTATACTCTTCTCTTTATGAAGTAACGTTGCACCTAAATGGCCCCTTGTAATCATTATCCACTGATTAGACCATGAAGAAACCTGTTGTAATGCCGTTCTATAATCTTTAGCTTTACAAAGAAATAACAACTCTTCCTCCGTCATTTTGATTAGATCTGCCTCTTTTAAAAAGGAATTGATCGTCTTTCTACATTCATTTTCATTCTTCCATCTCTTTAAACGGATATTCGCATCCATCACGATGAAATGCTGATATTTTTTTGCTAATTCAAGTGCTTTAAAGCTTGTCTCCTTTGCTATATCATGAAAAAGCGTACCTGAACCGAAATAGGAGATATGTGATTTTTGATAGATGCTTTCATTCAACTCATCTGCTTCTAACCATATATGAGGGGTGTCGTTTTCATAAGATAGAAATTCACGCTCCCCATCCACCTGCACAATTGATACTATACATAGCTTTTTATTCATTGACGTAATGGTCCCAGACAGATCGATGCCTTCATTCTCTAATTGCTGTTTGGCATATTGACTATGCTCATCAGTACCGATTTTCGTCATATAAAAGGTAGGAATACTTTTTCTGGCGAGACGGATGGCTACATTGGCGGTTGCTCCTCCTACTTTCATGATTGATTGGCTATTAGGTGAAATAATTTGGTCCATGATTACTTCACCGAAAGAAATCACACCTTTATTTTTCACAATCAAGTCTCCCATCATTTTTGATAAGGCTGATTATACTATAAAATTGTCCTTTCATCCTTTCCAATTTATAATACTTAACTAGCACAAAGCGACTATGAATGGTCGCTCTTTTTTGTTTTTTATAAAAGAAGTAGCGTCTTCACTAGGTGTAGAACGTAAAAGGAAGTAACAAAGCAAATAGAAAAAAGGTGGAGGATGTGAGCAACGTAAATGCGAGTATCGATGCAAATAGAAGAAAGTATGAGGAAATAAGCAAAGCAAAAGCGAGTATCGAAGCAAATAGAAAAATCATGAGGAAATAAGCAAAGCAAAAGCGAGTATCGAAGCAAATAGAAGAAAGTTGAAGGATGTAAGCAATGTAAAAGCGAGTATCGAAGCAAATAGAAAAAATCATGAGGATATAAGCAAAGCAAAAGCGAGTATCGAGGCAAATAGAAAAAATCATGAGGATATAAGCAAAGCAAAAGCGAGTATCGAAGCAAATAGAAGAAAGTATGAGGATATAAGCAATGCAAAAGCGAGTATCGAAGCAGATAGAAGAAAGTTGAAGGATATAAGCAACGCAAAAGCGAGTATCGAAGCAAATAGAAAAAATCATGAGGATATAAGCAATGCAGAAGCGAGTATCAAAGCAAATAGAAGAAAGTATGAGAATATAAGCAACGCAAAAGCGAGTATCGAAGCAAATAGAAGAAAGTATGAGGATATAAGCAATGTAAAAGCGAGTATCGAAGCAAATAGAAGAAAGCTGTAGGATGTGAGCAACGCAAAAGCGAGTATCGAAGCAAATAGAAGAAAGTATGAGGATATAAGCAACGCAAAAGCGAGTACCAAAGC
>NZ_JACSQT010000007.1:0-138774 GCF_014836495.1 Cytobacillus stercorigallinarum | reverse complement strand
AAGAAAGTATGAGGATATAAGCAACGCAAAAGCGAGTACCAAAGCAAATAGAAGAAAGTATGAGGATATAAGCAATGCAAAAGCGAGTATCGAAGCAAATAGAAGAAAACTTGAGGATATAAGCAAAGCAAAAGCGAGTATCGAAGCAAATAGAAGAAAACTTGAGGATATAAGCAAAGCAAAAGCGAGTATCAAAGCAAATAGAAGAAAGTATGAGGATATAAGCAACGCAATCAAAAGTGAGTACCAAAGCAAATAGAAAAGACCTCTAAGATATAAGCAACATCCCCCTATCAATCAGCAAAACGTCATCCTCTTTCCATCTTCTTTATTTTCAAAAACTTATCTTTATACGTACTTAGAAAATTTACTTTATTTATATTTAATAACAACTAACTGTTACAGCAATTTTTATCAGGATGAAATCTGGAATTTTCCATTGACAGCTTAGGTGGAAAGTCGTATATTGATTAAATAAAATTAATAAATATTCATATCTATGCAATTGGATAGAGAGGGTTCTTTCTAATGAAAATAACTGTTGGTACACCGGAGTATATAAGAGAGCCAAATGCACTTATGAAAATTGGCGGGTACGTGAAGAAATATGGAGAAAAAGCCGTCCTTATTGGTGGGATAAAGAGTCGTGAAATAGTGGAAGGACATGTAAGAGAAAGTTTGAATAATGAGAGAATGACACTAGCTGCTTCCATTTGGTACGGTGGAGAATCTTCTAGAGAAAATGTTGAGAGATTAATAGAAGAGCTCAGTACAATCGATTATGATGTCATCCTTGCATGTGGCGGGGGGAAAGCGATTGATACTGTTAAGGCGGTAGCCGCGCATGTAAATAAACCTCTTGTTGCACTCCCGACGATTGCAGCGACATGCGCAGCAACGACTCCTATTTGGATTACATATAGTGATCAAGGTGAATTTCTTGCCATTAGTCGAGATGCAAAGGTGCCAGAAATGGTTGTTGTTGACTCAACAGTTATATTGCACTCACCTGTAAGATATTTGATTGCTGGCATTGGTGATACGCTAGCTAAGTGGTTTGAAACGAAGACTTCAGTTAAAAAAGCAACACCTAATGCTAGGAACCAAACAGCGATTGCTATTGCTAATCAGTTATACAAAACGATGTTAGCAATAGGGGAGCAATCAGTTGCATCTATGAAAAAAAAGGAATTGTCACCTGAGCTTGAGGATATGATTGATGCGATTCTGTTAATCAGTGGAAGTGTGAGTGGGTATGGGGGAGATGATTGTCGAACAGCAGGTGCCCATGCCATCTACTCCGGGTTGACGATTTTCCCGGAAATACATGAAACGTATCATGGTGAAATTGTTGCTTTCGGCATTTTAGCGATGCTAGCAATGGAAAATGAGGAAGAAAGTGAAATCAAAGAGTTGATTTCTTACTATCAAAAAGTGAATCTACCATATACACTACAGCAAATGAATGTGCCTGAGTTGTCTCGATCACAGTGGCAGGAACTTGGAGACGTTTCAGTGACTATTGAAGATATGGCGAATATGCCGTTTGTGGTTACACCAGATATGGTAATCACAGCTGTTAGGCAGGCAGATCAATATGGAAAAGACATGTTAAACAAATAAATAGACTGGTTAATGGGGGAAGATGAGTCATGAAAAAATGGTTATTCGCAATCACAATGATGGTCCTTGCTGTGACATTAGCAGCTTGTGGTGGATCAAGTGAATCTGAGGAAGGATCTGGAGAAAACAAAGAACCATTAAAAGTTACTTTACCAACGTGGACAGGTTATGGACCACTATTTTTAGCAAAGGAAAAAGGCTACTTTGAAGAGAATGGTATTGATGTTGAACTTTCAATTGTTGAAGGTCTTGGAGAAAGAAAACAAGCTCTAGCAAGCGGACAAATCGATGGAATGGCAACTGCACTTGATGTACAAGTATCATTAGCTGCATCAGATATTCCTTTAAATGTTGTATGGTTATTGGATGATTCTTACGGCGGAGACGGGATTTTAGTGAAAGATGACATGAATGAAGTGAGTGACTTAAAAGGCAAGAAAGTTGCTTTTGAAGTCGGATCTACAAGTCATATGTTAGCTTTAACGGCATTACAAGATGGAGGCTTAACGGAAAAAGATGTTGAAGTTGTACCAATGTCTGCTGGGGATGCAGGAGCGGCATTTGCGGCAGGTAAAGTAGACGCAGCCGTTACCTGGGAGCCTTGGTTATCAAACGGTTCTGAAGCAAACGGTAAAGTGCTACTAACAACGAAAGATCTTCCTGGTATTATTGTTGATACAGTTAGTTTTACGGAAAAAGTCATTGAAGAGCGTCCAGAAGATGTCCAAGCATTTGTAACGGCAATGGGTCAAGCAATGGACTACTGGAAAGAAAACGAAGATGAAGCGAATGAAATCATGGCTAAAGGTTTAAAAATTGATGTTGAAGAATTTGCTGCAACAGCTGAAGGATTAAAGTTCTTGGATAAAGAGGCGAATAAGCAATTATTCGGTACAGAAGACGCTAAAGGCGACATTTACCAATCAACAGAAAATGCGGCAAAGTTCTATAAAGAGCAAGAGATTATTACAGCTGAACCAGCTGCAGAAGATATTATTAACCCTACTTTTATCAAGTAATGATATGAATCATTCGGAGCCTAACCGCAAGCAGTCAGCGGTTAGGCTCAGGTTATTTTTATTTCTGGTAATTGGTTGAAAGAGGAAAAAAAAGAAAATGGGTGAGAAAAAATGTTAGGAAAATTATTAACCCCGAATAAAGAAATTCCAAAGTCCCTTTATTCTTCAGTCGGCATTATTATTTTTCTTATTGTATTAGGGATATGGGCAGGAATTACTTATACGGGGCTCGTTAACCCGTTGTTTTTGCCAACACCTACGGCGGTATTAACAACAGGAATAGATTTATTTGCCAATGGAAATCTTCTATCAGATATAGGCATTAGTTTTTCAAGGGTATTAGTCGGTTTCTTAGTGGCAGCCTTAATTGGTGTACCACTTGGGATATTGATGGGTTCTCTAAGAATTATGCAAGGCGCATTTGAGCCGCTGATTGGTTTTATTCGTTATATGCCAGCTTCAGCATTTATTCCATTATTGATCTTATGGATTGGTCTTGGTGAAACGCAAAAAATGAGTGTCATATTTTTAGGGACATTCTTTCAATTAACGTTAATGATTATGGATGTTACAAAGAATGTGCATAATGATTTGATTGATGTTTCTTATACATTGGGTGCATCGAAGCTACAAGTGTTTACAAGAGTGATACTCCCGGCAACCATGCCAGGGATTGTTGATACATTAAGAATTACATTTGGATGGGCATGGACTTATTTAGTCGTTGCAGAGATTGTAGGGGCTTCGAGTGGAATTGGCTATATGATTATGCAGGCATCAAGATTCCTACAACCTGATAAAATTATTGTTGGGATTCTGATTATTGGGTTATTAGGGTTATTGACTGACCTCATCTTTAAATGGATTTACCGTAAATCTTTTTCATGGATGAGAAAGGAAGGATTGTAATATGACAACACCGAAGCTAGAAATTAAAAATGTGGATAAAGTTTTCAAAACCAAAAGTGGTGACACAACGGCGCTACAAAAAACATCCTTCACTATTGATGATGGTGAGTTTGTTACTATACTTGGTCCCTCAGGATGCGGTAAATCGACCGTATTAAGAATTGTTGCTGGTTTGGAAGAAGCGACAACCGGTGAGGTATTATTAGATGGGCAACCTATTGATGGTCCTGGCCCAGATAGAGGTATGGTATTCCAATCGTATACTCTATACCCTTGGTTGACGGTGAAAGAAAATATCTCCTTTGGCTTAAAGTTGAAGGGAGCGAGACAAAAGGAACGAGATGATCTCGCTCGTCATTATCTTCAATTAATAGGATTAGAAGGATTTGAGAATCATTACCCTGTTCAACTCTCTGGAGGGATGAAACAGCGTGTAGCTATTGCTCGTGCATTAGCGAATGATCCGAAGGTATTATTGATGGATGAACCTTTTGGTGCCCTTGATGCGCAAACAAGAAATATTATGCAAGAGGTTTTATTAAGGGCATGGGAAAAGTCGAAGAAAACCATCCTCTTTATTACTCATGATGTAGATGAATCTATTTTTCTAGCTGATTCTGTGTATGTCATGACTGCTAGACCAGGAAGACTGAAGAAAAAGGTGCCGATTGATATCGCTAGACCAAGAGATTTTAGTGTGAAAGCAACAAATCAATTCGCACAATACAAAGAGGAACTGTTATCATTAATACGAGAAGAAAGCTTGAAATCTATTTGATATTATAAATGATACAGAAAGGTGCTTGGTACAATTGAAGAGAGAAGCCTATTACCCTGAGGTCGTTAAACAGGCCCTAACCAATATCCCTCCAGGGTCATGGATGTCAGCAGTGCCGGAAGGATGTATTCGCCTAAACTCAGGCTATCCGGCATCTAACCTTGTTCCGTCAGCTGAACTAAAGGAAGCTACAGACCGGCTATTGACAGAAGAACAAGATTTGCCGCTTCACTATATTGGTAGTCCAAGAATTGATCAATTAAAAACACATTTAATCAAACGCATGGGCGAGCGTAAGATGGAAGTGAAAGAGGATGAAGTGCTTGTGACTTCAGGTGCTTGTCAGGCGATTGATCTCATTGCCCGTATTTTATTAGATAAGGATGCCTTCATTATTGTTGAGTCACCGACTTATATGGAAGCACTGGAAATTTTCCAAAATTACACAAAAAACCTTATCACAATTCCAATTGATGCAGATGGATTGGATACGAAGCGATTGGAAGAAATATTAATCGAACGGACGAAGAAAGAAGAACCTATTCCAAAACTTCTATATACGATCCCAACCTTTCAAAATCCTACAGGCACAACACTATCTTTCGCCAGACGGGAGAAATTAATTAAACTAGCAAAAGAATATGATTTTCTCATTCTTGAAGATGATGCCTACGGGGAGCTTGCGTTTGGAGAGAGTCCGACAACATTAAAATCATTAGATGAAGAGGATCGTGTTTTTTATGTCGGATCGCTATCGAAAGTAGTGGCTCCAGGTATGCGTGTCGGCTGGATTGCTGCTCATAGTGAGTGGATAGAAACACTTTTCTGGTTTAAGAAAGATTTAGAGCACCCATTTGCGCAATCGGTGATGTCTGCTTATTTAGAAAAAGTAAATCTGGCTCATCGTTCTGTCTTACTAACAGAAAAATATGAAGAAAAAGCAGTCATTTTATATGAATCATTGATTCATTTCATGCCTGAGGGTGTGAAGTGGTATCGCCCTGAAGGTGGCTACTTTATGTGGATTAAAGTGCCTTGCGTCAATACAACGTCAATGCTTGCGAAAGCGAAACAAGCTGGCGTAGCCTACGTACCAGGCCAATACTTCTTCTACAATCAAGACGAAGGTAAGAACTTTTTACGTCTTTCATTTAGTTATGCGAGTAAAGAGGAAATAAAAAAGGGAATCGAAATTCTAAGCCAAGTAGTGGCAGAAGAGATGAATAAATAAAGATAGGAGCGTGCACAATCCTGAGGTGCACGCTCTTTTTAGGTTGATTATTTTTCATAAAGTAAGCCACTCTTTCAACTGTAAAGGAGAATCCGAGCGGATCGCTACTCTTTTATAGACTTTCTTATATCCTAAAAAATAAGTTACATGAACAGGTTCCTTTAGTTCTAGAATGATATCCGGGTACACTTTTTCTAAATCTTTAATTATGAAATCAGCGGTATCCTTTGATAATTTCCCTTGAAGTACTGATTTTTCCTCAATCAGAGTTTTAATATTTTCAATTGGAATAACCACTCGTTTCACTAATCCGAGTGATAGGTATAGAGTGCCGTTCTGATAATGAATAGGGTTTAATTTCATTGCTTGTATATCACCAATGAAAAAAATAACAGCATAGACATTGCCGATAAAAAGAATAATTGATAAAACGATAGAATATTGATGGATGAACCAATGAATTGCAATGGTTTCAATGAGGATGGCATGGATAAGCATAATTTGAAAGGCAATATAACTGGAGTTTTTATAAAGTGTTATTCCCTCTCGCGGTGTTTTTTTCCAACTAGCAAAAGCATAATAGAACATTAAACCTTCGGAACAAATGATACGAATAATCTGATACTTTTTTGCGAAGTGATCAACAGCATTTGCATACGAGAACACCGTTGGTAATGAGCTTTGTTTTACTTCCTTAATAATTTTTGGCATATACTTTATGAAGGTTACAATTAGTAAAAGCTCTAAAGAAATAAACATAACCTCGATTAAAATAACACCCCATACAAAAGAGGAATAAGGCGCTAGCAATTCCGTTGGGATAATCAATCTTGCCAAAAGGCAGCCACTCGCACAAAGTAACAATGCAGATTTTAAAGAAAACTTTTGTTTATATAACATGAAAAATAATGGCATCAAGATCATGAAGTCAATCAATGAACCTAAAACAACGTCTTGCGCATTTGCCGGTAGAATCCATCCACTAACTGAAGTCTGATAAAGAATGGTATTAGAAAAAAGAGCCGCTAATAATAAGAAAAGCCATACATATTTCCCTTTGCTCATAATCTTCATGTCAAATCACTCCCCTTTAGTTAAATGATACCATATGATAAGCAGATTATTCCAAATAAAGTAAAAAAAGTAAACTGATAACAGTAGTGCTAATCTGAAAGGAAAGTAAAAGAAAACGGAGAAGTAAAATAAAGGGACTAGCCCACTTTGTAATTCAAAAAGCTTGATCAGCAGCCGTTGCGTTTCCCGTTTTGTAGAAGAACTTCTATAAAAGACTGTCTAATAGTTCCCTATGATTCTGAATCCGCCCCTATCCTTTTTCTTGTAACGTTAACAATGATAAGAAACAAGTAATCCATCGAAAATAAATAATTATTTAGCAATCCCCATCAAAAAAAGCTCAACCAATTATCGTAAAATAAAGGTGAGGTGAGTGAGAGTGCAGTATAGTGAAACGACGCAAAAAACAATTTATTTTATTGAAACGCATTTACTAGAAAAGATTCAACTCGATGATTTAACAAGGAATGTAGGGTATTCCAAATTTCATCTCTTAAGGGTATTCAAACAAGAAACGGGTCGGACAATTGGTGAATATATTCGTTTTCGGAGACTTGCTTTAGCAGTGTCTTTATTAATAGAAAGTGATGAATCTATTCTTTCGATTGCTTTTTTGCTTCATTTTCAATCTCAAGAGGCGTTTACGAGAGCCTTTAAAGAAATTTATTCTCTACCACCGGGCAAGTATCGTAAGTTATTTAGTCTTATCCATTTAAAGGAGGAGAACAATAAGATGACGAAAGAAACAATTATTCATGGCTGGATATTAAGTGGAAACGCCCCAGAACATTATCAAATGACATTGGATCAACAAACTTTCCATACTGGGCATCAATCTGCTTTACTTAAAAATATTAGTGATGTGAATAGCCAGCAATTCGCTACTATTATGCAACAGTTCAAAGCGGAGAAATATAAAGGGAAAAGAATGAAACTAACATGTTATATAAAGACGGAAGATGTAGAAAAGTGTGGGGCTTGGATGAGAGTAGATGACAACAATGGTGATATGCTACAGTTCGATAATATGGATAATCGGCCTATTGCGGGTACAAATGGCTGGAATCAGTATACCATTGTATTAGATGTGCCTGAAGAGAGTATGTCCATTCATTTCGGGGTGTTACTCATTGGAAAAGGGAAGGTCTGGATGGATGGGTTTCAATTAGTAGAGGTCAGTGAACATGTGCCAACAACAAACCTTTCTTTTCAAGAGAGTCTACCAAAAGAACCGCAAAATCTTGATTTTAGTGAATAGATGTTAGAGGGAAAGGCTAACGCTTTTCCTATTTTCTTGTGAACTTCATCTCCTGTTTATGCCATAATAAAAGTGAGTAGTATAGGGTGAGAGGTGAAACGATGAAAAAACAACAATGTCCAGTTTGTGGTGAGCAAAACAACTGCGGGCTTGAAGAGAACAAGCTCAAGGATTGTTGGTGCTTTCATATTGGTGATGTCCCCCAAACGCTCTTAGATTTAATTCCTCAGGAGAATAGGGGAAAAAGTTGTGTTTGTGAGAGATGTATAAGAAAATATAAAAAGTGAGATGTATATATTTTACATTCAAGAGGGGTTTGCTCGTTTGATGGCGAATAGAATATTGAGAAATATTAGGAGGTGTTGTGTGTGCAAAAAGTCCGAACAGAAATGTTTGAGTGGATCAAAGCATTGATTATTGCACTAATTATTTCTTTTCTTATCCGTATTTTCATCTTTTCTCCTGTCGTTGTAGATGGGGCTTCAATGGAACCGACATTACATGACCAAAGCCGGGTTGTTATGAGTAAATTAGGTGAACCTGACCGCTTTGATATTGTGGTGTTTGATAGTGATGGAGAGCGTGATTTAATTAAAAGAGTGATTGGCTTGCCAGGAGATGAAATTACCTATAAAAATGATCACTTATACATAAATGGCAAGGAATACGATGAACCTTATTTAGATGAGTTAAAAGAAGCGCTAGAAAGAGGCATGTTGACAGATGATTTTGAGCTCAAAGATACAAAAGTAAGCCAAACGGTTGTTCCTGAGGGGCATTATTTTGTATTAGGTGATAACCGTAAACGAAGTCTTGATAGTAGGGTCATAGGGGTCATCTCTGAAGAAAGAATCCTTGGGAAAGCCAAAGCGGTTATTTGGCCGATGGATCATATGGAAGTCGTTAAATAAGGGAAAAAAACCTAGTTTATTGATTTGCTAGGTTTTTTCGTGAAAAGATTTTTATTGTTAACGTCTTGTTAATGAAAAATGTTAAATGATTACATATCAAAATGAATAGAGATCGAAAGAACAGTGAAAAGGATAGTTTCGGCGATAGAAGTGGCTAGGTTGGCAAATGTTTCGCCATCACCTGAAGTAATTACTAAAGTTGCTAGATGTTTTGCAACAAAAAAGTCTATTCACTAGTTCACTACAAATAAAATAACAACCTATCTTCGTTTAGAAAGGTTGTTATTAAAGTTATTTAACGAATCAAAATATGTTTAGTTTTCTTTCGTAATGTTACTTGTTATGGAATAAAAACAAGTGTCAGTCAGCTTGCTACCATCTGCGGATAGATCATCATTTCTTAAAGTGCCTTCTAATTCAAACCCAAGTTTTTCTGGGATAGCACGACTCTTAAGGTTTGTTGATTCACATCTTATTTCAATTCTCCTAAATTTGATATGATGTAACCCAAAGTTTGCTAATCTCTTTACTGCTTCCGTCATATATCCATTACCGCTAAATTTTGTATTTATCCAGTACCCAATTTCACATTTAGGAATGTCCCAGTCAACCCCCTGAAGGCTTGTTGTTCCAATAAAGTCATTGTTTTCTTTATCAAAAATAAGAAAACGAAAACTGTCTCTCTTTAAAAAATTTATATGAGCATTTCTTATATTTATTTCTGTTTCTTCGACAGTTGGCAGTTCTTGAGCAAATGGCAACCACTCTTTTAATTCATCAAATGAGTCTCTAATAGCTTGGTTTACAATTTTCCCGTCTCCTGTTTGAAGTGGTGCTCGAAGAATTAGTCTGTCTGTTTCTAATTGTAAAGGAACATCTAACAACAAAGGATTCATTTGATTTCCCCTCTCTGAATGTAAAAACTCTCACCTTTAAGAAATAATTCTTGAGGAGTGATCATATTCCCTTTCTCTTTGTTCTATTTAACCTTATTTTTCTAACAATAAAGCGATAGTTTCACTTCCTCCGTTGCCAGTTTGACCAGAAACATCATCGTAAATTTCCTTTACAGTAAACCCTACAGCAGTTACCTCTTTGATTAATAATTCTTTTGTGAAGTATTGATGCCAGATGTTGTAAGTTTCCATTTTATCTTTGGTAACCACAGTTGTTTGCTCTAATGTTACTCTATCAGGATATTTAAGATTTCTACCAATAGCGACATAGGAATCCTTTGACCAGAAACCACCATTTTCATTTAAACTCCAATATTGTTCTTCCTTAAACTGATCAAATTTATTTTGTGAGAAAACATCTAATAACAACTGTCCACCATTCTTCAAACTGTTCCAAATGTTGAAAAGTAATTTACTGCGATCAACAGGTGCAAGAGCTCCATAATCACAATATATCAATAGGGCAAGGTCGTAGTTATTTGAATCATTTAATTCCATATAATTCTCATAGCGATAGTCAATATCAAAATTGAGCTTTTTTGCTTGTTCTTGAGCATAACGAATGGAGTTTTCAGAGAAGTCTATCCCTGTTACCGTATAATTTTTTTTGGCTAATCTTTCACAATAAAGACCTGGACCGCAACCTAAATCTAGTACCTTTTGATAAGATTTTTGGGGAGCAATTTGTTGAATGAAATCAATAGACTTATCAATAAACGAAAAACTCCTACTAGCTCCTTCATTATCAGAGTTTAAATGGGCCTTTAATAATTGTTTGGCAATATAAGGATTTTGCCAAAAAGCATTATCTGCTTGTTCAAATCGTGATGGTACGCGCAACTGGTTTAAAAAGTTATTCATATAAACTTCCTCCTAAAAATTTTTAAAACACAAAAAACCGCAGAGTTTTACTCTGCGGTTAAAAAGAGAAAAAGTCCGTAGAGTAAAAAATCAAATGGGCATACCAAATAAACACATAAAATGCTTATTTAAGTTTGCGTCAAATTGATCTTTTACTCTTTTCCAGTCATAACAAAGTCCTCGTAAATCCAACTTCTGCTATGCCGAACTTCTTCACCTATCCTTTTAGTGTTTTTATAAATATAACAGACAATAACTATGAGGTCTACTATAAGTTTGATCTTTTTACTTTCCATTTCAAACAATGAAAACATTATTGGGGATCCTTCTTTGAGTCAGAGGAATCTAATCTCGTAGAAGAAACACCAGCTTTTCTAAAATGAACAACAAATTTAGCAATATATTCAAAAAGGTCCTGTGATTTAAATATATATATGGACAAATAGCTACCGGTAGGTAAAGCCGTATCGTTGATTACCAAGTAATCGTTGATACAGGTTTTATTAATTCTTAACGCATCGTTAGTTCAAAACTCATTTACTTGTTTGATTGAGTTTTCGGATAAAGAGTAAATCGTATGTGTATTTTTTGTATTCATAATTCTTCCAGACCCCTTCATCAATCGAAAGGAAGTGTGTTTCCTTCCCAATTTCAATTCTATATTCAGGATTCGCCATATCCTTTTTCTTCACTTCCATCAATCTGTTTCATTTTAATTTTTAGTTCAGTATCTTTATCTGACCAGTTTAGAATTTCCAACATTTCTTCTTCTTTTATTGAAAAAGTATATGTTCCTGTATCTCTTATATTAAAGCTTTGAGCATCTAAAGAATTTTCTTCATAATTATTTATATCAACAAAAACATAGAAGGAAGATTCTATTTCATTAGTGACTTGGAGCTCATATGTTCCAGGCTCAATCTCTTCACCAGCTTGATAAGATACTGACTTATCCTTCAATGTATAAACTTTGTTTATCATTTTTTCCTTTTTAAACTCTGATGGGCAAAGGAGCAACATCCCGTTACCCTCAACCTCTATAGAATTATTTTTAAAAATTTGTTTACTTAAAAATCTTTCGCCTTTATGGAGATTTACGCTAGCTATTTCAGCATTTCCTTCTAAGGAGATAATATCGTAAAAACCAGGTTTAAAATTCTTGTTGTCAACTTTATAAGTTCCCCCCGATTTTAGTGTTATTTCCTGAGCTAGATTTTCTTTTGAATTTCTCCCTTTTATGGACGATGATACACTATCACCTTTTTGACAAGAGAGATTTAACGGTGTAGCTTTCTCCATTCCAAGCTGCTGTTCATTTTCCTTGCTGCCGTTCACTCCACCTATTTGGGTCGTGTAGTTACTAATAAAGGAAATCAGTAATAAGAAAGAAAGTACTAATGTTCCAACTTGTGCAATGATTGGCAAAGGCTTTTTTAGGAAATTTCTTTTCTTCGTACTCTTTTTAACACCATTAATAAATTTTTGTCCTACTATATCGTTATATGGATTACTTTTAAATGTGTTTTCATTAAATTTCGTTTTAAGTTTGGATAACTCATTATCAATCATTATTATCACCCCTAGCACCCAATTTTCCCTTTAATCGGTCTCTTCCCCTTGAGAGTCTAGTCCTTATAGTTGATTGATTTAAGTTTAATAATTCGGCAATTTCCCATATATCCATATCTTTATAATAGTAAAGAAAGATAACCTCACGATACTTTAAAGGTCAATTCAACACTAAAACCTCAATACTTTTCGATTCATCTTTACTTAAAACAGCTTCTTCAGGAGATGGAGTCGAACTATTGAAAAAACTTTCTATAACATTAGTAAAAAAAGCTTTTTAGTCTCTGCCTTTCTTAAATAATCCTTACAATGATTCGCACATATGCTGTACAACCATACTCTAACATTTTTAATATTATTAAGCTGTTCAATTTTTTTGTAGGCTTTTATAAAGACCTCTTGAACTATATCCTCAGTGATCTTCCAGTCCTTCACATATGTAAAACAAAAATTCATTAATTCTTTGCTATAAAGACTTATTAATGAATTTATAATGTTGTCTACATTATCAGTATTGTTATCAAGATACTTTGCATAAACCGTTTCTAATTTATCACTCACAAACTTGTTTCTCCTCTCAAGATTACCTTCTAAATAATAAGACGGACTACCCATCTGTTCAGTCCCATTATTTTAAAATAAAGTAAATAAAAAGGTATTAATCCAACTGGATTAATACCATAGTGAAGTGATACCTAGAAACCCAGAAAATCTATTTAGTTATAAAAAAAGTCTCCATTCTGTCTCGTATCCATTATTCAACAAACCTACCAAGATAGTTGAATAATACTAAGCCAAGATTTGAACCTGAAGCTCTATGTATATTAATTATAACAATTATGTTCATCGTTCGTATACGATTTTATTAGAATATTCAGAAAAAATATCAGCGTGAATATTAGATCATCTCCTTACCCATATTTCAATAAAAATAGCAACACCAGCACATGTACTCGCTGAAATATGTTTTTTACCTCAGAAGAAGTTTGTGTAATATCACTGAAACTGTACAAAATTCGGCTTCGAACCCCATTTATGTACAAATAAATTATTATGCACACACAAATCAAGTGCAACAAACGTATGGTACACAAGCAAAAGGATATTTTGTGTATCGACATTCATAGAGATAATTTCAACCCAGTTATAAAATTCTCGTTGTTAAAAGCGTCATTAGACTTTTGAAGTAACATAGGAGAAATGTACATATAATCATTTAAAATAACCGGCTTTTGCTGGAACTACTATCTATGCTGTTTTGGGAACCTATAATAATTTATTCAATCAAAAGTTGTATGTTAATATTATCTGTCTTATTTTACTATTTAAATTTAACTATCGAAGGAGTTTTGTTATAATTAGAGGATTTGTTAAAGAAAGTACATTTGTAGCTTACAATATATTTACTGAAATATGTATAATTATAATAATATGAATTTTTAGATTGTTTAAGGAGTGAAAACTAATGCGAATTTACCCAGATTGTCCTGTTGTTACTAAAACAATAGAGATTGGTGGGCTTTCGAAAATGGAACTTATTCAAAGGTTACAAGAACATTCAATCTCGATGAATCAGTATGGAGAGAAATTATTATCTGATGATAAATTTACTACTTCCGAAAAAAAGTACAGCCTAGAAATCGTTGAACTAGCTGTTAGAGATTTTGGCTTTCCTGATGGAGCAACTATGCCAGGCCTTATTAAAAAAGCGAACCAACTAGGTTTGGAATTATGTCCTCTTGAGATAGGACCTTACTTAAGACTTGAATATCTAGACCAACCTGAAGGTAATTCAGAGAATTCCTCAAAACAAAATCAAGCTCCTTCTGGGTCTATCACAATAGCAACAGAGATAGTAAGTGATGACGATGATTTTCCTAAAGGGTTTTATCTTAGAAGAATAGATGGAGTATTATGGCTGCGTGGATATGTTGCTGACGACGTGTACGTTTGGAATCCTGATGATCAATTTATCTTTAGTAAAACAAAGTAACATAGAAGTAAAGGTATGCATTGTGAAAATTCCATTACAATAAAGCTTCATTTCGATTCTTCCACAATCGGGAGCGATAGTGGAAGATTAACAGTAGGAACTTTTTTATAAAAATGGCACAGTGTTTCTACAAGGAATTAACCTGTTTTGAACAACTTTGTTCAAAATGGGCTCTTTAAATATGGGCGAGTGGGTAGTTTTTAATCAAACTTTCTTTGTCTATTCAAAAAACATACTACCTTAAAAAGCAATTTTAAATGCTAAATACAATCTCTAATCTCTTGCCATCTGACAGTTGATTTAACAAATCTTCTTCCCAATCAGGAATCATTGCATATATATAACAATCTTGCTTATAAACGCTATTGATTATATCAATAAATTTCTCTTCATCTATTTCATCGTCAAGCAATCTTCTAACTACCTTTGGAAGGACACCCATCCCAATCACCTCTTTGAATATTATACATATAGATTGGTGAGTTTTCTTCCCTATCTTCTACAAACCTGCACCTTTCGTTTTAATAGTTACTTTTAAATTAATATTTTTTTAAAGGACTTTTTAACCCCCATTTTACCCATTAGCTAAAAGCGAAGGGATACTCCGTTTTATTTGCCTATACAAATGACTCATATATTTTATTTTCCAGTGCATGCTCGTCTTTTAGAGCTAAAGGAATAATCTAATTGGAAAAAGAATATGCGTATCTTTGTTCTTTTTTGTTTGAAGAGTAGATAGGAAGTAGGCAGCTAAAATGGAGAAAACAAAGATGTAAACAACCGATGATATTCCCTGTTCTCACCACTGCCTTTACCGTCCATCCATAAAGTTTAATTCTATTTTACATTGTTATACGAGAATCTAATATTTCCTTCATATTCCAAAAGTATGATGAATATATAACAAGTGGATAGACTTGCCTTCTTTCAAAAAGCCGTATATTCGACGAGTAAAGGGTTTTTACTTCATCGGTATATGGCTTTCTTTAGGGGGCGGTAAAAGGGGTGAGAGAATATGCGTGCTTTGGAGTTAAAACAGATGAGAAAGTCTTACCAAGCGGATATAGAAGTGTTAAAAGGAATTGATATTGTAATTGAGCCTGGGGAATTTTTTGTGCTAGTCGGGCCATCTGGTTGTGGAAAAAGTACGTTGTTAAGGATGATTGCTGGATTAGAGGAAATTAGTAGTGGCGAGCTTTATATTGGCGGGGCTTATGCAAATAAGTTAAAGCCAAGTCAGAGAGAATTATCGATGGTGTTTCAAAATTATGCTTTGTTTCCTCATATGACAGTTGAACAAAACATTGCCTTTGGCCTACATGTGAAAAAACTGACGAAAGTTGAACAATCGCAGAGGTGTCAAGAAGCGGCAGAAATGCTTGGACTCACACCATATTTAAAAAGGAAACCAAGAGAATTATCGGGGGGGCAAAGGCAGCGTGTAGCACTCGCTAGAGCAATCGTCACACAAGATCCTATCTGTTTAATGGATGAACCACTCTCAAATCTTGATGCAAAATTGAGAACAAAAATGCGTTCAGAGATAAGGCAGTTACAAAGAAAATTGGGTATTACGATGATTTATGTCACACATGATCAAACAGAGGCGATGACGATGGCTGATCGCATGATGATTTTAAATCAAGGGGAAGTGCAACAAGTTGGGAAGCCGCTTGATATATATAATCATCCGGCGAATACGTTTGTGGCATCGTTTATTGGCGCACCGCCGATGAATATGGTTAATGGATATATTCAAAATGGAAATGTTCATCTTCCATGCGATACAACGCTCCCGAAAATTCATCAAGATTTAGCTGGTGAATTCACGATTGGAATTAGACCTGAACATCTAGTAAGAGCAACGAATACGGATGAAGCTACATTGCACGCTACCGTTACGAATGTAGAAATGCTTGGGACAGAAACATTAATCAATTTTCAGTTAACGGAAAAATTGCAGTGGACAGCAAGGTGGCAAGGTCAACATGCGGTTCCTTTAGGAGAGAAGGTTTCTTTTGCTATCAAAGCAGAGGACTTAGTTTTCTTTGATGACCAAACGAAGACGAATACTTTTCTTGAAGGTGCGGAGGTGATTTAGTGTTATGCCATCCCTTAATATGAACGCTGATCCAAAGCGGCCAACTCTAAGAAAAAATCGATTTTCCCTTCCATCTTTAGAAGGCTGGTTATATGTACTACCATCTTTTCTTTTATTTATTATTTTTCTATTTTATCCGATGGTTAGGACAGTATATTTGAGCTTTTTCTATACTGATACACAAGGAAAACCGTTGTCCTTTGCTGGTTGGGAGAACTTTACCACATTGCTTTCTTCAACTAGTTTTTTAACAAGTGCAAAGGCCACTTTCTTATTCGTTTTATACACGGTACCAGTAGGTGTCATTCTCGCCCTTGTTTTAGCGTTACTAGCTAATCAGAAAATGAAAGGCATTGGTTTCTTTAGAACCATTTTTTCCTCAACGATGGGGATGAGTGTAGCTGCCTCATCAGTTATATGGATGTTTATTTATAACCCATCGATTGGCATAGCAAACAAAATACTAAACTTTTTTGGTTTGGCAGATATGCATTTCTTATTAGATCCGAATACAGCATTGCTATCAGTCGCAATCGCGACGATTTGGATGAATACAGGGTTTACGTTTCTCATTTTGCTAGGGGGTTTACAAAATATCGATTCCCAATTATATGAGAGCGCAAGAATTGCAGGGGTAAGTTCTTATTATTCTTTTAGAAAAATCACAATTCCTATGCTGTCACCAACGCTTTTCTTTGTTCTTACAGTGACGATGATCAATTCTTTTCAGTCATTTGGGCAAATCGATATTTTGACAAAGGGAGGACCGACTGATTCAACCAATGTGATTGTGTACTCCATTTATAAAGATGCATTCATTAATTATAATATTGGCTCTGCCAGCGCACAGGCAGTGATTCTTTTTCTATGTGTCTTCATCTTAACAGTGATTCAGTTCAAGCTAGGTGAGAGGAAGGTGCATTATCAATGACAATCGGGAAAAAAATCTTCTTATATTTGCTCCTTATTCTTTCAGGATTTATCATGTTTTTCCCCATCGTTTACGCTTTCATGATTAGTTTTATGCAAGGGGGAGAAGTCCTGCAAGGAAAGCTCATACCAGAAAACTTTACACTAACCAATTATATTAATGCTTTCGAAAAGGTCCCGTTACTGCGGTATTTGATCAATAGCTTGGTCGTATCCACAGTCATTATGTTAGGCCAATTACTACTATGCAGTTTAGCAGCCTTTGCTTTTGTTTTTACAAAATTTAAAGGGAAAAACCTTTTGTTTATGCTTTTTATTTCCACGATGATGATTCCTTGGGAAGCGACAATGGTGCCAAACTTTCAAACGGTGCAATCGTTAGGGTGGTTAAATAGTTTTCCAGGATTAACGATTCCTTTTTTCGCAATGGCTTTTGGGACTTTTCTGCTTAGACAACAGTTTAAGACGATTCCTATTGAATTATATGAAGCTTCCCAAGTTTCAGGGATCAGTCGCTTTAAGTTCTTCTTAACGGTTGTCTTGCCGATTTCAAAAACAAGTTTAATTACGCTCGGAATCTATTGTTTCTTGACGGCTTGGAATATGTATTTATGGCCATTGCTTGTCACAAATGATGAAAAGGTAAGGACCGTTCAGATTGGCTTAAAGCAGATGCAGACACAAGAAATTGCCTCTGAATGGGGGGTGGTAATGGCAGGAGTCATGCTCGTCATTTTGCCAACTTTACTATTAATCTTTGTTGGTCAAAAACGTTTACAAGAGGGGTTAACTAGAGGAGCAATAAAGTAGAGTGGGGAGAGGATGAAAAGAATGAAGAAGCTTTGGATGGTGAGTATCTTATGTATGCTAATATTCATGACGGCATGTTCAAATGATGCGGCAAATACAGAGGAATCTAGTGGTGATGGAAAAACAGAAGTGATATTTTGGCATTCGATGAGTGGTGAGCTTGAGAATGTTGTGCAAGAAGTAGCGGATGGCTTCAATGCAGAACAAGATGAGATTACAGTTACGCCTGTTTTTCAAGGGACATATGAAGAAGCGATTACGAAGTTTAATACGGTAGCTGGAACAGAAGATGCACCAGCAATTATGCAAACTTTTGAAGTCGGGACGAAATATATGATTGATTCAGGGAAAATACAACCAGTGCAGAAGTTTATTGATGATGAAGGATACGATATGAATCAATGGGAGAAGAATATCACTAATTATTATTCTGTAGATGATACGCAATATTCCATGCCATTTAATTCATCTACTCCGGTACTTATTTATAATAAAGATGCTTTTAAAGAAGCTGGATTAGATCCAGAGAAAGCGCCTGAGACGTATAGCGAAATAAAAGAAGCAGCGAAGAAATTAACGAAGGATGACCAAGTGGGTTTTTCAATTTTAAATTACGGTTGGTTTATTGAGGAATTAATCGCCGTACAAGGTGGCTTATTTGTAGATAATGATAACGGACGTTCTGGTAATGCGGAAAAGGCAGTATTTAATGGTGAAGAAGGGCTAAAAGTATTTGAATTAATTAGTGAGATGCATAAAGAAGGTACTTTCTATAATACTGGACAAAATTGGGATGATATCCGTGCTGCTTTCCAATCTGGCAAAATTGCTATGTATCTAGACTCATCAGCAGGTATTAGAGCTACAGTGGATAATGCACCGTTTGAAGTCGGCGCAGGATATTTACCTGTACCGGATGGAGTAGACAGACAAGGGGTAATTATTGGCGGTGCCTCTTTATGGATGGCGAAAGATATTGATGAGGAAAAACAGCGTGCTGCATGGGAGTTCATGAAATATGTGACGACACCTGATGTACAGGCACAATGGCATTTAAAGTCAGGTTATTTCTCTATTAACCCAGCAGCCTATGACTTACCGGTTGTACAAGAAGAGTGGGAGAAGTATCCACAGCTCAAAGTAACGGTTGATCAGTTGAAAAATACCATTCCATCTGAGGCGACTCAAGGGGCATTAATTTCAGTCTTCCCAGAAGCACGGCAAAAAGTTGTGAGCGCAATGGAAAGCCTCTATCAAGGTGTTGAACCGAAAGAAGCATTGGATCGTGCAGCAGCAGAAATAGATCAGTCATTAGAGGCAGCGAACAGAAAAAATGGGAGTCAGTGAGAGGGTAGAAGAGGTTTCCATATACGCTCACCGGGGAATGAGTGGTACCTTTCCTGAAAATACAATGACCGCATTCCAAGCTGCCCTAAATGCTGGAGTGGAGGGAATTGAATTAGATGTGCAAATGAGTAGGGATGGTCATCTAGTCATTATTCACGATGAAAAAATTAATCGGACTACGAATGGCAAGGGTTATGTTAAAGATTTAACTTTAGAAGAACTCCTTGGCTTTGATGCAGGGGGATGGTTTTCATCTGATTTTATCGGCGAGGGTTTACCATCACTTCAACTAGTATTAGAGTGGCTTCTAGAAGAAGGCAATGACCTTACATTAAATATAGAATTAAAGAACGATATCATTGCTTATGATGGGATGGAAAGAAAAGTGTTAGATTTGATTGATCGTTACCAATTACAAGACCGAGTCATTATTTCTTCATTTAATGCATCTAGTTTAAAGAAAGTGAAAGCGATAAATCCGAATATCTCGGTTGGTTATTTAATTGCTGGTGTGAAGAAGGATGCTATTAAAATAGCGAATGATATCGGTGCCGATGCCATTCATTGTCAGCCAAGTTACGCGCTTTCTACTTATGGAAGAGAAGCGATAGAAAAAGGATATCCTCTTCGTGTCTATACGGTAAACGAAAGAGCCGTAAAGGAGCAATTAGTTGAAACAGGTGTGGAAGTCATTATGACAGACGTACCTGAACATCTCAAATGAAAAATAGAGCAAGTGTTGTGTGATTGAACTGCTCCCCGTTAGTAGACAGATTAAAAAACTGACTACTAACGGGGAGTATTTTTCATGTCTATAAGAGCTTTTACTCTAAAATTAAAGTTTTACAAGTTTAAATAAGGGAATTATTGTCAGGATGTTAAAATAGCAAACCGCTATAAAGAGGAGGGATGAAATTGTCTGCTGTATGGGATAGCGATGTTGAAGTGACGATAGATGAAGCACAACAAATCATTAGTGAACAGTTTCCGATACTTGAACCTGTCATCACTAAAGAGAGCGGTGAAGGATGGGATAATAAAGTCTTCGTTGTAAATGAATCGGTCATTTTTAGATTTCCGCGAAGAAAAATGGCTGTCCCCTTATTAGCAAGAGAAAATAGATGGTTACCACAATTAAAGCAACATTTACACAGTGATATTCAAATTTCTGCACCTATTTATATTGGCCAACCAAGTAGTAAGTTTCCATACCCATTCACAGGCTATCCGTTGATTAAGGGTGTTTCTACAAATGAACGGGAGATAAGGGTGGAAGATCGTGGTCCCATCGTTGAAGACATTGCCCTATTTTTAAAAGCCCTTCATCAAGTACCAAGTAGACATTTTCATGGAATCATAGGAGATGAAATTGGCAGGTTAGACGTTCATGCAAAAAAAACAGCAGTCATTCAACGATTAGAATGGATGGAGGAAAATGAAGTTATTGACTCCCGAATCCCTTTTTTAGCAATGATTCAAATAGCAGCAAACACGAGTGTAACGGCGAGGAATACATTGGTTCATGGGGATTTTTATTTCCGTAACTTTCTGATTCGTGATGATTTAAGACTTGCAGGTGTCATCGATTTTGGAGATATGCATCGTGGTCATCGAGCCGTTGATTTAGCTGTTGCTTATACCTTCTTTCCTTCATATATGCGGGAACGCTTTTTTTCACTTTATGGTGCAATTGATAAAGAAACGGAATCGTTAGCTATGTTTAGAGGGCTGCATGTGATGTGTTATTTATTTTTTTATGGGATGGATAAACAGGATGAAGGCATCATAAGAGAAGCTAAAGTAGGGTTAGCGAATCTCATTTCCAATCATTAATAGCTAGCTTAAAGATTAAAAATACGCTAAAATACAAGGGTTATCAATTTAGGACATTTGAATGCTACCATTAGTAACTCGCCAATGGGTGAGTTTTCTTTTTGTGTCATGAAGTAAGAGTGGAAGGGAGTTTTTATATTATGAAGAAGTTATTTTCGACATATCGCACGACTATTTTGTTATTAGCTGCTATTCTAATTGGCGGTATAGCAGGGGTAGTGTTTGGGCCTGCGACATCTGTTGTGAAACCTTTTGGAGATTTATTTTTAAATTTAATGTTTATGATTATTGTACCGCTCGTCTTTTTTAGTATAGCATCGGCTATTGCGAATATTAGTGGGATGAAACGGTTAGGTAAAATTATGGGAAGTACATTCCTCGTTTTCTTTTTGACAGCAGTTGTTTCTGCTGTATTAGGATTCGGAGCTACTTCTCTATTTGACCCATTAAAAGATACGGATACTTCAAGTATAATTGCTATGATGGATGAGGCGGAAGTGGCTGAGGATGAAACTGAGAATATTTCGTTACTTGCAAAACTTGTTGAGACGGTGACTGTAAATGATTTTCATCTTTTATTCTCTAAAAGCAATATGTTACAGCTGATTGTTTTTGCCATTTTATTTGGCTTGGCTACCGCACTAGTAGGTGAGAAAGGCAGACCAATGGCTACCTTCTTACAATCAGGCACAGATATTATGATGAAAATTGTAAAGATTGTCATGTATTATGCGCCGATTGGTCTAGGGTGTTATTTTGCAACAATCATTGGTGAATTAGGACCGCAAATTTTAGGTGGTTATGTTCGTGCTTTTGTTTTATATTTAGGCATAACACTTGTTTATTATTTTGGCTTTTTCACATTGTATGCCTTTATTGCTGGTGGGAAAGAGGGAATCAGTGTATTTTGGAAAAATGCGATTCCACCGTCAGTGACTGCAATTGCAACATGTTCAAGTGCGGCAAGTATTCCAGTTAATCTTGACGCGACGAAGAAAATGGGTGTACCTAAGGATATTGCTGAAACAGTTATCCCATTAGGAGCAAATACTCATAAAGATGGTTCAGTCTTTGGTGGCGTGATTAAGATTGTATTTATATTTAGCTTATTTGGGCAAAGTATGACAGATCTGCCAACAATCTTAAGTATTATTGCTGTCGCCTTTTTAGTAGGTGCGGTTATGGGAGCTATACCTAGTGGTGGCTTAATTGGTGAAATGCTCATCTTAAGTGTATTTGGATTTCCGCCTGAAGTACTACCGATTATAGCTGTTATCAGTACAATTATTGATGCGCCAGCAACGCTTCTGAACTCAACAGGTAATACGGTGTGCGCGATGATGGTTAGCAGATTAGTAGAGGGAAAAAATTGGTTGAAAAAGGCGCTCCATGTAAAAACAGTTTAACTTTTTATAAAAGTAGGTTTATAGTTTTAGGTGATTGGGTATAAGAATGCTGGTATCATATTTTGGGGAAAGTGATACTCACAATGTTGATGATTAGGAGAAAATGCGGATGAAATCATTTTACGAGTACTTTAAGGATAAAACATGGGATTTAACAGAGAATTGGTATGCGGAATTAGATAAGAGAAAAGATGGTGTCTATAGCACAACAGACGCGTCCCAAATTGCTATATTAAAGGAACAAAATCATGCATTCCATGAAATCTTTGCAGAAATATTTAACACAGAATCTGACGCACCAACAGAAGCATTCGACGAATGGGTTACTTCTATTGCAAAGGATCCTGCTCATTTAAGCACACCATTAGATGAAATCATTAGTGAATTTCTTAGTGTGCAAGAGCAATATTTCGATGTAGTTCAATATTATATTGAAGAATCAACGACGATGTTATCACATAAAGAGGTCAACACGCTTAATCGAGTGATTTCGCAATCATTTAGAAAAATTATGAGTGAATTTAGTAAAAGAAATATCGAAGAATCGAATCGTATGTTAAAAGCACAGCAAGAGATGATCGTTGAACTTAGTACACCAGTGATAAAAATTAAACAGGATGTAGCTATTCTCCCTTTAGTTGGAGATATTGATACTCATCGTGCTCAAGTTATTTTTGATAAAACACTCGAACAATGTAATAATATGCAAATTGAAGAGCTGGTTATTGATTTATCTGGCGTAGCAATCATTGATACAATGGTGGCTGCTCAAATTTTTCAGGTCATAGATGGCTTGAAATTAATTGGTACCATCGCTAGCCTTTCAGGTATTCGACCAGAAATTGCGCAAACAGCTGTTCAATTAGGTATTAATTTCCGTAATATTAAAATCTATTCTTCATTGGCACAAGCCATTCAACATACAAAGACATTATAAATAGTTAAATGAGAAATAGAACACGAGGATTTTTCGTGTTCTATTTAAGTTTCGTAGTGAGTGAAACTGGTTTCTGTCCTTTTACAAACTTAGTTACTCTCTATCATTTAGTTATTAATGTGCGATCATCTCGTGAACAATTTCTTCGCCGCTCATTTCTGATGGATAATAAGTTGGCCAATTTGTTAGTTCTTCTAAGAGATCTTCCTGACTTTCATTGCCTAGATAAATATGAAAATGAGCGCTAGGTGTTGGATATATATGATGGTCACTAAATTGCACAAATCTTGGTGCGGCTTGATCTCCATCTACTCGATTGAACAAATACCGAACACCTTGATTACCGGCTTCATAAGTGAGGATCTCTAATCCATCATATTCATATGTGCCAGAAAGTGTAGTGTCTTCATGATGAAATATCATTTTTTCATCGGCGATTTCTATTCTATCAATCTCTGTTTCGTAACCTACCGTATAATACTCTTTGTATTCATCAAAAGTTTTTTCTCCATTCTCTTTAGCTTTGTTCTCTAATACTTCATCCAGTGTTCCATTTGTTAAATAAGGATAAACAGACTGCCAGTCTCCTTCCCAATCAGAAAGGGAGCGGTCTTTTACTTGATCCTCATCGAAATATCCTTCGTAAATTTGCTGGTCACTGTCTTCATGGTGATGACTATGATCATGTCCGTGTTCATGTTCATGATTTTCATCGTGTTCATGGTCATGAGTATCTGTTTCAGCTACAGTCTGATCATTTGCCGATGAATCTGTGACTTCCTTCTCAGCACAACCAACTAAAATAAATAGCAGGAAGCTCATAAAGAAAATAGGTTTGATTCTGGTCATTTTTTGTCCCTCTCCTTTTTTCGTAATGATTACGATTTATACTGCAGACATTATATGTATAAAATGAAATAAAGGTTTATGATAGATAAATCGTAACCATTCTTTTTTGTACTTTTTGACTATACTGTGGGATTCAGTTTTTGTCAATATAAATCGTAATTATTATTATTTACGAGAGGGGAAAATAAAATATTGCTACCAGATCAGAGAGGGTTTACTATATACTGGAATTAAGATTTGGTAGATTAATTCGTTTTTGAATGGAGTGTAGACGAGCTTGAAAAAAATCGGTCTTAGTATGATGTTTATTGGTCTATTATTTATCGGATTTAGTGTTTGGACAATTATTGCTGGTAATGTGAAGGAATCACAGTCATTACAAGTGGCCAAAGCAAAGGTAGCTGAAGGAGTGCAAAAGACAGAGGCTTATTTGCCGAAAAAGGGAGAAGCAGCAGGGATACTCTCGATACCAAAGCTTGATGCAGAATTACCCATTATTGAGGGAGTTGATGCAGATGATCTGGCTAAAGGAGTTGGTCATTATCTAGGAAGTTTATATCCGAATGAGGGAGGCCAAATTGTACTCTCAGGTCATAGGGACACCGTCTTTAGGGGGATGGGCAAGTTAAATTTAAATGATATTTTCACTATAAAGGTACCATATGGAGAATTTGATTATAAAATTACTAAAACAAAAATTGTAGATAAAGAAGATACAAGTGTGATTACATTGCAACAAACAGAAGAAGAATTAATTGTTACCACTTGCTATCCTTTTAGTTTTGTGGGAGATGCACCTGAGAGATACATTATTTATGCTGAGCGAGTTAAATAAGACGAAAATAGAGCAATAAATAGGTAAGAATTCCTTATTCATATAAAATTATTATACTAACGTTCTCTAGCCCCTTATTTTTTTAGAATTTTGTGATAAAATTTCAATAAAAGTATGAAAGGGTTAGATGAATGGGGATTCAATCAGTTTCTTTTATTGGATTGGGTGCGTTAGGTATTCTTTTTGGTAGCCAAATGAACCTTTCATTACCAAAAGGAGCACTTACATTTGTTGCTGATGAGACAAGAGTTAAAAAATATAAAGAGAAAGGAGTTTATGCAAACGAACAGTTTTGCGATTTTGATTATAGAACACCAGAAAGCATAGAAAAACCAGTTGATTTACTCATCTTTTCAGTTAAAGCAGATGGGTTGGATGCTGCCATTGAATTAGCTAAGCCAATTGTCAGTGAGCATACAATCATTCTTTCTTTATTAAACGGGATTTCAAGTGAACGCATATTAGGTAGTGTATTTGGAGAAGACAAGGTTTTATATAGCGTCGCCCAAGGGATGGATGCTGTTAAAGTAAACAATATACTAAGCTATCATCATATGGGGATGATTTGTTTTGGCGATCAGGGGGCTGGAACGATATCAATAATGACAAAGGAAGTAGCTGAATTTTTCGATCGCACAGGCATCCCTTATGAAGTAGATACTAATATGCTAAAGAGACAGTGGGGCAAATTCATGTTGAATGTGGGTGTAAATCAGACAGTTGCAGTCTATCGGGGGAATTATGGAACAATTCAAGTAGAGGGAGAACCGAGAGAAACAATGATTGCAGCAATGCGAGAAGTGATTCGTATTGCGCCATATGAAGGGATTACTTTAACAGAAGATGACTTATCTTATTGGTTAAATGTTCTCAATCAATTAAATGCAGAGGGAAAGCCATCTATGGCACAAGATGTCGAGGCTGGAAGGAAAAGTGAAGTGGAGCTTTTTGCAGGAACGGTATTAGCATTGTATAAAAAGCACAAGCTAGCACAACCAACCACAAATCAGATGTTATATGAAAACATCCAACGTATTGATAGTCATTCAGTTTAAGACCACTGAAAAGGAATAAAATTGTAGAATAAACTGGGTTAGAGGAAGTTTGGAGGTTTCTATGTCAAAGAATGATGCGCTTTTTCAAAATCATAGTAGCCTAAAGGTGGTTTACCCAAGAGAGGTTACTCACTTATTAATGAACCATACATCTGCAGCTATCGTTTTGACAAGCATAAATCATCGGATAAATAAAATTAATCAATCGTATACGGACCTATTGGGCTACCGTGAACAAGATGCACTTGGTACGAATTTATATACTCATTTGCGGTTGAAGAAAGACAATATATTAAAGCCTTTTCAAGATAAAGCGGAAGCAAAGGGTATTCATAAAGATGGTCATCTTATTAATTTGGAATTATCGCATTATCCCATTTATGATTCATTAGAGCAAATTGTCGGTGGTATTACATTTATTAAAGAATTGCCAGATACTGAATGTATAGAGGATATCGTCTCAAATAATTTAGGGATCAGTCGATTAATTACAGAGCACACGTCAGATTTAATTTTACTGTACGGTCTAGATAAGAAGGTCATTTATGTATCCCCATCCTTTGAGGAATTATTAGGGTTGGAAAAAGGCACCTATCTAGGCAAAGGTGTAATGGATCATATGAATAAAGAAGAAAGAGAATACAGTGAATTATTGTATAAAAAAATTAATGATACCGGAGAATCCCAAATCCTACAATCACGCATGAAAACGAGTAATGGGAATATCATATATATTGAGTCAAATATTTCTCCGATTTTTAATGAGTTTAATGAAATTCAATTGTATGTTTGTGTCGGTAGGGATGTCACCGATCGAGTAAAAAATGATGATGCTCTAAGAAATTTAGATCGTCTATCCATTATTGGCCAACTAGCAGCAAGTGTGGCACATGAAATCAGAAATCCACTGACATCGTTAAAGGGTTTTTCAAAACTATTACATTATATGGAGGAGAAAGATAAACAGAAAGAGTATTTGTCAATTATTTCTCATGAACTAGAACGTATAGATGGAATTGTCAATGAATTCATGTCTTTAGCTAAGCCACAAGTAGTTGATTATGATTATTTTGACCTTTATGAGATTTTAGAAGCTACATTTAAATTTCTTCACCCACAAGCTATGATGTGTAATGTCCAAATTCGTTTCATTAAGCCCAATCAATCAATTGAATTACTGTGCAATCAAAATCAATTAAAGCAAGTGTTTATTAATTTCTTAAAAAACTCTATAGAGTCAATGCCAAACGGTGGGGAAGTCATTATAGCTATAGAAGTATTAAGAAATAAAAGAGTAAGAATTAATTTTAAAGACGAGGGTATAGGTATAAGCTCAGATCGTTTGCATTATTTAGGGACTCCTTTTTATACAACAAAGGATAAAGGAATCGGTTTAGGGCTGACTGTGAGCAATAAAATTATTCAAGAGCATAACGGAACGATGAAGATAGATAGTAAACCAGGTGGCGGTACAGTAGTAACCGTTGAACTAGGTTATTCATAAAGGGAATCATCGTTTATGAATGATACATAAATGAATGCATTTATAATGGAAAATGCATTTTTTATATTTAATGATCATTTCAGCCTTTCTCGCTATTTAAGCGAGTTTTTTTGTAAACATCAGCTTTAAGACTTAAGGCTTAGTTGGAATTACAATCTTAGTCCATGGAAAAAGCTCCTTCAAATGTTGTATTCTTATACTGTAAGGGTAAATAAAAATAAGTTTACTTATTTTGAAACTTAAATAAGACGAATTACGTAAATAGTATAAGCGTAAAGTCAGGAGTCGATAATTTTGAACCCGTTCTATGTGTTTTTTTTACGGATACTGATCACTGTACCTGTGTCTGTGTTGACATGGTTAATTAGCTACTTTTTTATGAATAACGGTTTTTGGATGAGTGGATTAATTGGTGCCGGGGTGGGTGCTTTTACGTATTGGATAAGTGGAATAATTATTGTCCATCGTTGGATGAAAAGTAAGGGGCTCAAACGGAAAGAGTTTCGATTTATACAAGATAATTTAGAAGATGCCCGAATCAAGATGACTCGCTTACATCGTGCTTTAATGGCCATTCGCCATTGGCCATCTGGTCGTCAACGTAAAGATTTTATTAAAGTGACCAAAAGGATTTACCAACTTGTGCAAAAGGAGCCGAGACGTTTTTATCAAGCAGAATCATTCTTCTATTCGCATTTGGATTCAGCGGTAGAACTCGCTGAAAAATATGTTTTTCTTTCCTCTCAACCGAAGAAGGATTGGGAACTTGAGCGATCATTAACAGAGACCAGAAAAACGTTGCAAGAGCTAATGGTTCATGTAGATAAAGATTTACGTTCGGTACTAGCGAATGATATTGATGACCTTCATTATGAGATAGATGTAGCCAAACATAATATTAAGAAATTAAAGGATGAGAAAACGATTGATGAAAGTAGGCGATTAAAATGACAAAAGAAAAAAATACGTCAAATCAACCTACCCTTGGTGCAGATTTATTGGATGATCTTTTAGAAGACCCGTTTGGTAGTAAAGAGGCAGAGACAAAGGTTAAAAGTGAGGACTCATCGAATCGAGTAAAATTGATTGATGTCATTCCAGAGGAAAACCGACAAAAAGCTTACCAATTAGCTGACCAGATCGACCCGAGTAATCATCAAGCTATGATTTCATATGGTACACCTGCTCAATCAAAATTACTCAATTTTTCACATGCGATGCTTGATCATGTGCAAAGAAAAGATGTCGGTGAAGTAGGTTCAATATTAGGGGAACTGATGCAAAAATTTAATGAAGTGAACCCGGATGATTTAAAACAGGAAAAACCAGGATTTTTCTCAAAAATATTCGGCAAGCTTTCAGGTTCTGTCCATGAAGTATTGTCGCAATATCAAAAGGTAGGCGCACAAATAGATCGCATTAGTGTGAAGTTAGAACGTAGTAAAAACTTGCTTCTTTCAGATATTGTGATGCTAGATAAGCTATATGAAAGCAATAAAGAATATTTTCATGCTTTAAATATTTATATCGCTGCTGGGGAACTGAAGCTGGAGGAAATGAGAGAACGATCTATTCCGGATTTAAAAAAGAAAGCTGAATCATCACAGGATCAAATGAAAGTACAGGAAGTGAATGACTTAGTCCAGTTTGCTGAGAGATTGGATAAACGATTATACGATCTAAAACTAAGTCGAGAGATTACTATCCAAAGTGCGCCTCAAATTCGATTGATTCAAAATACCAACCAAGCGCTAGTTGAAAAGATACAATCATCCATTATGACTGCCATTCCATTATGGAAGAATCAAGTCTCTATTGCTTTAACGTTGATTCGCCAACGCCATGCAGTCGAAGCACAAAAACAGGTGTCAAAGGCAACCAATGATTTACTATTGAAGAATGCAGAAATGCTGAAAATGAACACAATCGAAACAGCGAAAGAGAATGAACGTGGTTTAGTAGATATAGAAACATTAAAGAAAACTCAGCAAAATCTTGTCGAAACGATTGAAGAAACATTACGCATCCAAGAAGAAGGCAGACATAAAAGAAAACAAGCCGAAAGTGATCTAGCCCATATGGAAAACGACTTGAGGTTGAAATTATTAGAAGTAAAAGATAAATAAAGAGTGGTTTATATCATTAGGCACAAACAAATGCTCATTTAGTATTTGTTTGTGCCTTTTTAGGTGAAGGAATAATTAAACTGAAAGGGCATGTCTAGAAAGTTGAATAAGTAGGCGGAACAGAAAACTGAGAAAAACCAGACTTAGCAGAAGTGAGGGGGTAATAGAAAGATTTCGGCAAAAGTTCCGCATACAAAAATGCATATAAAAGAGAAACTGTATGAATAGAAGGAATGCAGCTTTCATTAGCCGAATTAAAGGTCTCTCAAGAATGGTAAAGGGTAGATTAAGAAGGAATCACAAAAATGAACATGGAAAATTCGCACACAAGTGGAGTGAAAGATCCGAGTTGTGTGGGCAAATGGGAAAGAGAAGAAATCTAGCCCCAAAAGAGGCTCCATAGAACTAAGAACACAAAAGCAAGAAAAACTGGCTAGATGTGTTATCGAAACTCATGTTAAAGATTAGAGGAATAGCCAAGCCAAAATGCCAATGTTCGCCGTGAAATGGCATTTTGGCTTTTCCATTACCCAACTGGTACACGAGAAGCGATTTGTATCGGTAGCTTGACAGTTACTGTTGTTCCCTCATGTAAAACACTTGAGAAATCAATGGAACCATTGTGGCTTTGGACTATTTTATTGCTGACTGTTAAGCCAAGACCAGTACCTTTTTCTTTGGATGAATAAAAAGGTTCGCCGAGTTTTGTTAATAATTCCGGAGACATCCCATCCCCATTATCAGATATTTTAATGATGGCCTTATCCTCTTCTTTTTCTAATGAAATGATGATTTGACCGTCTCCGTCAGTTGAGGCTTCAATAGCATTCTTAATTAAATTGATAAATAATTGTTTAAGTTGATTAGGCTCACACAGTATAGAAATTTGCGTGCGTAAATATGTCTTTAATTGTATTTGGATATTATGGAGTGATGCTTCTGTTTTTAATAGTGAAATGACATTATGGAGTAATTCAAAGATGTCTGCTTGAATGAATTTAATCTCTTGTGGTTTGGCTAGTAGTAATAGTTCGCTAACAATATGATTGATGCGATCCAATTCTTCTTCCATAATGCGATAATAAAATTCATGTTTACTGTCTTCTGTCGTTAATACTTGGACAAATCCTTTTAATGAAGTGAGTGGGTTTCTTATTTCATGAGCCACACTCGCAGAAAGTTCACCAACTACAGATAACTTTTCCGTTTTTCTTAATTGTTCTTCAGCTAATCGTAGTTTTGTGACGTCTTTCCCATAAAAAATAATACCAGCTTGTTTATTATTGATAATCATAGGCACAGCTGTACATTCTAAGATGATCTGGGGACCATCTTTATGGTTCATAACCATCTCACATTGTATATGTTGATTTGTTTGTCGTATGTGTTCAAGACTATTAAATACTTCATCATGTAAGTCTTTAGGAAATAGGTGGGTGATAGGTTGTTGGAGTACTTCTTCTGGGTGATAACCGGTTATCTCCTTAAATTGAGGGTTTGCTTGAGTAATTCGTCCTGATAGATCCATCATTACGATCATATCCTGGCTATACAAAAACAGCGATTTATATTGTTGCTGACTTTCTTGCAATAATTCATCCAATTTCTTTCTTTCGGAAATATCTCTACCGATAATGACAAGTCCTTTTCTACTTCGGTCTTCATGAAAAAGAGGCACTTTAATCGTGTCAAATGTCCTCTTTGTTCCATCGGGCTGTAAAATATTTTCCTCGATTCTCGTAATTTTTCCACTATCCCATGTTTCCTCATCTGAAATCATACAATGAGCGAAGGAATTTTTGTAAAAACTTCTTGCCTGATCGCCGAGTTCAATATCTGTTTTTCCCCGATATTGGTCTTCTTCAAGGTTAAATAGTTCAAGGGCGACTTTATTCGCTTCGATCCATCTTCCTTTTTCATCTTTAAAATTTACGAAATCGACCATTGCATTTATAAGTGTGGATAATCTCTCTTTATCTTCTTTGGATGTATTTAATTCTTCAATTCTTTTTATAAAATAGTAGAAGAGACAAGTAGTAAAGGAGATATATATAATGTCTTTTATATGTATCATGGGGAATAGGTTAGATGGTGTATGAAATACACTAATGAGTAGGTTTGTTGAAATGACCCAAATGATACTACCTAGAAAAAAGAAGATTAAGAATTTTGTTTTCATATCTATGCTCCTGTTCTGTAAAACAAATAATCACTATTATATAGTAATCGATTCTGAATAATTTCGCCATTAAAGATTGAGTATTTTAATAATTAAGTATGATAGTAGGATAAATAAGCTTTTAAAAAAATAAGTTATAATAGTAGAAACTAGTTGGAGGAGATGAAGGAATCATGTATTTAACAATAGAAGAAACAGCTCAATATTTATCGGTGTCAGTCACTTATGTGGAAGAGTTGATCCTCCAAGGTAAAATCCGTGTCATTCATGATAGCGAGGGAGCAGTACTTATTTATAAAGACCAATTTAAGACCCATTTTCAACAATTAGAAAAATATAAGAAATTGGTGGAAGAATTATCGAAAGAACCAATTCCAGAAGATAGGGATATAAAGGATGAAGATTGATTAGTAAGGATGTGACATGTTGAAGTTAAAGCTAGTGAATGAAGATAAGAAAAGATATTTGGATCTGCTACTGCTTGCAGATGAACAAGAGAATATGATTGATCAGTATCTAGAACGGGGAGATCTTTATATTTTCGAGGATAAACAAAAGTTGATCGGTGTTTGTGTGGTAACAGAGGAGAAAGAAGATATATATGAAATAAAGAATCTAGCGGTGGTCCCGCATTTAAAACGAAAAGGATATGGCAAAAAGATGATTCAGCTTGTGGAAGATATCTATAAAGGGAGAGCCCGCATGCTTCAAGTAGGAACGGGAGATAGTCCCCTTACGATTCCTTTTTACCAAACGTGTGGATTTCATATTTCACATCAGATTGATGATTTCTTTGTTAAATATTATGACCAACCTATTTATGAGGGTGGTAAACAACTCATTCACATGGTGATTCTACAAAAGCAGCTTTGAGTAGAATGTTTTACATTTCTAATTATTTTGTCTATTCTAGAAAAGTGAGAGTATTTCTAGAGGAGGAATGGAACATGTATGATATTCTAATCGTTGGAGCAGGACCTTCTGGTGCTAGTGCAGCTTTATTTGCTGCTAAAGCGGGGAAAAAAGTAATTGTTATTGATAATGACAAAGGTGTAACCAAAAGGGCGTGGGTTGAAAACCATTATGGTGTATTAGAGGTATCAGGTCCGGATTTGGTTAGCACAGGTAAAAAACAAGCAGAGAAATTTGGGGCAGAAATAGTAGAGGCAACAGTAGAATCTATTGAGAAAAAAGAAGAAGGTTTTGTTGTTACTGCTTCTGAAGGTAGTTATGAAGCGAAACATGTGATTTTAGCAACAGGGTTCTTAGCAGATTTAGCCGAAAGAGCAGGTGTACAAACGAAACCTGGAACAGAGCCAAGAGTAAAAACCATTATTGATGTCGATGCATCAGGTCAAACCAATATTCCTGGTATCTGGGCTGCAGGAACGACAGCAGGTGTAAGTGTACATACAATTATTACTGCTGGCGATGGCGCGAAGGTAGCTATTAATGTAATTAGCGAAATAAATGGTGAGCGTTATGTGGACCACGATGTATTGAAATAAATAGTAGTTGTTTAAGAAAGCTGACTGTTATGGTCAGCTTTTTTGGTTTGGTGTCAATTGTTGGGGGAACATGCCATTTCACTGAGAATGGGAGGCTGATTTTGCAGTCTCACTGTTTTGCATTGCCTAAATAGCTCGCCAGGAAATTTTTCTTCCCGTAAGACTCCTTTCACTTTATATGTAATTTTTAATAATCAACCTTTTCTATCCATCATTTATCATCCATCATTTGTAGTTAGAAGGTTCGTATATGAAAAACTAGCATTTTCTCCCTATTAAAAGATAGTGAATACTACACTTAATAACTTGGAATTAATAGTCTAAACTTTTAGAAAATAAATTAATAGGAGGAAAAAATGAAGAAATCTATCTTAAAATGGAGTTTAGCTACTACTCTCGTATTTGGTGCATTAGGTGTTCAAGGTTATGTTGTGAAACCTGTTGAGGCAGCTGAAACACAGAATCATTCTAATCAATTCTATGACTATTTAATTACAAAATTAGTGAATGAGCACAAAATCTATCGCAATATTGCACATCTTGCCAGAGAGCCGAGAGTTGCTGGGACAGAACAGGAAGATGAGGCTGTCGAATATATCAAAAGAGAGTTTAGGAATTACGGCTATCGTGCAGATATTCAACCGTTTACCTATGTTGGATATACTCCACCACATACGACTGAACTACAAGTAGATGGATATAATGAGCAATTAAACCCTGACTATTTTACATATTCTATTAGTGGGAATGTGAGTGGGGAGATCGTCTATGGCGGTCTCGGAAAACCAGAAGAATTAGGTGATGTTACGGGGAAAATTGTTTTAATCAAGCGCGGAGAGTTAAGTTTCAGTGAGAAAGTGTTGAATGCAGGAGAGGCAGGGGCAGCGGGAGTCATAATTTTTAATAATAGTGAGGGCTCTTTAAATGGAACATTGGGAGAACATAATGATCAATTTGTTCCAGCCATTTCTTTGTCAAAAGCGGAGGGAGATGCGTTGCTTGCTAGCCTAGAAGCCGGGGAAGTGACTGAGGCGACTATCAATATAGAAGGGGCAAGTACGGGAGAGAAAACGTCTCATAATGTCATAGCGACAAAAAAGCCGACCTCAAAATTAAGAGGTACGAATGATATTATTGTTATTGGTGCTCACCATGATTCCGTTGCTGGTGCGCCAGGTGCCAATGATGATGCTTCAGGAACAGCGATGACACTTGAATTGGCAAGGATACTTAAGTTATTCCCAACTGATACAGAAATTCGTTTTATTACATTTGGTGCTGAAGAAGTAGGATTACTTGGATCTACACATTATGTAAATAGTTTACCTGAAGATGAACGAGATAGAATTGTGGCGAATTTTAACTTAGATATGGTCGGGAGTAGAGATGCAGGTGATCTCGTTTTGGCCACACTTGATGGTGAGCCAAACCTTGTCACCGAGTTAGCTCAAGCGACTAGCACGAGGTTAAATGGAGAAGCAACACCGATTAGAAGTGGTGGCAGCAGTGATCATGTGCCATTTGCAGAGGTAGGTATTCCAGCAGCTTTATTTATTCACAGCCCATCAGAGCCTTGGTACCATACACCAGATGATACGATAGATAAAATTAGTAAGGAAAAACTAAAGGATGTAGCCAGTATTGTTGGAACGGCGGTATATCAACAAGCGCAAATCGATCGTATGTTCAAACCTAGAAAACAGCAAGCGAAAAAGGTCGAGCCACAGATGTTTCTTGAAGAGGATTTAAAATAGATAAGGGTTCAGTTTCTGTAAAGGTGGGGGCGTATGCTCCCATCTTTTCTTGCTCATTTCCGTATTTGGTTATCAATTGCACACTTTTTCTCCATATAAAGAAGATATATGATAAAATTTACTTCATTACAAAGACGGAAAGAAGGATGGGAATGAACAAGCTCGGTCTATTTATATTTATGACAATATTAATGATGATATGGGGATTTAATGTATCCGCGATTAAAATCCTTGTCTCTTCTTTCCCACCGATTACGATTACTGCAATCAGGATTCTAGTTGCGGGATTTTTTGTTTTTCTTATGCTTGGAGTTATAGGGAAAGTAAGAAGACCAAATCGGAAGGAATTACAATATATCATATATGGTGGCCTCTTTAATATTACAGCTCATCACTTTTTTCTTGCACATGGGTTATTGGAAACCTCGGGTGCAAACGGAGGATTAATATTAGGATCAGGGCCAGTCTTAACAGCTATTCTCTCAGCAATTATCATTAAAACCATACCTTCACGAATGCAGATGATAGGTTTTATCTTTGGCATTATTGGTGTTTCTTTTATCGTCGTAATCGGTAATGGAGGGTTATCTGGTTTTTCTTTTGGCGATATTTATATTTTCTTATCGATTCTATCTCAAGCGTTCAGCTTTATTCTTATTAGTAAGGCAGCGAAGACCATTGATAGTAGACTACTCACTGGCTATATGCTGATATTTGGGGGGATCATCCTCGCCGGCATAGGTTTGATGTCAGAGCCTATGGCATTTTCAAATTTATTAGATGCACCAAGTTCTTTATGGATTTTATTCTTAGCATCTGCCATATTAGCAACGGCTATTGGACAAATGGGCTACAATTATGCGATTAGTAAAATTGGTCCGGCTGAAGCGGCCATCTTTTTAAATTTAAATACATTCTTTGCTCTTGTCGGATCGGCACTATTTTTAGGGGAGCAAATCACGATTTATCATTGGATTGGTCTTGTCTTTATCATTCCTGGTGTTCTCCTTGGATCAGGTGCAATTGAAACATTATTAAGAAAAAGAAGAACAGAGAAGATGAAGCCGATAAAAAAAAGAAACGTAGCAAACAAATAGATTTGTAAATGAAGTTGAAAAATCCGAACAATTATTCGCAGCAATAGCAGCGTTTAAATAATTGTTCGGATTTTGTTTCTCTTAATATCCTTTTTTATAATCCACTACATTCGTATCAAGGGCATCGCCATTCAAATATTTTTTTAGGTTAGGAATGAAGATGTTTTTAATGACTCTTTCGTTATAATGTTCGGTTGATCCCGATGTATGTGGGGTGATGATTAAGTTATTTAATTCCCATAATGGACTATCTTCAGGTAGCGGCTCTTTTTCGAAAACATCAATACCAGCACCTTTAATTTCTCCTTCTGAAAGTGCATGATAAAGTGCGTTTTCATCAACGATTTCCCCGCGTCCAATATTAATAAAAAATGCCGTTTGTTTCATGCGTTGGAACTGTTCTTTACTGAACATATGGTATGTATCCTTCGTTAAAGGCAGGGTGACGACAATATAATCACATTTAGGTAGGATGTCGTCAAGTTCCAGTGAAGTATACATTTCATCAACGTAATCGACAGGTTTGCCTGAATGCCTTACACCAATGACATGCATATTAAACGCTTTGGCAATTCGAGCAGTCTCTTGTCCAATCATTCCCACACCAATAATACCGATGGTTTTTCCATGCATTTCGAGTTTATTACCAGTTCCATCCCATACTTTCTCTTGTTGTTGTTTAACATAACGGTCGATACTTCTCGTTAAACCTAACATCAATGCAAAAATCGTTTCCGAAATTGGATAAGCATGTACCCCGTTTGCACTTGTTAGAAGGATGTTTTTCTTGTCAAAGTCTTCGAGCGGTAAATAATTCACACCAGCACTCCATGTTTGAATCCAACGAAGGTTAGCGTTATTCCTATAGGTATCATGCATACGATGTTTCCATGCAACAATCACTTCTGCATCCTTCATATGACTCTCCCATACGTCGTGATCCTTGCCTATGATGTGCTCCCAATCAGGAGTGATTTCTGTAATGGCTGATTTAAGTTCTTCGCTTAAGTTTTGTGTGATAATCATTTTTCTTTTAGACATAAGGTATCCTCCATCAGTAGAAAATTTGCAAGTCTACTCTTTATAATAGCAAAATCTTCAGGATACCGAAATAAAAGATATTGAATATTACTATTATTCGTCGTCTTTAATATATCTACCAGTCTCAGGCATTGCGATGTCATCAAACTCCCTTACTAAAGTGATAAGGCTTTGTTGGAGAGTTTGTTCAGCCATAGGAATACCATGTCCTGTGATGGCGATATGAGGATTAAGGTCAGAGAGTTTTCTGACAGATTCTCTTGCTAGTTGCCAATCAGTGGTTAAATACCTTGGTGGGCCACTAATTTCTTGCTCCTGTGTCATTACTTTAAAAAGGGACTCTTGTTTAACCGTACAAAAGGCATCACCAGCAATTAAGACACCATCGCTTTTGCGGAAAAGTGAAATATGGCCCTCTGTATGTCCAGGGGTATGAAGCCACTTCCAACCGGGCATTTCATCAATATGACCATCTCTTGGTAACGGTTTTACATGCTGTGAAATATTAATCCCTTCATTAGGGAATAAATTGGAGAACTTAGCTAATAATCCACCATCAACTGTATTATCAGGTTCTGGATAATCTTTCCGACCAGTTAAATAAGGTAATTCCATTGAATGAGCATAAACAGGGACATCCCATTCTTCTAATAGCTCATGAATCGCTCCTACGTGATCAAAATGTCCATGGGTTAATATGATCGCAACAGGCTTCGCACCACTTCCATATAATTCTTCAGCAGCTTCAATAATTTTATGGGCTGATTTTGGCATACCAGCATCAACAAGGACCCATGCATCCTCTGCTGTTTTAACAAAACAAATATTAACGATTTGAATGTTTATATAATCAACACCTTCTGCAGAATGAACAATCATACCGCTCGTTGTTGAGGTGATAGGCATATAATGTTGCTCAGAATCATACTCTCTCATAAGATTTTATCTCCTTTACATGTCTTTATATGAGAGTATACCCTGCTTACATTCGATTAATCTTTAACATTAATAAAAAGGAATTTTTTACAAACGATTCATACTGTGTTTAAATAATTTTTATACAATTGTAGAAAAGGGAGAGGGTGGTTGAGCAATGATATTTGCCCACCGTGGATTAAGTGGTCGCTTTCCGGAAAATACGATGCTTGCTTTTGAAGCAGCAAGAAAAGCTGGTGTTCATGGAATCGAATTAGATGTCCAATTATCTAAAGATGGTGAACTTGTCATCATTCATGATGAGAAAATCAATCGGACAACAGATGGTACAGGGTTTATCAGGGATTTTAAATATAAAGATATTGTGCAATTTGATGCAGGGAGTTGGTTTGACACCGAATTTAACCATGCGAGAATCCCACATTTAGAAGAGGTTTTTCAATGGGCGAAAGAGGATCATAATGAATTGGTTATAAATGTTGAATTGAAAAATGATGTGTTTCGCTACGATGGCATGGAGGAGAAGGTGTTAACTTTAATTGAGCAATATGGTTTAAGAGAGCGCATCATTCTCTCATCTTTTAATCCTGAGAGTGTAAAGAGAATTCGAACATTAGATAGTGAAATAAATACAGGGTATTTAATTCTAGGTATACACGCTAATGCGATTAAGGTAGCTCAGAATATTGGTGCTGATGCTATTCATTGTCAAAAAGAATTTGCGCAATCCATATATGGTATACAGGCAATAGAAAACAAAATCCCATTACGAACTTATACAATTAATCGATGGTCCGATGCTCAATCATTACTTAATCAAGGCGTTGAAGTGGTTATGACCGATTTTTGTGATGAATTTGTTTCCAACTATCAATGAATGTAGTATACAAAAAAGTGGCTGATTAGGCCACTTTTTTCATTAGCGTCGAATGGGACGCTCTAAGGTTAATACCTCATCTTCAATACTAGCAAACTGTTCTTTTAGCATGGATTGAGTGTCTTGGATAGCTGCATTGTAAAAGTGAGGGGCAAGTGATTCTTTGAAAAAATCTAACACACGCTCAGCGGCGAATTCGGAAAGATCCTCATCTTTTTCCTGAAGAAAAAACTGTTGGATTTCTTCAATCATTTGTTGCTGCTGTTCTTTTGTCAGTCGATAAAACATGTAATGACCTCCATTTCTATACGACCATCATACACCATGAATGATTATGATGCATGTGTTGAATAGTGAAAAACAGTAAAGAGATGAGTAGCTTAAAAAGAATTATCGCAGCTGTTGGCAAGATGGAAAAGTGCTTAGTAAAGTTGTTCCCATATTGATGCAATCTAATTTCAATCACCCTTATAGCATTCCATTCTAAAGAGTGAACGATGAAAAGATTACACCACAAAAAAACACGAATGATTCATGAAATAGAACCATTCGTGTAAGATATCTTACTTATTTAGCTTAAAAGAGCTTTTTAACGATACAATGCGATTGAACACTGGTTTTTCAGGTGTACTATATTTAGAATCGACATTGAAGTAACCGTGACGGAAAAACTGGAATTTATCTTGTGGTTGAACATCTTTTAAGTTCGGTTCAATAAATCCTTGCACCACTTCAAGTGAATTTGGATTAATATAGTCTAAGAAATCTTTGTCTTCTAATGCTTCTTCTTTCATTTGCTCGTCTAATACTAAAGGTTCATATAGACGGAATTCAGCAGAGACGGCACTTTTGGCATCAACCCAGTGTAATGTACCTTTGACTTTACGACCTGTAAAACCTGTACCACTTTTCGTTTCTACATCATAAGTGCAGTGTAATTCAACAACATTGCCATCTTCATCTTTAATGACATCATTACACTTAATGAAGTAAGCATGCTTTAAGCGTACTTCATTTCCAGGGAAAAGACGGAAATATTTTTTCGGAGGATTTTCCATAAAGTCCTCTTGTTCTATATATATTTCACGAGAGAATGGAATTTGTCTTGTGCCCATTTCCTCGTTTTCAGGATTGTTTTCCGCTTCTAACCACTCAGATTCACCTTCCGGATAATTGGTGATGACTACTTTTAACGGTTTCAAGATTCCCATTGTTCGTGGGGCACTGAGTTTTAAGTCTTCGCGGACATAGTGCTCAAGCATCATTTCATCCACTGCACCACTACCTTTAGAGACACCCGTTTCTTGAACAAACTCACGAATAGCACTAGCAGTATACCCTTTGCGACGCAGACCCGATATCGTTGGCATTCTTGGGTCATCCCAGCCATCAACAATTCCTTCATCTACTAATTGTTTTAGTTTTCGCTTACTCATTACTGTATTTGTAATATTTAAGCGCCCGAATTCAATTTGTTGTGGTTGGTTTTCCATTTCACATTCCGCTACAACCCAATTATAAAGAGGACGTTGGTCTTCGAATTCTGTCGTACATAATGAATGTGTGACACCTTCGATTGCATCTTCAAGCGGATGGGCAAAAGCGTACATAGGATAAATACACCACGTGTCCCCAGTATTATGATGAGTCGCATGAGAGATACGGTAAATAACAGGGTCACGTAAGTTTAAATTTGGTGATGACATATCTATCTTTGCGCGCAAAACTTTTTGACCGTTTTCATATTCCCCGTTTTTCATTTTTTCGAATAGGTCTAGGTTTTCTTCAATTGAACGGTTACGATAAGGACTTTCTTTACCAGGCTCAGTTAAAGTCCCACGGTACTCACGAATTTCATCTTGGTTTAAGTCATCGACATATGCTTTGCCTTTTTTAATTAAAAGGACGGCACGGTTATACATTTCATCAAAGTAATTGGATGCATAATGTAGCTCTTCCCAATCATATCCGAGCCATTTTACGTCTTCTTTAATGGCATCGACATATTCTTGGTCTTCTTTCAATGGGTTTGTATCGTCAAAGCGTAAGTTTGTTTGCCCGTTAAAATCGTCTGCTAAACCAAAGTTAATAATGATGGATTTGGCATGTCCAATGTGGAGATAGCCATTTGGTTCTGGTGGGAAACGGGTTACAACAGTGTCGCGCTTTCCATTTTCTAGATCTTCTTTAATAATTGTACGAATAAAGTTTGATTGTTCCAATCCGATATCAGCCTTTCTACCTTGTTCTTTACCTTATTTTAATCTTAATAAGCCTATAAATAAAGTGCCTGTTGATTCTATCTATTATATACAAAAAAAGCGCGCTTAAAAAGTTTTTCTCCATATAAATAAGGAGGGAATCATCTTTCCGTCATGAATATATAAAAGGTTGGATAATGAAGGGGGAAGTTGTATGGTTAAAGACTGGCGAATCATAGCCTATGAAAAGAAGTATGCCCTCTCGACAGTTAGCTTTTGGAGGGAGAGTAAAGAAGTTGCTATTGGTCAAAAGGAAATACATAATATGACAGAGCATATCTATTTTCTCAATCATATGTTAACAAAACAATTCCGTGTAGATTTAGTGGTGCTAGATGAAACGCCGATTGGCATGATTGCTTATAATGAAAGCGAGATTAATCAACTGTATGTACATATAGCTTATCAAGGGTTGGGGATTGGTGGGGCATTATTAGAGCATGCGAAAACTCATTCATGCGGGCGTTTAAGATTATATACATTCGAAGTAAACAAAAAAGCACAGCAGTTTTACGAAGGCAAAGGATTTAAAAAGATTGCCTTTAATAGTGATAACGAAGAAGGGCTACCTGCTATTGAATATGAGTGGGTCCGCTGTTTAAGTAGATTGTTCAGCTAAGTAAGGAGAAAATCGCAAAGAAGGCCGAGCAAATCGTAATTGCGCAGCTAAGTAAGGTACTTGTGTGCCCCTACCCTAAAATTTTAAAACGAAAAGAACCAACTCTACACTTGGAGTTGGTTCAAATGAATTAGGAGAAAATGCCTTTAATAGAATCGATTAGATTCTTAAAGAAGTCAGATACTGCTTGAAGAAAGCCTTTATCTCCGACTGCTTCTGAAATTTTTTCCTGCACACTGTTGGCCAAATCCTCTAATTGGGATTTGACATTATCAAAGTTAATATTAAGTTCTCGCATTTTTTCAAAAAGGTCATAAAGGAGCTGCCGATCTTCTTCACTAAGCTGGATTTCTAGCTTTTGCATTTGTTCATTAACAATTTGTTGTATATCTTCTTTTGTTGCAGGGTTTTGCTCAGCGATTTCTTTTTTGATTTCAGTTAGTAGTTCGGTTACCTTCTCTTGGTCCATACCTTCTTTTTTCGCTAAATTTGTCGCGATACTTAGTTCTTCATTTGCTACTTCAGTTCTTTCCTCATCTAACTTCTCGCCCTCACCTTGGTCATAGGCTTTGTATATTCCAACTAGAGCTGAGTGGCCACTAACCTTTACAGGAGAAGCGATATCAACTATGGCTTCTTCGATACCGGCTGTAAGTAAGGCGTTGGCGTACATTTCATCAGTTACTTCCGTAATGTTTTCAGGAGTCATTTGGTTGATAATTACACCCTTACCTGTATCCGTGCGCGTAATCTTCGCAGAGGAATACATATTAGAGCGGGGGTCCCCTTTAATATAATGAACAATATCATCAGCAGTGATAATAATTTCTTCTACTTTACTGTTTTCTTTTACACCTAATAACTTCTTTGTTTCTTCTTTCTGGCTAGAACTTAATGCCTCACCATAGGCAACAATGGGTAATCCATATTTCTCATTAATACTTTCCTCAGAATTGGCTGATCCTGTTGAAGCAAAAACAGTGGTTTGTAATGAGAATAATAGGGTAATAGTTGTAATAATAGATAAAACCCTCGATCTTTTCTTCATCTTATGACGCTCCTTTCACTAAGATTATAGACGTTTCAGGATAAAAAAGGTTTCATTTTAAAGAAATAGATGGGAGATATGTAAAGGATAAACGCGACTTTTTCTAAAAATATGATCCCGTCAATAACTAAATCCTAATTAACGTGCAAAAAAGATAACAATGCAACGAATAGTATAAATGTAAGTTAAAAATATTACATTCTTCAACATTTATGTATCAAAAATGATAGCTAAATGAAATTATTTGCAGTGATTATTTTGTTAGAATAACAGGATAGAAGCAGATAGGATAATGGTTCTATCCTAAATTGCAAAGAGAGGGAACAATCATGAATATAGAAAATCAATTAATTAATAAACAATTCCATGACACATTTACAATGAATCATGAACATACACATCCCGTTCAAGTATTAGGGGATGCTTATTTGCAAGAGAATATGAAAGAATCGCCAGACCTGACAATGATTCGTTTTGCACAAGGTGAAGTATATTTTCAACATAAAGATTATGAAGCGGCTATCTTTAAATGGGAAAATATAGATAATGAGTTTCAGCCATGGGCACGAAAAAATGTTGCAGATGCCTATTTTGAATTAGATCTTTTAGGTACTGCGGAGGAAATCTATTTATCAATTGATACAGATTCAGATGTATTGAAAATAGAAGTACTCCTGCAATTATTTTCTCTATACATACAGCAGGGGAAATTAGAGAAGGCAGTAGATGCTATTAAAAAAGCAGTCTTCTTAAATCCGGATTATCCAGATGTAACGAGAATCGCACGTGTCTTTTTTGAAGACCATCAAGATTGGCAAAATGCAGTTGAATTAGCTGTAAATGAAGCCATGAGAACGCAAGAAATTACCTGGTTCCACACATTAAAGGGATATGTTGTAGAGGGAAAAACGAAAAAAACTGCTCCTAAGTACTTTATTGAGGCGTTAACAATCCTTTATCAAAATGATGTTCGCCAGTTTGAAGCGATATCTGTCGCATTTTGGCAAAGCTATAAAGGGGAAGAAAACTATTTTAATTGGTTAGAAGAATTTAACCAACTCATGCAAAAGTTAGATACACAGAGCGGATATCATTGGAACGAATTATCTGTTATTTATCATGATACTTATTTCGAATTAATTAATGGCGATAAGCAAATAAAAGAGATTGCCAAAATCGTTCCACCGCATTTACAAAACTGGCTAAGGATTTCTTCAGATACTTACCGTCTTATTGCATCATCTGCAGTGCTTGCATGGAGTGATTTATTTACTAAGAGTTTTGATGCTGAAGTGATAAATGATGCGGAAAGAATGATAGAAGAAGCAATGCCGGTGGGCCATTCGCTTGAAGAGAATTATCAATTATTCCAATCGATCATGGAATGGGCAAGAAGACATGATGTATTAATGGGTGCAAGATTTGAATGGATGGTAAAAGAATTACTTGATTTAGAAACAAATCATGTCATTATTGCGGGGATGTCTGGGAGTGGTAAGACTGAGTTTGTCCAAGAATTACTCGGAGATCATGTGAAAGCAGAGAATACAACGGCAACAGTGATGTATAAACATGCTGACTATAAAGAACTCACTTCCATTTCTGATACAGCAATTATTCCGCTTGACTCTATGGATGATTTAAGAACGGGAGAAAAACGATCGGATCAAGTATTGGTCGATTATAAAAATTCTCTACCTTTCCTATCGCAACAAAGAATGGCGGTCATGGACACACCTGGTCTCTCTAGCAGTAACAAGTTTAGAAATGATGTATTCCAATATTTACATTTTGCCGATAGCTTGTTATTCATCTTAAATGCGGAGTACCCGTTAACAGATAGAGAATTAGATATTGCTGTGAAAATTCGCGAGCAATCACCTAGTCTGCCGGTACATTTTATTTTAAATCATATGGATGCAGCTAGTAGTGAAGAAGAAGCCATGCAGTGGATGGACGAAACGGCTGATAGAGTTTCTACCTATTTCCCTAAAGCGACAATCTTTGCCTACTCACCGCAATATGATCCTACAGAGCAGCTGAAAGATTTTGCAGTATTTTTAGCTGGGTTGAATGAAGGACGTCATTTAATGCAAGAGCGGACAGAGAAGATGTTGCATTATATCCAAAAATCGATTAAGTTTCTTCTCGATAAACGAATAGAAAAAGAAAATGCGCTAATTGATGATATGAACTGGCATGAAGAAATGTTAACAAAGTTGAATGGTGCAATTCATCAATTAGAGGATATGGAAGAAGAAAAAGTGAAAAATATCAGTCATTCTTATCGTGATATTAAAAAGACGATGGAAGATAAGTTAGCTGCAGCTATTCCGGATATTTTACGTGAGTGTAGTCAATTGATTCGGGAAGATAGTGACTTCAGTAAGCTTCATATTCAGTTGAATGATGAAATGAATGAACGAGTCCAACAATATATATCTGAAAAGGTATTACCGGAATATAGGGAATCCATACAAGCATGGATTATGGAAAGCGAGCAAGAATTTTTGACAGGTCAGGCTTTCTTAGTAGAGATGGGGGATAGCTTCAATGAATTATACGGCTTTGAAAAATTACAATTGAACTGTGATTTCCGTATTCTTGAAGATTGGAAGCGCGATGCAGATCGCCTGACTCACGGTACGGTAAGGTTAGATAAAGCAAATATTATGCTACGTCATACACCAACACAAATGCTATTGAAAAGCGCAGGAAAGATCTTTGGGCTCATCCCACAAAATAAAACAATGCTTTACAATAAGTATAAACAATTTGTTGACAATGAGGATTATCGTGAAGTAGCAAGTCAAATGACAGACAACTTCATCCAGCAATTTGAACTATTCGAGAAAGCGTTAGATCGTGATATTCAAATGTTTTTCCAATCACCATTTGCGGTATTAGAAGAAACAGTAAAAGAATCTCATATGACAATTGCAAATGATAACCAAGAACTTGAAAAAATGAGAAGTAATCCAGAAGTCTACCATGATCCATTAAAATTATTCGAGTTAAAATGGAAGCAATATGAATGGATGACGAAGAAGGCTCAAACACCAAAGCAATATATTTAATCTATATAGCTGATAAAATACGCATATGAATTAACTGAAGAGGTTGGGACATAAGTATTCTAGCTAATGATTTATCCGAATGATTAGGAGTATCCATCTAATCATTCGGTTTTTTTGTGTTTGGAACCCTTATATGAAAAGAATAGTGAAATGGAGCGGAAGACACTCGACTCCTGCGGGAAATAGAGGGAAAGCTGAGACCTCATAGGCAATGCCTTAGGAGGCTCAGACCCTCCCCGCGGAAAGCGAGTGTACGTGAGCGCATTGGAACGGACTTTTTTTGCAAATGAAGTTTTAAGATCATCATTTGTTATTGTTCTTTTTTTGAGGTTAGCTCATTTAGTAATCCTCCAGCCTCTTTTAAATAAGGTTCCTAAGATCAGTAAAAGACAAAAGTGCTGAAGTAAGGAATTGAGTAATAGTTGCGATAGGAAAATAACGATTAAAGGTCGTTGAGAAGGAGTGCTTAAATTATTTTCACCTAGCTGTTGGTAAGAAAAGCACAACATTTGTATTATTTCACTGGACTTCTTAACAAAAACAAGAATTTTTCGCATTGAATTTTACTAACAAAATTGTTCATATCATCACATTTATGTCCTTTCTAAAAATACATTTGTTCTCACTGGATAGAAAAAGTTCTTGATTATTTTTCATTCAGTAGTAGAATGAAGATATAAAATAGAGAATAAATTGGGAGATGTCTTGATGAAAGTTGTTAAATTTGGTGGTTCATCGCTAGCCGATGCGAAGCATATAAAGCGTGTGTTTGATATTGTGCATTCTGACAATGAAAGAAGAATAATTGTGGTATCGGCTCCGGGTAAAAGACATGAGAATGATACAAAGGTGACTGATTTACTTATTTCTTGTGGTTTGCATGCAATCAATAATGAAGATCCGAGTCCTTATATTGAGCAAGTGGTCGCTCGGTATAAAGAAATTGCTGACGACCTTATACTACCGCCAACGATCATTAAGGCGATTCAAAATGATTTATTACAGAGATTGGCTGGAGATAAAAATAACCCTGAACAATACCTGGATTGCATAAAAGCGAGTGGAGAAGATAACCATGCTAAATTGATTGCATGCTATTTCCAAGAACAAGGCGTGAAAGCTAAGTATATGAATCCGAAAGAAGCAGGGTTAATTGTTTCAAATGAGCATGGCAATGCCCAAGTGTTACCTAAATCTTATGAAAAGCTTAGTCGTCTACGTGAGTCTTGTGAACTGATTATTTTTCCAGGATTTTTTGGTTATGGCCAAAACGGAAAGATATTTACTTTTTCTCGTAGTGGTTCTGATGTCACTGGGTCGATTTTAGCATTTGCGGTAAAGGCAGATGTTTATGAAAATTTCACGGATGTGGATGCCGTCTTTTCAGTAAATCCAACTTTTGTTGAACAGCCAAAAGAAATTAAAGAATTAACTTATCGAGAAATGCGCGAATTATCGTATGCAGGTTTTACTGTTTTACATGAAGAAGCGCTTATACCTGCCATTCAAGCAGGAATCCCTGTGCAAATTAAAAATACGAATAATCCAAGTGCAAGAGGCACGACGATTTTACGGACAAGAGAAAATCAAAATGGTCCAGTTGTCGGTATTGCGAGTGCGACTGGTTTTTGCAGTATTTATGTCAGTAAATATTTATTAAATCGTGAAATCGGATTTGGTCGCAAATTATATGCCATTTTAGAAGAGTTTGGGATTAGTTATGAACATACACCATCTGGCATAGATGATGTGACTGTCATTATTAAAGAGAATCAACTACAAGAAGATGAAGAGGTAGTTTTACTTAAACGTTTAGAAAGTGAATTAGTAGCTGATGAAGTACATATTCAACATAGCTTGGCGTTGATTATGGTTGTTGGTGAGGGTATGCGCCATAACATTGGCACGATGGCTCGGGCCGCGAATGCTTTAGCCAAAGCGGATGTTAATATAGAAATGATTAACCAAGGATCTTCAGAGGTGAGTATGATGTTTGCGGTTAAAGAGGTAGATGAGAAAAAAGCTGTTCAGGCATTGTATGAAGAATTTTTTGCAGAGATTGCATTACCAATTGGATAAAGCGATGTTAAGGGTTTGAGGGAAACCTGCCTATACACTGGGTAGAAAAGTGTATAGGCAGGTTCTTTATATTTAGTGATGCCTAAGTGACTAAATGTTAATGAATACTGCGCGTGGCTTCTGTTAGATCCGCAAGTTTCTCCATTTGTTTAAAAATATATCTCATACTTTCTAATTTTCAAAAAATATATTTACTTAACTGGTGCAAAAGACTAATATATTCTTTAAACAGGCGTAAGAAACACGTATCATTATGTTTATTCATAAGCATATAGTATCTCAGGGCAACTACCTAGGTGATGAAATAATAAGGGAGGCAAGTGAAATGTTTATTCAATCTAAAAGTCAGATGTTGGCCACTTTATTAGAGCTTGTGTCCATTGATAGTGTGAGTCTTTCACCAGGAGAGAAATACTTTCCTTTAAGAGTGGAACAAGTATTAAAATCTCTACCTTATTATCAAAAATATCCCGGGTATGTGGTGAATCATCCGACTTCAGATGGTCGTTCCATATTGACGGCTCTATATAAAAATAACTTAGCAGAAAAAACGGTAGTGATGATAAGTCATTTTGATGTAGTAGATATTGAAGACTATGGTGACCTGCAACATCTCGCTTTTAATCCTGTTGAATTGACAAGAGAGCTGCATAATCGTCTTGATACTTTACCAGAAGATGCAAAAGAAGATTTAATTAGTGGAGATTGGTTGTTTGGTAGAGGCATGATGGATATGAAATGCGGATTGGTTCAACATATGTCTTTATTAGAAAAAGCGGCGAATGAAGACTGGAACATCAATTTATTATTAGTAGCGGTTCCAGATGAGGAAGTGAATTCAGTTGGTATGAGAGAAGTGATTCCAAGGTTAGTTTCTCTTGGAGAAGAACATAATCTCAATTATACATTATATTTAAATTCAGAGCCGATGTTTTCTCAAGTTCCGCAAGATAATAATCATTATTTTTATACAGGAACGATCGGCAAAATTATGCCAGGAGCATTGTGTTTTGGGAAAGAATCTCATGTCGGTGAGCCGTTTTCTGGGATGAATGCTTGTTGGATGTCATCTATTCTAACAAATGAAGTTGAGTGGAATGAAGAGCTTTCAGAGCAGGTGAATGGTGTGATGTCTCCGCCGCCGACATTGCTTTGGCAAAGAGATTTGAAAAAAGGCTATACCACACAAATTCCTCATCGCTCAGCAAGTCTTTATAATGTGCTATTAATGAAAAGAAATCCTGTTGATGTCATGCATGAAATGAAGAAAGTGGCGATAAAGGCCGCTGATAAAATGGAAGCATTTATAAGAGATAAATATCGTGTAAATGGTTTGGATGAGTCACAGTTATCACATATTCATGTTTATTTGTATGAAGAAATCAGGGCTTATGCAGTCAAGAAAACGAGTGCAGAATATATAGATATATTAGAGCAATCCATTGCCAAAGAGACCGAGGGGGATATTCGCGATCAAACGATACAAATCGTCGATCAATTAGCGATGCTATGTCAAGAATTAGGTCCGATGGTTATTTTATTTTATGCCCCACCGTATTATCCTGCGGTTAATTCCAGTGAAAACGAGTGTATTGCTGAATTATCCTCATCTTTAATTCAGTTTGCTGAAACAAAATATCAAGAGCGTATTCATCCAGTCGCTTATTTCAATGGTATATCTGATTTAAGTTATGCAGGCTTACATGCTGATTTGAAGGATATGGATATTTATAACGACAATTTGCCAGGAGGAGAGAAATTATATTCCATCCCATTTAAGGAAATGGCAAAGATAACTGCTCCTGTAATTAATGTGGGACCGATGGGAAGGGATGCACATCAAAAAACAGAGCGTCTGCAAATTCCTTTTGCTTTCGAAACATTACCAAAACTACTCGCACATTTGATAAAAAAACATGAAAAGCAAAAAATGATTGACAGTTGAAGCGTGATTGCATATGATAGAGGTATCAAATGAATAGCATCTCCAAAGGGGAGTAGCTTTTACAGCAAAGTCGTCAATTCGGAGTATCATGCTCTCGGCTTTGTTGGCAACAATTCTGATCGTTGTTAGCAAGACCTTTACCAAATTCGGTGAAGGTCTTTTATGTTTTCTAAACCTTTACCTGAAAACGGTAAAGGTTTTTTGTTTTTAAGTGAAATAAACAGGGAATGTTAAGTAAAAGCTAATACTGTTTTTCTTACTTGAAAATGATATTTCGCAGGGGATGTTACATAAATGAAGGAGGAAAATTCATTTGGAAGCAGCATTATTATTAGAGTATGGTTGGGTGCTTTTAGTTCTTATCGTATTAGAAGGATTATTAGCAGCAGATAACGCACTTGTTCTTGCCATTATGGTAAAACACTTACCTGAAAAGGAAAGAAAGAAAGCATTATTTTATGGTTTAGCTGGAGCGTTTGTATTTAGGTTTGCCTCATTATTCGCTATTTCATTTCTTGTTGATGTATGGCAAATTCAAGCATTAGGTGCAATTTATTTAATCTTTATCGCGGCGAATCATATATTCCGGAAGCTTCTGGTCAAAAAGCATGACGTACCTGATGCATCTGCCAAGCCGAAAAAGAAATCAGGTTTTTGGATGACAGTTTTTAAAGTTGAGTTAGCTGATATTGCCTTTGCAATTGATTCAATCTTAGCAGCAATTGCTTTAGCAATGGCATTACCACCAACTGGTATTGGTACAATTGGAAGTATGGATACAGGGCAATTCCTCGTTGTATTTGCAGGTGGAATGATTGGATTAATTATTATGAGATTTGCAGCTAATATCTTTGTTGATTTACTTAATAAACGTCCTGGTTTAGAAATCGCTGCCTTTCTCATCGTCGGTTGGGTAGGTGTAAAGTTAGCGGTCACAACTTTAGCACACCCTGCACTGGCTGTATTACCGGAAGGCTTCTCTCATTCAACTGCTTGGAAAGCAACATTCTATATCGTTCTTATTCTTATCGCAGTTGGCGGTTGGTTTTTATCGAAAGAAAAAACAGATGAAGATGGAACTGGAGATAACGACAAGTTGGATCAGACATTAAAGGAAGAAAAAGAACAATTGTAATATTTGAGTGGAATATCCAAAAAAGCGTTCACCTCTTTAGAAGGTTGAACGCTTTTTCATATCATTAGATAAATCTAAATTACTTTTATATAACTGCTTATATAAAAAGTAAATAATAGGCATCCCAATAATTAAAACAGCAAATTCGCCAATAGCAGTTGTGACCCATGTGATGAAGAAAGGAAGGCCAATAGCCAGTTTTAATTGTAAGGCGATAATCCACATCATTACAGTAAAGACGATGGTGTTTACTAACATACGTAACCAAATATTTTTAACAAATTTAAATAGAAACAAGCTAATTAGTAAACATATGATGGAATGGGCGACCCCAAATGTTAAATCAAATGGCTTCATTGGTGAAAATAGTAGGTTCGTTAAAAAAACACCAAGGACAATGCCATAAATAAATCTTCGGTTTAAAACAATGAGATGATTAAATATCTCAGCAAAACGAAACTGGATAGCTGAAAAAGCAATTGGCTGTAATACCATTGATATGGCAATATACATAGCAGCCAAAAGACCATTAGCTACAATCATTCTAATATTCATTTGATTACACTCCTAGTTTTTTATCGTGGGATGGTTTCGAACCACGTTAACAATAGGTTATAATATCAGGTTTTAGGCGTGTTTGTAAATGGTATTATTTATATAAGAAAAAAATTCACAGTATGATCTTATAAATATTTCTATCCATCTTAATTATTTAGTTTGAGTTTTTAGTCTTAGTTAATCTAAATTCAATGGGTTGAATCCCAAAAAATTTATTTAAGTAAATAGTATCTTGTTTGAAGCTACGATCACTTCTTGTTAGTGCAGATAAACACATGCTATATTTTAGAACTAATAAGATAATGTGGTAGCGTCACTTATGCAAAAACATCAAGAACATACTACAGGTGTATCCTTACTAGTAGATCTCCTCTAAGTAGGAGTTTTTCTTTTTTATAAATATTTTTCTTATAAAAGGGGAAAATATTTAAGACTTAAGAGTCAATCATTTGAAAGGAGTTGAAAGTTATGGCAAAAAGGTTTTTATTCATTCTTTCCAGCATCTTATTGTCTTTCTCATTAGCAGCATGTGGAGCGAATGATGATCAAGATCAGAGTCCACCTCCAGAAACCAACAATGGTATAGAAAATGATAATAATGGTGATGAGAATGTACCTGGAGTAGATGAAGATGATACGATGTTTAAAGATGATGAGAAAGATGGTGATCCTGACCCAGAAGATGCGGTTGAGGACCCGGAAGATATGAATGATGGTAATAATCGAGATGAGTAAAACTAAAGCCCTTCTCAATCGAGATGGGCTCTTTAGCTAAAACCCTAGTTAGTATATGTACGTATTTAATTCTAGCACCTGTCTCTTCTCGATAACTATAGTTTGATGTTCTTATGCAAGAAAATGATTCTTTCTATTTCTTCAAAACCATTTTTCTTATAAAATTCTTCGGCAGGTATACCTCTATCTGTGAGAAGTGTAATGTTACTTATGTTACTGCTATGAAGCTCCTTTATTAAATGATTTAACATCGCTCTTCCAATACCCTTATTTTGACTTTGTGTTTTTACACACATTTCATTAATAAAAAACTCATCTCCGCTCCACCATGCTCTATTTACACCAAAAATAAAGCCAATTATTTCATCGTTTTCTACCGCTAAAACGCCTAGAAATCCAGGTGTCTGATAAAAACTCAGTAAATATTTTTTTGCCTTTGTAAATGTCCATTCATCATTCCAAGGCTCATCATTAAATACTTCAATAAATGTTTGCACACATTTATTTAAATCATTCTTTTCTAATCGTTTAAATTCCAAGGTGAATTCTCCTTATCGCGAAATATATTTTTAGAACCACTTCTTTATGGATTATTCTACCACGAAAAATTTCCTTATTTAGTTAACTTGCCTCTTTAGCTAAAATCCCTGACATAAAAAATGAACCATGAAACATAAATAAATAAGAAAATGAAATACAAAAGGGTATTTATGTCAATATGTTTTTAATATATCAGATATTTAATGGAGCTATGAAAATTCTCCTATATGAATACAGGTGAATATTGTTTGAATATGTTATAAAACAGTATTTAATAAGGTTTGTATAATTGTTAAAATTTTGTGAAGATTTTATGACGTAATTATATAAAGATAATATTTTGGTTCAAAAGTCTTGACATTTCTTCTGTTTCATATTAATCTGAATTTAAAGAAAACTCAAAAGGATTTTGTATGGACAATTAAACTTGTCAGAAAATCTTACAAAACTGTTTTCTTCTAAAAAAGATATGAACTTTATTTTCAGAAAATAAAGTCATTTGAATAAGGAGAGAAATATTTATGAGAAAGAAAAAGTTATCATACATCGAGTTAGTTCGTCGTAATAAAGAAGAGTTATTAAAAAATCCAGATCAACTTGAAGTCATCGAAAAACGTTTAGAAAAAAGGCATGAAAAAGCGAAATAAGCCTTTTATATAGAAAGGGACCAGGATAATCATTCTGGTCTTTTTATTTGGAGTAAATAGGGGATGCGTTATAGTGTATAACTTTAGGTATAAATTCCTTAAGTTACAATTGAAGCGGGTAAATATTCTAGAGTGTTTTTAACAATTGGTTTCATTTTTATAATGCAGAGGATTGTAACTAGTGATCCTGCTAATTGGTTGTCAGTAAAAAAGGAAAAGAAAGGGTATTAATAAAAGCCGCTCAAGTAGAATGAGCGGCTATATGAATGCTTTTTATTTATTTTTATAATAGTCAAAGAAAGCTTGGAAAATCTCTAATCCTTGGAAAAATAAAAGTGTAGTTGCAGTTAATGAAAACATACTAATCATAATCATACGAACAATCATTATTATTTCCTCCTTTAATTTTGTGTACTATTCATACAAAAATTAAAAGAATAATTATAGATAATTAGATTGGAAGAAAATCGGCTGCTTATGTCTACTGTTTTGAATAGAAACATAAGTGATTTGGCAGATGCCAAGTAAGAGTAAGCTGAAGAGCATTAGTGATACATGCTCAAAAACAAGCGGATGTTTTTTGAGCTCTTCTTTTAATGGAGAGGTATCACTTAAATGGGAGTCGTTAAAGACTGCATGTTGATGATCTCCCCAAGTGCTCAAACTTGAATGTTCGCTAGGATATTGGACAACTAAAAATGCACAGAACATGATAAGTAATCCAAAAGAGAAACTCTTTTTGCCCGTCATCCGTACCCCACCTTTCCTTCAAGTTATTATCCATTATACCCACTTTAGCTGATTTGTAAAATAAAAGATTAAGAGAAATCATTCATTTGATTCTTCCACTTTCTTTATACTTTATTAATAAAAGTGGAAAAGATGACTAAAGTAAATAGGTAAACGTATCATTTTTTATTCCTAGTATGTTCTTCTAATGGCTCTAAAACAGGGGGCATGGATTTTTATGTCTGCTTTTCGCGTTTTCCTCTAGAAAACCCAGCATGACCTGAGCTATATGTAAATGCCATTCTCTAATGGTCAAATTTAACTGTTTGGATTGTTTCTGCTCCCTCTGTTTCACCCACCTGTTATCCATGTAATCTGTTGGTTTTCCTTTTAGCAATCATTCGAACATAATGGGGATGGCGCATGTTGTTGAATTCGTTCTTAAAGAAAAAGGGGGTCTGGGATGTTGCTTAAAACAAACCACCAATGATCAACCTTTTATCCATGCCGAATAGAGAATTTTAGCACGTGCAGACATTCGTTTTTTTTAAAAAATTTAACCATTGGGCATCGGATGACGTGTCCTTTTGTTTTGAAGAGTTGATTTTTAACTAAAAATAAAACTTCTGTACTCACAAACAAGTATATACCAAGAAAGGTAATTACAATTGATACTTAGATGTCTTTGATAAGTGAAACATCGCCTTATTTGTTGTTTAATGGTAAAGGAAATGCTGGTTGAACATAGAATATAGTAAATAAGATCGATTTGTTAGAGGAGGGATACAAAATGATTGTTGGATTAGTATCAGTCATCATGATTTTTGGAATACCAATCGTTGCGATTATTACTAGCCATTTAAGTTCTCAAACCGAATTAAAGGCGAAAATAATTGAAGATCAAATAAAATTAGAAGAACTCAAACATCAAAATTATTTATTAGAAACGGATAAAATGAGGAGAGAATTAGAAGCACAGCTCAAACTCGATGAAAAAAAGTTAGTATAAGGCAAAACAAAGAGCCGTTCATTAATCAATAAGCGGCTCCTTGTGTTTGTTATGATAGGTCATCCATTTTTTTAACCTCTAGATAATGTATTTGGTGACCATCGATTTCGGTCACAGTAAATAAGTATCCATCTAACTCTAATTGGCTACCAAGTTTAGCATCAAAGTTTAATGTGAGGAACCATCCTCCGATCGTATCGATTTCATCATCTGGTAAATCAAGGTCTAACAAATGGTTAACATCTTCAATTAATACTTTAGAATCAAGAATATAATGGCCTTCTTTTATCTTACGAATTTCCGGAATTTCATCTTCGTCAAATTCATCACGAATTTCACCAACAATTTCTTCTACAATATCTTCAACGGTGACTAATCCCGACGTTCCACCATACTCATCCATTAAGATTGCAAGGTGTATCCGATCTTTTTGCATCTTTATTAATAAGTCGTTGATTGGAATGGTTTCAATAACACGTAACACGGGATTAATAAAATCATGTATAGTAAGCTTCTTTGTTTCTTCAGGCTGAAGGTTTGCGGTAAGAAATTCTTTAACATTAACAAAACCAACAATATTATCTTTATCACCATCGACAACTGGATAGCGAGTGTAACGTTCTTGTTTAATGGTATTTCTAAGATTTTCAAAGGAATCATCGATTGAAAAAGTAATAATCTCTGTTCGTGGAACCATGATTTCTTTTGCTACTCTTTCATCGAATTCAAATATATTATTCATGTACTTCAATTCGTTTTTGTTGATTTCGCCACTCTTATAACTTTCAGACATTAAAATACGTAATTCTTCTTCCGAGTGTGCAGCCTCACTCTCAGATGCGGGTTTAAAACCGAAAAGCGCAACAATGAGACGGGCTGACCCATTTAACACCCAAATAAAAGGGTAGGTAATGCGATAAAACCAAATAATAGGTTTTGCAAAAATAAGAGTAATGGCTTCTGCCTTATGAATAGCGATCGTTTTTGGTGCCAATTCACCAAGGACCACATGTAAATAAGTCACAATCGCAAATGATACACCAAATGAAATCACATGTGTAAGAGAGGCATTAAGATTTAAATTATTAAATAATGGCTGTAGCAACTTGAGTACGGTTGGTTCACCTAACCACCCCAATCCAAGTGCTGTTACAGTAATTCCCAGCTGGCAAGCGGATAGATATTCATCTAAATGGGTAACTACTTTTTTTGCTGAAAGGGCTTTACTATTCCCTTCCGCTATTAACTGATCAATTTTAGACATTCGAACCTTAACTATCGCAAATTCCGTCGACACGAAAAAAGCAGTTAAAGCAATAAGTATAACAAGTAATATTAAATTTAACGTAACCGTCAAAATGTAATCGTCTTACTTTTGGTAAGACTTTCACCTCCTATATTTTCTTCATGAATGTAAGTCTCAGGAAGTGACGAGAATTCATGTCTTACCATTACATTGTCCAAATTTCCTATAAGCAATGCCTTTTTATTCGTTTATTTTAAGAGTAAAAGCAATGTTTGAATAAGGGACATGCTTTCGGAAGAGACATTCTTCTTAATATATTCCTGACTTGTTACATCAGTTTTATTTAAATGCGCAAGCACTTCTGAAACCTCATCCTTTAATCCATTAATCTTAATTCTTAGTTCACGTACATCAATTTCTTCTGCTTCGTGAACATCTTTTTCGTCTAACTTTCTCTTAATATCCAGTAATGACATACCGTCAGATTTCCACTTTTCAATCAAATGTAATCTTTCGATGGCTGATGCGTCATAATAGCGATAATTTGCAGGAGAACGTTCTGCTTCAAGCAAACCAAGATTTGTATAATGATCAATGGTCCTTTTAGTTAAATTTACTCTTTCTGCCAACTCACCGATTTTTAGTTTCTCGTTCCCAACGTGATACCTCCAAACTATAACGTTATGGTTAAATTATACTCCTGTCCAGTTTAGTTGACAATAGTTTCGACTTACAAAATAAAATCAACTTAGTTTAGATTGACATATGACACGTTGTCATTTAAGATGGGAAGTGATTATGACACATTGTCATTCTTGGGAGGGGAAATATTGAACACGCCATTAAACCAAATTGTTGAGAATCTTCGTTTTCAAGGTATAAAGGCTTCTATATGTAAAAGACCACAAGGTTTAAGGAATATGCACAGCTGATTTTTGGTAACATCGGTATGTATTTACCGGCAGTATTCCCATTAGGTAAGGGAAACCTATAGACAGGGGAAAACGCCCCTTTGTCTTTAAAAATAAATAAATTAGGAAGGATGGCATTCACATGAATATGAATCCTTTTACTGATATGCCTATATTTGTTAAGAAAGAAATCGAATTATTGAATGAACGTTTGGCGCCAGCAATGAGAGTGGCTTCTCGTTATTCCTTATTTTCATTCCCGCTAGTTGTTTTCTCAATCATGAATATCATCATCGTTCTTTTCACCATGCCTACGGATGAAAACACTTGGATAACTTTGCTTATCTATTCTATTTTAGGTGCAGTAGGTATGGCTTTATCTAAAGAATCGAAAATCCGCAGAAAAGCAATTGAGAAAAAAAGCGTTGATTATATGATCCAACGTATTAATGAAAGCAAAACAGCAACCGAACAAATGAAAAAAAGATATATCATTATGATTAATGAGAAGCCTGTTATGGCGCTAGCGCAATTTATGGAATTCTTGCACGAAGAACAGCGCCGTTCTTCATTTTAGATTATTCTCTTAGGGAGGGGAGTATAATGCCAAAAATTACTTTTTATAATTTACCAATTGAAAAGCGAGAAAAGCTCATCAATGCTGTGAAGCAAGAATTTTCTCGCGTGCCACTAACGCAAGCATCCATTAGTAATATTGTTAAATCTGCCCGTATTCCAAGGGGAAGTTTTTATCAATATTTTGAAGATAAGGAAGATGCCTTTTTTTACTTGCTAGAAGAAAGAGTAAAAAGAAATCAAAGTGAAGTTTATTTTTTATTAAATAAGTACAATGGGGATATTTTTGAAATGATGATTGCCTTTTTTGAAAAGGTGATTACTGAACAAGATGAGAATCGTAACTTTCTCAAAAATTTATTTTTAAATATGACATATGAAGTGGAACATGAATTTGGTCGAAGTTTTAATGGATATGAAGCCAATCAGCAGTTCATCCAATTCGAATCAAAGGTAAACACAGAATTATTGCATATCTCAAATCAGGAAGAGTTTAAGTATTTAATGAAAATACTTACATCGGTATTACTGCGCAGTATTATCGAGGCATTTTCCAAAGAGCTATCAAAGGAAGAAGCAGTAAGAAATTTCAAGTTAGAAATAACGCTCTTAAAGCGTGGGCTAAAAAAATAATCAAAAACGTAAGGGCTGTTGGGGAGGATTTATTCTTTTCAGCTCTTTTTTTAGATTCAATCATGTGATTTTTTCACAAAATTCCAAAAATAAATACAGTGGTGCTATAATAAGAATAGCAATAGTCAATAAAGCCATTATTCCCCGTAGAAGGGGGGTGTTGCTTTGTCAGTTTTTGAGGCATTGGTATTTGCTTGTACATTTACAAGTTTAATAATGGCTGTGCTACAATTCAAAAACGATGATAAAAAATAATCCACCTGCTGTAGGTGGACGGTGTCAATTATTAAATGGCTAATACTATTGCGAGATCGGACGGTGTTGCCGCACCACCGATCTTTTTTAATATATGCCTTTATCTAGTCCTATTATACAATAGAATAATTTTTTTGAACAAGCTTTAAGTAAAAACTTAGGTGTGTTTACTTTATATGCCGTACCAAACTCGTCTTTGCCTTTTTCTTAACTTCATTTCCTGTTACAATCATAAATATGATAACAATTTGATTATCATAATCATTATTTTAAGGGAAGGTTTCCTACCTTTTAGAAGGTATCAAATATGAAAATTAGATTATTTACAAGAAAAGATAGTACACAAATCCAATCTGTTGCTAGGGAGAGTTGGCGTTACGCATATGAAGGCTTGATTCCCCAGCAGACACAGGTTGATTTTTTATTATCTGTATATAATGAAGACGCTTTAATGAAAGGTTTGTCTACTTCTGTTTTATTCGTTGCTGAAGAAAAAGGAGAAGTGATTGGATTTGTTCATTTTTCTTTAATAAATATAAAAAAAGAAATAGAATTAGGCGCTTTATATATATTGCCGAGTTTTCACCGTCAAGGTATTGGCACAGCCTTACTAAAAGCAATGTTTGATTATTTTAAAGGTGTTCGTAAAATTACGGTTTCTGTCGTTATGCAAAATGATGCTGCTATCGATTTTTATCATTCAAAAGGATTTAAACAAGTAGGAGAAATGAATGATTCTATTTACGGATTTAGTATTCCGACCATTGTTATGGAATGGGGAAGTAACACACGTCCAAATGTGTAGGGGGAAGTTATGTATACTGTATTCTCAACCTTTGATGTAAATGAAAGCAAAGCAAATGAAGTGATTGAAATATATAAGAATCGTTCACGTCTAGTTGATCAAGCAGATGGGTTTGTCGACTTTATGTTGCTGCAAAACGATAAACGTAAAGGAGAACTTACAGTACAATTAATTTTCGAAACAAAGGAAGATTATTTGCGATGGGTAAGAAGTAAAGATTTTAAACGAATTCATGATCTTGAAAAGAAGTATCCAGATAAAGAATTAGCAGCAGTGATTCCAAAAGTGTCGCAATATAAGGTTGTGGTAAAGTGAGTAAATATGAAATGATCGCTGAAGCAGTAACAAAAAGGATATTTCGAGAGGATCCTACATTAATTGAACGATACGGTGACCGTGGGAGAAATCAAACATTTATTGATAATATGCATCACCTAGATTATTTAAAGACGGCAATGGAATTAAATACATCAAAGATTTTCACTGACTATACCCTTTGGTTAAGAGGTATCTTAATTAAATATGGTATGACTACACAAACCTTGATTGATAATTTTCTTTTTTTAGAAGAGGAATTAAAAAAATGTACGATGGTAGAGAATGAAATTAGTTCTGCCTATATAGGTTTGTTAAGAGAGGCAGTGTCTATTTTAAGAGATGTCCAAGGAGGAGAGGCACAGTGACGAGGGGGGAAGAACTAGCAGAAATCCTTTTAACTGGAGCCTTTGTTGATGCTTGGGAATATATTGAGCAATTCGATTATTTGTCTAATGTAGAAATATATCAAGATATTATTACACCGGCAATGGTTAAAATTGGCCTGAAATGGGAAAATTTTGAGATAACCGTTGCAGATGAACATTTGGCATCGGGGGTTTGCGATCTCATTCTTTCAAGATTAGCTGCAACTCATCAGTTCGAAACTAATGAGTTTGCACCGACTGCCATGTTTCTTTGTTTATCAGGGGAGCAGCATTATTTAGGATTGAAGATGGTAGCAAGTATATTCGCAGAGAATGGATGGAAGATCAAGTTTCTAGGAGCCAATTTACCTGTACAATATGCTTTGCAGGCTGCGAAAGATTGGAAACCAGATGTGATTGGCCTATCGGTTTCAATTGCTCCTCATTTAACGGCACTTACTGAATATATGGAAGCTTTTTCGTATTTACCAAAGAAACCTAGGGTTTTATTAGGTGGAAGGTTGACGAATTTATATGACTTAGCTTCCTTTACGGCGATTAAGCCAGAAATTATTCCCAACATATTTGCTGTAGATAAATGGATAACCGCTTTTCATACGGAAGCGAGGAAAAAGAAAATTGAAGGTTGAGTTCGTTAATAAAAGCCTCCAAGTTACACAACCTAGCCGATAGGAACATAAACTTATACATGTTCCTATCGGCTAGGTTTGTGGCTACTATATTTTTTCTACCTCTTATATTAAAATAATTTGAGTTGACCAATTCGTTCTACTGCTTCAATTAATCGTTCTTCATCGACAAGTAATCCAACTCGAACATAACCTTCACCAAAAGTGCCAAATCCTTTTCCAGCGGCGACAGCTACATCGGCTTTTTCCAGTAAGTAATCAGCAAAATCTTCACTATTATACCCTTCAGGTACAGGCATCCAAGCAAAAAATGACCCTGAAGGTGACTTGCCGTACCAGCCAATTTTTTCACAAGCGTTCATGAATGCATTTCTACGCCCCTCATATCGTGCAACAAGCTCATCTACACTCGTTTGATCCCCATTTAATGCATCGGCTGCGGCTTTTTGTATGGCAGGGAATAAGCTCACATACATATGGTCTTGAAGAAGATTGATGGCATCAATGATCTTTTCATTTCCAACTGCAAATCCAACTCTCCACCCAGCCATATTATATGTTTTAGATAATGTATACATTTCAATGCCGACATCTTTCGCTCCGGCTGTCGCCAAGAAACTTTCAGGTTTCTTTCCATCAAAGCCGATGGCGCCATAAGCGAAATCATGTAAGATGGTGATATTGTTTTCTTTAGCAAAAGCAACAGTCTCTTCAAAAAATGTCGAATCAGCTGTCGCACCTGTTGGGTTATTAGGGTAATTCAAAAATAATAGGCGAGCATCCTTTTTTTGTTTTTCCGTAAACTGTAAAAAATCAGGTAAAAAATGGTTTTCTTCTTTTAAAGGAAAGGTTTCGTATTTTACATTGGCCAAAACCGCACCAGATTCATAATCAGGGTAACCAGGATCTGGTAAGAGCATTAAATCTCCCTCATTAAGAAGGCATAATGGAATTTCTACTAAACCTGCTTTTGCGCCAAAGAGGATAGCGACTTCTTTTTCAGGGTTAATGTCTACCCCATATTCACGTTTATAAAAGGAAGCAGCGGCTTTCTTTAATTCATTAATTCCTCGAAAAGGAGAATATTTATGTGTCATTGGGTCTTCGGCAGCCTGCTGAAGTGATTGTACAATATGTACAGGTGTAGGCTGGTCGGGATTGCCTTGTCCTAGGTTAATAACGTCTCTGCCTTCAAGTTTTGCAGCAGCTACTTTTTGAACAAGGGAAGCAAAAAATTGTTGAGGTAATTGCTTCAAACGATGCGATAATTCCATTTTTTAATCCACCTTCATTTATTTAATCTATATACGAACGCATTTTATAACCAAAAAGACAAAATGTCCAGTTAATTTTATAAAAAGGGAAATATTCAATCTCCTTTTTTATTTTAAAAGGATAAAGAAGGAGAAGTTTTGTCGATAGGCACTTTTTCTAAGAAGATTGGATGTAATAACATTATTTCGAACATTGACAAAAATAATGGAGAGTAGTAATATCATATCATAAAAATTAAATAAAAAGCTTATCCAGAGAGACTGAGGGACTAGGCCCTATGACGTCCGGCAACCCCCAATATTGGGAAGGTGCCAATTCCTGCAGAATGATATCCATTCATTCTGAAAGATAAGGCGGAATATAAATCAATGCCTCTTTCAGATGATGAATAGTGGCATTTTTTATTGGTTAAAATTCTGGTTACAGCTATGGGGAGGAAACATAATGAGAAAGTGGCTAATTGTTTTATTCATTGCAACTGTTAGTTTACTAACAGCATGTGGCGGAGGTTCAGACACGAGTGGAGAAAAAGTAGATGAAACGAAAGAACTTAAAATTGGCGCTACTGCCGGTCCTTATAGTGATATGTTGAAGAAAGCCATTGTACCTGGTCTAGAGGAAAAAGGATATAAAGTAACTGTCGTAGAGTTTAGTGATTATATCCAACCTAACAAAGCTTTAAATGAAGATGATATCCAAGCTAACCTTTTCCAACATACTATTTATTTAGAGAACTTCGAGAAAGAAAATAATATGGACTTAACACCATTAATTATTGTCCCAACAGCCCCTATGGGAATTTACTCGAATGTGTTTAATTCAATTGATGAGATAAAAGACGGTGCAACCATTGCTATTCCAAATGACCCAACGAATGCAGCGCGCGCCTTAAATACGTTAAGTGACGAAGGTCTTATTACGATTGATGGAAATGCCGATCCACTAACAGTATCTGAAAAAGATGTGAAGGAAAATAAAAAGAACTTAGTCTTTCAACCGATTGAAGCAGGACAATTACCAAGATCTCTTGAAGGTGTTGATCTAGCTGCAGTTCCAGGTAACTTTGCATTGGCAGCCGATATGGACTTATTAAGTGCACTAGCATTGGAAAATATGCTTGATGATTATCGCAATGTGGTTGCAATTAGAGCAGACTATGAAGATAAACAATATGCGAAAGACTTAAAAGAAGTGGTTGAGTCTGCAGAATTTGAAAAAATCATCGACGAATCGTTTCAAGGGTTTGGAAAGCCAGCGTGGATGGAATAATTATAAACGAAGTAAGTCTAAACAAGAAACCGAACAAATTCATATGGATTTGTTCGGTTTCTAATGATAATAGTGGAGAATAACTGTTAACTTATCTTTCGAATCATTTGTATTTTGGTCATTCCTTTATTTACAATTTTTTCATCCTGCTCATTGACGATTTTTAACCATTCGTGAAAAATTGGTTGTAAGCCATAAAAGGAAGTGACTCTTCTATACATTTCTTCTTTATTAAATTGTGTTTCATAAGCTGCGAGAGCTTCTTTAGTAAATTGATCTCCGAAATCCCAATATAGCCCTGCAAAGTCAAACGCCGGGTCCCCTATTTGCGTATCTGTAAAGTCTATAATTCCTGATATCTCCTTTTTGATTGGATGATAAAGGATATTGGCACTTGTCAGATCGCCATGAATCACCACTTTTGCTTCTTTAAATTTTGACACCGCTAAAAATAGTTTATTAATTTCTTCCTTTTCGCCTTCATTTAAGAACGGAAATATTTTTGTTTTCAGCGTTTGCTGTAATTGCGCCCAATAATCTTTACTATGTCGTTCTTCTATACCGCCTTTCTTTGCTTCATATATATCCAAGCGATGTAATTCTGTAAGAAATATACCTAGCCGCTTGGCTTCATATAAAGGAGGAATAATCAATGAATGAGATAATGCTTGTCCTTTAATAAAAGGGTAAAAAACACCAATCACTTGTCCGTCTTTATTATAAAATGGATGATAATTTGGTATTTCAATTATCGATGAAAGATATGATAACTGGTGCAGTAGTTTGATTTCCTTGTTCATTTTCGCTAATACTTGTTTTGTTTTTGGTATTCGAATGACATATGTTTGATTGACAATATAAATATGATGATCCCAACCAGAATGATTGCTTTCAATCTGTATTTCCTGAAGATGCGGAAGGTGTTTTTTAATTAATTCCTTCATGGAACAGTCTCCTTTTATTATTTTGTATAAATCGTTTTTTAGAGGGAAAAATAGGCGAGACATCTTATAAAGGGGAGTGAAAAGCAATGGAAAAAAAGTATGATAATCAAGTGGATGAAAAAATTATTGCTGCTCAGAATGAGGCTCAACAATACAATCAAATGGATACAGAATTAGAACAGTCAGAAGAAGTACAAGCAGGAATGGAAAAAAGTTATGAGTATGAAGTGACTAACCAACAGCCGACATATGAACCGAATAAACCATTTTAATTAGAGAGAAGAGACTTCAATCACATGAAGTCTCTTCTCTAATGATAACATACTTTATTTTACATTGATGCTGTTTGGTGTGCCTGTTTACTTTCCTTGTGTTCGATTCGTCCATAAACTAAGAAGTAAAGGATAATTGAAGCAATTGCCACAACCCCCATATAAATATATAACATACTGTAGCCTGTTATAGGAATCAGTAAACCTAATAAATACGGTCCAAAACCTAAACCACCATCGAGAAAGATAAAGAAGGTGGAAGTAGCTAGCCCCATGCGATGGGGGGGTGTTAATTTGACGGCAATCGCTTGTGTACAAGACTGCATATTACCAAAGCCCAAGCCAATTAAAGCCCCCGCCACTAATAGCATAACACCATTTGAAGAATTACTAAGTAAGAATAGACCTGCACCAAATAATATGAACGCTGGATACATCACATAATTTGCTCCTTTGCTGTCCATCAATCTACCAGTGAAAGGGCGGGAAAGTAAGACGGCAATGGCATAGACAAAGAAGAAAAAGCTAGCGGCATTGACTAAGTCCTTTTCAATTGCATAAAAATTAATAAATGACAAGACGCTAGAATAACAAAATGCGACGGTTAATGTGACGAGTGCAATTGGAAGTGCCTTTGGTTCAATAAAGCTAGCCAATTGAAAGCCAGATGATTGAAATTGAGCTTTCTCATCTTCAGTTAATTCCTTCACATTCACAGTAAACCCGATAAGTAGGCCAATAATACCAAGAACCAAACAAAAAATGAAAATCGTATGAAAAGTTGTGTATTGACTCATTAACATACCGATAAAAGGTCCAATTGCTGTTGCTAAAGTGTTACTCATACTAAAATAGCCGATTCCTTCACCTTTCCTTGTTTGCGGAATAACTGAAGCGACAATTGTACCACTTGCTGTACTTGCCATCCCTAATGTTAAACCGTGGATGAAGCGGGTAATAAGTAAGAAATTAACATCAATTTCAATAAAATAAAGACTTGTTGATAAACTAAATAATAGTAAGCCGATGATTAAAGTCTTCTTCCGGCCAATACGATCAATATATTTACCGATAAACAACCTTCCCACCAATGTTCCTATAATAAATATGCCTGTAACTAAGCCAGCTTGGCTGGCAGTCGCATGATGTGCTTCGACGGCATACACCGCAATGGTAACCATTAATAAATAAAACACTAATGTTAGAAAAAAGTTTACGGAAGAAATGGTGATAAAGTCCTTAGTCCATAATTTTTCTTTTGTTGAACGCATATTTTTTTTCTTCCTCCTTACAAATTGCTTTTAATACTATCAAAAATCCGAATACATTCTTCTTGTTCTTCAGTTGTGATTCCCTCTAATATTTCCATTTCGAACTGATCAATCGGAATGCGGATTTGTTTGTATATGCGCTCACCTTCGTTCGTTATCTTCATTTTCTTTTCACGTTTATCCATGCTTGGGATTTTTTCTACATATCCATATTCCTCAAGCTGGTTTATTGTCCTCGTGACTGTTGGCTTTTCAACACCTTGATACGCAGCAATTTCTACTAAAGTCGTTGGACCGAAATGGTAGAGATAATAAAGGATTGTCCACTGTGCTCGTTGTAATTGGTGTTTCGTTAATAAGCTATTCAGTCTATTTTCAAAAGGGCGATAAAGCATCATAAAATGATGGAAGAATCTTTGGCTAGCTATTATAATATCCACCTCATTTAAAATAGTTATCAATGGTAACTAATATACTATAACAAAAAGCCATCTTGTCTGTCTATGGGGCGATTTATTTTTTCTACAAAATGGGAAATGTTATAAGCTATGGTTGTAGGTGACATGACATTAATAAAAAGTGAAAAGCAGTGTGAATAAGAAAAAGGATTGTAAATTTTCTAAAATATTGATATATTTAAGTGGAACAACTTAATATTTTCTAAAATAGGTGTAAATAGAATGCTTGATTGTCTATTTACTTAAAAGGGAAGTACGGTTAGATTCCGTCGCTGTCCCGCAACTGTATTTGCGAGTGATACGAAAGATGCCACTGTTTCCTTCAATAGGAGATGGGAAGGTTTCGTATCATGTTGACCATAAGCCAGGAGACCTGCCTGTTTAGTGTAAACATCAATTCCTACGTGGATATAGGAGGTGTTAAGTACGGGTAATGAATACATGCCAAAGTTGCATGTTTATTTTTAGTATTCGTTTGAACTTAACAACTTCTTTCTAGAAGTTGTTTTTTTAATGGATTGATATGGAAAAAAGGGGAGCAAGAACGGAGGAAAAGCTTTGTTTGGAACCGTTCCTTATTATGTGAACATAATGAAATCTACGATCATGATAAACAGCTATTCTGCTGAGGGTTATAGTTTAAGAAAAGTGTTAGAACAGTGTAAAGAAGACATCCAAACACTCTCTGTAGAAGAAGAGAAGATCCAAATATATTTGAGGAATGCTGAAAGGGCTTACAGCATTGTCAGGCACGATGTAATTGGATGGGAGGAAAATGATTGTGAGCATGGAGGAGAAATATATACCAGGGTTAGAGGGAATCATAGCTTCTGAGACTAACATTTCATTTTTAGATACGGTTCATGGAGAAATTGTCATAAAAGGTTATGATTTAATTCAACTTTCAAAAACGAAAAGATATTTAGATATTATCCATTTACTTCTAGAAGATCAATTACCAACAGACGAGGAAAAACACGCATTAGCTACTAGGTTAAAGTCCTATTATGAAATACCGACGGCCGTTATGGAGGTTTTTACTCATTTACCAAAAGGAACACATCCAATGGATGGGCTCCGCACGGGCATCTCAAGCTTAGCTGGATATGATACGACTTTAGATGATCGGTCGAAGCAAGGAAATAAAGAAAGAGCTTATCGCCTACTTGGAGGAGTTCCAACGATTGTAGCTAACAGTTATCGTATATTACAAGGTCTGGAAAAAATTGAACCGGATAAATCCCTCTCATATAGTGCCAACTTTTTCTATATGTTAACTGGTAGAGTACCATCCGATTTAGAAGAAAGAGTATTTGACCAATCATTACTTTTATATAGTGAACATGAAATGCCAAATTCAACATTTACCGCAAGAGTAATTGCTTCTACACAATCCGATCTCTTTGGAGCTTTAACAGGCGCAGTTGCAAGTTTAAAAGGGAGCTTGCATGGCGGTGCGAATGAAGCGGTTATGTACATGTTGAATGAAGCAGAAAGTGTCGGTGGCTTGGAAAGTCTCTTCTATAAAAAATTATTTAAAAAAGAAAAGATTATGGGCTTTGGTCATAGAGTTTATATGAACAAAATGGACCCAAGAGCATTAATGATGAAAGAAGCTCTACAAGAGTTATCGATACAAAATGGAGATGATTCATTGCTTCGAAAATGTGAAGCAGGAGAAAGAATTATGGAAGTTGAGAAAGGATTATACCCTAATTTAGATTATTATGCCGCACCGGTTTATGGCATGTTAGGAATTCCTATCCCTCTTTACACACCGATTTTCTTTAGTGCAAGAACAGTTGGTTTATGTGCCCATGTCATTGAACAGCATGAAAACAATCGCTTATTTAGACCGCGGGTCATTTATTCAGGAGCACGACATACTTTACCAAATGGAGGAGGATTACGTGTAAATGCTGAAAACGAATGAAAAGGTTGAAACCGATGTTATTTTAACGAAAATTGCTGATTATGTATTGGATTATGAAATAACAAGTGAAGAGGCTTATCGCACAGCACATTATATTTTACTCGATACAATTGGTTGTGGAATATTAGCGCTAGATTATCCTGAATGTACAAAACTACTTGGTCCTGTTGTACCAGGAACCGTTGTACCTAATGGAACAAGAGTCCCTGGTACAACATTTGAATTGGATCCCATTAGAGGCGCATTTAATATCGGCTGTATGATTCGCTGGCTGGATTACAATGATACATGGTTAGCTGCGGAATGGGGGCATCCTTCTGACAACCTTGGTGGCATTTTAGCAGTTGCAGATTTTTTAAGTAGGCAACGTCTTTCAGTTGGTAAAGAGCCAGTTAAAATGATTGAAGTCCTGGAAATGATGATCAAGGCTCATGAAATTCAAGGTATATTAGCGTTGGATAATAGTTTAAATCGTGTGGGCTTAGATCATGTATTGTTTGTTAAAGTGGCAACAACTGCTGTTACGGCAAAGATGCTTGGCGCAACAAAAGAAGAAGTGATACATGCATTATCACTTGCATGGGTGGATAATTCTGCATTAAGAACATATCGTCATGCGCCAAATACGGGTTCGAGAAAATCATGGGCTGCTGGAGATGCCACAAGTAGGGGTGTTCAGTTAGCTATGATGGCTGTGAAAGGTGAAATGGGCTATAACAGTGTCTTATCTGCACCTAACTGGGGTTTTGAGGACGTTCTGTTTAAAGGGCAAAAAATTACCTTACAAAGAGAGTTAAGTGCTTATGTAATGGAAAATGTGTTATTCAAAGTTTCTTATCCGGCAGAATTTCACGCGCAAACTGCAGCAGAGTGTGCCGTCTTACTTTATCAAAATGGCGATGTAAATGATTTAGATCATATTGATCGAATTACGATTACCACACATGAATCAGCGATTAGGATTATCGATAAAACAGGTCCATTACATAATCCAGCTGACCGTGATCACTGTATACAGTACATTACAGCTATTGGTTTATTAAAAGGAAATATTCGCGCAGAGGATTACGAGGATGATGTAGCAAGCGACCCACGAGTAGATAGTTTACGAGAGAAGATGCAAGTTGTTGAAGATCATCAATACTCGAAAGATTATTTAGACCCGAACAAGCGCTCAATCGCTAATGCGGTACAAATCCATTATAAAGATGGAACTTCTTCAGAGAAAATTGAATGTGAATATCCATTAGGTCACCGATTCCGCCGTGACGAAGCGATTCCAAAAGTATTGCAGAAGTTCGAGTATAATATCAAAACTCATTTTTCAAACAAGGCACAAACAAGCATTGCTAGAGCTGTTTCCAATCAAGAATGGTTAAAAGAGATGCCAGTGAATGAATTTATGAATTTATTCATTATCTAGGAGAGGTGATGCAAGATGGCATGGATTGTTCATAAACCTGTGTTGCAACAAGATTTAGCTGAGCAATTTCGTTCAAAAATGCTAGATAAGAATATATTGCAAATACCAGGGGCACATGATGCAATGGCAGGCCTAATCGCGAAACAGTCAGGCTTTCAGGCGCTATATTTATCAGGTGCTGCATATACGGCAAGTAAAGGACTGCCAGACCTTGGTATGGTTACATCTGCTGAGATGGCACAAAGAGCGAAAGAAATTATTCGAGCAACTAATTTACCATTACTTGTTGATATTGATACGGGGTTTGGTGGGGTATTAAATGCGGCAAGAACAGCTGTGGAAATGCAAGAGGCTAGAGTGGCTGCTGTACAAATAGAGGATCAGAAGTTACCGAAAAAATGTGGCCATTTAAATGGTAAACAGCTTGTAACGACAGAAGAAATGATACAAAAAATTAAGGTGATTAAGGAAGTTGCTCCACACTTAATTATTGTAGCAAGAACAGACGCACGAGCGGTGAAAGGACTTGATGAAGCGATTGAACGAGCGAAGGCATATGCAGAAGCTGGAGCGGACGCTATTTTTCCAGAAGCATTAAAAACGGAAGAAGAGTTTAGCCTATTTTCACAAGCGATTTCTATTCCTTTATTAGCAAATATGACTGAATTTGGTCAGACGCCTTATTACTCAGCGGATGAATTCTCACAAATGGGCTTTCAAATGGTTATCTATCCTGTTACTTCATTAAGAGTGGCAGCTAAAGCATATGAAAACGTTTTTAATATCATAAAAGAAACAGGTTCACAAAAAGATGCGCTTAGTAATATGCAAACTAGAAAAGAACTATATCAAACCATCAGCTATGATGATTTTGAAGAATTAGATGATACATTAGCAAAAACGATACTGACAGAAGAATGATTGTATAGGCGTTCGGTGATACAGCCGAGCGTCAACCTTTCATAGTTATTTTACTTCATAAAAGATTAGGAGAAATGAATAGATGAAAGCAAGGAATGAAATAATTATACAGCATCTAATTGGAGAGATGGCTAGCAATAAATACTTTATTCATGTGTTATTGCATAAGCAAAAAACCCTCAATGAGAATCTTGTTTGGCTTATGATGAAGTTGAAAAAACTTGGTGATATGAAAATCACTGATATTTCTACAGATTTCTATATGTCCCCAGCAGCTGCAACGAATATGACTGATAAGTTAAAGGCACTTGGTTATGTAACGAAAAGTAGAGCACAAAATGACCGTAGAATTGTTAGTGTTCGTTTAACACAAGAGGGAGCAGCCTATATTAATGCCTTATTTCATTCGTATTCTTATGAACAATTATGTTCTCTTCAACAGCAAATATCGACCATCAATACTTCTCTTGAAAAAATAGCGAAAATTATCTAAGCTTATTTCCCGAATGAGGATAAGGTCATTTAACAGTAAGTTCTGTTTTACTCACCTTATCCGTTTTTATATAATCTTTCGGAGGTCGTTCATATAACATTTGAAAGCCATAGTTAATTAATGAATAGACGAAGGCAGAAATAAATAATGAAAATGATGTGAATTTGTACAGTTTATAATGACCAATTTTTTGAAAGAAAGCATTGAGAGGGTATGCAAATAAAAGATCAATAATTAGATTAAGCCCAGCATACCGAATAAACTTCCCGTAGGTTAAATGGAATACCCAAATATTAACGGTAAAAAATGGCCCCAATATAAAGGCAATTGAATCATAAACCATGTATTTTTTTCCGCCCTTTACCCTCCACCATTTAAAAACAAATGATAATAGTGTTTCAATTAAAAGAATGCAAGAGCAAAATAAAGTAACAGGAAGAAACCTTTTAATGGATTTACCAGGGATAAAAAACATGCTTCCCCATAAGATGATGGCATTTAATATACGAAAGATATTAGCTACATTCATACTTTCCCTCCTCTCAAACATGATTATCATTAGAATGTGAAACATCAATAAAATTATGTGTACAAGATGTATTTTTAAGAATAGATCTAGTTGGTAAAAATGAACATATAAACAGAATGATAAGCGGAGGCATCTTTATGAAGGGAATTGGAATTCATCAATATGGCGATATTTATCAATTGCGTGAAATTGAATTTGTAACACCACCAGTAGGTGATGACGAGATATTAATTCAAATAAAAGCGAGTGGCGTGTTAGAAAGTGATTGGCAATTCAGGGCGGGAAAACGATTGAGAGACAATCTTCCCTTACCGATAATTCTAGGAAGTTCCGGAGCGGGAATCATTAAAGCAATAGGAAAAGGCGTCTCCCAGTTTAAAGAGGGTGACAAGGTATTTTTTCAAACGACTATTTCTACATATGGGACATATGCAAACGAAACGATCGTACCATCATCTGATGTTTGTCTCATGCCTCATAATTTAACATTCATTGAATCGGCTTCTCTCTTAGAAAGTAGTATAGCGGCATGGCAAGCAACAGTAGAGGGGAGAGTAAGGGAAGGAAGCTATGTTCTTATTTTAGGTAGTCAAACGAATGTAGGTTTGATGCTCATACAAATCTTAAAGGCAATGGGCACAGTTATAGGCGTACTTACCGAAGATGCAAAGCAGAAAGATGTAATCTATATTAATGGAGATCGTCTGGATCCTATTCATGAGCAATGGCGGTTTGATTTACTAATTGATACAATTGGGCATAGCTCCCCAATTTTTAGTGCGTTAAGGTGGTTGAAGCCAGAAGCAAAAGTGATAAAATTTGCCAAGTCGAGATTTCAAGGCGTTGATAAGGAATGTTTATATTCAATTAATAAGGGGTTGGAACAAATAAAGCAATTAGTAGAAAAAGGTGATCTTGCCCCAGTTTTGGCGCATGTTTATCCGCTGAACATTGAAGGTATACAAAAAGCCCACATAAAAAAACAATATGGCCGTTGTCAGGGGGAAATTGTAGTCTGCCATCGAGACTAAAAGCATGAAAATTTCGTCATGCGAAATTCTCTAACTATCAATCATCTCTAGGCATGTTATAATAATCATGAAAATTCAGAATAAGGAGGTCGCTCCCTTTGACACTTTTGCAAGATATTTATCAAAAATCACTGTACACTTTAAGCGGTCATGGAGTGCGCCAAGTGGAAGTACTTAAAGAAGCCTTCCGCCATGTGCCAGAAGATGTTACAAGTGATATTTACGGCGAAGGCCAAATAATTGCAGCATTTGAAAAGAAGATGGCGACATTATTAGGCAAAGAAAAAGCAGTCTTCTTTCCAAGTGGAACAATGGCACAACAAATTGCACTTAGAATTTGGAGTGATAAAAAACAATCAAAAAAAATTGCCTATCATCCATTATGTCACCTAGAAATTCATGAACAAGATGGACCTAGGATCCTTCATCAATTTGATGTAACATTCGTCAGTGAAGCAAATAGACCTGTAGGTTATGAAGATATTTGCCATTTAGATGATTCGTTCGCTGCTTTGTTATTAGAGTTGCCGCAAAGAGAAATAGGCGGGGTGGTACCGCCACTTTCAGAACTTCAGCAAATGGTAAATCATTGCCGCAAAAATAATATTAAATTACATCTAGATGGTGCGAGATTATTAGAAGTGCTGCCTTATTATGAAAAGAGCGCCGCAGAAGTAAGTGCATTATTTGACAGTGTCTATCTTTCTTTTTATAAAGGTGTAGGTGGGATAGCTGGTGCAATCTTAGCAGGTGACGAGTCCTTTATTGAAGAAGCGAAGATTTGGAAAAGAAGGTTCGGTGGAGATCTTATTAGTCTTTATCCTTATATCATTCCAGCAGACTATTATTATGAAAAAAGAAAAAATAAAATGAAGCGATATTATGAAATATCACGATATTTCGCTGAGAGATTTAACCAAATAAATGGGTTGTATACAAAACCAAAAGTTCCTCAATCAAATATGTTCCATCTTTATTTTGAACAAGGCATAGAGGAAATAGAACAATTGTTGAAATTGGTTTATGAGGAATGTGGTGTGGGTATCACAGCTAGCATTCAAAAGAAAGATAACGATTATTTTGCAGAAATTAGTTTTGGCGATGCAGTAACGGTTATACCAGAAACAGTAATAGAAAAAATGTTTTTAACGATCAAACAGAATAGATAATTATTATTCATAGAATGAGAGAAAAAAATAAATACAGGAAAGCAAAAAGCTGCTTATACAGGCTATTAGGAAGAAATATTGATGACTCCCTTTTAGGAAAAATATAGAAATGCAAGAGGAGATAGATATGAGAAGAAAGGCAATGCTATCAATGTACTGAAAGGCGAGTTTTCTAAAAAGTAAGCTTATCAAGATCGAAAATAAAAAGATGAGAAGGATAAGTAAAACTTTAAAAGATATCAATGGACATTCCTCCTTTTATAAATTTGTAATGGACCTCTTTCAGTACCCTTTATATTAATATATGTATACATAAAGAATCTTCTCAAAAAAAGGGTGCCGTTCATAAAAAAACGGCAAATATCACAGTTTGATTATAAGGAGATGTTAACAATTAAGGTGATCATTATCGGATCAGGTATAGTTGGAGCGAGTGCTGCTTATCATCTAAGTAGAAACGGCATCGATGTTACAGTAATTGATGCGAACCATGAAGGTAGGGCATCTGCTGCTGGAGCTGGCATTGTTTGTCCATGGATTACTCATCATAAACATCCAGATTGGTATACATTGGCTCGCAGGGGGGCTTTGTATTATGGAGAGCTCATTAAGGAATTAAAAAATGATGGTGAGTCGGATATAGGATATAAACAGGTTGGTGCGTTGGCGATAAGCAAAGACGATGAGGGGATCAATCAGTCTCAAGCGGAGGCAATGTCCAAACGGGAAGCGGGTACGCCTGAGGTAGGTGATATTAAGCGCTTATCAGGAGAGGAAGCACGGGCTTTATTCCCGCTATTGAATAAAGAATATCAAGCACTCTATGTGAGTGGGGGAGCTAGGGTGGATGCGCATTTACTTTGTCAAGCGATGCAAAGAGCAGCTTCCTTACATGGGGCTCAATTTGTAGAAGGTAAAGCAAGTCTTACTTTAAAGAATGGGCATGTAGTAGGTGCGGAGGTAAATGGGGAATTATATGCTGGTGATCAAATCATTGTAACAACTGGCGCATGGACAAATGAGTTGCTTTCACCCCTTGATCATTCTATTACGATTAAACCGCAACGTGGACAAATTATTCATTTCGGTGTAAAGGAGTACGATACTTCAGACTGGCCAGTTGTTATTCCGGATTCTAGTTATTATATGCTAGCCTTTGATGATCAAAGAATCGTGGTAGGTGCAACGAGAGAAACTGATTCGGGGTTTGATTATCGATTGACAGCAGGAGGTGTGAAAGAAGTAATTGATGCAGGATTGGAGATGGCAGCATTAGAAAATAGTTCAGTTTCCGAGATGCGAGTAGGTTTTCGACCCATGGGACCCGATACTCTTCCGTTATTAGGTAAACTGGAAGGCTATCATAATGTAACGATAGCAACAGGCTTGGGGCCGTCGGGGATAACAATGGGCCCTTACATAGGGGTGGTAGCTAGTGAAATCGCTTTGGATCATACTTTACCATTCGATCTTACTCCTTATAATCCACTCAGATAATGGATGCTAATTTGTCTTGGTCATTGATACCAAGGCAATTATTTTTGGATAATGTGGAAGTTTGTGATTTATAACAAAAGAAAAGATCAGGTTTTACGAAAAATGGCATAAGTGTATGAATAGAATTTTCGTTTGAAATACTCTCAATGTCATCGGGCTTTCTTGTAAGTGCATATTGGTTGAGTGAGAATGTTAAACGGATTTGTGCGTCACTTAAGAAGAATTGTAGCTAAAAAAGAGGAAGGAATCCGGGTAGACAAAAATTAGCGCGTCATTCGGAAAGAAAAACGCGCAAAAAAACTGAGCGAAAGACAGATACGTAAACGATATGGAGAAGAATATCCCTCAAATGATTTATTCATTTTTAATACATTATTTACTTAATATAAATTGAAAATTATCCCCGATTTGCTTAAGCTCTCCCAGAAAATGGCCAATTCCATCTATAGAAATGCCATCTATTGTCTGTTCTGGAGGGTGGTCAATGAAAAATTGTAGCTGTGTCACATCACTTAAGCCATTTTCTGTTAGGGCTAACACAGGTTTTGAAAAGTATATCGACTGTTCTTGAAGACGTATGGTCATACCGTTTTTATGTAAGAAGTTTTTATGTAATTTTATAATATTCATAGGATCAAATTGTTGGATCTTTCCTTGGCCTATCAGCGTAAAAAGCAAGCCGTTTGTTTCTTTAAAATGGCTAATTTCACGTTCTTTACTTATTTCAGCTTCATGAATAAGATTATCTAAGGAATATGCCAGATGCATTCTCTTTGGTGCTTTAGCTAATGATTCAAATTCTTGTTTTAAGACTTCATAAAGAGTTAGTTGATGGTCGAATAATTCTTCTTTCCATTTTGGAGAGAATGTCTCGAGTAATAAACAAATAGCTAAACCCGAGGGATAGCAACTATGTCTTATTTTATTTGTCATAATAGAGTAGTCTGTTAATGACTTTAAATAACGCTCAAGTACCCGTTCATCTGGTTGATTAACGATATCTTTGTATGCGTGGTATTCGATAAAAAACGCTGGCCCTTCAATTGTTTCAATAAGGTTTTCATATTGAACAAACTCATTGTACTGCTCTTCTCTTTTTCCTCTCCAATAGATGAAGGCTTGAATCGCTTCTCTTTGTTTATTGATGTCCTTCATACGTAATGCCTGGTTAAGCCACTCTCGTTCCTGGATTCTCCATTGAATATTTTCTCTTTCAAGAGGATAAGCCATTCCTGTTAACTCATTGGGAAAACGCGTTTCTTTCTTATGATATTGGTGGCAATGAAAAAGTTCATGAATAAGCGTGGCGTATACTTCTTCTTTATTAAGGATGTTTATATCGACAATGGCTGTTGCTTCATTTTCGAAAATAATCGAGGTACAGCCCGTAAATTGATTGTTCCATGGTAAAATGACTTCTTGACCGTTAAATTGTGGATGATGATATAAATAAATAGACTCATGATTATAATAGGCATAAGGTGAAGCGATAAAGTGTGGCCAATAGTTTGGGAGCATTGTATGAATGGTAGTCACTTCAGTTAATTGTTGGTTGATCATAATAATCTCCTTCATCAGAAGTATTAGTAAATGATAATATATAAACCTAGTGCAATAATAGAAAGGATAATCAGGATAATATATATAAGTGAAAGATTTCTACTGTTTTTCTTTGTAGAAGATCGGTAATTGTCATCACTGCGACTTGTTAATAACAAGGTACCAACAATAGCAGCAATGAGTAAAAAGATAATAATGCCGTATAATACAGTCATAGGACTCTCCTTTTCTCATACTTACTCAATAACCAAGGGTATCTAGTCAAATGTCTTTCTTATGATTATAATGGAAGAGGTTGTATTTTTATAGCTATAGTTTGTCACTTCTTTTTGAAGATATTGTGAAAAGGTTTCCTTAAAAAGTTATAAATACTTTTTTAGTGTTACAATATAATTGAAATTTCTTATGGAAGGGAAAGTTCCTCTTGTTATGGAGAAAGGTATTAGCATGAATAATTCAATGCAGCAACTCGAAAAGCGTCAACCAATTACTAAAATTCTAGCTGCAACCATTAAAACAGGGATTATTAAATCCAATTTGTTTCCAATGTTCGCAGGGTTAACGCTCGCCTTATATACGTATGATTATGGTATTTTAGACAAGATACCAGAAATATTATTTGCCTTATTTGGTTCTATTTTTATTATCGGTTCTGCCGGTGCTTTTAATAATGTTTATGATAGAGATATTGACTCTATTATGGAGCGGACGAAGACTAGACCAACAGTTACAGGTGATATCTCTACTAAGTCAGTGTTAATTCTAGCGACAGTAATGGGGTTAGTAGGTATTGTTTTGTTATCATTAGCAACTCCGCTAGCAGGATTGCTTGGTTTTTTAGGTTGGTTTTTTTATGTTGTTCCTTATACTATGTGGACAAAAAGAAGAACCATTTATAATACGGAAGTTGGGAGTATCTCAGGAGCGATGCCGCCTTTAATTGGATGGGCTGCCATTCATCCAGATATTTTACATCCGGCAATATTAGGCTTGTTCGTTATTCAAGTTATTTGGCAAATGCCACATTTTTATGCGATTGCAATACGTAAACATGATGACTATAAAGCGGCTAATGTTCCGATGTTACCTGTTGTAAAAGGAATTCGTCGCACCTATTTACAAACAAACGTCTATCTTGTTTTGTTAATTTTAACAAGCTTTTTATTCTGGCCATTAAGCCCAGGGTTAACACTTGTATCATTGTTGCTTGGTATTGGCTGGTTAATTCTTAGTATCTATGGTTATAAGAAGATGGATCCGAAGAAATGGGCAAACGCTTTATTCGCCTATTCACTTATCCATATGACAGTCCTTTTTTCAACAGTAATCATTTATTCTTTAGTAGGAATTATTTTTAATTTGAAGTAATTAAGTATGCGATCTTAGCATCATTTGAACTCGAACAATACAGTGTTCGAGTTTTTTTTATTTGGTGAGCAAGTTGGGCAGTTGCCAGTTCGATGTTCGTTCTTGCCAGTTCGCATTAAGTGCATGTGATGATGATCAGAATAGAGGGGTAACGCATCAAAAACTCGTGGCGAGGATAAAAATTGATAGGAAAAGGCAAGAACCGCGTCAAAAATTCGTCTCGGGAGAAATATTTGATAGGAAAAGGCAAGAACCGCGTCAAAAATTCGTGGTGAGGGTAAAATTTGATAGGAAAAGGTAAGAACCGCGTCAAAAATCCATGGCGGGAGTGAAATTTGATAGGAAAAGGTAAGAACCGCATCAAAAATTCGTTGCGGGAGAAAAATTTGATAGGAAAAGGTAAGAACCGCGTCAAAAATTCGTGGTGAGGATAAAATTTGATAGGAAAAGGTAAGAACCGCGTCAAAAATCCGTGGCGGGAGAAAAAATTGATAGGAAAAGGTAAGAACCGCATCAGAAATTCGTGGCGGGAGAAAAATTTGATAGGAAAAGGCAAGAACCGCGTCAAAAATTCGTCTCGGGAGAAAAAATTGATAGGAAAAGGCAAGAACCGCGTCAAAAATCCATGGCGGGAGTGAAATTTGATTGGATACCTGACGAGGAGGCGACTAAAAGCAGTGTCAAGTCGCCGAGTTGTTTTCGTTTACCATTATTTGTAGATCAGATGCTACCGGATCCTTCTGGTGAGCGAATTGAATTTTATTCATCAGTACATGGTTATTGGCATAAGTAAAATAGCGTCCTGCCTTCCTAATGTTTTTAAGGTTTTCTTGCTTCCTTCTGTTTAATATTAACGATTGGTAGCTTAGAGCTGTAGTTAAGCATTTCAATCAATTGTTCGGCCATATGAGTCGGACTATATTTAAAGCCTCCTTTTACCCAGGAAATAATGAGTCCGTAGAGGCCATATACATGATAGTTTGTTATTAATTTATGGTTAATGGCGTTTGGGATGTGATCAAAGCCAATTTCTTCTTGAGAAAGCTGTGTTAAAACGGAAATAATCTTATCTTGAAATCCAGAGAGTGCGTGGGAATGAATCATTACGGAATAGAAACTTTCGTATTGATATACATGTTCAAAAATCTTTACACTTGATGTGGTTAAATCTTTAATATGTAATTCTCCAATACCGATATAAGGTTCACGATAGCTCCGAATAAGATCATCTAGTATATCATTGGTTAATTCTTCTAATAATTCTTCTTTCGTCTGAAAATGTTTATAAAAGGTGCCGCGATTTAAATCCGCTTTTTGTACAAGGTCAGTCACTGTGATTTTTTTAAACTCTTTTTCAGCCATTAAAGTAATAAGAGCATCTTTTAGCCCTTTTTTTGATTTATGAATTCTTCGGTCATTTTTCATCAACAATTCACCTTCCCTTTGTTGATTAACTTTTATTAATATACAAGTGATACCCAATGTATTTATTTTTGAACAAATGCTATCTGTTTTGCATATTGTTACTTAAATTATAGAAGATTAAACTGAAAGAGTACAAACTATTTTGATAGCGCTTTAATGAAAGTGCATAAATGAAAGGGGTAAATTTTCTATGAAACTAAAAGATCAAGTAGCCATTGTAACAGGTGCAGCATCTGGTATGGGAAAAGCAATTGCGGAGTTATACGCAAAAGAAGGTGCAAAAGTGGTTGCTGTCGACTTAAATAAAGCAGGTGTAGAAGCGGTAGTTGATGCGATTAAATCTAGTGGGGGACAAGCCCTAGCTCTTGGCGTAAATATTGCTAAATTAGATGAAGTTGAAGGAATGATTGATGCTGCTGTAGCAGAATACGGTACATTAGATATTTTAGTGAATAATGCAGGTATTATGGATGCAATGGAACCTGTAGGAGATATTACAGATGAAAAATGGGATCTGATCTTTGATATCAATACAAAAGGTGTAATGCGAGCTATGCGTAAAGCCATTCCGATTTTCCTTGAAAAAGGGAAAGGCGTGATTGTAAACACAGCTTCAACAGGTGGTTTAAACGGTGCGCATGCTGGTGCAGCCTATGGAGCATCTAAACATGCAGTTGTGGGCTTAACAAAAAACACTGGTTTTATGTATGCAAAAGAAGGAATCCGTTGTAATGCTATTGCTCCTGGTGGGGTGGCTACAAATATTGCGGCTGCATTAAAACAGCCGAATGAATTTGGTATGAGCCGTACTCAATTAGCATCAGCGGTTATGCCACGTGTCGGTACACCGGAAGAAATTGCGAAAGTGGCTTTATTCTTAGCTTCTGATGAATCGAGCTTCGTGAATGGTACGGTTATTACAGCTGACGCTGGTTGGACAGCAGCATTTTAATCTACGCTTTAAACTTGCTGTGCTATATGTAAATGAAACCCAAACTCAACTTGTTTGGGTTTTTTATTGTTCACATTTCCCATTCTAACGTTTCTATTTCTTGTGTGATTGTTTATTGAGTGACCTTCTTTAAATGGTGCTGTGTACTCAAACAACTGCATACTTTTTCAAATCATATGTGTATATGAACAATAATCTGTATGTTTTATGGCTTTGTTTCACCGCTTTTAGGAGAAGGAGTATATAAGGTGGCTAAGTTTCTACCTGAAATGCAATAATTACAAATTTATCACAGTGTATCCCAATGCTTACATTGCTTGTGATAAACTAAAAATAATCAAATTGGAGAGAAGTGTTCGAGATGAAACAGAAAATAATCATTGAATATAACAATGTACAGATGATAAAAAAATAGAGGTACGGGGGAATGTGAATTGGTATTAAATCATAGAGGGTTCGATGAATGGGCAAAGGATTATGATCAATCCGTAAAACGATCTGAGGAAAAAGAGGCTTATCCTTTTGCTGGTTATCAGGATGTAATCAATCTTGTATATCATATGGCAGGACATCATCCAACATCAACCATTTTAGATGTAGGCTTTGGCACGGGGACGTTAACAAAACGATTGTACGATGACGGCCATATCATCTATGGCATTGATTTTTCAAAAGAAATGATAGCCATTGCACAGGAAAAAATGCCAAACGCTTATCTTTTTCAAAGAAATATTGAAGAGGGTCTTCCACCCGAATATAAGAAGCAAAAATTTCATGCCATTATCTCTACCTATGCACTTCATCATATAACAGATAAGAAAAAAGTCGAATGGATTCAACAACTATCCTTTTCGTTGCATGAAGGAGGGGCAATTATTATTGGAGATATTGCCTTTGAAACAAGAAGTGCGCATGATCAATGTAAGAACAGAAGTGAAAAAGATTGGGATCATAGTGAATTTTATACCGTCTATGAGGAACTAAAGGAAGAATTAGTAGCATTAAAGTTTAAAGTAGATTATAAGCAAATCTCTCATTGTGGAGGCGTATTATTAATTCGACCATAACTAGATGCCCCCCCTTAAGTGAGAAAGGAATGAAACATGAATAAAAAGCAGAAGAGAATTGAGCAAATCACACGTTTGCAATCACCATTACGATGTCCTATTTGTAAGGAAGTTTTGCAGGTGGAAGACAATAGTCGACTAATTTGTAGCCATCGCCATAGTTTTGATATTACAAAGCAAGGCTATATTAATCTCCTGACTCATAAAGTAAACAGTCATTATGATAAGGAGCTATTTGAAGCAAGAAAACAAATCATTACAAAAACAAAACTATACAATCCGTTACAACAGTTAATAATTGCGCATATACAGGAGCTTAGTCAAGGAAAGACGATTGCTGATGCTGGTTGCGGTGAAGGCTCGCATTTACATATGATCGTAGAAAAGCTAAATTTAACTAAGCAAAAGTATGTAGGTGTCGGATTAGATATTGCAAAAGAAGCAGTTAAAATGGCAGCGGGCAATGATGATGAGTGGATATGGCTTGTTGGGGATTTGGCGAATCTACCAGTCACCGATCACTCCATCGATGTGCTATTAAATATTCTATCGCCTTCTAATTATCAGGAGTTTAAAAGGGTGTTACGAAAGGATGGCATCGTAATTAAGGTTGTGCCTCGTCCTTATTATTTATTTGAGTTAAGAAGTGCATTATCCAAAAATAATCACTATGATAATCAAGAGATACTACAATTGTTTAAAGAACATTTTCATGTGATAAGTCAAAACAGTTTGCATTACACTGTAGAACTTAGTAGTGAAGAGAAGAAACAACTTGTGAAAATGACACCCCTCACTTGGAGTGGACAAGAAAATACGAAGAAGTTGTTTATTGAAGGGGATCATAATGAAATTACGGTTGACCTTGAAGTAATCGTCGGTAGATTAAAATAAATGAAGCTGGGGGAAATGGCTATAAACCCCTGGATTTGTTTAATATTCTGAATAGTGTTGTAATAAATAGGGGTGGCAAATATGCAAGAAGAGATAATGGAAGCGCTAAGGTTAAGAAAACAAGGTGAATTGTTGCTATCTAATCAGCGATTTTTAAAAATGTTGGAATCTTTCCCCGATGATGCAAATCTTTTATACCAAAGTGCTTGGAGTTATGACTTGCTCGGTGAAGAAAGAAAGGCTGTGTCCCTTTATGAAAAAGCCATTCAAAAGGGACTAAAAGAGGGATTGGATGGGGCTTATATTGGTTTAGGAAGTACACTTAGAACGTTAGGGGAATATGAAAAATCTAAAGCGGTATTAGTGGAAGGAATTAATTTATTTCCCGATAACGGTGCACTAGTGGCATTTTTAGCAATGACTTTATATAACTTAGAGGAACATGAATTAGCGATGAACCATTTGTTGAGATTATTGGCTAATACTTCAAGGGATGAGTCAGTTACTGCTTATCAAGGTGCGATTCATTTTTATCGCGAGCAATTGAATAAAACATGGGAGTAGGTATGCGTCAGATGAGTAATATAGCAGAGTTACAAAAAGAGGTTGGGCAATTTAGTAAGGAAAAAGGCTTTGATAAAAACACCGTAGAGGCTCGTGCCCTCTTTCTCGTGACGGAGGTAGGTGAAGTGGCAAAGGAAGTTCTATCACTTTCATGGGAAGAGGATAAGGAAGTGGTGAAAGAACGCCTAGGTTTAGAACTATATGATGTTGTATGGAATGTGTGCGAGCTTGCGAATAAATTAGATATAGATTTAGAGAAAGCCTTTGCACAAAAGAGTGAAATGAATCGCAACAGAACTTGGGAATAAAAAAAGTGGTTGAATGATTCGATATCAACCCCTTTAAATAATTAGTAATGCTCTTGAATCGTGAAACGAATGTAAAAGGTTGTCCCAGATGAGTCTGTAGTAAATTCAATAGTAGCATTGTTTCTTTTGGCAATGGTGAACGAGATGGCTAGCCCGAGACCCGTTCCCTTTTCTTTTGTTGTAAAAAAGGGGGTAGAGATCTTATTCATTACTTCAGGGGCAATTCCTGTACCTTCGTCTGTTATAGATAATACGACTTGACCACGATCTAAGTATGTACGAATATGTATAGATGCTTTCGCTTTCATTGCATCTAAAGAATTATTTACCATATTTATGATTAACTGTCGCATTTCGTTTTGATCTAAATTTAATAGTGGTAAAGGGTGTAAATGAAGATGGATTTTTTTATTTTCTTTAAGTGCTCTCGTCTCTAGCAATGGATAGATCGATTGAATGATTTCGTTGAGGTGCTCCTTCTCTTTTCGCCTAGGCTTATTCTTAGCCATATCGAGAAATTCACTAATAATAGTATTTATGCGATCAATCTCATTAATCATTAATAGGAAAATTTCTTGATATTTTAGTAAGTCTTCATTTTTTTCTACTAACTGAAGAAAGCCTTTCACAGTTGTTAGTGGATTACGCACTTCATGGGCGACACCAGCTGCCATTTCCCCAATCAACCGTAATTTTTCATAGTAAGCTTTTCTATCATCTTCTTTCGTCGTCTCTGTTATATCCTGCATAATAACTAGAAGGCCTGTTGTATCGGGTATTGTTTTCACTTTAAAATATTTTTCATTTGTGTATGAGAGGTTAAAGTTAATGCCTTTTTGCTTTTTGTATGATTGATATAACTGTTTACGAACTTTATTACATAAATCTGGGATAGCCTCACAAATATTTCGGCCTAGTATTTCATCTTTTACTATATTTAACATATTTTCTGCCGAACGATTAATAAATAATAGTTGCATATCTTGGTTTAAATAATAGCAGCCATCAGAGATGTTTAGGAGTATCTGGTGGAGGTGAAGATTATTTAATCGATTCTCTTCGGGAAAGATAGAAAAGTTCTTTGTCGTAGTCATCTGATGTAAAATCGCTCCTCTTCATTATTGTGAGTTAAATGAAAGAGGCTATGAGGTGTACACAAAGCCTCTTTATTAAATCAATACTTCTCTATTATTCTAATGTGATGGTGTAAAGTCCAAATCCATTATTACTTGGTCCAATATATTGAATCGGACTATTTTCAATAAGTAAATCTTTAGCCGCTATTGCCGACTCAAATTGAATGTTTGGTGTATTTAAAACAGACGTGAATGTCCAGTTATTATCTGCAGTAGGATCGATGGTGCCTTGCTCAAGAATGTAATCAATGATTACTTGTCTGTTTTCATCTGGATACATAGTAACTGATTGTTGGTTTCTTACACCTGGGAACTGCCCACTTGCGCGATAATTATTAGTCGCAACAATAAAATTTTGCTCAAGATCAATTGGTGCACCTTTATAGCTTAAATCTTTGATTCTATTCGCATTTGCATTAATTAACTTTCCTTCAGTATCATATTTGGCAGGCTCTGTTACATCAATTTCATAAGTGACTCCGTCTATCACATCAAAGTTATATGTTGGGAATTGATCATTTATTAAAGGTTGTGTTTGTTCCTCGCCAAGTAGGATTTGATTAAACTGACCAGCCGACATTTCTAACCATTCTTTTATATCAGCACCAGTTACTTTAATAGCTGCAACCGTATTTGGATACAAATATAAATCAGCGACATTCTTAATCGCTATAGTTCCTTCAGGTATATAAGTATAATAATTTGCTCCGTTACGTCCACCAGCTTTAAAAGGGGCTCCAGCAGATAAAATCGGAGTACCTTCTTCTGGTGTACCAGCTAGTTGTTTTTCTAAATACCATTTCTGTGCATTGGTAACAATTTGAATGGAAGGATCATCTTTTACTAATGCAAAGTAACTATGAATATTGGCAGTCGTATTGCCAACAGGTTGTCTCACATATTCTAAAGTTTGTTCATGAGCATCTTGGATAGCATCTAGTATGTCTGGATCGGCAACTACATTGGTTTCGTCATCTGCATCATAAACGCTCCGCAATTCTGACTGTGCTTTGTTTACCTTCCATTGCCCAAAGGAGGTGGTAAGCGATAAATCAATGACGCCTAAATGATTCCCCCAGTTTCCAGGCATCACAACGGGTACACCATTAATTGTCCCCTCCTCTTCATTTATTCCCGGTAAGTCTGAAAAGTCTCCTGGAAAGAGCTTATGGTTATGACCAGAGATAATAGCATCGATTCCTTTTACTTTTGTTAGCGCATATGTAGCATCTTCATCCATCTCTGTATAATTTTCCGTCCCCATGCCAGAATGTGCGAGGACAATCACTAGATCAGCACCCGCTCTTTTCATTTTAGGAATGGTTTCTTTAACAGATTGGACAATATCTTTCGTATAAACTTTCCCTTCTAAATTCGCTCTATCCCATTCAGTTATTTGTGGTGTCACGACACCAGTTACCCCGATATTTAATAAGTGAGGAAATCCTCTCTCATCTCTAACTATTTTTCTAATGATTTTGTATGGCTGGAAATATTGCTTTTCTTTCCCTTTTCCTTTTTTTACGTGATAGACATTACTATTAACATAAGGGAAGGGGGCATCATTTAATACCTCATTTAGAAATGATAATCCGTAATTAAATTCATGATTCCCTACAGTGGCAGCATCATAATCTAGAAGCTTCATAGCTTGGAATACTGGGTGTAATTCTCCGGGTTTGATTGGATTGATCTTTGCTTTATAATCCCCTAGTGGATTCCCTTGAATCAGATCACCATTGTCGAAAAGAAAGCTATTTCTCTCCTCCGCCCTTGCTTCTTTGATTAAAGTGGCTGTTTTGGCTAATCCGAAATCCGCCACTTCTTTGTCTTGATAATAATCATAGTTGGAAAGGTGGGTGTGGATATCAGTCGTCCCCAATAAGCGAATATTTACTTTGCTTTTAAAAGGATTTGGAAAATGATTCGTTTCTGCTGACTCTGCATAAGAAATTCCTGGTAAAGAAGAAATCACAAGGATAAAAGCAAGACATAAAAAAGTAATTTTCCTTATCAAAATCATCGCAACTCCTCTGTATTGATTTTTTAATCTTTACTTCACACCTCAGTAAACAATCTATTTTTCAACATAATAGTAACTATTTTCTATTTTTTTTGATAGAGGAGAAAAGAAGGGTTTTTGTCGAAGATTTTCCTTAGAGAAACTAGGAAGAGCAAGGATGATGAATAATGGGGGACTTTTATCATGAGTATTTCCAAAAAAATAGTTCAAATGTTTTCTTCGTTTTCTTTTATCACCTCATCATGATTACTTAGATTTTTTTTTGAGGGAATGAAGTTTATTTATTATATTAACGATGTTCGATTGAAAATAGGATTCTAAGTAAAAGGAGAGGATATTTTAAAATGCCATTGCATAGGATGGTAAAGTAGCTTTTACTCAACGATATACAGGGGGGTTGGACGAGCATGTTGTATGATTGTATCATTATCGGCGGTGGGCCTGCGGGGTTAAGTGCCGCTTTAGTATTAGGTCGAGCAAATAGAACGGTACTGTTACTTGACCATCATCGTCCGAGGAATCGATTTACCACTTATTCACATGGCTTTTTGACACGTGATGGCATAGAAGTAGAACAGTTTAGACAGTTAGCTTATGAGGAAATCATCCATTACCCTTCTGTTACAATAAAAAATCATGAAGTCATCCATGCAAGAAAAAATGACCAATCTTTCGTTATTGTAACGTTAGATAAAGAAGTATACGAAGGAAGAAAAATCGTAGTTTCAACAGGGATTAGAGAAAGACTACCTCAGATTAATGGGTTGGCACCTTTGTATGGAAAAAGTGTGCATAATTGTTTTTATTGTGATGGTTGGGAGCAGAGAGGTAAAAAAATTGCAGTTTTATATGATCATCTTGGGTCATTTCATTTAATCAAACTTATTCATCAAATAACAAAACAAATATTAGTATGTACAAATGGTTTCTCAATAGACAGGAGGATAAGAGACCAGTTACTAAGTAAAGATATCCTTGTCATAGATTATCCGATTAAGGAATTAGTTGGAGAAACGGGGAGTCTTTCCACCATTATTTTCACAAATGGTAGAACAGAAAAAGTTGATTCGCTTTTTGTCAGTCCAAGATGGGAACATAATGGGACCATTTTATATGGATTAGGCTGCAAGAAAGATGTAAATGGTAGAGTGGTTCGTGATATACATAATCGGACGACTATATTTGGTGTGTATGCGACTGGTGACGCTGCATTTATTTCTCCTTCTCAAGTAGCGATTGCTGTTGGAGATGGTTCGCGTACTGCTATAACAGTTTCAGGTGATTTGGCAAATGAGGATTTTTAGTAGTGTTATATAATTTGACTAGTTCGCTAATATAAGTAAGTTCATGTTCCCCTACTTATATCTCCCCCCACAAGTGCTTCATAAAGAAACAATGATCTTTCCCCTCCGACAAATCATTTACTAATTTTTTTACTAAAGTACGAATTATTGGGACATATGTCCTTTTCAAAAAATGTTTGTTATCTTTAAATAAGAAAAGAAATGAAGAGGAAATAGGTGTTGTACATGAGTAGAGTGGACATTCAGTTTTATATGGATAAATATAATCTGCATGAGGTGTTACCCGAAAGGCTGTATCCTCATTTGAGTTTGCATACTGTAGAAAAGGGTGAGCAGCTTTGTAGACAAGGGGAACCGGCGAAGACTTTGTACATCGTAGTGAAAGGAAAAGCAAAGGTATTTACGACATCTGTAGAAGGAAAAACACTTGTCCTTTCATTTCAAACACCGATTGAGTTGATTGGTGATATTGAATATATCCAAAACATTGATATTATCAATACAGTTGAAGCGGTATCTTCAGTAACAGTGATAAAAATCCCTTACAAATTTATCCGCAAACATTGCGAACAATATTCCCCGTTTCTCATGTTTATGCTTAAGGTTATTACGGATAAATTTAATGCAAAATCAAATTTTTTAAAATTAAATGTGCTCTATCCAGTAGAAGTCAGACTAGCTAGCTATTTATTATCGCATTCATTTGATGAGGAACACTCATTAGTGACAGGTGTGCATAGTACAAAAAATTTAAAAGATACTGCTAATCTCATTGGAACGAGCTATCGCCACTTAAATCGAGTGATTCAACAATTTAATGAACTTGGTTTAGTTGAAAGAAAAGATAAATGGATTCAGATTAAAGATTGGGAGGGCCTGAGGGAAATGGCTGGTTCGTCCCTATATGAATGACACAACAGGAGAGGCTATATATGAAAAAGTATCAATATTTATTTTTTGATGTGGACGACACATTATTAGATTTTAGGCATACGGAAAAAAGGGCATTAGAGCGTTTGTTTGCGCAAGAAAATATCATGTTAACTGATGAGTTAAGAGGGGATTATCATCGCTATAATAAAGGGTTATGGCATGCGCATGAACGGGGAGAGATTGGCAAAGAGGAACTTTTAAATACAAGATTTACCGAGTTCTTCCGACTTTATGGAAAGCAAGTAGACGGCTTAAAAATGGAGCGGAGTTACCGCAATTTTTTATCTGAAGGGCATGAACAATTAGATGGTGCGCTTTCTCTTATTCAAGAACTTTCCACGCAATATGAACTTTATATTATGACGAATGGTGTAGCACAAACGCAAAATCGCAGGTTACGTGATTCCGGTTTGTTTCCTTATTTTAAAAATATTTTTATCTCAGAAGAAACTGGTTTTCATAAGCCGATGAAGTCATACTTCGATTATTGTTTCCAGCGCATAGATCAGTTTAATTGTGGAAAAGCACTCATCATTGGTGATTCGTTAGTAGCTGATATAAAAGGCGGTCTTGCTGCGGGAATGGATGCTTGTTGGATGAATGTTGCAAAAGTAGCTAATGACACAGACATTACACCAACTTATGAAATTAATAAATTAGTTGAGCTCTTACCTATATTAGAAGGGAGGGAGTGTATTGACTCATAATCCAAAAGGTAAAGAACGAATGATACTAGCATTACTTTTAGGGATGCTAGCGACATTAGGACCGTTGAATATTGATATGTATTTACCAAGCTTTCCGAGCATTGCTTCGGACTTAGAGACATCGGCTTCTATGGTTCAATTGAGTTTAACAGCTTGTTTAATTGGATTGGCTTTTGGACAATTGGTGATTGGTCCGATTAGTGACGCAAAAGGAAGGAGGAAACCACTTTTAATTTCTATTCTTCTTTTTGCTGGTGCCTCTTTTTTATGTGCAGTTTCCCCTAATATTACAACCCTTATTATTGCAAGATTTTTGCAAGGAGCTACTGCCTCGGCGGGAGTTGTCTTATCGCGAGCGGTTGTAAGAGATACATTTAGTGGAAGAGAATTAACGAAGTTTTTTGCGCTATTGATGGTCATTAATGCGGTTGCTCCGTTAGTCGCTCCAATTGCTGGGGGAGGCATTTTGCTTTTTCCTTCTGCCAGTTGGCATTGGATATTTATAAGCTTAGGAATCATTGGATTCATTATTTTTCTAATTGTATTTTTAAAACTTAAGGAATCCTTACCGGTAGAGAAGCGTAGGCCAAGTTCCTTAAAATCCACGTTTCAGACAATGGCAGATTTGAGTACAGACCGTTCTTTTATTAGTTATGCTTTAATCGTTGGCTTCGTTCATGGAGGGAGTTTTGCTTATGTCTCAGGTACGCCGTTTGTTTATCAAGGGATATATGGAGTTTCCCCGCAAGTATTTAGTATTCTATTTGGCATAAATGGTCTTGCAATTATATCAGGAAGTTCCATCGTAGGTCGTTTAGGTGGAAAAGTGCCAGAGAAAAAATTGTTGAAAATCGCGGTAACAGTCGCTGCATCGTCGACATTATTCTTACTCTTGATGACGATTATAAAAGGACCGCTAGCATTAATCGTCATCCCAATCTTTATTTATATGCTCTCAATGGGAATGGTTTTGACAAGCTCATTTACATTAGCAATGGAATTTCAAGGGCATCGGGCAGGCAGTGCAAGTGCCATTTTAGGAATGCTTCCACTTGTGGTAGGAGCGATGGTTTCTCCATTAGTAGGGTTGAATGAATCAACAGCGATACCGATGGGCGCCATTTTGTTCGTTACATCTTTTATTGGTTTTACTCTCTTTTACACTGTTGCCAATCGTAATGAAAAGCAACCAAATAATGTGTAGAAGCATAGGATGAATCATTCATCCGAACTATTAATCTGCATCTCTATTGTTGGAGTAGTAATCTAACAAATGGAGGTGCAGTTTCTTTATGGGCAAATGAAATGAAGAACAAGGAAGGGAAGTCTCTTACTAAGAATAGATGATGTAGCAAAGTATAAACCTTAAGCATCTATGTGAATAAAGGGAAATAGTGGGCAGGTAATGGGGAGTTAAAGACATTAGTAAATTAGGAGTTTTCCGACTAATGGAAACAACTATAGGTCTTATGATAGTTTCGTCAAACAATCAAAGGACAATATTTAAAAAGACTATGGATTCTAGTTAACTTGGTAACGACTATATTTAATCGACCACTTGATCAGTATTGATCACTTCTTGCAATAGAGAGATATGGTCATCGATAATATGATTTCTAGGATCTTGTGGGTTAGTAATATGTTTTTTCATTCTTTGCAAAAAATGTAATTCTCTTTCCATTAATCGTCTTTCAATTGAATCAAGCATATATGAAAACTCCTTTTTAATAAAAATGAATAGAGGTTGTCCCTTCTTTCTATTATTATATGCACGGCAGTCTATTATATACGTCACATTATTGTCACCTTTATTATTATACCTATATTTTTTTCCTAGATACAGTGCAAATTTCCTGATTGCTAGGGAAGAAGGAGAGTCTAATCGAATTCGTTTATTTTTTTAGTAAAGAAGGAGTAATTCAATAAGACCAGGAATGAGTATAGTTGAGGCAAAAATAGAGAGGAAGATGTAGAAGTGAATCAAGTGTTATTAGTAATTGATGCACAAGAAGCATTAATTGAGGGGGAAAACGGACAAACGCCAGTCTATCAAAAAGAGCAACTGATTACTACAATAAATTTACTCATTGTTCAAGCAGAAAAAAATGATATTGACGTTATATTTGTAAGGGATCTAGATGTTGGCGGAGGATGTGGAGATGGCTTTCAAGTACATCATTTAATTAGAGTACCCGAAAAATCTTCTAAAATCATGTTTAATAAACGTGCCACAAATGCTTTTTACGAAACCGGTTTGTTAAATTACTTAAAAGAAAGAAATGTCCAACATCTAGTTATTGCAGGATGTCAAACGGAATATTGTATCGATACAGCTGTCCGATATGCTACTGTTAATGGATTTGATGTTACTTTAATTGAAGATGGCCACTCGACAACTGATTCAACAATTTTATCTGCAGAGAAAATAATTACTCACCATAATCAAATCCTCCATGGTCACTATAATGTTGATCATTTTTCAGTAGTAAGAAATAGTCATGAAGCGGTCTTTATCCCACCTCACAATGAATACAGGAAAGAGTGGGCAGTTGAGTTAGAGCAACCAAAGTAAGAAACTTATCCATACTGAAGTTGACAAGAGAGTCTGCCCTACTAAATATATGTAGAGCAGACTCTCCTAGTCAAACATCACCGACTAACATTGTCAAATGTTGAGGTAAGATAGAAATTGTAGAGGGTGTTTCGTCAATTAATTCTCCGTCACAATCAATTTTTTGAATGGGTTGTGCTTCTATCTTTAATGAATTTGTTCGAAAATAGACGATTTCTTCATTTTTTTTATCTGGATAATCGTCATTTACTTGTGATTGTAACCACGTCCAAAAATTTTGCATACTCGCTTGTTTAATAATTAACACATCAAGTAAGCCATCTTGGATATTCGCTTGAGGAAAGAAGGATTGCACACCGCCTAAAAAAGAACCATTCCCTATTACGACCATGACAGCATCATCATCATAGGTAGAATCATCACTTTCGATTTTTAAGTGAAAGACTTCGTTTTGAAAAATAAGTTTAGATGCTTGAATATAGTAAGACATTTTACCGAGTTTTTTACTATTCTTATCCATTTGCTCTGATACTTTTGAAATTAAGCCAATTCCCCAGAAGTTCAAAAAGTATTGATGATTAAAAGTACCGATATCTATCTGTTTTATCTTTTTTTCCTTAATCTGTTTGGCGGCTAATAATGGTTCTTGGTTTATACCAATTGTTCTTGAAAAGTCATTACATGTCCCCCCAGGTAAGATGGCAAATGCTGGTCTCTCTTGTAATGGTGCTAATGCGTTGACTAATTCAAAGATTGTTCCATCTCCGCCAGCCCCGATAATTAAATCCACTGAAGATGCAAGTTTTTCCACGTATTTAGCGCCATCACCCTCCTGTTTTGTTTGATATATTTTCACATTGGAAAAGGTTTCCTTTAATTCTGTTTCAATTTCTTCCATTTGATTCATTAATTTTTTGTTGCCTGCATTAGGATTTAAAATAATTGCTACAGTATTCATGGTTCATTTCCCCTTTCGTTATGGACATATTTCCCGTTTTATTTCAAAATGTAGCATGAATTTGAAATAAAAATACTATAAATTCGAGATATTTTACTTGAAGATAAATCACTTGAGTGGTAAAGTGATAAATATAACGAGGTGACTTTAAAATGAAAAAGCATACTTTAGGGTCTTTATTATGGATGAGGATAGCTCGATTTACCCATCAAAGTAACTTATTATCTAATGAGTTTTTAAAAAAATATCAATTAACTGCTTCCCAATTTGATGTTCTTACACAGATAGCAGCGTACGAACCTATTACGCAACAAGAGCTAGCTGATAAATTAACTGTGAGCCAAGGTGGGGTATCTAGAATGCTTTCAAAACTAGAAAAAGAGGGATTGATTATAAAAGCAGTAAAATGGAAAACAAAAAAAATTTCTCTCACAGAAAAAGGGAAGACTAAATTAGCTGCTGCATATGAGGCTCAACTACATTTTCAAACTTCTTTTTTTGATGAATCGCTATCACATGATGAGCAGAAGATTCTTTATCAGTTATTATCAAAATTACAAAAAAATAGTGATCAGAAGAAAAAATCCATTATGTAGGAGAGGGTTTAAATGACGTACATTGCAGGTCATCATCATACATCGATGATTACAAAGGATGCGAATAAAAATAATCACTTTTATAAAAATATACTAGGTTTAAGACGGGTTAAGATGACTGTAAATCAGGATGATCCCTCTATGTATCATCTGTTTTTCGGAGATGAAATCGGAAGTCCTGGTACAGAATTAACATTTTTTGAAATACCGATGGCAGGTAGAACACATAAAGGAACAAATAGTATTACCCGTATTGGATTACTTGTCCCATCCTATGAAAGTTTATTGTTTTGGTCCGAACGTTTTAAGCAATTAAAAGTAAAACATGGAGAAATTTCTGAATATACGAAACGCCCCAGCCTATCATTTGAAGATCCCGATGGCTTGCAATTAGTGTTTATAGTCTCTGAACAAAGCCTGTCATTTTGGAGAGGTTGGTCTCAATCACATATCCCTAAGGAACATCAAATTATGGGCATGGGCCCAGTTGAAATGACAGTGAGGAGACCTGAGAAGTTGCAGGATACGCTGGTGAATCTGTTTGGCTACTCTATTTCTTATCGAGAAGAAAAATTAACGGTTTATCAATCAGTAGCAGGCGAACCGTTCGGTGAAATTGTAGTGATTAAAAAAAATGGACCAGATGAAAGACCGGGACGAGGCAGTGTTCATCATTTAGCAATCCGTGTAAAAGATGAAGAGGAACTGAAATATTGGGAAAGTAGAGTAAGAGAAAAAGGGTATTTAACAAATGGTATAATCGATCGCTATTATTTTAAAAGCCTATACTTTAGAGAATCTAATGGTATCCTTTTTGAAATGGCGACAGATGGTCCAGGATCCACAATTGATACCGACCTCGTGCATTTAGGAGAAACTTTAGATCTTCCGCCATTCCTCGAAGAACGCCGAGAAGAAATAGAAAAAATGCTTAAGTCTATAGAGGAGAATGAATAATGGAAAAATACCGGATAAATAAAGAAAATGGTTTGGAATTCGGCTTGTACTCATTGGGTGATCACATTCCAGATGCTAAAACAGGCAATCGAATATCCGCGCAAAAGAGGCTAAATGAAATCATCGAGGCTAGTCAATTAGCTGAAGAAGCAGGTATTGATGTGTTTGGCCTAGGTGAGAGCCATCAAACTTATTTTACAACTCAAGCACATACCGTTGTACTTGGTGCGATTGCCCAGGCAACGAAGAAAATAAAATTAGCCAGTTCAGCAACAGTATTAAGTGTATCTGATCCTGTTAGGGTATATGAGGATTTTGCTACAATCGACTTGCTTTCAGGTGGCCGTGCTGAAATTGTCGCTGGTCGTGGTTCTAGAGTAGGAGCTTATCAATTATTGGGTATAGACTTAGCTCATTATGAAGAGATCTTTGAGGAAAAGTTGGCTTTATTAAAGCAACTGAACGAGGAAGAAAGGGTGACATGGTCGGGAAGATTCCGTGCGTCATTAGATAATGCTGAAATGCTTCCACGGCCTCTGAATGGTTCACTTCCTATTTGGAGAGGTGTTGGCGGTCCACCAGCTAGCGCCATTAAAGCAGGGAAAATGGGCATTCCAATGGTATTAACAACATTAGGTGGTCCAGCAGATCATTTCAAAATATCAGTAGATGCTTATCGCCAGACGTTAGAGGAGAATGGATTCCAAGCCAATCAATATCCAATTGCAACTACGAGTTTGTTTTATGTTGCAGATACAACTAGAGAAGCGCTTGAAGGAATGTATCCATATCTAAATGGTGGTTTTCAAGCGATAAGAGGTGGAGGGGGTTACCCTATTCAGCAATTTACACAAGCCCCAGATGTAAGGGATGCTTTAATGGTTGGGAGTAAGCAGCAAATTATTGAGAAAATCCTCTATCAATATGAATTATTTGGGATGCAAAGGTTTTTAGCACAAATCGATTTTGGTGGTGTACCTTTCGCCGATGTAATGAAAAATATAGAGATCATTGGGAATGACATAATTCCAGCAGTTAAGAAGTATACAAGAGTAGAAAAATCGTCTGAAAATTAATAGAAGCAAAGAAGCCACCTTATTGAAAGTGGCTTCTCTTTATATCTTATCAGTATCTATTATATTCATTTCTTCTATATGATTTTTCGCCTCTTGATCACCTAATTGATAGATCATCTCATAAAGACGCATCAAAATTTGATCATATTCGGGGTTAGGCGATTTTTTATGATACTCAAGAAAAGGAACTTGAGCTCTAGCAAAGGTTTTTAACTCAGCATGATAGTTCTCATCTAAAAAGCGGTTGAGCTCAGCAATTTCAGCACCTGTTGCATATACTCTAAACTGCCAATCATGACCATCCATTGTGTCAAGTATTGTACCGTTTTCAAGGTTGATAAAGTAAGCTTCTCTATTACCATCCATATAAACCTCTCCTTATCCTTGGATAGTCATGTTATTCCCTGTTGGATAGGTAGGTAAACAAGAGATTCAACTGACTTTCGAGAAACAAACGATGAAATGCTCATTTCACTTGCCTTAATTCAAGCTAGTATGAGATTGAATCATTTGTTTTTAACTTAATTGTTCTAAGTATCGGTATAATGTCGATTTACTGATCCCTGTCTGTTCTTTGATTTCTAATAAAGTGAAATTATTTGTTTGATACATCTCAATCGCTTTTTTAACATTTTCATCAGGCTTTTTGGGTCTTCCACTCGATTTTCCTTGTTCTTTTGCTTTTATTAATCCCCTTCTCGTATTTTCACTGATTACGTCACTTTGAAAGGAAATAAGCTTATTTAACATAGGTAAGAAATGCTTACCCGATTCATTACTTGTATCGATTTCTTCATGTATGGCTTGGAAATAGATCTCTCGCTCATCTAACTCATTTAATAATTCTGCGAGATGATTAGTAGAATCAGCCAATACGTTCAGTCTTGCGACAATCACTTTATCTCCTTCTTGCAAATGGTTTAATAAATCCTTTAATTTCACTCTTCTTTTTGGTGAGGTATGTGCTTCTTGAAAGTATATATCGCAATCTTTTAAGTGGGTGTATTGCTCATCTATATCTAAATTATGTAAAGGTCGTAAATATCCCGCGAACATAATCATTGCTCCTTTTCTGCTTGAGATGAATTAAGACTAATGGTTGCAAACGTAATTAAAGATATCATATCACAACACCTGAAAATTTCTTTCTTTGACATAATCAATCCCAAAAACGTTCCTTTATGAAACCATCTGTGTTAAAATCTTTTCATTGTCTAAAAAAAGAGTTGAATGAGGTGTTTGAGATTGATCACATTGAAAGAACAATGGTTTTCAAATATTAGAGGAGATATTTTATCAGGCATTGTCGTTGCACTTGCACTTATCCCAGAGGCGATCGCCTTTTCTATTATTGCTGGTGTAGATCCAATGGTAGGGTTATATGCATCTGTTTGTATTGCTATTATCATCTCTTTTACAGGTGGAAGGCCCGGAATGATATCTGCAGCTACTGGAGCAATGGCACTCTTAATGGTTCCTTTGGTAAAAGAATATGGTTTGAATTATTTATTAGCTGCAACTATTTTAACTGGAGTGATTCAGTTTTTATTCGGTGTATTTAAAATAGCTAAAGTAATGAAATTTATCCCGCGAGCTGTCATGATGGGATTTGTTAATGCACTTGCTATTCTCATCTTTATGGCGCAGGTGCCTCATATTTTAGGAGAGTCATATATGACTTTCATCTTTTTAGCTATTACTCTTTTAATCATTTATATTGTACCAAGATATATCAAGATTATACCCGCTCCACTCATTGCGATTGTTTCCCTTTCAGCAGCCGCGATCTTTTTTCAAGTCGAAATGAAAACAGTCGGGGATTTAGGGGCGATTTCACAATCATTACCAAGCTTCCTTATACCCAATGTACCATTTAATCTAGAAACGTTGATGATTATACTTCCCTTTTCTGTTGCTTTGGCAATTGTTGGGTTGCTTGAGTCGTTATTAACGACTCAAATTGTAGACGATATGACTGATACTGTAGGAGATAAGAATAAAGAAGCAAGAGGGCAAGGAATTGCTAACTTTATCACGGGTTTCTTTGGGGGAATGGCAGGTTGTGCAATGATTGGTCAATCGGTTATCAATGTGAAGTCGGGTGGCCGAGGACGTCTATCAACACTTGTAGCTGGTCTTGTATTAATGTTTTTGATCCTTGTGTTAGGAGGAGTAGTTGTCCAGATTCCAATGCCTGTGTTAGTAGGTATTATGGTTATGGTCTCTATTGGTACCTTTGATTGGTCTTCTTTTACTTATTTGAAAAAGGCACCATTATCTGATTCGTTAGTGATGTTAGTTACAGTTGGCATCGTTGTATATACACATGACTTATCTAAAGGTGTTATTGCTGGTGTCATATTAAGTGCAGTCTGCTTCGCGGCGAAAATATCAAAGGTGAAACTAACGAAGTCCATCGACCACTCAAAGTGTGTAACCAATTATCAGGTTCAAGGTCAAATATTCTTTGTCTCTGTTGATGCTTTTTTAGAGAAAATAGATTTTGACGTAAAAGAAGAGACGATTGTATTTGATTTCACTCAAGCTCATATTTGGGATGATTCAGGTGTTGGTGCGTTAGATAAAGCTATAATGAAGCTCAAAGAAAACGGAAATTCCGTTAAAGTTCAGGGTTTAAACGATGAAAGTGAACAAATAGTGAAGCGATTAGCTGTCTTTCAACATGAGATACAAAAGAGTTAGGTAAACGCTATCTTCCTATCATTTATATAAAAAAGTTGCGAGATGCCGGCCATCTCGCAACTTTTTAATTATAGAAGGTAATGAGGTTGAAGAAGGACCTGTTATCTATATTTTATAGTTTTTTTATTGTTGGTAATTTTGGCTAATATTTGGTAAAGTCCGATTGAGGTGCTCTATACAACTAGTATAATGACGAATGTAAGGGAGGAGCTACGAGGAAGAGTTGTTGCTTCAGTTATATCTTTGTTAAGAATTGCTTATATAATGGAGATTATACTTGTTGGTATATAGGAGATATGCTCGCTGTTTCAACAATCGCAGCGGGTGTTGGAATATTTATAATTTTTTAGCAGGGATTTTGAATAGGATATTATTTTTGAGACCAAAGGAAAAAGTTGTAGAAACAGTATCAATAGATTCATAAGTAAAACAAATAAGGGGGAAGAATTATAGTGAAGCTCCAAAACTTAAAATCAGATGAGATTTTAATCTTATTAAAAAGAAATTTTTCTAAGATAGAAGAGTTTGTAACACAATTTGATGACTCAATATTGTTTAGAACAAGGCAAAACGGAAAATGGACTGTAAAACAAATAATAGGTCATTTATATGATACACAAGAGGTGTGGGGCGAAAGAATTAAACAATGTTGTCAATCTTCATTAATCATTTTTGAATCGTATGATCCAGAAAAGCTTGTAGAAGAAAGAGAGTATAATAAAGCAAATTTAAAAAGGATGTTAGAACAGTATAGAAAAAGCAGAATAGAGATGTATGAGTTATTAACAAAGGAAAATTTTAAAAAAGAAGGTATACATATAGAAGATGGAACAATGACCGTTAAAGATTTAGCCGAGACCATTATGGCTCATGAACTGCATCATATTGCACAAATTGAGGATATCAAAAAGAATATAGGGGTGTGAAAATATGAAGCACGTTGAGTATATGCTCGGTAATTTAGTGTCTGTAGATTACGAAAAATACATCAGAGAATTAAAACATAGGAAAAAAATCTCAAAGTAATACAAACCGGCACCCCAGTGTTAATATTTCACCCTCAATATTTATATCAAAAGCAGTCCTAGTAGAAAAAGTCCCTTTTGAATTTAAAATTTTTAAGGGTCTTTTTCTTTTACCTATAAATTAAAAGATAATTCATAATTATGTTTTAATGAATGATTTTCATTCATTATTTCTAATACCTATTGTCGTCACTATTCATCGCATGATAAAATGCAGTGGTGCCTCGAATGGCGAGCGAATTTAATGATGGAGGATAGAAGCCATGAAAAAATATATTTGGGATAGTATTGTCATTGTCTTTGGTGCATTTCTTTTTGCATTAGCTATTAATCTGTTTGTCATCCCGAGTGAACTAAGTGAAGGCGGAGTTACTGGATTGACAATTATATTCTATTATCTTTTTGAATGGTCTCCAGGATTAGTGAGTTTCATATTAAATACCATTTTATTGATTGCAGGATATAAATTTTTAACGAAACAAACCGTTATATATACGATTATTGCTGTCGTTTCGCTTTCTCTTTCCTTACATTTAACTGAAGGATGGAGAATTGATTCGAATGAGATATTAGTTAATGCGATCTTTGGAGGAATATTTTCTGGTGTAGGTATTGGCTTAATTATTCGTGTTGGTGGTACTACAGCAGGAACAACGATTCTTGCGAAGATGACAAATAAGTTCTTAGGATGGAGTATTAGTTATAGCTTATTATTTTTTGATATTCTTGTTGTTTTAAGTTCTTATTTTATTATTGGCGCAGAGAAAGTAATGATTACACTCATTATGTTATATGTTGGTACAAAAGTGATGGAGCTCATTATTGAAGGGTTAAATCCTAAAAAGGCTGTCACAATTATATCAAAAGAGTCAGACACGATTGCCCAACTAATTAATCAAAAACTCGACCGTGGAGTGACAGTAATGAACGGAAGAGGATATTATACGAAGCAAGCAAAGGAAGTACTATATATTGTCATTAGTAAACAAGAAATTATGAAATTGAAAAAAATAGTCTTAGCAACAGATCACACAGCCTTCGTTGCCATACATGATGTACGCGATGTGTTTGGTGAGGGATTTGGAGATATGTCAAAAGGATGAGAAGCCAGCGATGAGCTGGTTTTTTTGTTCCTTATCATTTAAACATTCGCAAAAAAGAATGCACTTTTGTAAGATTCACTATATCTGAAAACAATGTGATAAGAAAAAATCACCAGATTCTAAAAGGAGAAATCCATCTTTTTACAAGTGTAAGTATTAAAAAATGATCCTATTAATTAATGAGTACAATTTAGATATTTTTTTGATATCCTTGAATCGATAATATCCTACATATCTTTTCATGGTCATAAATAAAAAATACATAGGCAATTTCACCCGAGTTATTGTAGAATGAAAGGTATGGCGTTTAGCCTAGAGCATGAATAGAAGGAGAAAGAAAATGACAGAGAAGATAAATGATTTACAACAAGTCGAGATCAAGCCTTTGCCGATTACCATTGTGTTAATGATTGCTGCTTTTATTGGCTTGTTTAGTGAAACGGCACTTAATATGGCTTTTACGGATATTATGGTTGATTTTCAGATTGAACCACATGCGGTTCAGTGGCTGACAACAGGGTTTTTATTAGTGCTTGGTGTGTTAGTACCAGTTTCAGGTTTACTTATTCAATGGTTTAGTACAAGGCAATTATTCGCTGCTTCCCTTATATTCTCAATTGTTGGGACATTGATTGGAGCGTTATCAATTAGTTTTCCTATGTTATTAATATGTCGTGTGATACAAGCGATAGGGACAGCATTGTTATTACCATTAATGACGAACGTCATCTTGCTGATTTTCCCTGCGAATAAGCGTGGAAGCGTGATGGGACTTATGGGTTTAGTTATTATGTGCGCCCCTGCTATTGGTCCGACGATTTCAGGATTATTGATTGATCAATGGGGATGGCATTCTATATTTTGGTTATCACTACCTATTTTAATCCTTACTTTAGTCATTGGAATGGCGTTTATGCAAAATGTTTCTACCATTACAAAGCCTCGAATTGATTTTGTCTCATTGTTATTATCGACTATTGGTTTTGGTGGTGTTGTATATGGATTTAGTAGTGCAGGAGAAGGAAATGGCTCGTGGGTTAGTCCAATGGTACTTTTACCAATTGTAATTGGTTTAATTAGTTTATTACTATTCTCTATTCGCCAGTTACGTAGTTCAGAGCCAATGCTTGATTTACGTGTTTTCGCACATCCAATGTTTTCTTTAGGAACGATTATGGTTTTTGTATGTATGATGATTATTTTATCATCTGCTATTTTACTGCCACTGTATTTAAAAGGTGGACTATTACTAACTGCACTAGCAGCTGGTCTTGTTTTACTTCCAGGTGGATTAATCAACGGTTTGATGTCTCCAATTACAGGGCGACTATTTGATCGGTTTGGTCCAAGATATTTAATTATACCTGGTTTTGTTTTAACAACGATTATGTCATTTTTATTTACTAGAATAACGACGGAAACAAGTTCAGTTTTCATCATTTTCATTCATTCTGTGATGTTAATCGGTGTAGCGATGATTATGATGCCGGCTCAAACGAATGGATTAAATCAGCTGTCAAAAAGGCATTATCCAGATGGCTCAGCTATTATGAATACACTATCGCAAATTGCTGGGGCCATTGGTACGGCAGTTGCTATTAGTCTAATGGCAGCAGGTCAATCCAGCTATATACCAAAAGAGGGTATGGAAAATACAGCGATCGCAGCTGAAGCCTTAACAAACGGAGTCCAGACAGCGTTTTATCTTGGGTTAATTGCTTCTATCATCGGACTGATTTTATCTTTCTTTGTAAAAAGGGTCTATGTTGAGAATGAAACAAAATAACGCTTGCCATTAAGTGAGCCCAAAAGTTAGATAATTTATCTTAAGCAGCTTAGAGGACTTGAGTCCTGTCATTATACAGTACTCAGGTCCTTTAATTTTGCTTTCAATCATAGTATATATAATCCTTATTGTCTTGTAATACAAAACTCTGTATAAAGAGGAGTTCTGTTTTAAGGCTGCCTAAGAAGTTTTTAATAACAGCCCGCCCATAATTTGTCCTCATTAGACATATAAAAATACTGCACCGCCATTGTTCGTTTTGTGTCTAACAATGGCGGTGCAGTTCATTTACATGTATTATTAACTTTGATTTACTACAATTGTTCTACTACCTGTGGCTCTAAGGTCACTTCGATGTTATTGCGTATAGCTTTAGAATAAGGACAAGTTTCATGCGCTTGATGAACGAGTTTTTCTAATGTCTCCTGATCGGTTCCTTTTGCTTTAATAATTAAATTCACCTGTAAACGATATCCTTCTTCTTCATCTTTATAGAGACTGACATTGCCAATTACTTCAGTATCTATCGGTGTCCGTTCCATTTTAGATACACCTTGTAGGGCACTTTCAAAACAAGCCGCATATCCGGCTGCGAATAATTGTTCTGGATTCGTCGCTTCGGGCATTTCTTTTGCTCTAGGGGTTCCTGGCATTGCTATGGCGACATTAAAGTTACCATCCTCTGATACTGCTGTACCTTCTCGACCACCACTTACTGTAACAGTAGCTGTAAATAATTTCTTAGCCATTTGGATCGTCTCCTTTTTAGAAATAGATTGTACTATATATATAACCTTTTTTTGACGAGTTACACATTATTTTAAAATCTATTCAAAAAAACGAGGCTTTACGTTTGGCTCCTTTTAAGAAATGTTTTGACCTCAGGAGGTGTATAAGTATAAAATTGCTGAATTAATTCAGCCGGGCTCTCACTAACTAGTGCCATTTTTAGAAATTTGTCCTGTAAAAATTGTTGTTCATTCATATGTGTAATTAAAGAAATTAAGAGGTCAAAGTAGTGATCAATATTGAGGATACCAATAGGCTTCTGATGTAAACCTAACTGCCCCCAAGTAAACACTTCAAAGAATTCTTCTAATGTTCCGCAACCACCTGGAAGCATAATAAATCCATCGGCAAGTTCTTCCATTTTATGTTTTCTCTCATGCATAGAATCTACGATGACAAGGTCACTTAAGTTTGGATGGGCAATTTCTTTATCTTGAAGAAATTTAGGAATGACACCAATTACTTTCCCTCCATTGGCTAATGTACTATCTGCTACTGCGCCCATTAAGCCAATGCTTGAACCACCATATATGAGTGTAATGTTTCTTTTGGCTAATTGCTCTCCTAAAACTTGTGCCCCTTTCATATAGGAGGGATGTGCCCCTTGGCTTGAACCACAAAAGACTGCGAGTGCTTGCAAATTTTTTTACCCCCTTTTTATTTAAATGAAGTATACTTATCTAAGTATAGCAAATATTCTTATAAAATTTGAAGCGGCAGGTGGACCTATGAATGGTGTCGACATCATTACAGATTGTATGGCGACAAATTTCGAAATACAAAAGGTACAAACAATACATCGGTTAAAATTGGCAGAATTTTGGGGCATTAAAGAAGGGGATCGTGTCTTAGAAATAGGTAGTGGACAAGGTGACACCACAGCAGTATTAGCTTATTTAGTCGGGGAGGAAGGGTTCGTTCACGGTATTGATATTGCGTCTCCTACTTATGGAACACCTATTACACTCGGTGAATCCATCTCCTATTTGTTAAATTCTAAAATAGGCAAACAAATTCATATTGATTTCCATATGGATTTATTAGCTGACCAAATTGAGTTTTTAGAAAAATCTTTTGATCACATCGTTTTTTCGCATTGTGCATGGTATATGAAATCAATTGAGGAGTTTGCCGCATTAATGAAAAAAGTGAAAAAATGGGGAAAAAACTTATGCTTCGCCGAGTGGGATACGAGAATAAGTGTAGTGGAACAGTATCCACATTTATTATCCGTTCTTATTCAGGCCCAATATGAGTCTTTCAAAAAAGAGAGTGACGCTAATATTCGTACATTGTTTACCCCATTTGATATACAAAAAGTGGTGAGGGAGGCAGGCTGGGATATAGAGAAAGAACATATTATTTTCTCTCCAGAGTTGCAAGATGCAAAATGGGAAGTGACTAAATTAGTAAAGGACTTACATAATGAGTTAGAACAGTTAGAAGAAATACCTGAGAAGCTGAAGTCGCTTATCTTTTCACAAATGTCCATGTTAGAAGATTTCCGTGTGACGAATGAAATCACGCCATTATCTGTTTATGCGTTTACAGCTAAATAGAAATTGGACCGAATGAAATTTCTGTACTTAATATAGGTGTTTGTATTAGACAACTTATCACATTCCAACATACCTTATTAAGGAATAAAACAGAATGGAGGTCTTAGCGTGAGCTATAAACAATGGAATAACCCAAATCAGGTGGCAGGTGCGCAATCGGGTGCACAATTGCCCCACCAAGTAGCAGGTGCACAATCGGGTGCACAATTGCCTCACCAAGTAGCGGGTGCTCAAACTGGTCCATGGGGTGGCCAACCGCAATTCTTATCCCCATCTTATTCACCAGCACAACAAGGTCCGACTCAAGTTTCTCCGACTCAGCAATATGTTAAGCCGAATTTTTCAAATACGAATATCAATCATGTACACCCTAGTCACACTACAAATGTTAATAAACATTGTATTACACACAAACATTATTTTCCACACACTGAATCCGTTGTAAATGAGTGTAAAGAACAACATATCATGTGTGGTCAGCCTTACAACCCTTGTCAAACAGGTGGTTGGGGTCCTAAAAGACCTTGGTAATTATTTAAGAACTGTCATTAATGGCAGTTCTTTTTTTGTTTTCTTATATTTTTTGATTGATCTCAAAAGGTTTCTACAAAAAGTGTTCACATCGACTTTACAAGATACATAATATGATGTATAGTTGGTTACATGAGTAATCAACCTATCAACTAGGTAGGAAGGAGTCAAAAGTGAAATCAGTTTTTGATGATTCTAAGCCAATATTTCAACAATTGGCAGAAACAATAGCAGATGATATTGTTGATGGTCACTTAAAAGAGGGAGATCAAGTACCTTCGACGACAGAACTTTCTCAGTTTTATCAAATCAATCGAGCGACAGCACAAAAAGGGTTAGGTCTTCTTGTAGATAAAGAGCTGGTTTATAAACAGCGAGGTGTTGGCATGTTTGTAGCGAAAGGAGCGAAGGCACTGTTATTAAAAGAAAGGCAAGCAGATTTCTATAAACAATATGTGCTACCTATGTTAGATGAAGCGAGACGCATCCATTTAAATGAAGAAGATATTCTTCGACTTATAAGGGGGGAAAATCATGATTAAGATTCAAGGACTAGATTTTAAGTACGGATCCACTCTTGCATTGAAAAATGTAAACTTAGTGGAAGAAGAGCCGATTATAATGGGACTTTGGGGTAGAAATGGCGCAGGTAAAACGACGTTAATGAAGCTGTTAGCAGGGTTGGAAAAACCAAATAATGGCCTAATTGATATTCACGGAATCTCGCCATACAATCAATCAGAAGGGATGAAGTATATTGCCTACATGCAAGAAAATCATCCGTTTTCTGAGTTTTGGAATGTGAAAGATGCACTAAGGTTTGGGGCGTATTTCAACCCAAATTGGGATCAGCAATATGCTGAAGAGCTGGTCGAATTATTTGAACTGCCAAAGAAGAAACTGATAAAGAAGTTTTCTAAAGGGATGCAAACGATGATAAAAATCGTCATTGGTTTAGCAAGTAAGGCGCCAGTAACGATTATGGATGAACCGACAAATGGGTTAGATGCATTTAGAAGAAAGCAATTCTATGATGTATTGTTAGAGACGTATGAAGACCACCCACGTTTGTTTATACTATCTTCTCATCATATAGAAGAAATTGAACCACTTTGTGAGAAAATAGCTGTAATTCATAACAAAACATTAGCGAGTTATACCGATACCGAAGAATTAAAGCAAAGAGGTCTTATGTTAACGGGGCCTATAGAAGAAGTGCAAAAACTAGTGCAAGGTCATCACCAAATATTACAACAGAAGAAGTTACTTAACCAAATGCAAGTAATGATTGATGATGCAATAACTGATGAATGGCAGACAATCGCGAATGAATATAAGGTTCATCTTGAAAATGTCTCACTGCAAGACTATCTGGTGCAAAAAACAATGACGCAGGAAAGGAGAGATTAACAATGTTTTCTACATTTAATGGGCCGTTTAAATTAATGTTCGAGGATTTGAAAAAACAGACAATTGTTATTCTCTCTATTACTCTGGGCGTGGTCATTCTATTTTCTATTAGTGGACATTTATTTGGTGATTTCACTGGATCGATTTTTGGTCCTATATATGGATTTTTCTTAATTTATCCGTTTTTACTCTATAATAAAACATATAAGTGTGTTCTTTCTCTAGGAGGAACGAGACGGCAATATCTTTTAAGTACAATTATTAATACCGTTTTATTTATCTGTATCAATACAGCTTTTCTTAATGTGATTTATCAGTTAAATTTATATTTATCAGAGAATAATCTGAATCCAGTTCATCTGCAACATGTTGGATTATTATTTCAAAGTGATAATCCAGTTCTTTATTGGTGGGTTGATGTTGTACTGTGTGTGTTTTTGTTTGGTGTCTTTTTATTAGTCAATAGCTTATGGTTTTATTTAGGTACAATTAGAATATTAATTGGTTTAACGATGATTGGTGGCTTATTTGTTGTTTGGTTTACAAATGAAGGAATGGGTAAAATAATTGATTTATTTGTTAATCATTTATTATCATTCATTCATATATTAGGGTTCATTGGTTTATGCGGCATGGCTTTATCTTACTTGATTATGCGAAACGGTCCATTGGAAAGAGGGGGCCATTTAGTAGGGATTAGGTCTAAAGAATAGATTAACTAAAAAGGTACTGCATTGTTGCAGTGCTTTTTTGTTCTAGGCGATACAGTGAACACCGAACAACAATGAGGAAGCAGGGCTAGATAAGAAAGGGGAGAGAAGACAAATCAGACAAGAAGAAGATCAAGAATAGTTATGGTAATTGGGATGCGCAGTGAAAGAATGGGGAAAGTAATAACAATGTAATATGTTCCATGCGGGCATTGTGGTACGGAAAAAAGCTAATCACCTGAAAAAATCGATTTTTGCCATTTGGAAAAATAAAAAAGCTGAAAAAACTGTATGATATGTTAAAATAAACTCAAGAATTGAAAATGTTAAGGTAAGTGAGGACAAAAAGTTGAATAAACAATTAACAAAGGATTACTCACCCTATTTAACTTTTAATCGAAGTGAATGGTCAGCATTGAGTAGGAGATCGACCATTCCTTTAGAGGATTTGGATTTGCAGTCATTACAAGGGGTAAATGACCGATTATCATTGTCAGAAGTAACAGAAGTATATCAGCCTATATCGCAGCTTTTGAATTTGTATTATTTAAATGCAAAAAACATGCATAAAGATAGCAATCATTTTTTACAGATGGAAACGAAGAAGGTTCCTTATATTATTGGTATTGCAGGAAGTGTAGCAGTAGGTAAAAGTACAACGGCTAGAATGATTCAATATTTGATTTCGGAGTGGCCTGAACGGCCTAAGGTAGATCTAGTAACGACGGACGGATTTCTTTACCCAAATGAAATATTAGAATCAAAGGGGCTTATGAAGAAAAAAGGCTTCCCAGAAAGTTATAATATTAGCAAGCTCTTCAAATTTCTTTCTGAATTAAAATCGGGTCAATCCGTTGTGCAGGCACCTGTCTATTCACATTTAACGTATAATATTGTTCGTGATCAGATGCAAACGCTTACGGAGCCTGATATTGTCATTGTAGAAGGGATCAATGTCTTACAACCACCTAAAAATGTCAGGGGTAAAGATAAGCCCTTTGTCTCAGACTTCTTTGACTTCTCTATTTATATCGACGCCGAAGAAGCGAATGTAGAGAAATGGTACAAAGAAAGATTCCAACTACTTAGGAGCACCGCTTTTAAAAATCCGAAATCTTATTTTAATAAGTTTGCCAAAATGAGTGAAGGGGAAGCTTTAGCAATTGCTGACCGTATTTGGAAGGAAACGAATCATACAAATTTAAAGAAGAATATATTACCTACGAAGAACCGCGCTGATTTAATTATCGAAAAAGGCGAAGGTCATCGTGTGACAGAAGTAAAGGTTAGAAAGCTATAAAGGAATCGCGACCAAGAGTTGTACTATTAAAAAAAACTGAGTGATCATCACTCAGTTTTTTTCTCTATTTAACAATAGCTAATACAAATCCGTCGTAACCTTTTTGACCAACTGTTTGTATAGCTGTAGATTCTATTCGGGGATGATTCTCAAGCATGTCGAAGAAGGAGCGTACACCTTGAATGCGGGTATCCGTACTATGTTCTTCAATGATTTCCCCATTTCTAACGATATTGTCAGCAATAATGACTGCTCCCTTATTGGCTAATTTCAAAGCCCAATTTAAGTATGCAGGATTATTCTCTTTATCAGCATCAATAAATATTAAATCAAATTGTACATCTCTTTTCGCAAGGATAGGTAATGTTTCTAACGCTTTGCCTTCAATGATCTCAATTTGATCTGTAAATGGCGTTTGTTCAATGTTTTTACGAGCAACATTGGCATACTCTGAATTAGCTTCTAATGTATAAATTTTAGCCCCTTTATGAAGTGCTTTTGCAAACCAAAGACTACTATAGCCTCCAAGTGTGCCAATTTCTAAAATATTTTTAGGAGAACGTAACTTTGTAATTAAGTAAAGAAGCTTTCCTTGAGTCGGTGATACATCAATGGCAGGTAAGTCTGCCTCCTCATTTGTCCGTAGTATATCTTCGAGCTCATTATCAATTGTAATCAATTTGTCGATTAAGTAATCATCCACATCAGACCATACCATTTTATCCTCCACTACTATCTCCCCTTCTAAAAAATGTATGTTTCTTTATTTTAAGTATATGTTATGATTTATAATAAAAAAAATATATTATTTTTATAGATTTATAAATAATAATTATAATTAGGGTGATTGAATGAATACACATGGGTTAAGACTATTTTATCAAGTTGCCAAAATTGGCAGTTTCACTAAAGCGGCTGAGCAATTAAATATTAGCCAACCTGCTGTTTCTAGCCAAATTAAAAAATTCGAACATGAAATTGGTGTGCCATTATTTCAACAAAATGGAAGGAAAGCCGTTCTAACTGAATTTGGTACAGCTTTAGCTGGTAAAGCAGAGCACTTGTTTTCATTGGAAAAGCAAATTGAAGCATTTATAGATGATTATCGAAATGGTGAGGAAGGCACGATAAGGATTGCTACGACCTACTTACCTGCAAATTTATTATTACCTAAATTAGCAGCCAGTTTTAAGCGTGAACATGAAAAGGTCAATTTGGTTATTTCTACAAGTAATACGAAAGATGCTTTTGATCAACTTCAACATTATAAAGCTGATATTGCTATATATGGTGGAATTGGTGAGCGGCCGGATAATGTTGATTGGTACGAATTATTAGAAGATGAGCTATGGTTTGTTGTAGGAGCAAATCATCGCTTAGCCAATCAAACGATTAAACTTGAAGAAATGGTCAAAGAGCCATTCATTATGCGAGAAGAAGGGAGTTCCATGCGTGAGCATTTGTTCTCGCTTTGTTATGCTAATCAACTAAATCCGCCGAAGGTTGCTCTTCAATTCGATGGACTAAGTGAAACAATCTCTACGGTCATTTCTGGATATGGGGCAAATTTTATTTCCTCACTCGTTGTCAAAGACCATATTAAGAATGGGCAACTAGCAAGAGTTAACGTAGAAGGCGTTTCTGTAAAGCATAGAATTGCCATTTGTACACGTAAAAACGAAGAACAATCCATCCTTGTGAAACAATTTATTGAGAAGTGTAAACAAAACATTAGAAAAAATTATTGAAAAACATAATAAATATTGAATTTACTTATAGCTTGTTGTTGCTTAAGCTAAGAAAAGAAGGTTTATATATGGAAAGGTGTTTTTCTATATGACATTTTTTATTGAGATATTCATGCAAATTATTTTTCCTATTCTTCTTTTATTGGCATTAGGTGCTTTTTTACAAAGGAAGTTTTCTTTCCAATTGAAGCAACTATCTACTTTAGTAACCAATTGTTTTATGCCAGCAGCTATCTTTTTGCATATTTACCACTCATCTTTTGATGTGAGTTTATTAGGCCAACTGCTAAGCTATTTGTTAATTTTTACGGTGGCCTTAATGATTATCGGGCAAGTAATGGCGAAGTGTTTATCTTTAAATAAGGGAGAGGCAGCTACTTTAAAAAATAGTATTTCCTTAATGAATTCGAATAATTATGGATTGCCTGTGAGTCAACTTGTCTTTACTGTTAATCCATTAGGTGTATCCGTACAAATTATTATCATTGTTGTGCAAAATATTTTAACCTTTACATACGGTATGTATAACCTTCTTTCAACTAGTCGATCGATAGGTTCTCTCATATTGTCGCTCGTAAAACTGCCTGTAATCCATGCCCTTTTATTAGGATATCTCTTCTTATTATTCAACATTCCTCTTCCCACTTTTATAGAGATTCCTTTAGAACAATTGGCAGCTGGTTTTATTGGCTTAGCTTTATTATTGTTAGGTGCGCAATTATCACAAATACAATTAAAAATGTTTCATCGCGTGATTACATGGAGCTTAATTGGACGTTTATTATTAGGGCCAGCTCTTTCATTCCTTATAATTACGCTTCTTGGAATTGAAGGGGTTTTAGCACAATCTTTATTTATTGCCAGTGCTTTTCCTACTTCAAGAAATACCGCTACAATTGCTCTTGAATATAACGTGGAACCACAGTTGACTGCTCAAATTGTGCTGTATTCTACATTATTAAGCAGCCTAACTGTATCTTTAGTCATTTATTTGTCATTTGTTATTTATACATAGTTCGAATTTAAAATCAGGTTACTTGTTTTAAAAACCTTCCAACTATGTTTAATTTTATCACTGTGGGTTTTTATACAAACCTGCCTCTACTAAACACCGTAACTATAATTGTGGACTAATCGGTTCATAATCGATATACTACAAATGAAGGAGGGAGAACATTTGGCTCGTCCATTAAATTTTAATCCGCAATTAAAATTAAAAGATGTCATGATCTTATTTTGGAAAAAGGGATATCATGCAACTTCTCTCTCGGATTTACAAGAAGTCACCGGTTTAAGTAAAAGTAGTATTTATCAAGTATACGGCAATAAATATGATTTATTTATAGCCGCTTTCCGTATGTATCATGAAAATCAGCTCAAACTACTTCAAGACATATTACAAAGCGGACATAACGGTTATGAGGCGATTGAGTCTTTCTTATTAAAAATAGTGGATGCTGAGGACGGTTTACCATGTGGATGCATGACAAGTAATGAAGCAATTGAAATGGGGCCGCATGATCAAGCGTTTTGTCAGCTTATTAATGAGCAATTTCAAGAGATAGAAGAAGTATTTATTCGTGCTATTGAAAGAGGAAAGGCAGATCAATCCATTACTTCGCAAACAGACAGCTTGTTGTTGGCACGTTTTTTTATGGTGATGATTCAAGGCACAAATGTAATGAGCGGTGTGAAAACAAATAGTGATCGTGTTATGGATGCATTAACAGTAACAAAACAAATCTTAAAAAGTTAATAGAAAGTAGGGAATAGAATGAAAGTAGAAATTTGGTCAGACATTGCTTGCCCTTTTTGTTATATTGGCAAAAGAAAGTTTGAACATGCACTTGTTGGCTTCGAACAAAAAGATGAGGTAGAAGTGATATATAAAAGCTTTCAATTGGATCCAAATGCTCCACAAAATACAACAGAAACGATGAATCAAATGCTGGCAAAGAAATACGGCCAGTCTATTGAGCAAGTTGAACAAATGCAAAAACAAGTTACGGCTCAAGCAAATGAAGTAGGCTTAGATTATCATTTAAACGATGCTAAAATGACAAATACTTTAGATGCTCATCGCTTAATCCACCTAGCAAAAGAAAAAGGTAAAATGAGCGAAATGAAAGAACAATTACTTAAAAGTTATTTTGTCGAAGGAAAACATGTAGGGGAAATAGAATCATTAATTGATATTGCAGCAACTGTAGGATTAGATAAAGAAGAGGTTACATCTGTTCTAGCTTCTAATCAATATAAAAAAGAAGTAGAGCAAGATATGCAAGAGGGCGTGCAGTTAGGTGTACAAGGTGTTCCATTCTTTGTTTTTAATCGTAAATATGCCGTTTCTGGTGCGCAATCTTCAAATGTTTTTTCTGAAGTATTAACAAAAGTAATCAAAGAGGAAAAGCAAAGCCAACCATTGAATGTAGTGAAACAAGGCGATGCTTGCACAGATGGCAGCTGTTAAAAATTTTAATTTAAGGAGTGTTTTACAAATGAGTGAAGCAATCAAGTATCAACTAGAATTAACAAGAAACAATCTATTAAGAGAAGTAAAAAACATCCCGCAAGATTTATTAGATGTTCAACCTGTAGGCTTCAATAATACGATCCATTGGCATATTGGACATGTCCTAACAGTGACTGAGCAATTCATATTGAATTATCCAAATAACACAGACCATCTTTCTGATAAATATATGAAGTTATTTGGTTACGGCTCAAAGCCAAGTGATTGGACAGGGGAAGTTCCGGCTGTAGATTTGTTAATTGATCAACTTCAAGATCAAATTGTTCGAATAAATAAGATTCCCAATGATGTGTTTGCGCAAGAATTACCTGAAGCAATATTAGGGCAAAAGACAGTAGGCCAACTAGCAATGTTGTCTGCTTATCATGAAGCAAATCATCTAGGACAAATTCATGCAATGAAGCGCATGGTTGAAAAATAATATACGAGTTGCAGATAGCTTTATTCGCTATCTGTACTTTTAATTTGAATTTTCCCTTTTTTCTCATAATAATATTGAATAAAAATCCGTTTTGTTGTATTTTTATTATATTACGTTTAAAAGGGGTTCAACAGCAATGGAAATTTTTAATGCAGTTAGCACGGATGTGAAACAAATTCATCAATTAATCAAAGTGTACGCTGATAAGGGCATTGTACTACCTAGGTCATATTTATCACTCTATCAACATTTACAATGTTTATATGTAATGAAAGAAGAGGGAAAGATTGTCGGTGTTGCAGGTTTACATGTATTGGGAGAAGACCTAGCTGAAATTCGCTCCCTTGTTGTAGATGATCAATATGCTGGAAATGGAATCGGGCGCCTGCTGGTCAATAAAGTGGCAGAAGAAGCTGTGAAACTAGGGATACAAAGGCTTATCTCATTAACCTATGAGCAAGAATTCTTTGCTAAATGTGATTTTACTGTAGTGTCTCGTCATTCACTACCAGAGAAAGTTTGGGTAGATTGTATGTCATGCCCTAAAAATGATGCTTGTGACGAGATTGCCATGATTCGTTTTATCGCTTAAATTTAATGTAAATGCTGCAGTCACTAGCTACTGTAGTAGGTTTTTTGGTCTGCTAGTCGGGTTTACACATAATAGGATGTACGGAATGCACAATTTTCTATTGAAACCCGTTACGGGTGCGGTATTAATTATGATCACAATCTTAATTGCTGAGCTAAAGCCATCCCTCAATAAAAACCAATCTGCTAAAAAAATTCATAATTAATTGTACTAAGCGACTCATAAGAAACTCTTTAATTTAAACATTACATGAGCACATTGTGAAACGTCGTACTTAAGCTAACGGGGGGCGGGTTTGTTTTAGAAGGGGAAAATATTATTAGATTGATCTAAGGAATGTCTACAAAAGTTAGACATTCCTTAGAGTACAAAATAACTAAAACGAAGAACATCAGGTTTAAGGGCCTAATTATTGACATAGGTATACAATAATTACATTTCAATTTTCAATCATTTCTTTGAATTAGAGAGATACCTCGTTTCTTCCTCAGCCAGTTACTTCTTTTTAACTTTTGGCCATAAAGGTCTTTGAACATAATTAATCATCGTATTGAACACAATCCCCCATTGCGTATTTGTTAAAGAACCAATGGGTGTTCCATTTGAAATACCTAAGCTTTTTTTTATATGTTTTAACTGTGGGAGTGTAAATATTCCTCGCAAAGCAATATCTAAAGGGGCATTAGATTGCTTTAGAGCATATTGTGCCAGTCCAAGGAAAGCTAAATAATATTTTTTCTGGACAATGGGTTCTTTCCTTCGAGTTATTAGAACCATTGCAGAATCTACTTTGGGTGGGGGAGAGAAATTATTTCTTGAGATGTCTTTGATATAGTGTATATCAAACCACATTCTCCAAGCTAACACATAAGAATCTTTGACTGACTTTGAGGTAAAGCGTTTTGCAGCCCCTTTCTCCATTACAATGATCCCTTTTTGAAATCCACTTGATGGATTATTTAAAAGCATCTTCATGATTGGAGTTGTAATGGAGTAGGGTATATTCGAGACAACGATAAAATGCTCATCGGGTAAAAAAACCTTCATAATGTCCTTATGGATAATTTTCGTGTTAATATTCTGTGCCGTTTTTTTCTTTAGAATTTCGACAAACTTCATATCATATTCTACTGCAAGGACCTTTCCTGCACTTTTCGCTAATAATGTGGTTAAAGCTCCTTTCCCAGCTCCTAATTCTAAAACTATATCACTACTATTTATATTTGCTCGTTCAATAATTTCATTTAGTAATTTCTTATTACTCATCAGATGCTGCCCAGAAAAATTGGGGAACTTCATACTTTTTAATTTTTTTTCACAGTATTTATGGGTCTTCTTACTCTTCTTCGTCATACTATCTCTTCCCTTCGAAAAATAATAAATCAAAGGGATCTGACTGTGATTCAGAGTAGAGGGAAGAAAGCCTATCTTCATAAGATAAGGGTAAATCCTAGATAGTCGCAACCAAATAAACCTACTTTTTGCTAAAAAAAGAAAGGTAATCATACGTAAAAAAAGAAAAGCATAACTCAGCCTTTCTTCACCTTACATATTTTTTGTAGGAAATGAAGATTATTTAAAAAGGGCAGACTAATCCCGTTTACTCTGTATACACAAAACAGAGCCTTTGAACGTATTAAATTTATGAGTTCAAAGTTGAGATACGAAGTCTGACATATGAATGACCCATTTTAAATAATCCTCCTAATAACAATTTAATGATACATTCTTTATTATAACTCGTTCATCGAAATAAATCAAAATATTTAGAAATTTTTTGCCGTGCAAAGTTTTTTGGAAGTTGTATTTTTCCTTTAACTATCAATATATTTCTTAACAGAGCCATAGAGTAAAAAAAGCCAAACTGACAAAGTAAGTTTTCTGCAAAAATGATGACTTATTTTCAAATTTAACCGATAATAGAGGGAGAAGTATACCGGTTAATATCATCCTATATTGTGAATACCTATCCTATTATCATTTTCTAAAGGAAATCTTCAGTCAACGAAAGCAGTGATATCATGTTTTTACTTCCACAACCAACATCTCGAATCGAAAAAGACAGATTCATCGATATTGTGAAGGAACGTTTATTAAAAGTATATGATGAGAAAATCATGGCTATCGGTGTCTATGGCTCATTTGCCCTTGATGAGGATGGTCCTTATTCCGATATAAATTTTCAAGTGATTGTTTTTGATGGACAACGAATCGATGATTTTCAGTTTATTTATCCGCCGTTTAAGGTGACCATTGAGGCACTGCAAAAACAGCAATACATAACTTCTGCAAAAGAAATAAATGCAGATTGGTCCTTAAACGTTGCACGTTTCATACATACGATGCCTATCTATGATCCGATTATGTTTTTCTCAAAAATGAAAAGCATCCCCCTGCAAATATCTAGCTACGAGATAAAAGATGTAATGAAAGAGTGTATGATTGAAGAGTTGTACGTGAAGATGGCTAAAATAAGAAACTTAAGGCTCATTCAGGAAGAAACCTCATTGTTGTTGAATGCAGTGGAGTTTTGTGAACAAAGTGCTAAGTTAATTGGTTTAGCTAATCGTTATTATTTTCGATCAAAAACAAGGATGCTTGAAGAATCATTAGGAATTGCGACAAAACCTCATGGCTATGAACAGTTAGTGAAACTTATTCTTCAAAGAGATTGGGATAATAGTGAAAATATATATAAAGCTTGTGAGCATCTTTGGACTGGAATCAATCAGTGGTTCAATGAACTTGGAATTAATTATCGCTCACATTCTTTTCCATTTTAAAAGTCATCTTCCAAAACGAGAGAAGATGACTTTTTTTGTCATTATTAAATATCTATACAATAGCCATTGGATTAATCAGATATTATTAGTATCTAAATAAAGGGATTAGTTCTTATTTTTTTTATTCTTCCTGATGACAAAAATGATACCACTAATCCAAAGTACGAAAATAACGACGTAGATTAGATAAATCCAAATATCAGGCGTTTGGAAGGTTAATAAGATGGTCCTGGCGTTAGTAAGGACAATAAAACCACCAACGAGTACGCCTAATAGATAAGGTGGCAGTACTTTAACTAACCATGCTGCAATTGGAGCAGCAATAATGCCACCGATCATTAAAGCAATGACCCAAGTCCAATTCAGTTCTTCCCAGCCTAAAGCAATGAAGAAACCAATGCTAGCAGATAGCGCAATGGCGAATTCACTAGTATCTACTGTGCCAATGACTTTTCTAGCAGATATCCCTTTTTTAGAAAGTAAAACAGGTGTGGCAATTGGTCCCCAGCCACCACCACCTGTTGCATCTGCAAAGCCGGCAATGAGTCCGAGTGGAATGGCTTGTTTGCGCGATAAATGTAAAGTTTGATTTTGTCTTTTCACTTCGTATTGGAAAAGAAACCGAAAAAAAACAAATAAACCTAAAAGTAGGAGAAATCCAGCAATATAAGGTTTAACCACATCTCCAGGTAGTTGACTTAAGAAGCAAGCCCCTATAAATGCACCGATTGACCCTGGAATAATTAAACGAAAAACCGCTTGTTTGTCAACATTGCCAAACTTTATGTGTGATGCCCCTGAGGCAGCAGTCGTTACAACTTCAGCTAAATGGACAGACGCTGAGGCGACAGCAGGAGCAATACCAAAAGTGAGTAAAAGCGTTGATGAAGTTACGCCATATGCCATGCCAAGGGAGCCATCAATTAACTGTGCAAAAAATCCAATAAAGGCAAAAATAATTAGTTTCCTCATAGTCCTTCCCCTTTAAAAGTAATCTAATTTAACATATGAATTTTTTGTACAAGGGTGCATAGAAAGTGAGTGGTGTTTCTCAAATTAAATAGTTAAAAAAGGTATGGTTTTTCCTGAAGATGGCTCTTATTACTGGCATCATCTATGCTTGGCTCATATTGTGAGATGGGTACTATGAAGTGTGATGGTATTTATTGTTTAAAATCAGCAAGTAAACGTAGCATTTAAAAATCATTTTCGAGCTGATTCCAGGCTGATTTCTATAGTAAAAGGAGCAGGAGCGGTTGGCATAATGAATGTATTTGGAGGTTTTAGAAATGGTATAAGTTTCTTACGAGTACCTAACGAATTTTATTCATTCCTTCTCATATCATCCATTAATATTTCAATAACCTCTGGTCTACTAAACTGTTTCGGTAGAATGGCTCCTTGTTTTAACATTTCCCTAACCTTTGTTCCAGAAAGATGAAGGTGTAAAGAAGAATCATGTGGACATGTTTTATGTGAGGCCATGCCATCACATTTAATGCAATAAAAGGTGTGTTCAAAAGGTAATATAGTAATGCCTAGTTCTTCCTTAGGAAAGGTTAAAAATAACTTCTGGGCATCATATGTGCCATAATAATCACCAACACCAGCATGGTCTCTGCCAACAATAAAATGTGTACATCCATAATTTTTACGTGCAATTGCATGATGAAGTGCTTCTCTTGGGCCAGCGTATCTCATCGCCTGTGGGTAAGATGACAATAAAACTCTTTCTTGCGGATAATAATTTGCTAATAAAACTTGATAGCTTTTCATTCTTGTTTCTGCTGGAATATCATCTTTTTTTGTTTCACCAACTAGGGGATGAAGTAGTAAGCCATCAACTAATTCTAATGCTAGTTTTTGAATATATTCATGTGCGCGATGAACAGGGTTTCTTGTTTGAAATCCAACAACCGTCTCCCACCCTTGGGTAGCAATATATTTTCTTACTTCTGCTGGATCTAATTGTAACCCTTCAAGAAAAGCTGGTTTTTGGATTTCTTTTGTTAATGTGACGGGACCGCCGATATACACTTCACCACGATTAAAAAGCTTGTGGACTCCTGGGTGATTGCGGTCGTTTGTTTGATAAATCATACTAGCTTCTTTTTGTTTATCTGGCAGAAAGATATCGCTAATTTCAATATATCCATAAACACAACCATCATAGATTAAATTCGCTTTGTCATTGATTTTTAGCAAATCAGCTTCTTTTTTTGATAGAGGTAAAGTAATTGGAATGCTCCAGATAAGATTATTGGTCAGTCTCGTTTCATGAAGAACTGAATAGTAGTCAGCTGAAGTTAGAAAACCTTCTAAAGGGCTATAAGCACCATTACTAATTAGTTCAAGGTCAGATAAAGAGGTACGATCAAGTATGATCTGCTTAGTAATATGACTCGTGTCTGCATTAAGATTTTTTCTATTAATTAATTTTCCACCATGCGGAATAGAGTTTGTCATGTCCATTATTCCTCCTTCACTTCAGTCGCTCAATTAAATAGTTTACGAGTTCATTTGCACATTCTTCAGGTGATTTTGAGATAGTCGAAATAACGAGTTCTGGAGACTGGGGAGGTTCATATATTTGATCAATGCCTGTGAAATTTTTAATTTCTCCTAAACGGGCTTTCTTGTAAAGCCCTTTTGGATCTCGCAACTCACATTCTTCTAAAGAACATTCCACATATATTTCAATAAACTCATCTTCGTTAAAAAGAAAGCGGGCTAGCTTTCGATCTTCTTCGAACGGTGAAATCAGTGCTGCCAAAACAACAATGCCTGCATCTACGAATAATTTGCCTATTTCAGCTGTGCGGCGAATATTTTCTTTTCTATCTTCATTACTAAATCCTAAGTTTTTATTGATACCGTGCCGTAAGTTATCACCATCTAATAGATAAGTACTCATATTTAATTCGTATAATTTAGTTTGTACAATGTTTGCTATCGTTGATTTACCAGAACCTGATAAACCAGTTAACCACACCATACAACTTTTATGATTGTGCAATTTTTGCCGATTTTCTTTTGAGACTTGTGATTGAGACCAAGTGATGTGTTTTCTACTCTCCATTTAAAAATAACCCCCAATCTAATATTTGTCTCATTTGTTATTATGCATATGTATTTTCAGGTAAGCTTGTACAGGTCATGTGCCTGTTAATAACAAAATTCGTAACCGCTTTTTTGCTTTCTCATATTCTATATAGTAGGAGAAAGGAGTTCGAAGAACCGTGACAAAAAGAATGTCTGAAATAGTAGTGAAAAACTTGATGATGCCTTATTATATCCCGCTATTTTCTAGCAATTTTCCATACATTCTCTTATGGGTGCCGAAAAACGGGTGCACCATTGTGAATAAGTGGTTTATGTATCATATTGGCGTGGCTGGGGATGTGTCTCAGTTGAATGTTGAAATGGCGCATAACTATCGTGACTTTGTCCTTCGGAAGCGTACAGGGTACGTGGGTGAATTAAAAGAGGAATTAATAAATGGTGAAAAAACGATTGTGAAAGTCGTGAGAAACCCTTATAGAAGAGCGGTTAGTTCCTTTTATCATACATTGAGCGGGGAGTGGCTTATCACACAATTAGGAAGTACCGTTACGGAAGGTATGTCTTTTAAAGACTATCTCTTAAAATTGAAATCATTCGGCGAAAGCATATATGAATTAGATAAACATATTGCGCCTCAATATACAATTGGGGAAGAACAGGCACCTATTTGTTACGTGAAATTAGAGAATTTACAACAAGAATTAATAAAGTTAGAAAGGCTTGCAGGACTAAAAGCTTCACCAATAAATGAGATTGCAAAATCCTCTCATCATTTTTCATCAAGAATGAGGCTAGAGGGTGATTATGCAAACAGAGTGATCAATTTTGCCGATGATGAGGAGGGGGATTTGCAGGATTTACCTACAGTCAATAGTTTATATAATGAAGAAACGAAGGCGTTAGTAGAGGAAATTTTTGCTGTTGATATACACCTTTACCGATATAATCTAGGGGAATATTGATTTTTTTGCTATCAAATGAAGAAACCCTCAGTTATGGAGAAAGTGCATCTGAGGATTCCTTTGTATTTAAGAAAACATTTTACCGAATGGACCCTCATCATTAATAATATCTTGCAAGGAATAAAGGGATAATGGGAAATAAATCGTCCCATAAACATATGGAAGTAAGCTATACACATCAAAGATAATGACCAATGTGAGGTCAGCAATATAAAAGGATTGTGCATCTGTGATTCCTGAATAGGGTACAAGAAGATCGTTGGTTAAACCTCTTTCCTGCAACTGTTGTTTTATAAGGATGTTAATCCTTTCTTTGTAATTGCTATTCTTTTTAAAGAGATCTCCAAGTATATATTGCTTGCCAGTTAAACTGTTAAATGTTAACCCGCGTGTAAAAGTAAGGCCATGTGCACCTCCTGAGTAAGAATAAACGGTAAGAGTTAAACTTAATACACCTTGTTGATTGTTTTTTAAGTCAAAACCACCAGTTAATTCAGTTTGAGGATGTCCATAACCTTGATCTTTCATTAATTTATTTAAGCTATCTGAAATGGCTCGATTCATTTTTTGTTTGGCAGCTGGTGGTGTGTAGGAAGTTACTTGCGGTTGAAATATATCTACACGATCATGTTTTATATGAATCGGTTGAATACCAACTGGTAATTTAAATGTATTCATCACATACACCTCCTAGAAACTAACATATGATGGGGAACTAATCGTTATGTGGCCATGACAAGTTTTATATATAATAAAATGATGACAACTATTTAGGATGATAACTGTGTATGAAAATGAAAAAATAAAACAAAGATTAAATACATTTATCAATGTATCAAGAAATATTACATCGAATACAAGTTTAACAAAATTAGTACAAGAAATTATAGAAGCCGTTATTGAATCAATAGATAAGGCTGATGCAGGCTTCTTTCTTCTATGGAATGAAGAGAAGGAATATTTAGAGATAGAAGGAGCTTACAACTTTAAAGAGGAGATGTATTTACAAAATAAGCTTTTAGCAGGGGAAGGGATTAGTGGCTCTGTTTTTGAAGATGGTTGTAGCAAAATGATTCATACGGCAGAGAAGATTAAAGAGGCAATGGGCAATATGCGTAATCAAACATTGCATTATTATTTAGAGTCAACGGTACATGCAGCTATTCCTGTAAGTTGTATGTCTGTGCCTTTGATTCATCAAAATAAAAAAATCGGCGTTTTAACGATTGACAATTTTAAAAACAACGGTTTTTTTAGCGATGAAGACTTAGCGTTCTTAGAAGCCATCGGTCACCAAATTGCGATTTCTATAGTAAATGCTAGAGCTTTTCAAGAAAAAGAAAAACAAACAAAAGAACTAGAAACGATTTTGTCTTTACATAATGAATTGAATCATGTGGCTTTAAAAGGTGACGGTACATTTTCTTTAGTCAAAAAGCTAGCGGAAAAGTTCAGCGGATCGATTCTTTATTTTGATTCACTTTACCGCTTGAAAACATCTTACCCTCCTTCTGAAGATCATCATTTCTATATAAAAGAATGGTTAAAGAAAAATGCCAAGAAATTAAGTATTCCAAGATTGCTTGATGTCTATAAAAAAGATGAATGGGTAGGTCAAGCTATTGGGGTGATGTCTTCTTTCGGGACAATTGGTTTTTTGGTGGTAACTGAACAAAAGAAGGAGTTAAATTTAATTGGTGAATTGGCTTTTAAGCATGCAGCGTCTATTATGGCCATTGAACAAATGAAACAGCAAGAACAAATGAAGCATCAACTCATGGAAAAAGAAGAATTATTAAAAGATATATTGAAAAATAACTTTACTTTAGAAGTACAGAGAGCTTTGAAGAGATATGGCGTTAGTATCGAAGACAAATGTGTCTTTATTGGGATGGAACGGTTGAGGAATGATGAAGCATTAGAAAGCTTTAGTTCAATAGAAAATCAGGTGAAGAGCGTATTTCAAGATCGCTTTCTAACTATTTGTTTTCCTGGTAGGGATATGATTTATGTGATGCTCGCTTCTAAAGATTCTCTATTGAATAGGGAAGAAGAATTAAAAACGAGGTCAGAGAGACTTCAACAATATTATCATCCGAATTTAATATATATAGGCCGATCTGTCGGTTCATTAAGACAAGCCGATATTTCTTTTAAAGATGTACAAATCATGCCTGATTTTTTGCTTGAGCAAGCAAAAAAGACCAGTAAAGTCATAGGATTTAGAGAAATAGGGTATAGAAGATACTTAAACGATGTATCAGATGATGATGCTACTGCTTTTATCAAGATATTCTTAGAAGGGATATTACAAGCAAATAAAAATGATTTGCTTAAAACACTTACAACATACTTACAAACGGACAAAAACGCAGTGAAAACAGCAGAAGAGATGCATTTACACCCTAATACGGTTTATTACCGAATTCAGCAAATTGAAGAGAAGCTTAATATTAACCTTGATTCAATGGAGGATTGTATGAATGTGAAAATAGCACTCGATCTTTATCAACTAAAGCACTCGTAGGATAAAAATGAATGGAATGCTCTAAAAGCGAAGATTTACGTTAACAATGACAAGAAGATGAAAATTTGCTGTAGAAGAGTGATGGTGGGAATAAGATGAAAAATAAACACGAATGTCATTCTATATTAGGTATGCAATGTCATGCTACCTTTAAATAGAATCCATTCGTGTTTGATTTTAGGTGAAGAAATTATATGTCTCATTTATATCATTAATGAGGTCCTATAGCCCAAGAGGTCAAGGCCCTGATGGCCCTGCTTGGGAAATATGAGTGGCGATTTGTTTGACTATTGGTATCACCTCATTAATTCATATGAGAGAATAACCAATCGTTAAACGCCGCGTTTGTTACCCCATATATATGTGTGTAATTGGGGGAGAACTCTTATACTTTTAAATTCACTATCATGCATTGTTTTCTCTAATAACCATTCATATTTAGCTAGTAGGTTACTTCTTAGCACATCGTTATTGTCAGTAATGCTGTCATCGTTGCCAACTTGTAAACAGAAGGAAAGTTTAGGGTAGCGTAAGTGAACTTTTTTTGCATAAGCTAGATCTTCTTCATTAAAGACAACAACTTTTATATTAGGTTGCTTTTCTTCAAGTTTAGCAATAATGTCATCTAGTTTATTAAAATCGGTTTTCATTTGTGAGCTTGGTGGTTTCGGGGATAATGTCAGAAAATCGATATCTTTAAACCAATCTTGCCACTTGCTTCCTTGTGTTTCCAAAGCTGTTTGCACCTTATTGTTTTTAAGAAGCGTCACTAATTCGCCTAAGTTTTTTAGTAATGCAGGATTGCCTCCAGAAATAGTCACAAAATCAAAGTGATCTCCACCGATGTTTTTGAGCTCATGCCAAATTTCTGTCGCTGTCATTTGTTTAATTAAATGTTTACTAGAACCATCCCAAGTAAATGAAGAGTCGCACCAAGTACAAGCGTAATCACATCCTGCAGTCCGAACGAACATCGTTTTCTGACCAATAACAATGCCCTCTCCTTGAATGGTTGGTCCGAAGATTTCCATTACAGGTATTTTACTCATCTTCCATCCACTCCCTTCTTACTTCAGCAAAGCTTGTAGGAGTTTCATAGAGTTTGACATATTCCACTCTAAGTTGTTGAGGACTGTCTACTAGCGCTTCTTTCATTTTTTCATAAACCCATACTACGATGTTTTCAGCTGTTGTATTCATCGGTGGTAGGGTTTCATTAATATACTTGTGATCGAGGTATATTTCGATTTCTTCTTTCCAAAGTTGCTTAATATTTGCGAAATCAACTACGATGCCACGTTCATCAGTATAGCCACTAATACCGAATATTACTTCATAGGTATGGCCATGTAGATTTTTACATTTCCCTTCATATGCGTGAAGGTGATGGGCCGCATCAAATGTAAAGGATTTACTAACGAGTACTCTTTTGTGATGAAATTTTAATTGGTCTTTTTGAATATCCTTATTTATTTTCTGGAGTTCCTCAACAATACGAAAGCCATATAAATCCTTCATGACATTTTCTCCTGCAAATAATGATTTAAGCCTTGCATTCGAAGCTCACATGCAGGACATTCGCCACAACCATCTGCGATGATGCCATTGTAACAAGTTAGTGTTTTATTTCTAACATAATCAAGTTTGCCAAAATCATCAGCCATCGCCCATGTTTCCGCTTTGTTTAGCCACATTAGGGGCGTATGTATGACAAATGGTCTTTCCATAGACAAGTTTAATGTGACATTTAATGATTTAATAAATTGATCACGACAATCCGGATAGCCACTAAAATCTGTTTCGCATACACCTGTAATGATATGCCTTGCCCCTATTTGGTAAGCGAGAATGCCAGCGAATGAGAGAAATAATAAATTTCTACCTGGTACGAAGGTTGAAGGTAATGCCCCATCTTCACCGTTCTTGACAGCAATATTTGATCGGGTCAACGCATTAGGCGCTAATTGATTGAGCAGTGTCATATCTAAAATATGATGTTCAATTTGTAAATCATCTGTAATTGCCTTAGCACATTCAATCTCAATGGCATGCCTTTGATTATAATCAAACGTTACAGCGACTACTTCAGTGAAATGTTCCAAAGCCCAGAATAAACAAGTAGTACTGTCTTGTCCGCCACTAAATACGACAATGGCTTTTTCATTCTTCTTCATAATTAATCTCCTTTTAAACAGAAAAACAGCACCACTAAGAAAATGGCGCTGTTTTTCCTTAGTTTTTTTGAGAGGGTTTAGCTAGAACCTCTACCGCTAAGCGGAATTTGACTTAAGTTGTCGCTAGTCATTATAACATAAATAATGAGCAGTATTCGTCTTTTTTTAAAAGTAGAAGGGGATAAAAAGGTCAAATCTATTCTGAGGTGTTGTATGAATAAAAGGAAGGAGTTTTTAAGGAGAGAAGAGAAGTAAAGGGTAAAGTCTACTAAAAAGAGAAGGAAATGGCTTTAAGATTGTTTTTTGAAAGAAGGTGTAAGGGAATGAGGTGGAAACTTAGAATACCTTTAATCCTATTGACTATGGGGCTAACGTCTAAACTCTTTCAACTATTCATAGGTAATGGCTCCTTTTTCAATCGTTTACTCTATATCTTCTTAACAGGTGGGGTCATTTTTTTATTAGAAAGAACAGGCTTGAACAATCAGAAGGTTCATTTTTCGTTTGGTGTGCTGATTATATTTGTTGGGCTATCGGTAGATTATTTTTCAATATAAGAAATGATTGTTTAGCTCGAACTAAGATGGAGGTGTTTCTAATCAGTTTAAAGATTGATAGTAAGATAAATAATGTTTTTATTCATGTCTCAAACTTAAAGTACTCAGCCACATGGTATGCAACTCTAATGGGATTGACGATTGATGAGGAAAAAATTCAATCTCCCGTTTTTAATCTTCCTGTCACAGGCGAAACAGGATTGAGCCTTGATGATCATACAAAAGATCCTAGCTTTGTTTTTAAACCAGCTTCTCATGCTATGTTTAATTTGTATACGAATGATATTGATAAGGCTTATCAATTTGTCATCTCGAACGATATAAAAATAGTAAAAGAAATGGAATGGGTAGGTGAATTGGCTTATTTCCTCATTGCTGACCCTGATGAAAATGTATTAATGCTATGTAATATGTAAAAAATAAACCCAGTTCGCAAAAAAGAAGCGGACTGGGTTCATCTTTTTATTTTGTCAATGAATCTGCAATTGTTGCTGTTGTTGCTCCTTCAAGAAATTTCAAAGCAGCTGTTCCTAGTGTTTTAGCTGCGATAAGAAGGGAGCGCTCATCAATATTAAATCGTGGGTGATGGTGGGGGTAGGTCATTTGCCAATTAGGATCCTGTGCCCCTGTAAAGAAGAAAGCTCCTTTTACATGTTGGAGATAATAAGCGAAATCTTCTCCACCCATAAGCGGATCACATTCTACTACTTCTGTTACTTCTTCAATCTCCTTAGAGATATTTGCAATAAATGCTGCCTCTTCTGCATGGTTAACAACAGCGGGGTAGCCCCGTTTGTATTGGAAATCATAGGTGGCCCCAAATAGCTGGCATGTTGAACTTAAATAGTTATCAAGCTCTTTTTCTATTAAATCACGTGTATCATCATCAAAGGTTCTTACAGTACCGATTAGTTTAGCTGTATCAGCAATGACATTAAAAGGGTTTAATGCCTCAAAATGACCAACTGAGACGACAGCTGGATGAAGAGGGTTCGCTCGGCGAGAAACAATTTGCTGTGCACTTGCGACAAATTGGGAGCCAACCATCACTGCATCTTTTGTTAAATGAGGTTCAGACCCATGGCCACCTTGCCCTTGGATGAGAATGTCGAATTGGTCAGCTGCTGCCATAATAGGTCCTGGTTTGACTTGTATCGTGCCTAGAGGGAAAGTTGACCAAAGATGTGTGCCAAATATGGCGTCAACCCCATCTAAGCAACCATCTTCAATCATAGAAATAGCACCACCAGGGGCAATTTCTTCAGCGAATTGGTGAATAAAAACGATTGTTCCTTCAATATCTTCCTGGATTTTATTAAGTGCTTTAGCTAAAACGAGTAAAGTTGCTGTATGTCCGTCATGACCACAAGCATGCATCGCACCATCGATTTTTGATTTATATGGAAGGTCATTTTCTTCTTGAATGGCTAATGCGTCGAAATCAGCTCGAAGCGCAACTGTTTTACCGGGTTTTCCACCACGAAGAGTAGCGACAACACCCCTGCCGCCAACACCGGTACGAACGTCATGACCGAGCTTTTCATGATAATCAGCTATATAAGCAGGTGTTTTCACTTCTTGATACGAGATTTCGGGATATTCATGAAGAAATCGGCGGATAGAAATCATTTCTTCTTCGTACTCTTTTAACAAAGCAAATAATTTTTCCATTACTTGAACGCCTCTTTTCAAAAAGATTTAAATGATTGAATAGTATAATTATAGGAAAATTGAGTCTCCAGGTCCAACTGGTAATCCAAGAAGGTACCAAATAGAGAACAAAATAATCCATCCGATGGCAAAACAAATTGAGTAAGGTAGTAAGGCAGAGATTAATGTTCCGATTCCAATGGATTTATCATGCTTTCTAGCGAAAGATAATAAAATTGCAAAGTAGGCAAGCATCGGTGTAATCGGATTCGTTATCGAGTCACCAATACGGTAAGCCATTTGAGTAAAGGCTGGACTATAACCTAAATACATAAACATTGGTACAAAAATCGTTGCTAAAAGTGCCCATTTGGCTGATGCACTCGCAATAAGTAAATTAATCAGAGCACAGATGATAATAAAACCAATTAGCATTGGTAAACCTGTGAAATTCATTGCTTGTAAGAGTTCTGCGCCTTTAATAGCAAGAATAGGACCAATATTACTCCAATTAAAGAAAGCAATCATTTGCGCTGCGACAAATGCCAGTACAATAAAAGGAGCTAAATCAGCAATAGATTTGAACATTTTATCTGCGACATCTTTATCAGATTTAATGGTTTTTGCACCTATTCCAAAAGCGATAGCTGGTAGTAAGAATAGGAAAAGCATAATAGGAACAATGCCTGCCATAAATGGACTATTAATGAAAGAGCCTGTTTCTGCATCACGTAACCATCCGTTTTCAGGAATGACAGCAATAAGTAAAATAGCGATATAAGCAAAAATTGTGATGCCGGCCCATTTTAAGCCCCGTTTTTCGTCGTTTGAAATTTCGGCAATGGCTTCAACTTTACCATCGTATTTTTTGAATCGCGGTTCAACAAACTTAACGGTTACCCACGTAGCTAGTCCAACGAGTAGAAAGGTTGATACAATCAAGAAATAATAGTTCATTGTTGGATTGCCGACATAATTAGGGTCTACCATCCTTGCAGCTTGTTCTGTAATACCAGCTAATAATACATCTAGTGAATTTAGTAGAATATTAGCTGAGAAGCCACCACCAACTGCAGCATACGTAGCTATTAAACCTACTAGCGGGCTTCTTCCGACACTCATAAAGATAAGAGCAGCAATAGGTGGGAATACAATAAATGCTGCATCTGCGGCTACTCCACCGACAATTGCTGTAAAAAGTACGACTGGAAGGATGAGCTTCTTAGGTGCACTTAAAACTGATTTTTTCATGACAAGTTGTATAAGACCAGTGGCTTCTGCAACGCCTACTCCAAGCATGGTGACAAGTACTAGTCCGAGTGGTGCGAAGGAGGTAAAATTGCTAACCATATTGGTGAGAATCTGTTCAATTCCTGCTCGGTTAAGGAGATTAATCACTTCTATCGGTTCTCCAGAACTAGGATCAGTAGCAGAAACACCAATCTTAGCAAGTAAAAAAGATAAAAAAAGTATCATACCTGACATGATTACAAATAGTGTAATAGGGTCAGGTAATTTGTTTCCTGCCCGTTCAATACTATCGAGGAAACGATCGGTTAATTTCTTTTTAGTAGGTAAAGGTGCTTGCTGTTTTGGTATTGCGCTCATATAAACCCTCCTTGTTGATTCACTTTTTTGAAAATTATAAGGGTATTACGAGAAAAAAACTATGTGATGAATTCTAAAAAAAATATATTTTTTTAGATGAATGTACAAAAATATATCTTTTTGATGAATGAATGAGATGGACAAACGTATATATACCAAAGGAAATATAAAATTCCTAATACTTTAACTCACTAATGAATTTAAGTGATGGAAAATATAAGACTAGGATAAATTAATAAGGCTTTTTGTTCTAAAATACAATAAATGGTTAAAAGTTGAAACTTTTTCTTGTTTAGGTTCGTAAAGATTTATGATGGGAGAGTGTTTTATAATGGGGTTTATCAAAAAAAGAAAAGTAAAAAGAAGAAAGAATCCATTTGGGATGTTTTAGTTGAAATCGTCTTGTGGATCCCTGAGGTTCTATTGTGGCCATTAAGAGCTCTGTTTTTTCTTACAAGGAAAACCTATCATTTCTTTATTTCTAATTAAGGAATAGGGTTCTTACTTCCCTTTCCTTCTTTTTTCTTATAATATGGTATTGATGAAAAGAATAGAAGATTGTTAACAGCAGGATAAACAGTTTAAATAAAAGGTAGGTTTAGGATGGAACAATTGATATTAGATCTTGTAAATTGGTTTAAAGATTTATCATATATAGGTATTTTTCTTGCTCTTTGTATCGAATTTATTCCGGCTGAGGTTGTTTTGCCATTGGCTGGTTTTTGGGTGTCTGAAGGAGACATGTTGTTCTGGGGTGTCGTCATTGCCGGCTCTTTAGGTGGTGTTGTTGGCCCGCTTACTTTATATGCAGTTGGTCGTTACGGGGGTAGACCTATATTAGAAAAGTACGGCAAGTATTTTTTTATGTCTCCAGAGAATTTAGAGAAGGCGGATGCGTTTTTCGCTAAACACGGGGCATTTGTTGCCTTTTCTGCTCGTTTTCTACCAGGGGTGAGAACAGTGATTTCTGTTCCTTGTGGGATGGCAAAAATGAATCCTTGGATTTTTTCACTATACACATTATTAGCGATGACCCCGATTACATTCTTTTATGTTTACTTAGGCGTACAATTAGGCGCAAATTGGTCAGATGTAAAACCAATACTTAATCAATATCTTGTGCCAATTGGTATCGTACTCGTTATTTTATTTGTCATTTATTTACTTATTAAGAGAAGGAAAAATAAAAAAGCTGAATCACTTTCAGATTTCTTAGGGAAAAAATAAAAATGAAAAGTAATGTAATCACTGATTGTGAAGTGAGGGCATTGCTTTTTATTTTAATAGAAAAAATTTTTGAATTAGCATGTGATCAGTGATTGGCAGAATGTTATCAATCAGATTGGTAGCCACATAAGGGTATTTATCTAGTCATACGTGCACAAGTCAGTAGGCGAGAGAAGTGTACATTCTCAAATAATCATAATGTTCATCGATTGCTTGACGTTTTTCAAGGAACTAGGTTTCACATAAGAATTATGGAAATTCAGTTAGCTTGTTTCCTTCTTGCTAAAAGAATCACATCTCTCTATCCATCTTCATGCTTGGCGATTTCCCTAATCTTGGACTACTCATGATTCGATTTTCATAGCTATTCTCTCCTCTATATCTCCTATTTTTCAAAAAATGTCTTGTTATTAAAGGAGATAATTGTAAATAGTATAATATTTCTTATTAGAAAAGGGATCAATCATTTCTAAGGAGGAGTATAAATGAGGAGTTATGTATCGAAAAGTAAGCATGGCATTAATCGTGAATCTCTCCCGTTTAAATTGTACGAAAAGGCAAAGAAATTTGGCGTGTGGGACCCTCGTGACATCGACTTTAGTCAAGACAAGAAAGATTGGCATACTTTATCAAAAGAACAGCAGGATTCGATCCTCAGACTAGTTGCCTTGTTCTATAGCGCTGAAGAGGCTGTAACAAAAGATATTCTGCCACTGATTTATGCGATATCAAAGCAAGGTCAATTTGAAGAAGAAATGTATTTAACGACCTTCCTTTTCGAGGAAGCGAAACATACAGATTTCTTTCATTTGTTTTTAAAAGAAGTAGGTATAGAAAGAAATCTAAATAGTTATCATTCTGAAGCATATTTAAATGTGTTTGATAATATCCTTCCGCAAACGATGGAGAAGCTATTGGTAGATCAAACACCACAGACAATAGCGGATGCGGCAGTTGTATACAATATGTTTGCTGAAGGGATATTGGCGGAAACGGGGTATTGGAATTTCTATGAGAACCTACAAGACTTAAAAAAATTACCAGGCTTACTTGAAGGGATTTCTTATATTAAAAGAGATGAGTCGAGACATATTGGCTTCGGGACTTTTTTGCTACAACGTCTTATTACGGAAGATGAAGCTATGTTTGATTATATTATGAATAAACTCCATCAACTCATGCCAATTGCCGAGGCAATTAATCAAATGCCTGAAGAAGTTAACCCATTTGGGGTAAAATTGGCAGATAGCCGAGCTTTTATGATGAAGCAGTTACATGCGAGAATAGAGGTTTTACGTAGAGCGAAAGGTAAAAGTTTAGAAGAAATTTATAAAATGGAGCCTGTTGTAGAGTAGATTGTTTGATCTTTTAAGCCGTTCATCAAGAATGGCTTTTTATTTCGAGAAAAAGTAAATACTCTTTTCCATTTCTTTTATAGCTTGCCTTCTATAAATAGAGGTTGGATATGAATGGAAATCGATGGTTGAGCAGTGTTAAAATAAAGAATGAATCAATATCGTGAGGTCATTATGGATATATCTTACTTAGGATTAGCACTAGTAGAGTCATGGTGTATTGAAACGAGCACGAAATGGACGGTGGAGAATCCTGCTGCAGGACAATGTGGTGTTACCGCATTAGTCGTTCAAGCATATTTAGGTGGAGAAATTGTGAAAACATTTATGGGCGAGGGGTGGCATTTCTATAATAAAATTCAAGACGCCTATCTAGATTTTACAGCTAGTCAATTCGATATGGTAATTGATTATAAGCCTGTTGTTTCCAACAGAGAGGAAGCATTTGAGGATACGAATCTTAATCAGTATCGTTATTTAACAAAGGAAATGAATAATCGACTAATATCGCTACTTGGAGAGGTAGGAAGGAATTATGGTAGATAGCCTTATTTTTGATTTAGATGGTACATTATGGGATTCTAGAAAAACCGTTGCTGATTCATGGAATATCGTTATTCGAAAAGATGCAGAAGTGCAAAAAGAATTAACAGTAGCAGATTTAAAAGCAACAATGGGGTTAAGAATGCATGAAATTATGGAAAAACTGTTCCCTTATTTAACTAAGGAGAAAAGAGAATCATTATTGGAAGCACTAAGCAAAGAGGAACTGGAACATATCCGGAACTATGGTGGGACATTATACCCGCAAGTAGAGGAAACATTGTCAGAGTTGGCTAAGACCTATCAATTGTTCATCGTAAGTAATTGCCAAGAAGGTTATATTGAAGCGTTCTACGAAGCACATGGATTGGGAAAATATTTTCAGGACTTTGAAAACCCAGGAAGAACTGGTTTATCTAAAGGGGAGAATATACAACTCATTATGAAGAGAAACAACCTACAGTCTTCCATTTATATTGGCGATACAGATGGAGATAGAGAAGCTGCAAAATATGCCGGGATTCCTTTTGTGTATGCGAGTTATGGTTTTGGAGAAGTGATAGACAAAGATCAAATAATTGAACAATTTCAAGACCTACTACATATGAGGCTAGAGAGGGGATAGCTTCATGAAAGCATTGGTCATCTTATTCCACGCATACGCTGATTTTGAAATTAGTCATAGTTTATTTTTACTTCGAAAAGTCGCAAAAATGGAGATTGTTACTGCATCGGTTGATGGCTTGCCAGTAACAAGTATTGGTGGCTTAAAAACGACAATTGACGTTTCATTAGAAAATCTGAATATAAAAGATTACCAACTTATTTTAATCCCCGGTGGTGATGGAATTGATAACGAGCTACTGAATAATAAATGGTTAATTCAGCAAATTCAATCAGCATTCCAATCACGTATTCCAATTGCATCCATTTGTGCATCAGCCTTAATGCTAGGAAAAGCAGGTATATTGTCTGGTGAGCGTTTCACTTGTTTACCACATACTTATAATAAGTATCAATCGCTCTTCGAATCAAGCGATTATACAGGACAACCAATTGAAGTAAATAATCGCATAATTACGGCTAAAGGAACAGCATTTGCCGCTTTTGCTATTGCCGCCCTTAAACTAACTGGTGTGGATCTCACTGACCAAGAGTGGGAAAAATGGCGCCAGTTTTGTATGGTAACATAGTACATCAGAAGAATCTAGTCATCATTGTATAAAAGAAAATATTCACTTATTCACTTGTATTGAAAGAAAAACACAAGGGGTGTGTTATTTTTGGATGAACGTAATGATTTAATTGGTGATATGTTAAAAAGTAAAAAAACTACGCCGCTGCAAGGACAAGGTAAACCACTTCCTAAAGGCTATCTACAGAGAGATATTTTTCAAAACTTCCAAAAAATCGCCAAAGATGCGGGTTACTTACCTCCATGGTTAAAACTTCAAAAGGAAATTGCAGCGCTTGTACATCAAGCACAAAGTAAACAAGATATTGCCACGATTAATGAAAAAATTAAAGAATACAATTCGATTTGTCCACCACAAATGCAGCGCTACCCGATTAGTCTTGAGGGGCTAGAAAAAGCAAAAACATTATGGTGAAAAGAGTCCACTCGAACAGATTCTTATTCGTTTGATAGTCAGCCTGTTATACTTGCAAAAAGGAGGCGATCATTTTGAGTAAAATTATATTATTCGATGGCGAATGCAATTTTTGCGATCAAAGTGTGCAATTTATATTGAAAAGGGATCATCAGGGTGAGTTTTATTTTGCCTCCTTACAAGGTGAAAACGGGCAATTACTTTTAAGAAAACACGAAATTGATCCGGCAACTGATAGTTTTATATATATAGAAAACGATCGTGCCTATGATCAATCAACTGCAGCTATTAAAGTATTGCAACAATTAAGGGGAATGTGGAAACTTTTCGCTGTCTTTCGTATCATTCCAAAACCGATGAGAGATAAGGTGTATCAATTTATTGCTAAACGGAGATATAAGTGGTTCGGTAAAAAAGAAAGTTGCCGTTTACCCTCACCGGAAATTCGAAAAAGGTTTCTTGATTAATCTAATTAATTGGTAATCAAATCAATATTATTAACATATAATGTGGTTTAATTGTTAAAAAACACGCTCAATCGAACAAAAAAACAGAAGATGATCTTCTGTTTTTTTTAAGCAGTTGGTTTATTAAAATACTTTGTTGTAAAGGAAGTTAATATCGCAAGAATTGTGTACAATACTGTCCAAATCATAAAGGTTTCATTATAGATCGTAAAGGAGAGTATAGTAAAGATAATTGCTGTTAATAAAGGAACAAGATACATATTCCGCTTTTTCCAAGCCACAAGAATAGATGCGGCTATTACAATAGTTGGATAGATAAGTATTGTTAATACGAGTGTCATTTTAAATCGCCTCCATTATCTCTATACCCGAAAAATAAAAAAAGAACCATTTTCGGTTCTTTAAAATTCTTTTTGAGAGATAGGAAGGAATAACTTAATGCCTCTACGATTAAAAGGAAGGAGTTTGGAGTCAAGCGCAAGATGACTGATATATCCCGTCATACAAGCAATATAAGCGCCATTTATGCCTATCGCTAATTGAAAAAAATCAGCAATAAAGTGAAAGAATATTACACCTAAAATAGAATGAGTATAACTTCTATGCGGGACGAATGATGCTATAAGAATATAGCAGCCCATGAGCATAAGCCAAATTTCTTGTAATAATATTCCGCACACAATGACTCCTACACCCGTAATGATAAGCATATGTCTCTGCTTTATGTAGGAAGATAAAAGAAACATCGCCAGCCCAATGCCCATGCTTATCCATTGATCTACGGCTGTAGCTTCATAAAAACTATAAAAAATAATTAACAATCCAATGATTTGTGCAGTTGCTTTAATAAATTTGTGAGAAAGGGTGATTCTATTTCTCAGTTTACCGTCGATATCTAAATCTGGTAAAAGTGCAGAAATTGTTCCAATACCAATAAGCGCTAATGTGGCCGATGGCGTTGCTTGAAGCGTATTTGCGGTCACAAAACCTGCAACAGCACCAATACTCGCATGAGCGGTACCATTCACTTTCATTCCACCTTTTTCTAAGTTGTCTTTTTCTATTCTACAATAAAACATCTGTTCTGTTTATCCTTTTTGCAGGAAAATTGTCAAATGAACAAGAATTTATGTTAAATACTTTGATTAATGGGAATCAATCTCTCTTTTTAAACTATATTGCCATAAAGAAGGTTAGGTACGACCCCTTTTATGGGTAAATACATTGAAATAAGGGCAATTAAAAAATAGTTTTCATGATTAAGATACAAAAAGAGAGGAGAATGACAATGAACTGGATACATCCATTTGCACTGGCAGTATTAGCTTTCTGGGCTTCTTATTTTATGAATGATTCATTAAGCATCTCCTTATTAGTGGCGTTGGGTGGATTCATCATCGGTTTGATTTTCTCATTATTAATCTTTAAGAAGGCAAAAAGGAAACATATATGACGAGGAACTATGGATTTATATTCCTACTAAGAGGGTGATGACGATACAAGCGGTTTTATTTGATTTTGACGGGACATTAGCTAATACATTGCCATTGTGCATCTATTCATTGCAAGAAGTTTTCCGTACATTTGATCAGCGAGAATTGGCTGTGAAAGAAGCGAAAGAGTGGTTAGGAAATCCAGAAAGTAAGATTATAGAGGAGCATTTATTAAGCAATCAGAAATTTGAAGCAATAGAATATTATTATAAAGTTTATAAGAACAATCATTCAAGATTAGTAGAGAATAATAGAGAGATTGACCATTTACTGTCTTATTTGAAAGAGGAAGCAATTAAGTTAGCAATTGTTACAGGGAAAGGGAGAAGAAGTTTGCAGATTTCGTTAGAATGTCTGCAAATGACATCCATTTTTGACTGTATAGTTACGGGAGATGATGTACTGCAAGCAGAACCTGATCCAGAAGGTATAAATCTTGCCTTATCAATGCTAGAAGTACCGTCATCCGAGGTTATTTTTTTGGGGGATAGCAATTGTGATATCGAAGCAGGGTTAAAGGCGAATATTTATACAGCGGGTGTTCATTGGTTACCTGATGGAAAGACAACTGAATTTGAGGTGATACCAGATTCAGCTTTTCTAACGGTGGATGAATTTTTGGATTTTTTAAAATTGGGTGCTTTACACGAGAGTTAACCAAATAAATATTCGAAGAGGGGACAAAGAAGCATGAGTATTCAATATCCAATTGGCGAATTTTCTGTATGTGAAGAGGAAATTAATGAAAACAAGATAAAAACTTGGATAATAGAAATAGAGAAATTTCCACGCCTGCTCCGAAAAGTTGTAGAAGAGTTTACTGAAGATGAACTAAACATACCCTATAGAAAAGGGGGATGGACGGTGCGTCAGCTCATTCACCATTTAGCAGATAGCCATTTAAATGCCTATTTAAGGGTGAAGTTAGCGTTAACAGAAGAAAATCCGATGATTAAAGATTATCAACAAGATCAATGGGCACGCTTGCAAGACTATCATTTACCAATTGAAGTGTCTTTAAGTATGATAGAAACTGTTCATTTGCGTTGGACTGTTGTGCTAAAAAGTTTGTCTATTCATGAGTGGCAGCGGACGTTTGTTCATCCTGAATCGGGTCAACTTTCCATTGGGAAGGCAACTGGAATGTATGCATGGCATGGCCGTCATCACCTCGCTCATATTACGGCTAAGCATAAAGGTGAGAAATGAATGAGGGATAAAAAATGGGGAGAATTTATTATTTCTATTAATCAATCATATTTAGATAGAGAGTTAATTTATCAGTTTTTACATAATGAAGCGTATTGGTCAATCAATATTCCTAGAGAAGTCGTGATGAAATCGATCGATGAAAGTAGGCTAGTTTTTGGGCTGTATAGAGGAAGGTTCGATGGTGATTTTGAGCAAGTAGGGTTTGCTAGAGTGGTCACAGATTTATCCACATTTGCTTATCTTTGTGATGTCTTTATTTTACCTCAATACAGAGGAAAAGGCCTATCGAAATGGTTGGTCGAAACAATCATTTGGCATCCAGATTTACATGATATTCGTAAATTTATGTTGGCAACAAAGGATGCACATTCATTATACGAAAGGTTCGGTTTTGAAACAGTTGAATCACCTGAACTGTTATTGCAAAGGGTAAGGAAAGTACCTTATTAATCGTTCTTTAGAAAGATGTAATGGGTCTTAAAAAGGTTACTATTTACATGTTAGGATGCTTTTCTATACATTAACTAGTTCTATTAGCATGGTAAATTTCCATTATTATTAAAACAATATTCTAAAATTATTGAATTATAAAGATGGAATCGATAAAATGTTTAATTATAGAAATAGCTAAGGGGTGTCACATGAAAATGGAACTGATTAGACATACCATTCGTGCAAGAGAAACATATGAAGTGAAGATAGAGTCATCGTTATTATGGGAGTGTGCCCTCGGAATCGCAGCCGTAACAAATACGCGTTTAATATCACATTTGGAAAAGCCGATGGAAGAATGGAATGATATTAAAAAAAAATTATCAAACGAGCTCCTAAAAGAATTAGAAATCGTTCAAAAGAACAACACATGGAAGGCATTGCTACAATTATTACATCAAAAGGAATTTGATAGTTTACATATGTTTGTTCACTAGTGTTGCATAAATATTGTCGCAATTTTCAGTCTGATTATCCTCCCTGTTTAGAGCCAAAAAGGTAAATACCT
>NZ_JACSQT010000006.1 GCF_014836495.1 Cytobacillus stercorigallinarum | reverse complement strand
TCTTCCATCCTCAACGTGTTTTGATAACATTTTATATCCCCCACATAAAATTGATTCCATTCAATTATACAAAAAAACTTGTAGACTTGGTCTAATTCTTAGACTTTGTCTACAAGCTGAGCTGACATAGGATAGATGTCAGCCAACTTCTAGTTGAAATTTATTTCTCTAAATTGTTTTTCTTCTTTTCATTATGATCGTCATCATCATTAGCTAATCCTTTAGCAGAGTTTTTAAACTCCTTCAACGTTTCTCCCACTGCTCGTCCAATTTCCGGTAACTTCTTCGGGCCAAAAATAATGAGTGCCAGTACCAGTATAAGAATAAGACCTGGTATACCTATATTTGATAACATAGTATCACTCCTTTATGTAAGACATAACGTAAGATATTATTTATATTTCAATTCCCATTATAATTGAACACTACATAAAGGCAAGCAAATTCCTTATAGTAACCCTTTTTTAACACTACAAAAAGAGCCTAAAGTGACTGCTGTCACTTTAGACTCTTTTATTCTTAGTTCATCTTCGTTCAATAAGATAGAAGGGTTTGCTTTACATCGAAAAACGGTGATTACCGATTTCTGTAACAACTTCTCTCGTATTCAACCAAGATTGCGGTACAATTGTTGGGTTGTGGAAAAAGACCGTTTCATCTGGCAATGCATGGTTTTTCATTGCTTGTTTTACTGCTTTTTTTGCTTCTTCATCTGCAGGCTTGTTAATCGAACCATTATCAACAGGTTGAAATTGCTTATTTTCATAAATCACACCTCGAATGGTATCAGGAAAACGATCATCCTGCACTCGATTGATCACAACTTCCGCTACAGCTACCTTTCCTTCAAACGGTTCGCCCTTCGCTTCTGCATGGATAAGTCTTGCTAAAAGATCTTTCTCCTCAGATGTTAACGAAATGTCAGGCTTCTTTTCTTTCTTTATTTTATCCTTTACTTTAGGAATGATAAGCTTATCACCTTTTTGAATCGGTTGATCTTCTAGATGATTCATCATTGTTAATTCTTCCTCAGACACTTCTAATTGGTCAGCAATGGAAGAAATGGTTTCGCCCTCTTTAACCTCATATATATCATAGACATCTAATGTCTCAGCAAAAACGCGTAAATCAGCAAATTGGATGAAATGGACTAAAAACAATGTACTTGCTGCAAAAATAACTGCAATCAGTTTCAACATCTTTTCCTCCATTCATATATACAATGAACTCAAAATAACAAAATTAAGACTAACATGATAGAAACCCTACTTCAAACGCAATGTTTTCCATGGTTAAGCAGGAGATTTCTCCCATTTTTATTTAAACTAGCATGATAACAAACATCTGCTGTAATAATGGTGGAAATAAAAATGACAATAAACCAAAATGTGGGGGTAGCAGTAAATGCTGGGTGAGATTCATCCGTTTTAGAATGATGACCCTTTGAACCTGATCTGTTTCATATCAGTGTAGGAACATATTTAAAACATTTTATATGTTTTTGATATGCGCCCATAGTGAATCCTTTAGGCGTTTTTTTTCCTTCAAAACGAATGAATAGGAGAATGATAAGATGGTTCATATGGTTTCTTTTCGTCGTATTCTATTAGCAAGGTTGCGGAAATTCCAGTGAAGATGCTCAAATGGTGGGTTCAGTGCGCTGTTGAATAGTCAGTGATTGATTCTTTAATAAAAATTGAAGAAGCTATCTTGTTATCAGATACGATTTATGTGTTATGAAACAAACCAACGACGGTTAAAGAGAATTAACCATCAGCCATGAAGATATCACCTTGAGTTCGCAATTTCTATCCTTCAAGAAAAGAATCAGACGATTGTTGGAGTGTAACGCTTTTACATTAAATATGATGACAAAAAATAAGCCATCTATCATAATAGATGGTAATGATCCCCATATGTGTTTTTCCAAATTTTCTTTAACGATTTAATCGCCCTCGTCGTTGTAATTCTTACCTTTTCCTCACTCCAACCTAAAATTTCTGCTGTTTCTTTAATCGTAAATTCTTTTATCTTTCTTAAAACGAGCACTCTTCGGTAATTCGTTTTCAAATGATTCATTGCCTGATATAACGCTGTGACTCCCTCCCCTTGAATAAATTGATCTTCCGGAATAGCATTAATTTTTTTCCAATCTTTATTTAAACATATCTCATATTGAAACTTCTGTTGTTTTCTAATAAAATCTATCGTCGTATTTTTAGCAATACTAAATAACCAACTATGAATTTTGTCTTGATGCTCCACTTGGTTCTTTGACAAAAAAGCTTTAATAAATGTTTCTTGCATTAAATCTTCCGCTGTTTCTTGTTGCTCAATCATTGAATAAATGAATCTAAAGATTTGATGATGATAAATACGATAGATATCAATAAATGATTGGCCGTGTGATTCCAACCCCTTTTCATCCTTTCTTTGTGTTTCCTTATATTACAATTCAAATGAAACATAAAATCTCCTTCTTTTTCTTCTCTAAAAAAAGCGACAAGTTTTTTCTAGAAAATTAGACAAGATTGCTTTCAGTTTTAAATGAAACTATTTTCCTAATACAAAAAACTTTCCATATCCTCCGTACTAATTTTCCTAGTCGCTTCTTATTTAGTTCCTTTTAAGTGAAACAAACCTTGTATACACTTTTTTCACTCGTCTGTCTGCTCATATTTAGTTCTTTTCAATCATAAACCAGATATCAATCTACTCTTCTCTTACTATTGACCCTAAACTTATGACCACCTTCAAAAGTTTTATGAAAAATTGTAAGATTTTCCAACATAATTACCTTTTACTTAATTTTCTAAAAATCCACCCAATTACTTGTACTTTTTGAGTAAAACGAGCAAAGAATCGGCAAAATTTCTCATGCGATTGGATTCAAATGTACTAATTATCGTTTTGTTCGCTATTACGATTAACTCATTTTAAAAAACGAACAAAGAAATTCGACATTTTCCGACAACTTTGAAACCCTTCGTTAGCTAGAGTGTTAATCATAAGGAGGGATACTTTTCTTTTAAAAGTAACCGCTCCTTCAACATACGAGGAGGTGAATAACAAGGAGCATCAAATATTAATGAAAACATTTTTAGGAGGGGAATTACTTGAAGCAGAAAAGAAAAAATGGTTGGTTTCGTCTACTAAGTATGGCTATGATCGCTTTCTTAATCGTGCCAATGATGTTTCCTAGCATCAGCTCTGCTAGTAATAAAGGTGTAAATACCTCTGTTGCAAAGTCAGGTAGCGAAGTAGCGGAAAACAAAATTAGCAAAACGTTGAAGAAAGAATTTAAAGAAGAAGAAAAAGTAACATTTTTAGTTAAATTTAAGGAAAAAGCTGATCCTCAAAAATCAGCACAAAAAGCGGAAAAAACTGCAAAGGCTCAAAAACAGTCTGCTGCACAAACAAAATATATGAAACGTTCAGCAATTGTTTCAGATATGAGAACAGTGGCAATTGAATCACAAGAAAATGTACTTTCTTATCTTGAAAAACAAGAAAAGAAAGGGGACGCTAAGGAAGTTCAATCTTTCTTTATCGTAAATGCGGTTGCTTTGACAGCAACTAAAGAGGTAATGGAGCAAATCGCTACTTTCCCTGAAGTGGAAAAAATTCTACCAAATGAAACAAGAAAGCTACATACACCAACGGTAGAAGAACAAGCAAAAGCGGAAGAAGCTGGTAAGATCAATAATATTGAATGGAATATTGATCATATCGGAGCACCTGCTGTTTGGGAAATGGGAATCGATGGTTCAGGTACAGTTGTTGCTTCCATTGATACAGGTGTGCAATGGAATCACCCAGCATTAAAAGAGAAATATCGTGGGTATGATGCTGCTAATCCAGATTCTCCTGATCATGAGTACAATTTCTTTGATGCTGTTAATGGCAATGAAGAAGCTTATGATGACCAAGGTCACGGTACACATGTAACTGGTACTATGGTTGGTTCTGAGCCAGACGGTGGCAACCAAATTGGTGTTGCACCTGGCGCAGAATGGATTGCTGCTAAAGCATTAAATTCTGCCGGTAGTGGTTCTGATGTTCAATTAATTGCAGCTGGTGAGTGGATTTTAGCCCCTACAGATGCTGAAGGGAATCCAAACCCAGCAATGGCGCCAGATGTTGTTAACAATTCTTGGGGCGGCGGTCCTGGAATCGATGATTGGTATAGAGAAGTAGTTCAAGCATGGCGTGCTGCTGAAATCTTCCCTGAATTCTCTGCAGGAAATACAACTTTATTTAATCCAGGTGGTCCTGGTTCAGTTGCGAACCCTGGTAACTTACCAGAAGCGTACACAACTGGAGCAACGGACATCAATGATAACCTAGGAAGCTTTTCATTATTAGGTCCTTCTCCTTATGGAGGAATTATTAAACCAGATATTTCAGCTCCTGGTGTAAATATTCGCTCATCCGTACCTGGCAGTGGATATGAAGGTGGCTGGAACGGTACTTCCATGGCAGGTCCACACGTAGCAGCTGTTGCAGCACTTCTACGACAAGTGAATGCAAGTTTAACCGTTGAAGATCTGGAAGAGATTATTTCTTCTACTGCTATACCTTTAACAAATGGAACATATACAGAAGTACCTAACAATGGCTTCGGGCATGGCTTAGTAAATGCATACGATGCTGTAAACTCAATCTTAGATGGACTGGGGACAATTAAGGGTACTGTTGCTAAAGATGGCGAAGATGAAGAAGCACCGACACTTGAACATGAAGCAATTGACGAAACTTATGCTGGTATGGATTTATCATTAGAGGTTTCGGCTGCTGACAATGTAAGTGTAACAAATGTAGCAGTTGAATATACTGCTGCAGATGGAAGCACAAAAACTGTTACTGCTACACGTGACAGTGGAGATTACAAATCTGGCACGTATAGTGCAGTGATTCCAGGTGATGACATTGATGAACCTTCTGTCTCCTATAAGTTCATTGTGACTGACTTTGGTGGAAACACTGTTGAAAGTGATATGTACGAAGTATCTGTATTACCTGGTATTACAGTTGGCTATTCAACAGACTTTGAATCCACACCAGCTGGCTGGACTTCTTTTGGTGCAGCGAATAACTGGGAGTGGGGTGTACCGACTACAGGTCCTGAAAGTGCTTTCTCTGGAGAAAAAGTATTTGCAACTGGCTTAGATAGTCAATATGCAAGTAACGCTAACATGACACTTGTTATGCCTCCTATCGATTTACCAGAAGGAAGTAGCTACTTACAATTTAAACAATGGTATAACATTGAAAACAATTATGATTATGGTCATGTTTTCGTCTCAACAGACCAAGAAAATTGGACTCAACTCGCTAGATATTCTAATCTTTCAAATGATTGGATTGATGGTGAGGTTGACTTAAGCGAATATGCAGGTCAACGGATTTATATCGGCTTTAACTTAACAACTGATGGTTCTGTAACAAGACCTGGTTGGTACATTGATGATGTTTCATTAACAGACACACCACTTGAAACAACAAAAACTGGAAAAGTTGCTTTAGAAAAGAAAGATGCGAAAGCTGAAGCAAAAAAAGATGCGAAACCAGTAAATGCAGATAAGATCCAACCTAACACTGAAAAAGCTACAGTTGAAAAAGGATCGGATAAAAAAGCAACTCCAATGTCTTTACCACTTGGTGCAAAAGTGAGTGTACTTGAATCAGGTAGATCTGTAAATACGAACCCGGCTGATGGTTCTTACCAATTGGTTCACGCTGCTGGTGAATATACCCTTTTAGCAGAAACCTATGGTTTTGTTTCTGAACAGCAAACAGTAAATCTTGAAGCAGATGGAGAAGCAGTTGCAAACTTCGTCTTAGATGAACTACCGCAAGGAACAATTAATGGTACAGTAACAAATGAAAGAACTGGCGAACCAGTTACTGGAGCTACTATCCTTCTTGTTGAAGATGCAAAAGTAACACCGGTTACATCAGATGAAAATGGTAACTACTCAATTACGGCTTATGAAGGTGAGTACACTCTACGTGTAATGGCCAACTCGTATTCAAGTAAAGATGTGACTGTCACACTTGATGAAGAAAATGTAGAAGTAAATATCGAACTAAAACCATTCATCGGTTTTGAAGGCGAAATCGGTTATGATGATGGTACAGCTGAAAACGCACGTGCATTCTATGATGCTGGCAATGGCTGGGCCGTTCGTATGAGTCTAGAAGAAGGTCAAGAATCTGCAATGGTTACTGGCGGTTTATTCCGATTCTGGGATACATCTTTTCCAACACCTGGTGGAACAGATTTCCAAGTTGCGATTTATGATGCAACAGAAAATGGTACACCTGGTGAAAAACTAGCTGGACCTATTGATGCAACAGCATTAAGAAATGGTGAATGGACACATGTCGATCTTGCCACTGAAGGTGTAACAGTAGATGGTGATTTCTTCATGGTTTATATTCAAACAGACCCTAACCCTAATGCTCCTGGATTAGGAACAGATGAAAATGGAGATAACGCTGGACGAAGCTTCCAATTAGTTGGTGGCGCTTGGTCAGCTTCACCTGCTGCGGAAGGAAACTATATGATTCGTGCGGTAGTTAACTATGAATTAACATCACCAACCATTACTTCCCCAACTGATGGAAGTTATACTAATGAAGAAACAGTAACTGTGGAAGGTTCAACACAACCAAATGTGGATGTTAAAGTGTACAATGGTGATGAAGAAGCTGGAACAACAACTGCTAGTGCAGAGGGTGAATTCAGCTTAGATGTTGAATTAAATGAAGGTGAAAATGTCTTAACTGCTACAGGTGTAAGCGAAGTTGGTGAAACGGATCCTTCAGAGCCAGTGACAATTACATTAGATCAAGAAGCTCCATCACTTGCTATTACTAGTCCTGAAGATGGTTCGAAAACGAATAAAGAAGCGGTGACTGTAGAAGGAACGGTTTCTGATGACCACTTAGATACTGTTACAGTAAATGGCCAAAATGCAAATGTATCTGATGGTACATTCTCAAAACGTATTTTATTAGATGAAGGTACAAACGAAATTACAGTTGTTGCTACTGACGAAGCGGGTAACTCTTCGACTGAAACTGTAACAATTGAAGCCAAATACTCAAGCCTTGATATTGAAAATCTTCAACCTGGTGAAGATAGAGAATTAGCAGCTGGTCAAACAGTGAAAATTGAATTTGACAGCGAGCCAGGCTTAAAAGCAACATTTGCATTAAAAATGCCTTTAACAAACTTACGTGCACAAACCACAAACGTAAATGACCTACCAATTATGGAAACATCTCCAGGTCATTATGTTGGTTATTATACTGCTACTTCTAATGTAGTAGCTCCTGGTGCAGAGATTGAAGTCACTGTTAAAGATACCTTTGGCAATAAAACGACTGAAATCGCTGAAGGAAAACTTTATATTAATGCACCAATAGATTAATAAATTTGCCGATTGAATAAAAAAGAGGGAGATGCCTTAATTGGCATCCCCTCGATTTTTTATCACTTAGCAATTATCTAAAACAAGCCGCTCCAACGATGATTAAAAGGATGAATAATACAACGATCAGTGCAAAACCGCCACCGAAACCGCCACATCCGCCACCGTATCCGTAACCGCCATAACCGCAGCCACCACCGTAACCATACATAAAAAGATCTCCTCCTATTTTTTATATTTACCCTTTTATTCCAAAACCTTTAGGTGATTAGCAGAAGCCACCGTATCCCCAAGAAGCTCCAATAATCACTAACAAAATAAATAAAACAACTAGGAGTGCAAAGCCTCCACCGTATCCAAATCCTTCTGACATTTGAATAACCTCCTTTATCTTGATTCTATATATCCTATTCAACTAACCTAATATGTGCGATAGTCAAATGCACATTTTTAGGGCAAATAACTATTAGGCTTATCCTTAGTAGATGATTTTTTCCTTCTCACTAGTCTTGGACCGTTATATCCAAAAAAGAACCTTTACCATTTCAAGTTGGTTCGTTTGGTAAACATAGCGATTATCGTCTTCTTACGACAACTAAGCGACATTTCTTAAACCGTTAGCATTATTATGTATCCGCTTTTTCTTCGATTTAGTACTCACTTCTTTTTTTCTTCTGACTCGATGCTGCACCCTCTTCTCTGTCTTTTACACTATTCATTCATAAAAAAAGCCACAACAACAATGGCTGTGACTTTAAAACGGTTATTAAGATTTTCGTTCCTTTGGAACTAACTGAAATATCTCTCCAGACTCAAAGCTATTCACTAATCTTCCTAACCAATCATAATAATTTAGTGCGTCGTGTAATTTTGTTACATCTTCACGGGCTGCCGCTAGTACTTCTTCTGGGACATTTCCCTCTTCTAATAATTGGTTCATTTCCTTTAATGATTTCTCAATAGCTGAAATATTCATTGAAATGCTAGGTCTCCATTTCGTTGTAAAAAGATCAACAAAAGTTTGATGCCAATCTTCTTCTGCTTGATATTGATCTTTTCTCGACCCTTTTTTCCATACTTTTTCTACCATTTTTAATTCTAATAAGTTTCTCACAGAGGTACTCATACTGGTTTTACTCATACCTAGTTCTTCTTTCATTTCGTCTAACGTCATTGGTTCTGCTTGAAAATATAATAAACCATATAACCTACCTACAGATGGCGTTATCCCATATAAATTCATATTTTGAGAAATGGTTTCAATTACTCTTTCTCTTGCTTTGTCTAACCTTTCTTCATACATTTTATCATCATCACACCCATTTAATTTCATTGATAATTATTATTGATCATTAAATGCTAACTAAAACCTGCCATGACAAGAAACTTACAATTTTAGCTTATCATTTTTTTCCCCCTTGTAAAGAGAGCATAACAATTGAAATATCGAGCATTACAGAGCATTTATAAGAATTCACTGTATACAGTTCGTACAGTTTTTACTGTATGAACTATATTATAGAATATGCTAATATATGAACTTTGCTCTTATTTCTTTAAACTCCTACAATTAAGAAGGTCGTAATTCACAGGAAAATAGAACGAGGATTCATAATTAAGAATGATGGAATTTGTCGTATTTCGTAGATTTGGTTACAAAAAAGTTAATAAAACGACAGTTAGATTCCATATATTTCATAAAGTAGGTAACTACAAATAGTACTTAATGATAGCGTAAGAAAAAACATATTTCATTCGACTATGATCCAAATCCTGTATAAACAAACAACATATACAAGTTAAACGAGGTGAAACAATGGATGAGAGAGCAAAAAAAATTAGCGTGAGTCAAGTATCTAAAATATTTGGCAAAAACACTAAAAAGGCCACTCAACTCTTAAATGAGGGTCAAAGTAAAAATGAAATTCTTAAACAGACCGGTGCAACAATTGGTGTTAACCAAGCCAATTTTGATGTTTATGATAGTGAAATCTTCGTCATAATGGGACTTTCTGGTAGTGGTAAATCTACATTAGTAAGAACCCTCAACCGACTCATCGAACCAACAACTGGAGACATACTTATTGATGGAAAGAACATTACAAAAATGTCCAAGGATGAACTAAGAGAAACAAGAAGAAAAAAAATAAGCATGGTTTTTCAGAAGTTTGCCCTACTCCCCCATCGTACCATTCTAGAAAATACAGAATATGGTTTAGAAATTCAAGGAATGGCTAAGGATCACCGTAAACAAAAAGCACTTGATGCATTGAAACTTGTTGGTCTTGAAGGTTATGAGAATCAATACCCTGATCAACTAAGTGGTGGTATGCAACAACGTGTTGGGTTAGCAAGAGCTTTAGCAAATGATACAGATATTTTATTAATGGACGAAGCATTTAGCGCCCTTGATCCATTAATCCGAAAAGATATGCAGGATGAACTCCTTGATTTACAAAGCTCTATGGCAAAAACGATTGTTTTCATTACACATGACTTAGACGAAGCGCTAAGAATCGGAGATAGAATTGCATTGATGAAAGATGGTGTCATTGTACAAATTGGCACACCTGAAGAAATTCTGATGAACCCATCTAATCAATATGTTGAAAGATTCGTAGAAGATGTTGATTTATCAAAAGTACTTACAGCTCAACATGTAATGAAGCGAGCTGAAACCGTGCAGATAGATAAAGGACCAAGAGTCGCCCTACAATTAATGAAGAAACTGGGCATTTCCAGCATTTATGCTGTTGATAAAAAGAAAAATATTCGTGGTATTGTCCATGCATCCGCAGCAAAAGAAGCAGTTGATTCAAGAAAGACCATCGAAGAGATATTAGATACAAATTATCAAACAGTAACGGAAGATACCGTTCTGACAGATCTCTTTGATATTGTCTCTACTGCCTCGATTCCTGTAGCTGTTGTAAACGAAAATGGCCGCTTGAACGGTATTCTCGTTCGAGGTGCAGTAATTGCAGCACTCGCAGGCAATAACGAAGCGATTAATGATTTTGAACATGATACAAGTACAACTCAAGATCAATCTAATAAGGAGGTGTACTAATCATGGAAGAAAGCTTTATTCCTAAAATTCCGGTCGCTAGCTGGATAGATGCCTTTGTTGATTGGCTTACCGTTACTTTTGCAATTGTTTTTGATGGTATTACCATTGTACTTGAGGCGATTGTAAATGGTATGAATACAGTATTAATGGCTATCCCAGCATTGATTTTAATCATCATTTTAGCATTACTCGCGTGGAAATTAGCTAGCAAGGGCATTGCACTTTTTACATTGATTGGACTGTTATTAATACAAAATCTCGGCTATTGGGAAGGTATGTTACAAACCCTATCCCTTGTCTTAACATCTGTTATTATTACCGTCATTATTGGACTACCAATAGGTGTTTGGGCTTCACAAAAAAGAACGGTGCGACAAATTGTTACACCAATTCTAGACTTTATGCAGACAATGCCGGCATTTGTTTATTTAATTCCGGCAATATTCTTCTTTAGTATTGGGGTTGTACCAGGTGTTGTTGCCTCCGTTATTTTTGCCGTACCACCGACGATCCGTTTAACCATTCTCGGGATTCAACAAGTCCCGACCGACATTATTGAAGCAACTGAAGCTTTTGGATCAACTGTAAAACAACGATTACTAAAAGTACAACTACCGTTAGCAACACCGACGATTATGGCAGGTATTAACCAAAGTATTATGCTTTCTTTATCAATGGTTGTTATCGCATCAATGGTAGGTGCACCAGGTTTAGGTGCGGATGTTTATCGTGCAGTAACGCAGATCCAAATTGGTACAGGTTTTGAAGCAGGTCTTGCGATTGTGGTTATGGCTATTATCCTTGACAGGCTTACTCAAAATATAGGAAAGAAAAAAAACTAGGGGGAATATAACATGAAGAAAAAATGGCTCTCTTACTTAATGGTTCCAGCTGTCGCATTAGGATTAGCAGCATGTGGATCAAATGAAACAGACGAAAATGCCACTATAGGAGATCAGGTTGATTACGAAATCATCGGGATCGATCCTGGTGCTGGCATTATGAAAGCGGCAAATACAACACTTGAAGAATATGAATTAAGTGATTGGACTTTAGTTGAAGGCTCAAGTGCGGCAATGACAGCCTCATTGAAAAAGGCTTATAATGCTGAAGAACCAATTATTATTACAGGCTGGAGCCCACATTGGATGTTCTCGGAATTTGATTTAAAATATTTAGAAGACCCTAAAGGGACTTTTGGAGAAGAGGAAAATATCCATACAATCGTGAGAAATGGTCTAGCTGAAGACAAGCCAAATGCTTATCAAGTATTAGATGCTTTCAATTGGACTGAAGAACACATGAATGATGTTATGGTGAAAATTTCGGAAGGACAAAAGCCTGAAGAAGCAGCGGCTGAATGGGTTGAGAATAACCAAGACCTCGTATCAGAATGGACTGAAGGCGTTGAATCAGTTGATGGTGATAAACTTAGCTTGGGCTATGTTGCTTGGGATACTGAAATTGCAAGTACAAATGTTATCAGTAAAGTTTTAACTGATTTAGGTTATGATGTTACTCTTAGTCAAGTTGAGGCAGGACCAATGTGGACTGGTGTTGCTGAAGGTAGCCTTGATGCCCATATTGCTGGATGGTTGCCTTTAACTCATGCTGATTATTATGATAAATTTGAAGGTAAATTTGAAGATCTAGGTTCTAACTTAGAAGGAACAAAATTAGGAATCGTTGTACCTGAATATATGGATATCGATTCAATTGAAGATTTAAAAACAGCTGAATAAAAAGATTAAAACAGCAGTGAGTTCAGGCTCACTGCTGTTTTTTCCTACTATTACGCTTCTTTTTTATGATTTTCGGTTTTAATATCCATGCCTAATTGCTCAATGCTTTGCTTAATATTAGATTTGCCTGAGAAATTTTCGATTAATTCTTTAATATCCAAGCCTGACGATGCTTTAACAGATTCTTGCATCGTGGTCATTAAGTCAGTGGCATAGCCTGTCACTTTATTCGCTCCACCTTTTGCGCCACTACCAGTATCTACAACTGTAATTTTATCAATATTAGATAGCGGACTTGCCACTTCTTTCGCATATGCTGGTAACATTTGAATAACCATATCCATAATCGCAGCATGCCCATACTGCTCAAATGCCTCTGCGATTTTTCTTTTTGCTTCTGCTTCTGCTAAACCTTTCAAGCGGATAATTTCAGCTTCTGACTCCCCTTGTGCCTTTTGTGCTTCTGCTTTGGCTAACCCATCTGCACGTACTCTTTCTGCTTCTGCACGCGCCTCTGATTCTATTCGATATTGATGCGCATCTGCTTGCGCAATTTGTTTACGTTTTTCAGCTTCTGCTGATTGTTCCACTGAATAACGATCGGCATCTGCTTTTTTCTTTACTTCGGAATCATACTGTCTTTCTCTTCGAAGTATTTCTTTTTCTTCTAATTCAATTGACTTCTGTCTTTCAATAATTTTTATTTGCATTTCATGTTCAGTTACTTCTTGTTTAGCTCTCGCTGTTTCTAAATCATAGGCTTGGTCAGCACGCGCCTTAGCGATATCTTGATCGCGACGATAATCAGCCATTTTCATTTGATTCTCTTTTTCTGCCTCAGCGATTTCAGTCGCTCTTTCTAATTCTGCTTTTTGTGCATCTTTATCAGCTTCTGCTCGCTTAATTCTCGTTTCTTTTTCTGCTTCTGCCGTAGCTATGTCTGCATCTCTTCTCACCTGGGCAATCCTCGGTTTACCTAATGAATCCAGATAGCCATTTTTATCTCTTACATCTTTGATTGTAAATGAGACGATAATTAAACCCATTTTCGCTAAGTCTTGCGAAGCGACACGCTGCACTTCTTGCGAAAATTTATCACGATTTTTATAAATTTCTTCGACTGTCATTGAACCAAGTATGGAGCGCAAATGACCTTCTAATACTTCTTTCGCTTCGTTTTCACGATCTTCTTTCGTTTTCCCTAAAAATTGTTCTGCAGCTGTAGCAATTTCACCAATCGAGCCACCAATCTTAATAATCGCCGTTCCATCTGCCATTACAGGAACACCTTGTTCGGTATAAACTTCTGGTGTTGAGACTTCTAATTTACTTGATAATAAGCTAAGAGGTTCTGCTTGCTGGAAAACAGGTAAGACAAACGCCCCTCCACCACGAATAATTTTAATACGATTACCCGCTTCATCTACATGTACATTCTTAGTGCCCAAATAACTACCTGTCACAATTAAAGCTTCATCTGGTCCAGCAGTACGATATTTCGTAACAAAAATTCCTAATAGCGCAACAATTAAAACCGCTACAATTCCTATAACAACCCATATTAAAAGCATAAGTTTCTCCTCCTCTATATCTGGTCATGTGTCGTAACAATGACTCTACTTTCTTTTACTTCAATGACTAATACTTTTTCGCCATCAGCGATTGCTTTTCCGTTTAGGCTTTCAGCTGTTTTAGAAATTCTACCTGAATAGCTCTCAATCAATACTTCACCATAGCCCTTTTCTGGAATGGGTATGATGATCACTCCCACCCGTCCTCTTAGCGAGTCTTCTGAATAGACAAGTGATTCTTCAGCAGAAGACATTGGAACAAGGATAAACACATTTAATAATACGGAAAAAATAAAGGCAATAATTATAGAGATTAAGGCAATGGGAATGCTATTCATCGTTGTTAATACTTCTAATAAATAGCCACTTGCAGATAAAAAGACAATAAAAGCAAGAATCAATATTGGATTAAGAAAAGGACTAGCCTCCTCTATTCCCCCTAATGCATCCCCAAAAAAGAATAAAAGAATAATTAGTACACCTGAGATCACCAACGCATACAAATACAGTGTTTCAATGGATAGATTAAAAACTTCCATCATCATCATCCTTGTTTTTTATACTTTCCTTTCTTTCACACAAATCCACACTCCCCCTCACATAAAATAGGTTATAACATACATACGAATGAGCGGGCGATTGGTTTCAAATTTTTCATTATTTGTCATGATTTTCTTCTACTTGAATATGTTGAATATTGAATAGGAGGGAACTACTTGACACGTCAAGAAAGGAATAAAAAGCAACTTTTTAATTTAAACAGAATACTTATTCTTCTCATCACACTGATGATTACTGCTATTATTGCACTTTACTTTTATAGTAGAAGTATAATTGTTATCGAAGCACCTAAGACTGATTATGGTGAGAAAATCGTTGTTCAACTACCTTCAGGACAAAAAGTATTTACTTATGAAAAATTGGTAGTAAAGAAGGATGGTAAGCTAATATATCAAGGGGAACATCAAACAATCGCATTAACTGGAGGTAAAATTAAATATGAGAACTGGGATTGACAACAAGTGTCATAGTCATTTACGATAAGCAAAAATCATGAGAAAGGGGCATAAGAATGAGACAAGTGAAAAGAGCTTATCATACAATTAATGCCAAATTGGCATTAATGTTTAAGAAACAAAACCAGTTCTTTCATCCCAGTTTTCAAAAAATTGCGCATAGAGGTGCTGCGGGAATATGTCCAGAGAATACTATGATTGCTTTTGAGCGTGCGCTTCAATTAGGTGCTGACATGATTGAATTAGATATCCAGTTAACTAAAGACCAACAAATCGTTGTCATACATGATGCAACAATTGATCGAACAACAAACGGAACAGGTAAAGTATCTGATTATACATATGAAGAGTTATGCCAATTTGATGCCGGGAGTTGGTTCTCTAAAACATTCCAAGGTGAAAAAATCCCCTTACTCAAAGATGTATTAGATAAGTTTTACAATCAGTTAGGTATATTAATTGAATTAAAAAAACCTGAAAAAAATCCTGGCATTGAAAGCTTACTAAATTCGTTACTAATGCCATATTCTACTGATTCAATCATTATTCAGTCTTTTAACCTCGACTCACTTAGGAAGATAAAAAAGCTCATGCCATCTGTAAAAATCGCTGTATTAGTCAATTATCCCCTGCAAATAAAAGATATAAAAAGGATAGCTCAGGAATTTGAATATGTAAGTTTGAAGTGGACAATGGTAAACAAAAAAGTGATGTCCGCGCTGAAACAAGCTCAATTACGAACAATTATCTGGACAATTAATACTAAAAAACAATTAGATAGTGTGAGGTGTTGGGATATAGACGCAATTGTCACCGATCATTTACAATTATTAGCTAAAAGTAAGGAGTAAATATTAACATCCTTCATCTTTTTCACATTCAATTAAATAATGTATTGTTTCAATATCATTTTTCGTTTGAAGGTGAAAAATATCTTGGTAATTCTCACTCCCCTTCCCAATAATAAATACCCAATCACCACTTCCTCCTTTTTCCCACATTGTCTTGATGGCCAATGTGCGATCCATCATGACTTCCCCATTATTATATGGGGGTATTAAGTGATACAATTCTTCTTCTACAACCGATTTGCTCTCCCCATTTATATCATCTGATGTAAGGATAAACTGCTGACAATAAGTAGATGCAACTTTCACCATCTTCACTCGCTTGCTTTTATCCCTTTTCCCTCGAAATCCAAAAACCATATATATTTTTTTCGCGCTATTTTCCTTAGCTGTTTGCAAAAGGTAGCGTAGCGCATCTTCTGTATGAGCATAATCAATAATAAACACTGCCCCTTTCCTATTATGAAATTTCTCCCATCTACCAGGTACTCCCCTAAAATTCTTTAATCCTTGTGTTATGACCTCTTTTGAGATCCCAGCTTCTAAACAGGCAGCAATAGCGATAGCGGTATTATAAAGATTATGCTTCCCCGGTAATGGTGATTCTGCTACTATACTCTCTCTTTCTACACTTGTTAATTTCAACTGGTATCTTGCATCTTTAACTGTGAGCTGCAAGTCATAATCCCCAGCTGTACCAATTGTTTTTATTTTATGATGTACCTGCTCACGGGCTATTTTCTCTCCCCATGTATCCTCAATGTTTACTAATCCAACGCCTTCTTCTTTAAGTAAAGAAAAGATTTTCTTTTTCTCGTTATAATACTCTTCAATCGTATGATGGTAATCCATATGATCATGAGTTAAATTTGTAAAAACAGCGATATCAAGCTGTAAGCCTTCTGTACGATGTTGATGAAGTGCATGGGATGAAATTTCTAGTATGATAAAATCATCCATACTTTCGTCTAATAAAGATTGTATTTCTACAGCGTCTGGAGTTGTATTTTTAGCTTTTTTTGTATGGTTATTAATTTTATTTTCTACCGTGCCGATCATTCCACAAGAAAACCCTGCCTCCTTCAGGAGATGGTGGATGAGATAGGCCGTTGTTGTTTTACCATTTGTACCCGTTATACCGATTAGGCGATGTTTTTTGCTAGGATGTGAATAAAATATACTTGCTAATTTGCCCAATGTTTTCCGAGAATTCCGAACTTGAATATACGGAACAGAGAGCAATAATCGCTTTTCACCTATCACAGCAATCGCCCCATTTTTGATCGCTTCTTCTATATATTTATGCCCATCATTTTCAAAACCGGCAATAGCAATAAATAAATATCCTTGTTTTACTTTCCTCGAATCAGATGTTAACCCACTCACTTCGATTTCATGATCCATCTCCTTTAAATCCGTTTGTAACAAATGAAAGACATCAAATAATTTCATATAGAAAACTCCTTATAAGCACCATTAAGTTACTATTTTTTGTATGCCCACGAACAAAAAAAATATGCCTTTGTTAGACATATTAAGTAGTAATATTAAAGTAATTGCATTATAGAGGAATGATAATCCTGTTGCGGGGCTCTACGTGCAAATTGTGAAAGGTATTTATAACTCAAGCGACTATGTTGGGAAATGAGATAAGCATCCTGTGTCGCTCCTGGCTTTCTTAAAGTATTCAACGCTTCTATCATCCCTCTCTCACTTTCCAACCCTACTCCGTGTCCAAAGTAGCGGTCATTACCTAAATAAACTGCATTTTCTCCCGTCCATATTGGGTGTTGGAAATCAGGATTATAAAAATAAACAACATCCCCTGGGATGAAATCTCTTCCTATCCGTGTATCTATACCTAAGTCTTGATCATAATTCCAATCCCAAACTAAAAGACCTTGAAATAACGTATTAAATCGACTAATGGAAATCGAATCCAATACTGATTTATAAAATAACAATACAATTGCTGTAGAACATTCAAATGCATATAAGTGGCTATTTTGAAAAACATCCCTAATCGCGTCCGAGGGTAATATATATGGTTTTAAAACGTAACCGTACTTTGTTTTGGTCCATATTTGGGGATTAAATCTCGATACGTCAAATGGAGCGAACTCTGCTTTACTTTCATGTAACTGGTAAGCGGCTTGAATCAATTTTTCTCTTAATAATAGCTCAAATTCTAAAACAAAAGCAGAATCATAATAAAATGGCTGTGGAGAAGAATCAAGCGCTCTATAAATATCTTGTTGTATAGGACTAAAAGAATGAATAGGGGGCTTCTCCTGTGACTGAATAATAATGGTCATAAACACTTACCTCCCTTTATTTAATTTTCTTCTGACAACATATAATACCAAATTATGTTCTGCCACGTTCAGAGGTTCATAATAGCCAAGAATAAGTTTATCTATTAGAAAATTATATAAAAATAACATTTTTCTGAAAAAGTATTGCTTTACAGTGAAAAAGCACTTACAATACATCATATATTCCAAAGTTTCAGAAATATATTACATCAGGGGGGGCACTACATATGGCAACATTTCTCGTAGCAATTGCTTTACTTATTTTAGGTTATATTTTTTATTCGAAAATAGTTGAAAAGGTATTTGGAATCGATGATAGCAGAGAGACCCCAGCATTAACACAAGCAGACGGAATGGATTTTGTACCTATGAGTTGGTGGAAAGGAAGTCTAATTCAACTTTTAAATATTGCTGGTACTGGACCCATTTTCGGTGCATTAATGGGTGCTCTTTACGGGCCAGTGGCGTTCATATGGATTGTCGTTGGTAGTATCTTTGCTGGTGCTGTCCATGATTACTTTTCTGGCATGTTATCACTTAAACATAAAGGAGAGCAATTTCCAAACCTTGTAGGTCGATATTTAGGTACTGGGATGCAAGTATTTGTTAATATTTTATCCATTATCTTAATGATATTAGTAGCAGCTGCTTTCACAGCGAGTCCTGCTCAACTAATTTCTTCCATCACACCTCTTAATTTCACAGTGTCTTTGGTTCTGGTATTTGCTTATTTTGTCCTTGTTGCCGTTTTACCTATTAACAAGATCATTGGTCGAATTTATCCCATACTAGGTGCTGTTTTGATTTTTATGGCTATAGCCATCTCTGTAGCTTTATTATTTAATGGTCAACCTATTCCTAATTTAACTTTAAATAACTTACATCCAGGGGAACTACCAATTTGGCCATTATTAATGGTTACCATTTCATGTGGTGCCATTTCTGGATTTCATGCTACCCAAAGCCCAATTGTATCTAAAACATTAAAAAAGGAATCTGATGGTAGAAAAGTGTTTTACGGAGCTATGATTGGAGAAGGTATTATTGCCCTTATCTGGGCAGCAGCAGGAATGACATTTTTCGGTGGAACTGGCGGTTTGCAGGAAGCTTTAACTCTTGGCGGACCTGCAGGCGTTGTTAATGAAATTTCTATCTCTCTATTAGGTACTGTTGGTGGTATACTAGCAATACTATGTGTAATTATCTTACCAGTTACAACGGGAGATACAGCTTTAAGGTCTTCTAGAATGATTCTTTCTGAAGTCATTTCGAAATATTTAAGTTTTAAAGGCACTGGACAAGTATTCCTTGTGACGGCTTTAGTGAGTGTTCCTACTTTCCTTTTAGCAACGATTGATTATTCCTTCTTATGGAGATATGTTGGTTGGACAAACCAATTAACTGCAACTATTATGTTATGGACAGCAACAAGTTTCCTAATGAAGACAGAAAAACAACACTTTATTACAGGTATACCAGCTATCTTTATGACAGCCGTGTCTGCAACCTATATATTCTATGCACCAGAAGGATTCCAGTTGTCGTATCCAATCTCTTTAACCATTGGGACTGTTTTAACAATCATCGTACTTGCTATCTACATTAAGAAAATAATTGAAACTCGTAAACCAAAAACAAAAGACATAAAGATTGCTTAAGTTTTTTAAAAAGAAAACAGATTGGGAAGAATGTGTATTCCCAATCTGTTTTTATACGGAGTCCCAGAAGACAAGTACCTATTTAAAAAACATAATTGCTAACAGGTCATAGGTAATTTGTCAACAATATACTTTGACAAACAGCGTAAAAAAGTGCTAATTTTATAGAGAGCGTGATTTTAAATTTGCAATTATAGTAGGTGACGAATTTGAGTAAAAATATGAATAAAGATATGATTAAATTTATTAGAAAAAGTTATAATATGACGCAACGAGACTTCGCAAGAATTGTGAGCTGCAGCTTCTCCCTCATCGCGCTTGTTGAAGTTGGTAAAAGACGAGTCACATCAGATTTAGAAAATAAAGTCAAGACAGCATTTGACTTAGATGATCAACAATTACAATCAATTTCCACATTGATCACTGAATTTAGCAAAGGCGTTCCACCTTTTATGTAAACCACTATATCCAACCTTTCTCTTTGGCTTTAGTTATTGCTTCAATCCTATTCTTTGCCTCTAACTTATTAATGATTTCTGACATATAATTGCGCACCGTTCCCGCAGATAAATAAAGGTGCGCCGAAACCTCCTTTGAAGTTAAACCCGATGCAACAAGCTTCAACACTTCCTTTTCTCTGGAAGTGAGTGGGTTGTCTTGTTTTATATGATTAAATACCAACTCCGGAGAAAACATTTTCTGACCATTCATCACGCGCCTAATGGCTTCAGCTAGTTCTTCACTCGGTCCATCTTTTAACAAGTATCCGTGAACACCTGCTCCTATTGCCCGTTCAAAATAGCCTGTTCTAGCAAACGTTGTTAAGATAATCACTTTACACACAGACCCTGCTTCAAACATTTCCTCCGCTAAATCCAAGCCACTCTTTATAGGCATTTCAATATCTAATAAGCAGACATCTGGTGACAACTGATGAATTAATTCTATTGCTTCTTTTCCATTATTCGCTTGCGCTATGACTTCTATATCTACTTCATAGTTTAATAATGTACTTAGCGCTCCTCTTAACATCTGCTGATCTTCAGCTATTAAAACTCTTATCATTATTTAAGTACCTCCGAACTTTCTTTCTACAATTGGAATGAATACATTCACAGATAGCCCCCTGTCATAATGAAAAAAGTTTAAACTACCTTCAACAAACTCTAGACGTTCAGACATACCTTTTAAGCCATTCCCTAATTTCGTTTCTCGATTAAACCCGACTCCATTGTCGCGAATAGTTACCTCTATCCCCAGATTATTTTGCGAAAATCCAATTACACAATGGGTAGCCCGAGAATGTTTAACGATATTAGTTACGCCTTCTTTTATACACATACTAATTATATTTTGCGTCATTGATGTAATATTGTCACATCTAGTCAGTCCTGTTACCTCTAGCGTAATATTGGCTGAATTTAATATCCCTTTGCAATCACTAATCGTTTCAGCAATTGTTAATATACGCATGTCTGCCACTAACTCTCTGACTTGCTTTAAGGCATTGCGTGAAGTCCGTTCAATTTCTTTTACCTCTTTGGTGACAATTTGTGGATCTGCTTGATGCTTAGTCATTTTTGCTACGAGTTGAGATTTTAATGTTATATAAGATAATGTATGCCCGAGAGTATCATGCAAATCCCGAGCAATTCTCATTCTCTCTTCTCTTTTAATTAAAACTTCAATCTGTTCGTTTGCTTCATTTAATTTTTCTTCTAACTCCATCTTCGTCGACATGGAGTGAATACCAAAAGGAGATAAAAACATAACAACAACCATTACGACAAGATAAAAGTGTTCGCTCAACATTTCATATTGTAAAATAATAGGAAATACTGAAGAGAAGACAAATAAAATCATACTAATAGCAAACATCTTAGAGTTACGCAGCCATCCGATGAAATTTGCACAATAGAACCCAAGCAATACTAGTGAAGGTTGATAAAAATAAGTAAAAATAATAATAATGATAAATTGTATGATTAACCAACCCATATAAATACTCATCGGTGGATCAAAGTAAAGTTTCCTATAAGATAGAAAAAAAAGGAATAAAAGCATCCATCCAACCACTGCCTTTATCCCTGTTTCATTTATTAAAACAATAATCGGAAACATTAAATAGACCAAATAAACATATGGGAGTAAACCATATTTGACAGGAAATAACTTAAACTTATACCCCAAAAAGCCTACACCACCACTTCTTGCTTTCTTCTAATATATATACTTAATACTACAAATAGAAGGAAATATCCTGTTAAAACAGCAATATTCAGCAAAGAAGGGGTGCCGCCTTCTGTAATCTCCCATACACCCGCTCCATAATGATAAGAGGGGATTGCTTTAGCAATAGTCTTGAAAATAGATGGCAACACTTCTATTGGCATAAATAAACCACCCATAAAAGCTAGAACCATATAAAAGAAATTACTGATTCCAGCAGCTGTCTCCACCTTGTTCATCGCCCCAATAATCGTTCCAATAGCGAGAAATGGCAAAGCACCAATTAATATCCATAAAGCACTTGTCAACCATTGCCAAACGCTCAAACTGACTCCATTTATCACCGCACCTACAACAAAAATAATGATCACAGAACAAATATGAATCATTGTTTGCCCCACCATTTTTGCTGAGAAATAAACACTTGAACTAAGCGGGGTTGTTCTCATAAAATTGGACCAACCATGTGCCTTTTCTTCTACTAGCCGAATGCCCAACGTCAAAATACTCGTACCCATCACACTAAAACAAGTAATGGACATTAAGAACCGACTGTTCCAGCTATCTCCCATTCCAGTATTAAATATATTTGTAAAAACAAAATAAAAAACGATGGGCATAAATAAAGACCAAAAAACAAAATAAGGATTTCTAAATATCCGTAATACTTCTACTTTCGTTTGCATCAACCAGGCTTTCATTCACTGATCCCCCTTCTACTGTTAATGATTCAAACGCATCTTCAAGTCGTGCTCGATGTAAATGAATGTCACGCATAACGACCTTTTTTTCAAATAACTCCCCCAAAAGCGCATCAGTGGAAGTGGTTGTTAAAACAATCCGTTGATTAGTTATTTTCGCACTTATTACATGAGAAAATGTTTGTAGCAAGTTGATATCAACCTGATCGGATGTAAACGAGATAGCCCCATCCGATAAGTGACTTTTTAATTGTAAAGGTGAACCATCTGCTATCACCTTTCCTTGATTAAATAACATAATTCTCTTAGCAACATCATCGGCTTCTTGTAAATAATGAGTGGTGAAAATAACCGTTTTACCTTCATCATTTAAGAATTGTATCGCTTGCCAAAATTTTTTCCTTACCGTACTATCCATTCCAACAGTTGGCTCATCTAAGAAAACGATTTGGGGATTACTTAATATGGCTAATGCAAAATTCAACCTTCTCTTTTGACCGCCGGAGAGCTTATAAGCTCTTTTCTTTAGCATTTCTATAGGAATACCTGTAATTTCCAACACCTCTTCTAAACGCAAAGGATTTTCATAATAACTACTAAACATCAGTAATACTTCCTTTACAGATAATGCATCAATGACACTGACCTCTTGGAGCATCACGCCAATTTTTTCTTTCACCGCTCGCTCTTGGGGTTGCTTATTTAAAATCAGTATATTTCCTAATGTTGGTTTAACTAATCCTAATAACATAAGCAAGGTTGTTGATTTTCCAGCTCCATTCTTACCTAAGACAGCTAATAACTCTCCTTTGTTAACTTCAAAAGATACATCGTTAACTGCCCATAGATTCTTATACCTTTTACTCAAATGATTCGTAGCAATGATTGTTTCCATACACACCAACTCCTTACTCAAATTATAAGAGGTGGTTAACTTGTACGTTTAGTGTGTAATGTCACTTCTTCTTATGACAAATGTCATCTTAAATGAAATCTTTTCCATAAAAAATACCACAGTTCAATCATCTGTGGCATTCCCTTTAGATATTCTTACTTATGGTAATCGAGCTAACTTCTCATAAACATCCTGCATTGTAAAACAGCCCTTTTCCTTCACCTTTTCAACATAGCATACCCAAAGTTTTGCTGTTAATAAGGCATCGCCTAAAGCATGATGCCGATGTTTGACTTCTATCTGATTTTTTTCACATAACACCTCTAGTCTAACAGAGTGATCCACTGTATCAAGGATACGGTATAAAAAGGAGGTGTCGAAAACGCGATGTTTAAATGATGTTCGATAGAGCTGCCAAAAAGCATGCTGAAAAAAACGCTTTTCATGGTTTGAATGATGAGCAATAAAAGGTAAACTCTCAGTATATTTCAAAAAATCCATTAACACCTCTGCTAAAGGTGACGCCTTTTTTAACTCCTCTTCCTTCAGTCCCGTTAAATCCTTTATTGATGAAGGTAAATCATTTTCATATTGTATTAATGAGTAAAAGCAATTGTCATGATCAATGTTTCCATTTATGATTTTGACAGCTCCAATAGAAAGTATTTGATCACCATTATCCGGACTAAACCCGGTTGTTTCTATATCGACAACGACGGCACTCATTTGATCTAATGACGTTTGCACCAATCGATCTTGATCTAAATCTTTTTGAAGCTGTCTCATGAAAGCCATTGATTTAGAATCCTGTGTCTGAAGCCCACCAAACCTAGTATGATTTAACTTTCGTACAAATTGAAAAAAAGGTTCAAAAGCCATTATTTCACTTCCTGCTCAATTACATCTTCTACATATTGATGAAGTCTTCTACCATTTTTTAAAATCACCTTAATCTTACTTTTTTCTTCCTTGCTCAATTTTCTCACATTTAAGTAATGGCCACCCTCATAGGTTGACACATGGGTAAGTAGTGAATGCCGCAATATGAGTAACTGTTGAAAATCATTATGATACGGTAATAATGCGTGTTTATAAAGATCTTTACGCATTAATCTTTCTAACCGTAACAAAGTGGAACTTTCAACTATTCCCTCCTTTATAGAAAGTAATCGAATACCATTAACGAAAGGTAAAAATGCTGCGTACTTTATATTGATTTCCCCTTTATGTGATCCGTGATTTTCCGTTAATATTTGCCCCAAAGGCCCAATAGAGCTTTTTATATGCTGGATATTATCTAAGAGTCTTTTTAAATAATAAGGAGTTTTTTGAACTGCCTTATGAACACTTCTCTTTAAATCATTAATGTATTCGTTTTCTCCCACTAAAACTCTTGCATCAAAGAAAATTTGCAAATGCCTCATGGTTGCCCAAGATTTTTCATCCAGCCATGACTCTAGTTGTTCATACCACTCATGTTGGGACTGACACCAAAGGGGGTTACTACTCATAATATTACCGTCACAGTATGGGTAGCCAACGATGTTGAGCCCATCGGATAATTCTTTGCCTAACTGCTGATAATATCTTTGTAAGGTGGCCTCTTTTTCTTCATATATGATGCCATGATCTTGATCACTTATATAACCTTGTTCTTCTCTTCCACCGCTACCTGTTATGAACCAAGCAAATCGACTGGGTGGTTTTTCCCCTAATCTTTTCACAGCATAATGAAACGTGGCTTTCATTACTTCATCATGAAAATTGTTTAATTGCCCTTGATTAAACTTGTTCATCGTTAATTCATAATTTCGCCAATCTCTAATCGCTTCGTATGTCTCAAAATCCACTGGCAAAAACAACACTTCCTTACAGAGGGTAAAAGCCTCCCAATAAAGGAGGCTTCACTTTATGATGTTAATTTCGTTTGTTTCTCACTTGACATAAACTCTTCTGGATAACCATAGCTACCATGTTCACTCATGTCTAAGCCCATTACTTCTTCTTCTTCACTAACACGGAGACCATTCATTACTTTTTTCATTACGAAGAGGATGACAAATGAAGCAACAAAGGCATAAAGTCCTGATGTTACAACTCCTAACGCTTGAACACCTAATTGGCTGAATCCGCCACCATAGAATAATCCAGCTTGACCCGTTACCTGCTCTGCTAATTCAGGTGTTGCAAAGAACCCTGTAGATAAAGTACCCCATATTCCAGCTGCACCATGAACAGATAATGCGAAGATCGGATCATCAATTTTCATTTTATCAAAGAACTTTACACTAAAGAATACTAAAAGTCCGGCAACTAAACCAATAATAACAGCAGCCCAAGGTTCAACGAAGGCACAAGATGCCGTAATGGCAACTAAACCTGCAAGCGCACCATTTAATGTTGTCACAATATCTGACTTACCAAGAACGACCCAAGAGATAGCTAATGCGGCAACCGCACCCATCGCTGCAGCTAAATTCGTGTTTAAGGCAACAAATCCAAAAAATGCACCATCGACTGATGTCGTACTTCCTGCATTAAACCCAAACCATCCTACCCAAAGTATTAGCACAGCTAATGAAGTATAGACTTGGTTATGTCCTGCAATATTGTTACTAGAACCATCTTTATTGAACTTCCCAATACGAGGCTTTAATAAAATAGTTGCAGCTAAGGCAGCCATTGCACCTGTTAAATGAACAACTGTTGAGCCTGCGAAATCTTGCTTCTCATGTCCCGCTAACCAGCCTCCACCCCATATCCAATGGGCAACAACCGGGTAAATAACAGCAGAGAATAAAATAGTGAAAACAACATAGACTGGGAACTTCGCTCTTTCAGCAAAACCGCCTAAGGCGATACAAACAGCAATAGCAGCAAAGGCACTTTGGAATACAAAGAAGACCGTATCCGATAAACCTGATTCACCACTTTCAGTGCCTGAATAGAAGAAATCCGTCATTCCAACAAAGAAATTCGCGTTTCCTCCAAATATAAATCCATAACCGACAGCCCAGAAAACAAGGAATGTTAATCCAACGGTAAAAATCGTTTTTCCTGTAATATGACCTGCATTTTTCATTCGGGTAGAACCTGCTTCAAGTAAAATAAATCCACCAATCATAAAAATAACTAAAATTGCAGCAATCATTGTCCACACACTGTTCAGATAAAATATTTCATCCATATTATTTCTCCCCCATTTTCACGTCAATTTTCTTAACCTTTTGGTGTAAGATTATATAACATCAATTAAGTTATTTTTTATTTTATCGTAAAATTCTCATAAGTCAATGCTCAATTTTATATTTTTTAGAAAATTTACTCATCTTTTTACCTGTTAGTTTTTACCCATATGAATGATAGCCCTTACATTAGGAAACCTTATAAAAGAGCAATGTTCCGTTTGCTCAAAATGACGAAGGAGTGATTTGTTCAATGAGCAGAAATAAATTAGTCGTTCCGGAATCAGGTCAAGTCTTAAATCAAATGAAAGAAGAAATAGCTCAAGAATTTGGTGTACAACTTGGCGCAGAAACCACTGCACGCGCTAACGGATCAGTCGGCGGGGAAATGACCAAACGACTGGTTGCTTTAGGTGAACAACAACTCCGTAATCAAAAATAGCCATTCAGTATAAGGAAATACCCTAGTTGAAGGCATGGAAAATGTCCCTATTAGGTTTTAAGCGAGGAAGTGACGATCATTCAAATTCACTTCCTCGCTATTTTTTGTTGATTACGTCCTTGTCCGCATTCTTACAGCTTTCCACTTCTCATGTACATTCTTCATCTTGTGATAATCCTCGCTAATCTGCTCCCCTCCAGGTAATTGAAAAAGGTCTTTATCGTCATGTCATTTACGATAAAGACCTTTTCTTTTAAATATCTCTCACCCAATTGCGCATAACCAATTATTTATTGGCAAAAGCATTTTCTTTCATTCTAAGAAAAAATATGGTGAACCAATATGAAGTAAAACATATGCCAATATCAATCAAAAATATATAGACCTGATTCATACTACCATAAAAACTAACGAAGCCTACCTTCTCTTCAATCGTTGCAAAACCAAATGCGATAATCGCACTCACAATAATTGTATATAAGTAAAAATTTCTTTGTCTATTTGTACAATATTGATAAACAAATAAAAAAACAACCGGAAGTAAAGAGGTCGTCATATTCGTTGCACTTGGTAATGAAGGAATGAGAAAGTAATTATGAATAAACAAACCTTTTCGCAATAACATTGTATCGATAAAGGTCCATAACATATTCACTGTATACCCGTAGAAAAACACCTCAAATATTCTTTTTCGATCAATAAAAAAATATACGAACACTAAAGGAGCAATAAAGAGAAAGAGTACCATCCAAAATTGCCAATGCGTATAGTCAGAATATGACTTCCAATAATCAGTTAGCAACTGCTGAAATTGTTGACTATCTATATGTAGTGCAGTTAGATATTCCTCCTTACTCATCATTTTACCTCCTTCACAATTAGCATACTCTCAATATGTTTCAAGAGATGGTTTTTTATTCATCGCTCATCGCTTTATCGACATACATAATTTACAAATAAAAGCTAAAAATACCTAATAATAACGGAAGGAGTGGCAAATACATGATGAAAATAATCAATGGTAAGTTAAAAACCCTACTCGGTTTCTTTATTGGAAGTATGGCGGTATCTATTATTTTTAATATTATTCAAATCAGCTTAATTTCTGAAGTCAAAGGGAAGTTAAGTACAGTGATGGATGAGCAATCAAATTAAAAGGTCCAATAGGTGAGTCCTCATAAGCTAGAAGACTCACCAAAAAGGTTATTCACATCTCTTTTATTTTCGTGCCACTTTTTACTTGATATCAACATCGACTAATTTCGAACATCACTTTTAAAAATGTCTGTTGTTATATCGTCTTTCCAATTACTTAACTTTAACAACTGTATAAAACCATGCCACTAACCAATATCCGACCCACGGCAGGAATCTGTAAATATTTTCACGATTAATCATCTCCACAAAAAAAGAGGCTGTCTTTGTGGACAGCCTCTCAATTATTTTAATGAAGACCTTGATCGTCTTGATTCCGTATTTGCTGTAAATAATTCTCCGTATAAATACGTTGTGAATCTGGGACATTTTTTTCATTCTCTTCAGGGTCAAATTTTGTTAAACCTTTCTTCTTCGCTATCCAGTCAATCGCGAGACCAAATCCTAGAAGCGAAAAGATCAAGATAAGAAACCACCACATTCTATATCACCTCTTTATTAATATAGTTAAAAAGGGGACAATTGTTATCAATTATTTTCTGATTATTCTAATATTACCATAATTAGTTAAAAATATCAAATAGACACAAATGTCCTTATGAATAAAAATGCCCTAATACCAAAAAATATAGATGTAATAAAATTTAAAATAAGGAGCTTTTACAATGAAAACATTACAACGCATTGCTTTAGCGCTAATTATTATTGGCGCCATAAACTGGGGACTTATTGGATTATTCCAATTTGATTTAGTTGCATCAATTTTCGGAGGCCAAGAAGCCATCCTTTCTCGTATCGTTTATACATTGGTCGGAATTAGCGGGCTTATTTGCCTAACTCTTCTCTTTGCACCAATGACAGAAGAAGAAGACAGAGACGTCGATAATCGTGTTATTGATGGAAGACAAGTGAGTTACTCTACAGAATTCGCTGAGGAAAATGATTTATCTGATATAAAAGAAGAAGACAGAGAAGATCGAGATCAATAAATATAAAAAGTTCGGACATTAAAACAGATTAGGAAGCCTTTTTTATCGAGGCTTTCTTTATTATGTCTATTGAAGAATACATCATAAACCCATCCCCCTTTAAAATCACAATCCCAACTTCCAAAACATCAGATAAAAAACACCCTTTACCACCTTTGAAAGGGTAGCCCCAATCATAAACCGCCAATACTGCTTTCTATTTTTTATGATTTACATCGCGAGCTTTGCTTCTTCTTATGCCATTACCGAAAACTAATAGAAACGCCAAACGAGATTTTTTTACTGATGAATATTTTTTATCTTTCAAACACAAACTATCTATCGTGGACAATCCTTACATAAGGAGAAAATCATGAAACTTAATAAGATAGGGAGTGCAATTATGGGTATTTTAAGCGGTAATCCAAAAGATGAACCTTTACATTATGGTGAAGTATATGGACTATTCACCAACCTTTCTACAAATAATGGAATGATATCTGGTTATGAAACACTGTTGAATCACGCTGGCGATGATGACTTAAAAAAGCTAATAGAAGAAGCAATTAAAGGGTTACATGCTGAGAACCAACAATTAGAAGAGCTTTTAAAAAGCAATGGAATCGGGTTACCACCTGCACCACCTGCCCGTCCTAATGCAGACTTAAATGATATTCCTGTTGGTGCTAGATCTACTGATCCAGAGATCAGTGCTGCAATCTCTGCTGATACTGCAGCTGGATTGGTTGCATGTAGTCAAGCAATTGGCCAATCCATCAGAGAAGATGTCGCAATGATGTATGGTCAGTTCCATATGAATAAAGCCCAGTTTGGTGCCAAAATGTTAAAATTAAATAAGGAAAAAGGATGGTTAATCCCACCTCCTTTACACATCAACAAAGGAACAGAATCATAATTTATAGGCGCCTCGAAACGAGGTGCTTTTTTTACTAATTTACAATGAGACTTACTTTACACGCGCAATTTAACCTGACTGATACCTCATTTTACTTCTCCCATGAAAAGTCTAAAGGCTCTTTTTCTAATTACTAATGCTCCGTTTGTTTCTATTGCATCCTGTTTGCGGTTTATTTCATACTTTTTTTATATTCCATATTATTCATCGAGATTTAGACAAAAGAAAAAGCCTTGATATATCAAGGCTTTCAGTATGATTCCGACTGGGTTCGAACCAGCGACCTCTACCCTGTCAAGGTAGCGCTCTCCCAGCTGAGCTACGGAATCGTTTATGTATATATATTAAAGACATTTATAAATATACTATTTCAGCGGATTTCTGTCAATTGATTTTTTGGTATTTATTCCATTTCATGAAGTTTTATAATTATAATGTTCTTTACATATAATAGTAGTGAAAAAATAGACATACATACTTAATTGAGTGAATCTTTCATCATTAAGAAAATGAAGACTTACTATATGAAGTTTCATACACAGTATGATAATATAACCCCATATAGGATTATTAATTTAACAAAGGAGTTCTATTTTATGAACACAGCAAAAGGGACAATCACGGACTTTACTTTTAAAAGTGAGGTACTAGGGGAAGATTTAGAAATACTTGTGTACTTACCGGGCAATTATTCACCACTATATAAATATAATATTTTAATTGCTCAAGATGGCAAAGATTATTTTCAATTAGGACGAATCGGCAGAACAGCTGATGAGTTGCTTGATGCAAAAGAAATGGAAAATACAATAATCATTGGTATTCCATATAAAAATGTACAAGATCGCCGTCGTAAATATCATCCAGATGGTGAACAAAATGCTGCTTATATCAGATTCTTGGCTCATGAGCTTGTACCTTATCTAGACGAAAAATATCCAACCTACCAAATGGGAATGGGACGAGCATTAATCGGCGACTCTTTAGGAGCGACTGTATCTCTATTAACTGCTCTGCAATACCCTAATACTTTTGGGACAGTCATTTTACAATCGCCTTTAGCGAATGAAAAAGTCATGGAAGAAGTCAAATCCTTTAAAGATACTCATCTGTTAAATATATATCATGTTATTGGTACGGGTGAAACAACAGTCAAAACAACTGACGGTAAGGAACAAGATTTCCTTACACCAAATCGAGAACTTTCACAATTAATAAAGGAAAAAGGTTTCCCTTATTTTTATGATGAATTTGAAGGCGATCATACGTGGACATATTGGCAACCAGATTTAAAACGCGCACTAAAGCAAATGCTTTAATGAAACAGCAGTTTGGCTACTTCTTAGTCAAACTGTCTTTTTCTTCTATTTAAATTCGTTAATATATGATGATTTTTGAAAATTTGTTATAATAATAAAATAAGACATGTTCTTTAAAATATTTTATTTTGGAGGTAGAACTATGAAATATGGAATCGTTATTTTTCCGTCAAAAAAAATTCAAGACTTGGCGAACTCTTATCGGAAAAGATATGACCCTCACTATGCATTGATTCCTCCACATGTAACATTAAAATCGTTTGAAGCTACAGAAGAAGAAATAAAACAAACAACTGATGCTTTGAATGCAATTGCAAAAGTTCAACAACCTTTTCACATGAACGTCAAAAAAGTGAGTTCATTCCAACCTGTTAATAACGTTATTTACTTAAAGATTAACCCAACAGAAGAACTTCTACTGTTGCATGAAAAAATCAATGAACAAACCGTAGGAGAAAAATCAGAATATGCCTTTGTCCCCCATATTACAATTGGACAAAAACTTTCTGATGATGAGCATTCTGATGTTTATGGTTCACTAAAAATGCTTGATGTAGAACACGAAGAAACGGTTGATCGATTCCACTTATTATATCAATTAGAAAACGGATCTTGGAGTGTGCATGAAACATTCCGCCTTGGAAAGGGATAATGAACAACATGAACGTTAAAATAGTAGAAAACGAGAAAGAGCTTCAAGACGCTTATGAAGTAAGAAAAGAAGTTTTTGTCGACGAACAAAATGTCCCGTTAGAAGAAGAGATTGATCAATATGAAGACGAAGCCACACACTTTGTACTTTATAAAGGTGATGAACCAAGTGGTGCTGGGCGTTTTAGAATTGTAGATGGTTATGGAAAAGTAGAACGCATTTGCGTCAAAGAGAATGCAAGAAAAACAGGAGCAGGAAAAGAAATTATGCACGCCATCGAAGCCTTTGCTATGAAAAAAGGTGTACCTGCTTTAAAACTTCACGCACAAACACATGCCATTCCATTTTATGAACGAATTGGGTATGAAGTTGTCTCTGAGGAATTTCTCGATGCAGGAATCCCTCACCGAACAATGAAAAAAATACTTAAATAAAAAAGAGGTGCTCTCGGCATCTCTTTTTTGTTTTCATAAACAATGGAAAAGTGTGTAATTAATAAAAATCCTCTCGACTTTTTAATCATAAAAAATGGTGAAGAGCACACAATAACAAGGTCAAAGTAAATTTGTTTAAGAGGTGTGTTTCCCATGCATGAATATATACATATTACTTTCGTTCTCATTGTTGGATTTATCGCACTTTTCATCATGACCAAGATTCTTGGAAAGTCGCAAATATCCCAAATCACTCCTTTTGACTTCATTTCTGCCATCGTTTTAGGAGAACTAGTAGGAAATGCACTTTATGATGAAAATACAGGGATTAAGCAAATGCTCTTCTCTGTTCTTCTTTGGACCATTTTAATTTTTACTACAGAAAAAATCACACAGAAATTCAGAAGAACCAGAAAACTATTAGAAGGCGGCCCTTCCATTGTGATTCGTAAAGGAAAAATTGAATATGGGCAATTGAAAAAGAATCATTTAGACCTCAACCAGTTGCAAGAATTATTAAGAGCAAAAGATATTTTCTCGATAAGACAATGCGAATTTGCCTTCTTAGAGACAAATGGTACAATTACTGCATTAAAAAAGCCTGAATATACAACGCCAACTATTGAGGACTTACAATTAAAATATCCGACAATTAAGGTGCCAATTAATATCATTTTAGATGGTGAGATTGTTTATGAAAACCTCAACATTCTCGGTTGGGATGTCAAATTATTGGATGAAAAATTAAAAAAGAAAGGTTATACGAATGTGAAGGAAATTCTATATGCTGACTGGGAAAAAGAAGACGGGTTACATATTCAGACTTACTGAAATATTATACGTAATAATCAATGTATCTTCCTTCTATACCTTGTTTACCATTTATTTCTCTTTCTTTCAAAGAAGAGGATAAATGGTTTTTTCTATTGTCCTTATATAAACGATTGAATTCTGTTTGTCCCCGGTATGGTTCTACCCTTTCAATATTTCTATAAGTCATGGAGCGATTTCGATTCATAAACATTCGCTCCACATATTGCTGGTACGCTGTTTGAACGGTTGAGATTGGATAAATCATTACACTGCCTCCTTCCCTTTACTACTAACCCTTTTCAATTAATATCAAACATATTTATTCTTTTTTAGCACGAAAATCTTTGTTATGATTAATTTTATGCAGTAAATTTTTTAAGTTATGAGGCTAAATGATGAAAAGTGCACGATTAAAGCAAGAAATAATTCAAATACATACACTGAAACGTTCAGACTATCAACTAATACATCAAGAAGGAAAACGCGGGAACCTTTATTGTACCCACTGCGGTGAGAATGTTTTATTTTATTTAGGTATTCGGGATGAACCAAATTTTTATCATAGCAACGAAAACGATTGCGAATATGTGGACGAAGTCATTCCGAAAGCAAAAGAGAAAACGATCGAAAAAGAAGTCAATGGCTTTCGTTTACCTCAAGGGCGGTCCATTCTTGAAGAAGTCGAAGAGCCTTTTAAAACGGCTGTACAGATTGAAAATCTCCCACCGTTTACAGAAAATACTGTTTCACAAACTAGTCCTGCAGAGGGTTATCTTCAAACACTTGATGAACACGGTATTTCATTTGATCGTGATCAGAAAAGAGCTGTTACGTATTGTCATGGTCCGTTACTTGTTCTCGCAGGAGCGGGAAGTGGTAAAACACGCGTGTTAACAGGGAAAACAGCTTATTTATTCCATGAATATCAAGTTGATCCCCGTTCTGTTCTACTCGTTACCTTTACAGCGAAGGCAGCAAACGAAATGAAACAACGGATAAAAACCTATCCATATGTTACAGCAAAGCATATTAATCAAATGGTCTGTGGGACTTTTCATAGCATTTTCTATCGTATTCTTTCTTTTCATGACTATAATAATCAGAAATGGGACCACCGTTACCTTTTAAAGAACTGGCAGAAGGAACAAATGATCAAACAATCAGCAAGGACCCTACAAATTGATGAAAAGGACTTCCCTTTTGATATGGCATTACAGTTAATTAGTTTTTGGAAAAACTCGTTACTATCCCCAAAAGATGTAAGGGCGAATGATTCATGGGAGGAAAAGGTACAGCAAATGTATCAAGCCTATGAAGAAGAGAAACAGCGATTGAATACCTTTGATTTTGATGATATGCTCAGTAGCTGTTATGAGCTGTTTAAAAATAATCCGCAAATATTAGCACAGTATCAAAAGCGATTTAAATATATCTTAATTGATGAATTCCAAGATGTAAATAAAGTTCAATTTGAATTACTTAGAATGCTAGCACCTGAAAGTGAGCATATTTGTGCAGTTGGTGATGATGATCAATCTATTTATGCTTTTAGAGGGAGTGATCCATCTTATTTAACCGAGTTTGAACAGATGTTTGAGGACAGTTTCCAAATTACATTACAACAAAATTATCGCTCTAGTCACGAGATCACTGCTTATGCCAGTCAAGTGATCAAAAAAAACAAAAGAAGAAAAGCAAAAAACATGGTCGCGCAATTTAAAAGCGAGGCTTACCCTACACTCTTCTACCCTTACGATGAAGAAGAAGAAGCTTTGATGATTTTAACAGATATTCAAGAAAAAATAAGACAAGGTCACGAACCTAATGATTTTGCCATCCTTTATCGAACACATTCAACGAGTCGTGCCCTATTTGAACGGTTTACCAGGTCTAATATTCCTTTTAAGATAGAACAAGATGCCGAATCATTTTATGATCGCTTTATTATTCGGACACTGCTTAGTTTTTTAAGATTAGCGATTAATGAAGATGATACCCAGGCTCTTAAGGATGCCTTACCTGCCCTTTTTTTAGCGCAATCACATTTGCAAGATATGAAAGCAAACAGTATCTTACAAGATTGCAGCTTACTTGAATGTTTATCTATGGTACAAAGCAAATATGCGTTCCAACAAAGCAAAGCCAAGAAAACAGTGACAACAATTAAAGCCATTAAACAATTATCACCTTTTTTAGCACTTGAAAAAATTGAAAAAGAACTACAAATACAAGATTTCATTAAAAAGCGTGGCAATGAAGGCAACAAAATGGATAAAGGTTCAGAGGATTTAAAAGAACTAAAATTAATTGCTAAAAAGTTTTCTACGATACTTGAGTTCATTGAGTATGCTGATCATATGCGTGCAAAAATCAAAGAAATGAAGCAATTAAGTAAAACGATTGAGAACGCTGTAACCTTTAGCACCATTCATAAAGCCAAAGGATTAGAGTATCCCTTTGTCTATCTCTTAAGTGTAGTCGATGGTAGCCTTCCCCACGATTATGCACTTGAAGAATATCGTTCAGGAATAGATCAAAGTTTAGAAGAAGAACGAAGATTATTATATGTAGCAATGACAAGGGCCAAAGAACAGTTACATATATCACTCTTACAACACAGAAAAGGGAAAAAAGCCTATCCATCACGTTTTCTTCCCCCTATCAGAAATAAAGCATTAAGTAAATAAAAACAAGCCTGCGTGTGTATCCTCTCACGCAGGCTATCATTGTTTGATAAAAAATTTGCTTATTAGACTCTCATTATTTTTTATTAATCATTTTGTTTATTGTATTAAAGTCTAATGACTTACCATCTTTAACAATAGAATCGACAATTTTATCTTCCATTTCTTGAGATACTGGTTTGTTGGCGATTTCAGACACTCTGCGAATGACGCCACGAACCGTGTCTTCATCTTTAAAATTCGCATTTTGTAACGAGCTCGCTAAATCGAATACATCCTTCATATTCACGCCTGTTTTTTTCTCGATATTCTTAAAAAAATGATTATCCATCCGCTACCTCACGCTCCTTCTTGAACTCCATTTATCTTATGTCGCCCAATTAAAAACGTGATAAAAATCTGTTCTTTTATCTTGCTGATGATTTTTATCCATATAAAAAAGAAGAGATGCGCGATTACACATCTCTTCAAAAATCAAAAGACAATTAGCAGAAACTAGCACCAACAATGACTAATAAAATGAAGAGGACAACAATTAAAACGAAAGTACCTCCAGCATAGCCACCGCCACCACCATATCCGTAGCCGCCATATCCGCCACAACCACAATTTGTGCCATAGCCTCCAACTCCAAAGCCCATATGAATTTCACCTCACTAATGTATTTGTCTTTATACATTATGTATGGTTTGTGAGAATGTTTGGGCATGTACCCGCTTGGCCTTTAATTCACCGAAATCAGGCTTATCCTTTTGGTTTGAAAATAAGGGCGCCAATAAAAGCAAACAAGATGGCAGATGAAATACCTGAGCTCGTAACTTCAAACATACCTGTTAGTACGCCAATTAATCCATGCTGTTCTGCTTCTTGTAATGCCCCGTGCACAAGTGAATTACCGAAACTCGTAATAGGCACAGACGCACCCGCACCAGCAAAATCCAATAATGGCTCGTAAAGTCCTACTCCATCCAATATCGCTCCTAATACAACCAGTGCACTTAAAGTATGACCTGGTGTCAGTTTAAATACATCAAAACAAATTTGGCCAATTACACAAAATAAGCCTCCGACAACAAAAGCCCAAAAAAACATTGGCAGCATTTATTTATCCTCCTAACTTTATGGCATTTCAATCGCTACTGCATGTGCAATACAAGGAATCGATTCTTTTTGTTGCACCGTCAGCGGAGATAATAGCGCTCCTGTAGCGACCATTAAGATCTTTTTTAACTCTCCTCTTTTCATTCTATTTAATAAATGTCCATATAAAACGGATGCAGAACAACCTGCACCGCTACCGCCTGATTGAACGGGCTGATCTTCTTTATAAATAAGTATGCCACAATCTTGGAACTGTTCATCTGGGATGATAAGCCCCTTATTCTTTAATAATTCCAATGTAGTTACACGACCAATTTTCCCTAAATCTCCAGTAACAATTAAGTCATAATAAGAAGGTTCAATTTGTAAATCTTGAAAATGATTATAAATTGTATCTGCGGCCGCAGGAGCCATCGCCCCGCCCATATTAAATGGATCAGTGATCCCCATGTCAACAACCTTACCGATTGTTGCAGCTGTCGTAACTGGATCATTTCCTCCATTATTTTGAACGAGAAGTGCTGCACCCGCACCTGTAACTGTCCATTGTGCAGTTGGTGGCTTTTGCCCGCCATACTCTGTAGGGTAGCGAAATTGCTTTTCAACAGCAGCATTATGACTCGCTGCTCCAGTTATAACTGCATTTGCTCCACCATAATTAATCATAAATGAACCAAGCGCTAATCCTTCCATTGATGTGGAACATGCGCCAAACAAACCGAAGTAAGGTATTTCCAACGCTCTTGCACTAAGACTCGTTGGGGTTATCTGATTAATTAAATCTCCACTTAGAAAAAATTGCACATCTTTTTTTTCCATTTCCCCTTTTCTTAATGCTGTTCGACTAGCACCTTCCATTAGTACACGATGTGCTTTTTCATATGAATCTTCTCCCATCCATAAATCATCATGGAGGAGATCAAAATCATCAGCTAAGTTCCCATTGGCTTCAAAAGGTCCTCCAGTCACACCGGTAGCAATAATTGCTGGACGTTGACTAAAAACCCAGGATTGCTTCCCCTTTAGCATTAGATTACCCCCATATAAATTAAAATAGTTTTGATTAATGCAACGACAAAAGCTGAGAATACGCCAAACAGGAGAACCGAACCTGCGAGTTTAAACATATTTGAACCGACACCGAGAACAAATCCTTCGGTGCGATGTTCAATTGCTGCAGAAATAACCGCATTTCCAAAACCAGTTACTGGCACAGCACTACCCGCTCCTGCAAATTGCCCAAGTCTGTCATAAACACCAAATCCAGTCAGGAGCATCGCAATAAATATCATCGTGGCTACAGTAGGATTACTCGCTGTTTGCTCGGTGAAATTAAAGAAATAGATATAAAAATAGGAAATCGCTTGTCCTACTAAGCAAAATAATCCTCCAACCCAAAATGCCCGAAGACAATTTTTCAAAACTGGTCGCTTCGTTTCATATTTTTTTTCTAATTGATCATATTGCTCTTGGTCAGGCGTTTTTTTTGGTTTTGCACACATCCTTCTCACCTTCCTATGTTAATTCTTTTTTCAACTTAACTATTTTATCGAACTTTTTTTGGGCTTCCTTGGCACTGAATTGTGGATTCTTCAGTTGTTCATGCAATTCGACAACTTCAAGAAAAATTTTAAAATCACTGGAAACAATAAATTTAACATCAGGATATTTGTCTTCTAATTTTCCTTTAACATCTTTCTCAATTTTTTTCATGTGAAATCTTTGTAAATGTCTAACTTTGTAAGCAACTAAAACGGTATCATCATTCTTTACAATTGCTGCATCATATAATTCTTTCTGTTTTTCAATATCTTCTTCTATACTTTGCAGCATGTCTTCATCGGTTGACCGTGATTCACTATGTATTAATGATGGGGTAGGATTTGTTGGTTTAACAAGTGATAACGGCGCTTCATCAGAATCATGTTTACTACACCCTGCGATCAAAAATAAACTTATAAGTAGTAGCAAGTATTTTGGCATTTCTTGTCCCTTCCTTATCTTTTTCATTATTTGTTTATTCTCTCTAAAAGTTGATTTCTTATCCAAAAAAAAACAAAAGACGAACCTTTTATGAATGGCTCGTCTTTTTATATTAATTGCTTTTCTTCTTTTTCTTCCCACAACCACAACCGGAGGATTTTTTACTTCCCCCTGTTTCTGCAATTCTCTTTTTAAAAGCTTCTTTATTTGTATATATTTTTTTGTTCACCTTCCATACCCTCCTTCATCATATATGCCTTTTATCTTTAACATATTCAAATGATGGAGAGCTCGTATAATGCAATAGCCCAATTTTTTATTGAATAATCATTTTTTGAATTGCCCCTTCAATAATTGCCGCTACGGCGCTAATTGACAAAATCACCACTAACAACACACCGATTGTAGGGAAATATGCATACATTACATATATAATTACTGCACTCCATATCCCCGTGCACCAATAACAACTAAGGAGCTTACCAAAAAAGCCAGCTACCCCTTTATTTTTTGGAATGATATAAGTCTCTATATTCCCTTGTTCATCCTCTTCATCAACTTCTAACATAAATGGTCTTCTTATAAATTCAGTGATTTGATCATAAACAATTAGTCTTGTTAGACGGAAAGAAGCAAATGAGAGTAAAAGAAATTCAAAAAAGGTAAGATCCATTCTTATCTCCACCCTTCACCTAAAAAATATGCCTATTTTTTTAAAAAATAAGGCGTTTGTCCGTAACCCATAGCCTGTTTCATCAATATGTTATTAATGTAGATCAAAGAATGAAATAAGGAGGAAAAGAATATGGGTTGTAACAAAAAGGATAATAAATACGGCAGCTGTGTAGCTGAAGTCGTACGTGCGATAAGAGATATACAAGATCAAGTTCGCGAAGATGATGATTGTGATTGCGGTTCAAATTGTTTCTTAGAACCAATCGGCGCGATCTCTCCAAAGAGAGGTAAAAAGAAAAAAATCAGACGCCCTAACACGCGCGTATTTACGTTAAGCACAGCTGATGGTTCACCATTCCACGCTTTTTTGACAAATGTTGATGATTGCTCTTGTACGTCAATTTTCTTTAGAGTAGAAGAGATATTCGATAATTCATGTGCTACTCTAAGAGTCTTAGAACCAGTTACTGAAACAGATCCTGGTTGCTTTGAAACTGCTGATATTACAGAAGGCTGCTGCATTGATTTATCTAAAATCTGCAAAGTAGATGGTTTCCGTTCTAGTGAAAACTGTATCTCTGTAGATTTGGATTGCTTCTGTGCAGTTCAATGTATTCAAGATATTTATTTACCAATTGATAATTGTGTTGAATATTTCGAAGACTAATGATTATAAAAGCCAGTCGTTCACTCGACTGGCTCTTTATTTACAGTCAACTTACCTAAAACCGACCATTTTTATCGATTTTATACTATGAATATGAATGGTTTGCATACTGCCGCTTAACGTTTTAATCATTAACTCATTGCCTTGTTTTAACTCAATAAATCCCCTAATATGCTTATCATCACTTATAAATAGGCAAGGTACAGGCGGTAACTGCTTTGGAAAATGAAGGAGATAATCAATCCTTTCCTGTACATTCATATCCTTAAAACTTTTCACGCGTTTAAAACCTTGCTCGCTTTCTGAATGACTTTCCTCGTATTCCTCCAAAACTTGCTGTACATCTTCTCCTTTTTCCTCCACCATACCTTTTTCATCTATAGAAGCATTTGTGATAACTTCATTTTCTTCTTTCTCCACTTCATTTTTACTGGAATAAGTTGACTGCATTGACGTCGAAGGAGAAGGAAGATTAGATTGTTGTACATATAATAAAGGCTTCTTTTTTTTATTTTGTGTATCCATGTCTTTCACCCGTCCCTCTTCAATAAATTCGAAGCTCCAACATATTATATGTGAAATAAAAATGGGCGTTCATTTTAAACACTGAAAGGAAATACTCGAAAGAAGAATTCTATCTGAGAAACACTACTACAATAAATTTATATTCATATCCCTGATTGTCTTATTTCTTCTTATTGTAAAGTTTCTTGTATCGATGTTGCTAACAGCTAGAGGGGATCCAAAGGATAGCATATGTATAAAAAGCAGGATGATAGTTAAGCAATATGGATTTGCGAGGCATTTCGGATAAGGACCATGCCAATGGGTTTTACATTTCACTTAATTGGCGGAATCTCTAATGAGTGCTTCGAAAAAGGTCACTCACAAAATCATCGATACGAACCATGGAAAGAGTTCTGGGAGATATTTTGGAAAAATAAAAATGCGCACATCACTCGTCCTAAAATCAACGAGTAAAGTGCGCAAAATGTGAACTTTTAAAAAAGCTAGCTCTTATTTGTTACGTCCGTTTAAAAATTTAGCGAATATGATAACCAGAATCGACGTGGATATTTTCTCCTGTAATGCCTCTTGACATGTCGCTAAATAAGAACACAGCTGTATCTCCGACTTCCTCAGGCGTTGTTGTTCTTTGTAATGGTGCATTTTCTTCGATTTCTTTCAAAATTGAATTGAATTCACCAATACCTTTAGCTGACAAAGTACGAATTGGACCAGCAGAGATAGAGTTGATGCGAATATTCTCTTTTCCTAAATCAACTGCTAAATATTTTACACTTGCATCAAGAGAAGCTTTTGCTACTCCCATGACATTATAGTTTTTAATTGCTCTTTCACCACCAAGGTAAGTCATGGTAACGATGCTACTTCCTTCAACCATTAATGGTCTTGCTGCTTTAGCAACAGCTGTTAAGGAATACGAACTAATATTATGCGCTAATAAGAAGCCATCCCTAGATGTATTCATATACTCCCCTTGAAGCTCTTCTTTATTGGCAAATGCGATACAGTGAGCAATTCCATTAATTTCTCCAACTGCCTCTTTAATTTGTTTAAAACAACTTTCTACATCTTCATCATTTGTCACATCACAAGGTATTACAAGTGAGTCCTCCGCACCTTCAAGGGTACTGACTAAATCTCGGACACTTTTCTCTAATCTTTCACCAGCGTATGTAAAAATGAGATTTGCACCTGCTGTATGTAGTGACCTTGCTATTCCCCAGGCAATACTACGTTTATTCGCTACGCCCATCACAACGTAAGTTTTCCCTTTTAATGAGATCGTCATATTATAATCCCCCTATAATTTATACAAGTTATTAGTACCTAGTACTAATATTACATGAAAAATATTTAATTTTCAATAGGAATGTGACGGGAAAGAAGATATAAAAAAATACGAATAGACTCTGTCATAGAATCTATTCGCACCTTGAAATAACTACTCCTTTTAGTTAAGCTCTAATTCCCACTTTAACTCTTCCACATATTCCCGAGAACCGGTGACGATTAAGCGATCATTTAATAAAAGCTCTGTATCACCGTGGGGTATAATAGTTTCTTGCCCCCTTAAGATACGAACAAATATCACATCACCGGCAAATGGAAATCGTCTGATCGTCATTCCATCAAATTTTGAATTTCGTAATGTCACATCATATAATGTTGTTTCTTGATTTTCAATTATCTCCACAACACTTGGAGAAGCGATCAACGCTCGTAATAAGGTTTTCGTTGACAACATACTTGAAAAAGATTCAATACCAGCTGCTATTGCCTTTTCTTCTAGAATGGGGTTTTCTAAGCGACAGATTACACGATTAATTCCTGATTCTTTCAGTGCTTCTGCCAGTTCAAGGTTGATATCCTCATCTCCAGTTGTAATAACAACAACATCAGCTTGCAAAATTTCTGTTTCTTTTATCGCTTCCATTGAAAAAGCAGGAAGTTCATTCAACTCAAAGGCTGGTGTAATAAATGGTTCCTCTTTTTGCTGAACGGTATGATATACACTAGTTTCGTACATATCAGAAGCTAACTCATTTGATAACGGCATTGTAATCTGGTTTGCACCAATAAAGGATACTTTAATCTTCTTCTCTTTGACCGTTTCTTTTGGAAATAATTTCTTAAAGACAATAGGTGTAAAGATACTACTGATAACAGCTACCAATATCAACATCCCACCCATTTCTTCAGAAATCATACCCATTCTTTGACCAATAGTCGCAGCAGCAATGACTAATGAAAGCGTGGAAGTTAAAATAAACCCTGACGCAACAACCGTTTTCATATCATACCATTTCTTCATGTAAAATACCGGGATTAATTTAGATATGAGCAATGCCAATAATAATAACGGAATAAACGCTAATAACATTGGCTCAGCAAAAAGTGACCAAATATCTAAATCTACGCCTACCATTACAAAGAAAATCGGGATTAGAAAGCCGTATCCAAACGAATCTAGTTTATGAACAAGTTCTTGGTTTGGTGCCAATAAAGACACAAGCACACCTGCTAAAAATGCCCCTAAGATATTTTCCGCTCCAACAGATTCCGAAACAGCTACTAAGAAAATAATGAGTGCAAAAACAGCCCTCGTGCCAATTTGAATGGTTCCTGTTGATAGCGACTGTATGAAGTTATTATTTTTATATCTTCTTCCTATAAAGTATAGGATCACGCCAGCGATAAATAGTAATAATAATAACCATGTATTCCCTTCTCCGCCATCATTAACTGAAACAAATACAGCGAGTAGAATCATCGTTGCTAAATCGGCAATAACTGCTACAAGCAAGATGATTTGCCCGATATTAGTATTCATGATGTTCCCTTCTTTTAACGTAGGAACAACAACACCAAGTGAGATTGTTGATATAATTAACGTCATTAGAAACACATTATCGATAAAGCCTACTAAAACAAATACATACGATAAAACTAATGACACGATAAAAATACCGGCGAAAATAATGCTCGCAGTGAGAAATGCATTTGGTTCAGGTTTGCCATTTTCCAATCGTTGCTTTTTCTTTTTCGATGAAAATGCTGAAAAATCTATTTCAAGCCCACTTAGAAACATTAAGAATATAAACCCTAATGTCGATAAAGTTTCAAGCCACATATCCTCTTGTACAATATTAAATCCACTTTTCCCAATAATTAATCCTGCTAGTATTTCTGCTACTACAACAGGGATAAAGTTGATTTTTAAACGATGTAGTATAATCGGTACTAAGAATGCAATCACGATAACAATTACAAGTGAGGCGACTGAATTCCCATGTTCCATTCTATGTCACTCCTTTTTAGTAAAATTAGTCGAAATAAAATCTAAACATATGAAAAATAAAAATGCAAACGATAAGAATTGTATACCTTTCATACCTAAATGATTCAAACTACTATAAAAGTGAGGGACAGCAAATGAAACTAGATATTATTGGAGATATACATGGTTGTTTTAAAGAGTTTAAGGATCTCACCATCCAGCTAGGCTATGACTGGCATTCCGGCATTCCTTTAAGAGAAGATAGGCAGCTCGCATTTATCGGTGATTTAACTGATCGTGGTCCACAATCATTAAAAGTCATTCAAACCGTATATCAATTAATAAAAAATCGTCGTGCCTACTATGTTCCTGGCAATCATTGCAATAAATTATATCGTTATGCATTAGGAAATCCTGTAAAGACGACTCACGGTTTAGAAACGACAGTAGCGGAATTACAAAGCTTAAATAATAAAGAAAGAAAAGATATCCTTAGAAAGTTTATTGAGTTATACGAACAATCTCCTCTTTATTATTTACTAGATGAAGAAAGACTATTATTAGTACATGCAGGAATGAAGAAAGAGTGGATTGGTAAAAACGATAAAAAAGTAAAAACATTTGCTCTTTATGGTGATATTACTGGAGAGAAACATCCTGATGGATCTCCAATTAGAAGAGACTGGGCACAACATTATACCGGACAAACATTAATTGTTTACGGCCATACACCTGTGATAGAAGTGCGCAAGATCAATCAAACATATAATATTGATACTGGAGCAGTTTTTGGTAACAAATTAACTGCTCTTAAGTACCCTGAATTAAAGACTGTATCTGTTTCCTCTTCCCTTCCCTTCCAAGAGGGGAAATTTACTTGCTTTGATTAATTTAATAATGCTTGCATATCTTCAGGATAGGGAATTGAAAAGCTAAGGAGTTCCTTTGATATAGGATGGGTAAAAGATAGAGAAAAACAATGCAAAGCTTGCCTTCGCAACCATTTAGTCGAACCACCATATAAATGATCTCCGATTAAAGGAAAGCCGATATGAGAAAGATGCACTCGAATTTGATGGGTTCTGCCCGTTTTTAAAGACAATTCTAACTCAGTGAATTGTCTTTCTTTTTGCTGGGATAGTTGTTTAAAATAAGTCGCTGCATATTTGCCATTCGGGCTAACCATTCTTTCGATAATGCTATCAGGTTTTCTGCCAATTGGTTCTTCTATCCACCCTTCCTTTGTTGCCATTAGACCACAAACAAAAGCTTTATATTTCCTTTTGACTCCATTATTTTGCTGTTGTTGACTTAAAAGGTGATGAACATGACGATGCTTGGCAATTAACACTATACCTGACGTCTCTCTGTCCAGTCTTGTAACAATATGAATAGTGGAAACTATTCCTTGCTGGTCATAATAACCTAATAAAGCATTCGCTAAACTTCCATCTGGATGTTCTCGAGATGGAATGGTGCTCATACCTGCTGGCTTCACAACGATTAATAGTGAATCGTCTTCGTAAAGAATCGAGAGAGGAATATTTTCAGGAAGCAAACCTTCACTTCTTTTCTCAGGTGGAAAACCAACTTCTAATACATCGCCGTTATTTAGCATATACCGCACATTTTGTTCAACTCTATTCACCTTTATAAAACCTCCAGCAAACTTTATATCTGTTAAAGCGGTTTTAGAAATATTTTGCTGGGAAAGGAATGATTTAATATTAACTGGTGTAGCAAGTGAATCAATTTGCCATTGTAAAGTAAACATTCTATATCTCCTTATAAACGAAGTTCATTCAACCAAAGACAGCAACATTGGGATGCAAGTAAAATTGAGCTGAAAAACAGTAGGCTTCATTATCTTGCTTCTTTTTTAAAAAATTGCAGAGGTAAGTGTGCAAATATTTTTTAAGTATCATCCCATGATCTTTAATCAAACCTTTGGAAGCTTGGTAATTAGTAACTTTTTCTATTTTTGCTTGGGATAGCTGGACGTATTCTTTTTTTGCATTCACAGAATGAAAAATCCGAACATATTCGAACCCTTTGACAGAATTAGAATGATTGTTCGGATTTCTTTCAACTAGCATCAATATCATCCAAAGTCACGCAGTTAATCGGCAACAAATGAATCATGTACTCTTTTCCAAAATGGAAATGGTCTGAATCTAGCAAAACGAATTTTTTCATCAGCTACACGGTATTGAATTGATTTTACATCTTTATGCAATAATGATAAATGATCGATCGTAATCTTAAAATCTGGTTCATTCACAGGTTTTAAGAGACATGCATGATGTGCTGGTAAAACCAATGGTGAACCAACCGTTCTAAACACTTTATTATTAATCGATGCCATTTCAGCTAATTGAATGGCAGGCAATGATGGATGTAAGATCGCACCACCTAACGCCTTATTATAAGCTGTACTCCCTGAAGGCGTGGATAAACATAAGCCGTCTCCTCTAAACCTTTCAAAATGTTGACCCCGAATCTCTACATCCATCACAAAAGTACCGTTCACAGCTTTAACCGTGGACTCGTTCAAAGCCAAATATCTTGTTTCTTTGCCACCATTTAAATAGCGGACAATCACTTCAAGAAGGGGATATTCCACCACTTGGAAAGGAGTTTTTGCTATAGCGATCACAAGCTTTTCAATTTCATCAGGTACCCAATCAGCATAGAATCCTAAGTGGCCCGTATGGACACCAACGAAAGCTGTTTTATCAAGGCGGCTGCTATATCTGTGAAATGCGTACAATAAAGTTCCATCGCCACCAACAGAAATGACTATATCTGGTTGTTCTTCATCATAAACTAGATCAAAATCAAGTAAGTACGATCTCATCTTATGCATCAATGTATTCGATTTCGTATCACCTTTAGACGTAATCGCAAATCTCATTTTTTAGTAGCTCCTCTAATTTTTGATTCTATGACTTATTCTTTTGCTGCTTTTCTTTATTTTGTGAAAAAAATGCTTGTGCATCTTGAATTTCTCCTCGAATCGATGACATTTCTTCATCTAATCTAAATGCTGCTTCAGCGGCTCTTTGTAATCTCATTTGAATATCAGATGGGAATTGGCCTTTATATTTATAATTTAATGAATGCTCAACCGTAGCCCAAAAATTCATCGCTAACGTTCTAATTTGAATTTCCGCCAATATCTTTTTCTCCCCATGAATGGTTTGTACAGGATAAGCAATAACTACATGGTAAGAGCGGTAACCACTTGCTTTTTCATGAGAAATATAATCTCTTTCTTCCACGACTTCAAAGTCATTTCTCATGCGTAACAATTCTACTACCTTCATGATATCATCAACAAATTGACACATCATTCTCATACCAGCTATGTCTTGCATTTCTACATCCAACCTATTAAGAGGTATGCCTTTTTCGTTGGCTTTATCTAATATACTAGCAATAGGTTTTACTCTTCCAGTCACAAATTCAATTGGAGAATGCTCTGGGACAAAATCAAACTGACTTCTCATCCCTTTTAGTTTCACTTTTAACTCTTCAACAGCTTGTTTATACGGCCCTAAAAATTGATCCCAATGCTTCATACATGCACCACCCTTATGTAAGTTCATTTCTCTAACATGATTGTTAGAAATTTTTGCAATAAAGCGACGAAAGAAACTTAGGTACATGATTACACTTCATTCGTAGAGAAGTTATTCAAACATAGCCTCGACTTTCTCAACCATTTCATCTCCATAATTACTGTTACCCCGTATATTTTCAATAAGATATTGTAACTCTTCATGAAATAAAGGTAATTTAAGTTTTTCTTTTCCATCATACAAATACACTTCACCATTAACAACCAATGATTGCTTTAATTGTTGCCATAATGATTCATGTAACATGATATATGTATAATCATCATTTTTTTCTGTTATGTATATAAATGATAAATGGTCGGAATCTACTAGCATCTGTTCTCTCGGCTCAAAATCCTTCACAGATAAAGTTGAGTCAATTTCTAATAATAATTCCTTTCCTTCATCATTCCATAACGCACTTTGTACTTCTACTTTTTTATTCATTCTTTTACCTCCAAACTCTTACATTTTACCATAGAAGGGGAAAAAATCTCAAAGAACATTGCAGATTATGTGATACAGCGCCATAATAAATATAAGTATAAGCAATCATGTATTATCTCTAATTTGATTATACATATAGTCGAGAGAATAGGAAGGATTAATCATGTCACAAAATATAGAAATTGAATTCAAAAACATGCTCACAGAACAAGAATTTGCTCAATTAAAAAAGCAGCTTCATATAGAAGACGAAGATTTCTTCACACAAATCAATTATTATTTTGATACACCAACTTTCTTTTTAAAAAACGTCGGGTGTGCGCTCAGAATTAGAGAAAAGAATAATCAATTCGAACTTACATTAAAGCAACCTCACTCAGATGGATTATTAGAAACAAACCATGATCTTCAACCGGAAGAAGCAAAGCATATCATAAATCAAGGGTACATCGACAAGCAATATTTATCTTCACTTAAAAGTGATCTTCATTTCCCTGAAGAGACGTTTGAATTTTTTGGTTCTTTATTAACAAGCCGTGCCGAAAAAAATGATGATAACGGTTTAATTGTCCTAGATTATAGTGAATATTTAGATAAGATGGATTATGAATTAGAATATGAGGTTTCGAATAGGGAAAATGGCTTAAATTCCTTTAAAAAACTATTAAAAGAGATGAACATACCGATAAGAAAAACAGAGAACAAAGTGAAAAGATTATTTCGGGAAGTTCAGAAAAGAAGATGAGATGATTAACAAGGACATACGAGGAGAGTCATAATGAATATTGATCAGCTGAAACTATTAATGCAAGTGCAAAGCTTACAAACCTTTCTTCCAAATACAACGCAAAACAGCAATACAACTGATTTTTCACAATTATTATCAAACACAATTACCGCTAGTATGAATGATACTTCTAGTGATTTTTCACAGAAGATAGGAGCAATACAAACGATCGCTGAAACAATGCTCACTTCTTCTCCCGTTTCTCTTCCTCCTGTACAGCTTACGAAGTTTAAAGAAGAGAATAGTGATCAATCCATTCAAGATATCATTCAACAGGCTGCATCCGCCTATAACGTACCAACTGAATTAATTACAGCGGTTATTCAACAAGAGTCCAATTTCAATCCAAATGCAGTTAGCTCAGCAGGTGCGAGTGGTTTGATGCAATTAATGCCTGAAACAGCTAAGTGGCTTGGTGTGACTGACAGATTTGATGCCACACAAAATGTAATGGCAGGTACAAAATATTTAAGACAAATGCTTGATCGATATGGAAATAATACCGACCTTGCCCTTGCAGCATATAATGCTGGTCCCGGTAATGTTGATAAGTATAATGGTATTCCGCCATTTAAAGAAACACAAAACTATGTACAAAAAGTAACAGAGAATTTACTAAATCAAAAACAATTTGTCTAAGTATCGTAGTGACTTCATTTTAGTCACTACTTTTTTAATTTAAGAAATCCCACCTCAAAGATAATCCTCCGTACTTGTTTTTCAAGAGATATGCCCCATATAATAGAACTGAAAACACCTGTATTCTTAATATTAATTAGTGGCACAAAGCTATTTGTTTGAGATATAACCGTTACATTGATAAAATAATATCAAAACATGAAGGAATTATGTCTAGCTGATGACATGATCATCGCTTTTATTAACATACTTTTGTTTAAAGGGGTTCTATTACAATGGTCGAGAATATCAATACTCCGTTCGACGCGTTAGGTGAGGAAAAACTTCACCAACTAGTTGAAGCATTTTATAAACGGGTTGGACAACATCCTGAGCTCGTCCCAATCTTTCCTGACGATTTAACTGAAACAATTAGAAAACAAAAGCAGTTTCTGACACAATTTTTAGGCGGTCCGCCATTATATACCTCAGAACACGGCCACCCGATGCTGAGAGCACGTCACCTACCTTTTGCCATCACAATGACGCGTGCAAAGGCATGGCTTTCTTGTATGGAGGATGCAATGAATGAAGTCGAATTGGATATACGCTTGAAAGAAGGATTTCTTGAGAGACTAACTCTCACGGCACAACATATGGTAAATACACCTGAAAAAGATGAATTAGAGGGTGATGACAAATGAATCATGAAGAATTTGAAAGTAAATCTGTCTCACCACATTGTCATGGCAGTGAAAATAAACCGTTAGAAATCTATATGTTTATTGACCCGCTATGCCCAGAATGTTGGAGTTTAGAACCGATTATTAAAAAACTGTCCGTAGAATATGGCCGGTATTTTTCTCTCAAGCATGTAATAAGTGGGAAGCTAAATGCTTTAAATAGAGGCAAGAGGCAAAACTACGACCAATTAGTTGAACAGTGGGAGAAAACCGCTAGTCGATCAGGGATGTCATGTGACGGATCTGTTTGGTACGAAAATCCGGTACTATCCCCTCAGTTAGCCTCCATTGCTATTAAGGCAGCCGAACTACAGGGCAGAAAAGCCGGCATTCGTTTTTTGAGAAAACTACAAGAAAAGTTGTTTCTCGAAAAGAAAAATGTATCAGATTTTGAAGTATTAAAAGAATGCGCCAACCAAATTGGCTTAGACGTTGTTGAATTTGTGACAGATATACATTCCGAAAGTGCTGCAAAAGCATTTCAATGTGATGTAAAGATTACAGCTGAGATGGATGTAGAAGAAATTCCAACGATGGTGTTCTTCAATGAAAACATTGAAGATGAAGGCATAAAAATTACAGGGCAGTACAGCTTTGATGTGTATGAACAAATATTAAAGGAAATGGTTCCATATAAACTCGAACCTTCTCCATTACCGGACATAGAGCTGTTTATTAAACATTATAAACTTGTCGCTACTTCAGAAATAGCAGTCGTCTATAATATGACTGAGCAAGAAGTAAATAAAGAAATGAAAAAGCTCCAACTGAAGCAAGTTGTTGAGCAAGTACCCGCAAAGCACGGAGCTTTTTGGAAGTCACTCGACTGATTGATGTTTATCATCAGTCTTTTTTTATGCCCTGATAAAAAACCCTCATCTATCCATCTATCCCTGCTATCTTACAGTCACAATTGCGGCATGAAGCGTCTTCCTTACCTTTGAGCAATTGACCTTCTCAAGGATGTGCAACGTAACTTCTGACTATGGTAAGCTGCCTGATTTTAAAGAGGTTTGTAAAAGGCAAAGCACTCTGCTTTTAATGAGTAAGTGCATCTCCATACTATCTAATCTGATAGGATAAAAAGTTTGGGAGAGCAGGATCCTAATCGTTTAATGAATACGTCCTTCATTCAAGAATCAATCCAACTTTCAATCCAGACAGTAAAAAACCCTACACTCTCTCATGAGGCGTAGGGTTTTTCATGTAAATATATTTAACAAAGGGGATGGGAGAAATTTTTCACGATCAAACAAAGGGGTAAATTGTTTGTTTGTGATTAACTTCACAATATAAATATACCATGGCTTTTTTAAGCTCGCAATAGTTTGTGTACCATTTCACATTATTGTCAAATTCTCTATCACTATAGTGAACTTCCTTTATCATTAGAAAAATATCTTGTCTTTCTTGCAGTACTATTTGTTTGTTTTCTGAATGAGTAAGCAGCCTAAATCTTTTGATTTAGGCTGCTTGATAATTAATTTAAATCGTTTCTAACAATTGTTCCATCTCATTTAACTTTTCCTCAAATACTTTGCATGCTGCCTTAATCGGTTCTGAACTTGTCATATCCACACCCGCTTTTTTGAGCACTTCTATCGGGTAATCGGAACTACCTGCTTTTAGGAAACCAATAAAGCGATCAACTGCTGGTTTTCCTTCTTTTAAAATTTGCTCACTTAATGCTGTTGCAGCACTGTAACCAGTAGCATATTGGTACACGTAATAATCGTAATAGAAGTGAGGAATTCTTGACCACTCTAAACCGATTTCTTTATCAATAATGATATCCTCACCGCCAAAGTATTTCTTGTTCAGTTCATAATACTTCTCAGTAAGGGCATCTGCTGTTAAAGCCTCGTTATTTTGAGCCATTTGGTGAATCTCATGCTCAAATTCCGCAAACATCGTTTGACGGAATACCGTTCCTCTAAACCCTTCTAAGAAATGATTTAGTAGAAATAAACGTTTTTTATCATCATCAATGGTTTTTAATAAATGATCATTTAATAACGCTTCATTACAAGTTGAGGCTACTTCAGCCACAAAAATGGAATAATCACCATAAGCATATGGTTGTGACTTCCGTGTGTAATAACTATGAACTGAATGACCAAATTCATGTGTTAAAGTGAAAAGGTTATTGATATTATCTTGCCAATTAAGAAGGATATAAGGATTTGTACCATAAGCACCGGAAGAATAGGCACCACTTCTCTTTCCTTTATTCTCCGAAACATCTACCCAGCGATTCTGTAATCCCTCTTCCAAAATACTGCGATATTCCTCACCTAAAGGCGCTAACCCTTCAATCATTAGTTTTTTCGCTTCATCATAAGTAGTCGCCATTTTTACATCTTTGACTAAAGGTGTGTATAGATCGTACATGTGCAATTCATCTAATTGTAAAACTTTTTTCCGTAGTTTCACATAGCGATGAAGTAAGTAAAGATGATCATTAATCGTACTTACCAATTGATCATAAACTGATTCTGGAATATTGTTGGCGGATAAGGCGGCATGTCGAGCTGATTGATAGTTCCGTACCTTTGCATTGAAGTTATTTCTTTTCACATTTCCACTTAACGTACTAGCGAATGTATTCCGAAATTGGCCATAAGTTGTATACATTGCATGAAAAGCATCTCGACGTACACGTTGATCATCACTCTCTAGGAAGTTGATGAATCTACCGTGTGTGACTTCTACTTCTTCTCCATCTTCATTTTTAATCGCTGGGAAAGTTAAATCAGCATTATTTAACATACCAAAAGTATTACTCGATGCATCCATTACTTCTGAGGCTTGTGCAAGTAAGGCTTCTTTTTCTGCTGTAAGTACATGAGGACGTTGAAGATTGATTTCTTCAAGCGCATGTTCATATAGTTTTAATTCATCTTTTTCAGCCATATATTGAGCTAACTGCCCTTCATCAATGGCAAGAATTTCTGGCACTATGAAAGCAAGTTCACTTGCAACTACTGAATACAACCCTTTGATTTTATCATCTAAACTTTGATAAGTTGCATTTGTTGTATCTTGATCATATCTCATTCTTGCATATGTAAAGAGCTTCACAATTCGAGAGAGTAAATGATCTTGATATTGTAAAACATCATAAAGAGCCTCGGCACTTTCATGTAATGTCCCTTTATACTTGCCTGCTTCTGTAGATAACTCTTTTACTTCATTAAATTCTTTAGTCCAATCATCGTCACTTGCAAAAATATCTTCAAGACGCCAAGTTTCTTCCACTGGCACCTCATTTCTTGTTGGTAGTTTCTTAACTGTAGAATCGTTAGCCATATTGTTTTCCTCCTACATTCATTATGTTAAAAATTACTATATGTTACTATCTTACATCAAATGAAAGTAATTGTTCAGTATTATGTTTCACCCATTCATTTAAAATACTTCAATATTCTTTTAATGCCATTTTCATAATCATTTCCCCTTCTTCTTTACTTATTTTTCTATTCTTCCTATTAGAAGTCCTTATTTGATATTTAGTACCATCGATCTCCTCTATTACATTTATAGTGTTTAAAAGATGTAAATAATTATCAATTACTTTTTTGAGGGCTATAGGTACCTCTACTCTAATACGAATATCTTTCCGTTCCAAGCGATATTGCACCGAATCATAGACGTTTTCTAGAGAAAATACTTCTTCATGGCGTAATATATCTATAAAAATAAAGGTTTGCCACTGAATTGGTGAAGTACTTAGTTTAGCACCTCCCTTTACCGGAAGACCACAAAAGTCTGGAAGGTTTTCGATATGAAAGCCGCAACGGTAGATTTCTTCTTTAAATCGGTTAGAAAACGAGCTATATTTAAGGTTTCCATATCTTTTTATATTTTCCCTTTCTTGCAACCAGAAAGAAAAGTTCATTTTATTATTCGGCGGATTCAATAATTCGTACAAAGTATTCGAACGAAGTGGTTTCAGGGCTAGAAGGGCAAAAGTCTTTCTCGTAGTAATTGGGAGGAGATGATAAAGTATGTACAAACTTTCAGTATCAACGTTTAAAAAAGGGATGATTAATTTATTTGCGGAAGTTTTTTGAAGAAAAGCATAATGAAAAGCGGTTAAAGAAAATAAATGATTTCCTATAGTATGGAGTTGTTTGTGGGATAATATCCACAATGGTTTTATTCCAGCCTTGATATAGCCATTTGTGCGCTTATGAACTATTTTTGTAGGAATGGTTGAACATTGAAATTCAATAGCATAAACGCCTCCGTTATGTTCAAAGCTGATATCCGCTCTTTGATCGATGTTAGCGAAGTATTTCTCAATCTCAACATTTCTATAGTGCTTTTTTAATAAAGCGTATAACAATAATTTCCCTTTTAAGTGGACTTCTGACTCTTTTTCGTATGATTCAAAGCATTGACTTTGCGGTTTATGAGCAAAGTGAGACTTTTTGAAGATGCCATTCTTCAAAATGACAACTTCCTTACATTCTGGACAATAAAAAGACTTTTCCTTATATTTATGAACATCTTGAGCAGAAATAAGCTCACCCTCATTCGTTATTGCCTTTAACATGTCGGCTCACATCCTTTCTATACATTACTAACTTCTCACCTCTCGTTCTTTTTTCCTGCATAAAAAGAAAAGACCGACTTCTTAAAGAAATCGGATTTTTATTAAAAATATTTTTTAAGTTCAATTAAAGCATTTTCAGCGATAATTACCTTTCCATATTCAGAAATGACGTGAATGGTCGTATCTGTTTCATGACCATATTCAAGTAGTATACTTAGAATATTATCAATTTCATCCTCTTCGAATTGTTCCTCAGGAAATTCGACGATTAAATAATAGTTATTCTTGTATGAACGCAGTTGCGTATGAACATTTCCTAGTTCCACTCGCTTGGATAATGAAATGATATCCTCAAAGTCTCGAAAAGCAATAACGAAATCTAATTTTTCTTCCACTTCCTCTTCTTCATTTTCCTGCAATTGATCAAGCATAGCTTCTACTCTTTCATCTACAGCAAAATCCTTCATTTTTTCATCAGAAACAGGAAGTTCTAACTTTTGTCCGTCTTTAGATAATTGCGCCTTCGTTACTAAGATTTCTAATCCTTTATCAAGTGCTTGAACTTGAATCCATAATGGACCTTCCATCACAAAATCTTCTTCTGTATGAACCTCATCCATCATATCCCAAAAAAGTTCTTCACTTCTTTCTCGGTTGTACCATATTTCATCACGATCAAAGCCTCTTTCCTCAATATCAATATACGAGATATAAAACTTCACCGTGTTTTCGTTAATTCTCTCGATTTCCACTTAGCAACTCTCCCTTCTTGCTTTTTGTGAAGGGATTATAACCCCTAATTTGTACTGCTTTACTACCATTTACCCTATTTCAAGAAAATTATTCTTTTATGGTCATTCTAGCAAGAATAATGAGAAAATAACGTGTAAAAACAGATATACCTATTATGTTTTACCTTTTGTTATATTTTATGATAAATATGTTGTAAAGGGAATGCCCAAAAATGCAATTGGCAAAAAACGAATGAATGCCTATATTCGCTAATACAATATATCTTTATTGTGTTTGTATTTTATCAAAAAAACCTGTCCCCTACAAGAAACAAGCTTAGGGTGATGAAAAAGCTTTTTTTCACAACTGATTTGTGATTAAAACGCAGTACTTTCCTTTTGAAAAAATCGGGTATGAATAACTGTAAAATAAATCGGTCGACTCTATTAAGCAATTAATAAAGTCAGGGGAGAGAAATGTCGTTCTTCCCATTATGTATCAGAAATGCCTAAAGAATTTTTGTCGGCTATCTTTGATGCTTTAAACTTTGGATGGGCGCGTAAATCTCCTAACCTATGCTTTGCTTTTCTCAGTAAAGATGGATAAGACGACTTTTGCTGATATTACCCCAAAATTGTTTTATAGAACAAAAAAACGAGCAAATCCATATAAAAGGATTTGCTCGTTATCTTTTAAGCACACTCAAGTTAAATGAGAAATTAAGAAAAGCAAGATTGGTTTTAGTTAACCAACTTTTGAGCCTCACGTAGATGATACGTACGAACCTTTCTAGGAAGGAAACGTCGAATTTCATCTTCATTATAACCGACTTGTAATCTTTTTTCATCTAAGATAATCGGTCTTCTTAGTAAACCAGGATTATCTCTAATTAATTCAAATAAATCCTGTAAAGGCATTGTCTCAAGATTAACATCCAACTTTTGGAAAGTTTTAGAACGTGTTGAAATAATTTCATCTGTTCCATCTTCTGTCATACGAAGGATTTCTTTAATTTCATCAATTGCTAAAGGTTCTGAAAAAATATTTCTTTCTTTGTATGCAATATCGTTTGCCTCTAACCATGCTTTTGCTTTTCTACATGATGTACAACTTGGTGAAGTGTATAATGTGACCATTTTACAATTTCACACTCCTTAGAAATTTAAAGTATATTTTATTCGTCGTAATTGTTTAATTATGCTATTCTTGCTATTGCTACACTTGTTTCCCGTTTTCAATGAACAGGCTTACTTTCTCATTGAGAATAATCCACTAGGCTATAACTATTGTTGTAATTTATAATTAATTTAAATAAGCTGTTCTATTTTATTATACACCATCTGTAGAACAGATGATATACATTTTTACATTCTTTCATACACCTATTGCCAATTAAACAATTAACTTCTGCCTTAGTGAATCTATAATATAAGACGTTTTGATTCAAAAAAGGTTTCATGTAATTTTGATTTTTTTATTTGTTCACAAACTGTTCAATTATAGAATAATGAAAACTGTTACTATATTACTTATACAACTCTAATAAATAAATACCCTTTATTTTTAAAGAATAAACATTTATATTCTCAATCATCGACATTAAATGAAAAAGCATTAAATGAAGGAAAAGATATTGAGCCGCACCTTACATAAAAAGAAATCCCGAACAACATGAGATTGTTCGAGATTTTCTTTAGATTAAATATCTTTTAAAACATCATTATTATTGTCATCCTCAGAAAAAGTAAGGACTTCATCTACTGGTTGATACGATGCTCCATAGAACTGGATATCCTTGTACGTATGAATCAATTCATATGTTTTTATCATTGCATCAAAAATCATTTCTTCCGTTTCGTTATTTGGTGCCCAATATAAAATCTCCATTGCATTTACTTCATTTGTTGCAAGCGATCGACGACGGTAACCTATCGATTGAGCGTGCTCAAAACCTTCTCTTTTATAAAATTTTAAGCGTTTTTCGGTATCAGTATCTTCATAATCAACAGGTTCAACCTCTAGTATAATTGGTTTGCCTTTTTCCTTTAATTGATCAATTAATTTATGCCCTAAACCTTGTCCTCTTGAATCTTTGGACACAAATAAATAGTCGATAAAAACAAAAGTTTCAAGTTCCACATACATTAACACATGCATTGGACCCTCATCTTTATGATAAATATCAGGTCTCTCCTTTAACAGTGTTTCCATATGTTCTTTTGACTTCATCTCTTCTACAGGAAAGTACTGATTCAACTTTTCATACCAATGCATGGATCAAACCCCTTTATTATTTTAATAGTTCCAGTCGTGATAAACTTCCAGCTTTCTCTTCTTGTATAAGAAAATCGTATAAATAAGTCATCATTCACGTATAAATAAACTAAGTTTGTGAACGTTCTATCTCAAAGTATTTGTGATTTTCATTCTTTTCATTCTTTAATAAATGCTTTATTATAAGAAATAGAACTTCATCAGAATAACTTGAATTTTCCGAAAAGAAAATTGGAGGTTTATCAATGATTGGTTACTTTTCAGACTTAATTATCGTTTCATTGCTCATACTCAGTTTAACTTCCCTTTTAGGTGTACTATTAAACAGCTTGGGAATAAAATTTTTCGGTGGCAAGAAAAAATCCGAATTCGTAGACCAATCTGCGTTTATGCAAACCGGATGGAAAAACGTGGGCGGAAAGAAGAAATAATCCTCATCCTATATACTATGATAACGCATACACACTTCGTGTCAAATAATAAGCAGCTGATAAAGGCATATCAGCTGCTTTTTTTTAGTTTATTGGAGTATAATCAACATTTTCTGTATAATGGTTGCCAGCATTCCATAATAAAAATTCGTCAATTCCTTCTTCATTTAAGGCTTTAATTTGATCTTCTATTTCTTGCTTACCATATGGCTTGTAATTACCAGTTCCTAAATAAGATGCGGTAAAATCCTGTAGCCAAGGTCTAGAAATAGGCGGAGAAGCTAGTTCTTCTCTTTTGGCATTCTCTACCTTTGCATACTCCTTAATAAGCTTGTACGGTTCTAAATCTGGTTTTTGAATCCCAAAGTAAGGTCCCCAGTGGCTTGGATAAATCATAGAAGAAATGATATCAACATGTTCTGAGATTTTTGAGAAGTTCTGGCCAATCCCAGGTGCCTCTGGTAAAGTAGCGGTGTAACCAAAAATATCAACAGATACTTTGACACCGTACGGCTCTAATTGTTCTTTCGCAAACTTAACGAAGTCTGTAACAGCATCTACTCTTAACTGAACATCATCTTTACCGTTTGTATACTTTCCTTTACTATACTTCAATGAATCAGCCATATGCTCGAAACCTTCAGGAAAACGCACATAATCAAATTGAATTTCCTGGAATCCCATTTTAGCTGCTTCTATAGCAATATCGACATTATATTGCCACACTTCTTCCATAAACGGATTAACAAAAGCTTCTCCTCTTCCGTTTGTCCATACTTTATTTCCTTCTTTATACGACCATTCCGGCTTTAACTTAGCTAGTGTTGAATCCTTAAAAACAACGACCCTCGCAATAGGGTAAATCTCTTTTTCTTCTAATGTCGACAGCATCTTTTCCGTATCTTTTATATATGGCTCAACAATCTCTTTATATTTACTATCATCTTCCGGTTGGTATGTAAGGTTTCCCCAATCGTCCTTAATATCAATAACCATCGCATTTAATTCTGTCCCATCAACAAAATTAGTTAACCGCTCAAAATTTGCTCCTCCTGCCGATGGTCCAGTCACATAAATACCTCTAATAGCATCTGGGTAGGTAAAGTCGTAGCCTGAATCGTATGTAAACCGTTTCATTTGTTCAGGTAATTCCATTAAAAAACCAGCATATTCTTTCTGTGCATGAAGCTGGTAACTTTGCTGTTCAGCATTTGCATGGTCTAATTGTGGAACTACACTTAATAATAGTAAGAAAAATGCTACCTTAATTACCCTCACTATTTTTCCCTCCTCATCCATTTATTATCTTTTTCTTATCTCCTATTCTACTAGAAGTTAAACACAATGCAAAAGAAATTAGTAATAATAAGAAATATTTTAATTTTTGCGATAGTAATTTCATACAAACTATTGTATACTATATTCATACATTTTAGTGAGTGAAAGCACTAAACATATTTATAATATTCTTAGTTTTCATAACTAATATATTTTTTGATTCTTTAGGAAGGAGCAGATCTCAAGCAAGTTCAATCAATTTAAAAACGACCTCAATAAGAGATCGTTTTTAAGTTAACTTTTATATTCTTTTTGGTATTGTGCAAATTCTTTTTCAGAACAGTAAACAAAATGACCAGGACGAACTTCACGCATTTCAACCTTATCATCCGCACTATATTGATGAACAGCTGGGTCATATGTTTTTCGTTGACGAGTTCTTTCTGACTCTGGATCCGGTAAAGGGATAGCAGATAATAGAGATTGTGTATAAGGGTGAAGAGGATTGCTATACAACTCTTCCGCTGTTGTTAATTCAACTAGCTTACCAAAATACATTACTCCAATTCTATCACTAATATACTTAACCATTGACAAATCATGAGCAATGAATAAATAAGTTAGCCCCTTTTCACGCTGAAGTTTTTTCATTAAGTTAACAACTTGTGCCTGAATAGAAACGTCAAGAGCAGAAATTGGTTCATCAGCAATAATGAATTCCGGTTCTACAGCTAGCGCTCTAGCAATACCGATCCGCTGTCTCTGTCCACCAGAGAACTCATGTGGATAACGGTTAGCATGTTCTTTATTTAAGCCTACGGTTTCAAGTAGCTCATAAACGCGCTCCATACGCTCTGTTTTCGATTTTGCAAGCCCATGGATATCAATACCTTCAGCAATAATGTCCGCAACCGTCATACGGGGATTTAAGGATGCATAAGGGTCTTGGAAAATCATCTGCATTTTCCGGTTAAATGCTTTTAGTTGATTGTTTGATTTTTTACCGTGAACATTTTCGCCATTAAATAGGACCTGTCCATCCGTTGCATTATATAGACGGATGATTGTTCTACCAGTGGTGGATTTCCCACAACCTGACTCACCAACTAGACCAAGCGTTTCACCTTTGTAAATATCAAAGGTAATACCATCAACAGCTTTAACCATATTTGATTTACCAACATTAAAATGTTGTTTTAGATTTTTTATTTCAAGTAATTTTTCTGCCATAACTTAAATACCCTCCTTCACAATGATTGGTTTATCAAAATTGGAGGACATTTGACGTTGACGCAACTTCACGGCTTCAGGTGGTTCCACATGAGGCGCATCAGGATGTAACAACCAAGTTTTCGCAAAATGTGTTTCAGAAATTTGAAACATTGGTGGTTCTTCCTCGTAATCAATGGCTAATGCATATTTGTTCCTTGCAGCAAATGCATCACCAATTGGCGGATTTGTTAAGTCTGGTGGCGTACCAGGAATGGCAGCTAATTCATCTTTTGTATCATTATCAACACTTGGCATAGAAGCAAGTAGTCCCCAAGTATAAGGGTGCTTCGGATCATAAAAGATTTCATCTACTGTGCCTATTTCAACGATTTGACCAGCATACATAACAGCTACACGATCTGCCACATTGGCAACAACGCCTAGATCATGAGTGATAAAGATAATAGATGTGTCCATTTTCGCTTGTAACTCTTTCATTAACTCTAAAATTTGAGCTTGAATAGTTACATCAAGAGCGGTTGTAGGTTCATCAGCAATCAGTAATTTAGGGTTTGTAGCCAAGGCTATAGCTATCATTGCACGCTGTCTCATACCACCTGAGAATTCATGCGGATATTGATTTACTCGTTTATCAGGCATCGGAATACCAACTAGTTCTAATAACTTTATTGCACGTTTTTTAGCATCTGCTTTAGATAATCCTTGGTGCTTAATCAAACCTTCCATGATTTGATTACCAACTTTCATTGTTGGGTTTAATGAAGTCATTGGATCCTGGAAAATCATACTTATATCTTTACCGCGTATGTTTTCCATTTCTTTTTCTGATTTAGGTACAATATCATCACCATAGAAAAGAATTTCTCCACCAGTAATTTGGCCTGGAGGCATTGGAATTAGTTTCATTAGTGTTTGTGAAGTAACACTTTTACCTGAACCTGATTCACCAACAATAGCTAATGTCTCACCTTTATGAAGGTCAAAGCTAACACCACGAACAGCTTGTACCGTCCCTCCATAAGTTTGGAATGAGACTTTTAGATCTTTTACTTCGAGAATTTTTTCCATGTTCTCACTCCTTATTTACGGCTTCTTGGGTCGAGTGCGTCACGTAGACCATCACCGACTACATTGAATGCAAAAATGGTTAAACAAATAAAGATCGCAGGGAAGAATAATCGCCATGGGTAATATCTTAACGCTGGTAAACCATCATTGGCCATTGTACCCCAACTCGCTAGAGGCGGTGTTAAACCTAATCCTAGGAATCCAAGATAAGCTTCTGTAAAGATCGCAGAAGGAATTGTTAATGTCATTGTAACTAAAATTGGACCCATTGAGTTTGGAATTAAATGTTTACCCATAATTCTTGTTGTATTTGCACCTAAAGTTTTAGAAGCAAGAACAAATTCTTGATTCTTCAAGCTAAGTACTTGCCCTCGAACAATCCGGGACATATTAATCCATCCGGTTATTGTCATAGCAATAATCATCGTACTTAAACTTTGGCCTAGTACAACCATTAATAAGATTACTAATAATAAATAGGGAATTCCTGATAATACATCGGCTCCACGCATCATTATTTCATCCGTTCTACCGCCTTTGTATCCGGCAATTCCGCCCCAAGCAACACCGATAAATAAATCGATTAATGCAGCAGCAACACCAATAAAGATAGAAATTCTTGCACCTTCCCAAGTCCTGGCAAACATATCTCGCCCAAGATCATCTGTACCGAACCAATGCTCAGCAGAAGGTGGCTGATTTTTATTTGTTAAATCATTTGACTTATAGTCATATTCTGTCATATATGGTCCAAAGATTGCCATGAAGATGAGAATAATAAGTAGGACTATACCAAACATAGCAAGCTTATTTTTTCGGAATCTAATGAAGACATCTTTCCAATAAGAAAGACTTGGCTTCGAAATCTTTTCAGCATCATCTAATTGTGTGCCGACAACTTTGAATTTATCATTCGCACTTTGCATGATTGATTATTCTCCTTTCTTCCCAGCTAGTTTAATCCTTGGGTCGATGATTCCATACGCAATATCCACTAGGAGAATAGCTAATAGTAAAAGAATACTATAAAACACGGTTACACCCATTATTACTGTATAATCACGATTTGTAATACTTGTTACGAAGTGGAAACCTAACCCTGGAATACCGAAAATTTTCTCGATAACAAAGCTACCTGTTAAAATACCCGCGGTTAATGGGCCTAAATAAGTAACTACCGGAAGAAGAGCATTTCTCATTGCGTGCTTAACTGTAATTACTCCACCACTTAAACCTTTTGATTTAGCAGTTTTAATATAATCATTTGCTAATACTTCAATCATGCTTGATCGTGTTAGTCGCGCAATATATGCCATCGGACCTGCAGCAAGTGCAATCGCCGGCAATACGGTGTGCATAAATGATTCCCAACGAGCAACAGGGAATATTTGTAGTTTAATGGCCAAGAAATATTGTAGGAAAGTTGCCATAATAAACGATGGGACTGATATTCCTAAAACCGCTACTGCCATCGTTGAATAATCTTGCCACTTATTTTGTCTTAAGGCAGCTATTACACCAAATAACACACCAAAAGCAACAGCAATAAGAATGGCTTCTAAACCTAATACAAAAGAGACCGGAAATCCTTCTGAAATAAGGTCATTAACCGTTTGGCTCTTATATTTAAAAGATGGGCCAAAATCCCAAGTGACAACATTTACTAGGTAATCATAATATTGTTGATACCAAGGCTTGTCTAAGCCATAGTGTGCTTGTAAATTTGCTTCAATTTCAGGTGGTAACTTCTTCTCTGAAGCAAACGGGTTTCCGGGTGCAATGCGCATAAGGAAAAAGGTCGCTGTAATAATTAGCCATAATGAAATGAGCATATATAGCAGACGCTTTCCGATATATTTCGTCATTGTCCAACACCTCCATATTACTTTGTTGGTTTTCTCTATTATATTCTCTCGCGATTCCATTTTGGAAATATATAGTATCATTTCCAAAAGTCGAATCATCTCTCTTACAAGAACGAAGGTATATAGGAAATTTCATCCTATATACCTTTTATTCATTCGTTCAAATTATTCGAAGTGAGCCCACTTATATTGTACGTCACCTAAACCAGATACAAATACATCATTTAGGTTATCAACTTTAACCCAGTTATTTGTGTAGAAATAGATTGGAGCAACTGGCATTGCATCCATGAAGATAGCTTCTGCATCTTTTAACATTTGTTGACGTTTGTCAGCATCTGTTTCTGTTTGTGATTGTTCAAGTAATTTTTGGAATTCAGGATCTTCCCATCCTGTATTGTTATTACCGCCGTCAGCATCTTTGTACATTTCCAAGAAGTTCATGGCGTCATTGAAGTCTCCTAACCAACCCATACGAGCAATTTGGAAGTCTCCACTGTTTACACTGTCAAGGAATACATTCCATTCCGCATTGTCTAGAGTTACGTTAATACCAAGGTTTTCGCTCCACATATCTTGGACTGCTTGAGCGATTTTTTGATGAGCTTCATCTGTATTATAAGAAAGTTTAATTTCAGGCAATTCAGACGCATCACTAAGTCCTAATTCTTCAAGGCCTTTATCTAAAAATTCTTTTGCAGTTTCCACATCATTATCAGGGAAGTAGCCTTCTTCATTTTCTGGGAACATTGTAGGTGGAACAATACCCATAGCTGGAAGTTGTTCACCTTGTGTAATATTATTGATGATTGATTCACGATTAAGAGCGTGAGATAAAGCTTTTCTAATATTTTCGTTGTTAAGTGGTTCAACAGTCGTATTGAATTTGTAGTTATAAACCCCAGCGATTGCTTGTGTTTCTAATCTACCTTCATCTTTTAGCGCTTGCATAGCATCTGTTGGAATAGCTCCTGTTGGAGAACCTGCCCAATCCAATTCACCATTATCAAACATAGATAATTCAGTATTTGCATCATTAATCATGTACATTTCAATTTTATCTAATTTTACAGTGTCTTTATCCCAGTAAGTGTCGCTCTTTTCAAGCGTGATTTGGTCACTATGAGACCATTCAGCTAAGTGGAAAGGTCCGTTTGTCGTATAATCATCACCAGCATCAGTAGCCCAATCAGGATTTTCTTTAGCTATTTTACTGTTTACTGGTAAATAAGTATAGAATGCAGTTAATTCAAGAAAATATGGTGTCGGGTTCGCAAGCGTTACTTCTAGTGTTTTTTCATCAACCGCTTTAATACCCACATCATCTAAACTAGCTTCATCGCTATGTGCTGCTTCTGCTCCTTCAATATAATAAAGTTGATAAGCATATGTCGATTGATTAGCTGGATCTAGAGCCCATTTCCAAGCATATTCGAAATCTTCTGCTGTTACTGGATCACCATTTGACCATTGTGCATCTTCACGAATGTTAAATGTGTATGTTTTTTGATCTTCAGAAATTTCCCAATCTTCCGCCATAGCGGCCGCTGGTTTATCGTCTTGACCAATTCGAGTTAATCCTTCTAATACGTTACGAAGAACAGTACCAGAAGTAGAATCTTCAGCCAAACCTGGATTTAATGAAGGTGGTTCAGTTTTAATATTTACTTTTAATTCTTGAGGTACATCACTACCTCCATCGCCACCATCTGCATTGTCATCGCCGCCTCCACAAGCTGCTAGAACCATGCTAGCTAAAAGTAGCATACTTAAAAAGATTGACCATCTTTTTTTCACGGTGAAACCCCCTATTTTTAATTCAAACGATTCTCTACAGAAATAACAGTTGTTCACATAGAGTAGATTAATGAAAAAATCAAACAATTTTTAGTATAAAAACATTTGACTTCTTTATGCATCTAAGTAAAAAAAGTAAGTTCATTTACGATAGTTGCAAATTCCCTCTATTCAGATAATTCTGCTTGAATATTAAAATTTGTATCTATCAGACTACGATAAACTCACCCTTGCATCATACCATCTACCTGTACACGAACAAAATGTAACAAGTTTGTAAAGATGTCGTTTGGTAGGTTTTATTATAGTTTCTTTAAAAGTTTATTTCAAGCCCGTTTTAAATAATCTAAATTATCTATATTTTTTCAAAAAAATGTCGAATCATGTATTATTATTGTTATGTAAGGGTTTTCATAAGTTTTTATTGGTATATAACAAAGGGAAATTTTTTTCACTGTTATATGGCTCACTTGATTTACTTCTACATATATTATATTATGATTACAAATAAATAATACAAATTGCTGTGAGAAAAGAGTAGTATATTTAAGATGGTTTTAAGAGAGCTTATGGATGGTGCGAATAAGTAACCTATTAAATAGAATGGACTTTTTGAGCATGGATCATATAAGTCATTCACGTTGGGCTAACGTTACCAGCCTTTAAGAGATTCACATATGTGAATAATTAGGGTGGCACCGCGGACCATTCGTCCCTAGATTTTTTAGGGATGAGTGGTCTTTTTATATGTTCATTTCTCATAGCAAATAGGAGGATTATGATGAAAAAAACACTCTTTTCTGGTATTCAACCCAGTGGAACAATAACAATTGGTAACTATATCGGGGCATTAAGACAGTTTGTTGAGCTGCAAAATGAGTATGATTGCTACTTTTGTATCGTCGATCAACATGCTATCACTGTTCCACAGGATCGCTTACAACTAAGAAACAATATCCGTAGCCTAGCAGCACTTTATGTTGCGGTAGGCTTAGATCCTAATAAGGCAACTCTATTCGTTCAATCCGAAGTACCTGCACATGCACAAGCCGCATGGATGTTACAATGTATTTCTTATATCGGTGAGTTAGAAAGAATGACGCAGTTTAAAGATAAATCTGCTGGGAAAGAAGCTGTCTCAGCCGGCTTATTAACCTACCCACCACTAATGGCTGGAGATATCCTATTATATGGTACAGATATTGTCCCGGTTGGAGAAGATCAGAAACAGCATTTAGAATTAACAAGAGACTTAGCAGAAAGATTCAACAAAAAATACAATGACATCTTTACGATTCCAGAAGTAAGCATTCCAAAAGTGGGCGCACGAATCATGTCACTTCAAGATCCAACGAAAAAAATGAGTAAATCTGACCCTAATAAAAAAGGATTTATCTCTATTTTGGATGAACCGAAACAAATTGAGAAGAAAATTAAAAGCGCTGTAACAGATTCTGATGGCATCGTTGCTTTTGACAAAGAGAATAAACCTGGCGTTTCAAATTTATTAACGATTTACTCGATATTCTCAGGTGAATCAATTGAAAATATTGTGAATAAATATGAAGGAAAAGGGTACGGTGATTTTAAAGGGGATTTAGCTACAGTAATTATTAGCCACTTAAAACCTATTCAAGATAAATATCATCATCTCATGGAATCAGCAGAATTAGATGAGATATTAGATGCAGGAGCAGAAAATGCCAATAAAGTTGCAGGTAAAATGGTTAAAAAGATGGAAAACGCTATGGGATTAGGAAGAAAAAGGAAATAAAAAAAGGGACGTTCAAATTAAATTGAGCGTCCCTTTTTGATTTAATTTACCTTTGAACCATTTTCCATTTCCCATAACTTTTCAAAAAAAGGTTGTCCTTTAATGATATTCTCACAAAATCTTTCATGTTTCTTAGACCAACCTATCTTACTGTCTTCATATAAATTCATCCATGCATCATGGAAACCCATTGATTGAATACTTTTATACTCTTCAGGCATCCATTCTGTAAACCAATAGCGAATTTCCGCTTCATTTTCTGAACTATGAAGTTGATCTAGTGCCATAAACATTAATTGTTTGAGCTGCCTTTCCTTCCTTGTCAGGCCTTTCATTAATTCTGGATCTGGAGAAAGAATGTGAAAACTTTTTAGACTCGGCTTTTGTTCAAAAGTATATTCCATTTCATCGTGATTAGAAATCATTTCATATGTAAGTTGTTCTTGTCTTGGTATCAATCTACTCTTTCGAATTGGAATATGATACCCTATTGTATCAACGGCCATAATGCTTGTCCCATCAGTAATGACAAAACAATAATCCAATTGCACTCTTTCATGATTTTTTCTTAAATACGCTTTTTGATACACATCATTCAATAGTTGTTGTGGTAATTCAGATAGATCATTTTCAATATAATGAAATAGTGCTGGTGTAATTCTTAGTAGCGGTACTTGATCCAATAATTCAACTGCATCATCTTTTCGCCATTCATGAAATTGACAAACATTGTAACCATTCTCTTCCCCTTCAAACCAGTTCACCCAAACATCATGAAGATATAACATTTCCTAACCCCCACTCGCATGATTATTTGTCAATAAGTATGGGCAAACAACACTGATTTTATTCCTTTCTTTTACAATCTAATCCATTATTATTCTTTTCTATCTCATTCAAAAATGCAATTTGTACTTTATATAGAATTATTCAATCTATATAAAGTGTATTTTAAATGGAAGTAATTGTTATAATATTCATTTATTATTCATTAAGATAAATATTAATATAATTTAGAATAAATAGTTAATAGCTAAATTCCATAAACTTTACACTCATTACGAATCACATGATCGATTTTCCCCCCAAAAAAAAGAATGCAATTACCTTAAAAGGTCAATTGCATTCTTTTTCAGACTTACCTGCTAAGCCTTTACCTTCTAGACTTAGGATTTAGAGCGTCTTTAATGCCCTCTCCAATGAAATTAATTGCTAGTATTGTGATTGTAATAGCTGCAGCGGGCGGTACCCAAATCCAAGTTTTATTCCTTAATACGTCAGAATCACGCGCTTCAAAAAGCATGTTACCCCAACTTGGTATATTAGCTGGGACACCAGACCCTAAAAAACTTAAACCTGCTTCTGCCACAATAGTAACTGCCAACATTAAAGTTGCTTGAACAATGATTGTCGACGCTACATTAGGTAAGATATGCTTTCCAATAATCTTGATAGGTCTTGTTCCAATTGATTTCGCTGCTAAAACATATTCATTTTCCTTTTCTGATAAAAATCGGCTGCGAACGATCCGGGCAACCCCACCCCAGCTTAATAAACTGATAACTAATATCAGCGTCCAAACGCCAGAGACTTTCCCCACTAAGATTGTATTAAGAACAATTACAAAGACTAGAAATGGAAAGTTTAGTACAAAGTCAGTTATCCTCATAAATATTTGATCAATCTTTCCACCATTGTATCCAGCAATTGCGCCGACTATCGTTCCGATAACAATAATAAATGTCATACATGATAAACCAATTAAAAGTGATGTTCTCGCTCCATATACCATACGTGTAAAGATATCTCTACCATTCGTATCTGTTCCGAACCAATGCTCCGCAGAAGGTGGCAAATTCATCGACATGAAATTGATTCGTGTTATATCATGTGTCGTAAATAATGGGCCGAAAACCGCAATCAGCACAAATGAGACGAAAACAAATAAGCTAGTCATTGCAATTTTATTCTTGAGAAATTTTTTCCGCGCTAATTTCCAAGGAGAGAACTGCTTTTGCTTGTTTTTTATTAAAACTTGACCGTCTGTATTTAAAGATGCTTTCACCATATTTGCCCCCTATCCTAACCTAATTCTCGGATCAACAATGCCGTACAGTAAATCCGCAATTAAGTTACCTAATAACGTTAAAAATGAAAGCAGCATGGTAATCGTCATTAATACAGCATAATCTCGTCTATCGACTGATTCCAAAAACAATAAACCTATACCTGGATAAGTAAAAATTGTTTCAGTGATGACCGCTCCACCTATTAATGTCGCAATATCAAAACCTAAAAAAGTGATTAATGGGATCATCGAATTCCGTAAAATATGTTTATTATAAATAGCGGATTCACTTGTGCCTTTTGCTCGAGCAGTACGTACAAAGTCTTTACGGCTGTTTTCTATTACATCATTTCGTAAAAACTGCGTATACGAAGCTGTCCCCATGAGACCAAGAATTAAGGCTGGTAGGAGTACATGATGCATTCTACTTATATAATAGTCCCAAGTACCAGGTTGTAGTCCAACTTCAACGGATCCTGCAAATGGAAACCATCCTAATTGAAAGGAGAAAAAGTAAATAGCTATGATTCCGGCAACAAATGAAGGAATAGCTAGTCCTACATAGTTGTAACCTGCAATTAGATTATCTCCCCATGTGTATGGCCTTCTACCGGAGTACATCCCCATAGCAAAAGCAAAAATATATGTAATTATCAGTGATACAATCGCCAAAAATATCGTATTCGGTAAACGGTCAACAATTAAATCAAAGACAGGTATTTTATGTGCTGTCGAGTGTCCGAAGTCTCCTTGTACGAAATTTGTTACCCATCTGATATATTGAATATGAATAGGGTCATTGTATCCCAGTTTTTCTCTCATTTCTTCAATATATTCTGGATTTGTATTTGATGGGTCAATTTCACCCCCAAAAGGGTCCCCTGGCATAAACTTTGCCAGGGTAAAAACCACAATGGAAGTAAGGAATAACAACGGTATCATACCTAATATTCTGCGAAGTGAATATTGCAGCATGTTCCATTCTCCTTATCAATTAAAAGTTCGCGTGACGCTTATTCTGTAACATACCATTCATGAGTGTTAGTTTGGAATCCAACCGCATTAATATGAACACCTTGTAAGCGTTTATTAATACCGTATAAATCTAAGTTTTCCCATAATGGAATAGCTGGTATTTCTTCATTGAATAGTTTTTGCCACTCTACATACACTTCTTTACGATAGTCCTTATCAAACGCTTTTTCACTTAAAGCCTCGTTTAATAATTTATCATTTTCTTCATTTACCCAACGACCAAAGTTCCATTCGGCATTATTTGCCCATAATCCTGATGGATCTGGGTCAGAACCAGTGCTCCATGAGCCAAAGAATGCTTCTAATGCTTCATCATCTTCTGTTTTCATATCGTTATATAGGTTAAATTCGATTAATGACCCTGTCGCTAACTCTGTTTTCACACCAATATCATTCCAAGATTGAATGATCGCTTGAGAACGGCCTTCAAATGTAGCATTTCCTGCATAATGCCCAAAAGAAATTGAGAACGGTTCTCCATCTGGATCTTCCACGAACCCATCTCCGTCTACATCTTTATAGCCCGCTCCTGCTAGTAATTCTTTTGCTTTTTCTGGATTATACTCATATTGAGTTAACTCAGATTCGTCTGCTGCTATCCAGAAAGTGGATGGAATAACCGTATTAAATACTTTACCTTTACCAGACAAGAATGCATCAATCATTGCTTGACGGTCAATTGCATATAAAAGAGCATGGCGAAGATCTTTGTTTTTAAACTTATCAATATCATCTTTATTCGTACGTGCTTCTTGATCTCGATGACCAAATCTTAAACCAATGTATGAATAACCAACACCTGTTGTCTCTTCAACAGTGATATGATTCATTTTTTCGAGTTCTTCCACTTGGTTCGGAATCACTTCCATAATATCTACTTCGCCGTTTTGAAGCGCTCCATTTGCTACGGAAGCATCAATCACTTTTACTACGACACTATCTAACTTTGGTTCGCCTTTATAGTAATCTGCGAATTTCTCTAACTCTACGTACTCACCTGGTTTCACACTTTTTACTTTAAATGGTCCAAGACCTACTGGATTTGTTCTTACTTGCTCTGATTCACCTAAATCAGCTACAGCTATACCTTCAAAATGCTTCTTAGGCATTGGATGGGACCATAAATTCTCAAGGTTGTTTAGCTTCATTTCTTCAAATGTAATTGCGATTGTATAGTCATCAATCACTTTAATGCCTTCAATTGAGTCTGCTTTCCCATCTTTTTTCGCTTTTGCGCCTTTAATGCCTTCTACATAATTAAAACGCTCGCCATCATAATCTGGATCAGCCATTGTTTCTAATGCGAATTGCCAGTCTTCTACTGTCAATTCTTCACCATTATGCCATTTTACACCTTCTTTAAATTTGAAAGTGTATGTTAACTTATCCTCACTAATTTCCCATGTAGCAAGATCTGGTTCATACTCAAGGTCATCATTTACTTGATAAATTTCATCCCCGGTAAATTCTAAAATTTGTGCATCAACTGCACTACGGTAGTAAGCCGCTTCAAATACCCCTTCAGGCGCAGTTGTTACCGCTAACGTGACTTTTCCACCCTCAACCGGTTCACCAGTGTTAGCTTCTTCTTTATCTCCATCTTTTTCATTCCCACTCGTTTCGTTCCCGCTATTACAAGCTGCTAGAAACATAGAGAATACGAGTAATAACGAAATTAACCAAAAAGATTTCTTTTTCATTGTTCTCCCCCTAAATGATTTTTTAGTTATATAAATGACAAGCTACGTTATGACCAGCCTTCACCTCCTTTAAAGTCGGTTTCACTTCCATGCACTCTTTCATGGCATGTGAACAGCGTGGATGAAACGGGCAACCCGTTGGAGGATTGGCCGGACTTGGTACATCACCTTCTAAGATAATTCTCTGTTTCTTCTTTCTCGGATCCGGCTCAGGTATGGCCGAAATCAAAGCTTGTGTGTATGGGTGAAGTGGTTCTGCAAAAATACTATTCTTATCAGTTACTTCAACAATTCCACCTAAATACATCACAGCAATTCGATCACTCATATGCTTAACAACACTCAAATCATGTGCAATAAATAAAAATGTTAATTGAAATTCATTTTGCAGTTCCTTTAAGAGATTCAATACTTGGGACTGTACAGATACATCAAGTGCTGATACAGGTTCATCCGCAATAATTAGCTTTGGACGTAGTGCTAATGCTCGCGCAATACCAATCCTTTGCCTTTGACCACCAGAGAATTCATGAGCATATTTATAATAAGCATCTGACGGAAGTCCGACCTTATTAAGGAGATCCATGACTTCTTCTTTTAATTCTTTCACTGATTTCCCTCTAAAATTAACGAGCGGTTCTGAGACGATGTCCCCAACCATTTGCATTGGATTAAGTGAGGCGTATGGATCTTGGAAAACCATTTGAAAATCTTTGCGAATTGCTCTTAAAGTTTTTCCTTTCAAACTTGAAATATCTTGTCCATCAAAAATAATTTTTCCATCTGTTGGATTCATAAGTTTTAAAAGCGTTCGACCTGTCGTTGATTTGCCGCAACCCGATTCTCCAACAAGTCCAAATGTTTCGCCATTATGTATTTGAAAACTAACTCCGTCTACAGCTTTGACATGTCCTACCGTTCTTTGAAAAAAACCTGCTTTAATCGGGAAATATGTTTTTAAATCTTCTACTTCTAATAACACTTCTCGCTTCTCAGCTGTGTTATTTGACATATGTATTCCTCCCATTAGTCTGATAGCTGTTCTCATATAAAAGACAGGCAGCCTCATGTCCATTTTCAACAAAACCTAATAAAGGTGTGATTTCAGTACATTCAGGCATTCTTTTTGGACAACGATCAGCAAATCTACAACCAACTTCTGGCATATCTTTAAGGGATGGTACTAAGCCGTCAATCGACCCTAATTCTTTCTCTTCTTCATCCAATTTAGGGATCGATTGTAATAATAACTGTGTATAAGGGTGTTTAGGGTTATGAAAAAGTGCATCTACATTTGTTCTTTCAACAATTTTCCCAGCATACATAACAATTACATCGTCACACATTTCAGCAACGACCCCAAGATCATGGGTAATAAGAATTATTGCCATATTATTGATTGATTGAATTTCCCTTAATAAATCTAGTATTTGGGCTTGTACTGTCACATCTAATGCAGTCGTTGGCTCATCAGCTATAAGTAACTTTGGTTGGCAGGCAATCGCAATAGCAATCATTACCCGTTGCCTCATTCCCCCTGAAAGTTGATGGGGATATTCATCAACGATATTCTCTGGCCTTGATATGCCTACTTGTCTTAAAAGATGGATGCTTTTTTCTCGCGCATCCTTTTTCGAAATCTTCTGATGATTAAAGAGAATCTCCTGTAATTGAAAACCAATTGTGAATACAGGGTTAAGTGCCGTCATTGGTTCTTGGAAAATCATTGAGATATCATTACCTCGGATGGTATTCATTTGATTAATGGAGTAATTCTCAATATTCTTACCTTCAAAAACAATTTCACCACCAGTGACTTTTCCTGTTTCCTTCGGTAATAACTGCATAATGGACATAGACATGACACTCTTTCCACAGCCTGATTCTCCCACGACACCAAGAATTTGTTTTTTCTTTACGTCAAAAGATACATTATCTACTGCGTGATAGACCTTTCCGTCTATATCAAAACCTGCTTTTAATTCTTTTACTTGTAAAATTGTGTCCAAGCTAGGACTATCTTCTTTTCCTACCATTTCAACACCTCAATCGTAATATCTTACAGTATTGTAAAATATTTAGTACTAGGATTAATTATCTGTATATTATTACAAATAGATTACGAATACAAGGAATTTTTTCAAAAATCTATCTTTTGATAATATTATAAATAGTATGGAGTGGTCATGAAATAGTTCTTACATCCTGTTACTTGTATGTTAATATAAGGAAAAAATACTATTTTACTTACTTTGACAATTTCCTTATTTCCTTTACATGTTTTCTCACCTACTCTATTCTTTTTCCCACTGAGGCAAAAATAACTTCGAAGGAATAACCATGCTTTCTTTAAGCTTGATTTTCTTTTCATTGTCATACATTGAGACAATTTCATAGCCAATGGAATAGCCAAGCATTTTTGGATATTTCCCCTCACCGAATAGAATTTGGTCATGTAATTCATTGTCTCTCTTTATGTCTATATTGTTTTTTACATATTTATGCCAATAGTATCGTATTCTTTCTCTATCATGTTCTGTGCACCACTTTGAACGATACGATTTTCCACAACTCTTCTCCACTGCCCATTCTGCTAATCCTTCTAATACTATGCTATCCAATAGTGTATACTCAGCCATTTCTTTTTTTAATCTCTTCATTCTGCAGATATGATGGTATTCATGAACAAATAATGCTTCTAACTCTTTCTCATCTTCTAATGGAGCGAGAAATAAAAACATCTTGTCAGGGAATGACAAGCCAGACTTCACATAAGATGTTCTAAAGAATAATCCGCCTTGTGCAATTGGAAATAAGTAAATTGGGACATCTGGCCCTTTCCAGTTTTTTCTATACTTATTTAATAACAATTCAACCTTTTCCCATGTTCTATTTTCTTTTAACTGTTTGAATTGTTCTTTATTCCTTCTATTTGGTGAATACATGCCAAAGGAGGATAAGAATTGGTATAACCTTTGTGGCTCGTTTTCATGGAATGAATCTAACAATGGTTCAATTAACTTTTCTGGATCAGTAAAATGCTGATTTAACCATTCATCTGTTCTAATTACCGGCATATGTTTCTCTCCCATCAAATGTTGTTGTTTATTTTATGGAAGAGACAAATAATCGGTTCAAAAGAAAACCATAAAAATATAAAAAACACGGACAAATTCCGCCATGTAACAAAGCAGAACTTATCCGTGTTTCATTTTATTATTGATATTTTTTGAAGACGATTGTTGCGTTATGACCACCAAAGCCTAATGAGTTACTCATAACAGCTCCAATAGTTTTTTCTCTTGATACATTAGGTACATAATCTAAGTCACAATCTGGATCTTTTGTATTGTAATTAATCGTTGGTGGCAACGTACTATCTCTTAACGCTAAGATAGAGAAAATCGCCTCAACGCCTCCGGCAGCACCTAGAAGGTGACCTGTCATAGATTTGGTTGAACTAATGGCTAAATGATAAGCATGTTCACCAAAAACACTTTTCACTGCAACAGTTTCATATTTATCGTTATAATCTGTGCTCGTACCATGAGCATTAATATAATCGATTTGTTCAGGAGTGAGTCCCGCATCGTCAAGTGCCATTTTCATTGCACGCGCACCGCCTTCCCCCTCTGGTGCAGGTGCGGTAATATGATAGGCATCTCCAGTAGAACCATACCCAACAATTTCAGCATAAATATTGGCACCGCGAGCTAGTGCATGTTCTAATTCTTCAAGAATGAGAATACCTGCACCTTCTCCGATAACAAATCCATCTCTATCTTTATCAAATGGACGACTTGCTGTAGCTGGATCTGGATTGGTAGATAGCGCTGTGTTAGCACAGAATCCTGCAACAGACATTCTCGTAATTGGTGCTTCTGCTCCTCCTGTTACCATGACATCAGCATCACCACGCTGAATGACTTTAAAAGCATCACCGATTGAATTCGTTCCAGTTGCACAAGCGGTTACTGTACAAGAATTCACTCCCTTTGCACCTAATGTGATTGATACTTGCCCTGCAGCCATATCCGGTATCATCATTGGTACAAAGAATGGACTCACTCGGCGGTAGCCTCTGTTTAAAAAGGTTTCAAATTGATTCTCGAATGTTTCCATTCCACCGATTCCTGATCCTACCCAAACGCCAACACGATGCGCGTTTTCATCATTTATCGTCAAATTAGCATCTTTCACTGCCATGATGGAAGAAGCCACTGCATAATGAGTAAAGCGATCCATCTTTCTTGCATCTTTCTTCTCTAAATACTCATGAATATCAAAATCCTTCACTTCCGCAGCTACTTTAGCAGGATATTCATCAGCATTTAATCTTGTTAGCGGTCCTACTCCAGATTTTCCAGCTTTAATATTACTCCACGACTGTTCTACATTATTTCCAACCGGTGTTACTGCTCCAAGTCCTGTTACAACGACACGTTTTTTTTCCACTATTATGTCACTCCTTTTATATCAATAAAACCTATTATATTTATACTTATTTTCCCCATTTTAAAGCGATGGCTCCCCATGTTAATCCGCCACCAAATCCGACCATTACGATAATATCATCATCTTTAATTTTCCCAGCTTCTATCTCCTCAATCATAGCAATTGGTATAGAAGAAGCTGATGTATTACCATATTTATCAATTGTTTTTGACATTTTTTCAATTGGTAACTCTAAACGTTGTCTAGAAGCTTCCATAATACGAATATTTGCTTGATGAGGGATAAGAAAATCTACATCCTCTTTTGTTAAACCTGCTTTTTCTAATACATTAATACAACTTTCACCCATTTGTCTAACAGCAAACTTATAAACTTCTCTACCATTCATCACAATGTACTTATCTTGATAGAGATGCTTCGCTCCACTCCCATCTGCTCCTAGTTCAAATGATAAAATGCCTCTTCCTTCAGATACAGGGGCAATGACAGCAGCACCCGCACCATCTCCAAAAAGGACAGCTGTATTACGATCAGACCAATCGGTTACTTTAGACAGCTTTTCAACGCCTACCACTAGTACATTCTGGTACGTTTTCGTTTCAATAAATTGTTTCGCTGTAATCACACCGTACATAAAACCAGCACAAGCTGCACTTACATCCATAGCTGCTGCTTTCTTTGCCCCTAACTTTTCCTGCAATAAACAAGCAACACTTGGAAATGGCTGATCTGGTGTGACAGTTGAGACAATAATTAAATCGATATCTTCAGGAGACAAGTCTGCATCCTGTAATGCTTTTTTTGCAGCAGCGAATGCCATATCAGAAGTATCTGTATCGTCATCGGCAATCCGCCTTTGTTCGATACCTGTTCTCGTGCGGATCCATTCATCTGAAGTATCCATTATTTTTTCTAAATCAGCATTCGTTACTATTTTTTCGGGCAAGTATCTACCTAAGCCAACAATTCCAGCATTCATCTTTCCCACTCCCTTTTTCTTTTCCACTTTGTCGTTATAAGAAATTCAACCTTTTTGTTTACGAGAAATAAAATTTAATATCAATTATTAGTACTTGGTACTAATTTTATCAAATAAGCAGGTATAGTTTCAATATTTTTCTTCATAATTATTATTTTCGTCCAACCTTTTCTTTTATTCACCCATATATTATAAGGAATAACCTATACAATAGAAGATCAAAAGGAGGATTGCTTATATGAGTGAAGAACCGTTTTTTAATCAATTTATGTTTGGTAATAGAGATGCTCGTCAAAGTGAAGATTGGATTCTCGGAAGAAAACATCAGCAGGAGGAGGAAAAATCACCTTCTATTTTGAATACAATCGAACAATTAGATTTAGGGGAATTAATGGTCAATATGTCTCAATTAATGGATTCTGCAGAGGAATTAAAACCACTTTTAAAACATGCTGCTCCAATCGTTGAAGTCTTTATGAATAAAAAAAGCTAACGGCGATCCCACGCCGCTAGCTTTTTTCTTATTCATGCTCTTTTTGTGCATCTGCTTTCCCTAATTCATAAGCTTCATTCATCACTTGTGTAAACATCGTCATAAACGGTTGAATCATTTCCATTGATAAATTTACACCTGACTTTTCTAGTTCCGCTTTTGCTTCAGGTAGATATTTCATCGCGATTTGCATAAATTCCATTGTTTTATCATTTGACATTCTGTGATCCTCCTATGATGGTTCTTTCGGTAAATTACCTGTTTCTTTATATTTTTTTACTGCTGCATTTAATTGTTGAATAAAGGTTGGAGATAATTCTGGACTATACGCACCTAATGAAATGACATCATCTTGAAAGTCAAAAGAAAGGTTCCCAGACTGCAGTTCTCCATTATGAAATTGTTCTGCTACTATTTCATACAAATGGTCAACATATTGAATTGTACTTGTTAATACTGCTGATTTTCCTAAATGGGATTGGTCAGAAACATAACCAATGGCATATAAACCATGCTCTTTTACTTTTTCAATGACAGGGACATTATATCCATCACCTGCTGGATAAACGACATCTGCTTTTTCTATGACCAACTTGTCCATTAACCCCGCAGCCTTATGGGCATCATCCCAATTTTCAACATAATGTATTTTAACATTTGCTTCATCATTTTGAAAGTTCACACCATCAATAAAACCTTTTACTTCTGGCTGCCATTCAAATGCCGCAATAATACCAACAATATTAGTAGATGTCATCTCACCAGCCACCATACCTCCGAAAAAGCCCATTGCATATCCTTCAAAATTTAAACTTGTCGTATTTTCATTTTGTGCGTCCCCGTTAAAGCTTATAAACTGAATGTCTGGATATTGTGCTGATATTTGATTAAAGTACTCTGCATATTCATTTCCATGTCCAAAAATTAAATTGACCCCTTTTTTTGAAAATTCCTTTACCGCTCTTTCGACAACGAGTTGTGAGTTCATTCCTTCTTTATAATACACATCAATATCATAAGTAGACTGTATCTTGAGTAGGCCTTTATACCCTTTCGTACCCCACACTTGATCATTAATGGTATCCGGCACTAATAAGCCAGCCTTTTGCAGCTGACCCCCAGAAAATACCTGTCCACATGACGTTAATAAGAAAAGACACAGGACTAAACTCCCCCACATAATTAAAGCTTTCTTCATTTCTATATCTTTCGCCCCTTTATGTTAGTTGATTTTTTCTTTCGAAAAGACCAACTAACATCATTCTAACCTTTTATCTTAGTGATTGAAAAGGTTTTTCCGATGAAAGTACTTTTATATTATAGGAGAATATCTACATGTCTTTTCTGTTGACGAAGCCCTTTTTCCACCGATAGATGGTTTTTAATATAAATGGTTTCATGTTCTTCTAGGCAACTGACATCATCGTCCACCGTATGACTTTCAAGATTAATTTGTAAGTAATCTGCACATTGTTGCCAATGGTTTTCAATCCCAGAGTTAATTATTTTTTCACCACTCTTTTTGCTTGCTGAAAAATCATGCAGTAAACAGGTGATGGCTTCGTCAATATAAACAGCATCGTTCCGCCATTCCTTTTCACTTATACTTTTCTTCAAACTAGGATGCATCAGTTTTTGTTGAAAAAGCATTTCTTCTGGTTGAAACGGGCCATAAACGGTTGGCAAGTAATAGATATGAGCATGAGAAAATGTCTTTTGTACCCATTTTTTTGATTCACTTGAATACAGCCATTGGATGGGTAAAATAATCACACATTTTCTCTTTTCAAAAGAGATGATATCTAACAATGGAACTAAAAACTGCTCCAGATTTATATCTTTAATATATAAACTGTAACCATCAATAAAAACAGTGGCTTCTTCTTCGAGCAAAGTTTGTAAACTATTCATATCCACTTCGGTTAAGTTCGCGTTTCTCCCAATGGATAATTGTTTTTCTGGCCCATCATCAGCCTTTAATGAATTGAACAGTAAAACCTCTTCCCCTTCTTCTAACAACCCTTTACAAGCGCCAAACCCTACGAAACTATAACCATCAATCACAACTGCTTGCTTCATACCCCAGCCTCCAGTCGTTTGTTTTATTGTATACTATGCGAAATAATCGATAGATATCATCGAAATCACTCACGCAAATATGACTAATCAAATTAGCGAGTTTAATTTCTCAAAAAAATGGCCTGAGGGACATTTTCCTCAGACTTATAATATCGCCTCATTTTCGTTAAGAAATCGTATGATATGGTTACTTAAACTATGCCTTTTCTCTGGTAATAAATAATTGATTGAGACTTGTTGATTGTTTTCAGACCATTTCACTGATAATTCTTTTAAATGATGAGATTGTTTATATGCACGACTACTTGAGAGGATATGAATAATCTTTACTGGGAGGTCTACTTGAAGAAATTGTTCTTCATTTATTGCGATGGATTCATCGATCTCTTTAATATTACTCACAAGTGCAGCTTCTACTTCTTTCTTTAATTTTTTATAGAAAAATTTATGTTCTTTTTCTTGTTCCAAATGTGTTTTTAATGAAAAGATGGGATTGATAAAAGTCATTGAACGTATATTCTCATTCATTTCATTCATTAATGCACTTGCGACAAGTGCGCCCATACCTTCAGCGATAATATGGATTCTTTCATTAATAATTTCATGTCTTATCGTATGGGCATACAATCTTTTTGCCATCTCAATGGCTTTACGACTTCCCCAATTTCGTCCATATAGATTTGAATAAAAGATAGTATAACCATCTCTTCTTAATGCTGATATGAGAGATGATTTTCCTTCATTTTGTGTCCAAAAGCTTTGTTTCTCATCAACAAAATGGCGTTCATCCCCAATGATAAGAATACCGAAACCACTTGGCTTTTCTGGGTAATGAATCATATTCCATTCTGTATGCAATTGAAAGTTTCGGCTATCCATTTTATTAACCCCTTTACTATTGTTCATACTAATGTATGATTGTACAGGTGATTTGAATAGGATATTTGCCTAGCTTTTAATGAATTAGTTCAAACGCTTGATTCCATCTGTTATTCACATTTTAGACATAATCCTTTGAAAAAAATCAGTGAATCACGTTTATAATCCAACCATTGTATGATACTATTAAATAGACTGACATACGTATGAGGTGAGTAAAAATGCAATACATTTGGACGTTCATTTGGACATTCTTACTTATGAATATGGTTACTTATGTAGTAAGCAACATGAATGGTGTAAGTTATGATTTACAAACGGCAACCGTCCTTTCGGTTGTAGTAAGTATTTTACTTTACATTCTTGCTGCTGTGATTCCTGCAGCACCAGAAGAAAAAGAAGGATTACATTAAGAATGGCAACAAAAGTCATCCAATATGGATGACTTTTGTTTTTTTTACTTTCGCTAATATATCCAGTTTATGCTAGTTTGAACTAGTTCATGAATGTTTTATGATTAGTTGTGTTTGATCACTAGAGATAGTGACATGTGATTTCTCTTGGATATTCCCCGCGATCATTTCTTTTGCTAATGCTGTTTCTATTTCTTTTTGCATATAACGCTTCAATGGCCTTGCACCGTATATGGGATCAAAAGCTGTTTCTGCAATATAAGCCTTTGCCTTATCATCTATCGTTAAGCTAATTTGTTGGTGGGTTAACCTTTGTTGAAGCTCATGGATGAGCTTTTCAACAATTCCTTTCATCTCTTCTTTACCTAATGGATGAAATAAAATAACCTCGTCTACTCTATTTAAAAACTCTGGCCGGAAATGCGAACGTAACATATCTAATACTTTATTCCGAGTTTCTTCTATTATATAATTATCCTCTTTCGCTTCAGCGAGTTCAAGCAATAGATGAGACCCTATATTTGATGTCATAATGATGACTGTATTTTTAAAATCAACGGTTCGACCTTGAGAATCGGTAATCCTTCCATCATCTAACATTTGTAATAGGATGTTGAACACTTCAGGATGTGCTTTCTCAATTTCATCTAGTAATATGACCGCATAGGGATTCCTACGTACTGCTTCTGTTAATTGTCCACCTTCTTCATAGCCAACATAACCTGGAGGGGCACCAACTAGCCTTGATACCGCATGTTTTTCCATATACTCCGACATATCTATTCTAATGATATGTTCTTCGCTATCAAATAAAGATTCCGCTAAAGCCTTTGCTAGCTCTGTTTTCCCAACCCCTGTAGGACCTAAGAAAATAAAAGAACCAATAGGCCGCTTCGGGTCTTTTATGCCTGCTCTTGCTCTTAATACGGCATCGGAGACAAGTGTGACTGCATCATTTTGGCCGATGACTCTTTTTTGTAGAATCGATTCTAATCGCAATAACTTTTCCCGTTCACCTTCAACTAATTTTGAGACAGGTATACCAGTCCACCTCGATACAATATCTGAAATTTCCTCTTCGGTTACCTCTTCACGCAATAAACGGTTATCATTCTCTTTATTATTTGCCTCTTCTTCTAATTGTTGTAACTCCTTTTCACATGCGGGGATTTTCCCATGCCTTAACTCTGCTGCCTTATTAAGGTCATACTTATTCTCAGCTTCCTCTAACTCTCTTTTCAATAATTCTAACTGCTCTCGTTTTGATTGAATCGATTGTATCGCAGCTTTTTCTGTTAGCCATCTCGCCCTCATTTCTTTCGCTTGTTCCTTATAGTTAGTCAGTTCTTCTCTTAGTTTCTCTAACCTACTTTGACTGATTTCATCAGACTCTTTTAGCAAAGCGGCTTCTTCAATTTCAAGCAGCATTACTTTTCTCGTTACTTCATCCAGTTCCGTTGGCATAGAATCAATTTCTGTCCGGATCATTGCACATGCCTCATCAATTAAGTCAATTGCTTTATCTGGTAAAAAACGATCGGTAATATAACGATCAGCTAAAGTAGCTGCGGCAACAATAGCCCTGTCATGGATATTGACCCCATGATGAATTTCAAATCGCTCTTTTAAACCTCTTAAAATAGAGATGGAGTCTTCTACATCGGGTTCTTTTACTAATACTTGTTGAAACCTTCTCTCTAATGCAGGATCCTTCTCAATATACTTTCTATGCTCATCCAATGTTGTTGCACCAATACAATGTAACTCACCTCGAGCAAGCATCGGCTTTAACATATTACCAGCGTCCATCGCACCTTCTGTTTTACCAGCCCCAACGATTGTATGTATTTCATCTATAAACAGAAGAATACGACCATCACTCTTTTTAATCTCTGCTAACACTGCTTTCAAGCGTTCCTCAAATTCACCACGAAATTTAGCGCCAGCAATTAACGCACTCATATCTAAAGAGAAGATTGTTTTATCTTTCAGTCCCTCTGGTACATCCTTTCTAACAATTCTTTGTGCTAATCCTTCAACAATTGCTGTTTTACCAACACCTGGCTCACCGATGAGGACAGGGTTATTTTTCGTTTTTCTTGAAAGAATGCGTATGACATTACGTATTTCTTGATCTCGGCCAATGACAGGGTCTAATTTACCTGCTTTCACTTCTTCCACTAAATCTCTACCATATTTATTTAGTACTTCATATATGCCTTCTGGGTTTTGTGATGTCACCTTTTGATTCCCCCTGATTTCTTCAATCGATTGTTTGATTTCTTTCTTTTTTGCTGAAAAGAGATGAGTGATATTCGTCTCTGAAAGAATCACTGCCCATAGTATATGTTCAATGGATATATAATCGTCCTGCCATTGCCGTCTTAATTCATCAGCTTTAGACAAGGATTTTCTTAAATCATTAGTAAGATAAAAAGAATCTAAATTCGCACCATTTCCACTAACACTAGGTTTTCTTTCTAATAAATATTGCAATGATTGATTCACAATTTCAATTGTAAAACCACTTCGTTTTAAAATATTTGTAAATAGATGATCCTCTTGCAAGAAGGAAAGGAAAAGATGCACCGTATCCACCTCTTGATGTCCTTTATCTGTCGCCATCCTTTTGGCATTCATTAAACCTTCTTGTAAAGAGGTTGTCATTTGATTAATATCCAATCACACGTCACGCTCCTGACCTTTTTTGACCTTTATATTCATTATAAAATTATTTCCTGTCATATGTAAAGCCATCCACATATTGGGATGGCATCTGTTTTACTTACTATTACGGTTTTCTTTGATACGTCCATAACCGATTATGATTTGAGTTCTCAGGAAATCGGTCACCAGCTCGAAGATGTACCATTTGCGGATTATTGACATTACTACCTGTCTCACCGATTTCTATATATTTACCATTATTGGGCGCTTTCTGCCCGGCTCGAAATTGTCGATTTTGTCCCAAATGAATCCCCCCTTCAAACTTACATTTTTATTATTTCCGAGAGAAGGTGGAATCATAAAGGAAATTGTAGGGATTGAATGACTTCTGTTGTTTCGCTGTGATGAGATTCGCTATGATTTATCTTTGTGAATTTTGTCTTAGTGACGTGCAAAATCTTTTACTCGGCACTCATTTCAGTTTTTTCCTCACTGAGTAACCGCGCAATCCTGTTATATTTATGAATTCTCATCTAACGAAAAAAGCATGAATTATTCGAATAACAGAATAATCCATGCTTCCACTCGTTACTAACTTATAGTAATTCAGTTAATAATGCTTTTTGTGCGTGAAGGCGATTGCCGGCTTGTTGGAAAACTGCAGAGTGATCTCCATCAATCACAGTCGCTGAGACTTCTTCCCCACGATGCGCTGGCAAACAGTGAAGGAAGACATAATCTTCTTTTGCATTGGCTACAAGTGACTCGTTCACTTGATAATCATGAAAGACTTGTAAGCGCATGTCATTTTCTTCTTCTTGACCCATACTCGTCCAGACATCTGTATAGATGACATCAGCGCCATCAACCGCTTTTTTCACGTCGTTTTCAACGACAATCTTACTACCCGTCACCTCAGCAAATCCTTGTGCTAAAGCGACCACTTGTTCATTTGGTTCGTAGCCTTTAGGACATGCAATCGTCATATGCATGCCCACTTTTGCTGCCGCAATCATTAATGAGTGAGCTACATTATTGCCATCTCCTACATAAACGCAATGGATACCTGCTAATTTTCCTTTTACTTCTTTAATCGTCAACAAGTCAGCTAATGCCTGACAAGGATGATAAAGGTCCGTTAACCCATTAATCACTGGAATCGTAGCATGTGTAGCAAGTTCTTCTATAATATCATGAGAAAATGTACGAATCATAATGCCATCAACGTAATTAGATAGTACTTTCGCGGTATCTGCAATCGTTTCTCCTCTACCCATCTGCATGTCATTGCGATTTAAATATAGGGCATGACCGCCAAGTTGTAACATTCCCGCTTCAAAGGAAACCCTTGTACGCGTAGATGACTTTTCAAATATCATCCCCAATATTTTGCCCTTCAATGGCTCTTCGGCTTGATGATCCGTATGCTTCATTTCATAAGCCTTTTCGACAAGACCAATGATTTCTTCAGAAGAATAGTCAGCTAATGTTAGCATATTATTTCCTTTTATATTTAACTTTTTACCACATACAGTCGATGTTGTAATCATGATATCGTCACTTCCTTTACATTCTCATTTTGCCAATCCTCAATTGCTACTGCGTGCCAATCTTTTTCAGTTAAAGCAAGTAAATAGGCCTCAAGTGACTCTAATTCACTGAAAGTGTGTAGTCGATTTTTAACCGCCCATTCCCGCATACGTTGATTTTCTTCTCCAGTGAAAGGATTATAAAGGGCAACAGTCGTTTCATCTAATTCAGCCCCTTGAGCATCTAGCAGTTTGGTATTTGACTCTAATGCCAATGCTCTGATTCCGTCTGTTAATTCACCACTATATAAAACGGTTCTTTCTTTATCTCCATGTAATTGGAACACTTTCTTTAAAGCTTGCGGTAAAGTTGCCGCTAACGCGATTCCTTCTCCCGTTGACTTCATTTCTGGCCCTACTTTAGCATCCAAACCTTTTAGTGCATAGTTAGAGAAAACCGGGTATTTGACAGTAACAAATGTTTGGTTCGTATCACTTGGAAGTTGGTCCTTTTCGAAGAATTTCTTTCCTAATAATACTCTCGTTGCCTTTTGGACCAATGGAATCCCAGTCACTTTACTTACAATTGGCACTGTTCGACTTGCCCTCGGGTTTACTTCAAGTAAATAAACTTTGTTTTCATCAATAATATATTGAATGTTCATTAGTCCTTTATATCCAAGCATTTTAACCATCAATTGTCCATACTTAATCATAAGGTTTTGTACTTCTTTTGGTAAGCTTTGTGGCGGTAAGACTGACATACTATCACCCGAATGAACCCCGGTTCTTTCAATATGCTCCATAACCGCCGGGATCAGAACATGTTCTCCGTCTGCGGCTAAGTCAAGCTCCGCCTCTTTCGCCTGTAAAAATTGATCTACAAGTACAGGGAACGGGATATCCTTCGCTTTATAAACGTTGAATTCCTCATCATTATGAATGGTTTCCATCCCCATCCCACCAATAACGTAAGATGGCCTAATCAAAACAGGATAGCCGATTTTTCTAACATATTGTTCAAGTTCAACTTCATTTTCTGCGACATATCCTTGAATATGTGGGATTTCAAGCTCATCTAATAATTGATAAAATAATTCTCTATCTTCAAGAGTATCAATGGTTTTCGAATCAGTACCGAGTAATTTTACCCCGTAATTCTCTAGCTGATTAGCCAAGTTAAGCGCTGTTTGTCCGCCTACTTGAACAATGACTTCAGTCACTTGCTCCGCTTCAATGACATTCATCACGTCTTCAATGATTAACGGTTCAAAATAAAGACGATCGGCTGTCGTAAAATCCGTACTTACTGTTTCGGGATTATTATTTATCATAATCGTTTCAATACCTTCATCTTTTAGGGCAAAGACACTTTGTACAGAGCAATAATCAAATTCAATCCCCTGACCAATTCGTATCGGACCGCTACCAATGATTAACACTTTTCTTTTATCGCTCGGTATTTGTTCATTTTCTCCAAAATAGCTAGAGTAAAAATAATTGGAAGACGCAGCGAATTCAGCGGCACATGTATCAACCATTTTATATGATGGGATAATCCCCATTTCTTTTCTTTTATGACGGACAGCTTTTTCATCGACCTGCCACACTGAAGCAAGGTAGGCGTCGCCAAAGCCCTTTTCTTTAATTAATTGCATCCTTTCCCGTTCAATATTCTCGAGTGAAGTTTGTGCAATCTCTTTTTCTAATGAGATTAAACGTTGGAAAGCTGACAGATAAAAATAATCAATTTTAGTGATGTTTTTTATCTCCTCAACGCTTACACCACGTCTCATTAATTCCAATATAATAAAGAATCTTTCATCTGTTTGACCTGCTAGCTTCTTCAATAACGTCTCTTTTGTATTATTTTTAATGCGAGGATATTGAAGATCAAGTCCTTTTCCTTCAAGGGAATGAACCGCTTTGATTAACGCTCTCTCCAAGTTTCTATCAATCCCCATTACTTCTCCTGTTGCTTTCATTTGCGTACCTAATTTGCGATCAGCACCAGAGAACTTATCAAACGCCCATTTCGGAAATTTGACAATGCAATAGTCAAGTGCCGGCTCAAAACTTGCAAATGTATCACCAGTAACTGGGTTAATAATTTCGGAAAGATGATAACCTACAGCCAACTTTGCTGCCATTCTTGCAATCGGATATCCAGTTGCTTTAGAAGCAAGAGCAGAAGATCGGCTAACACGAGGATTCACCTCAATCAGATAGTAATTTTTACTTTCTGGGTCTAGGGCAAATTGAATATTGCATCCCCCAATGATGCCTAACTCAGAAATAATTTTAACAGAAGCACTGCGAAGCATTTGGTACTCTACATCTCTTAATGTCTGACTCGGGGCAACAACAATACTATCTCCTGTATGTACACCTACTGGATCAATATTTTCCATATTACAAATGGTAATACAAGTATTGTTGCTGTCGCGCATCACTTCATATTCTACCTCTTTAAATCCAGCGATACTTCTTTCTACAAGTACTTGCGTGATCGTACTTTCTTTTAGGCCGCTTTTAACGAAATGCTTTAATTCATTCATATCTGTAGCAATACCGCCACCTGTTCCACCAAGTGTATAAGCAGGACGGATAATGATAGGGAAACCAATCTTTTCAGCAAAAGCAACCGCTTCTTCAACATGATGAACAATTTCACTCTCTGGAACTGGTTCATTTAAGTCATTCATTAATTGGCGAAATGCTTCCCGATCTTCACCTTTTTTTATTGCTTCGATACTGCTACCTAATAATTTCACCTTATATTTATCTAATACGCCTGCTTCGCTTAGTTGAAAGGTTAAATTTAGACCTGTTTGACCGCCTAAAGTTCCTAATAAGCCGTCTGGTTTTTCTTTTTGAATAACTTTTTCAATACTATTTACTGTTAACGGTTCAAAGTAAATCTTATCTGCAAAAGCGTGATCTGACATAATTGTTGCAGGGTTATTATTTACTAAAATTACTTTATAGCCTTCTTCTTTAAGCGCCGCGCATGCTTGCGTGCCTGCGTAGTCAAATTCTGCTGCTTGCCCAATCACGATCGGTCCCGATCCGATGACCAGGATAGATTGGATACTGTTGTCTTTAGGCATATGCGATAACGCTCCCTTTCTTCTCTTCAATCGTTTGAATAAATTCTAAAAATAAATAATGCGTATCTGTTGGTCCAGGATTAGCTTCAGGATGAAATTGTACCGTTTCAATCGGATAAATTTCATGAGTGAGACCCTCAACAGATTGATCATGTAAATTAATGAACCTTGTTTTAAACCCAGTTGTTTCTAAACTTACTGTATCCACAACATAACTATGGTTTTGCGAAGACATCATTACACGCCCTGTTTTTAGATCACTAATAGGGTGATTCGCCCCTCTATGACCAAAAGATAACTTTGTTGTGTTACCGCCAAGAGCAAGTGCTGCTAACTGATGTCCTAAACAAATCCCCAAAGTAGGATAGCTGGTAATGACTTTTTTAATTTCAGGTAAAACTTTTTGAAGCGTTTTTGGATTTCCAGGACCATTGGACAGCAGGATACCATCAGGATTTAACGCAGCAACTTCATGGAAAGTTGTAGAAAAGGGCACAGTGGTCACTTTACAATTTTGTTTTAATAAACTATTGAGAATTGATTTTTTATAGCCAAAATCATAAAGGACAACATGCTTATCACCCTCGCCATATGTTTGCATCTGAGGATTAGAGACCATTTCAACCTTATGATCCTCCTGTATACACCATGTTGTTTCTTTTACAGAATGAGTGGACATAGTTGCTGGCATGGAACCAACTGAACGAATTTTTTTCACAATAGCCCTTGTATCCATATGCCCTAGCACAGGAATATTCCATTTATGCAAGTACTCCTTCAGTGTATAGGCAGATTGATAATGTGAAGGTTCATCAGTCCCCTCATAAACGATCACTCCAGCTACGTGTGGCTCTTTACTTTCAAAGTCTGCTTCATTCACACCGTAATTCCCAATTAAAGGATAAGTGAAAACGATAATCTGATCTTTATAGGATGGGTCTGTTAGCACTTCTTGATAACCCGTCATTCCTGTAAAGAAAACAATTTCTCCTGCAACCTCATTCTGTGGTGGCGTATTAAGCCATTCCCCTTTATAACAATGACCGCTTTTTAAATGTAAATACCCTTCCATCTTAAACACCTCGTGAACGTCTGTATATTCATTGAACTAAATTAATTTTTATGCATTTTTAGGTTTAAAAATGCAGCCATATTTCAGGCTGTCTGAACTGGAACTATATTCTTTTTCAGTATCGCTACTGCTTGGTTTATTTCTTCTATTGTTACTGTTAACGGCGGTAATAATCGCAAAACATTTTCACCTGCAGATAACGTAAGTAAACCATCATTTCTTAATAATTGTAATAAAGGCGCTGTATTTGTATTCATCTCTATACCAATCATTAGTCCTAATGAACGAATGGCGGTTACCTCTTCTATATTGTATAGCGATTCCTTCAACTGTTCAAGTAAATATTCTGCTTTTTCATTCACTTCTGACAAAAAGTCTTCATTGAAGGCAATTTCCATTGTAGCGTTTGCTGAAGCAATACTTAATGGATTTCCTCCAAATGTGGAACCATGACTGCCTGGACCGAAGTATTCCTTTAAATTTTCTTTGCCTATGATCGCACCGATTGGTAGCCCACTTCCAAGCCCTTTTGCACAAGTGATAATGTCTGGTTGGAGGTCATAATGTTGGAATGCAAATGGTTTACCTGTTCTACCAATGCCTGTTTGAATTTCATCAATAATTAACAACGCTTTGTATTCTTGACATAATTGCTGTAAGTCTTTTAAAAAGGCCGAATCTGCAAGATGAATACCACCCTCACCTTGAACCACTTCCACCATCACAGCTGCTGTGTCATTATCTATTAATGATTTCACCGATTCGATATCATTGAAAGCAGCATACGAAAATGTTGGCAGCATACTTCCAAATCCTTGTTTCACTTTATCCTGACCTGTTGCCCCCATCGTAGCAATTGTTCTACCGTGAAAGGATTTGTTAAAAGTGATGATTTTGTCTTTACCTGTAGCTTTTTTGGCTAATTTAATTGCCCCTTCATTTGCCTCTGCTCCACTATTTGCAAAGAATGTATAAGCTAAACTAGATGCATGTGCTAACTTTTCAGCAGCCACTGCTTGTTTTTCTTGTGTAAATAGATTCGATACATGCCAAAACTTGTTTAATTGTTCTGTGATTGCGGCCTGGACTGCATCAGGGCGATGGCCTAAATTAGTGACACCAATACCTGAAGTGAAATCTAAATATTCTTTGCCATTTTTATCTATTAGTTTTGTACCTTTTGCATCTGCTGGTTCCACTTCCCAGCGAGCATATGTGGGGAATAAATGATTCATTGTACCACCTCTACTTGTTTTTTAGTCAACATAGTCCCTGTCCATGCTTCTCCGTTATAAAAATTTTTCTTCCCGGAAGCAATCATTACACTAGCAAGGCCTTGATCTAACACCGCCACAGCAGAATTCACCTTTGGTATCATCCCACCAGAGATTTCACCACTATCAATATGCTCTTTTATTTCTTCTGTATCTAAATGCTCTACGAGTTGTTTATTAATTAATACACCTTCAACATCGGTGACGAATATACACATTTCCGCTTCAATGGCTTTTGCTACAGATGCAGCAGCAAAATCTGCATTAATGTTTAGCTTCTTGCCATCTTCCGTTGTAGCTATAGGTGTTACAACAGGTATATAGCCTTTATTAAGAATGACCTCTAATAACTCCGCTTTCACTCTAGTAATTTCTCCTACTAACCCAAGTTCTGCTTCATTAATAAAATCAGCTTGTAAAAAACCGTGGTCACTCCCATTTAAACCAACTGCTTCAAAACCATGACTATCAAGCAATGTCGCTAACTTCCTATTCGCTACACCTGATAACACCATTTCAACAATCTTCATTGTTTCTGGCGTGGTTTTTCTTAAACCATTAATAAAATGGGATTTCACCTTGTGTATTTGCAGCATTTTGTTTATTTCAGGACCCCCACCGTGAACGAAAATAAGTTGATAACCATTCTTCTTTAAAAAATGTAAACTTTCAAAGAACGCAGGTGATAACTGATCCATCACGCTTCCCCCACATTTAATAACAATACGCTTCATTGTCTATTCCTCCTTAGGAACGATAGCTTGCATTTATTTTCACGTAATCATATGACAAATCGCATCCCCATGCTTTTGCTATACCTTCACCAATATGTAGATTAACGTGAATTTCAACCATTTCACCAAGTAAATATGCTTTCGCTTCTTCTTCAGAAAAGGAAACAGGAGTACTTTCTTTTAACATTTGAATGGGACCAATGGAAATATCTACATTGTTCGGATCAACCTGGACTTGACTTTGCCCAAGCGCACCAATAATTCTCCCCCAATTAGCGTCTGCTCCGTGAATAGCTGTCTTCACTAAATTAGATCCAACAATCTGTTTAGCAGCCTTCTGGGCCTCTTCGTTTGTCATTGCCCCATTAACTTCAACCTCAACAAGCTTTGTAGCACCTTCGCCATCTCTAGCAATTGATTTAGCCAATTCTTCACATGTTTGTTTTAACAATGCGATAAAAATGGGCCAATCTGTATGAGCTGGACTCAGTAATTCCGTTTCGCTCATCCCGTTTGCCATAACAAGTACCATATCATTTGTAGATGTATCCCCATCGACTGTAATCTGGTTAAAAGTCTCGTTTGTGATTTCTTTAAGTGCCATTTGTAGATCACTTGGGCTTACCTGTGCATCCGTTGTCACAAAACCAAGCATTGTTGCCATATTAGGGTGGATCATACCTGACCCTTTGGCTGCTCCTGCCATATGAACCGTTCCACCCGCTATATCAGCTGAATAGCAAGTCTGCTTATCAATTAAATCAGTTGTTAAAATCGCTGTTGCAAAACGATTTGCATGTTCTTTTGTTGCTTGTGGCTTTGTGGACTTTATCCCTTTTTCGATTTTTTCCATATCTAAAAATTCGCCAATGACTCCAGTAGATGCAACACCGACTAAGTGCTCAGTCAAGTTAAATTGCTCAGCAGTCAGCTTCCTCATCTTATAAGCGTCTTCTAGTCCTTGCTTCCCTGTACAAGCATTTGCACAAGCACTATTTACGACAATCGCTTGAAGCTTCCCGATGGTAGCAATACTTTCTTGTGTTACTAATAAAGGAGCAGCTTTAAAGGAACTTGTTGTATAAACACCTGCACTGCTCGCTGGTTGTTCACTAACAATCATGCCAACATCCTTTTTCCCTTTACTAAGCCCTGCATAAATACCATCAGCCATAAAACCCTTTGGTGTTGTAATAGACCCATCTTGTATATATGTAATAAGGCTGTTTTTAGTCACTTCCATTGTTTGTTGTTCCTCCTTATGGGTATAACGGGGTCATTTCAAGCCCTGTCGTTTCTTCCATTCCAAACATTAAATTTGCATTTTGCACAGCCTGACCAGCTGCCCCTTTCATTAAATTATCAATCACAGAGATAATGGTCATACGCCCTGTACGCTCGTCAATATGTAAACCAATATCACAATAATTAGAACCGGCTACCTCTTTTACCGATGGATAATTTCCGACCGGTCGAACACGTACAAACGGACTTTGCTGGTATGTATGTTCGTATAATTCCACTAACTGTTTAGTCGAATAATTTTCTTTCAGTTTCACATAACAGGTAGCCATTATGCCTCTCGTAATCGGTAGTAACTGTGTGGTAAAGGTGATCGCTTCCATTTCCTTATTCCACACCTTTAATTGTTGTTCAATTTCAGGTGTATGTTGATGTTGATTCACTTTATATGCTGTGAAGTTCTCATTCGCTTCAGCGAAACTTGAAGTCCTTGAAAGAGAACGACCTGCGCCCGAGATGCCTGATTTAGCATCTATGATGATTTGATCTTTTTCTATTAATTGCTCAACAACTACAGGGGCTAAACCTAATAATGTAGCAGTCGGATAACAACCAGGATTTGAAATCAGGTGAGAGTCCTTCACAATGTCTCGATTCCACTCAGTCAATCCATATACCGCCTGATTAATTACCTCATCTGAAGTAGGTTCTTTCTTATACCATTGTTTATATTCTGATGCTGGTAACCTTAAATCTCCTGATAAATCTACTATTTTAATATTTTTATTCACAAATTGTGCCGCTAATTCACCTGATACACCAGAAGGGGTTGCTAAAAACACAATATCTGCACTCTCACTAATTTTCTCAGGCTCTATCTTTTGTAATTGATCGTTCATGATTCCGATTAAATGTGGATATTCATCAGAAATGGCTAAATTATCTCTAGTGGAATGTATAGAAGAGATTTCAAATTCGGGGTGGTTTTTTAATATTCTCAACAGTTCTGCCCCACCATATCCTGTTGTACCAATAATTGATGCTTTCATCTCGTCACCCTTTAATTTTGTATATTTATAAATTTTAATTTATATTTATTAAATATTTAACTACTATTATAGAAATTTCTGAAAAGAAATGCAATAGGTTTTTGTAAGTTTTTTTAACAAATAAAATAAAAATTTAGATTTTATGTATTTTTCAGACTTCTATTTAAACCCCTACCCTAATAAAAGTCAATTAAACCAAAAATGATAAATTTATTTTAAAAATTTTATTTGCTAATTTTTTTAGAAATTGAATTTCCGTTCGTTTATCACCATTTTGATGCACTTGAATGTGCAAAATAAAATACTCCCCTAGAAGTAGACCAAGCCTACCTTTAGGGGAGTATCTAAATGAACTAATGGATGTTCTTCATTAACGAATAAGTTTATTCACTATTTCCTTTATGACCCATTCGTTGTTTTCCTCTTTTGCAACTGTATATTTGATGTTTGACAGTTGCTCTATAAGGCATTGATCGTTTTCATCCCTAAGTAATAGAACTTTAGGGTAGTTTGCTTTTTTATGTCCTTCAATAATAATAACATCGGGTTTCATAAATGTTAGTATTTGTATCTGCTCTTCAAGTGTCCAAATATGCTTTTTTGCTTGCATCAATAACATACCTTCACCTTCGACAATGGTGGTAGATGCTCCTGATACGATATGCCTACTACTATCTTTATTTGTTACTACATCAGGTTCTCCGTGACCATGATGTTTAATCGTTGCAACATTAAAGTCTTTTTCTGTTAAAGCTTGCACAAGTTGAGTTACAAATGTCGTCTTACCACTATTTTGATAACCAACCACTTGCAAAATCTTAGGGGTTACCATGGCCAATTGCTACCTACAAAATCTTCAAGCATGAAAACATCAACGATATCTCCAATACCATAGCCTCTCGTCCCACCTGGCAATGCCATAAATGCATTCGCTCTTGCCAAACTCATGACAATATTTGATTTATCAACACCGCTAGGTCGCACCATCAATGAGCCATTTGTGACATACACGTCCGCTCTAACGAATCTTGTAAAAGGATTTGCTTTTGGAAAATCCTGTTGTAAGACCGCCGTTTCTTTTCTTAAATGTGGAGACCGACAACCTAACATATAGCGAATGATTGGTCTTGTAAATAATTCGAAGCCAACATAACAAGCAGAAGGATTCCCAGAGAGGCCAAATAATAATTTTCCATTTAACTGCGCTACTGTCGTAACACTGCCTGGTCTCATGGCGACTTTATTAAACAGAACTTCTGCCTGAAGCTTCTCGTATATCGCAGGGAGATAATCATAGTCTCCTACAGATACACCACCAGTTGTGATGAGAATGTCTACATCATCAATCGCAGTCGCAATCGCTTCATAACATGTATCAAATTCATCTGGTAGTTTACCAAAATATTTCACTTCAGCACCCACGCGCTCAATTTGCGCTATGAGCATCGTACTATTACTATTTCTTATTTTTCCATCCTCTAGTTCCTCTTCCACTTCTAATAATTCCGTTCCGGTTGCAAATAACCCAATAACCGGACTTTTAGCTACAGGTACTTCAGCATACCCAAATGTCGCTAGAATGGCTTGGATACCAGGATTGATTTTTGTCCCCTTTTCAACGAGTACCTCACCTTTTTTTGCATCTTCCCCTTGAAAAGAAACATTGTCACCAGCGTTAAAGCTACGCTTAATAGACATATACGATTGGTCCCCATCCTCAAACGCTCTCGCTACCTCAAGCATAACGACACAATCACAGGTATCAGGGATCTTTGCCCCCGTCATAATACGAACAGCTTGCATTGGTCCGATTTCTTTTGATGATACATAGCCCGCTCCAATATGATCAACTACTTCAAAAACGACCTCATTTTGTAAAGAAGCATCCTTCGTATCTATAGACCTCACTGCAAAGCCATCATATGGGGAACGATTAAAATGTGGTACGTCACTCGTTGCAGTTAAATCTTTTCCTAAATATCTACCATGACTTTCTTTAATTGAGACATATTCAATGGCGCCCTTTTGTTTATATTTCATTACTTTTTCAATTGCTTCAGCAACTTGAATCGGCTTCCTCTTCTCTAGCATCTGTTTCCATCCCCTAAATAATCTTTATCCGCCAATATAAGACATTTCAAGTTTTTTGCGATTTTTTCTCGTTTCATCTGTTCTGACATCAGAATAACGATCATCCCGGTGGTTCCATATGTCAGTAACATACGTGACGATATCATCATCAGAGACATTTGAACGGATAAATGATTTTATATCATGCCCTTCACCATTAAATAAACATGTATATAACTGCCCATTAGCAGATAATCTTGAACGGGTACAACTAGAACAAAAAGATTCAGATACGGAGGTAATGAATCCTACATCTATATCAGTACCAGTATAGCGATACCTTTTAGCAACTTCGCCAAAGTATTCCGGATCCACTGGCTCAAGATCATAATGTGCCTTTAATTGCTGGAATATTTCTTTCTTCGTTACTACATCATCCATTTTCCAACCGTTTGTATCACCAACATCCATATACTCAATATATCTTAACTGTAATGAATGTTCTTTACAGAACTTCGCCATGGGTAGGACTTCTTCATCATTTAAGCCCTTTTTCACGACCATATTAATTTTGACACCGAGTCCCGCTTCTTTTGCTGCGTGTATCCCCTTTATCACCGGGCCTGTCCCAACATTGCGTCCATTAATTTCACCGAACAATTCATCTTTCAGACTATCTAAGCTAATATTCACCCGTTTTAACCCGGCGGCTTTTAATTGAGGAGCAAACTTAGGCAATAATACACCATTAGTAGTTAACCCGATATCCTCTAAACCTTCAATTTGAGAGAGTTTCTCCACTAATAAAGGCAATTCTCTCCGTAGTAAAGGTTCTCCACCCGTTAACCTGATTTTTTCTACACCTAAACCAACAAAAATCCGTGCTAACCTTTCAATTTCTTCGTAAGATAACAATTCATTTTTTGGTAGAAAAACAAAATCTGGTCCAAAAATTTCTGCTGGCATACAATATTGACACCTAAAATTGCATCGGTCAATTACGGAAATACGTAAATCTCGTAATGGCCGATTAAGTGAATCCTTAATATGAGTTTGTTTCATGTAAATCAACTCCGTCTTATCGATTACGTCAATAACTTTTTCTATAAATAAAATGTAAAATGATTTTATTCCAATATAACATGAAATCTTTTATCGGCATATGCCCATAAGCGTACTAAATACCGTTCTCTCCCTATATTTTAAGCGCCTCACTTTTAACTAAGGAATAGATTAGGTATATATTTCCATCTTCATTCATACAAAAAAACAGCAAGCAATGCTTTGCTGTTTTTTCTGCTACTTGAATTAATCACGTACGCCTAATGCAATCTTTGCATATCTAGACATTTTATCTTTCGTCCAAGGCGGACTCCATACTATATTTACTTCTGTGCTTTTTACTTCTGGAATATCAGCAAGTGCTGTTTTGACCTGGTCAACAATTGTGCCAGCTAAAGGACAACCCATGGAAGTTAAAGTCATTTCAACTTCCGTATTTCCTTCATCATCCATAGTAACATCATAGACGAGTCCTAAATTAATAATATCTACTCCTAATTCAGGGTCAACTACAAGTTCAAGTGCGCCCATAATACTTTCTTTTAAATCTTGGTCCATCAAACACAACTCCTCATTTCATATATTATAGCTATCATAACAAAAAAGTCTTCAATGAAAAAGGAATAGCTGTTTAACTATCACTTTTTCTTACAAGAATCGTTGAAACCATTCAACTGTTGCTAATAAACCTTCTCTGCTTACCTTATGCCCTGCATTTTCATCAACAATAAAATGTAACCTGTCTGGATGGGTCTTATATAAAGGTTGTATTGTTTGAAAAAAGTCATAAGTTGGTGCAAATGGTACAGTTGTATCTTTTTTACCATGCCAAAATAGCAATGGACGTCCTGATAAAACTTCCTCTTGTTTACTTAAATCATACTTTGTAATATCATCTAAAACAGCCTCAACTTGAGTATCAGATAAAGGGAAATCCTTTACTTTCTTGCGCATTGTTTCAATTTGCATCCCAGCAAACTTCTCATAATATGGCATACCCATTAAACTGACTGCTACCTTCAACCATTTATATTGTGTTAAGGCACCGAGTGTAATAATTCCACCCATCGAAGTACCTGCCATACCAATACGGTCCTCATCAACTAATCCTTTAGCTACTAACTCTTCTTTTATTTGCGGCAATTCTTTAATTGTTTGAATAATCATGTCCCAAAATTTCAATTGCATTTCAGACTCTGGTAATCCATGACCTCTTTCACCATGTTCATTCACTTCTGGTAATATTACACGAAATCCTTTTTCAGCAAGTAAGTAAGCATAATGTAGGTTATGCTCTTTCGCACTAGTAAAGCCATGTATGAAAAATATGAGAGGTAATGATTCGTATTTAAACTCATCTTTCACGATATGCAAAGCAGGAATACCTTTTAACTGTTGATGTTCAATAATAACCACTATGTCTCCTCCTATGTTAAAAACTATAAGAAAATGTAAACATCTTATAAAAGAGGTTATTTCTTTTACAAATGACCGTATACATTGGTAATATAGTGTAAACTTAGATAATAAATACCACTTGAAAATATTAACTGTCTTCAAGTTTAACATTTATTTGCGCCTTACCATACTTTAATGCTTATTATTTTAATGATTTTTCCCTATAAAAAAACTGAAGGAGATATTATGACACAAAAACATTTAATCGTTCTTGATTTAGATGGCACTTTATTAAAAGATAATAAAACCATCTCACAAAAAACAAAAGAAGTCCTATTTAAAGCACGTGAAGACGGACATGAGGTCATGATTGCTACAGGCAGGCCTTATCGTTCAAGTGAAATGTATTATAAGGAAATGCAAATGACCACACCAATCGTTAATTTCAATGGTGCCTTTATACATCATCCAACAAACCCTAAATGGGGAATACGCCATACGCCTCTTGATATGAAAGTAACAAGAGACATTATTGATGCTAGTCAAGATTTCAAGTTCAATAATATTATTGCTGAAGTGCTGGATGACGTATATTACCATTATCATGATGAAAAACTGATGAATATGTTTAGTCTCGGTAATCCTAAAGTCACTACAGGAGATTTAAGAAACTTCCTGCCTGCCTCACCAACAAGTATGCTAATTCATACAGACCAAGAGCATTTAACACAAATTCAGCGCCATTTGGATGATGTGCATGCTGAAGTTATTCATCAACGTAGCTGGGGTGAGCCTTTCCATATTATCGAAATCGTAAAAGCTGGATTAAACAAAGCAATTGGCATTCAACAAGCTTGTGATTATTTAAATATTCCTAAAGAGCGAGTAATTGCTTTCGGGGATGAGGATAATGATCTAGAAATGCTTGATTTTGCGGGCATTGGTGTTGCTATGGGTAATGGTATTGACGCAGTTAAAACAACGGCTAATGAAGTCACCTTAACAAATGAAGAAGATGGGATCGGTATCTTCTTAAATGACTATTTGAATTTAAAAACACTCTAATCCAAAATCTACCCTTTTTAAAAAAGGTACAAATGGTACAAAATAAAGGATGTCGTAGCAATTAGCTACTTCAATATTCTTCAGTAAGGGGAGATTATAAATGGGCAAACGTAATAAATCGAAGCGCTTTATTAAGCAAGGTGCCGATAGTGTCACTCAGCATGATGCACGTATACCCTACCATTCAACATACTCGGAAGCAGAAGCTGAAAAGTTAAAGAATGTGAATGATTCTTCCCTCGGTGGAATATAAAATTTTAAAGAAAAAGAGCTAACCTTTCTCTCGTTAGCTCTTTTTCAATCTTAAAAACTTTGCAGTTTAATCGGCTTTCCTTTACTTCCTTTTTCAGAAAGATAAGCAATCAGCGAACCACTTTTCGGTAAATCCTCTTCATTCACTTTTACAGTAATATTAAAATCACCATCTTTATTCACTTGAACAGGCTTTTCTTTAACGAGTAAAAAATGGCCATCTTCTACAGAATAAATAACCGGCAATTGCCCCTTATAATGCCCCTTAATATGATACGCACCATCCTTGCCTTCTACTGTAATATTGTTAAAAAGCTGATCTTTACCATACGTAAAAGTGGTTTGTGAAGTCTGGTTTATTTCCATTCCTTCTGGCTCTATTACCTGGCCTAAAAATGTCGCCTGAACCTTATAACTGCCTGGGTTAATGGTACCTTCATTTGCAGTTTGATAATCCCAAGTAGCCTTCCATTCCTTTTTTTCTCCTAGGGAAAGATTCTCTGTTTGAATCATTTGTAAAAAGGCCTTACCATCTGAATATCTATATACTACTTTTCCGTGTTCATCCAATACCTCATAATCATACTTTTGTGATGTGTTAAATTGCATTTTGACCAATTCATTTGTTTGATTATGAACGGTAAAAGTAAGGACCAATTTTTCTTCCGAAACGGCTTGAACCTCAAATTGAATATCCATATGCTTGTTTGCTTCCATTTCAGACTGCTGTGGAAGAAAATTCGTTGCAAGTATGGCACTAAGCAGTAAATGTAGCATAACTGCCCCCTTTCATTAATCTCTTCTAAAAACACCATAGACATCAGTTGTATTTACAATATTAGTGAATGCGTGAGGATCTACTTCCTGAATGGTTCTTTGTAAGTCAAATAATTCATATCTTGATACTACAATCATTAGCATTTCCCGATGTTCATTGGAAAATGCTCCTCTTGCCGGAATCATTGTAATACCTCTAACCAGTTTTTTATGAATGGCTTTCTTCATTTCATCTTGCTTATTAGTAATAATCATCGCTGTAAGCTTTTCATGCCTTGTATGAATCGCATCGATAACTCGAGTGGATGCATATAAAGTCACTAATGTATAAAGTGCTTTTTCCCATCCGAAAAGAAAGCCAGCTGTAATAATAATAACAGCATTTAATGAAAAAAAGTATGTACCTACTGGTCGATCCTTAGCCTTAGAGAGATACATAGCGATAATATCCATACCACCTGTGGAAGCACCCCACTTCAATGTGATACCGACACCAACAGCTGCAATGACTCCTCCAAACACAGCATTTAATAGAATATCTTTTGATACACTTATGACAGGGATAATCTCCATAGAAACAGTTGTAATCACAACACTTAAAAGGCTATATAAGGTAAAAAGTTTACCCACGCGCTTCCAAGCAAAGATAGCAATTGGTACATTTAAAATAAATAAAAGTATACCAGTAGAAACCGCACCATTTAATATACTCGAAAGAAGTTGAGCTACCCCAGTAAAGCCGCTTGCATATACATTAGCGGGTATAAGGAAAAAATTCATCGCTAGCGCATTTAAAATTGCCCCCACAACAATAATGATGATTTTTCTTGTTTCAATCCAATTCATATTGACCTCCTTTATCATCTCTCTATCTTTTCTTTACCCAAGTTTAGGTTTTTCAATGCATTCCATTGTTTTTTTTCCTAAGTTTCTATAAACTAGTATCATCTATAAGTTGAAAGCAGGTGAAATAATGTCAGTTAAAATTCTCGCTGACAGCGCATGTGACTTACCGTTAAGTTTCTTTGAAGAAAACGATGTCACACTTATTCCATTGAAAGTTCATTTAAATGGAGAGGAATACGATGACCTGTTGACAATCGATTCCAAGAATATTTATGATGCCATCCGCGAAGGTAAGGTACCTAAGACCTCCCAAGCTTCTCCCCTTTTATTTGAAGAGATCTTTACGAATATGGCGAAAAACAAGGAAGATGGTATCTATATTGCCTTTTCTTCCGCACTTTCAGGTACATATTCCACTGCCGTTATGGTGTTAGATCAAGTAAAAGAAGCCTACCCAGACTTTAACTTAACCATCATAGATAGTAAATGTGCCTCTTTAGGTCATGGATTAGTTGTACTGAATGCGGCAAAAGAGGCAAAAGAACAACTGTCCAAAGATGAAATTGTTAGCAATGCAAAATTCAATTGCGAACATATGGAGCATTTATTTACGGTAAATGATCTAGAGTATTTAGCTAAGGGCGGTAGAGTTTCTAAAGCATCAGCATTTTTAGGTGGGCTACTCAATATTAAACCATTATTAAATGTTGAAGATGGAAAACTGGTACCAATTGAAAAGCATCGCGGTCGTAAAAAGCTCTTTAAACGAATCATTGATATCATGAGGGAAAGAGGCGTGGCCCTTGATAGACAAATGGTTGCTATTAGTCATGGTGATGATGAAGCGACTGCCCTAGAAGTGAAAGAGATGATTCAAAAAGAATTTGGGGTTGAACACTTTTATATTTCTCCAATTGGTTCAGCAGTCGGATCTCATGCCGGTGCCGGGACAATTGCCATTTTCTTTTTAAATAAACTTAAAGGTTAATGCACTTATACATACTTCCTTCCATTCTTTCAAACACTAAGCGTGTACAGATGAAGAATGGAAGGGAGTTTATTTTATGTCTCATACAACTGATAATGACAAAAAAGCAAAAGATAACAATGCATTACGCCATGAAAAAAATATGGAAGAAACCAAGAATAAGCAAGAAGGACGAAAAAGCTTTTCAAAGAAAACAGATCATCTTTGATTGAGCAAAAGTTTACAAATGAGAAAGATAAAGTCCTAAGATATCTCAAGTATTTTAGGACTTCTTTAGTTCACATTCCCGAAAAGGGACTTTTGGACATTTTTCAAGGTTTTTGTATCAATAAACATATTGTAAGGTTAAACTGCTTTGTGTGTACAGTGGTTGATTTCTTTTAGCTGCGAATCTGCACTCTTATTAGCAAATGTCTTTTTTACTTTTTAGCCACCATAATTCTCTTTAACGCTCATAGCTTTGTTTCTCTCTTTTACTCTTCTTATATTCCCTCTTTATTAGCCAAGACTTCTACCGGCACCAAGTGCTCGTTCTTACTATTAATATCAACTGTACAGCTTACCTCTTGCTCGATTTCATTATTATTGTGAAACCCCATACAAAAAAGCAGGATGGCTCTAACGCCTTCCTGCTTTCATTTATTTTGACTCATTCTCTTTTATATAAGTCCAACCTTCTTTTTGATAGATCTTACCATCTTTCATCAATCGACCAAGTGCTCGTTTAAACGAAGCTTTACTTAGTTGAAATCTATCTTTTATATCCTCTGGTGCGCTTTTATCACTGTATGGCATAGCTCCATTACGTGATTGCAAATAATTGAGAATGATTTCACTGTCATCAAGTAATGCTTCTTGTTTTCTTGGATTGAGGGAGACATTAATCGAACCATCTTGTTTGACATCAATGATTCTACCGTTCACTTTTTCCCCAAGTCTTGGTTCTTGACGTCTTTCTGTTTCATGGATGAAGCCTTTTAGGCCATCTGCTGTGTATATCCAGCTTCCGACTTTTGCCGTACGATAAATAAATCCGTGGATATCTTTATTCAGTTCTTCCCTTCCAGCCTTATGTGAAATACTAGCTATCACTTGATCTGTAGCAAGTTTCACATAAATTCTACCGTTTCGATTAACCCTCAATGTAACGTATAAAGTATCATCCACAGTCGGCCATACCCGCTCATGAACAGGTAAATCCTCTTTTCCCAGTAACATATCTTTACTAATCCCAATATCAATAAATACACCGAGCTCTGGATTAACATCTACTACCTTCGCCCAGCCATAAACGCCAACAGTAACCTCAGGTAAAGTCATTGTTGCTGTCTTTCTACCTTCAGAATCAACATAAATAAATACAGAAATTGTTTGTCCTTCTGTAATTTCTCCTTTCACCTCATTCTTATGAAGGAGAACGTCCTCTTCACCATCTGTTAAGAAATAACCAAATGCCGCTTCTCTCGAAACTAATAACTCTGTAATTTTGCCGATCTCATCTATTAAAGCCATTTATATCCTCCTAAAGTTGTTTGCATTGCTATATTCTACTATAATAAGAACATAAAGTGAAACTCTTTTCATGAGGAGGACAATTATTTTATGGCTAAAGAAAGTTCATTTGATATTGTATCAAAAGTAGATTTTGCTGAAGTCACTAACGCAATACAAATTGCAATGAAAGAAATACAGACCCGCTATGACTTTAAAGGAAGCAAAAGTAAGATTACTTTAGAAAAAGAAGAGCTTGTGCTCATTTCTGATGATGAATACAAACTAGAGCAACTGAAAGATGTGCTAATTAGTAAAATGATTAAACGCGGGATTCCGATTAAGAATTTAGATTATGGCAAGATTGAGCCTGCTTCAGGTGGCACAGTTAGACAAAGAGCAAGCCTAGTTCAAGGAATCGATAAAGATAACGCTAAGAAAATCAATACATTAATTAAAAATAGTGGTGTGAAAGTTAAGAGCCAAATGCAAGATGATCAAATCCGCGTCACAGGAAAAAATAGAGATGATCTTCAACATATCATCTCACTAGTCAGAGAAGCGGATTTAACAATCGATGTTCAATTTTCAAATTATCGATAATTACATACCAGAAAAGAGGCAGGGAAACTTATATCCTAGTCTCTTTTTTTTGTAGCAAATTTTAACCTCATAACAATGAAAGGTTTTCAACATAATAAAAAGGGAAAAGCAACAGCAAGGAGGGATTATGATGGACAAAAAACAATTGCCAAAAAACTTCATTGCCCAACACCAAAATCACCAGCCAGGAACGGAAGAGGAAATGATCCCTAAGCCGATCTATGTGAATGAAGATTATCAACCTGCTGGAAAACTAGAAGGTAAAGTAGCCATTATTACTGGTGGTGATAGCGGTATAGGTAAATCTACAGCTATTTACTTTGCTAAGGAAGGGGCAGACGTCATTGTTCCTTATTTAAACGAGCATGAAGATGCAAAAGAAACAAAAACATTAGTCGAACAAGTTGGGAAAACATGTCTTTTAATTAGCGGAGACCTTTCTTCAGAAACTTTTTGCCAGGAAGTCGTAAAACAAGCGCTAAATAAATTTGGGAAAATAGATATTCTTGTTAATAACGCTGGTGAACAGCATCCACAAAAAAACATCGAGGACATTAGTGGTCAACAACTTGAAAAAACTTTCCAAACAAATATTTATGCTATGTTTCATTTAACAAAAGCCACCCTTCCGCATCTAGGAGCTGGCAGCACGATTATTAATACCGCTTCTGTCACCGCTTATGCAGGTAATGAATTATTAGTTGATTATTCCTCAACTAAAGGGGCCATTGTCTCTTTTACTCGGTCACTTTCAATGCAATTAGCTTCCAAAGAGATTAGAGTGAATGGTGTTGCTCCTGGTCCGATTTGGACACCGTTGATTCCTTCCACTTTCTCTGCTGAGGAAGTTTCATCCTTTGGTAAAGACGTCCCAATGAAACGAGCTGGACAGCCCTTTGAACTCGCTCCAGCTTATGTCTTCTTAGCTAGCGACGATTCTAGTTATATGAGTGGACAAATGTTGCATATAAACGGTGGAAAAATTGTCAATGGCTAGGGAATACGAAGGTAAAGTGGACAAGACTAAAAGGGATTCTTAATAATCCCTTTCCCCTCTGCCCCACTAAAAGTAGTGTAAGCCATGAGAATAGTACAGTTCATTGAAATACACATAACCGATCAAATTTCAGCTATTACTGCTACAAAAAAAAGATGCCGCAACAGATTCGGCATCCTCTTTTCACTATTCTTCTGTACGATTTCTACCTCTTCTTCGAGCAAAGAATAAAAAGGCAAAGAAGGCGAGTAAAACGGATAACAATGTTGCTCCATAAACAAAGTTAAACCCTTGCTTTTCAGTAAGAACATAAATTTCAGCTTCTTCTCGATCTAGGACGAGATGATATTCATTTTGATCATTGCTTCTTACTAACCCACCAGCTAATAATCCACGTAACTCTTTATCATTCTCTAACTCTTCACCTGTTAATACTAAATCTTTTGTACCACTTGTATTATTGATGGCTACAACTGAAGTTTCTTCCTTAAATTGTCTCTTGAAAACTGTAAAACCTTCACTTTCATGCAAAAGAGTAAAATCTCCTTGTGCAATAGAAGGTAATTTTTCTCTTGCTGTTGTCAGCTGTCCGATGAACTCAATTAACTCAGGATCCGTACGAAAATCCATTTGTCTGCGGTTATCAGGTGTTTCATTCCCAATTAACGCAATTTCACTACCGTAATATAACATTGGAATCCCAGGGGTTGTAAACAAATACGTTAACGCTGTTCTCCACCTTGGTCCTGGATGTTCATTTAATGCGATTGGCTGATTTGTAAAGCGAATCATATCTTGACTATCAATTAGTCTTGTAACCATATTTGGTGCTTCATATGTATCAATGTTGCTATCAATGTCACTAATAGTATCTGTCATTGACAAATCCGGTTTTACAAATGCTTCCCTTATATTAGTTGTTGAAGCATAATCTGTTAAGCTATCTATTCCTGTCTTTTCATATTTGGCGATTTCTTGTCGGTCTGTTGACCATACTTCACCTAAAATAAAAAACTCGTTATCTGTTTCTTTTACACTTTCTACAAAATTTTCAAGAAATACTGGATCCATTAACTGAATGCCTTCTAAACGATAACCATCTACACCTGTTTCTGTTATCCACCATTTAGCCGCGTCGATAATATATTTTGCTGCTTCTTCGTTCTTATAATTAATTTGTGGCAAACCAGCTAACCAATCTTTTGTCAACATATCTGGTGTTGAGATCTCATCAGATTCCTTCAACCAATCTGATTTAGTAGGGTCGCCTACCCATGGGTGAGTAGCTGACACATAATTAAGTGGAAAATCAATGATAACATTGATGTCTCTTTTGTGTGCTTCTTCTACTAATCGTTTAAATTCTTCCAGTGTTCCGAAATGTTCTTCTGTTTCATAAAAGTCTTCAACCCAATAGCCGTGATATCCTTTATCGGTGTTTGCAAATATCGGGCTCAAAGCAATCGTTGTCATACCTAAATCTTCAATATGATCAAGTCTTTCAATAATACCAACAAAATCACCACCATGAAACGCCTCAAGGTCCTTCACATCCACATGGTAATCATTCTTACTATCTACATTGCTAAAGCGATCAATCATAACATAATAAATAAGTTCATCCTGTAAGCTTCGTTTTTCTTCTGCTAATACACTTGGCACCATTGACACAAGTAATAGCGGAATTAAGATGAGAGTGATGACCTTTTTCATCTTTCTCCTCCTTAATGATAGTTTGTCTCTATTTTACATAAACGTTAACCCTTATAGATTAGCGGTTTGTTGTTACTTCGTCAAACAGAAGTGAACAAAATATTTAAAATCGTAACATTTCTTTTGTATAATACTAATAAATGGCAGTTGAAACCCCTATTTATATCGTAGACAAAAGAGGTGCCCCATTAAAAGGAACACCTCTTTTTTTAATCAATAATATTAATATTATAATCTTTAAACCAATAATGAATTTGTGCTAGATGAGCGAGAAGCTGCGGTCCAGTCATTAATTGCCCAAACCATGGCACTTGAAAAGCAGAGCCTTCAGTAGCCACGATTTCTCGTAAATTCTTTTCATCGAATAATTCAAAAAGAACAGAGGATGAATCTTCTAACACTTCATTCAACATTTTTGTCACGATGCTAATATATGCAGGGTTATGGGTTTTCGGATAAGGACTTTTTTTACGGTATAGTACCTCGTTTGGCAATACACCTTCCAACGCCTTCCTTAAAATTCCTTTTTCTCGATTGCCATGCATTTTCATATCCCATGGGATATTCCATACATATTCGACTAAGCGATGATCTGCGAATGGAACCCGTACTTCTAAACTAGCTCCCATACTCATTCTATCTTTACGATCTAATAATGTTGTCATAAAGCTGAGCATGTTTATATAGAATAATTGTCGTCTTCTTGCTTCTTCTGATGTTTCTCCTTCTAAAAGTGGGGTTTCAGCAATCGCTTGATTAAATTTATCCATACTATAATCTTTTAAGTTTAATTTCTTTCTCCAATCTTCTTTCAGGAGGCGCTGTCTTTCATCGATTGATCGCATCCAAGGGAAGCCAGTTCGACTAAGATCATCCGAACGATGAAACCATGGATAGCCTCCAAAAATCTCATCCGCACATTCACCTGACAAACTAACCACATGCTCTTTTTTAATTTCACGACAAAACCAAAGCAGAGAAGAATCGATATCTGCCATACCCGGTAAATCTCTTACATGAACCGCTTCAACTAAATGAGCGGCAAGCTCCTCCTGTGAGATAATGCAATTCTGATGAATGGTATGGAAAGTGTCTGACATTTTCTTAATATAAAAGCCATCAGCATTTGGTTGAAAATCGTTGGCCTTAAAGAATTGATCATTGCCTTCGTAATCAATACTATAAGTTTTTAATGGTGGTTTGCCTTCTTTTTGATATGCAGTGGCTGCAATAGCTGTAATCGCACTTGAATCCAATCCACCAGATAAAAGCGTACATAAAGGAACATCCGATACAAGCTGTCGAGTGACTGCGTCTGTCACTAGATTGCGGACTTTTTCAGCTGTCTCTCCTAAAGAATCTTCATGTTTTTTACTTTCTACATTCCAATATCGCCAAATCTTTAACCCTTGTTGTGAAAGGGTTAGTGCATGTGCTGGTCGTAACTCTTTCACTCCACGAAAAACACCTGACCCTGGCGATCTAGATGGTCCAAGTCCGAATACCTCTGCTAACCCCTCTCTATCTACTTCTGTTTTTACTTCTGGATGTGCTAAGATCGCTTTTATTTCTGAACCGAACAGTAACCCCTTTACTGTCTCTCTATAAAAAAGCGGCTTAACCCCTAATCGATCTCTACCAATAAAAAGTTCTTGACCGTTTTCATCCCAAATCGCAAAGGCGAATATCCCATTTAAATATTGAAGGCAATTTTTTCCCCATTCAATGTAAGAAGTTAGTAGAACCTCTGTATCAGAATGACCCTTAAACGAATATCCTTTTATAAGGAGATCTTTTCTTAAATCTTCTGTATTATAAAGTTCGCCATTGTAACAAATTGTATAGCGATTTTGATTCTTTTCAATTGTCATTGGTTGCTTCCCGCCAACGGGATCAACAACGACTAATCGCTTATGACCAAATCCGGCTGGCCCAGAAGTAAATATATTCGTATCATCAGGACCCCTTTTAGATAAAGTATTCGTCATTTTTTCTAGTGTCGGACGTTCATTTTGCATATTTGTATTGAAGTCAACCCAGCCCGTGATTCCACACATGGCTTCTTCACCCTTTCTACGAGCATCATAGATGCAGCAATATTTAAGCGGATAAGTAATGATGTCAACGAATGGAATTGCCCGGAACATCATGCATGGATTTATTCTATGCGAACTAAAATAAATGGTTAATTGTCCTAGATAAAGGTTATAAAACAACAGGAGATTGCCAAAAAATAGAGTGAAAGACTTTTACTGGAGGTTTATGATGAAAAGACAACAACGACTCAATTTAATAGATCAACAATCAAGAGCCTATATGGAGGGGAATGTTGAATTTATTAATAATCAGTGGGTATTTTTTGATAAAGAAACAGATGATGCATCTTCATTAGAAGAATACCGGCAACAAGAAATTGAGGTATTTAGACTGAAAAGGTGGCGAAAAGGCGTATTATCACTCAATGGTCAAATCCATTGCGGTAGTGATCTGCTTCATTTAAAGGATCAAGATCAGATAAGAATTAAAAAACATCTCGTTTTCTCATTAGAATCATTATTAGAAGAAGTAAATGACGATGCCTTTGTACAATTCATCACTAGTTTAAACAGTATTGATTTCTCCATTTTTGATTGTATATACTGCTATAATCAGTTGACATTTTTCGGTGATGAAACAAGAAAAAGCGGTGTTAATTTTATGATCTTTGATAATCAAGAGCATATTTGTAGCGTACAGCATCATTTCTTTTATTATGAAAAAGAGACGGATCGTTTCGAATTTACTTTAAATAGCGGAAAAAGAATGGTCATTGAAAAAATATCTTCTTCTGGATAAATATAGGCATCCAAAAAGACTGTAGACACTCTTTTCTACAAACTCGTCTACAGTCTTTTTTCCATTGTTATGATAAGTGTTGCTGCAACCCTTTTTCAAATTCTTGATTACCTAATGGCTTTTGAAAAAAATATCCTTGAGCAAAGTGGCAATCCAGTTTTTTTAACACTTTCATTTGCTCTTCAGTTTCTACACCCTCTGCTAGCACTTTTATCTGCAAACCCTTCCCCATGGTAATGATTGCCTTCACAATCGCAGCGTCAGATGTATTCATACGTAAATTATGTATAAAAGAACGATCAATCTTTAATGTATCAATTGGAAAATCCCTCAAATAACTTAATGAGGAATAGCCTGTACCGAAATCATCAATTGATACTCGAATGCCCATTCTTTGCAACTCTGTCATAACTGCAATACTATGTTTTTTATTTTTTAGCATCGTACTTTCTGTTAATTCTAGAATTAAATACCTTGGTGGAAGGCCCGATTGTAGCAGGGCATCTTTAACAACCTCAACAAAATGCTTTTGTTGAAATTGGCGTGCAGCAACATTAACCGATATTTGTAAATGTGTAAAACCTTGATCATGCCATAATTTATTCTGCTTGCATGCTTCATTTAATACCCATTGGCCAATATCGTTAATGAGTCCTGTTTCCTCTGCTAGAGGGATAAATTGTGCCGGAGAGACATTTCCAATATTGGGATGGTGCCATCTTATTAATGCTTCACTACCAAAAAGCTCCCCACTTTCTAAGCAAACGAGGGGCTGGTAATGAAGTGTGAACTGCTGATTTTTTATCGCTTTTCTTAAATAGCCTTCCATCTCGAATCGTTTTAACACTTCATCATTCATTTCTTCAGAAAAAAAAGTTAACTGATTACCACCTTTCTTTTTTGAAAGATGCATGGCTATGTCAGCATTTTTCATTAGCTGCTCAGAATCCATCCCATCATTTGGGTATAAACTAATGCCGAAACTTGCTGTAACATGAATCTCTTGCTGCTGAATAACAAAGGGACGATCGATAACCTCAAGCAAAGTCTGTGTGAGTCTTATTATTTCTTCTGTCTGTATATTCTCAGGTAATAAGCATAAAAAGCTGTCTCCACCAAAGCTGCCTAAAAAGCTATCTGTTGGTAATGCCTGATTGACCCGATTAGCCAGTTGCTTAATGATCTGATCGCCTATTAAATAACCAACACTTTCGTTAATTATTTTAAAACGATCGATATCAAAAGATAGTAAAGCAAACGATTGCTGATTTTTTTTCGCTCTTTTCATTGACGAGATTAATTGTTCAGTAAATCTATGTTTATTTGGGAGTCCCGTTAAATGATCATAGTACGATAATTCGGTTAATTTATTTTCGATTTTCTTTAGTTCTGTAACATTTTTAGCTATCCCATATATACAACTTACCTTTTCATCTCGAATAACTGGGATGAGTTTAATATCAAAAAAGTCTTTCTTACCAAGTTTCCCAATGATATCTGCTTGTAATTTCTGTGTTTCCCCCATTTTTGCACGGTCAAAAAAAGCTGTGATAACCGGAAGCTGGCGATGATCAAATAAACGAGTAAATGGCAGACCAATCAGTTCCTTTGCTGGATAGCCTGAATTTTCCTCAAAAGCTGAATTGACACTTGTAAATCGACCCTCAACATCAATAGTAAAGATAGATTCTGTGTTATTTTGGAACAAAGCATGATAGCACTGTTTTAAGTTTTGCCACTCTATCATTAGTTGTTTTGTTCGATTACTATCATTGACAGTTAATTGTTGAATAAACGAATCGACCATCATCGGTTCCTCCTTTGTTACTTAAATAAACGATGGCACCTGGTTTTACAAGCTACATATGTACATTTTGTCAATTCCTGATAGTATAGCTGCCATTTCGTGTATCCTCTTTGCAAGAGTAAAGCCACTTTTACATTCGTTAACGTTTGATACTTTAGATTTCATTTCAATTTTTCATGATCCTGACGTTTATTATTTTGACAATAATGAAAAGCTCTTTCCTCTCACACTCTATAATTCTTTTATCGGCTCATTCTCATTTAATTCAATAACCGTCCATCGCTTTTACTTTATAATCAATTTCGTAGAGATTTTTATCTGTACAACGTTAGTCAATCCCTAAATAATGGAACCTGTGCCAATAGTGGCTCCTTCGCTCAAATAAGTGCTAAATACCTAAAACATTAAAACAAATATAGTATGATTAGATTAAAAATACCATAAAAGGCGAGTTAAAGACACGAAAAAAAGAAAGCTGCTAAAACCAGCAGCTTTCACAGATTCTTTTCACCTACATAAAAGGTGTAAATCCTAATGGCAAACTTAAGCCTAAATATAGAACAAGTAAAAAAGCGACAATTAATTGTACCCATAAGATGGTTGGCTTTTCGCCTTTTTTACTACGAATTAAGATCATTTCCCACATAGCGATGATCCATAAGCCAACAAGTGCTTTTAATACATACATAATATCAATATTAATTGAGAAAAGCATGCCTACGCCTGTGGCAATGATTAATAAGTAAAATAATCTTAGAATCATATGTACCACTTTATCTTTGCCATTTTTCTGCAATGATAAGGCAACAAAGAATAAAATAAAGGCAACGATCCATGTTGTTAAATGTGCATGTGTCACATTAGAACCCCCTTAAGTTTCTTATTCTCTTACTAAGAGAAATAATTCGTTTACATCATACCATAATCAAATAGATAAAGCCTAAAGATTACTACCATTCTTTACAATAATGATTAATTAATACTCATTATTGTATTAGATAGCTGCCCTACACCTTCAACCGTAATTTCAATATGATCACCAGGCTTTAGAAAGCGTGGTGGTTTAAAGCCATTACCAACGCCAGCAGGTGTACCTGTGGCAATAATATCTCCTGGTTCTAACGTCATCCCTTTTGAAAGGATGTGAATAATCTTCTCGATAGGAAAGATAAATTTTGAAGTGTGAGAATCTTGTCTTACTTCTCCATTGACTTTAGTGGTAATACTCAAATCATTAGGATTTGTTAACTCTTCTTTCCCTACAATCCACGGACCTATCGGACATGATTGATCTAGGCTTTTCCCTAAAAAGTATTGCTTATGTTTAGATTGAATATCTCTTGCTGTTATATCATTAATAATTGTATAACCAAACACATAATCTAACGCTTCGGCTTCTTCTATCCCTTTGCCTTTTTTGCCGATAATAACGCCTACTTCTCCTTCATAATCTAACATTTCTGTTAGTTGTTGATAATGAGGGATTTCCTCATCTGGAGCAGCTACTGTTGTAGGTGATTTCGTAAAGACAATCATTTCTTTAGGAATATCTGCTGCACTTCCCATTTCAATTGCATGTTCTGCATAGTTTTTTCCTACACAGAAAACATTCTTTTTCGGCCTTGGAATTGGTGCTTTTAATTGAACGTCTTCTAAGGCAATCAACTGGGCAGATTCATTTTCATCGCTTATTAATTGCCGTATGAATGTATCGCTCCATTTTTCATGTCCGATGGCATCCACTAATTCTTCTGGCAACGATACCCCTTTGTTTTGTGCAGCCTCCTGCAAAGGTAAAACCATTTTTTCATCTTTCACAAGTACGCCGTAAGCTTGTTTATTATTGTATTCATATGTAATGTACTTCACACTCTTTCACCCCTTTTAAATAAGTATAGCGTAAATTAACTGAAATGTTAGCAAATGATTGTGAATAATAGATGACTCTTACTTTCAGATTCTTTTAAATGTAGACGGCTTTTGCCAATAAGTGAACCATCTCCAACACCATTCAAATGGGCCATATACAAAATATTTCATCCATATCATGCTGAGTACAATTTGACATACGTATAATAAAATCGCAATCATTGTCCCCGTCAGGAGTGATACATTGCCATACAGTCCAAATCCATAGCTATAAAATAAAAATGTAGCCACAATTGACTGGATTAAATAATTCGTCATAGACAAGCGCCCGACTATTTGTAAAGGTTTTGTGATGATACCTATTTTGCTATTAACGAGCGTAAGAATGAGTAGGCTATACCCAATCGCTACGAGTGGGCCACCAAAGATATCTTGTACATATTGCAATGCTAAATTAGGACTAATGAAATATGGTAATAGCTTAATAAGGTACCCAGTAATAAGAAATACAATCATAAGAACAATCGCTGTCATCCGTCTTTGTTCAAGTTTTTCAATAACTTGAAGCTTTCGTAGCCCTGCTCCAATTAAAAACAATGGTAAAATACTAATCATTAAAATGGGCAATGTGGCCAAATTAGTATTCATTAACCAGTCATCTATATTCTGGCGCACGATTTCTAGCCATGTACCTGATTGATATACCTGAACAATGTCACCAACAGATGTCGTCATCATTGCCGAAAGATCTGGTTCTATGAATAACGTAAGAAATAATATCCCAACTAATAGTAGATTAGGAATGATATAAATGAGTAAACCAAGTAAGATTAACAGTTTCCCTGACAGTTCTATGAATAAAATAAGAGCAAACCCTGCGATAGCATAGGTAACTAAAATATCTCCATGCCAAATGAATAAGGCGTGACATAATCCGATGATTAATAAAAATAGAAATCTTCTTGCGAGTAATAATGGACTATGGACACCTTTTAATTCTGCCCTTTCTTTTAAAATCATGACACCGTAGCCAAATAATAAAGAAAATAACGGATAAAAACTTGCTTGAAAAAATACATCAATAATAGGAAAGACCGTACTATCCCCTGCTGTATCCCAATAACTAAATGGATCTATATGCGTATATGGTGAATGGAAAGATAAAAAATTGACTACTAAAATACCGAATAAAGCGAATCCCCTCATCGCATCGATGGAATGGATCCTTCTGTTTTCATTAAGCGACTGCATAAATTCCTCCTAAGAAATTGTTTTTACTGTTTCTAAGTCGTCCTATTACCTCCTCTTCTTCTCCCTAACCTATTCCAATTGCCGGGCTGGTATTTGTCAATTGGTCACCTATTTCTACTACAAACTGGTTAGAGCATAAAAGTATAGCCACCTAAAAAGGAGTTAATCACAACCTATTTCTTCCTTTAATACCAATATTCATCAACACACTACCTTAATATAGCATATTATCTACTATGAATTTAATCATTTTCTCTTACTACTTTTTTGCAGACCAAAAGAAAAAGAGTTTCTTAACGTACATTACCTAACATGAAAAGAAGCATATCTTTGCCTTAAAAGATATGCTCATACTTCTCTTTATTAAAATAAAACAAAAAACATGCGCGCTCGCTTAAAGCAAATTTTCAATTGACATATCTACCATCTTTCCCACTTGTAGCCCAATAATCGTTACGCAAATGAATTTTTTGGATTTTCCCTGAAGCTGTTTTTGGTAGTTCTTTTGTAAATGTTACGCTCGTAATCGCTTTAAAATGTGCCATATTTTCACGAGTAAAAGCAATAATATCTTCTTCGTTCACTGCTTCCATGCCTTCCTTTAAAACAATAAAGGCATGTGGGGTTTCTCCCCATTTCTCATGTGGTACGGCAATAACAGCTGCTTCGAGGATTGCAGGATGTTCATATAATACACCTTCAATTTCAATCGAAGATATATTTTCACCACCTGAAATGATAATATCTTTCTTCCGATCAACAATGTCTATGTTGCCGTATGGATCAACCGTTCCCATATCCCCTGTATGTAGCCAGCCATCACGAATCGTTTCTGCTGTTGCTTTTTCATTTTTCCAGTAACCTTTCATTACCCCATGACTACGCACAACCACTTCACCAATGTCTTTGCCATTATTTGCGACTGTTGCACCATATTCATCCACAACTTTCACTTGAGAACCAATCATTTGATAACCGGCTTTTGCCTTCATTCGATACGTTTCTTTTTCATTTATTTGGATATGAGATCTGATTTGAGATATCGTGCTTAGTGGTGAAGATTCGGTCATCCCATATACTTGGATAAACTTCCAGCCCATCTCAGCCTCCACTTTAGAAACAAACGCTGGTGGTGGGGCAGAACCTGCGATCACTACGCGAATAGCATGCGAGAACTTTGTCTGATGCTGATCATAGTATTGCATTAAACTATTCAATACGGTCGGAGCCATATGTACGATAGATACTTTATATCTTTCAATTGCTTGAAAGATGACTTCGGGTGTCGTTTTACGTAAACATATTTGTTTTGCTCCATTCGCTGTATAATAAAATGGAGAACCCCAGCCGTTAACATGAAACATTGGCAGCACATGAATAAGTGTATCTTGATCACTCACACGCAAATGATGCATCGTACTTAACGCATGTAAGTAGTTATTGCGGTGAGTAAGCATCACACCTTTTGGGTCTCCTGTTGTTCCACTCGTATATAACAAAGAGCATACATCCTCTTCGTCTATTTCTTCTCTAAGAAAGCTTTCTTCAGGAAAAGATGCTAACCAAGTGTCATAACCAATTTCATTTGTTTCATCATTCTTATCATGAACAATAATGGTTTCTACTGTTACTAACTGATCCTTTATTGGTTGTATCAATCTATACAGTTCTTGATCAACGAAAAGTACTTTTGATTCACTATGGTTTAAAATGAAAACGTAATCATTAGGCTGCAGACGAATATTAAGAGGAACCATTATTGCATTTAATTGATATACCCCATAAAACCCTTCAAGCATTTCGACAGTATTTGGCGCTAAATAAGCGACGCGGTCTCCCTTTTGTACACCGATGCTTTTCAGCCCATGTGATAATTGATTTACCCTATTGTTTAATTGATTATATGTAAGTGTGAGTGTATCGCCATAAATGGCCTCTTTATCTCCATATAGCTTTACTGCACGATCTAGAAATTCAGTTAATATTAATGGTACCTTCATAGTAAATCACTCCTCGTAAAAATAATTAAAATTTTCTGATTATAACTATTTTAGCATTTCAACAGTCTTACATCTATATTTTTTACCACTCATCATAAAGTTTCTTCACACTATTACACTAGGCACATAGGATAATGATAAATAGATGATTAGGGCATTCGCCCGTTTTTAAAACTTTAGTGTAAGTAAAGGGTGTTTATATGCCAGCAATTGTTGGAGCTGTTCAAGTGATTTCTATAGGCAGTAGTTCCGTTTTTAACATTGGTGATATTTATAAAGTGATGCCTCTATCTAATGCCAAAACATTTTCTGGCGCAGGTTCGTTTAATACGGGTGATGGGTTGGATGTTGTAAACTACAATAGCACAACCAACACATATGATAACGATAGCGTCGACCAAGGTAATTACTTTAATGCATAACTTTAAGGTGATGAGCGATGAATAACTATTATATTCAACAATCTATTTCAATTCAGTTAATTAAAATCGGCGGCGTCTCAAACTCTTCTGTATTTCAAATTGGCAGTGCAGGTATTATTAAGCCATCTTCCCATTTGTATAATACAGGAGAGTTTACTGAACCTGCACCTGAATATGAAGAAACGCCAATTGCTCAAGGGACGACAGTAGGGACACCTCTCGTTCCCTTAACTGCTCCATCGAAACCATAACAAGATTGGAAAGGCGGCGATTGATGATGAGTCATGATCTTTACACGTATTTTCAACAACTACAAGCATATGTACAAATGCAAGAACAACGGATTCAAAAGCTTGAATCTTCAATGAAAAAAATGAAAGATGAAATGGCACAAAATGATCGCCAGCCTATTCATATCGACAGGATTGAATACAAGTTTGACCAATTAAAAGTGGAGACATTGGAAGGGACATTAAACATCGGCTTAAATCCATCAGATTTGCAGGATATCGATGATTTCTCTGTCGATCAAAAAGAATTACAAACACCTTATTCTCCAAAAAATTTGTTTAAAAGAAATATGGAAATAGAAACAGCATTATTAACATTTATAGAAGGGGAGCTCCCACAAATTGTTGAAGAAGCAGAAGCAAAATTAGCAATGCCAAATGATAGCTCCTATGTAGAATTTATTAAAGAGGATATTAAAAAACAGCTTTCTAGTCGTGTAGAATACTATTTGAAACAGCAGTCTAATCGCAATCTAGACAAAGAAGAAGAGAAAGCAAAAGTGATTGAAGCATTAAAAATGGAAATACGAAATGGTGTCTATGCCTTTCTTAGTCATTTACCGGAGAATATGAAGGAGATGAAAAAAGAATGAATTTCCAAGTGTATAACCGCGAATTATGTGTGGGAGACGTGCGCATTATTGGTGTGTCTAGTTCATCCATTTTTATTGTCGGTGATGCAGAAACCATCCAGCTTGCCTCCACCTTTGATACACCACCTGAATCACTAATTATTGGTCCATTTGTACCACTAACACCGGAGTAATTCTATGTTTAAAAGAACATCTGTTGTAGACCAGATTAAGGTGGACACATTTGGCTTCTCCTCCATTTTTGAAATCGGTGATACATCTTATATCCAAGGATATTCCAGAGCATTGGCACTGCAGCGAGACGCTGAAATCTTTTATGATAGTGAAGGTAGTTACAGCGCTTATCCTCTCTATAGCGAGGAACTTCTTATTCCGAAAATAACAGAAAATATCCAAACTTGCTATATTCAACATAAACCAATTATTAAAGTGAAGAATATAGATATTTTAGGCGTGTCATCAAGCTCTGTCCTTCATATTGGTAATACGAAAGATATTAGTATGGAATCTCGTGTGAAACATTTTAGGCAATTTGTGAAAAACGAAGAATAAAGGGTGTTTATTATGCCGGCAATTATTGGCCCTGTCCAGATAATCAATGTTTCAGGTGGAATTGTTCAATTCGGCGATTCACTTTATATCTCACCAAAAAGTAACTCTAAATCTACTACTGGTTCTGGAACATTGAACACTGGTGGGTTTATTATGACAAACAATGGGCTCAGCGCAAGTAATGTATTAGATGCAAACTTATTGGATCAGCCAACTGTAGGCAACTTATAAGAATATGATAAAAAGAGGGCATCAGCCCTCTTTTTATATTTGCACGAAATAACCGCCATCAAAGAAATAAAGGTACTTTTCTGCGACTTTCCTTTTTGTAATCTGTTCGACCGCTTTCGTATATAGATCAATTTGAACTCGGTATCTGTCAATTAAAATCGGCGCTGCTTCATCTATTCCGCCTCTATAACGATCAGTAATCCGATCTGATTTGTAATCCACAATCACAAGGCCCTTATGATCCTCAAACAAACAGTCAATAATCCCTTGTACTAATACCGTATCTTCTTCCTGGTCCCAATGGGAGTAAACTTCACTAGCTGGCAAAGCAAGGTTAAACGGCACTTCTCTTTGCAAAGTCGTTGCTTTTCTCATACGTTCAGCTAGGTCACTTTCAAGGAAGGCAACAATCAAAGCTGGGTCAATAACCGTAGCTTGTTCAGCTGTTAACAGCTCTTTTTTCACTAAATGTTCTACTTTTTCCATTATATGCTGTTCATTTGCTGTATCATGTAAATCTAAGTGTTGCATCACTGTATGCAAGGCCGTTCCTCTTTCAGCAGGTGTGATGGACTTTTCTTGCATGAATAACGGTCGATTTAAAATGGGCTTCTGAAAACCTTTAACTAATTCTTGTCCACTTTCCTCTTGAGAAAAGATTTCTTTTTGCCTTTTTATTTCAGAGACTGACTGTTTCGATCTTGATTTCATTGCTGATTGATAAGCATATGACCATTCTAGACGATGCTTAATCGTTTCATAATAACGAGATTTTTTATCGATCCTTTCTCCCTGTTGTACTTTTTCTAAAAGATGGTCGGATTCCATTTGATTTTCATCAATATTCGTCTTTGCTTCTTCTTTTGCGACAATTTGAACTTTCCAACTAGATGGATGCTTATGAATTTCTGCTACTACCGGGTTCAAACTAGTATCTAAAGTAGCGCTATCTTGATGTCGGATAATAGCAGGTGCAATCCAATCTAGATAGCTTGTACTTTGAGCACGTGTAAAATCATCAAGTAGCCAGTCTGACTTCCTAGAAACCCTTTGCCAATCCTTCATCTTCTTAGCCATATTTTTCGGCGAAGCAATCAAGAAAAGCTTTTCCTTCGCTCTTGTTAAAGCAACATATAGCACGCGCATTTCCTCAGCAAGCATCTCCATTTTTTTCTTACGTTTGAAGGCAAGCTGTGGTAATGAAGTTAGAGAAATCCGCTTCGTTGCATTCACATATTTATACGCTAAACCCAAATCCTTATCTAGCAAGAAAGACTTCTTCAAATCCATGGTATTAAAATTACGCGCTAGCCCTGGCATAAAGACAAATGGAAACTCTAAACCTTTACTTTTATGAATGGTCATGATACGTACGACGTCTTCCTGTTCTCCTAAGGCACGAGCAGCCCCTAAATCGTCTCCTCTGTCTCTCATTCTTTCAATAAAGCGCAAAAATCTAAACAATCCTCTAAATGATGTAGCTTCATATTGTCTTGCCCGATCATATAAGGCGCGCAAATTAGCTTGGCGTTGCTTTCCACCAGGCATGCCTCCTGCAAAATCGTAAAATCGAGTTTCTCGATATAATTGCCAAATCAAATCAGATAAAGACCCTTGTCTGGCTTTTTGCCGCCAATTTTCTAACTGTAATAGAAACGCCTTTAGCTTGTCAGCAATGTCAACTTTATCTCCTGTTTGAACTTCAGAACAAAATTGTTGAACCGCTTCATAAAAAGCACCATTTTGATGCGGAACTCTAATGGTCGCTAATTGATTCTCTGTTAGACCAACAATTGGTGAACGCAATACAGCGGCTAATGGAATATCTTGATAGGGATTATCTATCACTTTTAAGAGTGACATCATAATGGAAACTTCCGTAGCATCAAAATAACCTTGTGAAAGATCAGCATAAACAGGAATCCCTTGCTGTTTTAATTCCTCTATCATTTGTGGAGCCCATGTCATTGAACGCAATAAAATCACAACATCTCGATACTTCATCGGTTGCTCTTGCTTAAGCTTTGCATTGTACACTTGTTTATGGCTAGCCATTAATTCTTTAATTTTCTTCGCAATTAGTCTTGCTTCTAACTGTGATTGCGCAAGCTCTTCTTCCTCGAACGAATCAGGTTGGTCCGAATTTTCTTCATCTTCAAGATCAATCATCGTTAACTCAATCGGATGCTTCACTTCTTCTGGATAAGCAGCTCCAGGAACAAGTTCAGCTGCTTCATCATAAACAATCTCCCCTACATTCTCTCCCATAATTTGTTTAAAGATAAAATTCGTTCCGTGTAGGACTTCTTTTCTACTGCGAAAATTTCTCGCCAAATCAATGCGTAAGCCTGTCGCTTCACCGTCAGTCGTGAAACGATTATATTTGTTTAAAAATAAGTTCGGTTCTGCTAAACGGAAACGATAAATCGATTGTTTTACATCTCCAACCATAAAGAGGTTTCCGTCTAACTCATTATCATTCGTGACTAGTTGAAGAATTGCCTCTTGTACCATATTCGTATCTTGGTATTCATCGACTAGCACTTCTTTAAATTGTTTTTTATAAGCAAGGGCAGCATCAGTAGGCATGAATTGATCAGATTGATCAACAACGCCCAGAATATCCAAACAATAATGCTCTAAATCAGCGAAGTCTACTAATCCTTTTTCTGTTTTAACTGCTGCAAACCGCTCTGCAAATGCTCTTACTAATTGTGCTAATCCTGCAATATGTGGCTTCATTTCTAACATATCTCTTAAAAAAGACTCGGCTTTCCGGCTGAAAAGCTCTTCTTTCAGTTTCTTTAAGACATCTTTCGCTTGATCTCGCACTTTCTTCGACTCTTCTATGAGTTCTGGCTCAAACTCTTCCCCTTTACAAGCCTTTAAAGTTTTAAATTTATAAGACTGCATGGCCTCATACAATGTCTCCCAGGAATGCTCCGCCGCTTGAATTAAGATATCGACTAGTTGGATATCTGCGATAAAGTTGTCCGCTCTTGGCGCTGGTCCCCCAGGTTGCTTTGTTAACTCAAGTCCGTGGGCTAATAGACTTCTCACTCCTTGTAATTGCAGGCGAACATCCGAGAGGAGATAACCGACAAATGGAATATCTTCCATATTTGCAGTAGGAGTCACATTGTACATTTCAATCATCTTGTCCAAATAATCATCCATTGACGGATTTGCTCGAGCAAAATCATAAATTTGTCTAATCATATCTTGGAGTGCCACATCACTGCGATCGTTTGTGAATGTATCCACTAAGTGATAAAATGCTTCGTTATCTTCTTTACCATATGCATCTTCAAATAAATCATCTAAAACTTCATCTCTTAATAATTGAGCTTCTGTCTCATCTGCAATTCTAAATCCTGGGTCTATATTGATTAAATAATAATATTTCTTTATTACCTCTAAACAGAAAGAATGCAACGTTGAGATGGATGCTTTATTGAGCAAAGTTAATTGTTTACGTAAATGATAGGAATGTGGATCAGCTTGAATGGCCTTCTCTAGCGCTTCTCCAATTCTATGACGCATTTCCGCTGCTGAAGCATTCGTAAATGTGACAACTAGGAGTTCATCGACATTCATCGGATTGTCAGTGTTTAATATTTTTGTAATGATTCTTTCAACTAGTACAGCGGTTTTCCCCGATCCTGCTGCTGCGGCTACGAGAATATCTTGATTTGTCGCATGGATTGCTTTCCATTGATCGTCTGTCCAAGTAAGACCCTCTGGTTTTGTTGGAATGATAGATTTAGACATCCTGTTCTGCCTCCTCTCTTATTCGTGATAACACTTCATCTCTCGGTTTTTCATCTAATAATCTAAATGTATTCGTTTCTAATGACTCATCGAATTGACAGATCGATTTAAAAGAACAAAATGTACAAGGCGTCCGTTCTTTCAGTTTATATGGTGCAATCTCCACTTGACCACCCGTCATTTGGTTACCAGTTTTAATATATTTATTTCTGACGAATTGTCGCAAATAATTAAATTCCGCTTTATCAGCAACCTTGGATCGCTTTGATAGAGAACCATCTTTATTAAAGCCAGCAGAAATAATAGGCGAATCGCCTGTTGTTAAAGACTTGTCCATTAAACGGACAACATTTTCTTCTCCTAATAATAATCCCTTCATCTTGAACTTTTTCAAGATTTCTTTTTCTATCTCGTCTAGACCAAGCATTTTACCTGAGTTAATCATTGGATTATGAACATGAAAATACAGTACACCCGCTGGATCAGCTTTCATACCGATGAGTTCCTCTGAATGGGCAATGACAATATCCAAATAGGTTAACATTTGTAACGATAATCCGTAATATACCTCGTTAATATTCACATCTTTCTCACTTGACTTATAATCAATAATGCGTAAATAAGATCCTGCCTTTTCATCTTTCGCTTGATCAACACGGTCAATGCGCCCAACCAGTTCCATCTGACTTCCATTTTTCAATGGGAAAGATAAAGAAGGCCAATCGCCAGAAGGTCCAAAGCTCATCTCTAAACCGACAGGTGTGAATCCACTTGCTTTTGCGTGTTCTCCCATAATAAAGGAAGCACGGCTAATGATTTGCTCCAGTTTTCGCTTAATATAGAAGTATCGATTCGAGCTAAGGAGGATTTCATGCTGTAATTTAGGTGCAAGTAGTTCAACTGCTTCTTTTGCAAGTATTTCGCATTGTTCCCTTGTCATATCTGACCATTGCAAGTTCTTATGCATAACCGTTTCGGTTATATATTTCAGAGCGGCATGAAATAATTCACCAATATCAGGTGCCTCTAATCGAAAGACTTGCCGTTCTCTCAAACGCAAACCATATTGGGCATAATGTGAGAACGGACAGCTATGAAAGAGTTCCATTCTTGATACACTTGCACGAATCGTTTCACCATATAATGCTTTACTAATCTCTTCATCTAGTGGTTCTGTCTTATTTTCATAATATAAACTTGCTAAAACCTTATTTGTGACCTCTTGCCAGCCCGGTTTTTGTAAATAAATATTATACGTATCCCACCACATGTCATAAATGGCATAATTGCGTTTCTGTAATTGTAATTGTGATGTTAAAAACGTTAATGCTGTATTGATATGACTAATATAGTCTATTTGTCCTTCTTCATTTAGTTCTGCTGGATCTGACATCAAATACTCTTCTTTTACTTGTACAAATTGATCTTGTATTCTTTTTATAAATGGAGAGGGAATGAGTGCCTTCCCTTCTTCGTTTGCCATTGGATAGCTAACAAATAAATAATCTGACGGTGTAACAAATGCCTTATACGCCAAAAACTCTTCATCTAACAATCTCGTTTTCGTTAAAGGGGCTACTTTCATTCCTAGTGACAATAACTGCTCGCGATCATCATCTGCTAATACCCCTTCTTCTTTAAACTTCGCTGGTAGAACTCCTTCATTTAACCCAATAATAAAGGCAGCTTTCATATCAGCCACTCGTGATCTTTCCATATCAGCAGCAATCACTTGATCCATTGCAGGTGGGACAATACTAAATTGTAATGCTTCAATACCTGCATCCAAGATTGTCGCAAAGCGCTCTGTCGTCATCTGCTCACTACCAAGCATTTCTACATATTCATCCAATAGCTCAACCACTGCATTCCATGCTTGGTTATGTTCTCTAGATCTGACAAGCTCTCCTCTTTCTTCCGTCTCTATTTGGAGTTTTTCTATTTTGGCTGGGATATCTGTTTCCTCTAAATATAAATAAAGGGCTTCTGCATATTCCCTGCCAGTTTCCGCTTTTTTCATTCGTCTTGAAAGTCTCAATAGTGGTGCAGCTACCATATCTCTTAATTGATTGACTTCTTCTTCTATGTCTCTTTCTGCATCTGTTTGCCCTGTGTTTGTCATCTCAAGACCACGAATTCTCCGATATGTCCAACGCTCTTTCTTTGTCCATTTACTACCTTGTATACCATAAGATAAAACGTAATTTTCTAAACGGTCCATCTTCTCACGTAATATTGGCGACGAGTAGTTAAGTGGGAAAAGCATCTCAGTTTTTATCGTACGGAAAACAGGTTCATATCGCCAATTACTCATTAACACATCTAAACTGGAGCGAATAAATTCAACAACAGGATGATGTAACATCGACTTCTTTCTATCAATAAATAAAGGAATCTCATAATCATTAAACACGGTTGTAATTAAATCATGATATTCATGACCGTTTCTCATAAGTATGGCTATATCCTTATACCTTAAGCCTTCATCACGAACAAGGGTACGAATCTTCCGAGCAATCCCCTCAATTTCTGCTCTGCGATTCATTGCATGGGCAATCACAACCGGTGCCTCTCCACTAAATGGGACAGTTGGACGCACTTCAAAATTCAATTCTAAATGTCTCAATGATTCATGTCTGTTTGGCGGAACTTGAGAAAGTAACTCATATTCGACTTGATGTTTTTGTTGCTTAGCTATCTCCCGAATTGTTTGATACGTCTCACCTGTTTGCCTAAATAAATGGAGGGCATTTGGTGTTTCGTGATCAAACGGCTGATCTAGCGTGAGGGCAATTGTTATATTTGGACAATGACGGATAAGTGCTTCAATCACGCGGTATTCCTGTGGTGTAAAACTATGAAAACCGTCAATATAAACTGTTGCCTCTTGCAAATAAGCCGATTCATTTGCTTTTTCAGCAAGTAATTGTAAATAGTCTTCCGAATCTAGATATTTATCAACTATACCTGCTTCAAACTTCGAATAAATCAATTCTAAATCATGCAGTTTCTCTGCTAACACTTTCTTCTCATTGTCATCGTGTTGTAATTGCGTTATTCGCATTTCTATTTCAGTAGGGTTCACGCAATAGCGTTTAAACTCAGTTAACATTCTTTCCATCTGTTGTATAAACCCATTTTTATCAGCTGCATTTTGAAAAATTTTCAGCTCATCCTTTTGTTCCTCAATAATCTTGCGGATGAGCATGTTTGTACCAATACTGCTTAAATGATAACGGCTAATTCCACCGGTCTCTTGCAGTACTCGCCATGCCAATCTCGTGATAGAAAAAACTTGTGTTCTAATCATTCCTCCCAAACCTTTAGAACTAGCTAATTTATATTCAGATTGAAACGTCATCTGTTCTGGAACAATATAAATAATTGGTGAGCCTTCAGGATTGTCTTGCATAAGTTGCTTAATCTCACCGATCATCTTCTCGGTTTTTCCCGTCTGAGACCGACCAATTAACATCTTTACTGTCATGTATTTTCACCTTCACTTTCAATGTGAATCGACCTATAGAATCTTTGTTCCTATTTTAGCACATCTCTCACATTTTTCTTCTTTTTGTGTTTAAAGTAAATACAGGGAATTCTACTTAATGCTTAATAGATGCTGTCTCGTAAATCCATTTTAGCGCTATAATATTTTTCTGTTCTCATTCAAAAAAAAAGCCCAGCAAATATGCTGGGTCTTCCTAACCTATCTATTTTTTCGTTTTTTCTACACTTGTATTTAGTTTGATTTCTATTCTTTTGCCTACATACCAAAGAATAGCAATGATGAGGATAACAATGGCCGTTCTCGTCGGCTTTGTAATCAGTGATGCAATATCATGCCCAACAAAACTCACTGTAAAAATCATCACCATTTTTCCTGCTATGACTGCCAATGCATATTGCGCAATACTTATTCTCGATAAACCAGCCACAATGTTTACAATCGCCGATGGTGTAAACGGGAAGCATAGTAATAAGAATAAAGGGGCAAAACCATGCTTTTCTACCCATGCCATTAATTTTTTTACTTTATCATGGTTTTTAATTACACTTAAGAATCGCGCTTGACCATATTTTCTAATGATGAAAAAAACGAGTAAAGCACCTGCAACTGAGCCAATCCAAGAATATAAAAATCCGCCCCATAATCCGAACGCATTCGCATTAGCCATCACGAATAAAAAAAGCGGGAGAAAAGGTAAAAATGCCTCTATTAAAGGTAGTAAAATCCCTGGAAGAGGACCAAATGAACGATATTCTTCAATTAGAGCTAATATATTTTCTAGTGTAAGCCACTGTCTGATACTCTCTAAATCCATCCATACTCTCCTTCTCTCGCTCGAAAAAACATAGATATTTCTTTTTTAGTTAGTTAAAAATTGCTGTAACTCTTGTTTGTTTGCTTCTAGATCAACTTGTAAAACAGCCATTCCGCTAATTCTAACATTTTGGTAAGTGCCGTCTGCTGGAATTCTTAATGATTCTACTTGTGGACTACCATTCATTAATACATCTTTACCCATATATAAGATGTCACTTGTTTTCATATTTGTGTTGACGTAAGGTGTAACAACTCCTACTAGTTTAGGTAGTTTAGCTATCGTATTTAAACTGGTAAATTGATTCACTACTGCTTTAATCGCGTTTTGTTGTCTTTCAACACGTCCGAAATCACCAACTGCATCATTTCTGAATCTAACATATCCTAAAAGATGCTCGCCATCCAATTTCTGTAACCCCGGCTTTAATGTTACCCCGATTTTTTGAGACATCTCTTTCTCTACATTGATTTCAACACCGTTTGGAAAAGCCACATCAATCACCTTTTCAAACCCCTCAAAATCCAGAATCGCATAATATTGTGAGTCGATATTAAAGTTCTCTTTAATCGTTTGCCTTAATAATTCTGGTCCGCCATAAGCAAGTGCAGCATTAATACGATTTTGACCATGTCCTGGAATATCGACATACATATCGCGCATAAAAGAGATCATTTTATAAGTGCCTGAATCCGGTTGATAATGTGCAACCATAATTGTATCTGCACGTGCATTTTCTTCTCCTCTTGAGTCACTACCTAAGAGTAATATATTCGTTCCACCGTATTGATCTTTTTCGCCATTAAATTCGTACACTTGCTCCGGTACACTTGAATCATTATCTGCTTTAGAAGTTTGTAGACCTTGTTTAAATTGGTAGTAAGAATATCCTACTACTGCAACAACAACAAGCAAAAATATGATAAATAAATTTCTTATTATTTTGCCAAATTTCCTTTTCTTCTTTCCTTGATGTTTTTCAGATCTCATTTTAAATGTATCCTTTCATCCTATTATCTTTTCTTTCTATTTGTAAATTATATCAGATTATACCGATACTGTTACTTTTGGAATAAACAGAACAGTAACTCTTTTAAAAGATATACTAGAATTATACACGTTGCAGCCTTTTTTCTAAATCATTTCTTTATTATCTTTACATCTTTTTAAAGATATTTCTGTCCCTTTATATATGACTGATATAGCATGAAAAAAGTTTCACTTATGAAATATTACCAAATACCCCGAAAGTGATCACACTTTCGGGGTAATTATCTTTATATATATTGATTAAACCAATTTTTTATATAATGAAGTCTCTTCATTCTTAAATTTGGGTGACCACTTCTAGAGAGTTCATGATTAGCTTGTGGAAAACGAATAAACTTCGCTTGTTTGTTATGATGCTTTAATGCAATGTAAAATTGCTCTGCCTGTTCAATCGGACATCTTAAATCATTTTCACTATGTAAAATTAATAGTGGGGTTTCTACTTGTTCTACAAATGCTAATGGTGAATGCTTCCATAATTTGTTGATATCATTTAACTGCCCCTTTATTTGCCAGTCAGTGAAATAATAACCGATATCACTTACACCATAAAAGCTAATCCAGTTAGATATGGAGCGCTGAGTAACAGCTGCCTTAAAACGGTTTGTATGGCCGACAATCCAATTTGTCATAAAGCCACCGTAGCTACCGCCTGTTACCCCTAACCTCTCATGGTCAATTTTCTCATCATATTCGAGAACGTAATCGACAGCAGTCATGATATCTTCATAATCTTTACCGCCATAATCTCCTCTTACAGCATCTACAAAAGCTTGTCCATAGCCATGACTGCCTCGTGGATTTGTATATAACACCGCATATCCCTCTGCGGCCAACACTTGAAACTCATGGACATATGTATTGGCATACATCGCATGTGGGCCCCCATGAATCTCTACAATGAGAGGATATTTTTCGCTTGTCTCATGATTGATCGGCTTTATTAACCAACCTTGTAATTCCCATCCATCTATAGAATGATATTGAAGGACCTCTGCATCAGCAACAGCCGTCTCCTCAAAGAAAGCTTGATTAATATTTGTCAGCCTTGTTTTTTCTCCACTAGTCACGCTCAACAAATATAAATCTCCCGGATTAGTAGGTGTACTAATCGCTACTACCGCCTTATCTATCGTTCCCCCTGTAGAAACACCATAGATATGATGCCTTTCTTCTAATAATGCCGGATACATCGCTCCCTCAACTGTGCCAAAATACAGTACTGTATTGCCATGGTCAGATGCTAGAAAATAAAAGCTCAAGCTATCCTCAGCCCATAAAATATGTGAAGTATTTGCCGACTGATGGAAATCAGCAACAACATAATCACCGACTTGAACATCCCATTCTTCTGTTAAACAAGTCAATTCCCGCGTGGATACATCTAATGTCCATATCCTGGACAAAGAAGCATTCTTATAGGTCAACTTCGACCCGATTAACCCTAACCATTTGCCATCAGGTGACCATGAAACATGAGAGAAGCTAGCCACACCTTTTGTCATATTCTCCATCTGCTTACTTTCAACATCTAATATGTATACATCATTTTTGAATGAATGATCTTTATCTGTTGCCAAATCGGCTAATAATGCAATTGATCGATTGTCTGGAGACCAGCATTGAAGATAATAATCCTGCTCCCCTGTTGTAAGCCATTCACGCTCTCCTGAAGCAATATCAATCACTCCAATATGTTGATAATCAAAAGACCATAACCCTTTGCTGTCTGACTTATATTTCATCCTTTCTACTTCAACCGGCTGTGGTTTATCCGTGTCTTTTTCTGTAAGGTTCGCTTGCTTGACAGTTGATTGAAAGGCAATTTTTTTACCATCCGGTGACCATATAGGATTGGTCGCCCCATTCGGTTCATTTGTTAGTTGTTTTGCTTCGCCTCCGTTCATTGATAATATAAATATTTGATTTACCTCATTATTACGATTAGAAACAAATGCGATTTGTGACCCATCTGGTGACCATCTTGGTGTCAAATTTCTCCCTTTTCCGTATGTTAACTGTTGCGGTTCTTCAAGTTGATTTGTATTAATGTAAAACAAATGAGAGCGATATGTATTTTCTTCTTCACACATGGTCGTTTCTATATAAACACAATCATAGCCATTCTTACTTAATTGTGGATCAGTTACCGACTTTAGTTGATATTGATCCTCCGGCTTGATTCGTTTCTTTGCATTCATCCTCTTCACTCCTCTATAGGTTCTTCTCACTTTTATTCGTGACGTAAGTCATATTCCCCTTTATTTATCCACTTCTATTGTGCGCAATTGGCACCTCTCTTTCAAGTTAAAAACGAAATAACAATTAATGGATACTGTTGCATGAATATTTTAATGAGAGTAGAATATAATAAGAACAAACGTTCTATATTTAAAAAAGGAGAAGGTTTACGATGACAAGAATTCCTGAGCGAGACCGGAATATTATGGAACAAGCGATTTATTTGCCAATGGTGCTTACGATACTTAATAGGGATTTAAAAGTGATTGATGCCAGTCCGTTTAAGTTAAAGCAACCTTATGTGAATTTAGTTGATGAAACTATGAGGGTAATCCAGAAGGAATTAAAAAGCGTGAAGCACTATATGAATAAAGAAAAATTGAGTGTGCAAGAAATTAAGCGCGATGAAGCATTTACAATGTTCATGTTTCTTTATAAAGGATATGAAGAGCAGCATAATTATTTTAACCCTCGTATACGAAATAAAGTCCATGAATTACTGGAGTTTTATTTATTCAAACGTTATACTTCATCGCAAATTAGCAAATAATATCCATTCATAATCTGCGAAGGAAGTGAATATTTTCTGAAACCTTCTCTGCTTTTTTCCTTTTTAGAAAATAAAGCGATTTCCGTTCCGTTTCTTCAATTCTGCTCGATAACGTATCTTTTAACAGAATGGTTCTTAAAATCTGATTTTGAAATATGTTATGTGAAACAGGGATAATATGCGTTTGCCTATTTCTAAAAATCACTTCTGTTTGTCCTCCCTCATGCGGACCATAATGGAGTACATGCTCATTAGATATCCAAATACAATTGGGGTTTGTTGCAGAAGCTGTGGGGAAAAAATAAATCAGGTTAGTGGGATCAATCGTAATAGGTGCTTTATGTGTAATACCCGTCAGTTGTCTTGTCCCCTCTTTTCTCCCTTCGTAGCTAGCACCAAAGAAACGACAACTTTTCTTAATAATTTCAAGCGGTTTAAAAGGCGAAACCGCTTCACCTTCGATTTCATAAATATACGAATAAATCTTACTACCATATTCAATTGGCATAATCATCATTGTTTCTGTATTAATTTCATACTCTTCAATCATTGTTTCCTTGTCGGCCATAAACGGTACACCCCTTCTTTTTTCGGAAAATAAACTAAATATTTATAAAATTAGCTCTATTTTACCAGAAAGAGATGATGATAACCAGTCTTTTTTCCTATTAAAATGACAATTTATTTGAAAATAAAACAAATGACGTTTACATATATTTTAAAAATTCAAAAAATAAGTTGAATAAATACAATTCTTTACATATACTAATAAAAAGCCATTGGGGTGATTTTTATGAAAGAAAAATCATACGCCGAATTAATGAAAGCAAGCGCCATGAAACGCAAAAGAATGAAAGAAGCATTTGTTTTAGACTTATATGTCGACATGGTCATTAGCGACGCTATCCTAACCAGGAAATTGCAAACCATAAAAGCAAAATTAGATGAAGCATTAGACTGCAAAAATAAAAAAATGTTCATTACACTATCAAATGAATATATTCAACTGCAAAAAGAATATGGCTCATAACTTATCATCCTCCACGACCAATGGAGGATTTTTTTATTAAAAAAAATTATACTAAGAGTCAAGGTAAGCGATTAAAAGCAAATAAATATGCACACAACGCGTCGCAAATTGCAACAAGTTGTGTGCATAGGGTACCCCATTTTTATCTATTCATCATCGCGATGTTTTATTTGATATTCTTCTAAGTCAATGATTCGATCCAGCATTGTCGGATGCCCATAGCGAAATACCTTCACAAGCAATGGTGGATTCACTTGACTAAGGCCAGCTCGGGTAAGCTCTTGAAAAGTTTCAATCCCCGCTTCTGGATCTTTTGTTAATTCAACCGCATAATGGTCCGCTCTTGTTTCTTGATAACGTGAAACCAAATTGGACAATGGACTTGAAATGAACAGAAGCATGGAAATAATCATCAGAAATAATGGTAAGGAACGGATATCATTTACTGCTGGAATCTTCAAAGCATCTCCATACTTCGTTACCGCCAACTCCATTATGCGATAAGTTAAATACAATCCAACTAAGGATAATAATAAATATCCACCTATGCCAATATAAATATGCTTCTCAACATAGTGCGCCATTTCATGTGCCATAATAAATAAAATACCGTCATCATCTAATCTATTTAAAGTTGTGTCCCAGAGAACAATCCGGGAATTTGATCCAATACCAGTCACATAAGCGTTCAAAGCATTAGTTTTCTCCGCCATATCGACTTCAAACACATGGTCAGCCGGGATGTTTGCTTCATGAGCAAGCGTCAATATTTTACTCTCTAATTCCTTATTTTTTAAAGGATAAAAATCATTATATAACGGATCAATGACCACTGGTTGAAGGAACATTAAAAACAAAGAAAAGGGAACGGTTAACATCCAAGCATATAGCCACCACCGCTTCCTGCTTTTATTAATAAGCAGATATAATACATAAACGATTAGCACCATCATGCCAAAGTTCACCCAAAAATCAATAAGTTCATCTTTCATCCAGCTAGCAAAGCTTTGCGTAGAAATATTGTACTGCTTCGAAAAATGATAACTAATATAGCTGAGTGGTGTCGTAGCGATAAAAGCGAATAGTGATAACCAAGCAACATAAATCGACGTTTGCACAAATTTGTATTTAGAAGATTGCTCGGCCCATTTTTTAAAGGCTCCAGATAACCCCAATAAAAGAATTGATAAATAAAATATCCATTCAAATGGTGTAGACAAGAAAAATAAAAGATTACGTATTTTTGAATATTCCTCAGTTAATACAAGTTCTCTACCATTTAAAAAAGTGGCAGGATCAGCAACTGTCCCTTGATATTCGAACGGTAAATCTGTATTTGCAAAATGGAATAAATACCAATAAAAGAATAAACCATATAAAAAGTAGCCAAGAATGCCATAAAGACCAATTTTTCTTGTCAATTTGTTCCCTCCTTTAATCTCAATGGAAAAAGTACAACCCTTCATACTTAGTTTAGTATACTTTTCCATATTTAGAACTGCAAAAAGGAGGAAAGAAAGAACTAACTGATGAATAAGGAATAACCTGACAAAACAATAATCGCACTAAGGACAACAAAGACTACATTCGCGCCAATATAAGCAACGATAAACGCAATTGCCGCACCAAGTAAGCCGTACCAGATGCTTTCTCCAATAAGCAAAATCCCAGGGAAAATAAGGGCACCAAGTGTCGCATAAGGAACATTTTTTAAAACTGATTGCACAAAGACAGGCAGCTCTTTTCCTTTAAAAAGTAAAAATGGCGCAACCCTTGGAAGATATGTAACTAGACCCATGCCAATAATTAACCAAAGTACTTCATTGCTCATTTTGTCTATTCCCCCTCTTTATTCCTTCTATAACCTCAATAAGAACGGAAGACATTAAAGTTGCTATAACAATTGACCAGCCTGTTGAGAGTGCACCTGTAAAGGTAAAGATAGTGTTTAAAGCGGCAGCAACAGCAGCAAGATAAACAACTTTAAGACTCCCTTTCATCGAAGGAACAAGTAGACCAATAAACATCGCATAAAGCGCAACTGCCATACTTTCTTGTAACACGTGTGGCAAGCTTGCACCAACGACGAAGCCAAGAGCGGTAAAGGTAACCCAGCTCATATAACCAATGATATTCACACCTAAGATAAAGCCAGTTTTTTGAACGCCGTCTTTTGTGGCGATAACCGAAAAAGATTCATCTGTAATGCCGAATGAATAAAGTGCCTTTTTTATTAAGCTGTCATCTTCTGCTTTTTCATTAAGCGCTGTACTCATCAGAAAATGGCGAATATTAACAATAAAAGTTGTAAAAATAATTTCGAAAATACTCGTTCCTAAACTAATTAAGCTAAGTGCCATATATTGTGATGCACCTGCAAAAACCACCATACTCATAAGGACAGTCTCTATAAAAGTTAACCCTGTCGTCTTTGCTAATAAGCCAAAAGTAAGTGCAACGGGTGCATAACCAATCGCAATACTTACACCAGCCTGCAGCCCTTTTCGAAATGGTACTTCTCTTGATTGTAACAATAGCTCCGCCAATATTTCTCCCTACCCTTCATCCCAAAAAATAGTATAATATTGAATAAATAATCTGATTAGTTAGTTGTACAATATATTATACATTCGTACGTTATATTAAACAATTGTTTTTGGAGGAATTATGGATAATATTCAAAAAAATATCGGCGTTAACTTAAAAAATCTACGTAAAGCAAGAGGTTTAAGTCTAGATACTACTGCAAACTTAACTCATGTAAGTAAAGCCATGCTCGGGCAAATAGAACGAGGAGAATCCAACCCTACAGTCACAACACTATGGAAAATTGCCACAGGATTACAAGTTTCCTTCTCATCTTTAATTCAGGAACAGCAGTCTCCTATTCATGTGGTCAATCGCCATGATATCAGTCCCATTATGGAGTATAGTGGGAAATATCGCGTATACCCGGTCTTCCCATTTGACCCACGAAAAAAGTTTGAAATTTTCACTGTCGAGATCGAGACAGGTTATGAACATCTATCAGAAAAACATAATGAAGGGGTGGAAGAGTATGTAACGGTGATTACTGGTACACTGCAACTTGAAATTAATGACCAACAATACACCATTCAACCTGGTAATTCCATCCGCTTCTCCGCCAACAAGGCTCATACATATCGCAATATTGGCGAAGATATGATTATTTATCAAACAGTTTTGTATTACCCTTAATTTTTAGGGTTGCAATCCTGTTTCTTTTTTTGTAGAATCGTTTCATAGCTAATGATTCTGAAAATAAAGGGGTTGATCCTATTCATCAATTAGACGAAGATGGCTATTTGCACACTGAAGAGTCAACAATCATTCAAAAGATAAGTAAAAAAACAACGATAGAGCCGAATGCAATCGCCGTAGTCACTAGCCTCTATCGCATTGGCCAAGGCATTAAAAATAAGCTAGAGCAAGAAGTGTTAGCCAAGCATAAAATTTCTTGGACATCCTTTTCGATTCTATATGATTTATGGATATATGGAAAAATGGAAACAAAAGAGCTTGCCCTTTCTGCAGGTGTATCAAAAGCAACAATCAGTAATATTATGCGCACATTAGAAAATAAGTCATTATGCAGAAGGGAAACCGACCCAAGAGACCGAAGAAACACCTTTGTTGTGATTACACCTAAGGGTAAAGAGGTCATTGAAGAGTTATACCCCGAATTTCATGAGGGAGAAATCGCCATTGTTAAAGGTTTAAAAACGGACGATCAAAAGCAATTAGCAGCAACTCTTTACAAGCTTATTAAAGACAATAAATTTTAATAAAGAAAATGTGATGATAGAAGTCTTAGTAGCAACCTCCTCCCTATCACAGAGAGCTGACGAATAGCTGAGAGTCGGTATATAGGATGAAGCGAAGTACAACTTCTTGAACTTTCATTGCTGCTTGCAATGGACGGCTACGTTCGTTAACTGTTGAGGTGGAGAAGTATTTTACTTCTCAATTAGGGTGGTAACGCGTGTAATCCACGTCCCTTTTTATGAGGGATGTGGTTTTTTTATTATTTTTTAAGGATGTGAATAATCGTGAAAGAAAAATTATCAAGCAAGCAATTAAACGAAGTACAAAGACAATTAAAGTTATACAAACAAGGTGTACAAGAAATTATACCTACCGAAGAATTAGAAGAGAAGTTAGCAAAGTCGATTTTATTAAATAAACCGTTAAAGATTAAACTTGGCTTAGACCCTTCAGCTCCTGACGTTCATTTAGGTCATACGGTTGTATTAAAAAAGTTAAAGCAATTTCAAGACAATGGTCATACGATTCAATTATTAATTGGGGATTTTACTGGTAAGATTGGTGATCCGACAGGTAAGGCCATCGCCAGAAAACCGTTAACCGATGAAGAAGTGAAGCATAACGCCCAAACTTACTTTGAGCAATTCGGTAAAGTACTCGATATGGAAAAAGTCGAATTACATTATAATTCAACATGGCTCTCTCAGCTCAAGTTTGATGATGTCATTCAATTAGCAGGGAAAATTACCATTGCCCGTTTAATGGAACGTGATGATTTTGAAGAAAGAATCGCTTACGGGAAACCGATTTCCTTACATGAATTCTTCTACCCAGTTATGCAAGGCTACGATTCTGTTGTGCTTGAATGCGATATTGAATTAGGAGGTACTGATCAACACTTTAATGTCCTAATGGGTAGACATTTTCAAGAGAAATTTGGGAAACCGAAGCAAATTGCGCTACTGATGCCGCTACTTGAAGGTTTAGATGGTGTGGAGAAAATGTCAAAGTCCAAGAATAATTATATCGGCATTAATGAACCAGCAAACGAAATGTACGGGAAAGCGATGTCTATTCCGGATGAACTCATGAAGAAGTACTTTACACTTATTACCACTCTCACACCGGAAGAAATAACTGAGATAGAAGAAGGGCTAGATAAGAAAACCCTTCATCCGCGAGATGTAAAAATGCAATTGGCAAAGCGAATTGTCCAAATGTACCATGATGAAGAGGCAGCTGAAAAAGCAGAACAACAATTTATTACGATTTTTCAAAAAGGAGCATTACCAGAAGATCTGCCGACAATGACATGGTCTGGCCCAACTTCTATCACTCTTGTGCAATTGTTAGTGGATACAGGCTTACTTTCTTCAAAATCTGAGGCTAAAAGAATGATTGTTGGTGGCGCAATTAGAATAGAAGGTGAAAAAATTACCGCTGATATGGAAACAATTGCGATTAAGCATAATATGATTGTTTCAGTAGGTAAAAGAAAATTCATGAAATTATTGTTAAAGAATTAGGTTGTGAGATGATTTGCCATAGTCACCTTTAATCAGGTGGCTATTTTTATCGTTCACTCTTCTTCTATCAACTGTTTTTCCAAAATGGGGCTAGCTGTCTCGCCCACTCCCTCTTATCATATTTCCGCCACATATCCGCTGTTTGCAGCATCGGATCCCCAGAATAAAAGCGCTCGTATAATTCATGACGAGAACCAAAAGGTGAGCCTATTAAATCCCAAGCTAATTTAAATAGCTTCGTCCGTTCTTCTGCAGTAGCATTCTTCCCTTTATAATATTTTTGTGTCAACTGACTGATTTCACCCGATAGATCCGCCATGGACGAAGGTAATTGTATCAATCCGCCAGCACCTATTAATTGTATGATTTCAACTGCATTTGGGTAATATTTTGTACCAAGTACTCTCGCCGTTTGAATATAATTAAAATCAGGAATATAAATGTCTTTCTCTAACTTTCCATTTTGTTCAGCAGCAATGATTAACCCTTCAATTGTGCGCATTTGGATAATAAGTTCCCCTAGCTTTTCTTGTACATGTAAATAGCCATCTGCTCCGATCACATGGGCCATGGCATTTGCCACTGCTGCCATAAAAGATAACTTCGTTTGCAGGCGAACAATGGCTTGATGATACGCTAAGCTATTAGAAATAGAATCAACTTTTATTTGTGCTAAAGCACTAGGGTTATCATGCAGTAAAACTCTCTCCCACGGCACAAAGACATCATCAAAAATCAGTACAGCATCCATTTCATCGTATTGTGCACTAAGGAAATGTTCAACTTGCGACGCTTCTGCAAAAGACTCACGACAAACCATATGCAAACCCTTAGCATTTGCGGGCACAATCAGCATATGGGCTAAATCTTTCTTCGCTTCATCTAAAGGTGCTAAGGGATAAACAATAATATCATGGGCATAAGGTGCGGAAGTGCCAATCATCTTAGCCCCACTAATATATACGCCTTCTTTTGTCTTCTTTGTAATTCTCAATAAACCTAACTTATCCGTATTTAAATGCTCATTAGCACTTCGGTTGATTTGCGGATCTCTTTGAACAATGGCAATGAAACGATTTTCTCTTTTGGCAGTATGATAATAAGCCTCTATTTTTCCTGGGAAATGCGGATCTAATTCACGATATACGCCTCTATTTGCATACCAGCCGGTCACTCGCGAACGGGCATAATCGGAAAGTCGACTCATCATGCCGTTCGTATCTTTCGCCCATGCCTCAAAAGCCGTGCGCCTTTGCTGTAATTCAGTGACATCTCTCGGTAAATAAAAAGCCTTATGCACCCATTGCTGAAAATCATCATCAAAATATCCGATTAATTGCTGTAACTTTGGGTTCGTTAATTGTGAAAACAATGATTCAATCGTCGTCAACGTACCTCTAAAATTTACATCTTCGGTAATATCAATTCTGTTACCATTCAACCAAACATTTCTGCCATCCTTCAAACTTTCAATAAACAAGCTTATCCTCTCCCTTCAGCAGGATAAGTCTGGTTATGCGTTAATGGCGGTGAATAAACATGAAAACTAATGACCTCAAATGGCGTAGGATTAAACATGAGATGAATGGTGTCCCCCTCTACATGAAAAAACTCCTCTGCCTGATATGACTCGATTTTATTAACCGATAAATCTTTATTATAAATGAGATTCAGCAAGCTTCCCTGAACAATATGCACTTCTCCTTTTGAAAAACCATGATCATGGACAAGCGTTTTAGCAAATGGCGGAAGATACACGACAATGACCTCAACCTCCTGATTGCGATAAATGACGTTTCTTCCATACTCTAACCTCCCTTGTGGTTGTTTAATATAAGGCTCCAACTCTTTTGAACGAATATTTAATGAACGAATCGCCTTATCGAAAGGCACTTCTTTTTCTTGTAAAGCTTGGCGAATCTTTTCTTGAAATGTCACGGTGTCAATCGCTCCTTTGTATGCAATCTATGAATAGTTGATCGATTTTATCAACTTTCTAAAATACAATATGACAGGCTTGTACTTTCGTGAGTAAAATGCAAGAAAATGAGTAGAAGCCTAGGTTATATTTCTATAGAAGCACTAATAACCTTTTATAAGATGTTTGACAGGAGGCTGTACTTTGAAAATATCGAGTAAAGGGGAATATGCGCTGCGCTCATTAATTGTTCTTGGGAAAAATGAAGGAGATCTTATAACCATCAAAGACATTTCAGCAAAAACATTAGTACCTATTCAATATTTAGAACAAATTCTGCTTCTTTTAAAAAGCCATGGTTATGTAAAAAGTAAACGAGGTGTCTATGGGGGCTATATGTTAAAGAAAGAAAGTCATGAGATTAATATAGGAGAAGTCATTCGTCAGCTAGAAGGCCCTCTTGCACCAATGAGTTGTGTCAGTATCACTGCTTATGAATACTGTCCATTAGAAGATCAAGGGTGCGTCCTTCAGCCATTATGGGCACTTCTGCGTGAAGAAATTGCCTTCATCTTAGATCAAGTGTCATTACAAGATTTGATCAACCGCAACATTCCTTCACCAAGGCTAAATCATTAAATAAAAGCCACCGTGGTATCGGATTGATTAACATTCTATTGAAGAAACATAAAAACCAACAAAAAAGAGTCCACTAACGGACTCTTTCTCACACTAGAATCTTCATTTATGCAAGGATTGCACGGTCACTGTTCATTTTTTCACCACGAATTTGTTGAAACTCATGTAATAATTTCTCAACTGTAAGCTGCGATTTTTGCTTCTCATCCGCAGAGAAAATAATCTGTCCTTTATCCATCATAATTAACCGATTGCCTAGGTCAATCGCTTGCTGCATATTATGAGTTACCATTAATGTCGTTAATTGATATTTAGCAACAATTTCTTTCGTTAAATTCGTAATTAATTCTGCCCGGGATGGATCTAAAGCGGCCGTATGCTCATCCAATAAAAGGATTTTAGGTTCTGTGAAGGTTGCCATTAAAAGAGACAATGCCTGCCTCTCACCACCTGATAACAAACCCACTTTTGCTTGCAGCCTGTTTTCCAAACCTAAATGAAGCATCTCTAGTTTTTCTTGAAAAAACGCTTTTCTTTTTTTCGAAACGCCTATATGCAAGCTGCGTGATCTCGTTCTTGTGTAGGCAATAGCTAAGTTCTCTTCGATTGTCATCGCCGGTGCAGTCCCTGCCATGGGGTCTTGGAATACACGCCCTATTAGACGTGCCCGTTTATTTTCCTTTACATTCGATACATTTTTTCCATCAATAATTACTCGACCGATATCCGGTATTAACTTCCCTGATATAATGTTCATTAAAGTCGATTTTCCTGCCCCATTACTACCAATGACCGTCATAAAATCGCCTTGATGAAGATCGAGATTCATCTGTGTTAGCGCAATCTTCTCATCTGGTGTGCCTTCATTGAAGATTTTATGAATCTGATTTAATTCAAGCATGTCGTCACCCCTCTCTTCTACTTATTCCATTCCTGCTTGAAGCATTCGCTTTTTCTTTCGTTGTCTCTCTTTTTGCTTCTCAAGAATCTTCGGTAGTACAAGCGCGAAGACGACAATCAATGCCGTAATCAATTTCATATCTCCCGTTTCTAAGAACTCCACGCGTAGCGCTAATGTAACTATAATACGATACAGAATCGCCCCACCGATAACAGCTAACGTTGCTCGAAAAATTGTTTTTGCGCCAAAAATCGCTTCACCGATAATAACAGAGGCTAGTCCGATAACAATCATCCCAATACCCATGCCAACATCACTGAAACCATTGTATTGTGCCACTAACCCACCTGATAAAGCTACCAAACCGTTCGATAAACCTAGACCTAATATTTTCAATGTATCTGTATTCGCTGAAAAGCTACGAATCATTGTTTCATTATTACCTGTTGCTCGAATGGCCAGACCAATATCTGTTTTCAAGAACCAATCAATAATGACTTTGACAAAAAGAGCCAATATGAGCATAAGAATTAAGATTGCCCATGTTTTTGGCACAAAGCCAATGAAAGATAAAGCACTATCTAAACCTAATCCTTGCCAAAAATCAGTTAGTTTTGTAATGACGGTTTCCTCTGATAATAGCGGGATATTCGACTTACCCATAATGCGTAGATTAATAGAGTACAAAGCAATCATCATGATAATCCCTGATAATAAAGGATTGATCTTTCCTTTTGTATGAAGTAACCCTGTCACGCTGCCAGCTAGGAAACCGGCAACGAAAGCTAAAATAGTTGCTAAGAATGGATTCGTTCCACCTACAATTAAAACGGCAGCAACTGCTCCACCAGTCACAAAACTACCATCAACAGTTAAATCAGGAAAATCTAATACTCTAAAAGATAAATATACACCTAACGCCATTAATGCATAAATTGCACCTGCTTCAATGGAGCCAAATATTGCTGAAGGCATTATGCTCTCTCCCTTTCATCTGTCGTGCTGATTAAGATAGCTGTCATTATTCAATAAATTCCGCAGATTCTTCCCATTCAGGATTTAGTTCAACACCCATTGCTTCAGCCGCTTTTTTATTTATAACAAGCTTTAAGTTTTGTGGATATTGTACATCCATTTCGCCTGCTTCTTTCTCACCTTTTAATATTTCTGCTGCCATCACACCTGCTTCATAACCGATATCATTATAATCAAACCCGTATGCAGCAAATCCGCCACGAGCGACAGAATCTAATTCACCAACAAAAAGTGGAATTTTCTTATCTGTTGCCACTTGAACGACTGACTCTAGAGCTGTAACTACTGTATTATCTGTAATGATATAAAGGACATCTGCTTTACCAACTAATGATTCTGTCGCTTGTTTTACTTCAGCTGATGTTGAAACAGTTGCTTCAGCTAATTTCAATCCCGTTCCTTCTATTACTTCTTTCACTGTCTCAATTTGCGATACAGAGTTGGCTTCACCAGAATTATAAACAACACCAATTGTTTCTATATCAAAATATTTGTCTATGAATTCTACTGTGTTCGGTATAGCGTCCGGGTGATTATCTAATGTGCCTGTAATATTTCCGCCAGGTGCTTCCATGGAATCAACAAGTCCACCCCCAACCGCATCTGTTACTGAAGTAAACACAATTGGGATATCCTTTGTTGCATTTAATGCACCTAGTGCACTTGGTGTAGAGTTGGCAAAGATTAAGTCCACCTGATCACTTACAAAGTTGTTCGCAATCGATTGATTATTATTTTGATCCCCTTGGGCAATTTGTGTATCAAATTCTACTTCTAATCCCTCATCCTTCAATGCTTGTTGAAAGCCAACAGATGCTGCATCTAAACTTGGATGTTCAGCGATTTGCGTAATACCGACTTGATAGCTTTTCTCACCGCTTTCTCCACTTGCTTCATTCGTTGTTTCTTCAGAGTTTCCGCACCCTGCCAATATCAATGCACTTAATAATCCAGCTGTCGATAATGATTTCCACATTTTTTTCTTTTTCACTATTCATTCATCCCCTTTACTTTATCGCTTTTATGCTTTTGTGCTTTGGTTCATTAAATTATATACATATAATACTAAGGAGACAAGAACTTTTTATTATTTTCCAAAAATTTATGTTATCTGACACTAAAAAATAGAATGTATTCCATGAAATTGGAACTAATACTAAACATAATTAATTATTTAAAATTTTCAATTAATTGAGGATATTCCACTTCCATTATTAGTTAAAATGGATCGGCTTATGGATATCCTTTTCCCCACCATACAATTCTACATAAATAGCATTGAATCCTGCAGTTGTGTTCGCTTTTAAGCGAATTTGTACTTTTTCTGTAGTAATCATCTACAGTTAATAACGGCTTGGAATCAAAGACTCTACTTAGGAATCTTGTTGGATAGTAGCTTGTCCTATATTAGACGCCGTAACCGTTGTATATGAATTCATAGTACTAATCCAACATCGCTAGTCAATACTTAAGGCACACCTGGGTTTTCGCTATGTGGTAACCTTCTTGTACACTCGTTGTATCAAATGAAAGGATGCCTCGATACGTGCCTTTATACATCCACTTGTCAACCACTTTTATTGTTACTCCCCCCACCCCATCAGCAACGAGCTCCCTACAAAAACTTTTGAATAGTTACCTTCAGCATAAGACCCTATTTTCAGTAGTCTTATATTTTTCAACCTTGTAAGTTTAACCGACAGGCACTGATTTTTTCTGTTTCATTTGGTTAAAAATCGCTCTCCACTCTGTTTTGTTCGAAGTGATTCCAATTACCGGTATTCTTCGCTGCTTTATACTCTAAACCCGTACCAACAAAACACTTCTGGATCAGTTGCTTCTAAAATAGCATCCCTTCCCCAGCTGATAACCCTATAGACTTTGTTATATCGCAAAATATTGGCGCAAATCTTTCCTGCAAAGATACTAGGCCCGCCATCTCTCTTCAAACCAATTCCAATAATTATTGTTATTAGCAGAAGCACTTTTATTAGGATAAAACGAGAAAACCCCCTTATGAAAGCGCATTCATTTTTGACATGTCGCAAATTGACTAACAGCTTGCGTGCAGTCATGCAACATCACCATTAACGGAACTTAATCACTCCCTTCATAAGATGATGGCACATATAAGGTATAGTTCTCCTGCCGTATGAGCCACTAACACTATGACCATCTGCTAGCACTGATTCTTTTGGTACAGGGTCAAATACCTTACATACTCATAATAAACTAATTGCCAATAAATTGCATAATTTTTTCATGTTTTTTTCCCTCCTTAAATCTACTCATTCTATTTTAATTTCTAGAAACTACGAAAGAGTTACAAATAAATGTCCAGTAGCTGTATTTTTCACTTCGATTTTGGCCATACAGCTTAATTTCTTATGGTTTTATCTCTCTTTAATCAGCAAAAGAAAGTAATATTGTATGGTATGGTGGGGGCCTACTACTTCGGATTATATCTTCTACAATAATAATAAACCTTTTAATTCTCCCCTTTATACAGATGATTGGTGGTTTTATTTTAATGAGAATCGCTTTATCTTATTATACAAAAGAATGAATTACATGATAACCATTATAAAAAAAACTCTAGTTTTTGGGATGTACTAAAAGTTATTATCATTTCTGATTTTGCAATGTCAATAGACAATGTAATAGCTTTAACGAGTGTAACAGAGGGGATTATACCTATTTTTTATGGAATATTAATATCAATACCTATCATTCTGTTTGGAAGCCACTTTTTATTATCACTAGTAGAAAGATACCGATTCATAGTTTATTTAGGTGCTGGTTTTCTAATGTATACAGCCGTCAAAATGTGTATTGAGGATAGAGGGACTTATTATATATTTGGTGACTTCCCCCAATATATTAATACCTTAATTTGTATTATTGGGTCCATTATTGGATTACTAATAGCTATTTGTGTAAAGAAAATTAAAAATATAGATATATATATTTAGGTGCTCTATTTCACAGAAGCCTATTGTTATTAATTATTAATATTATACAAATTAAATGAATATTATATTGTAAAAATTAAAACACAAAAATAAAACATTTTGCTACTACTAAATGTATGTCTTTTCTATAAATATAAAGAGTGTTAGATGGTACACCTTTTTGGACTTTTGTAGCTTTATAATTTCGTACAAGATACAAAAAGCTAACGTTTTGAATAAAGATTGTAAAATGGTAGCTTTTTTCCTTTTTAAAAACTGTTTTCATAAGCTCCTTATGGAAGGTTAACCCACCCAAACCATAAAGCCATATAAACCAAACAATAATAATATTAATCCCGAAATGCGATTAACGAAACTTAAAGAAAAACTTTTCATACGGTTCGTTACTATTCCTGCAATGTTACTTAGCAATAGCCACCATAATGCTGAACCCAAAAATACTCCTAACACTAAAATTAAACTAAGTGTAGTTGTGTAATTATTTGTAATTCCGAGGCCGGAAAAAATGGCAATGAATGATAAAATAGTTACTGGGTTAGTTATAGTTAAAAAAAAGGTAGATGCGTAAGCTGTAAAAGGTTTGTTGCCTTTTGCTTTAGCTGATTTATTAGAAGGTCTTGAAAAGAATATTTTCACTCCCAAGTAACATAAGAAAGTACTACCAATAAGCTGAAGCCAAAACTGCTGCTCAATTAAGAAATTGGTAATAATAGCCAAACCAAAGCCAGCAATTAAACCATATAATGCATCAGCTGTTGCGGCTCCTAAACCAGAGACAAAACCAACGAATCTACCATGCTCAATTGTTCGACGAATACATAAAATTCCAATCGGTCCAACTGGAGCAGCAATACTCACTCCTATAATAAGTCCCTTAATTAACATTTCCCCGAACATTTAATCTTCACCTGTTTTATTAAATTTATCTTTTTGCAGTGGGATACGAAAAGTTTCTTTTGTTGTATCCATTACAATTGCGGTTTTTGTTCTAAGTACGCCAACAAGACTTTTAATTTCATAACTTATTACTCTGTCTAAATCCTTTGTATTTCGACAACGAATTTTCAATAAATAATCGTCTTCCCCTGCAATATGATGACATTCTTGCACTTCATCTAAATTTGTGACAAGTTGTAGAAAACCTTCCCTGTATTTTGGTCTTTCTAATGAAACTGTTACAAATGCAGTACACTCTGTCCCTACACTTTCACTATTTACCATAGCCCCAAGCTCTTTAATTACCTGATTGCTAAATAAACGATTAACACGATCTGCAATTGCTGGAGCAGATAATCCAATTTGAGAAGATAATTCAGCCCATGTAACCCTACCGTTTGTCATTAGAGCCTCAATTATTTTGTAATCGAAAGAATCCATCCTCATATCCCTTTCTTTATTAAGTTATTAACATTATATTATTTACAAAACAAATGTTCAATTGTTTTTTGAATTATAAAAAAGGGGTATTAGTTAAGAAATCCTATTAGATTATGCTAATAGGATATAAAGTCAATAAACTTTTATAAATGATCAGTCATTGTTTTAAATTGTCAAACTTTATTTGGTGTCTGGCCAACAATCTGGAAACGTTAATTAAGGTGACTATTACATAAAAGAACCTCTTTGCTTTTGAATTTTCTATACGAATGTCATATAGAAATGAGATCAATTCATAAGGGACTAACCATAAAAAAAGACCTATTGTAAATATTAAAACAGACTTCCAATCAGATATATGTAAGTTAGTCTAGAATGGGTATTAAACTAAAAACTAAAGCCTTCATAAGTGATTTTAAATGACTTAAAATCAAAGGACGAAGTTAAAAGGGCTCAATACTGTCGGATTTTTAGACCTAATAACGAAGCAAATTGTATCGCTTGAGACGTTGATACTATACACCCTTTTAAGTTGTCTATTGAAACAGTTAGAGAATCAAAATTGGATGAGCTTATATCAATTCCTTTTAATGGTGTCTCTCCAAAGATCGCGCCATTAAGATTGCATGAAAGAAATTCTACTTTTTTCAGTTTACAGGCAAAAATGTCAGCGCTTTTTAACGCAGCATTATCAAAAATCACTTTTTCAAGTTTTGAGTCACCGAACGTAACCATATTAAGAGTTGATTCCCTAAATCTTGTATTACCGATATAAGACTCTGTTAATCTGCTCCCAAGTAACTTACAATTAATAAACTCGACTCGATTCATAGAGGCATTACCCAAATTAGCATTGGATAAATTACAATTCTCAAAGCGTACATCAGTAAGATCCATTCGCCTGAAATCCGTATTTGAGAAATTACAATTCCTAATCACTGTTTTATATAGTCGGACTCGATCAAGTACTTCGTTGGCAAATTCTGAATCGGTAACCATACACATTTCAAATTCCGGATCTTCTTCGTAAAAAATATCTGTAAATCTCTTTTCCTTTAAATCTTCAGGGATTTTTGGTGTGTCAAGCTTCATTGTATATCTACCTACTTTCAAACGAATATATAATCCATTTATAAAAACTTTTGATACAAACATAAGGGAACACACGTTCTTTTACAAGACTTGACTTTTATGCATTTTCTGATACATAGGATAATCAAAACGCATATCTTAAATGAAATTGTTTGTCTAAGAAATCCCCATTATTATAGTTAAATGGAACCCGAATGCAGAGTAGATACAACAAGGGTTAGACCATTGTTAAGAGGAAAAGGAAAGTCCATAAGCCAATGATTGTTTCCACTAATGAAGACATTTACATTGAATTTAAACGCAAACCTACTCATCATCCTTTCACCCTTAACCAATGGACTGATTATAAAATGGTAACCTCAAAGGATATGATAAAAGAGAAAATAACCTCACCATCCAAAGCAAGGATCTATTACTATCACCTTATTGCTCAAATGAAAATATTGTTTTATAGGGTGTATGCTAGGTTTTCCTGCTTCTATGTCTGATACTGAAGTAAATAGATTTCGTTTTTTCAACCGCTATTATCTCCACAAGAAAACCCTTTAACAACTAACGAATAAATTGTTGTTAAAGGGTTTTTAAAACAATTAGTTTCCTTGGAAATTCGGCTTTCTTTTCTCTGCAAAGGCCTGTAATGCTTCCACTCTATCTTTTGTAGGTAGTAACACTTCATAAGCTTTTCTTTCTATATGTAATCCTGTATGTAAGTCGGTATTCATTCCTTGTTTTACAGCAAACTTTGCTTGTTTAAGTGCAATTGGACCGTTATTAAGCATTTTACGTGCAAATTGTATGACTGTATCTAACAATGTATCTTCATTACACACCTCATTTACGATACCGTATTGCTCTGCTTCTATCGCTGTTAACCTCTTCGCTGTGAGTATTAATTCCATTGCTTTTGTTTCACCAATTAATCGAGGAAGCCTTTGCGTTCCTCCTGCTCCAGGAATTATCGCTAGACCGGTTTCTGTTAAGCCTACTTTAGCTGCATCCGCCGCAAACCTAAAATCACAACATAGCGCAAGCTCTAAGCCGCCACCAAACGCAAAGCCATTAATAGCTGCAATCGTCGGCTGAGGTAACTCTGCAATCATATTAAAAACATCACCCATTTTATAAAGGTTTCGCCGTACTTCCTCATCGGTAAGATTTCTTCTTTCTTTAAGATCTGCACCCACACTAAATGCACGATTGCCTGTCCCAGTTAAAATAACCACTCTCACCTCTGGATTTGCTCGAACATTTTCTACTTGCTGTTGTAATGCAATTAACGTTTCGTAATTAAATGCGTTTAACGCATCAGGACGATTTAATTTTATTGTAGCAATATAATCAGTGATATCTAATTGAATATGTTCCATCCTCTGACTCCTTTTCTCTTATAAAATGTTCATAACAATATTCGCCACTAAAGCATGAAAACCCTTTCAAATATAAAACAAAGACATTCACCTATAAAATTTTATAAGAATAAACTAGCCTTCCTGTGAGGGAAAGCTAGTTATCATCTTTATAAACTTTTTATATAGTTATCTACGACTTTGTTAAAGGCATCGGTTTCCTCTAGAAAAGGGCAATGGCAACTATTATCAAATATATGCAACTTTGCATTTGGTAAAGCATTTAAAAGATGCTTGCCTGCCGCTACTGGTATCAACTTTTCCTCCTTACCAAAGCAAAGAAGTGTGGGAATGTCGTAATCGGGTAAGGTGCTGCGATAATCAACGACTGATTGATCAAACAGAATGGCACTTGCTACGGAAGCAGGTAATCTTGTCGTTTCTTCAAGCATCCAATCTAACTCGCTCGGACTTAATTCTTTTTTAAACATGAGTGGAATAAATCCTTTTAAAAAGTTTTTTTGGTCTCTTTGCACTTCTCTCATAAAACTAGTTAAAGTCTCCATATCAAAGGCACCTATTGGGAAATCAGGCCATTTAAAATCGGAGGCAAGTTCGTCTACAATTACTGTCGATTTAATATGTTTATCACCAAATTGCTTTAAGTACTCCCATATGACAAATGCCCCCATCGACCAGCCAACAAGGGTAACATTCTCTAGTTGTAAATAGGTAATAAATTGTCTAATATCTTCGGCATATTGTGCAATGGTATGACCATGATGGACTTTCTCTGATTGCCCATGTCCTCTTAAATCTGGGATTAACACACGATAATCACTCTTGAAGTATTCTATCTGCTTCTCAAAGAATCGCCCACTCATCCATACACCATGAATAAAAATGACCGCTTCACCATTACCTACATCTTCAAAATAAAGACTTGTACCGTCACTTAATTTCATTGTTGTCACATCATCAACCCCCATTTTGGTTATAAAAAATTACAATTGATTAATATAATCTATGCCTTTACCCATAAAAGTAGTGGTAAAACAATCGCTGAAATTTATCGTCTTTGAAGCCATTATGCAACTCTATCTATAAAAAAACAATTGATAACGAATCAAATTACAGTTTTTTTAGTTTTTTCAAATAATTAAAAGAGAGACTGGGATATAACAAAATGAGCTAACCTCAAAAAAGAACAATAACAATGATGATCTTAAAACATCATTTGCAAAAAAAGTCCGTTCCAATGCGCTCACGTACTCTCGCTTTCCCTCTATTTCTCGCAGGAGTCGAGTGTCTTCCGCTCCTTTCACTATTCTTTTCATATAAGGGTTCAAATCACACAAAAAAAACCGAATGATTAGATGGATACTCCTAATCATTCGGATAAATCATTAACTAGAATACTTATGTCCCAACCTCAATGAGTATTTTCTAGTTATTTTAGTTGTAATTCCTTCATAGACAATAATGAATACAGACGCTTTAATTCTTTATCTAATCTTTCCTTTACATGATTTTCGACAAAAAATTGATGATCTTCTGTTCTTTCAATCTCTTTATCTAAAACATATACACCCTGAAGGATTGTTTCTGCTCCTAAACTGGATATAACTGGTTTCAATGCATAATCAATCATTAGTAAATGTCCGAACGATCCTCCTATCACAAGCGGTAGGACAGATTTTTCAATGAAGCCTTTTTGAGGTAATAAATCCAAATAGGCTTTTAGTACACCGGTATAAGACGCTTTAAATACAGGTGTTAAAATAATAACAGCATCTGCTTTTTCTACTTTTTCATTCGCTTCGATAATTGCTGGGCTATCAAATTTTGCATGAATTAAATCCTCAGCAGGTAACTCCCTTACTCTAATTTGCTCATATGACACGCCCTTTTTATTTAAAAACGCTATCGCTTCTTGCTCTAATCCGTTTAAACGGGAGTTATTTGATGTGCTTCCTGATATTATTACTACATTTGTCATCTTCTGACGCCTCCTATTTTGTCACTGTCAACTTACTAAATTTTTTACCATAATGATGTGCTGGCAAATGATCATACCCAAATAAATTCTTTCTAAAAGTACCTTCTTCATACTCTCTCCTTACGAGCCCTCTATCTTGTAGGATTGGAATCACATGCTCAACAAACTCTTCGAATGTACCTGGAGTGACAGCATATGCAACATTAAACCCGTCAACTCCTGTCTCTTCTTTCCACCCTTCTAATTGATCAGCAACAGATTGGGCTGTACCAACAGCCACTTGGCCCATCCCGCCAACACCAACAAATTTAGCAATGTCATCGACGGTCCAATTCTTTGTAGAATCAATATTCGTAAATGTTTCAACGATTGACTGAATGGCGTCATTTTTAACATACTCAATCGGTTGATTTGCTTTATACTCAGAGAAGTCGATACCACTCCAACCCCCAAATAACGCTAATGCCCCTTCATAACTCGCATGGTTTTGATAGTCTTCATACTTCGCTCTAGCATCTTCCGCTGTTTCACCGATAATAGGCGTGACGAGAGAAAGGATCTTTACCTCACTTGGGTCTCTCCCCTCCGCTCTTACTGCTTCCCTAATTTTATTGACTAATACTTTACCGGCTTCTTTCGTAGGCACACTTATAAAGACCAACTCTGCGTGCTTGGCAGCAAACTTTCTCCCTCTTGTAGATGCACCCGCTTGAAAAATAACTGGTGTCCTTTGGGGAGAAGGTTCACATAGATGTGCACCTGGCACCTTGAAATATTTCCCTTCATGGTTAATATCATGAACTTTGCTTGGATCTGTAAAGAGCCCTTTTTCCTTGTCTAAAACCACTGCGTCGTCTTCCCAGCTTTGTTCCCACAGTTTATATGTAACATCTAAATATTCATCAGCTATCTCATAACGTTCATCATGGCTGATTTGCTGATCTAGTCCAATATTTAGTGCAGCACTATTTAAATAAGAAGTGACAATATTCCAGCCTATTCTTCCTTTAGTTAAATGATCGAGCGTAGACATCCTCCTTGCAAATACATAGGGATGTTCGAAACTAGTTGAAACCGTTAGACCAAACCCTAAATGTTTTGTTACTTGCGCCATTATAGGGACAACGAAAGCAGGATCATTAACTGGCACTTGAACTCCTTGTTTAACCGCCGCATCTCTTGAATTTTGATAAACATCATATGTCCCAAGCACATCTGCTAGGAAAATGGCATCAAAACGTCCCTTTTCTAATACTTGAGCCAAATGTGTCCAATAAGATATGTCTTTATAAGTAGAAGATTGATCATCCTTATGTGTCCATAATCCTGGTGATTGATGTCCAGCGCAGTTCATATCAAAAGCATTGAGGTACATTCTGTTTGACGTCATTTTTTCATTCTCCTTTAGTTATGATATTTTATAAAAAACTCATCAAGTGCTTTACTTAAACCACCCTTGCCAAATTTGATTCTCGTTTGATTGTTTCGATTTTCAATTTGATTCGAGGCAAAATCTAAAAACGCGATTATGAACAGCCTCCTAACAATAATTGAGTGTAACCCTTTTTCATAAAGAGACTGTTCAACCGTATGGAAGATTCCTTTATTAATATTAAAAGATTGACAACACCATCTAATAAAATGAAAATCAGGTAGATTCAAGTACATGCAGCCCGATAGGTTTTTAGCTACATTCGGTGTTCGATTACTAATTTTTAACTGCATGTAACTCACTCCTTTTTCTATTCCATTATTTTTTATTTTGTTGTTTCTTTTTCAAAGCAAATCGTTTCTTCTCGGTAATGTCAATTTGGGTAATATCTCCTTCATGAACAGTGATGGTGACACAACCATATTCGAGGTCCTTTAATGTTGTGAGAATGGTATGAATTTTATCTTTATCAATTTGTTTTTCCATAAAATTCTCCTTTACGAGACTTATTTTAGTCTTTTTACAATCTCTTCTATTTCTGAAAGTGTTAACTGTTCCAATTCATGTCGCTTGAAGTTTATCTCATCCATAGTGAGCATAAGGTTGATTAAGGTTTGTTTTCTCTTTGCTATCGCTTTTTGTAAAAACTTAGCCAACCTCTTTGCCCCCCCATTCCGTGTTCTTTTTTTCTTTATTCATCGTATCTAGAAATTCGGTTGTATCCTCGATAATTTTGGATTGATCAAAATCCATGGATGCTACATGGTATGAGTTGTAAAGAACGCGAAGCCATTTATGATCTGTTTGGATTTCTATAAAAATACGATCTGTATTCTCTGGAGGTACAACATGATCATGAATAGATTTAAAGCATAATATTGGGCAATGAACATGAGATAAACTTTTTCTTGCATCACTCATTACCTTTTGTAAAGAATGGACTGCTTTTACTGGAATATTATCGTAAGTAATTTCATGTATAGTCGGATTTTTGATATCTGGGCTACCTTCTTCAATATAGAGTTTCTCATCGTAATATCTTAAATGCTCGTAATCTGGTAATGTCAAAGCAGTATTAATCAGGATCAGTCCATCCAACTCGCCATATTTCTTAGCTAACAACAACGCTAATGCACCGCCCATAGATTGACCTAAACAATAGACTTGTTTGCACGTCTCTTTCAATTGCTTATAAGCAGTAACAACATCATTGAACCAATCCTCATAACCAAATAACTCTAAATCTCTGCTTTTTGTTCCATGACCCGTGAGCCTTGGCGCATGAACAGTAAAGCCCCTATCTGCAAGTTCCGCACCCAAGTATTCTATGCTCTGTGGTGTGCCAACAAAGCCATGGATGAGAAGAATTCCAATGTCCCCACCTTCATAATAAAAAGAATCTGCACCTGGTATAACAGTTGATTCTACTCTCTTCATTGTTTCGTCCTCCTTTATATCGCAATATTTTGGTGGACAATGGTTGACTACCATTGCCGATTTTCCCGTTGATGTTTATCTAGCTGCACTACTGCCTTTGGAGGTCCAATCAGCAACATTAATTCCAACTTAACAAATAGGTTTAATCAGTTTAAAAGCAACATTTGTATAGAGGAGATCATCCCTTGGTGATTAAATCATGCAATATAAAAAACCTCTTCCGACAAGAAGAGGTTAAAGTTCCGTTCTTTATCTCTCCTTATCTTTCAAGCTACAGCTTGCTGGAATTGGCACAGTGCAATAAATTGCCTGTTGCCGAGGCTTCAAAGGGCCAGTCCCTCCACCTCTCTGGATAAGAAAAATCATATTAAATTTTATATCATTCACTCTATAATATCTATCAATATTTGTCAATTACTTTTTTAAAAATTAAGATGATTTACTCATTCCCCCATCCATTTTGGCTGATGAAAACCTTTAAAGTTTTCTTCAATTACTTTTGCAAATTCTTCAGACTCTATGGCTTCAATAATATCCTTTGCCATTTGAGAGTCTTTATCTTCTTTTCGTACAACAATCCTATTTTGGATTTCCTCAGGGATTTGATCACGATAAATTGCCGTTGTTAAATCTAATCCTGCAGCAACTGCAAAATTACCATTAACAGCAGCAAGATCAACTGATTCAAGAGATCGTGGCAGTTGGGCTGCATCTACTTCATGAAATTTTAATTTTTTCGGGTTAGATAAGACATCATTTACTGTTGCATTGACAGGGTTTATTTCCTCTTTCAATTCTATTAAACCAGCATCACGCGCAACAGTTAAACCCCTTGCTAAGTTTGTAGGATCATTAGCAATAGCCATCGTGCTGCCATCCTTCACTTCTTCAAGGGAGCTGAATTTTTCTGAATAAATACCAATTGGCGCTGTAGGAACAGAAATAATATCTACTAAATCCATCCCTTTTTCGGTATTAAAATTCTCTAAGTACACTTTATGCTGAAATAAATTACCATCTAAATCCCCACTATCTAAAGCAATATTCGGTTGAACATAATCATTAAATTCCTTCACTTCTACTTTGTACCCTTTTTCCTCAAGCAGTGGTGCTACACCTTGCTCAAGCATATCACTATAAGGAACTGTCGCCCCTAAGACCAACTCTTTCTTTTCTTCCCCAGATGAACCTGAAGCCCCACATGCACTTAAAACAGCGCAACAAGTCAGAACAAAGTATAGTAACCAAACTTTTTTCAATATCTTCACCTCTTATTTTAATTGTTTATTTTTTCACCTTTGCGATATTTACTTCCTGGATGACCACTTGGTAAAAGAGGCGAGCCATGAGGAAAAAGCTTCTCTCTTAACGTGCCCTCTTTATATTCCTTTTTATATAAACCACGTTGTTGTAGAACCGGAATAACAAGCTCAATAAAATCCTCCAAATCTGATGGTGTTACTAAATGATTTAAATTAAAACCATCAACACCAGAGGCTTCAAACTGATATTGAATCTGGTCTGCTACTTCTGTTGGATTGCCGATAATTATGTTGTCTCTATCTAATCCTTCTAATTTAGAAATCGCTTCTTTAATCGATAGCTTTTTCTTTGCATCTTTCGTTAATGAAGCCGCTTTATAATGCCCATGCTCTGTAGCTTTAAATTCAAATGGGTTATCTAACTCATCCTGTGTATATTGTGCAACATTATAACCGCTTGCGCCCCCAAACTGTGCTTTCGCTGCATCCGCACTCCATAATCGGTTGTATTCAGCAAATTTTTCTTCCGCTTCTTCAGTTGTTTTACCTACAATGACTGTTAGAAAAGTAAATATTTTAATATCTTCCGGATTTCTGCCATATTCAGCCGCTTGTTTTCGAATGTCCTCTGTATAATGTCTTACTCTTTCAGGAGTGGGTCCACCTACAAATACACATTCCGCATGCTTTGCTGCAAAAGCACGCCCTTTAGGAGACGTACCTGCTTGATATAAAACAGGTGTTCTTTGTTGTGACGGCTCTGATAAATGCGGTCCTTCGACATCAAAATATTCTCCCTTATGGTGAATTTCATGGATTTTCTTACGGTCGATTAATACCCCTTTTTCTGTATCTTCGATCACCGCTCCATCTTCCCAGCTTGATTCCCACAGTTTATAAACGACATCCATATATTCATCAGCAATTTCATACCGCTTATCATGTTTAATCATATCTTTGAAACCAAAGTTTCTTGCCGCATTAGGAAGGTAAGAAGTAACAATGTTCCATGCCACTCTTCCTTTTGTCAAATGATCTAATGTAGAAAACCTTCTTGCCTGCCCAAAAGGTGGCTCATATGTTGTACTCACCGTTAATGCAAATGACAGATGCTCTGTCACTGCTGCCATGGCGGGAATAACAAACGCTCCATCATTAACAGGAAACTGTAATCCATCATTAATTGAAGGTTCTTTACTCTCTTTATACGTATCATAAACACCTAATACATCAGCAAAGAAGACAGCATCGAATTTCCCCTTCTCGAGAGTTTTGGCTAATTCCATCCAATAATGAATATCTTTATAGGCACGATGTCTTTTGGAATCTTTATGCTTCCATAGCCCATGAGAATTGTGCATTGCACTCGTCATTTCAAATGCATTCAATATTATTTGTTTATGGCTCATACTGCCATTACCTCCTATAACGCTTCTACAAAAGAAGCATAATAATGTATTTATCAATTGTGCTAAGAATGTTTATCGCTTTTGGTCGTCCAATCAGCCATAAAAAAACCTCTTCCCAAAAAGGAAGAGGTAACGTACGCTCATAAATATTTCATTCTCTTCCTATCTTTCAAGCTAACATGCTAGCTTGCTGGAATTGGCACAGTACTTCAATGCTAAGTCTGTTGCCGAGGCTTCGTAGGGCCAGTCCCTCCACCTCTCTAGATAGTGGTTATTTAATTGATATAGTAACTCTAAAATATTTAGAATCTTTTGTCAACATATTTTTTTGCTTATACTTCTTGATTTTCCAAGACCTTTTTCTTTAGGGCACGACGCAGTATCTTTCCAGTTGTATTCTTCGGCAATTCTTCTAAAAATTCTATAGAAGAAGGAATTTTGTATTTGGCTAATTTTTCTTTACAATAAGCCAATAAATCTGCCTCCGTCAAATCTGCATTTTTAGGTACAATATAGGCTAAAACTTTTTCTCCAGTATTTTGATCAGGTACACCTAATACAGCCGCTTCTACAATGTCAGGGTGGTCATAAAAAACCTCTTCTACTTCTCTTGGATACACATTATAGCCGCCAACAATGATCATATCTTTCTTACGGTCAACAATGTAGAAGTACCCTTCTTCGTCCTTTTTAGCAAGGTCACCTGTATATAACCAACCTTCCTTTAAGCAAGCAGCTGTTTCTTCAGGCATTTTGTAATATCCTTTCATAACATTTGGCCCTTTCACAACAAGCTCCCCTACTTCACCTACAGCAACTTCTTCACCTAATTCATTAACTACTTTATTTTCAACATGAATAATAGATGTGCCAATCGACCCCGGTTTTCGTGGACGATCTAGTGGATTAAAGCATGTGACTGGAGAAGCTTCTGATAAGCCATAGCCTTCAGAAATAACCACATTGAATTTCTTCTCGAAATTTTCTAACAACGCAACAGGAAGTGAAGCACCTCCAGAAATACATAATCTCATAGATTGGAAGACTTCAGGATTGCCTTCAGGATATTGATAAAGAAAATTATACATTGTAGGAACGCCGGCAAACACAGTTGGCTTGTATTTTTCCACTAAACGGAAAATTTCTTTTGGACTAAATTTAGGGTCTATTAAGATCGTTGCTCCACTTATAAGTGGGGCATTCAAAGCAACCGTTAAGCAAAACACGTGAAACATAGGCAATGTTGTAATTACTGTGTCACGTTCATTAATCTGCAAATAGTCCGCGACATCACTTGCATTACTATACAGATTACGATGAGTTAACATCGCTCCTTTAGGTTTACCAGTTGTTCCTGAGGTATAGAGTATGATCGCAACATCATCAGGAGTAACATCTGCATCAGCAAATGTAACATTTCCTTTGGCAACAACCTCTGAAAACGATTTCAATTTAGAGTACACCGACTTATCTTCCAATGTTGACAGTCCGTTTGATTGACCGGTTTCGCAGACAATATAATGCTTAATATCTGTTAATAAATGATGCATTTTTTCTGCTAATGGTAATAATTGCTCAAGCATAATCACCGCTTTTACATCGCCATCTTTTAAAATATAGCCAATTTCTTCAGGCGTATAGATAGGGTTTACCGGTATTACCTTTGCCCCTAGCTTTAACGCACCATATAAACTAATAACAAAATACGGCGAATTACCCAGTAGCAAGGCAATATGATCACCTTCTTTAATACCTAATGACGAAAGTCCAGAAGCAAACCTAGTTACTTGTTCATCAAGCTCAGCATATGTACTTGCTTGATCCATAAAATAATACGCATTCTTTTCTCCATTTTCTAAGGCAATCTTGTGAAGCTGACTTGTTAAATTCAAGTTTCTCCCTCTTTTCTGAATGAATAATCATTCATTTTTATAATATAAATTTTCTAAATTTATTATATTAAAAGAAATTTCAGGATTCAAGTAGTCTAGTGAGATCTACTTTGTTTTTTTCTTTATTAATCAAACAAAAAAGCATAAAAGCTTTTCATCCCCCAAACGGTGAAAATACTTTCATGCCTTAATAATCACAGACTGATACAGCTCTAGTACACTAAGTTAATAAAGTCTTCTAAAGTGATATTACCGAAATAATGTTTTATATTTACATCAGCTAGCGCCTTTTCAATTTCACTTTTTTCATAGCGGATGCCTTCTAACTTTTCTTCAATATCAGTTACATCTCCGACACCAAAGAAATCACCGTAAATTTTACATTCAATAATTTGCCCTTTTGTTACATTCAATCTAATGTCAATAGAACCTACTGGAAACCTTTTAGAATGCTCATAATCAAATTTTGGTGACTTGCCATAGTTCCAATCCCATTTTTGATATCTTTGTTCTGAGATTTTGTGGATTTCTTCCCAGTCTTTTTCGGTTAGACGATATTCACTTACTTCACTACCTTCAAATATATGTTGCAAAAGCAATTGTCTAAATTCTTCGATAGAAATTTTCTCAGTTAAAAATTCAGAGATGTTTGCTACCCGGCTGCGAATAGATTTGATTCCTTTTGATTCAATCTTATCCTTTTTCACTTTAAGTGCAGAGACAACGTTTTCAATTTCTGAATCAAGCATTAATGTTCCATGACTAAACATTCTCCCTTTTGTAGAGAACTGTGCATTTCCAGAAACCTTTCTCCCGTCTACTGTCAAATCATTTCTTCCACTTAATTCTGCATTTACACCTAACTTTTTTAGAGCAGTAATCACTGGTTCAGTGAATTTCAAGAAATTATGAAAGCTTTCACCATCATCCTTTGTAATGAAACTAAAGTTTAAATTACCAAGATCATGGTATACAGCACCACCACCAGATAAGCGGCGTACTACATGCAGTCCATTTTTCTCAACGTATTCTGTATTGATTTCTTCAATCGTATTTTGGTTTTTACCAATTATGATTGATGGTTTATTTATGTAGAACAATAGATATGATTCATTAATATCTAAATTTTTCAACGCATACTCTTCAATAGCTAAGTTAATGCGAGGATCTGTAATTCCTTGATTATCTATAAATTTCATGTTTCCACTCCTTTAAATTTCAAAAGTCATGCCAAAAGCGGCCAGACTAATCGGTCCTTTGTACTCTGTTAAAGCTTCATCCTTTAACGATTCTATATTACCATAATGGGGCAAATGGGTTAATAGCAGATGCTTCACTTTGGCTATTTGTGCTAACCGACCTGCATCGAAGCTATTCATATGTCCCGCATTTTGACCATCTTGATGTCCATAAAAATTACACTCACATAGAAGAAGATCCGCTTCGTGAGCGAAAGTTTCTAACTCTTCTTTATATGAGGTATCACCTGTGTAGACAATTACTTTATCATCAACTTTTATGCGCATGGCATAGCACAATACGGGATGATTGGTTTGTTGAAAGGTAATCGTGAACGGGCCAACTTCTAAAGGAAGACTTCCATTAATGGGTACACCTTCTGATATATTTTTATAATTTAACTTTTGAAATTCATATTCATTTTCATCATGCCCATAAATAGGGAGAATACTTGTCTTGTTTCCTAAGAATCCTTGAATTAATCGAGCGTGTTGTAGTACACCTATATCAGCATGATGATCTGGGTGATAATGGGAAATAATGACTGCGTCTAACTCCTCTGGCTGTTTAATTTCTTGCATTTTTGATAATACAGCACTTCCACAGTCAATTAATAATGTGAAACCATTATGTTCTAAAAGATAACCAGCACTTGCTTCTCCTACTTTTGGATAACCTCCACATGCACCTATAACCGTCAACTTCATACATTTCCCTCCTTTTGATTCATCTTTAACTATACTAAATCATGCCCATTTTTTCATTTTTTCAAATTTGTATTGAAACAGTTATTGACTAAATAAATCTGTTATAATACAATATAAATATTAAAACAATTCAATTAACAATAGGAGGCTTCAACCATGGTTCAAAACATTTTAGAATTCTTTAGGAATCTCCCCCAAAAGCAATGTGCTGAATGCGGGAAATCCATCGAAGAGCAACATGAATGTTACGGTAATAAGTGTGACCATTGTTTAGGTGTCTCAGATATGTAGAATACTAGTTTCCCCATCCATTATTATATAAATCTCATGATAATTAAAAGAAGAAGGCGTGCTCCCCTTAGCATGCCTTCCTCCATTTTCATGGCAAACAAAATGTTATGTTCAAAGTTTATAAGGGAGACCTATATTACTGGCAAATTGAATAATAGTAACGAGCACGCTCCGAGTTCAGCAATCCATCTAGCAGGGATTGACTAACAAATCAAAGTATAAAGAATAAATACTGAAATTACGTTAAAAAACAGCTTAGCTTTTCTTTCCGATTTTTGATCTAAATGACATAAAAAATGCTTTTGCTCAGATTTTTGTTTGAAGTTTTGATTTGAGTGACTTTTACTTGGATTTTAAAATCGACACAAAAACTGTTCATCTAAATTACTTTATTAGAAACAGCAAAAAACCAGTCCACACTGTATATGCGAACTGATCTGATTATGATTCATTTATGATTTTAAAAGCCCTTGAAACACATACCTTTCCATTAGCTCAGCAATTTCACTTTTCGAAAGTGGGGCATGCTGCCTTTCCCAATCAAAAATGAGTGATATGTATAACTTTAACATAATAAAGGCAGTCAATTCCGGATCGCACGGTTCGATTTCCCCTTTATCAATACCTAATGTTTTTACTTTTTCCCCTATGTAAGAAATGATTTCTCTTTCCATTTTGTTCGTCATCTCTATAACTGCAGTGGTTCCCATTTCTTTTCCCTCTTGGAACAGCTTAATTGTTAATTGATGCTCTAGTCTGTATTCCAAAATGCGATAAAGAGCTAAATGTAAATTCTCTTGTAAAGATAAATCCGTTGACAAAACCTGTTCTGCCTCTATTTTCATTTCTCTAATAAGGGCCGTAATTATTTCATCGAATAATTCTTCTTTATTTTTAAAGAAAGTGTAAATGGTCCCTTTCCCTACATTAGCGATTTTGGCTACTTGCTCCATTGTTGTGGCTTTATAGCCAAACAGAGAAAATGATTTTGTAGCAGCTTGAATAATTAATTGTTTCCGGTCAATGGCCATCTATTTCTCCCCTCTCTATGACCAAACTGTTCACATTGTCAAAAAACCCTTAAAAAAGTAACCGCTCCTTTATGAAAATAAAAAAAGCGGTTGCAATCCATTTCATTACTTATTTTTCAATCTGTACAGGACAACTGTTGCTAAAGCATCAATAAACGCCGGATGACTATTTGGCATTTCAGGACGATAGTAGGCAGCTCCTATTTCATCAGTAACTACCTTACATTCATAGTCATTATCATATAACACTTCTAAATGGTCAGCGACAAAACCAACTGGTGCATAAATAAATGCTTTATAGCCTTTTTTTGCATATAAATCTCTCGTTAAATCCTGTACATCAGGTCCTAGCCATGGATCAGGTGTATTTCCTTCACTTTGCCAACCGACAGCAAATTCACGAACACCAGCTTCTTTAGCAATCAACTCAGCTGTTTCTTGTAGTTGATCAGGGTATGGATCACCATATTCTTTAATCTTTTCTGGTAAGCTATGCGCTGAGACAATTAATATATATTGATCTCTTTCCTCAGCTGACATTTTAGCAATTTGCTTCTTCACACCATCTGCCCAAAATTGTATAAATTTCGGTTCCTTATACCAACTATCGACTGAGTAAATTGTTGGTCCACCAAGCGTCTGAGCTTTATCTTCTGCCCGACCATTATAAGATTTAATGCTAAAAGTAGAATAATGGGGTGCCAGAACAAGACTAACAGCTTTTGTGATCCCATCATCATGCATTTGTTGTACTGCATCTTCAACGAATGGCTCTATATGCTTTAACCCGATATAAGCTTTAAATTCATATTGGTCTTGAATCTTATTTAATTGTTCTTGCAGTGATCGCGCTTGATTCTCAGTTATTTTTGCTAATGGCGATATTCCTCCAATCGCTTTATAGCGACTCTTTAAATCTTCTAACATTTCTTCCGATGGCGTTCTACCATGTCTAATATGTGTGTAGTACCGTTCAATATCTTCTTCTTTGTAAGGTGTTCCATAAGCCATGACTAATAAACCAATTTTTTCTTTATTCATTCTTACACCTCTTTAAAAATGATTACTTTTTCTTTTATTATTTCCCTAATTGTTCCTTAGAATAACTATGGATAAATGATGTGAGTTTTTTTAATGTCTCAGGGTTTACTTCTGGGAAGACACCATGTCCTAAGTTAAAAATATATCCAGATTGACTCATACCCTCATCAAGAATAGCACGGACCTTTTTCTCAATTACTTCCCACGGAGCAAGTAACATAGCTGGCTCTAGGTTCCCCATCACTGTCTTTGAAATACCTCTTGACCTTGCTTCACTAATTGGCAACCTCCAATCAAGCCCTACAACATCTAATGGAAGGTCATTCCATTCATTCGCTAAATGACTCGCACCAACACCGAACATAATAAGTGGTACCCCTTCATCTTTCAAGCCAGTAAAGATTTTTTCCATGACAGGTTTAATATAAATACGATAATCTTCTACGTTTAATGCACCGACCCACGAATCAAAAATTTGAATGGCACTAGCACCCGCTTTAATTTGTGCCTTTACATATGTGATGGCCATTTCACCTAATTTATCCATTAGTGCAAACCAGGCTTTTGGTTCTGAATACATAAACGCTTTTGTCTTATAATAATTTTTAGAAGGTCCACCTTCGATCATGTAACTGGCTAATGTGAATGGTGCACCGGTAAATCCAATTAACGGTACAGATAATTGTTCTTTAGTTAATAACTTAATCGTATCTAGAATATATGGGACATCTTCTTCAGGATGTATCTCGCCTAACTTCTCTACATCTTGCATCGAACGAATTGGATTATCAATGACTGGGCCTACTCCAGATTTTATTTCTACCTTTACACCGAGACTTGGAAGCGGTGACATGATATCCTTGTACAAAATAGCGGCATCATTGTTATACTGTTCTACAGGAAGTCTTGTTACATATGCGCATAATTCAGGTTGATGGGTAATTTCGAACAAAGAGTATTTTTCCTTTATTGCGCGATATTCCGGCTGTGACCTGCCTGCTTGTCTCATATACCATACAGGCACATAATCAGTCTTCTCTCCTCGAGCCGCCTTAAGGAATGTATCATTTATAGTCATTAAATAACGTCCACCTTTCAATTGCCTTATGTATTTACAATACAAATAAGCTTAGAATTATTCTTATTTAGTAAATGTTCACATTAACTATAACTTTTTTCGGTGTTTATTGTACAGTACCCGCACCAAATGTCGAAAATTTGACGTTTTTATCATCAAAAACGAGGTGAAATAGTAATGAATCTTCACATGACAAGTGGCACTAGAAATTTTCTACTTCCACTCATGGAAAAATTAAGTAAAGAGAATATCGTTCTTATGCAAAATAGTCAGAATACCCTGTTAGTACATGAAACAGAAAGTAAAAAAAGTAAATTTCAACAACCAAAATCATATCAGATCCATGATTCAACCGGAGACCTTCACAGAAGTAAATTTATCGCTATTCAATATATCCCCGTAACTGATGAAAGAAAGCCCATTTTCGAATTCAACTATCAGCAATTCTCTTCAAGCTTTACAAATACAAATGGTTTCCAAGCAGCTAGGGTTTTAACCCCAATGAAAGGGAATACTTATGTAATTATTACAGCCTGGGACTCCGAATCTTCATATAAAAATTGGGAAAGCGCCAGTCCTATAGCAAAAAAAATACAGAAAGAACAAAGTAGTAAGAAAGAATTACTGACAGATCCTGCCTATACCAGTTTTTATTATATACAAACAACAGATAAATAAAAGCTTTCTCATTGAAAAAACATAGGTAAAAGGTCAATGAACGTAAAATAAAAAAACCTTACTAGAAGAAGCTGAGGCTACTTTCCTTCGCCTCAGCCTATTCATTTTCTATCACTATATTAAAAACATCGCTACAATTGTCGTTACAATTAAACCAATGACGACAGGAAGAAAATTACGCCTCGCTAACTCAAATACATCCACTTTACATATAGCGGCAACAGGAATCATCGCCCATGGAATTAACGCTCCGCCACCTACCCAAATTCCTGCAATTTGACCTAATGCCGTTAATGTTGCTGCTCCACCACCAATCGCTGTACCAAACAAACTGCCAATAGATCCAGCCAAAGATATTCCTGAAAAACCTGAGCCATCCAAACCAGTTATTGCACCTACTACCGTTAATGTAATCGCACCAACTTGTGCAGTTAATGGTACAACAGATGCAAGTGCAACACCTAAGTCGTTGACGATTCCATGTGAATGTTCAGGAAGCTGCTCTCCAATGATGGCCTGAAACCCAGCATCTCCCAAATAAAAGAACGCAGCAATGGGTATCACTGGTCCAAATACTTTAAATCCGAATTGAAATCCTTCTACTAAATAAGTGGTTATTTTTTCGAGACCTTTATGTTTATGAGAAAATAATGTGATTGTGAGTAAAATGAGTATGGCTGTACCCCCAATTAAAGCGGTTGCATCTCCTCCTTGGAGGTCAAATAAAAACATAACTACCACATCAAAGGCAAATAAAATGGGAATAAGAATAGCAAAAACTCTTTTTTGTATAGGGGTAAGTAAGTTTGCTTGCGGTAAATCAGTAGGTAAATCCGTACTTTCCGTGACAGCAGTTGACATATTTAGCTTACCTGAATTCATATCCCTCTTTATAAAGAAAAACGCTGTTAAGGTGGTGACAACCCCCATAACAATAACAAGAGGAATACTAGCCGAGATCACATCACTAACTGGTAACCCGGCTGCATCTGCTGTCAGTTTGGGGGCAGCTTGAATAACAAAATCTCCTGATAATGCTATCCCATGACCAAATAAGTTCATTGACATCGCTACCGCTAATGCTGGTAGACCTGCTCTTAGAGCGACTGGTAATAACACTGCACCAATTAAAGCAACTGCTGGGGATGGCCAAAAGAACCATGAAATGCCCATCATTAAAATACCAATTATCCAATAAGCTAATGTTGGTGTTTTAATCAGTTTAGTAAATGGTGAAATCATGACATCATTAATGCCGGTTGATGTTAATGTTTTACTCATACCTACAATAATTGAGATGACCAATATTGTAGGTAGTAATTCCGTAATAGCAAAAATAAAACTGTTAAAAATTCCACTAATCGAAGAATTAATCGAATTCGTTGCTGTGATTGCAATTAAGAATATCCCAACTATACAAATAAAGGTGGTATCTCTTCTCGCAACCATAAATCCAATAATTAATAAGATAAACACTACATAAATCCAATGAATGGCTGTTAATTCGATGCCCATGTTCGTCACTCTCCCCCCTCATCCATTTATTAGGCATATGGCCTAATGGATTACTTTAAAATATGTTTGGGAGTAAAAGTTGTGTGTATCACCATTCGACATGACTAATTTTTTTGTCGGAATTCCCCGGGAAATATGTTTAATAACAAAAAAGCCACAGAATGAACATCTGTGGCATTAAAATTTCAGTTATTTAGTTGGATTCTTCTTAGCCGATAAGCATTTTTAGCTGCCGTCCCTAATTGCTCCAACAAATGAAAATTTGCATATGCACCAACTACCGCACCAATTCCAGGAATCATTTGTAACATCTTAATTAAGTCAATATGGTCCCTGTATTCTTGTTGAAACACCTGCCAGTCCATATCTAAAAGTTCTGCTTTTTTATTTTCCCAATCTTCTACGATATCCATTGTTTCTCTACGTTTATCATCGCTGGAAAAAGCTAATTGGAAAATGTGAAGTATAAATAATCTTTCTTCATATTCTGATGTATCATAGCCATAGATCATTGCTGCATCAAATAGAAACTTCATTTTTATACTTAGAAGCAGTGGAAAATCTGCTAACCCACCTAAAAAACCAACAGCACCTGTTCCTGCTCCTTCAACAGAAGCGGTATTTCGGTATTTAATCAGCGTCTCTGTTAACTTCTCATCCTGCTCCTGTAAGGTAAGCGCTATATGAGAAGGTCTCTTTGATGTATATTCACTCCCCCATAATGTGGCTTTTACCATATGCTTTATAGCATCTGTTATCAAGTGATGAGCTTTTTCTGGTATCAATCCATTGAATTTATCCTGTGCCTGCTTGGATGTTCTTTTCCATAATCTTGACTTTTTCCGCATTTGATAGAGCCAATCTTTTACTTCTCTTGATACAACATCCTCATAACTCCCCATAATATCACACACTCCATTATCAATTACTTTTATCACCCTACGATTGAGAACGCAATGTTTTCATCATATAAAGATATGCATAACCGACAGCTACTAACCCACTTAAAACGAGGACAGCAAAGCCTACAAAGAAACTCCCTTTTATCATAAGAATGAGCGCATAAATGATGGCTTGAATGATAAGTATACGAGCAATTAACCATTTAAAAGAGTTTTCGCGGATTTTTATATCAACTGGGTAAAGGTCTATCCATAACTTATTCTGGTGTTGCTTCCATAATGGTATGAGTTGAAATCCTGTCAGATAGATAAAAAGCATGGCAATAACAACTTGCGCGATCCCATTATGAATAAAATATAACAACACACCGCCAATGGCTGTTAAACGGAAAAAGATACCTAAATAATCTCCCGTTCGGAGAAAAGTTCTTAAGTATAAATAATGATAGGTGTTTTCCTGCTGATAGGAAACCCATTGTAACAACCAGTCCAACCATTTTCTCCGCTTAATTTGATCACGTAAATGCGGTACATCTGTAAACATATTTGCCACTCGATAAAACTTAGCCATTTTTCTCTCTTCAGACTGAATGAGGAATTCCCATTTTAATCCTTTTCCTTTTGTTTTCTGATAGAAATACAAATAAAGGAGTAAAAGAATACCTATTGTAGCAATCGTGAACCCAATATGTGCTGAGCTGAATATGAAAAATAACAAAGCAACATTGATTACGAATCTAACAAATGAGTCAAAAAGATGCGTCGTATGATCCATTTCATATTGGACTCGCCAACGAATAAGCATATTCACACCTTTTACTAACAACAAAATAATTAAAAACGGTAAAAACGAACTGAAATCCCCTTGATTTACACTTGCATACATCGGCATTAATACTGCCAAGCCGATAAGAATTAAATAGGACGATAATAAAAAGCTAGTTAATATTGCTTTCTTGAAATACATACCTAGTTTGTTCTCTAAAGGAAGTAAAAACACACGATCTGCTTCTTCTAAAAAAGTATAAATAGGGCTATATGTAACGATAAGACCAAGTAGAATGGCCATAATTTCAGCCACTGGAAAATCCGAAGGGAGCGTTTTTAGCCATTCTTGATACGAATAGGCTACTGTACCAATAAGAAATACCATAACAATAACGATGTGCCCATTAAAAATATATTTTAAGTAGCGACTTAGTTCCTTCGCTCTTTTCGCTAAACGGTTCTTCCAAATACTTTGTATATCATTCATAATTTTCTTCCTTTGTTAACTGGATATATAAATCATCTAATGTAGCACCGGGCATTTTAAATTGTACCCTTAGCTCTTCTAATGTGCCCTTCGCTCTAATTTCACCTTCATGAATGATCACAAAGCGATCACAATACCTTTCTGCCGTTGCTAATATGTGCGTGGACATAAGGATACCTGCACCGCTATTTTTCATTTTCTCCATTAAATCCAATAATGATTGTATACCGAGTGGATCAAGCCCAACAAAAGGTTCATCTACAATATATAAGGAAGGTTGTACAAGGAAAGCACACATAATCATTACTTTTTGTTTCATTCCTTTAGAGAAATGAGCAGGAAACCACTTTAAGCGCTTTTCCATTCTAAATTCTTTTAGTAACTGTGCTTTTCTTTCCTTTAAGATTTCACGTTCAAGTCCATAAGCCATTGCCGTCATTTCTAAATGTTCATCTAAAGTTAATTCATCATACAAAATCGGTGTTTCTGGAATAAATGTATATTGTCTACGATAAGCATCTTTGTTACTTAAGAATGATTTTCCATTAATCGTTATCTCGCCTTTTTGTGGCTCCATTAGTCCAATAACATGCTTTATTGTTGTGCTTTTACCTGCACCATTTAAGCCGATTAATCCCACGATTTCATTTGGTTTGACATCAAAGGAAATACCCTTTAAAACGGGATTTCTCGTATAACCACCTGTTACCTCTTGAATATTTAATAACGTCATTTGATCGACCTTCCTTGTAAAAAGTTATTCTTATTGTAAGTAAATTAAAACCATATTGTAAAGAAAACAACTATTTTTTCAGGTGATGCATATCTATTCGTTTTACGGGGATTATAATTTATGAAGGGGAACACAAATCAACATTCATTATTTCAATGAATGAAATTGAATGAGGTGTCTACGGCAGACAATTATCTTTCAAATCGATTGTAGCTTCAAATGCAACTATTAAAGGAGATGTTTTTATTGCACAAATGTAATGAAAACGCATTGAGCTTTTTTTAAACATTTAAATCGCTTTACCGAAAGTGGTTTAAATCATCATTTTAAATGAGGTGTTTATTAAAGATACCAATTACACGTAATTTGTGATGGTAGTTCTTCAATGCATTTTAACAAAACTTTCAAATGAGGTGTTTGTTAAAGAGTATTTCCAAGAGTAGAAGCCCAAGAAGCATTCCCCTTCAATTTCGGCAGGATTCTTATTGAATCCTGCTTCTTTTATTTATGATTTTTCTTAATTTATGATAAAATATGGTCAATTCGAACATAAGGGAGATGAAAAGATATGAGTGATTGCATCTTTTGTAAAATTGTAGCCGGGGAAATTCCCTCAGCGAAAGTGTATGAAAATGAGCATGTCGTTGCATTTCTAGATATCAGTCAAGTAACAAAAGGACATACATTGATCATTCCAAAGGTACATAAAGAAAATATTTTTGAATTAGATGAAGAAACAGCCCGCCACGTATTTGAAGCAGTTCCAGCCATTAGCCGGGCGCTTAAAGAAGAGTTCCAGCCTGATGGATTAAACACGATTAATAACAATGGTGAAATTGCTGGCCAAACGGTTTTTCATTATCATATGCACCTTATTCCTAGATATGGTCAAGGTGATGGTTTAGGTGTCGTCTGGAAAACACATACTTCAGAATATACGCCTGAAGACCTACAAAAGATGTCACAGCAAATCCACAGTCATTTATCATAAAGGGAGGCTGGGACATAACTAAATGAGCTAACCTCAAAAAAGAACAATAACAAATTGATCTTAAAATATCATTTGCAAAAAAAAGTCCGTTCCATTGCGCTACAGTCACTCGCTTTCCGCGGGGAGGGGCTGAGCCTCCTCGGCATTGCCTGTGGGGTCTCAGCTTTCCCTCTATTTCCCGCAGGAGTCGAGTGTCTTCCGCTCCATTTCACTATTCTTTGCATATAAGGGTTCAAATCACAAAAAACCGAATGATTAGATGATAAAACTCCTAATCATTCGGATAAATCATTAGCTAGAATACTTATGTCCCAACCTCCTCATTTACAAGTATTTCTGCTAACCTTCCATATAGATGTTTCTACACTCAAACCCCAAGGCCAAAAAATATTTCTTTTTCTCCTCTCAATCTCATTTTCCTTTGTACCCCCCTCTTCGCGAAAGAATCCCGACTTAAACTATTTCTAAAAAAATTCACAATCTTTTTAATTAAGCCTGTACAAATATGTTTTTTTTGATAACATAATGATATCTTTATTTCGCTACAGCGATATAGTACAACATTGTGAATGATGGAGGGAAAAGCATGAAACGAGCATTTAACTTTAATGCAGGGCCAGCGACTTTGCCATTTGCTGTCCTAGAAAAAGCAAAAGAATCTTGGCTAGATTTTAATGGAACAGGTATGGCTTTAATGGAGTTAAGCCATAGAAGTAAAGACTATGAAAAAGTACATAACAAAGCTATTGCCTCATTAAGAAACATCCTATCCATCCCAGATGATTATGAAGTTCTTTTTCTACAAGGTGGAGCGAGTTTACAATTTTCTATGATTCCGATGAATTTATTAAAACAAGATCAGACCGCAAACTATATCCTTACTGGTTCATGGTCAGATAAAGCATTAAAAGAAGCCAAAAAGTTGGGTTCAACCCATATTGCTGCTTCAACGAAGGAAACGGGCTATCATCGCATTCCTGAGCTAGAGGAAATCAATTTGTCAGATGATGCTGCTTATCTCCATCTAACGAGCAATAATACGATCTTTGGCACACAGTGGCACCAATTTCCAAATACACAAGTCCCGCTTATTGCAGATATGTCAAGCGATATTTTGTCCCGCCCACTGCAAATAGAGCAATTCGATCTAATCTATGCAGGAGCGCAGAAAAATTTAGGACCTTCTGGGGTAACAGTAGTTATTATTCGTAAAGAACTCATTCAAAGTCAACCTGCACTACCTACGATGTTAAGCTATGACACGTATGCAAAAAACAACTCTTTATACAACACACCTCCAACACTAGCCATTTACCTTCTCTCTCTAGTTTTAGAATGGGTAGAAGAAAATGGTGGGATCGAAGCCATTCGTAAGAGAAATGAAGAGAAGTCTTCCCTTTTATACAATATGATTGATAATAGTAATGGTTTTTATATAGGGCATGCCGATGAGAATAGCCGTTCTCATATGAATGTGACTTTTAACTTAAAAAGCGAAGATCTTTCTGCAAAATTCCTTGAAGAAGCGAGTCAAGCAGGATTTGTTGGATTAAATGGGCATCGCTCTGTTGGTGGTTGTAGAGCTTCTATTTATAATGCTGTTCCATTAGAACATGTAGAAGCTTTAGTATCATTTATGAAGAACTTCAAAGAAAAATATTAACCATAAAATAGATATGTTCATATGATATTTGTGATGTTATAATATACAAAAGTTCTCGCTGCAAGCAATGAGTGCATTGTAGGAGAATATAGCTTAAAAGAGATGAGCCTTGAGGAGAGATGAGAAAATGAAGAGTAAAAATATTGTGGCCCTTGCCCTATTGGCAGGAATGGGTGTTGTACTACATGCCATAACTCCGCCAATTATTATGGGTGTAAAGCCTGACATGATGTTAGTCATGATGTTCTTAGGCATTTTATTATTTACTGACATCAAAAGCGTTGCTCTTATTGGACTTGTAAGTGGTATTCTTTCAGCCTTAACCACAGGGTTTCCAGGAGGACAAATTCCTAATATTATTGATAAGCTGATCACTGCCTTTATATTTTATGGTCTGCTGTCACTGTTAAAAAATATCAGCGCTAAATCAATTGTCGCTATTGTCTTAACAGCGATTGGCACACTGGTATCCGGATTTATATTTTTAACATCTGCTTATATCATTGTTGGTCTACCAGGTGCGTTTATCGCGCTATTTGCAGCAAGCGTCTTACCAGCCGTAATATTAAATGCAATTTTAATGGCGATTCTATTCCCAATAACAAAATCTATTAATAAACGTACTAAATTAAATGAACGTACGATTCATTTATAGAGCTTCCCCACCTGCTTGTAATTGCAGGTGGTTTTTTTATGTTTAATAAAGCTTGAAAGCGTGGTATATAAGGATTAAAAGATGCTCTTTTTACTGGATTCATGTATGATAGACGTAGACATTATTATGGAAAGGAGAGTTTAGATTGAAAGCGAAATCACTTTTTTTAGGTTTTGTCGTTGGCGGGGTAGCAGCTGCTGCAGCTACACTCTTTACTGCACCTGCTTCCGGTAAAGATACCCGAAAATATATTACTGTACAATCAAAATCAGCTTCTATTCAAATAAAAGAATTAGGTAAACAATTGACTGATATTAAGAATCAGATCGTCCATGTAGGTGAAGAAGGAAAAATAGCTCTTTCCACCTTAACCGAAGACGTATCATCTTCCATTAAACAATGGAAAAGTGAAATTCTTCCTCATCAACAAAACTTACAACAAGAAATCGCAAATATTGAAAAATCTATTGCTGAATTAGAACAAACATTAAAAGATGCCAAACCAATGAACAAAGAGTAATTCCCCTTCTATTTTACAATCCTTCTTTTTTCTATTTATTTTAGAAAAAAAGAAGGATTTCTTATTTTAAAAAAGAAATCTAATATATTATGTTATAAAAATGGTTTGCTTACGATTATGCCAAATGCTAACAGAAGTATTACTCTCTAAAAACAAGAAACAAAATCTAAAAATTATGCAAATTTATATCTTTATTAATTTTTGCTTTATTGGCATAATAAATATACAATAATAAAAAAGTAGGTGAAGCGAAATGTCAGAAACGAATTTCTCAATCAAGGAAGCCATGCTTTTCAGCCAAAGGGTTGCTCAATTGAGTAAAGCATTATGGAAATCTATTGAAAAAGACTGGCAACAATGGATTAAACCATATGACTTAAATATCAATGAACACCATATTTTATGGATTGCTTATCATTTAAATGGCGCATCCATATCTGATGTTGCGAAGTTTGGCGTAATGCATGTATCTACCGCATTTAATTTTTCTAAAAAGCTTGAAGAAAGAGGGTATCTTGAATTTTCAAAAAGAGAAAGTGATAAAAGGAACACTTACATTAAATTAACTGATAAAGGTGAAAGCGTTTTTCTAGAATTAATGGAAACATATCATCCAGATAAAAATTCTATTTATTCAGGAGCGATGCCTTTAAAAGAGTTATATGGAAAATTCCCAGAAATCATTGAAGTGATGGCCATTATCCGCAACATTTACGGAGATGATTTTATGGAAATATTCGAAAAGTCATTTTCTAATATTGATAACGAATTCGAGGAAAAAGATGGTAAACTATCAAAGAAAAAAGAATACACAAAAGAATTAGTTTAATCTTGTAAGATAAAAGCGGAATTATTAACAAACTTCTCCGCTTTTTTATTTTGGCATAAAAGGAAATTATTTATTGTTCATTGTGTAATAATAATGAAAACCCTTACATCTCTTCCCTTTGATGTTGAAATACACAAATCATTTTTTTATCGAAAAAATGGTATTGATTTTTCTTAAAGAGGAGAGTAAAGTAGTGTTTGAATTTAAAACATGAGCGCTGAACTGCGAGGGATTATTTTGTTTATGAGCTGTGTAAAGGAGATAAATGTTAACAAGCAGTATGGACAATTATGGTTAGACTTCATGTCTGCTATACTGGCATTTACTGTCTTTATTATCACCTATTTACCAATGAATTATTTGTTTCCTGATACAGTAATTAATACAGAAAGTTTAAGTATCTTTACCCTCATTCTAATTGGGTTGTATCCTATCCATAAATTAATTCATTATATTCCATTAATGCCGGTAAATAAAAATATAAAGAAATCATTGGAATTACGAGGAAAATGGGTACCTATGATCCAATTAAAAGTCAATGAACCCGTACCTAAATCTATGTATCTAACTGCTTTGATCGCACCAATTTTATTTATTAATATAACACTGTTTTTATTCATGTTATCATTTCAACAATATGGAGCGTTTTTCATTATTCTTTTATCTTTGCATATCGGATTATCATGCAGAGATCTAATCTATATAAAAATCGTAATGAATACACCAAAATATTCATATATTGAAGAGAATGAAGATGGACTCAATATATTAATACAAATCGAGGAAACTAGATAAAATCTATTCTTCCAACCTTTTATACTATCTTTTTATGATTATTTTTGATATTGTAAAACAATAGACTACGATTGACAAGGGGAGGGAATCATCGATGATCTCCATTTTCATTATTTTTGCTGTATTTATCCTATATAATATTAACAGACTTACTTTTTCCTTATGTTTACAAAAGGAAATTCCAGAGGAGAAACAACCTAAAGTATATCGAACAATTAATGTTTTAATTACGATATTGCTTATTTCTTCCTTTGTTGAAATTGCATTTACTTAAAATAAATGTAAAAAAAGCGGCCGATTTTCGCCGCTTTTTTCTCTGTATGGAAAAGCTTGAGGTATGAATTAGTAAACCCAAGAAGCTCCAATAATAACTAATAAAATGAAAAGGACAACGAGTAAAGCGAAACCTCCACCGTATCCAAATCCTCCACCGCCGTGTGACATGGATCTTCCTCCCTTCTATCGTACGTTATAAGGTCTTTTTTTATTGTCTTATAACGCTATTTTTTATAACCAAGCAGCACCTACGATGACTAATAGAATGAAAAGAACAACAATTAAAGCGAAGCCTCCGCCGTATCCAAATCCTCCACCCATGATAACACCTCCCTTATTAGGTTGTTACCACATACTATTCAAACACTCTGTCGTGCGAATAGGCGCGTATCTCGTCTTTTTATATTTTCTAAAAACTTCTCTGGACGAAATATCATTTTCAATTTCTTTATATCCTATGTTGTACTCTCCAGAATGGTTAGTCTAATACCCAAAATTTTCTTAAATAAACCTATTTTTGTAGTAAATATTTTTGTTAAGGAAATGATTTGTGTTATAGTATTTACTGTGTATATACAACAATAAACGTGGGAGTGTTCAACATGAAAAAATGGATTTTATCCCTTTCTGTTGCCACAGGTGTATTAGTTTTAAGCGCTTGTAGTTCAGGAGATTCTGAAGTAGTAGTCGAAACAGGAAACGGAAATATTACACAAGAAGACTTTTATCAAGCCTTGAAAGAGCAATATGGTGAACAAGTTCTGCAAGAACTCGTTTATGAGAAAGTCCTTTCTGAAAATTATGAGGTTTCCGAGGACGAACTTAATGAACAAGTAGATACAATGAAAGAACAATTAGGCTCTAACTTCCAATTAGCACTTGCCCAATACGGTATGGAAAGTGAAGAAGACCTAAAAGAAATGCTAAGAACAGGTCTAATGCAAGAAAAAGCGGCAATTAAAGATGTTGAAGCTACCGAAGAAGAAATGAAGGAATATTATGAGAATTATAAGCCAGAAATTCAAGCGCGTCATATTCTTGTAGCGGATAAAGAAACAGCTGAAGAAGCGAAAAAGAAATTAGATGATGGCGAAGACTTTTCTAAAGTGGCAGAAGAATATTCAACTGATACAGCATCTGCTGCCAATGGTGGCGATTTAGGTTGGTTTGGAGCTGGACAGATGGTTGCAGAATTTGAAGAAGCTGCCTATGCATTAAAAGTAGATGAAATTAGTGACCCTGTTGAATCACAACATGGTTTCCATATCATTCAAGTAACTGACAAAAAAGAAAAAGAATCATATGAAGATATGAAAGAAGAAATTGAATACCAAGTTAAAGTAGCGAAAGTCGATAGTACGATTATTCAAGACGCAATGCAAAGGGAATTAGAGAATTCAGGTGTGGAAGTAAAAGATAGTGATTTTAAAGAGTTATTCAAAGCACCTGAAGCAGAAACAGATGATTCCGAAGCAAAAGATGAAAAATAACACAAAAGACCTGGTTATTTGACATACCAGGTCTTTTCTTTGGTCTTAAAATCCATTAGAACATGCATATGTTTATTCTTTTTATATTTATAGTTCGATCTTTGTTAGCCTTGTCTTTCATATTGTTCTCGTTTTTCATCCCTTGCGGATTCTAGCCTTTGCATATAAACTTCACCTTCTTGCTCAATTTGAACATTTTCTGCCTTTCTTTCATCCCTACCTGTCTTAATCGCCATAAATGCGCTAATGAAAATACCGGCAATCACAAAGTATAGCCATATAGGTACCATTGGACTCCTCCTTACTCTCTTAGTAGAAAATATGTCTGCTTGTCCTAAAATATGCAAAAAAATTAAAAAAACTAGACTAAACAAACATACAATTTTGCTCACCTTACTCTCATTTCCATTGGCTTGATTAATACATATACAACCGAATATTTAAACTACAAAAAAAAGCAAGTTATGTGACATTCTTACACTTCACATACTTGCTATTTCTCATTTATTCATGAAAGGTCGGCTTATAAAATGCCCGATTATCTAACGCAAAGACTCTTTCAGTGTATTCACCTGGTTTGACTCTAGCTAATGACCGGTCAAGCATATTCATTTTCGCATCTAAATTATCAATATAATGAATGATTTCCGCTTCTTTAATTAAAGGCGGTTTCGGACTTCCCCATTCTGCCTTACCATGGTGAGACAGAACAATATGCTGTAAAATAACGACCTCTTCTCCTTGAATTGATAGCTCCTCAGCCGCTGTTTCAATCTCACTAACCATGATGGAAATATGACCGAGTAAGTTTCCCTTTACTGTATAAGTTGTGGATATAGGACCAGATAGCTCTGTTACTTTACCTAAATCATGGAGAATGATGCCCGCATATAATAAATCCTTATCCAAACTAGGGTAAAGATTTGCAATCGCTTTAGCAAGGTCTAACATTGAAACAACATGATAAGCTAATCCTGAGACAAATTCATGATGATTTTTAGTGGCTGCAGGATATTCCAGAAACTCAGCTTGATATTTCTTTAATAAATGTCTAGTGATTCTTTGGATATTAGGGTTTTTCATTTCAAAAATGTATTGTGTGACTTTCCCCATCATTTCTTCAGCGTCAATAGGAGCTGTCTCTAAAAAGTCCGCTAACTTTACCGTATCATTGTCGTTTGAAGGACGAATTTGTCTTATCCGCAGCTGCTGTCGTCCACGATAATTTAAGATATCTCCCGCCACTTTGACAATCGTTTCTGGCACATAATTATTTTCATCCTGTTCGGAAACATCCCAAAGTTTTGCTTCGATATCCCCGCTTTTATCTTGAAAAATAATAGTTAAAAAAGGTTTGCCGTTACTTGCCATCCCTTTTGTAGCATTTTTTATTAATAAGAACAATTCAACCTGTTCCCCAATATCATAATACGCGATCCCTTTGGTCATCGTTATACCTGCCTCCTCTACGTCTTACCTTTAAGTAAAAGTATACCATATCTCACTTACCGCCTTCATTTTTAAAAACTTGTTGCTGTTTGTAGTTCACTTAAATCAATTACTTCATCCCGGTTAAAGCTTTGCAACATCCCTTTATGGCAAGTAAAGAAAATAACCTGCTGTTCTTTACCTCTTAATACTCGCATCACTTCTTCCACCCTTTTATGATCAAAGTTCACAAATCCATCATCAATGATAAAAGGGAGCTGATAACGAGAGAACACAATTTCTGCCAAGCTCAATCGTAAACTAATATAAAGTTGCTCAGCGGTTGATTGACTTAATGATCTCGGCTCAAAAAACATCCCTTCCTTATGCTCTAATAATAATTGGTTTTTGTCACTATCATAAAGAATCCGCTTATATTGCCCTAAGGTTAAATCAGAAAAATACCCCTCAGCTTTTTTTAATATTTTTGGGAATTCTTCTTCTTTAAAGGTGTTCACCGTTTCAGATAACAAGCTTTTTGCGGTTGCATACACAGCCCATTCCTTAGCAAGCTCATTCCACTCGGCTTTTAATTGTTTGTATTTGTGCAATAAGTCAGCATAAATCCCGCCTTCTTCTAATTGTTTAATTTCATAAGAAAGATGATGTAATATTTCTTGTTGCTTAGTTATTTTTTCTTTCTTCGTATCAATGCTTATTTGGTATTCTTTTATTTGTTCTTCTGTCGGTCTTGATTCAACATATTTATTTAACTTCTCTTTAGATAAGTTTGTCATATTTAATTTTAATTTTTCCGTACGTAGCTCTTCTTTAATGGCTTGCTTTCTTTGAGCCGCCATCCCTTTTTCTTTAAAAGAAACGATTGAAGGCACATCTGCTTCTTTTAGTAACGATTGAATATCATTATCTCTATTTGCTATTTTCTCCTCTATAATTGTTATATCTGATTGAATCGATTCTTTTATTTCCTTATTTTTTTCAAAGTTTGCAAGTTTGTTTCTTTCTTTATCGATCACCTCTTTTAGCTGAATCACGCCATCAGCATATGAGCGTGGTTCTATAGTTAATAAGGAGAAATAATGAGTGAGTTTCTCCTCTATATTAATAATAGATTGGCTCAAGGTATCTAATTTCGTTTTCTTTACCTTCTTTTTTCTGATTGTGCTCTTCATCTCTTCAATCAATAAAAAGGCATCAAGTAATTGATTTTTCATAGTTGCTTTATTTAATTTATATGGCTCTGCTATGCGATCTATCTTACTATTTACTTCCCTCATCTCATCTTCCCACACTTCATATGCGGCAATGATTTTTTCATACTGACTATTAACATAATCTAATCGATGAGCGTATTCGGCAACTTCTGCTTCTTGTTGCTTATTTCTTTCAATTTGCTGCTTCCAATTATCTACCTGCTCTTTAGCAGCGATGGGCTCTTTCCTTTCTAATTCCACCTTCTGTTGACTTAAATAATCTAATTCTTCTTTTATTCCATCGGAATAGCCTGCCTTCTGTTTGAAAAATGAACTAATAAAGGTGAGACAAATCCCCCCAATCGCTAACGCTTGAGTAAGGAATGAATCTTCTAAAAACCCCCATAAACCGATGAAAATGAATAATAAGAATAGTGAACTCAGCTTCATATATTCTATTTTTTTGGATTTCTTATCCTTAGCTATTGCTTGTTTAAATTTCTCTGTGAGCAATTGTATTTTGACATCGATTTCATTTAATCTCTGATGATGACTTTCCTTTTGCTCAAATGTAGTGATTTTGTTAACAATGTTTGTTCTCTCTTCCTTTGATAGTAACTGCTTTCTTTTTTCATTTATTTTATTTTCTAAATTAGATAATTCAGTTCTTACAGTCTCCGACTCCTCATCCAACTGCACTTTTTTATCCGTCAACCTCGACTTCTTCTTCGTTACATTTGTGATAAGCTCTTTTTGAAACATACTCGTATCAAAAGATAAAATCTCTTCTTCTGATATGTGCATATGTAGCTTATCTGACATATGCTGCAATTCTTCTTCCAAAGCTTTTATTTCGAGTTGCAATTCTTTCTTCGTTTGTACTTGATTTTCTCTAACAGTATTCCGTTCGCAAACCGCTTCGATTTCCGCTCTATTTTCAAGTATTTCCTTCTGTAAGTCTGCATTTAGTAATTTTTTCTCAAGGTTATTTCTTTTCGTGATTAGTTCATTTCTTTGGTCTTCTAATACTTCCTTTTTCTGTTGAAGAGTATCTAATCGCTTTAACCCATCTATTGGAAAATCATCTACGTCTAATTGCCTTTCTTCAGTTAGTAAACTTAAATAATGAATATATACTTCCTCAACTGTTAACCACTTCTTTAAAGAACTGAGCAACTCTTCTAACTGTTCGACTTCTTCTTCAAGTTGTTCGTTGCTACTAATTAATTCTTCTTTTTTCTCTGTTCGTTCTTTATAAAGGCTATTCGTTTTTTCTGCTTTCTTTAGATCTTCATATGCTTTTTTTAGTTCTTTTAAACCGTTGTTTAAAACCGGCTTTGTTCCAGATGGCTTAAAGCGCAGATCTAGTTGCTTTTGCAAATATTGTTCCGCCTTTAAGATGCCATCTGTACCAACTACTGCAGAAGAAAATAAAAAATGCCCTAAATCTTCTTTACTAAAAGATTGCACATTTTGAATATCAAACAGATCAAAAGAAAAGATCGCTCGGTATAATGATTGATCCATTCCTTGAAGCAATTCCTCTAATAAAGCGTAACCTCCGCTTCTTCCAGAACTGAGCACGACATTCACTTCATCAGGCGTTCTTTCCTTTACTCTCTCAATCGTGGCTTCTTGACCATCTGGTAAAGTGACAATCAGTTTGCCACCATATTGACTACTATTCTTAGGTTTATAATTTCTTTCATTTCCTTTTTTAGAAGGAAAACCAAATAACATACTATGAATAAAAGACATTAGTGTTGATTTACCCGCTTCGTTTTGCCCGTAAAAACAATGAAAATCGTTTAACTTTTCAATTTTGATATTTTCCCATTTTCCGTACCCATAGATCTCCATCCCTTTAAGCTTCATTCATTCACCCCCTCCACTAATAGTTCAAGTAACAATTGTTTTGCATCTGCAACAATTTCATTCTGATCTGTTGCTGATAATTCATCGATCCATCGACTTGCTTGCTTATGTCTATACAATGGGGATAATGCTTTCAGTACTATTTCTTCATTTGCAAGATCGAACATTTCTTTATAAAAAGGTGACTGATTTCGTAAACTTTCCTCATCCCACACTAACTCCTTTTTCACTTTTAACTCATTTACCCAAACGAAGGATTGGTGCATTCGTTCCGTTTCTTGGAGAAATTCTATTAATTCACCTGACCGAATGGCCTTTTCTTCCATTTCACTCATAGTTAAGTGTTGTAATTCTAATTTAAGTATAATGGCTTTGCCTTCTCTTCTTTTTGATTCTAACAATTTGGTACAATTTGATAATAAAACCTCGAAAGAATTGAATGGACGACAATCAAGGATCACTTCCTCCCAAATCACGTCATTTGTCTCAATAAATTGCTTTTCGCAAATATGCTCCTGTAATTCGATTAAATAACAACCTTTTATACCTGTTTCCTTTTTATGTCGTCCTTGTATATTCCCTGGGTAAATAATTGGTGGTACTGTATTGATTTCTGCTCTTTTATGTATGTGACCAAGGGCCCAATAATCAAATTGTTTTTCTATTAAGTCAGAAATGGTAAACGGTGCATAGTTGCCATGTTCTGTTAACCCCTCCAAGTTCCCATGTAAAATGCCAATATGATAACCAGCTGCTTCTTCTTTTTGATAAAGCCGAACGATTCTTTCATGGACATGTCGTTCTGGATAACTAAAGCCATAAAGATGAATAATCGTATCCTTTTTTTGAAATCTAGTTACTTCTGGTGTTTCGCCAAACATAAATACATTCTCTGGCATCGTTAATTTAATCCACTCTCCACCTAGATGATCATGGTTACCATGTACGATAAATGCACGAATTCCAGCCTTATGTAACCGTAACATTTGTTCTCGCAAGATGTTTTGTGCCTTTATACTCCGATCACTTGCATCGTATAAATCTCCCGCTATAATCACAAAATCAACTTTCTCACTTATTGCAACATCAATAAGCTTCATAAATGAACGGAATGTACTTTCCTTTAACCGCTCAAATATGAAGTCAGGTAAATCTTTTAATCCAACCATTGGGCTGTCTAAATGTAAATCTGCAGCATGAATAAATTTGATAGGCTCCATTTTGATCCCTCTTACATTTTTCTTTTATTTTAACGCAAAACAAATACGAATGCACGTTCTTACCAATCGATGGGTAAAATTCAAAATACGCACAAGGAACAGACGAATGAGCGCAATCTCTTGTTTACTCATTTATAAATTGCTATATAGTAACTTAATGCTTAAATAAAAATATTCGGCTCTTAATTACATAAGAAAAACTGCACCTCCAGTTGTTAAATTGTGTCTAACAATTGGGGTGCAGTTCAATCTCCTGGTTTATGTTTAGATACTTCCTCTAATTGCTTTAAACAACTTATTTTTGCCGTTGCCAATAGTAAATGGCGAGTTGTGTACGATCGCGCAGCTCCAATTTATCAAGGACAATCGAAAGAACATTACGCACGGTCCCTTCACTTAAATAAAGCTGCTTCGCTATTTCTTTATTTGATAACCCTTCCACCACAAGTTCCATCACGTCTTTTTCCCGTTCGGTTAACTCCAAGAACTCAGCCGACTGATTTTGATGTACAAGTTTATCAAGCACTTCCGGAGTAAGGACCATCGAATTGGATTCGATTGCACGGATTTGTTTGGCCATATCTTTGATCGCACTAGATTTTATGATGTAGCCCTCAGCACCTGCTTTTAAAGCCAGTCGAATATTCATTTTATCTTGAAAGGTTGTCAGCATCATTATTTTAATATGTGGCCAGTTTCTTTTTATCATCTTTGTACTTTCAATTCCATTCAATACTGGCATTTGAATATCCATTAGAATAAGGTCTGGTTGAATTTTCTCACAAAAAGAAATCGCTTCACGTCCATTTTCAACCACACCAACAACTGTAATATCTTCCTCTTTATCGAGAAGTAATTGTAAGCTCTGACAGATTAAGCAATCATCATCCACAATTAATATATCCATAGCTACTCCCTCCTTCTCTGTAAAGGTAAGACACATACAAGCAAATACCCATTTTGACGATCAATTGTTAAGCTTCCTTTTAACGTTCTTGCCCTTAATTGTAAACTTCTTATTCCACTGCCATTCACTGATTTTTTTGTAACGGTGCCGTTATCATGAATTTTTAACCTTACAAGTGTTTCAGTAACATCAAGTTCAACTTCCGTTTTCGTCGCATTACTATATTTACTTACATTTGTAATAGCTTCCTTAAGACAGGCTTCCAACATCATCCAAGATTGCGACGATACATTATCAACATTTCCATTATATTTAAATTCTACAAACAATGGCTCTGCATCTGCTACGATTCTTTGCAACCTCTCTACACCTATATAAGTAACAGGTGTAAGATTATGCACTGTATTTCTTAATCTCGTAGTACTCCTCGAAAGCCTGATTTTCACCTGTTCCAGGAGGCCGTGTGCTTGTTTTTCATTATCTACTTGTTCATATGCTTGAATAGCTAGAAGTGCACCTGTTAAATCATGTCCTAGGTGGTCATGGAGTTCTCTTGAAATCCGATTTCTTTCCTTCAGTTCCGCTGCCTTTTCCACCTCAAAATAAGCGTCTAAAAGCTCCATTTTGATCCGTTCAAGCTCATACTTTTCCTTTCTTTCCATGTCTAATGTCTTTTCTAGTTGCTTACGTTCTTTCATTGAATGATAAGTGAAGTTTCCCACTATTACTGTGAGAAAACTATACCAAATCAAAGTGAGATCAAGGGGATGAGAAACAATCATTAAAATCGTTATTGGGAAAAACAACCACCATTTCCCCACTATTGCTGCTTCGAAAATAGCAATGGCTAAACCGTATAAGGCAAACGGAAAGTACGGAATAAAAGCTATACAGAGGATTAATTCAATAAGAAAACTCCATTTAGTTATGGAAAACCTTATACGTATGCTCATAACTATTAGCAAAAGCAGGATAAAAACAATTCCCTCAAAGTCAGTAGTACTTAGGAGCCAAAGATGTGCTAAGATAAGTAATTGTGCTATTCGCCAAAATATCACAAATCTAAAATATCGCTCGTACACTCTCATATGCACATCTCTCCTCACCTATCAATGCAATTTTTTCACACTTCCAATTATTAAAAATAAAAACATATATAAAATAAGCATTCCATTCACAAGCAGAAACTCCTTCACTTCGCCACCAAAAATAATCCAATCTATTCCCCAAGCTAGCCAAAAAGTCGGCAATGTAATCGCTACTTTTTGTAAAACTTCTGGTAATAATTCAATGGGAATCAAGACCCCACCGATTAAAGCAATTACACTGATCATCGACATAAAAATTAACATGGATATTTCTTTATTACGAAAAAAAGAAATCCACATTAGCGCAAAAGCAATCGATGCCATACTAAATGTCAAAAATAAAATGAGCAACCAAAAAGGCTGATAAAGTTCTTTCCCAAAAAATACGCCACCATAGACTAAAATAAGACATTGTAAGACTAAAATTAGAAAATAGGCTAGCAAATTTTGTGCTAGATAACTAAAATGACTGATGGGGGCAATTGATAACTTTTTGGCAATTCCTCTCATCCTATCTTCTAAAATTAATCCGGAGAGCTTCAAACTAATAAATAAAATAAAAATACCAAAATATTGATATCCGTATGGAAGATGTGGCCAATATTCGCCTGATGGTAGAAAGATCGCAACAACTGGGAAGAGAAATAGAATCAGCAAACTTGTTTTATTCGCTATACTTCTCTTCAGTACATAATGAAAAACAGTCATTTAAATCTTCCTCCTACCTAGGACATACACGATTATAAAAGTAATGACAATTCCGATTCCTAATCGAAACATATAAATATAAGCATCAGAAAACAAATTACTTTGCGCATAGCTAATGGCATTAGCAGCTAACAATAATGGATTAAGGTACTCATTAATGAATGTAATAACCGGATAATCAGGAATTGGAAAAAACAACCCTGCCAGCACGACGCAACCAATTCCATACACATCACTTAAACGTTCTGCTAATTTAATATTTTTCACAGAAAAAATAAGAATTAAACTTACAAGGCTTGATAGTACTGCCAATAAGGCAATGATATACATGACCCAGAACACATTCCCCCACTCTACATTTAACCCCACTCCTGTAAATAGCACTAACAAAAAGCCTAGAAAAATGGAGAAAAACATGCCACATAAGGAGATTGAGAGAGCATAAAGTGGTAGACTCATCGGTGCCACCAATATACGTTGCCGCCTTGCTGAAAATAAATCATCTTGAATATAGGCAATCACGATTGAACCGCCGAACAATTGAAACACGAGTGTCATTAACTGTGCTGTATCATAGAACGCCAGATCACCGTATTGATTTTTCATATCACCTAATACGAAATAAAAAATGGTAATAAGTATAATCGGAACAACTAAGAGCAACAGTAGCGTAATATAATCTCGGCTCATTCGAATCAATGTATAAGGAATTGTTCGTAAGACACGCATCATACACTGCCTCCATCCCTCAAAGTTCTTCCGGTCAAAGTTAAAAAAACATCCTCTAAATTCGGTTTTTCTACATTAATGCCGACAACGCCAGAGTCTTCTTTTATAATCGTTAAAATACGATCAAGATGTCCGGAATTGGCCGAAGTTACAATCAAAATTTGATTCCCATCTTTGATCACTTGTTTTACATCTGGCAGCGCTTGAATATTCGCTAAAGAGACCTCTTCAGGATGACTAACTTCTACCTTAATTTTCTCTTCATGCTGAATGTTTTGAATCAACTCTTGAACGGTTCCTTTTGTAATGATTTGCCCTTTATCTAATATCACGACCTCTGATGCAATCGCTTCAACCTCTTCCATATAATGCGTTGTATATAGAATGGTCGTTCCTTTACTTTGTAATTGCTTTACAGCCTGCAAAATATGGTTTCGAGATTGCGTGTCAATGCCTACGGTCGGCTCATCCATAATTAATAACTTAGGATTATGAACAAGGGAACATGCGATATTCAGTCGCCTTTGCATTCCCCCAGAAAAATTTTGTGCCTTTCCCTTTGTTTGCTCCGCTAATCCAACAAACGCTAATGCTTCTGCGACCCTTCTTTTTCTTTCCTCCCCCTTTAAGCCGTAAACCCCGGCAAAAAAGTTCGCATTCTCCTTTGCTGTCAATTCTGGAAAAATTGATATTTCCTGCGTAACTAAACCAATTTTCTCTTTATTTTTATTTTGAAATGGTTTCTTTCCATCCCCAAATAACGTAACATTCCCTTGATTAACTGTCTCCATTCCTGTGAGACATCTAATTAAGGTTGATTTCCCCGCTCCATTAGGACCAAGTAAACCAATAATTTGGCCCTCATTTATTTCTAAATCAATGTAATCCAACACGAGTTTCGAATCATAACGTTTCACAATCCCATTTAGTGAGGCTATCATCCTCTCACACCCTTTCACCTTTGTTAGTGTAAGTATGTCAAGAAAGGCCAAAGGCAAATAGTTACATTTGTCATTGATTTATTTTACTTCTGCCACTTTTCAATTAAAAAGGGAAAAAAGTTGCTTACGTACCAACAAGAAACATTACCAGTGCCCTTAGATTAGGTTTATCATGATTTTAATAAATTTAATATGGCCGCTACTACCTTTCATCGATTCTTTTTTTCCTAAAAAAGCTTCTTCATACACAAGTATGAGAAGCTCGAATGTTAATAACTACTTATTTTTCTTTCTTCGTTAATTGAATCGCTTTTTTAATATCTTTATACGAAGTGGAACGACCATACATTAAGACACCGCCACGATATACACGTGCACCGAATATCGCCAATATAATTGTCGTCACAATAAGCACGACCATGCCTAATATCGGTTCCCATACTGGCAATGAAAGCATTCCTACTCTTAAGAACATCAGCATTGGCGTAAAAAAAGGAATATAAGAGGCTATAGTAATGAAAGTTGTATCTGGATCAGATAGACCATACATGGAGAGTAAAAAGCCGACAATGACTAACATCGTCATTGGCATAATCATTTGTTGAACATCTTCAATCCGGCTAACTAATGACCCAAGAAAAGCGGCTAACGTCGCATATAAAAAATAACCTAATAAGAAAAAGATAGCAGCGTACACCAATATCCCAATAGATAAGTTGCTGAACCCAAATGCTTCGAACCAGCCACCTTCAAGCTTAGACATGCTTTCTCTTAAAGCAAGGAAACCAATGGAACCTAGAATAAGCATTTGAGTCACACTCAATAGAGCAATCCCAAGTATCTTAGCAAACATTTGCTGAACAGGTGGGGTACTTGAAATAAGAATTTCCATGATTCTAGATGATTTCTCAGTTGCCACTTCATTGGCAATCATACTCGCATACATGATAACAGCAAAATAAATTAAGAATAATACCACATAAACAAGACCTCTTGCCTGACTTAATTCTTCTTCAGATTTCGCATTTTCCTCAAGCGCAGTCGTCTCGAACGATACAGGCGCATACAATGTCTGCAATTGCTCTGGTGATAAATTTATACTCTCTGCAGTTAATTCCGTCTTTATTTGCTGCAAAGCTGTTTGCAATAAGCTAGAAATAGTGGTGTCAGCTATACTCAAAGATTTATATTCACCGCTAATGGGATCATCACCGTTAGAAGTTAAGTAAAGTGCACCTATAAATTCCCCCGATATTACCTTCTCTTCCACTTCAGCTTCTGACTGTTGTACACTTTCTAAGATAACTTCCTCCGATGTATATGCCTCTATACGTTCTATTGCATCGATGGAGCTGTTTGTTTCATCTATCACTGCCACTTTTGGTGTTTCTTCATTAGAAAAAGTATCAATAATAGTTGTAATATTGGCTAACAGCACGAATAAAAGTGCCGTAATGATTGTTGTGATTAGAAAAGACCTTGTTTTTATTTTGGTCCAATACGTATGCCATAGAATTGTCCAAAAATTATTCATAAGAAGCACCTGCCTTTTCAATAAAAATATCATTTAAAGATGGTTCTTCAAGCATAAATTTACGAATAAACCCTTTGCCAACGATATCCTTTAAAATATCGTCCGCTGCCCATTCATTTTCAATTTGCAGATGCACCCCTTCTGTTGTCATTTTAAATTTCTTCACAGCAGGATGGTCTTGCAAAAAACTCATAGAAAAATCACCATGAATGATTAATGATTTCTTTCCATAAGAACGCTTAATTTCCTTCAACTCACCATGGACAACAGGCTTACCTTTTTGCATGATACAAAGATGCTCACATAACTCTTCGACATGTTCCATGCGGTGAGAAGAAAATACGATTGAAGTCCCACTATTTTTTAAGTCTACAACCGCTTCTTTTAGCAGTTCTACATTTACTGGATCTAATCCGCTAAACGGTTCATCAAGAATCAATAGTTTAGGTTTATGTAAAATACTAGATATAAATTGAATCTTTTGTTGATTCCCTTTTGATAGTTCCTCTACTTTCTTTGTTTTGTAATCAGGTACTTTAAAGCGCTCAAGCCAGTTGTCTAATTCCTTCAAGGCAGCTTGTTTATCCATCCCTCTTAACCGTGCTAAGTAAACAAGTTGCTCTTTCACTTGTAATTTAGGATATAATCCTCGCTCTTCAGGTAAATAACCAATTTGACCACTCACTGAATAATTAATGGGTTTGCCTTGCCAAGTGATGTTTCCTTTCGTTGCATCAATTAATCCTAAAATCATTCGAAAAGTAGTCGTCTTTCCAGCACCATTCGCTCCTAAAAAACCGAACATTTCCTTTTCAGGTATTTCGATAGATATATCGTCTACTGCCGTAAATTGGCCAAACTTCTTCGTTACATTTTCTAATTTTAAAGACATATAACTTTGTCCCTCCCTTTCATTCATTTACGGTCTAAAACTATAAAAGTTTCATCAAATAAGTATGTTTCTTTTTGCAAGATTGATGGAATTATGCCAAAATATAATTAAATATCGGAATATTCAACTACATTACAAGGAGTCATTATAATGAAAACTTATAAATTAACGGCTTTCGAACCAACCGGTGAAAAAATTCTTGATGAATCATTCGAATCAGCGAATGATCAAGAAGCAAAGGTGGCGGGTGAAAACCTGCTGAAAGAAAAAGGATTAGAAGAGAAAACCCATCGTTGTTCATCACCAGCAGGAAAGCTTATATTATTTCACCGCTAGACTTTTACTATACACCACGAAGTCAAATAAAGACACGCATGTTTCTGATAAAAACATGCGTGTCTTTCATTCCTTTTATTTCCCTGTGAATCGAGGCTGTCTTTTCTCAATAAAAGCGTTTATGCCTTCTTTATGATCAGCAGTTTTCCTCATTTGTGCTTGACCACTTTTTTCGAGCTCTAATAATTTTAATAGTAATGGGCGATTCTTATCTGTCAGTATTTTTTTTGTTTTAATCATTGCAAGGATTGGAAGATGACTCAGATGGTACACTTTTTTATTAATTGCTTCATCAAGATCATCACCTACGACTTCATGAACAAGTCTTCTCTTCAATGCTTCTTCAGCGTTCATCGGTTTCCCCTCCCAAATGAGATGCTTAGCTTGGTCGGGTCCTAACTTACTTTCAAGGAAAAAGTGGGAACCACCATCCGGGATTAACCCTATGCCAATAAAGTTCATCGCTAATTTACTATCCTTATGAGCATAAATGAAATCCGTAGCTAAAGCTAAACTCAACCCGAGTCCTGCAGCTGCACCTTTTATTGCGCTAATGGTGATTTTAGGCATACTATATAATGTAACAACTAACTCATTAATCGCATCCATTACAGCAGGGAAATCGCTTTCATTCGCTTCCATCAGCATCGTTTTAATGTCACCACCTGAAGAGAATGCTCTACCCGCCCCTTTCAAAACAACGATATCTATTTCCTCTAAATTACTTAACTCTTTCATTACAGCACCAAGTTCATGAATCATTTCCACATTAAGTGCATTTAATGACTCTGGGCGGTTCATTTCCACTTGTGCTACTCTTCCCTCAATCGAATAATTAACGGTCTTTGTATCAAAATCAAGCGTCATTCATTTTCCTCCTTAAGTTTGGATACCTCTATTATAAATAAAATATTTTTTATTTTCCAAATATAATTAAGTTTTTTAATAGAAAAATGAATGTCGCCTCATATTAAAAATAATTACTGATTAATTTTATCCATTTGATATTTTTCTCGTAAATCGCGTTTTAAAAATTTCCCTACAGATGTTTTTGGAATTTCATTAATGAAGATGACATCATCGGGAATCCACCATTTTGCAAATTGTGCGCTTAATGGCTGGAGCACTTCTTCAACTGTTACTTTCCCTTTATACTGTTCATGTAATACCACATAGGCTAGTGGGCGCTCTTGCCATTTTTCACTCGGAATACCAATAACAGCAGCTTCAAAAATGGCTTCATTAGCCATGAGTGCATTTTCTATGTCAACAGATGAAATCCACTCCCCACCACTCTTTATTAGATCCTTCGTGCGATCAACAATCTTTAAAAGTCCTTCTTCATCAATCGTGACAACATCTCCGGTATGAAGCCAGCCATCTTTAAAACTAGAGGCAGTCCGCTCGTCATTATAATATTCGGTTACAATCCACGGACCTCTTAAGCAGAGCTCGCCCATCTGCTTTCCGTCCCACTCTACTTCTACCCCTTTCTCGTTAACCACTTTCATCTCTAATCCCGGAACCAATAATCCTTGCTTGCTTCTCAACTCTAGTTTCTTTTCAAGATCTATATTTTCTTGATAGCTTTTCAAATTGGAGACAGTTGCAAGTGGACTTGTTTCTGTCATTCCATAGGCATGAAGAAACGGTATCTTATACTGTTCTTCAAACACTCTAATCATGGCTTTTGGTGCAGCAGATCCGCCACAAAGAATGCTCCTTAAAGAACTTAAATCATACTTTTTCGCTTGCAATTCTTTTAATAAACCAAGCCAAATAGTAGGCACACCTGCAGTAATGGTAATCTTATATTCTTCTATTAATTCTGCAATTAATTTAGGCGTAAATGCTGGACCAGGCATGATTAATTTTGTGCCGAACCACACCCCTGCAAAAGGTAAGCCCCATGCATTGACATGAAACATCGGTACGATAGGTAGGGCAATATCTTTTTCACTTACACCAACACTATCTGCTAAACCTAATGCTAAGCTATGGAGCACAATCGCTCGGTGAGAGTAGATGACCCCTTTAGGATTTCCGGTGGTCGCCGATGTATAACACATCCCAGCCGGGTCATTTTCATCTAAATCATCTGGATATTGATAATTGGGATCAGCCTCTTCTAGTAGTCTTTCATAATTATATGCTGGAGATAGAGTTGTAGTTGGAGGTTCCTTATGGTCACTCATAATGATAAATGCTTTTACATTGGAAAGTTCGTCCCTACATTGTTCAATTAATGGAACTAACTCTTCATCTATGAGGAGAATTTTATCTTCTGCGTGATTAATAATATAGCTGATATGCTGAGACGAGAGTCTAATATTAATTGTATGCAACACCGCTCCACTACAAGGAATCGCAAAATATGCTTCCAAATGGCGATGATGGTTCCAGGCAAATGTCCCTACCTTCTCCCCTCTTTTAATACCAAGCCTTTGTAAACTTGAAGCAAGTCTTCGTGTTCGTTCAGCCATTTCTTTATACGTAAATGTTTGCATACCACCTGCTGTTCTAGATATAATCTCTTTTTTTGCGAAAAACGTTTCTGCTCTTTTGATCATCTGTCCCATCGTCAAAGAAGAATGCTTCATCACCAATCGCCTCCCATTTAGTAACCGCTTACATCATTCATAGATGTATATGCGCTTTTGTACCTATTACATTCTTGTTTTTTTAATAAAATCCTCTATTAAAGTGCGATTATTAAATCTGCTCTTTTTAAAAGCAAAAAAGCTGCACCTAAAGCAAAGGTACAGCTCACATTATTCTGCTTATATAGATTTCGCCTCAATATTAAAAAGCTCATTTAACATAGCGATTTTTTTATCTGTGTATTCAACAAAACTTTCATTGTAGGATTTAGGATCTTTCGGATTTGCGAAGTGAGTAATTTTACCTGTCTCAGGATGGATAAACTTACTTGCTGCCCCGCAACCAATTCCGATAATCGTTTGCATTTCTTCCATAATCATAATATTGTAGAGACTTTCTTGTTTCGGTAACGCATAGCCAACGTTCTCTAAATTTCCTAAAATATTTTTTTGTCGATACAAATAGTAGGGCTCATAATGATGTTCAGCTGTCCACTCTTCAGCCATATTCATCATTCTTTCTGCTTCTTCGCGGTCAGCCACCTTATATTTCTGACGGTTCTTTGTCATTTCAGAAGCTCTTTTAAAAGATAATGTATGGACTGTCAGCGACTCGGGTAGTAACTGCTTTGTTTCATTTAATGAGTGGGCAAACTCTGTTGTGCCTTCATTTGGCAAGCCAATGATTAGATCCATATTAATATTGTTCATCCCCATACTTCTCGCCAGGTGGAACTTATCAATTGTTTCTTCAACCGTATGATGCCTACCTATCGCTTTTAACGTTTCTTGTGTATAAGATTGTGGATTGATACTGATACGGTCAATATTCCACTTTTTTAATACATTTAACTTATCAGCTGTAATTGTATCCGGTCTACCTGCCTCGACCGTAATTTCCCGAATCTGACTCACATCTGGAAACGACTCAACCATTTCTTCATATAGAAGATCCATTTCCTCTGCTGTAATACTTGTTGGCGTGCCTCCACCATAGTATACGGTTGTCACCTTTATGTCATTTTCCTTTAACCATTCCCCCATATGTCTCATTTCATAATGAAGGCCAGCTAAGAAAGAATCGACTCTACCTTGTTTACCACCAATTGCATAAGCAGGGAATGTACAATAAGCACACTTTGTTGGGCAAAAGGGAATGCCAATGTAGATACTGACTTCCTTTTTTAATTCATAAAGATCTGGAATCGCCGTTAATTGTCGTGCAACGATTTTTTCCATTAGATTAATTTTTTCATCTGAAATTAAATAATCTCTTTTCAAAGCTTGATGAGCCTCTTCCTTACTACTTCCAGACATCATATGACGATGATAAAGCTTTGTCGGCCTTATTCCGGTTAATATGCCCCACTTCTGGATAATGCCTGTCCAATCCTGTAAAACAGTTAAATAAACATGGGAAGCTGCATACTTTAATTGATTAAAGTATTCTTTTTCTGTCTCATACGCTTTAAGTTGCTTTCTATAATTAGCGGTAAACACTTCTTCCTCGTTCGTAGTAAGCGTAACACTCATGTTAATTTCTCCGCGTACTTCATAGTGGAAAGATACAACTACATCTGCACCCTCATTTTTATCAAGTTTTACAGAGCATTCTTCGAAAAACAAATTACCAATTAACTGCAACGGTCTTATATAACGGTTATCATTCAAACCTAAAATAGATATATTCATTTTTATCACCTTTATACTTTCTCTTCATCAAACTTCTTTAAGTTTACAAAAAAAAGACCTTACGGGTCAATCTTCATTCGAAAGGGTCATTTTAGTTTGTCATTTTGTTAACTCTGATTCAGAGTTGATCTTTTTTTAAAAGCATAAAAACCCCTCAATCCCTGCAAATTGTAACCATACGAATAAGAAGCTCTGAAGGTAGCAAATTCTTCTACCACCTTCAGAGCTTCTACCTTACTTCAAAAGATTCATTTTCCTTAAAAATTGAATAGGATGCTGTTTGCGAAAATGCTCTTTCACCATATATGTTACACCATGTTCATCATTTGTTCTTGTTACCCAATCAGCCTGCTTTTTTAAGATATGAGGAGCATTTCCCATCGCTACGCCTAAGCCTGCCCCTTCAATCATCTGCAAATCATCATAGCCATCTCCAATGACTACAATTTCTTGCGGTCCAATACCGAGTTCCTTACTTAATCTCAATAAACCATTCCATTTGGAAACGCCATAAGGGACAATATCTAAACGAGAGTCATTTAATTGGGTGATAGCAATTTCCTCATCATACATGACAGCTAATGCTTTTTTGGCATGTATAAGATCGTCGGTATTTTCAAAATAAATTTCAATTTTTGGTGGCTTCACTGGATCTTCTAGCAAATTTTCACTCAAGGACTCAACAAACTGATGAGAATAAAAAACAGGGTCACCTGTTGAGAACACCGTTTTAGCGAGAATATTATTATTTGTTTTTGTCTTATTTGCTAGGGAAAACTTTTCATGCACAAGTCTTATTTGGCATGGGAAACCTTCTAATAAACGTACAATATCAAAGGTTACTTCTTTTTTAATTCGCTTCACTTCAATTGGTTGTTCTAACTTTTCCGCTGTATAAGCACCAGCTGATGTCACAAGAATGGAATTTAATTTTAATGCTTTAGCCACTTTCTTAGCCGATGGAAAACTTCTCGCTGTTACTAACGTCACATAAATTCCTTTTTGCTGGACGTATTCAATTGCTTCCTTTGTTGATTTATGCAGCCTTCCGTTACTTTGAAGAAGGGTACCATCAATATTTATAGCTAAGAGACGATAAATCATCTTTTTGCCCCCTATTCTGGATGAAAATTGTCCTTATGACACTTTTATGTACCTGAAACAGAAAATAGAACAGGAAGATTTAGAGTAAATGAAGCTTATTCTCTTTTTGACTATAAACTTATCTGGTTATCCCTCCGGCTCTTATTTGGATATAGACATTCACATCTTAAAGAAGAAATTGAGTTGTTAAATCTGCACGCAAAAAAACACAAACTTTGCTGTTGAAAGCAAGGTTTGTGTTTTTGCCATTAGAGCTAAGTCTAACTCATATCTTACTCGGCTGCACCATATAAATCTTCAAGGGGCTTCATGATTGTTTTGTTTAAGTCTGTAATCACTTCGCTCATTTTTTGTTCATCTGCCATTAGTTTAGAAATCAGTTCGTGTTGTTGTACAAGTGCAACTGTTTTTTGCGCTTGATCCACTTCTTCTTGTGTGATTTCTTGACCAGACATTTGCTTCTGTTGCAACTGTATTTGAATATTTCTAAAGTTATCAAACATCGATTTAGCTGATGGATCTGCATTCACCTTATCATAAGAATCCTTTAAGCTTTGATATTCATTGCTTTCACGGATTGCCTTTTCTAATGCGATTGCTGCGTCTTGTAAATTATTTGCCAAATTGAACACTTCCTTTTCATAGACTTCCCCCACTATAACAGACAATGGAAGTAAAATCGAGGGAAAACCTATAATTGATAAGGATTTATAATATCCAAATGGCAGAAATACCTTGAAACACACCTACTAGACCACCCAGTAAGGCACCTAGAAATGTAATCATTCTTAATTCCTTATTAATAATCGAGAACACCATTTCCTCTAACCTTTCAACAGAAAATGAGTCCACCTGTTCTTTTACAATTTCATTGAGCTTCATTTTTTCCATTAAAACTGATATTTTATCAGCTAATAGTTTACTTAATCCAACTGAAGCTTTCGGGATAAGTTCAGAAATGATATAAGGTCTTATCGTTGCTGTTAGTTGACTAATTGGCATTTGAAATATTTCATGAACTTGAACGAATCGGAAAACAGTCTGCTTGATGAATTGAAGAAGGCTATCTCTTCCTATCTTTTCTTCAAACTCAGCAGTTCTTTTGTCTAATAATTTTCGCCATTCTTTTCTAAGGAGTGATGTTAACAGCTCCTCTGTCCCAGGATGATTTAAGAATTTTATGATTTCAGGTTGGAGTTTTTCCCCTAATTTCACATTACCTAAAAACATTTGTAGCATACTTTTAATCATACCACTTCGTTTTTGGACAAAATCATCGGCCATCCTTTGAATACTTTCTTTTCCTTCTTCACTTGCGAAATAATTCTTTGCTGATTGTACAATCCAATTGCTTAGTTGTGGCAACTCACCCTCCACTTTACCTACCAGCTTTTGTGGAATGATTTCTTTAATAGCTACATCTTGATTTTCACGCATCCAATTTTCATATTTAATCTCTAAAAACGTACCTATCTTATCCTCAGCCATTTTTGCCGGTTCGTTTATATCTAATTGTTCCAACAGTTGCTCTAACGTTTCTTCTGTTTTCAATTTCTTTTCTACTTCTACAGCAGCAAATTGCGTCAGCATAGATTGAAAACGTTCATTTTGTAGTTTCTTTTGTATCCCTTCTGGTGTTAACAAATGATTAATGACAAGCTTACCCATTTGTTCGGCCATCTCACCTCTACGTTTAGGAATCAAACCTGGGGTAAAAGGAAGACGCCATTTCCCAATATAAATTGCCTTATATGGCTTAAATATCATTTTAATGGCTAAATAATTTGTAACTCCTCCAATGATGGCACCAGTAGCCACCATCATAAACAGGGTCGTGAAAATTTCTTTCATTCCGCTCTCTACCTTTCTTCTTTCACCAAATTCTTTGTGCAATCGCACCAATTTACCTTGCCATTCATAAGATAGCGTATCAGCATTCGCCTAGATTTTTATTATATAATTACTCGCTTCGTGCGGGCAAATGGGGATTCATGATGACACGATATACAAACATTAAAATTAGAGTTCTTCCATATGAAAATAAGATGGTTCTAGAGCTCAACCCAGCATTAGCAAAACATTTACTAATTACTAATGAGGAGAGCATCCTTTTATCATTAGGACAAAAACAATTAACCATTCGCATCATTTATCGTCAAGTAGATGAAAAGGAACTGTTCATTAGTCAATCTGTATTCGATTATTTCAATATACCACTTGAAGGCCACCTTATGCTTGTTAATTATATTGTTCAAAGCAAGGTATTGTCACTCGGGCCAATTATTGCTATCATGACTGACTTTTTTGAAATTGCAGATCAATCTCCTCCACATTTTCGCACCATACATCAATTTTGCCAAGAAATCAATCAAACGGTTGACCTTTTAGGAGGAATTACTTATGTTTGTCATCCCAAAGATATTAAAGAAACAGAAGTCCTTGGTTATATAAATATCGAGGGAGAATGGAAGAAACAACTACTCCCATTGCCTGATGTTATTTATAACCGTGTTCACTCTAGAAAGATTGAAAACTCACCTAGCTTTAAAAACCTAAAAAATCTACTATACAAATATGCCATCCCCTTTTTTAATGAACAATTTTTATCAAAGAAAGAGGTATATGAATACTTATTCGACGAAACCCATTTACGTACCTATTTACCAGAAACAGAAAATTATTCGAAAGAACAGTTACTTCATTTTATCCAAAAGTATTCATCTATCTTCATAAAACCTGTAAATGGACGTCAGGGCAAACAAATTATTCATATACGGAAAAATAATGATTCGTACACCGTTGGCTACTCATCGGGAAAAAAGGCAAGAACAGCTCACCATTTCCATCATATTGAGCGCTTCATATCGCAATTTGAGAAGGAGCATCACACAAGTAATTATATTATCCAAGAAGGAATACCACTAATTCAACTCAACAAAAGACCGATTGACTTTCGCATTCTATGTCATAAAAATAGGCAAAACATATGGAAGGTTACTTCTACTGTAGCCCGAATCTCTAATGCAGAACAATTTGTATCCAATCTTGCACAGGGCGGGGAAATGAGAAAACCATTAGCACTTTTAACTACACTATTTGATAAAACCACAGCAAGACAAATATTAGCATTAATGAAAGAGATTTCAATAGAACTATGCACAATGATTGATCAAAAAACATTTGGCCTTTATGGGGAACTTGGTATTGATATAGGCGTTGATTATGAAGGCCAATTGTGGATGATTGAAGCAAACTCTAAGCCATCTAAACAAATGGATAGTCAATTTAATCAGATTAGACCCTCTGCAAGAGCACTTGTAGAGTACTGCACTTTTTTAGCTTTTTCAACATGATCATTAGGAGGAGAAATCAGCATGAAAACACTTGGTATTATGACTCTTTATGAAACAAGTGAAAGGACCTATATCACAGCGATTGCTTCACAAGCTAAACATCATGGCTATCAATGCTTTCGTTTTATCCCGAAAAACATACTACCACACAATAATGAAGTAAATGGAGAGCGATTTAATGAAGAAACAGAGCTATGGGAGTCGGCGATTTTTCCGTTACCTGAACTGTTATATGACCGCTGCTTTTATCAAGAAGATGATCATTCAAAAAAATGCAAAGTCATTACTAATTGGTTAAAAAATAGTGGTAAGACTCAATTCTTAGGTCAAGGACTTCCAAATAAACTAGAAATATATGATGCATTAAAACATTCTAGACTCGCTCCTTATTTACTGCATTCAGATTCATTCACTTCAGCAAAATCTTTCATTAAACAATTAAAAAAGCAGGCTCCACTCGTATTAAAGCCAGTAAACGGTTCACAAGGTATAGGTATTTATGTTATCTCAATCGAAGGTGACTCAGTGATTATCAAAACTGACAAAGGCTCTAAACAGATTAAACAAACACTTCCCATTCATAAAGCAATGGTCTGGCTAGAGAGGCTGACAAAGAGATATCAATATCTCATCCAACCTTTTTTATTACTCGTTGACCAACAGAATCGCCCGTTTGATTTACGCGTTTTTTTGCAAAAAGATGCATACGGTGAATGGAAAGAACGAGCAAGAGCCATGCGAACTGGTCATGAAAATGGCATTATCTCTAATTTAAGTGCTGGTGGAACAACTTCCCCTTATGAGCGTTGGTTAGATAGTATTCCAAAAAGCCAAAAGTCGTTTTTACAAGAAGAATTAAAAGAAATATTATTTATTCTTCCCTCAATTATGGAATCATGCTTTTCTACACTATTTGAACTCGGTATTGATATTGGAATTGATCAAGAAGGTGGCATCTGGATTCTTGATATTAACTCTAAACCAGGGAGAAAATTGGTTTTACAAACAAACCCACAATTAGCTGATGTCCTTTACACTTCTCCATTTAAGTATGGGGACTATCTATTATCACAGCAGGCTTTAACTGAAAGGAAGTGAAAAAATGAAGAATCAAACATTTATGATAGATATCTCATCAGATGATAGAGGCTGTGTATTCTTGCCAAACCATTTAAATCTAGATACTGCCCTTTACAAATTAAATTTCGGTACAGTTACCATTGATGCAAAATTTAAGCAACAACCAAGCTCAAAGCAATCAATCACCATCAGTGAGGATCTCGCTACAAACATTTTCTTCCCTTATGTCAAGCATCCGCTTCATATTTTCATACATGATGAAACCTTAACAATTGGACCCCTTGTTGGTATCTTCACGTCAGGGTTTACACCATTTCCTATGCGACCTATCGGTGATCGCTCCATTATTTTTTCTAAACTCTTATCTGTAAGTTCTAGTGTCGGTGCAATTCCGTTCGTATTTGGGGAGAAGCATATCAATTGGGATACAGGCACTATCCAAGGTTTATTCTATTTACAAAATGGATGGAAGACCATTGAAGTGCCTTTCCCAAACGTCATATATGATCGTCTTCCAAATAGAAAGAGTGAACGGCAAAAACAACAAAAAGAAGCCAAAGCACGATTAGAGCAAGAATATTTAATTCCTTGGTATAACCCAGGCTTTTTCAATAAAATGGATATTTATGATCGTTTATTTCAAGTGGAAGAAATTTCGGAGTATTTACCTGAAACACAGCCATTTAGCTCCTATTCCGCAATTGAAAATATGCTTTCCAAATATAGTCATATATACATTAAACCAATGAATGGCAGTTTAGGATTAGGTGTTCATCAGATTATTTATAACAAGCAAGACAGTGTTTATTATTGTCGGTACAGAGATTTAAAAGCCGGTATGAACAAACTGAAGAAATTCTCTAGTCTTGAAGGGTTAATGAAGCATATTTTTGCAGGTAAAAACCTCGAAAGAATGATTATCCAACAGGGTATTTATTTGCTGAAGAAAGAGAAATGCTCCATTGATTTTCGTGTCCACACGAATAAAGATTCCACAGGACAGTGGAACGTTACTGCTTGTGCAGCAAAAGTGGCTGGAAACGGAAGTGTTACAACCCATGTAAAAAGTGGAGGTACCATTCAATCATTAGATGAAATTTTCGAAGATCCAATTGAAAGAAAAGAAATTGCAAAGAAATTGCAAACAGCTTCATTAAAATTAAGCGAAGCAATAGAAAACAATATGGAAGGTCTTGTCGCAGAAATAGGATTTGACTTAGGTATCGACCAGAAAGGGAAAGTTTGGTTTTTTGAAGCAAATTCTAAACCAGGACGCTCAATCTTTACACATCCAAGTATGAAAAAATTTGATTTTTTAACACGTAAGCTTTCTTTAGCCTATAGTATCTATTTAACAGAACAAGCAATGAAAAGCCCTGAGGCATTATTTAAATGAGTACTACCTACTATGACCCCTTATCCCAAAAGTGGTATCATGCGCAAGAAAAAATGTTTGGAAAAAATAAAATAAAAACAGAAAAACTCTTTCATTATTCAAAAAAATGGGTGCCATTCTCATTAAATGAAGATTCTCACCGTATCGGTCCAATTATAGGAATCTTAACAAGCAAAGGAAAAAACAAAAAATTAGCGGGCAATGGTCCGCTATTTTTATCTCTTGTGCAACATTTTTTTAAGATAGGCGCATTATCCATCGTCTTTACGCAAGAAGATTTAGGAAATTCACTTATGACTGGCTATACATTTCATCCTGCTCTAGGGAAATGGATACAGGTCTCATCCCCATTACCAGATGTCGTATATAACCGTATTCCTTTTCGCAACCTAGAAGAAGATACTGATTTTGCTGCACTTACATCACTCTTACAAAAACATAATATTCCTTTTTTCAATCCCTGTTTTATTAACAAATTGGAAATGCACCATTTATTAAAACAATCTCCCACATTAAAACCTTTATTACCAGAAACTACGTTATTAACTTCTAAAAAAATGCTACATGATTGGATGGAAGATAAACAAGATATATATATCAAACCCGTAAGTAGTTCGAAAGGAAAGGGGATCTTTCGAATCTTCGCACAGGAAAATCACTATTTAATGGAAGGGGTTCATCTAACAAAACAGCTCGCGACCTTTAACGAATTATGGCATGAATTAAAAATTTATTTAGCTAAAGGTCCATATATCATACAAGAAGCGATTGAACCAGCATTATATAATGGTTCAAGGTATGATTTTAGAATATTATCGCATAAGACAGAGAACCATTTTATCATTTCTGGCATCGGTATAAGGCAATCTAGCAATCACCAACAAGTAACAACACATGTCCCTCACGGCGGGAAGATACTGCCTTATGAACTGCTCGCTAAAGAAGATGATGATATATTTTTTAATGCCATAATACAAGAGGTCGGTCATTTATTTAATGAACACCTTGGTTTATTTGGAGAATTCTCATTAGATATTGGTAAAGATGTTAATGGGAAATTCTACTTGTATGAGGTAAATTCAAAGCCTATGAGTTTTGATGAAGAGCATATTGAAAACAAACGAATAAAAGCCATTTGTCACTTATGTATGCAATTAAGTGGTTTTCCCATTTTTCCTCATTAATTTATGTTTATTTTCATTTCAGAACTCCTCTATTCAAGTTAAAATGAGAATAAGGAGGAGTAATCATGATTTCACATTTTCAATTTCAATCATTATATGAAAACAAAGAATTACCAGGCTGGAAATTTTCTTTTTTTCATTATGGCAAAAAGTATTTAGGTATTTATCATCGTGATGGAAAAATCGAATGGTTATCCACTATTCCTGACCAAAATCATGAGGAGAAATTAAAAAGCCATATACACGAACTCATGCTTTACCATGTGTATGACCGGTAAAGAATTGTGGAAGAATATGAATCCATTCTTCTGAAATTAAGGAGGTTCGATTATGGCAAACAAAAAAGACGATATAAAAAAAGATTTACCATATGAAGGACGTGATGAAGTCTTCCTCGATGTTGATCGTTATATTAACGAAGGGATGTCCGGAGGTACTGTGCATGTTAGCGGGGAATACACGAATATCGAAGAAGCAAGAGAAATAGAAAAAGAACAACCTCCGCATTGCTGTGACGAAGAATAGAGTAAAAAGGAACGATTGCTTACAATCGTTCCTTTCCTTTTACAAAACACCTTATCTACTTTTCACAATCATGTTAACAGCTTGTTGTATCGCTTCTTCTGCATTTTTATCTTCGGCATCTGCTTCTCTTATACAAGCCTCCAAATTCTTTGCGACGACATAACCAATCGTTCGGTCAACGCCTGAGCGAATAGCTGACAGCTGTGTCACCACATCTTTACAATGTTGCTCTTCTTCCATCATACGCAATACGCCTCTCACTTGACCTTCTAATCTTTTAAGCCTGTTTTTCATATCCTCTGTGTAATGCATTTATTCACCTTCTAACCTCATTTTCAATGATTAGGGTATTCATCATTAATCAATAATTTTTAATGACGTTTAAATTGATGATTTATATTATATCATGTTTCCTTTGTTTCTCCCTATGCACGATATCAAGACAACAAAACTTTATTAGGAAATAATTCCCTAAACATATTCAGGCATAATCTTTTAGATTTCATCCATAATAACTATTACAAGCGGCAAACACGCTTAAAACTTCTACAACGATGGGTTCAACCAAATATGGTGCAAAGAAAATTGCGTTGGTTCACTACCAACTGACCCAGCCAAAAAAAAAAATTTAGAGGAGTGGAAACACAATGGCAAACCAATCTTCAAATCAATTAGTAGTACCTGGAGTATCTCAAGCTTTAGATCAAATGAAGTACGAAATCGCAAGTGAATTCGGAGTTAACCTTGGTGCTGAAACAACATCTCGTGCGAACGGTTCTGTAGGTGGAGAAATTACTAAGCGTCTTGTTCAAATGGCTGAACAACAACTTGGTGGCGGAAAGTTCTAAGTTGCAAAACTTAATAATATGGATTAGCCCCCTATCATCTAGGGGGCTTTATTTGTTTAGATCATTTTTTCTGGTACGACCCATTCATCATATTGATCTTCAGTAATATATCCTGATTTTAATGCTGCTTCCTTCAATGTTGTCTCCTCTTTAAAAGCTAATTTAGCAATTTCAGCTGCCTTTTCGTACCCGATATGGGGATTTAAAGCTGTCACTAACATGAGGGATTGATCAACAAAAAGAGAAATTTTTTCAGTATTAGCTTCTAAACCAACGATGCAATTTTTATTAAATGAATTCATACCATCACTAAGTAATGTAATACTTTGTAGCAAATTAAAAATAATTACTGGCTTAAAGACATTTAATTCAAAATTCCCTTGACTTGCAGCAAAGCCTATCGTTGCATCATTTCCAAATACTTGACTTGAAATCATTGTCAACGCTTCACTTTGTGTTGGATTTACTTTTCCTGGCATAATTGAACTTCCTGGTTCATTAGCGGGGATCGTTAATTCTCCAATCCCACTTCTTGGTCCACTCGCAAGCCATCTAACATCATTAGCAATCTTCATCAAATCTGCAGCTAAACCTTTTAATGTGCCATGAAGATGAACAATCTCACTATGACTTGTTAGTGCTTGAAATTTATTAGGAGAAGAAGTGAACGAGAGCTTCGTTAATTTAGAAATCTCATTAGCCATTTTTTCTCCAAACGAAGGATCAGCATTAATTCCTGTTCCGACAGCAGTTCCACCAATAGCCAGTTCCCCTAGTGCTTGTTTCGCTTCATTGATAAGACGCTCATCCTTCTCTAACATATAACGCCAACCACTTATCTCTTGTCCTAATGTAAGTGGAGTTGCATCTTGAAGATGAGTTCTTCCTATTTTCACGATATCTGCAAAATCGTTTTCCTTCTGTAAGATAACTTCTTTTAAACTAATAAGGGCAGGAATTAAATGCTTCTCCACACTATTCATTGCCGCAATATGCATCGCTGTTGGAAAAGTATCATTAGAGCTTTGCGACATGTTTATATCATCATTCGGGTGAATGGAAATATCTTTATTACCTAATAACTCATTTGCTCGTCTCGCAACGACTTCATTAACATTCATATTTGTTTGCGTTCCACTTCCTGTTTGCCATACAGCTAAAGGAAAATGTTCATCATATTTGCCAACTAACACTTCATCACACGCTGCAATAATTGCATTTTTCTTTTCTTCTGATAACTTTTCTAATTCGTAATTGACGATCGCTGCTGAACGTTTAATCGTAGTAAAAGCATAAATTAACTCTAATGGCATTTTTTCAATACCTATTTTGAAATTATTGCGACTTCTTTCTGTTTGTGCCCCCCAATATTTTTCAGCAGGCACATTAATTTCGCCAATCGTATCTTTTTCTACACGATATTCAGTCATCTTACTACCTCCCAAAATTCTCTCCTGTCTATTACTTTCCTATTTCAAGACATTTTAAAATAGGTTTATTCAAGCTTCATCTTTAGTTTTACATTCCTAATTAACAGAATCAAGTTATTCGACTTTTCTATTAATAATATCGAGAATTTAAATGTGAATACAATCTAAATGCAAAATGTTTAACTTAAAAAGAAAGGGGTAATTTTTTATTAAATTCTTTTATAAAGGAGTTACATATCATGAATAGAAAAATAATCTCTTCCAGTTTAAAATTTGAAAAATCATTAGCTATAAAGAAAATGATTGCTATATACCAAACTGCAACTAAATATGACGGTACAATTTACTTTCTTTATCAACATAATGTAGTGATTCCTTCTCACTTATCAAAGCTCGTAACCTTTCTTATGATGGTCCGTCCGAAAGACGAATTGAAAGTGATTGTGGAAGGCACTGAACCAGAAGAAATACTTAATCAAATTAAAACATTGTGTACTGATGATGCTCACTTTACAGCCGAGAATCAAAATTTATTATTGAACAAAAGTGTTCATGTATAAGATATCTTATTCAGTAAAGGATTAGGGAAATAGGATATCTAATGAGATTATTATACTTTCTCATTAGATTTTTCACTATTTCCCTTTCCAAGCTACTCTCATTTTAATTAAACCAATCAAAAAACTGATTTTTTTTATCTTCTAACCACTTTCTTATTTCATCCCTTTGTTCTTGTTTCTCCTTATTACGTTGTTTCTTGTTATATTCATCATCGATTTTATCGACATTAAAGCTTTCAACCGATTTTCCTTGAAGCACCTTCCCCATGACTTCCTTGAAAATTGGTGCAGTGCCTTCACTACTACTCGTCGTTAAATAATGATGACGATCACTCTGATCATAACCAACCCAGATAGCACCTACTAGATGAGGAGTATAACCAACAAACCATTGATCTTTAGTCCCACTTAAACCTTCAATTCCCAACTGTGTTGAACCCGTTTTCCCTGCGATTTCCACTCCATCAACTTTAGCAGCTTTCCCTGTACCATAATCGACTACACCTAATAGCATTGCTGTCACTTGATTTGCCGTCCGTTCAGAGATGACTCTTTTCTTTTTACTTTCCCATTGAACGAAAGGCTCATCAGATTGTGTTTTTATTTCAATAATTGTATGAGCTTCTTCTTTCTTACCATCATTGGCGAAAACACTATAAGCTTCAGCCATTACTTTAGGCGATACGGGGCGGCTTGTTCCACCTAAGGCAAGAGCTAGCCCTCCATCCAATACATTCTTAGGGATGCCGAATTGTTCGGCCATCTTCTTTCCAGTCTCTACACCTATTTCATTATATAACCATACAGCCGGTAAATTGATGGAATGCATCATAGCCTCATACATTGCGACTTCACCCAAATATTGGTTATTATAATTGTTTGGAGCATACTCACCGAATGATAATTTTTCATCGTTCAACATATCTGTATTTTCCCATCCAGCTTCAATTGCCGCAGCATAAGGAATAATCGGTTTCATCGTTGAACCTGGCTCTCCCACAGGGTGAATGGCTCTATTATGTCCAAGAAGCGTATGCTCACCTCTTCCACCAACTAAAGCACGAATTCCACCCGTTTTAGGATCCATTAATATCATCCCACTTTGAACAGGTCTATCCCCTGTTGTTGAAGGAAAGATTTCATCATTTTGATAAGTAGACTCTATATCAGCTTGCATATTAGGGTCTAGTTCGGTATATATTTGATAGCCTTGTGTTAACAACTCATCTAATGTGAGATCATATTGATTCATTGCTTCTTCTAGAACTGCATCAATATAATAAGGGTACCTTCCTTTTATTGGATCAGCTTCCCCTTCTTTAAAACTCATTTCTACCTTTATTGCCTGATTCATTTCCTCTTCATTAATGTATCCATGTTCCTTCATTTGCCTTAAAACAAGATTTTTTCTTGCTATTGCCTTTTGTTTATCATTGTAAGGGTTAATCACAGAAGGTGCTTTAATTAAACCAGCCAACAATGCAGATTCACTTAACGATAATTCGTCTAACTCTTTAGCAAAGTATTTATTAGCTGCTTTTTTTACCCCATACGCACCTTCACCAAAATAAATTCTATTCAAATACATTTGAAGTATATCTTCTTTACTATATTGGCGCTCTACTTCTCTAGCTATAAAAAACTCCTGTAGCTTTCTGTCATATGATTTTTCTGCTGTTAGAAGCTCATTTTTCACTAGTTGTTGAGTGATTGTACTTCCACCTTCAACAATTCTACCTGCTTTGATATTGCTGAAAAAAGCGCGGCCAATTCCTTGATAATCTATGCCTTCATGTTGAAAAAAACGATGATCCTCTATAGCAATAACAGCTTGGATGAGTGATTCGGGGATCTCATCAAAGGCTACTCCTTCATTTTTATTCGCAGAAACCTTACTAGCCACTTCACCATTTTTATCATAAATAATGGTTGGCTTACTTAATTGACTATTTAAACCCTCAATATCATTGTTTGTTGCAAATGGAATGAGATAGATTAAACCCAAAAGAACCACCAGTGATACGAGTAATAATATTACCTGCCATATATGCAATTTCTTTATGACATTTTTCAACCAAATAAATGGTGTTTTTCCCCTTTTCATAATATCCCACCTTATGTTCCTAGCAAAAAAATTTCTATTATTATAGGATTATACTTCTTCAATAAGGGTAAAGTATAACATAAGACGAAAGGGTGATAAGATTGTTAAACTTTCAAACAATTATTGTCGGATATGATGATTCTGAAAACAGCCGACACGCATTGGAAAAAGCACTTTCTTTCTCCACGATTGACACAAAAGTCATTCTAGCTCATGCTGATGAAGAAGTGATTGAACATTCTTATTCAGCAACTAAACAAAACCCTCAATTAAGATCGAATAATATGATTGTTGAAGGCATGCAAATACAACCTCTCCATATTAGTAATCATGCAGAAGAACAAACTTCACATTCCACAGTAATTAACAGTGTCGACCAAGCAATTACACATGCTAAACAAATTGCTGATGATGCTGGAGGGAAAATAGAAATAAAAATATTAGAAGGCAAACCGGCAGATGCCATATGCGAATTAGCAGAAGAATTAAATGCAGACATTATATTCGTAGGAAGTTCCTCAAAAGAAGGATTAAAAAGAATTTTCTTAGGAAGCAATAGTGAAAAAATAACAAAAGAAGCACCATGTAGTGTAATGGTCGTCAAATAATAAGCAAAAAACCCAACTTTGTTGGGTTTTTTAAAGCTATGTATTAAATGAATCAATATTGATGTTGAAGCTCTTCAATGACTTCAGCAAATCTCTCTTTAGCAGAGGTTTCATCAAAACTACTATAAATGCGGAAATGCTCTTCGTCAATAATTCGGTAATGTTGACTAATGATATTTTGCTGCAAAACATAACCGCTTTTATTCTGTATTTCCTTCCACCAAATCTTTCCACCTAGAGTTTTCTCTTTGCGAAAATCAATTCCCTCTCGCACTACTGTTTCAATTACTTCCAAAGGCTCGTTCCCGAATAAAAACCTGACTGTCTCTGTTTCTCTAAACAACGCGCACACAGCCACCACTGTCGACCAACCAGCATTTGCTCGACCTTTTTCAATTTGTACAAGTGTTTTCTTGGAAACCCCAACGATTTCTGCCATTTTGTCTTGTGTATAACCGGCTTCAGTACGAATTAAGCGCATCTTCTCCGAAACTTTTAATATGATTTCATCTCTAGTCAAAATCATTTCATTCCCTTGATTTATTTTTCGTGTATTTTTACACCTTTTCACATCGATTATAATTAAATTTTTCGAACCTTTCAAATAAAAAACGAAATGAATAACGCATATACATCCTACATTTGTTTAACAAATGTAATTTTATATTATAGATATATTTAAAAGTCCAATACACATCGATTGATAATCATATTAACATTGCAAGAAAGATTACTCAATTGAACACAACATAATTGCAAATAATTAAGAAATACGGACTATATAAAATGCCATTATTTTTATAAGATGCAGGCAATTTTCACCATCAATTTTATGGTGTTTATTAAGTGAAAAATCTATTGTCATTTGGGAATAGAGACTTCTCATACTTTTAAATAACCATCAATATTTTAATCAAAAGAAAAAACCCGAACACATGCCTTAAATCCTTCTTGAAAGAATTCATATGTGCTCGGATCTTAATGAAACCATTTTTGATTAATCCTCTTATAGGATTAACTTATTTAGCCAGTTTTTTTTCACGTCTCTCTTCTGCTGCTGTATTGTAAACAGCACAAGCTGCATCACCCGTAATATTAACAGCTGTACGTGCCATATCTAATAATCTGTCAATTCCAAGAATTAATGCAATTCCTTCTACAGGTAAACCAACTGATTGTAAAACCATCGCAAGCATAATTAAACCTACTCCCGGTACGCCTGCTGTCCCAATACTAGCAAGGACCGCTGTTAGAACTACTGTCAATAATTGGCCAACACTTAAATCTACTCCATAAACTTGAGCAATAAAAATGGTTGCCACACCTTGCATAATGGCTGTTCCGTCCATGTTAATGGTTGCACCTAAAGGTTGAACGAAACTACTAATATGCTTAGGAACTTTTAAGTTCTCTTGGGCTACTTCCATTGAGATTGGTAAAACAGCATTACTACTTGACGTACTAAATGCTACGCCCATTGCAGGTGAGAAACCTTTAAAGAACTTCAATGGGTTTTGTCTACCACCTAAGAAATACACTGTACCACCATATACAATAATTAAATGTATGATAAGTGCAGCAACTACTAGGATAAAATATAATCCCATTGCTTTAATTGCCGAGAAACCTTGACTTCCAATTGCTGAAGCAATCAAACCAAAAGTTCCGTATGGTGCAAACTTCATAACAACGCCAACAAGATACATCATAATCTCATTGCCTTGTTCGACCAATTTGATAATACCTTGTGTTTTTTCTCTTAACATTGTTAATGCAAAACCAATAAATGCTGCGAAAACAATGATTTGTAACATATCACCAGAAGTCATCGCTGCAAATGGATTAGCAGGAATCATATTAAGTAAGGTATCACTTACTGGTGGTGCCTCTTCTGCTTTAAATTCGGCATTTGCTGTGTCAAATGTGCCCACTTCGCCAGGTTTGAAAATTAACGCTAAAGAAATAGCAATGACTATAGCTATTGCCGTTGTTACAAGAAAGTATGAAATGGTTCTAACACCGATTCTCCCTAATTTTTTCGGATCCCCTAAGCCAGTAAATCCGAGAATAATTGAGAATAAAACTATTGGCACTACTAACATCTTAATTAAATTAAGAAAAATTTGTCCAAGCGGATAAAATAACCACGTATCTAATACTTCAAATACATTAGGAGCGGTTATATTTAAGATAATTCCGACAACTGCACCAACAAGTAACGCAATAATAATTTTTGTGGTAATTTTCATAGAAGTCCTCCCATAAAATAATATACTCGAGATACAATCGTAATATATACAAGTGTATTTCTGCAAAACATTTTGTCCATCCATGACGAAAAACAGAACTTTTTACCTATAAAATTGGTTATTTTTTACTTATTTATGTCGAAGGGGTGAGCTTTTTGTCGAAGTGGAAAATGAATATCGATTCCTCTCATACACTTCACTTATTAGAGCCTAATCATTCGCAGGATTTTTATTTATTAATTGAAAAAAATCGCGCCTATTTAGCTGAGTGGTTGCCATGGGTGCAATTCACAAATAGTATCGAAAAAACAAGTACAATGATCTCCTCATGGCTCCAACAATATCATACACAGAACGGGATATTCTTAGGTATATTTATAAATCAAAAATTAATCGGTTCCATTAGTCTTCATACGATAGACTGGCAAAATAAGCAAGCAAGCATTGGTTATTTATTGGATCAAACACATCAAGGGAAAGGTCTTATTACGAAATCAGCTAATCACCTCATTAACTATACATTTTCTCTTTTACATCTTCATCGCCTAGAAATAAAATGTGCCGTACAAAACGAAAAAAGCCGTAAAGTACCAGAAAGATTAGGTTTTACTCAAGAAGGTATTCTCAGAGACAACGAATACATTAATAACCATTTTCATGACCTTGTTCTTTATTCTCTGTTAAGTACAGATCACAATTGGTAAAAGATGTATAAATATTATACCCTTAATAAAACCCAGATGGAACAGAAATTCGTTTTTTCGCCCTTCATATTTACAGAATTTTTGAATAAAATAGTTTTAATTACGAAGTTTCCCTTTGACGGGTTATATTTTATTGAAGTATAATTATTTAAAATATTCAAACTGAGGTGGTAAAATGGGATATTCTATCGCATCGGTGGATTAGTGAAAATTGAGTTATTGCAGGAAATAGGCGTATATGAAGTTTCTTCTATATATTGTGATGAACTTTCTATGAAAAAGAACTACAATAGTTTACAAGATCATCGAAGCAATTCCATCTTTTTTTAAAATTAAAAACAAAAAACCTATACCTCTAAATTTGAAATAGGAATATTTAAGTATACATCAAATAGAATACTTAACTCATTGATTGCTTCGTTTGCTTGTAATAGGAGCTCATCTATTTTTCAATTCTCAGGAGGTGACACCCTACCCTTTATTGGGTTTAGGGAATTTATTTGGACATATTAAACTTGGTTATTGTTGCCATTTTAATTGGCTTAACGGCATTCTTTGTCGTTTCAGAATTTGCTATTGTGAAGGTACGTAGCTCAAAAGTGGATCAATTAATCGAAGAAGGTAGCAAGAGAGCCATTTCAGTAAAAAAAGTAACTACTCATTTAGATGAGTATTTGTCTGCCTGTCAATTAGGAATTACAATTACGGCATTAGCTCTCGGTTGGCTTGGTGAAACAACATTTGAAAATCTTCTCTTACCGTTATTCCAGTTGTTTCAAATACCTGCCTCATTATCTCATATTTTGATTATTGTATTCGCCTTTACGATCGTTACATTTTTACATGTTGTCGTTGGAGAGCTTGCGCCGAAAACAATTGCTATTCAGAAAGCCGAAGCGGTCACATTAATGGTAGCCAAGCCCTTAATTTGGTTCTATCGTATCATGTTCCCATTTATCTGGGTACTAAACGGATCCGCCAGATTGTTAACAAAATTGATTGGGTTAAAACCTGCTTCTGAACATGAAATGGCTCACTCTGAAGAAGAATTAAGAATCATCTTTTCAGAAAGTTATGAAAGTGGGGAAATTAACCAATCTGAATATAAATATGTGAACAAAATTTTTGATTTTGATGACCGTATTGCGAAAGAAATTATGGTTCCACGCACAGAGATTATTTCGATTTCTAAAGATGATTCTCTAGAGGAATTTTTGCCTATCGCGAAGAATGAGAAGTTCACACGCTATCCAATAATTGACGGTGACAAAGACCATATCATCGGTATGATCAACATGAAAGAAATTTTAACGGACCTAATTTCTTCTAAGTCTCAGACAACAATAAAATCAATATCATCTTATATTCGTCCTATCATTCGTGTAATCGATTCGACACCGATTCATGATTTGTTGTTAAAAATGCAAAAAGAACGTATTCATATGGCTATATTGATGGATGAATATGGCGGGACTTCAGGATTGGTGACAGTTGAAGATATAATCGAAGAAATTGTCGGTGATATTAGAGACGAGTTTGATGTAGACGAAGTACCGAGTGTTCAAAAAGTGAAAGAAAATCATTATATCTTAGAAGGAAAAGTATTAGTTAGTCAAATTAATGACATCTTAAATATTTCCATCAATGATGAAGACGTTGACACGATAGGTGGTTGGTTGTTAACTGAAAACTTCGAAGCCAAAGAAGGCGATTTTATTGAACAGGAGAACTTTGTGTTTACTATTGTAGAAATGGAAGATCACCATATCAAATTAGTGGAAGCATTCAAAAAACCAGTTATTGAAGAAATAGCTCCTTCCCAAATTCCTTTGTCTACGGAATCACAAGTACAAATGTGAAATAAAAACCGCGCTGAAATTCAGCGCGATTATTTTATTTCCTCCTTCATTTTTTAGGAAAAAACAAGCGGAAAATGGTTCCATTATTTGGTTCACTTTGAACATCTATTTTACCATTGTGTAAAGAGACTAATTGTTTTACGATTGACAAACCAATCCCAAATTCACCAAAATAACTGTTCGTTCTTGAACTATCCGCCTTATAAAATCTTTCCCAAATCCAATCAACTTCTTTTGGGTCTATCCCCATTCCATTATCCTCAATTTCAATACAGATGTCATGCTCATTCTCAAAGGCGCGCATGGATATCCATCCGTTTTCTGTAAATTGAATACTATTTTTAACAATATTAATAAGAATTTGGACCAATCGGTCATAGTCGGCATGAATAAAGATATCATCTGCTGCTTCAATATAAATTTGGTTGTTTTTTTCATCTGCTTGCATTAAAAGTTGCTCACTGACGACCTCAAATACCTCAATTGCTTGAATATCAATCATATGTAATTCCAATTGATTTGAACGAATCTTCTCGTAGTCTAAGTTTTCATTTACTAACCTAATCAGCCTTTTAGCTTCGCGGTCAATTAAATTCATCCCTTTATCAACTTCCCCTTCAGGAATCAATTGATTTTTAATGCCTTCCGCTAATCCACTAATTGTCGTTAAGGGTGTCCTTAGTTCATGTGAGACATCAGCAAGAAATTTTTGTCTGCGATTTTCTAGCCTTTCAATTTCCTCATGAGATTTTTTCAATTGCACAACCATCTCATTAAAGTCCCTTGCTAAATAGCCTAAATCATCCTTTGAATCATCTGGCACATGTACATTATAATCACCTGATGAAATCATTGATGTTGCTTTTCTAAATGCCCTCACTCTTGTTGATAAGTTACGGGAGAAGATTAAACTTAAAAAGATTGCTGCAGTTGCAGCGATAGCAATCGTATATAATAAATATTGATTAAGTTGTCCAATCATTTTTAAAGAAGTACTTATCGGCGAAAGTAATAAAATTCCACCCGTAATGTTTTCACCTTCCATTGATGGTAAAGCTACTAATGATACTTCCTGATCAAACCGTTTAATATCATGAAGAATCGTTACAGACTCACCCTTTGATAACTTGTCCCACTCTTTTTGGGAAAGCCGTATACTAGGGTCCATAGAAACATTGGGGTAGATAATATCTGCATTACTATCGAATAAAATATATTGAATATTTCTTGCTTCAAGCAGCTTACTATACTTGTTTAAAAATGTTTGAGGACTTTCTTCATGAATGGATACATCTTCTAGAATTTGCTGGCCATATTCATTTAATTCTTCCACTTTATTTTCAAAAATATAACTTCTTACAAATTGTGAAAAAATCAATCCCATTAAAAGAAACGCCAATATTAAAATAAGAACATGACTCGATAGCAGTTTAAGAAAATACTTATTTCTCATGAGCATCTGTCGACTCATCAAATTTATAACCTACACCCCACACAGTATGGATAAATGGTTGGTCTGCACTGCCTATCTTTTTCCTTAAACGTTTAATATGAACATCGACTGTTCTTTCATCTCCATAAAATTGGTATCCCCATACTTTATCAAGTAATTGTTCCCTTGAAAATACTTGTTTTGGATGTGTAATAAAGTAATACAGTAAATCGAACTCCTTAGGTGTTAAGTTTGAAAGCAGTTCATCTTTAAAATATACTTCTCTTGCTTCTTTACTAATTTTAAAAAAATGACTTGTCGTAAAATGATGATCCTTCTCTGTTGTATCTGATTGAAATCTCCTTGTTACTGCTTTAATCCTTGCCATTAATGTTAAAGGGCTAAATGGTTTCGTCACATAATCATCAGCACCCATCTCAAGCCCAAGTACTTGATCAGATTCACTGTCTTTCGCTGTTAACATAATAATAGGAACACTGCTAATATCACGAATTTTTCTGCATAATGTTACACCGTCCATAGCCGGGAGCATCCAATCGAGTATGATTAAATCCCAGTCTCCTTTATTAAACGCCTCAAACCCTGATTGTCCATCGTGGACAAAGGTTCCTCTATATCCTTCTTTCATGAAAAACATTTCAAGCATTGTACAAACACTTTCATTATCTTCAACTACTAATAAATTCATGTATAAACACCATCCTTTAAACAGGTAATCTAAGTTTATTTTAAAGACCTTATTTTATTCGAATGAATAGACATATTTTATTTTAATAAAAGAATTATATCTCATTTATGTGTCAAAACGGTGTTAAAAATATGAAAGTCACATTGCGTCCTCACTAAAAGTAATTGAAAGATGACTTCGATATTTATTTTCAATTTTAACAAAGGTATACTTAGGATAAATAGGAAGGTGAATAAAATAATGAATGACAAACCAGCATACAACGAATTAGACGAAGAAACTCTTTTTTTAGTCACACAAACTTTTAAAGCCTTATCTGATCCGACAAGGCTGAGAATCTTACATTTACTTTTTCACGAAGAACACTCGGTTAATGAGATTGCCGATAAGCTCTCTCTATTACAATCAACTGTCTCCCATCAATTAAGGTTTCTTAAAAACTTGCGACTAGTTAAATTCCGACGGGAAGGAACTACTTTATATTATAGTCACGATGATGAGCATGTTATGCATTTATTAAAACAAACAATAGAACACACTCGCCATTCTTAATTACATACATCCTCAAGGTTTGGACAACCACTGCTTCTGCCTTCAACTTGAATCGTACTATGATTGATTCCAAATTGATGAGATAGTAATTCTTTTGTTTCTTTAAGTACAGTGTCATGATGCCCGTCATCATTTAAGACTATATGGCAACTAAAAGCAGGGAACCCTGAAGTGATGGTCCAGAGATGGATATCATGGACATCGTCTACTTTATTAAGTGTTTTGATGGAAGCTTTAATTTGCTCAATTTGTATCCCATCAGGTGCCCCTTCCATCAATACATGAAAGGCTTCTTTTGTCACTCTATATCCACTATTTATAATCAGAATAGCAACAATTAAACTTGCTATAGGGTCAGCAATGCCCCAGCCAAAAAAGTAAATCAGTAATCCTGCTATAATCGCTCCTACTGAGCCAAGTAAGTCTCCAATTACATGAAGAAACGCACTTTTCACATTGAGGTTTTCATCTTTGTCACCTTTCATTAAGATAACAGCTGCTACTATATTAACAAGAAAACCAATTGTAGCGATTGTTAACATTCCTAAGCTTGCTACTTCGGGCGGTGAGATAAACCTTTTCACGCTTTCAATCATGATCAGTATAGCAATGACTATTAAAGTTACCCCATTGATTGCCGCCGCTAAAATTTCAAACCTTTTAAATCCAAATGTTTTTTTGTTTGTTGATTCCCTTTTAGCTACCTTGATGGCGATATAACTTAACCCTAAAGCGGCTGCATCACTTAACATATGGCCTGCATCCGATAAAAGTGCTAAACTATTCGTCCACAGTCCACCAATAAACTCAATAAGCATGAATCCAAAAATTAAACAGAAGGTCAGTAATAAAACATTTTGATTGTTAGACGAATGATGCGTATGTGAATGTGAATGATGATGACTCATTATATTTCACCCCTCATATATGAATATATGTTCATATATTACATTATGACAAACTTAACGAAATTGTTCAAATGTTTTTGTATAAAACCGAATGAAAAGTTTGTTTGTAGCCTAAAATATGGTATTGTTTACAAAAATGATATAAAACATCACCAAAATCAAAAGAACAAAGCTTCTTCAACAGAAAGTAGGATTTTTTCATGATAAAAGCACTCTTCAAAAGTAAAGCATTTCTTATCTATAAGTTTATAATGATTATCGTTGGTGCTGTACTTGCTGCTTTATCAATTGAATTATTTCTTATACCTAATCTGATTATAGATGGCGGAATTATTGGTATTTCTTTAATTGTTAACCATTTAACTACCGTCCATTTCGGTGTATTAATTATTTGTTTTAATATTCCTTTTTTAATTGCTGGCTATAAGCTATTAGGAAAAAGTTTTTTTCTTGCGTCCTTAATAGGTATTATCTCTTTAGCAGCAGTCGAATCACTATTCCATCATACGACTCCTTTTACATCTACCCCATTACTGGCAACAGTATTCGGAGGTGTCATTCTAGGAGCTGGAGTGGGCCTAGTCATTAAATATGGTGGTGCGTTAGATGGGACCGATATTATGGCTATTCTTCTCACAAAAAAAATCCCCTTTTCTATAGGGGAATTTATCATGTTCTTTAATATTTTCGTTTTTGTCTGGGCAGGGTTCGTCTTAGGATGGGAACAAGCCATGTATTCAATTATCACTTACTATATTGCTTCTAAAACGATTGATATGGTTGTACAAGGATTTGAAGGAGATACGAAAGCTGTGCTCATCGTTTCTGACAATTATAAGGAGATGGCTGATTGTATTATTACAAAGCTAGGAAGAAGTGTCACGAAGTTGAACGGCAAAGGTGGATATATTAATTCAGATAAAGAAATTATCTACGTTGTTGTGACGCGATTAGAGTTATCGAAACTTAAAACAATCATTGCCGAAATTGATCCCCTTGCTTTTACAACTATTATGGACACACAAGAAGCACGAGGCAGTAAATTTAAATCGGCTCTTCATTAATTTAAAAAAATAATACCATTCATCTATTTGTATAAAAAAATACGAACAGAATCGATTCAAATCAGAACTGTTCGTATTTGTCACGATTACTGAATTTTTCAATGATCACCTTTATAGATATTTTCTATGAAGCGTCTTTCCATCATAAGTAAAAACCATTTCTTTCTCTTCTACAATTGTTTCCAAATGAACCGCTCTTCCCCATAACTGATGTACATAAGGAAGGACTTTTTCTAAATATTTCAAATCAAGCTCAATCCCTTCAAACCAATGCTTTAAATACAACTCACCATTTTTCATATAATCCCCATCATTTACCGTCAGATAAGGAAATCCTCCATTTACTCTCATATTTACTAGCTGATCACGAACATTTTCCCAGCCTTTATCGACAACTTTATAATCTTTTCCTTGCTTTTGAAATAAATACATATCCTCTCTCATCACTAAATCCTTTGTTAAGTAATTCCGGATAAATGAGATATCAGATTCAATTTCGCGTACTTCAAACATTTTTTCCCTTCCAGAGCCAACCTCTATTCCTCTCTGAATCATTTCTTCCGTCGGATGATTATATCGCTCCTCAATATCCTCAAAAATCTTCAAGCCGAGGTAATATGGATTAATACTTGTTTTTGATGGTTGCACCACACCCGCATTTAATTTCGCAAATTCCAAAGCTTCCCCAGAAGTGAGATCCATCTCCCTTAAAATTCGTTGATGCCAAAAAGAGGCCCAGCCTTCGTTCATAATTTTTGTCTCAAGTTGTGGCCAAAAGTAGAGCATCTCTTCTCGCATCATTGTTAAGATATCTCTCTGCCAATCAGTCAATTCACGGCTATATTGTTCAATAAATAAAAGAATATCTTTTTCTGGTTTAGGTGGGAACTTTTTCATTTTCTTCTTTTTTTGTTTCACTTCTTTTTGATCAAGTCCCCATAAATCGTCATAAGGTGTTTCAACAGGAAAAGACGAACTCTCTTCTTCCTCATTATCATCCCAAATAAATTTCGGACGCATGAGAGAAGGATCTATATGTTCTTCAATAGCTAAAATGGCATCTAAAAATGTCTCTACTTCTTTTTTGCCATAGTCAATTTCATATTTTCTAATCCGTTCTGCCGTAGCGGACATGCTTTCAACCATATCTCTCTTCGTATTTTGGAATCGAACATTATTTTTGAAAAAGTCACAGTGAGCAAGAACATGTGCGACAATTAATTTGTTTTGAATTAAAGAGTTGGAATTCAATAAAAAAGCATAACATGGATCAGAGTTAATCACCAATTCATATATTTTTGACAAACCGAGGTCATAATGTAGTTTCATCTTAAAAAACTGCTTTCCAAAACTCCAGTGTGAAAATCTTGTTGGCATTCCATAAGCACCAAAAGTATAAATGATCTCTGCTGGACAAACCTCATATCTCATTGGATAAAAATCCAGACCAAAACCTGTGGCGATTTCTGTGATTTCGTCTATTGCATATTCTAACGATTTGTGTTCACTACCAAGCATTCTCTCACTCCTATCTTCACCTTTAACATAATCTATGATAGAAAAAAGAGAATGATGAGTACACTTCAGTCATTCAAACAAGACTTTTAGTGATCCAATAATCTTCATTTAGACAAACAAAGGATGCCCTTAAAATGAGCATCCTTTGTGAAATAATTATTTTTTTCTAAAGAAGTCGCTAGGCGTCTACTACATTTTTTTCACTTTCGCTCCTGCTCTTCAACAGTTAAATTTAAAAATTTACTATCGTCTAATCGATGAGTTACTTTGACAAGTACAGTCAAATCTTTACCATCTTCTTTTACTTGAAATATAAAAGTATCAATGACTTCATATTCTGAAATCATACGTCTTCCAGCGTACTGATAATCAACCACTTCTTCTTCCGGGTAATCTTCCTTCACAACCGCTGTTGCGATTCTTCCGTATTTTTTATAATCGACTTTTTCTTTATGCTCTCCATGTGTATGTACGTCGGCAAATACTGGTGCCTGAATGTAATTCAAACATACTGCAGTAAGTAACAATAAAAGTAGCTTTTTCATTAATAAACCCCCGTTTATCTAAAATCACTACTTGTAGCTTTTTCAAATTGTAACTTGATTATGTATAAATAAAAGAATTTAATTTTATACAGGTAAAACTTGAAAAACGTTAAATAACAGGTTGACCAAATTTTTGCTTGAAAAAATAATTCATTATAGCTCAAACTATTCTTAACTCCCAAGGGAGGAGAATGATAATGAATAAAGTGGATTATGACCGCGCGCTATATTATACTCACCGTTCCGAATGGGATAATTTACTCATTCTTATGGTTAGAACAAGTGATCAATTTTTAGCGAAAAAAATAGAGCATTTTCTTCATGCGTACAATTTTGAAAAAGATTACACGATAATCGAGCAGCATCTATATACACTTCTTCGTTATATTGATCACGCCAATCAATTATCGGAAGAAGAAATGAAAACAGCTTCACCCTATTTTATGTAGAATTCCACCAAATAATGTAAGAGCACTATCTATCGTAGTGCTCTTCTTTTAATTGACAAAGTTATTTTTCACTGCAAAAATGGCCGCTTGTGTGCGGTCATCGACGTCTAATTTTGACAAAATATGAGAGACATGTGTTTTTACCGTTTTCTCTGTTATAAATAGATCGGCCGCTATTTCTTTATTGGATTTACCTTTTCCCATTTCCGATAATACTTCTTTTTCTCTTTTTGTAAGTTCATGCCATAAATGTATGCCATCATTTTCATGAGAGAACTTTGACATTAAATGCGTTGTCGCTTTAGGATGAATATAATTTTCCCCATCCATTATTCCGTTCATTGTTTTTACGAGCTCATCTGGTTCTACATCCTTCAGTTGATAACCTGATGCACCTGCTGCTATTGCAGAGAGACTATGGCTTCGATCTGAGAAACTTGTTAGTATGAGTATTTTTACTTGGGGAAATTTCTTCCTAATTACTTTGGTTGCTTCAACCCCATTCATATCAGGCATATCAAGATCCATTAAAATAAGATCGGGCATGTATTGTTCTGTTAATCTTATTGCTTCCTCTCCAGTACTACCCTCGCCAACGATATGAATATTCTTTTGGGTTTTCAAAAAAAAGATGAGCCCTTTTCTTACAACATGATGATCGTCAATAATTAATACATTCACCCGTTAGTCCCTCCTCTCCTAATTGAACAGATCTATAATGACTTTCGTCCCATTCCCTTCACTAGTGAATATTTCCATTGTACCGTTCTGCCTTTCAGCTCGTTGACGCATATTCCTCAATCCATGAGAAGGTAAGATTACTGATGGACTGTAATTAAACCCAACACCTTGATCAGTGATAATCATCTGTACTTTCTGTTTCTCCTGGTTAAAATCAATTGCAATTTCAATCTTATCCTGACCAGAATGCTTCTTACAATTCATCATCGCCTCTTGGGCTATCCTCCATAAAGTTTCTTCTGTTTGTCCAGAAATATTTGTTAATGTATTAACATGACAATATAACTGAAGACCAAGCATTTCACTGTATTCCTTTAATGATGAAAGCAACCCGTTTTCTAAACTTTTTGGTTGTAACTGCCAAATTAGATCGCGCATTTCATGAAGTGCTTGTTGGGATAGTTCTTGTATATAAGTAAATGTTTCTTGTACTGTTTTAGATTTTGTTAATTCTCTTCCACCTCGAGCCGTTAAACTCACCGAAAATAACAACTGATTGACAGAGTCATGCAATTCCTGAGCCAGGCGATTTCTTTCCTCAATAAGGGCCATTTCTCTCTCTCTCTCAGTTAATGCCATTCTTTTCAATGTCGATCCTATCTGAAAAGCAACAGATTCTAATAAAGAAAGTTCCTTTTCCGAAAAGTGAATTTTATTCGGAGCTCCTACATTTAAAATGCCAAACATTTCTTCACCAAAGCGGAGGGGAACTGTTGCATGATGTGTTAATCCTTCAATATCTGCATGTCCATCCTTCTTTGCATCTTCAATTCTTTTACAATTAATAATATTACTCGCACGATTTAATTCTCCGTTATTGTAACGGTTGACACACCAGCATTCTTTCGTACACATAGGAGCTAGCTGATTCCTTGTTAATGCTTGGGGCAAATGATGATATGCGATTAGAGTAGGTTCATTATTCTTGATTAAAAAAAGCCACCCTGTTTTTAATCGGGTTACTTGTAACAATCTTTCTAATACAGCAGACAATGTTTCTCTCATTTCGCTTCCTTCATTAAGTAATTCCGCAATTTCCTTAAGTATTACTGCTTCACGAATTTGTTGATCCACCATTCGCTAAACCCTCTCTTTATAATGATTATAATGAGTATTGATGCAATAATCTTCATTCGCAACAATGAATATATCTCAGTCTAAAGTCTTATGTATCAAGCCTGTTCGATTACTGTTTCCAACTATAAATTTGTGAATATTCAGTAATCCTTTCACAAAGCGCTCAAACACGTTTTTCTTCTGATCTGCATGCAAATCTACTTTACGCGGTTCAAAGGATGATGTTGGCTACCTTACTTAATTAAAAAAAAGCCGAACATCATTCGCATCCTTTACATAGATTGGAATGATGTTCGAATTTTTTGCTTTCATTTAGTTTTTTAATTCCTCTTGCATCAATTGATCCACTTTCTTCATTAATTCCATTTGAACATGGTCAAGCTTTTCTTGACTCAAGCTTAATGATTCGCTTTTCACACCAAAGTAAAATTTAATTTTTGGTTCCGTTCCTGATGGGCGCAAACAAATCCAAGTACCATCTGCGAAGAAATATTTTAATACATTAGATTTCGGAAGATGGATATCCGAAAAATTACGATTACTATCCGTGCGAATACTTGTTAAATAATCTTCTGTCGCGATATGACTAAGACCTTCTATATCCATTGAAGATGTATTTCTAAACTTGGAAAGTATGTTTGCAATTGTTTTTGTACCTGATTGGCCTTTTAAAGTGATCGACTTTAATCCTTCGCGAAAATAGCCATACTTTTCATAAATCATCATTAATACATCATATAGTGTTTGGCCCTTTTCTTTATAAAAAGCTGCGGCTTCAGCAATTAATAATGCGGCTTGAACAGCATCTTTATCTCTAGCAAAATCACCAATCAAATAACCATAGCTTTCTTCATAACCAAAAAGGAATTTATACTCACCTGTTGTTTCATATTCTTTAATTCTCTCAGCAATAAATTTGAAACCTGTGAGTACATCTATTGTTGTTAAACCAAACGAAGCGGCAATTTCACTTCCAAGTTCTGAAGTAACAATTGTTTTCAGTACAATTCCATTTGCCGGAATGCTATCTTTATCCTTCTTTTGTGACAGCATATAGTAAAGGATTAAAGCACCTGTCTGATTGCCTGTCAGAAGCTCATATTCATTCTTGTCATTTTTAACTGCTATACCTAGTCTATCGGCATCAGGGTCAGTAGCAATAAGTAAATCCGCATCTACCTCTTTGCCTTTTTTTATAGCTAACTTAAATGCAGACCTTTCTTCCGGATTAGGGCTGTCTACTGTTGGAAAATCACCATCGGGTTTTTCTTGTTCCTCTACAATATGAACATGCTTATAATTCAAGCTTGCAAGACCTTCTCTAACCGGCTTATTGCCTGTGCCATGTAGTGGAGAAAATACGATAGTAAGATCCGTTCTTTCACCTATCGAACGGTCTTCAGAAATTGTCTGCAACTTTTGAACATAAGCCCGATCAATAGCTGAGCCAATTGTAACAATCAGTTCTCTTTCTCTTAAGATTGATTCTTCTTCTACTTCAATAAGTAACTCGTTTTCAATTTCATTTACTTTTGCAATAACCGTATCAGCATCCTCTGGAATCAATTGTGCTCCGTCTGGTCCATATACTTTGAAGCCATTGTATTCTCTTGGATTATGACTAGCTGTAATAACAATACCAGCATATGCATGCAAATATCTTACAGCAAACGAAAGCTCCGGTGTGGGTCTTAGCTCATCAAAAATATATGTTTGAATATCATTTGAAGCAAGCGTTTTTGCCGCTTCTAAAGCAAATTCTGGTGACATATGTCTTGAATCATAAGCAATCACAACACCTCTTACTTTTGCTTCCTGTCCTTTTTCAATTATGTATTTGGCTAAACCGTAAGAGGCTTTTCTAACGGTATATATATTCATTCTATTTGTGCCTACACCAATCTCGCCTCTCATCCCACCAGTTCCGAACTCGAGGTTTTTATAAAACGCATCTTCTAGATGGTTTTCATTGTCATTTAATTGAATTAATTCTTCTTTCATTTCAGTCGTCAATTGTGAATATGTATTCCATCTATCGACATTGCTTTTCCAATCCATCGTATTTATTTCCCCCCTAGTTAAATACCTCATTCCATTATCGACTAAATTAATCCATTTTGTAAGCTATTCTCTCTTATTAAAAATAGTTGATTTTTATAAAATTTTCAATAAATTAATGCAATTTCCATTTCATTAGATGGATAATCCCAAGAGCCCCAATGAATAATCCTCCCAAAAAGAACACGAACAAATAAATTTGTTCGTGAAAAGGATACTGTCCATAGATTTATTTATGATGACGATATTGAATTTGATAAATATCATGCCTTCTATCTTTTAAATGTCTTACCGTTCCGTCTTGTCTTTTCCTTCTTAATACCTCTAAATCTACATCTCCAATTTGCACCATTTCGATATTTGCATTCGTTTCTCCCACAATCCCATCCTTAGGAAACTCGAAATCTGAAGGTGAAAATATTGCTGATTGTGCATATTGTATATCCATATTTTCTGCTTGTGGTAAATTCCCGACTGTGCCGGATATTGCCGTATAAATTTGATTTTCTATTGCACGAGCTTGTGCACAGTATCGAACCCGTAAATACCCTTCTCTGTCTTCGGTACAAAAAGGAACGAATATAATTTTTGCCCCCATATCAGTTGCTATTCGGGCTAATTCTGGGAATTCAATATCATAACAAATTTGAATCGCTATTTTTCCGCAATCTGTATCAAAGACGCGGACAGAGTCGCCTGGCGATATCCCCCACCATTTTCTTTCATTAGGAGTAATATGGAGCTTATATTGCTTTTCAATTGTACCGTCACGTCTAAACAAATAGGCTATATTATAAATTTTATCCTCATCTTCTTTTACAAAATGAGATCCTCCAATAATATTTATGTTATATCTAACTGCTAAATCAGTAAATAATTGTATATATTCTTCTGTATACTCAGTAAGCTTTCTTATGGCAAGACTCGGTACTTTCTCGTCCAAAAATGACATTAATTGCGTCGTAAATATCTCTGGAAAAACCGCAAAGTCCGCTTCTGCATCTGACGCAACATCTGTAAAATACTCAACTTGACTAGCGAAGTCTTCGAATGACTGAATTTGGCGCATCATATATTGTACGACACAAATTCTAACTGGGTAACTTGTTTTATAAAATCTTTTCGTCGTCGATTTATAATCAACATTATTCCATTCCATTAATGTTGCGTATTTATTGGATTGCCTATCATCTGGTAAGTAATTCGGATTTATCCTCATCAGTGTAAAACCATTTAATAATTGAAAGGATAAAACAGGATCATATATTTTATGAAGTGATACTTCATTGACATATTCTCTCGGACTCATCTCTTTTGCATGCTTATGATAATTCGGGATCCGCCCCCCAATAATAATACTCTTCAGGTTTAACTCCCGAGCTAGCTCCTTTCTTTGCTCATAAAGACGATGCCCAATCTTCATTCTACGATATTCAGGATGAACCATTACTTCAATTCCATACAAATTGTAGCCATCATCATTATGATTAGTAATATAACCATCATCTGTCACATCAGCCCAAGTATGGCGATCATCATATTCATCAAAATTAATAATTAAACTAGAACAGGAGCCAATGATTTCACCATCATATTCTGCCACAAACTGCCCTTCTGGAAATATATTTAAATGACTTTCAAGATGATCTCTCTTCCATGGATCCATTCCAGGAAAACATACCTCTTGAAGCGCGATAATTTTATCGATATCTTCGTCTTTCATATTTCTAATAATCATTTTTTTCTCAAATTTACTTAAATCTAATTTTCTCATAAATACTCCCCTTATTTTCATTGAAACAAACGTTTGTTAATTCTTATACCCCTATTCTCCTATTTCTAACCTTAGTCTAAGGCCTTCCTATAGATTCATTTGTCAACACATAACTATGCTTATTTTGTGTGCATTTTATGACTTTTTATAGAATTTTTTTAAGCATCGTTTATTTTTACGATAAAGAGACGTATAATTTGTTAAAATACGTTAGTATACATATTTTTCATTTCGCCTATAAATATGAAAAAAGGGAGAACGTTATGAAACCAACAGAAAAGAAGGATGCGAGGGAAAGTATACTGTTTACAGCATGGGCTGCCTCAGTCGTTGCAGTGTTCGGCAGTTTATATTTTTCGGAGATTAGACAGTATGAGCCATGTGAATTATGCTGGTACCAAAGAATTCTTATGTATCCTCTCATTGTCATTTTAGGCATAGCAGTAGTTAAAAAAGACTTTCGAATCAGCTTTTATACGATGATTTTATCTGGAATTGGAGGACTCATCTCTATTTACCATTACGGGATTCAAAAGCTTTCTTTTTTAACTGAAACCGCTCCAGCATGTGGCAGAGTTCCTTGTACGGGACAATATATTAACTGGTTTGGCTTTATTACCATTCCATTTCTAGCATTGGTAGCATTTATTATTATTTTTATTTGTAGTGTCATGATATGGAAAAGAACGAAGGGGGAGACGACGAAATGAAAAAAATCATCATATTCTTAGCAGTCATTATTATCCTTTTTGGAGGAGTTGCACTGTTAACAAAAATGCAGAACGATCAAAAAGTATCAGGGGACAACCCTTATGGAACAACTGATCTAGAGCAAGAAACGATTGATCAGTTAGATGATCCTAATTATAGCAACATTGTGCTACCGGAGGATTTAGACAATCAATTAAATGAAAGCGGCGAAGCTACTGTATACTTTTTTAGTCCAACATGCCCTCACTGCCAAAGAACAACTCCAATTGTTGCTCCTTTATCCGATGACATGGGCGTTGACTTATTACAATACAACTTACTAGAATTCGATCAAGGTTGGAATGACTTTGGCATTTCTGAAACACCAACTATTGTGCATTATGAAGATGGAAAAGAAGTTGCTCGTATTACGGGATACCAAGAAGAAGCTGTATTTCAAGATTGGTTTGAGGAAAACGTAACAGAATAAAAAGAATAAAAGAAAAACGACCAAAATGATCATGAATTTGGTCGTTTTTTGTTCATTACACGCTTTTAAATTGATTCTTACTGTAAGTATGTTTGATCGATATTCATTGACTCTTTTGTTTGTTCAGGAAGGAAATGATGAAAGGAAAATGGGAAAGAGATATCAAATCGATTTAAAATCTCAGTATTTCTATTAAATAACTCACAATGCTCTTTCTTCAGCCCTTCATTTTCAAGCAGATGCATTAAAGTTTGTAAACTAGCCATTACCGAGTAAGCATCTCCCAAAGTATCCATACACTTCTCTGTCGGCTTTAAAATATTCATATCACCAAATGTCTGTAATTCTTTCTCTGAAAAATAATGAGGTAACACATGATGTAACATTTTATCCACCAATGCTTCAATTTGCTCCTCTTGTTCTGTTGTTGCCGCAAAAACTACTTTCACAAGTAACCCACCTTTGTTCACTAATACTTCATGATTACCAATAGAATAGCATAAACTACTTTTGCCTCTTGGTGGTAATTATCACCATGATTTTATATACTATTGATGCAACTATTGTTTTCTAAAAGAGAGGATGAATAATCCTTGATAAAATACACTTTTCATCTATATGAATGAACACTAGCTGATATGCTTAAATGGAAGGAAGTAAATAATGGTAACAGTAAGTAAAAAAGGAGAATGGTTTGAATTAACCATTCCAAAGAAATGGGCGGGTCAATCTGCTATGCAATTGTTTAGAGAGATTTGGGGCGCCCCTAAAAAGCTTACCCATCAAATGCGCATGGAACACTGCGTAAAAAAGAATAACCACCCTATTGTATGGGAAAAGCCACTAATACAAGGAGATCGGTTACAATTCAAACTTTTGGCTGATCATCAAGTGGAGACACTGGAGAATGATGGTTTCTTTAAAGATGTAGATGTTAAGTACGAGGATGATCATTTAATCATTTTTAACAAACCTGCTGGGATGGAAACACACCCACACAACTTAGTTCAAAAAAACACCCTTTTAAATGCAGCCAAATTTTATATGCAAACGCAGGGTGAATCTACTTACATCCGCCATATTCACCGTTTAGATAAGGATACATCTGGCTTAGTATTGTTTGCCAAACATTCTTTAGCAGGCGCTATCCTTGATACAGAACTTGCACAAAGATCAATCAAGCGCACGTATATGGCTCTCGTCCATGGACAATTAAAAAATAAACATGATAGTATTGAATTTCCCATTGGTAAGGATCGCCATCATTCTAATAAGCGGAGAGTCTCAACTACAGGTCAGTATGCTAAAACGACTTATGACGTCCAAGCTTACGACAGCAAAAGAAATATTTCACTCATCACTTGTCAACTTGATACGGGGAGAACCCATCAAATTCGTGTCCATTTAAGTCATATCGGACATCCACTCGTTGGGGATCATTTATATGGTGGGAATCATCTTCTAACTAGACAAGCATTACATGCATATAAACTTGAATGGCAGCACCCCTTCACAAAAGAAAAGCAGGAGATTACTTGCCCGGCACCAGCAGACTTCCGTTCAATATCTCCATAAAAGTCAATTAGGAAAAACTTTAAAAATAAAAAAACGAACAAATTCGAGTTTCTGAATCTGTTCGTTTTGACTTTTTTAATCTGTCGTTTTCCTCATGGATCTCATGATGAAACTCACGACAAAGGCAAGTACAATCGCACCAATGATTGCTGGAATTATGGCAAAATCTGCGATTACTGGTCCCCAATCCCCTAAAATAAGAGACCCTAACCAAGCTCCGATAAAGCCAGCAATAATATTTCCTATAACTCCTCCTGGAATATCTCTGCCTGCGATTAAACTCGCAACCCAGCCGATAAGACCACCAATAATTAAAGACCATAAAAAGCTAAACAATGCTCTTCACTCCTTCATTACATCTATTCCATCTTCATTAGATGTACACTTAGGTTGTGATAGCATTCAAGAAATCATTCATTCACTTTTTTCCTAATATGGAAATGCCACTTACAAATCGTCAGGATTTTTACCCATTCGTTTATTTTTATTATATTTGTCAATCATGCTCATATCCTCTTCAGACAGAGCAAAATCAAATATAGCTTGATTTTCCTCTAGCCTTTCTAATTTCGTTGTTTTAGGTATAACGACCACTTGATGTTGTATATGCCAACGTAAGATAATTTGCGAGACTGATTTATTATATTTTTCACTTAGAGTAACGAAAAGTGGCTCCTCAGAAAGTTTACCTCTTGCAATAGGCGCCCACGCCTCCACTTGAATATCGTTACTCTTACAATACTCACGAAGTGGTTGTTGGGATAATTGCGGGTGCAATTCAACCTGGTTTACCATTGGCATTATTTTGGCGTCTTTTTTTATTTCTGCTAAGTGATGTTCGTGAAAATTACTAACGCCTATTGCCTTTACTAAGCCTTCTTCATACAAATATTCCAGTGCTCGCCACGTATCTTTATACTTAGTTGGCATGGGCCAATGTATTAAATATAGATCAATATAAGATAAATGTAATTTATTCAAACTTTTCTTAAAGGCTGCAATGGTCTCCTCATATCCATGATCATCATTCCAAACTTTTGTCGTAATAAACAGCTCTTCTCTAGGTATGCCACTTTGTTCTATCGCTTTACCTACGCCTTCTTCATTATCATAGAAGCTTGCGGTATCGATTAAGCGATAACCTAGTTGAATCGCATTCCATACGACATTTTCCACTTCCTTCCCTTCTTCTACTTTATATACACCTAACCCAAATTGGGGCATCAAGATTCCATTCGCTAATTTTACATTAGGTATTTTTATCATCCTTCATCCTCCTCAAGTAAAAAATCTGTTTTTTTATTCCCATAAAAATATAAACGATGAAGCGGTCTAGTCATTGCCACATATAGCAACTGTATTTCCAAGGGAGTTTTTGCGGTAAACACCTCATCAACTGAAAAGATAAATACTACGTCAAACTCTAAACCTTTTGCTAAATAAGCCGGAACAATGACGACTGATTCTTTAGGAATTTGTCCATGTTCACCTAGTAAATAAACCGACATATTACCATGTTTTTCAAATTGTTGATAAAGCTTCATACAATCGTTCATCGTTTTCCCAATTAATGCAAAAGTTTTATATCCTTCTCCTTTTACTTTAAGTAATTTAGCCTCTAGGATATTTATATAGTGCTTGCCTTCATTTGATTGAATAAACTGCGGATGCTCTCCATGTCTAACAACAGGCTCCACTTTAGGAAAAGTATACGGCAGTTTTCTTAATAAATGATTAGCTGCTTCCATAATTTCAACAGTAGTTCGGTAACTTTTCTGTAATTCGGTATAAGTAGCTCGAGGGAAAATTTCAGCCTTGACGTCTTCCCAAGATGTAAGCCCTCTATAAGAGTGAATACCTTGAGCTAAGTCTCCAACTAATGTAAACATATCGGTATCAGCTGCTTTCTTAAGAGAAAGAAGTTCCATGAACGTATAATCTTGCGCCTCATCGATGACTATGTTTTTTACTTTCCATTCTTTTTCAATCCCAAATAAATGAACCTGCAAATACAATAATAAAGCTAAATCTTCTCTTTCATACGTTCGCCTCTTAAACAAGTCTTGTTGATAGCGAATTATATAATCTGCTTCTGCTTGTGTTAACTGATTATGCGAGCGTTTGACTAATTGCTGTGAGTTTTGAAATAGATCTTTATAATAGGTCCAAATATTCTTCTTTGGAAATTGCTTCATATATGTAGCAACCGATGTCTTTATTGCCGCTTTCATTTCTTGTAATCTCGCTTCTTTTTTATCAAGGGCCTGTGATACATACCTTTTCCTCTTGATAGGATCTTTCGCTTGATATAATGCTCGTTCAATTTTGTCATCATAAAACGTTTCAATTTTCTCAAGCATCCGCTTCTTTTTATGTTTTATTTCATTTTGTAATATCGATCGTAACTTATTTAGTCTCTTATACAGAGGTAAATAATAAAAATCTTCTTCTAATAATTTGACAAATCGCTCACTTTTATATAATCGATACTTATCAACATAAAAATCAGTAGACGGATGAAAAGTTAGAAAGATTTCTTTCATATATTCATTTAGGATTGTTTGGAATATTTTAGATCCCTTCCATTTTGATATTTGAAGCGCATGAACGGTTTCCTTATGATGATTATTCTCTAACAATTGAATTAACTTATCATCTTTTTTCAATTTTATATTTTCCTTTTGTAACGCTCCCAGCACATAATCCTCATACGTTTTTTGTTTAATATTTTCTACGCCAAGCTCTGGCAGCGCTTCGGAAATGTAATCAAGGAATAAATTACTTGGGGCAATAATCATCAATTGCTCAGGTTCAAAGTTTTCTTTGTATTGGAAGATAAAATAACTAATTCTGTGTAGAGCAATCGTCGTTTTACCACTTCCAGCCCCGCCTTGAACGATGATTGGTTTATTCAAATCTGCTCTAATCACTTTATTTTGTTCTTCTTGTATAGTAGATACAATTTCTGTGAGGCGATTACTTGAACTTCCAGCTAGCGTTTCTTGCAGCAATTGATCATTTGTTGTCAAATCAATATCCCGAATCTCAGTCAGGTAACCTCGCTCCATCATAAATTGTCTTTTTAATAAAAGCTCACCGTTGAAGTTTTCTCCATTCGAGGCATACGAAACATCCCCTAGCCTGCCTTCATAATAAAGATTTGCTATTGGTGATCGCCAATCGACAATTAATTGATCCTGATTTTCTCTTGAATATAAAGATGTTTTCCCAATATAGATGACTTCTTCCATCGGTTGATCATTTCTGGAAAAATCAATTCTTGCAAAATAAGGTTTGAGACGGGATTTTTTTAAACTTGATAGTTCTTCTTTTGACATATCAAAAAAGCGAGCATTCGTTAATAAGGATGAATAACCTAAGCTGGAATCGACGTCTTGAAAGGCTGCTTTCATATTGTCTTGAAAGTTATCCTTCGATGTTTCTGCCGTTTTAATAACTGCTTCCATATATCTCTTTGTATATTCTAGGCGCTGGCTTTCTTCATTGTAATCGGGGTGTTGATGTACCGTTGTCATAATCATTTACCTCCATTTTAATAATTAGCCGCTGATGGAGAGTAATCTGACGTTGTGTAAGTGAGAAGAAATATATATTATCAGAAAAATGCATAACAATCAAATAAATGTACATTTCTTTTAAGGTATTCCAATATGATAATTTAGTTTGGGAATAATGTAAAAGTAATGATAAATATTATTAATTTTTTGTAAAGGTGAAATCACCAAATTCATAAGAAAAAGCATGTTTTCCCCCATTTATACTCTAATAAAGTTAATAATAACAAGGGGTAAAGGTCATTTAATCAAATAATAAGAAATATTACATTTTGGTTACAAGTATACATAATTCGACACTTTTCTTCTAGACCCGAAAATTTCGCTTTATACAATAAAAATTTTCGTTTAAAATAGTAACGTTTGAAGGATTTATTTTCCGAAAATTACTGGAGGTATTTATGATGGTTTTTAAAAAACAAGATAAATTCAATAAATTATTAAGTGATATTGCAATCAACTTGAAAGAAGGAGCAATGTACTTCGCCGAATATAAGCTAAATAACATTAGTGACTTAAAAATCTTCTCAGAAAAAATGAAAGAATACGAAACAAAAGGTGATACGCTGGTTCATGAAACAATTAAAGAATTAAACAACGCCTTCATTACACCAATAGAAAGAGAAGATATTCTTCATCTTGCTATGGCTATGGATGACGTATTAGATGGTTTTGAACAAACAGCAGATTTATTTGAAATGTACTCCATCACGAACGCTGATGAGTATATGTTGAAGTTTGTAGAAGCTATTCAACAAAGCGCAGTAGAAATTGAAAAATCAGTTGAGCTATTATCCTCTAAAAAGTTGCTAAAAATACGAGATCATGCGATTAAAATCAAAGATCTCGAATCAAAATGCGATGGCGTATTACGCCAATCAATTAAGCATCTTTTTTCCGTTGAAAAAGATCCAATTCGTATCATTCAGATAAAAGAAATTTACGAAAACCTAGAGGAAATTGCTGACAGCTGCCAAACAGTTGCCAACGCATTCGAAACAATTATAATGAAAAACGCGTGAGGAGCAATAACTAATGGATGCAATTTTAATTATTACAGTATTAATCGTCATTTTTGCTTTAGTCTTTGACTTTATTAACGGGTTTCACGATACAGCAAATGCTATTGCAACTTCAGTGTCAACGAAAGCTTTAAAACCTAGACATGCCATTATACTAGCTGCAACAATGAACTTTGTAGGTGCAATGACTTTTACAGGTGTAGCAAAAACGATAACGAAGGATATTGTCGATCCTTTCACATTGCAAAACGGCTCAATTGTCATACTATCTGCCCTTATAGCAGCGATTTTTTGGAACCTTTTGACTTGGTATTTCGGCATACCAAGCTCATCTTCTCATGCTTTAATCGGCTCAATCGCAGGGGCTGCCATTGCATCAGCTGGGTTTTCTTCATTAAACTATAGCGGATTTATCGGGATCATACAGGCACTCATTTTTTCACCACTGATTGCTTTTGCAGCAGGATTTATCATTTATAGCATTTTTAAAATTGTTTTTAGAAATAATAATTTAACAAAGACAAATAGAAATTTTAGAACAATACAGATTTTCACCGCTGCATTGCAATCATATACTCATGGTACAAATGATGCTCAAAAAGCAATGGGGATCATCACATTAGCGTTAATTGCCAACAACTATGTAACCTCAACGGACATTCCTTTTTGGGTTCAACTTTCTTGTGCGATCGCGATGGGACTTGGTACATCTGTTGGTGGTTGGAAAATAATTAAAACAGTTGGTGGCAAAATCATGAAGATTCGCCCTGTTAATGGAGTAGCAGCAGATATTACAGGAGCAATGGTTATCTTTGGTGCAACCGCACTACATATGCCAGTTAGTACAACACACGTTATTTCTTCATCTATCCTCGGGGTAGGTTCTGCTCATCGAGTAAAAGGAGTTAAATGGGGAACAGCACAACGTATGATAATTACTTGGGTTATTACTTTGCCGATTTCAGCAACGATAGCTGGTTTAACCTATTTAATTTTAAGTTCTTTCCTATAACGCATACAAATCCTTAAAGGTATGAATCCTTTAAGGATTTTTTTCTTTTCTCATAAGAATACATCTATAACAAATACTATAAATAACTTGAAAATCTTCATAAAAACGAATACTATAGTCCATGTGACCTTTTTTCGTTCGTATTATACACACGACCATGTATTTAAAACTTGGAGGATTCTAATGTTTAAGTTAAAAGAAAACAATTCTACAGCAAAAACAGAAATACTCGCCGGTTTTACCACCTTTTTAACAATGGCCTATATCGTTGTTGTTAACCCCGTCATTCTTTCTGACGCTGGTGTCCCATTTGATCAAGTCTTTACTGCAACGATTATTGCCGCAGTTATTGGTACACTTTGGATGGCCTTTTTTGCTAACTATCCAATTGCTATCGCTCCCGGTATGGGATTAAATGCTTATTTCGCCTATTCTGTCGTTGGCGGTGGCTTAGATTATGCAACTGCTTTCGCTGCCGTATTCGTAGCCGGTCTAATCTTTGTCATTTTATCGTTAACTGCTTTTCGCGAAAAATTAATCGAGGCCATTCCAGAAAACCTAAAAGCTGGAATTTCTGCTGGTATTGGCTTATTTATTGCTTTTGTTGGACTGAGAATGTCAGGTATTATTACTAGTGATCCTAGTAATCTTGTCGCATTAGGAGATTTAACAGCAACTTCGACAATATTAACGTTAGTTGGTTTAGTCATCACACTTATTTTAATTGCACTAAATGTATCTGGAGCACTGTTTTTCGGTATGATTATAACAGGCTTAATCGCTTTCTTTACTGGACAACTACAGTTTAGTGACGGGCTTACATCTTTACCTTCGCTTCCAGAAGGCATTTTAGTATTCAATCCGATATCAGCTATTGGAGACGTTATCACTCATGGTCTTTATGCCGTTGTTTTCTCGTTTCTATTAGTAACAATCTTTGATACAACTGGAACGATGATTGGTGTTGCACAACAAGCTGGTTTAATGAAAGGGAATAAATTGCCTCGTGCAAGGCAGGCTTTATTATCCGATTCATTAGCCACAACAGTCGGTTCTATGTTCGGAACAAGCCCTACAACTGCGTTCATTGAATCTTCAAGTGGGGTTGCCGCCGGTGGTCGAACAGGACTAACTTCTTTGACAGTAGGTATCCTTTTTATCGTAGCTGCCTTTTTTAGCCCTCTTGTCAGTGCGGTTTCCGGTATTGCAGCCATTACTTCGCCTGCACTTATTATTGTTGGTAGCTTAATGATGGGTAGCTTAGTTAAAGTTAAATGGAGCGAGTTTGACGAAGCTTTCCCAGCCTTTTTAATTATTTTGACGATGCCGCTCACCTCTAGTATCGCAACAGGTATTGCACTCGGGTTCATTACCTACCCAATCTTAAAAATATTTAAAGGCAAATATAAACAAGTTCATCCGCTTGTCTATATTTTCGCTGTATTATTTCTCATTCAATTGCTCTTTTTACCACATTAAAGTCAATTGATTGGAAAGATAAAAAAATCCGAACATCTCTTCAAATGCTAAAGCAAAGTAGCATCTGATGATGAATGTTCGGATTTTCTTACTTTTTCCTTAGTAATTGCTTTTCATATTGAAACAGTTAAATGTCAACTTCTTCAATTTTATTATTTGGGTTATTATAAACTTCTTGGTCGAGATCTTTCGTAATCTTACTTGTTAATATACCCGAAGTCATTGAACCACTTACATTTACCGCTGTTCTTCCCATATCAATTAACGGTTCAATCGAAATCAATAAACCCGCAAGAGCAATAGGTAGATCTAAGGCTGAAAGGACGAGAATGGCCGCAAATGTTGCCCCCCCACCTACTCCTGCAACACCAAATGAGCTGATAACAACAATAAGGATAATAGAAAACAGAAAACTTGGCTGTAATGGATCAATCCCGACTGTAGGTGCAATCATAACCGCTAACATAGCCGGATAAATACCCGCACAACCATTTTGCCCAATTGAGAGACCAAACGAGCCAGCAAAATTGGCTATCCCATCTGATACCCCTAAGGATTTTTGCGTCTTAATATTTAAAGGTAATGCCCCAGCACTTGTTCTAGACGTAAAGGCAAACGCAAGCACCGGAAAGGCTTTTCTTAAGTACTGTAGTGGACTTAATCCGACAAATAGTAATAATAACAAATGGATTAACATCATAACCGCTAATGCTACATACGAAGCAATAACAAACTTCCCTAAATTATAGATTGCAGAAAAATCACTTAACGCAACTGTCTTAGTCATAATAGCTAGCACGCCATAAGGAGTTAATCTGAGGATTAATGTGACTACTCGCATAATAATGCTATAGAAGGCATCGACGATTTTTGCAAATACCTCTGCTTGCTCAGGGGTTTTTCTTCGTACACCCAAGTAAGCAATACCTAAGATGGCTGCAAATATAACGACCGAAATCGTTGAAGTCGCCCTCGCTCCCGTTAAATCAAGAAAAGGATTGGCAGGAAGTAACTCTAGAATTTGTTGTGGCAATGTTTGAGCTTCAAGTGATTGAGAGGTTTCTTCCATTTGTGTCCCTCTACTGATCTCTGCATCGCCCTCTTCAATTTGGATTGCTTCTAAATTAAAGACGTTTGCCGAACCAATACCAACAATTGCAGCCAAAGCTGTAGTCCCAAGTAGTATGCCAATAATTAACACACTTATTTTACCAATATTACTTGAGAGGCTTAATCTTGTAAACGCGCCTAAAATGGAAATAAACACGAGTGGCATAACAATCATTTGCAAGAATTTAACATAACCCCCACCAACTAATTGAAACCAATCCGTTGATCTTTCAAGTACTTCTGAAGTTGGTCCATAAATTAGTTGCAATGCTAAACCAAATAATATCCCTATTCCCAATGCCGTAAAGACTCTTTTAGAAAATGAAATATGTTTACGTTGCATAATAAATAATAAACTAATAAAACCAATCATTAATGCTAAGTTAATAATAAACCATACATTATCCATCATTACTCCTCCTAATATCTTACTTTTGCACAATTTCATATATTAATACGATTATTCCTATAAGTCAAGTATGAATTACTTTTTAATTATCCTTTATGGTATATGCTTTTTTTATGAATATATACCATCACTTGATATGCTTACACAAATTAAAAAACTGCGATATCACTTTGAAAATTCAAGTGATGGCCGCAGCTTAAATAAAAATCATCTTATAAACTTTTTACCTTCTCACTGCATGCTTTCATAGCAGTGAGTACAGAGGAACGAAATCCTGTTTCTTCTAACTTGCTGACCGCATCAATAGTCGCGCCTCCAGGGGTACAAACCTCATCTTTTAACATACCAGGGTGTTTACCAGATTCAAGCACCATCTTTGCTGCACCTAATACTGCCTGGGCACCTAGTTTATAAGCAGTCTCTCTTGGTATACCGTCCTTTACCGCTCCATCGGCTAATGCTTCTATAAATAAAAACACATAGGCAGGAGAAGAGCCGCTAATTGCTGGAATTCCATCCATTAATGATTCATCAACTACTTCTACTTGCCCGATAGCAGAAAAGATGCGTATGACTTTCCTTAATTTCTCTTCATTAATATACTGGTTTCTACTTAACACACTCATTCCTTCACCAACAAGTGAAGGTGTATTTGGCATTGTACGTACAGCCATTACGTTCCGCCCAAAGTACTTTTCGATATCATCTAAAGTAATGCCCGCAGCAATTGTTACGATAATGCTTTGTTCATTTACTTCTCCTTTTATTTCCTCAATCACTTCTTTATGGTCACTTGGAGGGATCGCTAAAAATATCACTTCAGCGTTTCTTGCCACTTCTTTATTTGATTGTGTTGTATGAATCGCATACTTTTCTTCTACCTTATGTAGTGTTTCTTTCGTTTTTGCGCTAGAAATAATTTCATGATGACTTACTAACCCGTTTTTTAATATGCCTCCAATAATCGCTTGTGCCATTTTTCCACAACCGATAAACCCTATCTTTTTTTCCATAGTTATCACTCACCTTTTCCATGCTCTGGTTCATTTTAACATTATCACAACAGTATTCAAAAAGTTTAAAATAACGTCTCTAAAGTGATCGTATACCTAAAATCAGCCCAATTAATTCATTAGATCAACTTTATTTAAAAAAATAACCCAAAGCATCAACGCTTTGGGTTACTTATCAATTAATTATCTTGAACATCTTTCCGATTCTTTTTAAACATTTTTGATAATACTTCATACACAATTGGAACAACGACTAGAGTTAATAAGGTCGAACTTGCAAGACCACCGATAACTGTGATACCTAATCCTTTAGAGATTAAGCCTCCACCGCCTGAACCAAATAATAATGGAACTAGCGCACCCATTGTAGCAATAGCTGTCATTAGTATTGGACGAAGACGAGTGGCACCCGCTTCTAGAATAGCGTCTCTCATCGTCATACCGTCTCTTTCCATATGAATGATCCGGTCAACCAATACGATCGCATTTGTAACAACGATACCGATTAACATGAGTAGACCCATCATTACAGTAACAGAGATTGTTTCCCCTGCAATGTATAATCCGACAAATGAGCCAATTACAGCAAACGGTAGTGAGAATAGAATGGCAAACGGTGCAACACCTTCACCAAATGTAACAACTAAGATGAAATATACAATCGCAATGGCGGCAAGCATCGCTAAACCTAATTGCGTAAACGTTTCATTCATATCTGCAGTTACACCAGCAACATCAAGCGTTACGCCTTGTGGCAATTCTAAATCATCGATACCTTTATCCAGCTCATTTGTAACTTTAGATAAATCATCTGAAGTTACTGTGGCAGAGACAGTTGCATAGTACTCACCTTTACTACGAGACAGCGTATTTAATGTTGTCCCTTCTTCGACATTCACAAGCTCAGATAATGGCATTTCTTGGCCTGTTGCAGTCGGAACATTTGTATCTAATAATTCATCAATTGATTTCGCAGGCTCAGCAGCTTCAGTTTGAATAATGACATCTATTTCATTACCATCACTTTGAACAGTTGTCAGCACTTCACTATTATCTGTATTGTTTAACGCCATAACAATTTGACCTGTCGTTAAGCCATACTGCATGACATCTGCCTGCTCAACTTTTAAGATATGTTCCACATACGCATCTTCTGCTGTAGATGAAATATCTTCTAAATTATCAGTATCATGCATGACATCTTCCACTTGTGTCACTGCATCATTTAGCTTATCTAAATCTTCACCATACAATGTATAGCTTACTTCACTAGTATTCGCACCCATTGAAGAAAAGTCTTGAGATTTCCATTCACCTGATTGTTCAAGATTAAATACGTATTCTTCAATTTCTTCTCTTACCTCTGGGAAGTCCTTCATGTCTGGATCAAAGATTAGATACATGAGAGCTCCACCAGCTCCACCGCCCATCATCATTGCAGCAGGATCTACATTGTCTGGGTCATTAATGGACACTTGTAATATATCAATTTCATCGCGTTTTAATAACTCTTCTTCTACTTCAGTTATATTTTCTTCTGTTTTATCCATTTTTTCGCCGGTTTCAGGTGTATATGTTAAATACATCACCTTCTCTTCTTCACTTCCGAGGAAGCTAAAACCGATTAATGGGGTTAGTGCTAATGATCCAGCTAATAAAAGGATAGCAATAGCTGATGTAATAATTTTGTGATTTAATGCTTTGTTTAAAATACCCTTATACCATAAAGCAAGTTTACCTACTTCTTTATGATTGCTCTCCTCTTTCTTACCGTAAAGCTTCTTCTTAAATAAGAAATGAGATAGGGCTGGAACAATTGTAATGGCAACTATTAATGAAGCGCCTAATGCAAATGTCATTGTTAAAGCAAATGGGACAAATAACTCTCCAACCATCCCACCTACGAAAATTAACGGAGCGAAAACGGCCACTGTTACTAATGTAGATGAAAGAATTGGCTTATACATTTCAATAGTCGCTTCTCTTACTAAAGCACGACCACTTAATTTTTCCTCTTTCAAATGTAAGCGACGGTAAATATTTTCAACAACAACGATCGAGTCATCGATTACACGACCAATTGCTACTGTAACCGCTCCAAGGGTCATAATATTAAGTGTAATATCCAACCAATTGAGAACTAAAAATGCCATAAAGATTGACACTGGAATAGAAACAATGGATATAATCGTTGACTTAAAGTCTCTTAAGAATAGCAGAATAATTAAAACAGCAATTAATCCACCAAAAAGAGCTTTTTCAACCATTGTGCTAACAGACTTTTCAATTGGTTCCCCTTGGTCTAAAGAAATATCAATAGCAAGTCCATCATACTTATCCGTTTCTTCTGCAACGTAGTCTTTCACACGATTAACAACATCTACTGTGTTATCCTGTTGTCCTTTTACAACTTGGATGGCAATCGCATTTTCTCCATTTGTACGAGAAACAGACTCTACTTTACCTACCTGTTCAATCTGAGCAAGTTCACTTAACTCAACAAACGGTTGTGGGTGATCGGCAGTTGGCGTTACTGGGATCATCATTTCTTTCAACTCATCAACAGTTGTTACTTTACCATCTACCGAAACCGCTTCTTCAGCTTCTTCAAAATCAAATAAACCTAAAGATAATGCCATATCACTTGCTTTAATCAGTTCTTTTACATCATCTTGATTCAATTCAAACTTGGCTAGCTGGTCTTCATCCCAAGTAAATTCCACTTGTTCAATATGTTGACCGGTCATTGTTGCAGATGCTACACCTTCAATCTTCTCAATATCAGGTAAAATAACATCTTCCACTAATTCAGTCAGTCCAACAATATCTTCTTCTGTACTACTAATTGAAAGTGCAACTACTGGCATCATATTCATACTGATAGATGTTACAGTCGGCTCTTCCACGTCTTCAGGAAGATCTAGATTAGCAACCGCTCTTTCTAGTTCAACCTTCTTATCATCCATATCGACGCCATATTTATATTCTACTTGAATACTTCCTACATTCGCACTTGAATTAGAATAAACAGCATTGACATCTTCAAGCCCTTCGATTGCCTGTTCAATAGGCACTGAAACCTCTTCCATCACTTGTTCAGGGGTGGCACCAGGATAAACGCCATTCACCATTAAGAATGGAATAGAGATATCCGGGATTGTTTCAGTTTTCATCTGTGTAGTGGAGTAAACCCCTGAAACTGTAATAATAATGGTTAATAACCACACAGCGAGCTTATTCTTTAAAACGAAATTGACTATGCCCTTCACATTGACACCTCTTTTTTTAAAAGATTCGATTTTCCTTTACCTGATAACCATTATGTATATAGTAGAAATCAGCGTAAATGAAGTCTAACAAATAGGGATACTAACTATCATACCCAAAAAAATCGTTACGGTTCTATACAATCTATTTTGGTTGTTTTCTTGACGACAAACTCGGGTATCCTATAGAATATGACTAGTGGGTCACATCACCAATAAATATAACTGACCGGTCAGTCATGTGTCAATTATATTATTGTGAAGTTTTTGTTAACACGGAGATCCTTCTTCGGTTAAGGAGTTGTTACAGATGAAAGAAAAAGAGAAAATAATTATTGAAGCTGCGATCAAATTATTCGCAAAAAAAGGATATACTGCCACATCTGTACAAGATATCGCCACTCATAGTGGCATTTCCAAAGGGGCATTTTATTTATATTTTAAATCAAAAGAAAAATTGTTAGAGTCCTTATTAATATTTTATATTGATCAATTAACTGAAGAAATCATGAAGTGGGACAACAAGAACCTTTCAGCCAGAGAAAAATTCAAGGCACAAATCAATACAACCATTGATATGATAATCCAACATAAGGATTTTATTATTACACAAACAAGAGAACAAGCCATACCTATTAATGAAACAATTAAAGAATTATTATTCTCAAAGCAAATTGAAATGAATGAATTTTACCGCAAAAGTTTATCTTCTATATATGGAGAAGAAATGACTCCTTATTTATGGGATTTGTCTCAGCTCCTTGATGGTCTTTTTCATTCATACGTAAAAATATTAATTATTGATAAAGAAATATTTAAGCCTGAAAATGTTACTGATTATTTATTGAATAGAATGGACTCTTTAGCAGAAGGTTTAAAAAAAGAAGAACCTTTGATCACCGAAGATAAAATGAACCGTCTCCTGCAAAAGTTTAATTTATGTTTACCAAATACTAGTCCATCGACTACCATTGCAGATATTAGACAACAAATTCAAGAATGCGATGATAAGGAAACTTTAGAGGTCTCTCTCGATATGATAGAAGAAGAAACCCAAAGGGAACATCCTCGCCTTCCAGTCATTAAAGGAATGATTAACAACTTTAATCAATATCCTGTTTTAAAGAAGCAATTGAATGATTTATTACAATTATAAAATGAGAGAAATTTGTCGATAAAAAGACCAACCTTTTCACTGGACATTTTCACTTTTAACGTTTATTTTACTATAAACAGGTAATATAAATAGATATAATGTAAACGAAGTAGAAAACTTCTATACTTATAATTTATAAGAATGGATGGTGGAGAATATGGCAAATAACAAAGTTACAAATATAAGAAAGAATGAAAAGAAAGATGTAAGTATCGGAACAAGCGTGTCTTTAAATGGTCTCGTTACAGCAGTCTTTGATAATATGGTCCACGTACAGATCGGGGCTAAAATTGTCACTGTCAATATAAAGGATTTATATTCAGAAATTAACCAAACGTTACTTCCGAAACAATCAGTAAAAACACCATCGCAATCAGTTTAAAAGAGCAGATAAATGTATTTATAGGATAGTTAGTCTACAAATCGGGGCTAGCTATCCTTTTTTATTTATCTAAAGAACGCATGTGTATAAAAACAGTTGGTTGTTGATGATCTAAAAGAATTAATGATGGGTTCTTCATAAAAAACAAGGAGTTTCATTTTATATACTTTAAGGGATATTAGAATTTTTTTCCTTCATATATAGGAAAGAAGACTACAAACAGAACCATACATATATTTCATTGATGATCCCTTTTCTGTTTGGTTGATTTCTATTGTTATTGGCCAATGACATTAGAGCCATAAAAATATTACCTTGTTCAATGAATGAATCCTTCTGTTGAACAAGGCAATTAATTAGATATAGTTTTAACATCCACTACTTTAATGAATTTTTTTCACTTCTTTTAATCTTGTGGTATCACCTAAAATTTCAATAAAGGAAGCATCTTTTATACTTAAATCCCCCTCGATTTCTACTACCCATGTATCATTGGCAATCATCTTCATAATTTCTGCTCCTTCAGGTAATTGCAGTAAAGCTGAACGCCCATATGCAATCCAACTCGTTTTCACACTTTGTTGATCAAGGGCGGACTCTTCATTAAATGTATAATCCCGATCCTCTTCTTTTAAATGAATTAAATCTTCTATAATCGCACTTGCTGTTGGATACATACCTGCACCTGGTCCCTGCAAACTAATACTCCCGACAATATCCGCCTCGATATGGATAGCATTTTGCACATCTTCCACCTGATACAAAGGATGATTACTTTCAACTAACACTGGTCGAACAGCACATTTCACATGAGATTGTGCGTATTCAATTGTTGCCACATGTTTGTATCTAAGACCTAGCTCATTAAAGAACGTAATATCTGATTTAGCAATACTCGCAATCCCTCTTCTTTCAACCTGTTCACTTTTCGGTTTCTCTCCATAAATTAATTCACTTAATATAGATGCTTTATAATACGCATCAAAGCCTTCAATATCATTCGTTGGATCCGCTTCCGCATAACCTAATTCTTGCGCTAGCGCCAAGGCATTATCAAATGATAATTGTTCTTCTCTCATTTTGGTTAATATGAAATTAGATGTACCATTCAATATGCCTTCAACCTTCGTTACTTTATTAGCATTTAACAGTTTCTTTAAAGTTTGAATAATAGGAATACCACCTGCAACAGTAGCCTCGTAGCCCACTGAGACATGATATTTTTTTGCTAATTCTCTTAAAATGTGACTTTTTTCAGCAAACATCTCTTTATTTGCCGTAATCACGTGGCGCCCTTTTTCAATAGCATTTTGTAAATAGGTCACAGCTGGTTCAATCCCAACAATGGCATCAATTACTACATCAACATTCTCCAATTGTTGAATTTCTTCATATTGATTTGTCAAAATAACTGACTGGTCAGGGGCTGTATGCTTCTTAATGTCCCTCACTAAAATAGCAACAACCTTTATTTCCTCACCTAATAATTTCTGCAAACGCCCTTGATGCTGTTGAATTGTCCGGTAAACACCTTTACCAACAGTACCATAGCCAAGTAAAGCGATATTTATCGTCATGCCCTTTACCTCCCTTTACATGATATTACTGTACTTGTTGACTAAGTTTGGCTAGCTCTCTTGCCTTTAGTTCTCTGCGTAGTATTTTGCCACTGATTTTTGTTTTAGGAAGTTCCGAGACTATTTCCATTTCCCGCGGGGCAGAATGAGCAGCTAATCTTGTTTTCACAAACTTTCTAATCTCCTCAAGTAATGCATCACTGCCTGTATATCCTTTTCTCAGGACGATAAAGGCTTTGACGATTTCTCCTCTTAATACATCTGGCTTACCAATGACCCCAGCTTCTGCTACAGCAGGATGTTCAATGAGCTTACTTTCTACCTCAAAAGGGCCTATTCTCTCCCCAGAAGAATTGATCATATCGTCACTTCTACCTTGGAAGAATATATATCCATCTTCATCTTGAACAGCCAGATCTCCTGATACATACCAACCTTCAAAAGGAAAGTATGACTGGTATTTTTCCTCATTCTTCCATACTTCTTTCATCATTCCTGGCCATGGTGCTTTAATTGCTAGATGTCCAATCGATCCTCTTGATTGTTCGATGCCATCATCATCGAGAATAGCGATGCTTATACCAGGAAATGGTCTCCCCATTGATCCGGGTTTAATTACTTCTGAAGGTAAGTTGACGATTAATTGTGCTCCTGTTTCCGTCATCCACCATGTATCATGAATTCTTTTCCCTAGGGTTTCTTGTCCCCAATAAATAACCTCAGGATTTAACGGCTCACCAACACTTAATAAATGTCTTAAGTTAGATAAATCATAATTATTCGGTAAATCATTTCCTTCTGCCATTAACATTCTGTATGCTGTCGGTGCACTATACCATACAGATACTCCAGCTGTTTCTAATGTATGATACCAACCCTTTGCATCAAAGCGGCCGCCATTAACAACAATTGTCGCTCTATTCAACCAAGGTGTGAAAATGCCATACACAGTTCCCGTAACCCAACCTGGATGTGCCGTACACCAATACACATCATCCTCTTTTAAATCCAGCACCCATTTCCCTGTTTGATATTGATGAACCATCGCTCTATGGGCATGAATAATTCCTTTTGGCTTTCCTGTAGAACCGCTCGTATAATGGATATTTAAACCATGCTCAAGATCAACCCACGTCGTGATATCTTCTTCTATTTCTGTTTTCTCTAGTTCTTTGATTAAAGAAATTTCCTTTTCACCTAATAATTGTACGTCATCAGTAATAAATATCTTCTCTAAAGAAGGCAGTTCATTTTTTGGTACTCGCTTAAGTAAGTCAGTATCCGTAATCAAAAATCTACCGTCACAATCAGAGATTCGATCTTTTACTGCTTCCTCCATAAATGCTTCAAAAAGGGGACCAGCAATTGCGCCCAGTTTAATGGTCGCAATCATGGCAAAATAGCAATCAGGATGTTTAGGTAAAAAAATAAATACAAAATCACCTTTTTTCACCCCTTGGTTTCTTAAAACGGTGGCAATATGATCTGTTTTTTCTTTAATCTCTGCGAATGTGTACGTCTCTTCATATGCACCATTCACGTAATGCAATCCTATTTTGTTTCCATAACCGTCAACCACATGTTTATCAATACATTCATAAGCCATATTGACGAGACCTGATTCGCTCCAGCTAAACTGTTGTTTAACCTCATCCCATGAAATATGTTGACATGCCTCTTCATAATTCGTTAAGTTGTAATCTCCTTCAATGGGAGCAAGCTGTTGCCGCCCTATCACTGTCATAAGTTCTTAGCTCCTTTATCTTTAAATTGCTTTTGGTTGAGATAAATCTAATAATTGCAAAATCTCATCTTTTAGTGCAGCAAGATCTTGATCTCCTCTTGATCTTGGTTTCGATTTTTCAATTTTTATTTCTTGATATACTTCTCCCGGCTGTCCTCTAAGAATAATAATGCGATCGGCTAAATATAATGCTTCATCAATATCATGCGTCACTAAGAGAATAGTTGATTGATAGGTTTGCCAGAGATTCAATAATAAGTCTTGTAACTGCATTTTTGTAAAAGCATCTAACGCACTAAAGGGTTCATCCAAAAGTAATATTTCTGGAGAGGTTACAAGTGCTCTGGCGATGGCAACCCTTTGCGCCATCCCACCAGATAAATCTTTCGGGTAATGATTTTCAAAGCCTTCGAGCCCAACGGCTTTTATATATTGTGCTATTTTACTTTGTTCCTTCTTTTGTAGACCGAATCCAATATTGTCATGAACTTTTAACCAAGGCATCAGTCTAGGTTCTTGAAAAATCATGCCGATTTTCTTATGAACATCATGGACAGTTTCGTCATCTATTACAACTCGACCATCATACTGTTTATCCAAGCCGGATAATACCCGTAAAAGCGTACTTTTACCGCAACCGCTTGTTCCTAAGATACCAATGACTTCACCCTGTTCTACCTTTAATTCAATATTTTTGAATCCCGTTGTTCCATTGGAAAAAGTTCTCGATACTCGTTCGATTGATAACAATCTTGCCACCTCCTACTTCTTGACAATCGTATCTTGCCAATGCAATGTTTTTGTCTCTAGTCGTTTTAAAATGGCATCCGTTATTTTTCCTAATATAGCAAATAAGACGATACTAGAAATAATTAATTCCGGTGCATAAGTGTTTTGACCATATACGAGCAAGTAGCCAATACCTGTAGAGGCGCCCATTAATTCCGCAGCGACTACGAACATCCAACCAAGTCCCAATCCGCTTCTTAGTCCGACTAAAAATGATGGTAAAGCTGCTGGTAAAATAATCTTTCGAATTAATTGCAATGAACTAAAATGATAGATTTTCCCCACTTCAATTAGTTTACGGTCAATTCCTTGAATGCCTGAAACGATGTTTAAATATACTGGGAAGAAAACACCGACAGCGATTAAAACCACCTTGGAAGGCTCCCCAATTCCCATCCAGAGAATAAATAACGGCACCCATGCCAATGAAGGAATGGAACGAAAAGCTTGGATAAGCGGATCTAATAAACTTTCAACTGTTGAAAAATAGCCAACAGCGGCACCGATAATTAATGCTGCAACAGTGCCAAATAAGAAACCAAGCACTAGGCGATATAATGTAATGCTCGTATGTGTCCATAAACTTCCATCTGATGTCATTGTCATAAGTGATTGTAAAATGATTGATGGAGCTGGGAGTAAATGAGGAGGAAACACACCGACCCGACTCAAGTACTCCCATGCAAGAATAAGTAAGACTGGCACGATACTTCCGAGTAATACCCTTTGAATACTAGGATTAATTTTTCTATGCTTCTCCTTACCCTCATTTACATTTGGGATCGCTATGACTTCCTTCATATTCATTCTCCTTTACCAACCCTATTGAATGACCTCTGTTGAGAAATCTGGGTTTATTAATTCATCAACCACTTTACCTACGTCATCACTCTTAATAATGCCTTCTTCTTTTAAAACTTTACCAGCAGCATTTAATGCTTCTATTTGTACTTCACCTGGAATTGGCTCATTAAAGTCATTTCTCTCTAATTCTTTTTTCGCCACATCAAGGGTGATTTGTGCTTCTTCTGCCAGTATCTCTGCCGCTTCTTCAGGATTTTCTAATACCCATGTACGGGCTTTTTCATAAAGCTCAATTACCTTTTTCACTTGTTCAGGATATTTCTCAGCAAATTCGCTTCTCACATTTAAAGTGCCATAAGTGTTAAAATCGATATTTCGATAAATAAATTCTGTACCTGCTTCAAGCTCTAATTTCGCCATATGTGGATCTAAACCAGCCCAAGCGTCTACTTGGCCTGTTGTTAATGCCGTTCCACCGTCAGCGTGTTGCAAATTAACGATTTCTACATCCGCTGAAGTCAATCCAGCTTCATTTAAAGAGCGTAGTAAAAAGATATATGGATCTGTTCCAATCGTTGCTGCTACTTTCTTTCCTTTCAAATCACCAACTGATTTAATAGCTGATCCCTCAGGGGCAACTAATGCCGTCCATTCTGGTTTTGAGTATATATAGACTGATTCAATTGGAGCTCCATTTGCTTTTGCAATTAATGCCGCTGCACCTGCAGTTGAGCCGAAATCAACACTGCTACTATTAAGAAACTCAAGTGCCTTATTACTTCCTTGACTGAGGACAAACTCAACATCTATCTTATCTTCGTCAAACGCTTCTTCTGCCCAGCCGAATTTCTTCAAAATGACACTTGTTGGGGAATAATACGCATAGTCTAAAACAATTTTTTCTGGCTTTCTTTCTTCTCCACTGCCACCATCAGTGCTTGCCTCACTATTACCGCAAGCACTAATGAATCCAACTGATAAAACGACGATTAAAAAAACGAACCATTTCTTCATTAGATGACTCTCCTCAATCTCGGTTTTAGATTTCACAAGCAAAGGTTACAATAGAACCTCTTAACCTCTGCGCCTCTTTATATGTGCAGCGATTTTGTACCGCTTCAAGTCCAGCTTCTTTTGCTATTTCAACTGCTTTTGGTGAAATGACACCTTCTTGTAGCCAGAACACTTTTGGTTGGATTTCTACTGCCTCTTTCGCAACTTCTATCGCTGCCTCAGGACTTCTAAATACTTGCACAATATCAATGGTATAAGGAATGGATTTTAAATTTGGATATGCCTGTTCACCTAATACTTCTGTTTCCTTTGGATTGACTGGCACAATTTGATAACCTAATCTTTGCATTTTTCTTGCTAAACGGTAACTTGGTCTAGCTGGGTTTCCACTTAAACCAACTACAGCAATCCTTTTTGCTCTTACTAGCTCATTGCTATCCACAACTTCTTTTAATGAGGATGATTGTAATGCCCAACGAATTACACCTTCATCATTGACTGCTGTCTCCCCTTTTTGTTCTCCCTTGGAAGAAATACCAGTCGCTTCATAGAAGGCTTGATCTAAGTCATTCGTTAAATCTCTAACCGATTCAATCCCAACTGATAAACGTATGAGTTCCTCACTTACACCGCTTTTAATTAAATCTTCTGCGCTTAACTGTTGATGTGTTGTTGAAGCTGGATGAATAATGAGTGACTTTGCATCACCTACATTGGCTACATGAGACCACAATGCAATTGTATCGATTACTTTCTTACCCGCATCTCTGCCACCTTTAATACCGAAGTTCACAATAGAACCGAAACCAGTGTTTAAATATTTTTTCGCTAATTCATGCGCTGGATGCTCTGCTAAACCTGGATATGCGACCCAATCGACAGCTGGATGGTCGTTTAAGAAATGGGCAATCTTCGCTGCATTTTCCGTATGTTTCTCTATTCGTAAATGAAGTGTTTCCAATCCTTGAAGTAAAAGAAATGCACTATGCGGGCTTAATGATGACCCAAAATCGCGTAGCAACTGGACACGAAGCTTTGTACTGAAAGCGAGTGTACCAAACTCATTAGCATAAACAATACCGTTATAACTTGGGTCTGGTTGAGTAAAACCGGGAAACTTATCATGATTCCAATTAAATCGTCCCCCATCAACTACAAGTCCACCAATAGTTGTTCCGTGACCACCAATCCATTTTGTTGCCGAATGTATTACAATATCTGCTCCCCATTGGATTGGTTTGCAAAGATAAGGAGAGGCGAAAGTATTATCAATAATAAGAGGAATATCATTTTCATGAGCAATATTTGCAACTGCCTCTACATCTAGGACATGAAGACTTGGGTTACCAATAATCTCTCCATATAAAGCCTTTGTTTTTGGTGTAATCGCTTTACGGTAATTCTCTGGGTCAGAACCATCAACAAAATGAACTTTAATCCCATATTTCGGAAGGGTAATGGCAAAAAGATTATATGTTCCACCATAAAGGTTGGAAGCTGCGACAATCTCATCACCAGCTTGAGCAATATTCATAATTGAAAGAGCAATAGCTGCCATTCCAGATGAAGTCGCTACTGCCGCTACACCATCTTCTAACAACGCAATACGTTTTTCTAATACATCAACGGTTGGATTACCGATTCGTGAATAGATATTTCCCGTCTCATCCAATGAAAATAGACTTTGCGCATGGTCTGTATTATGGAAAACATATGAACTCGTTTGATAGATAGGAACTGCACGAGATCCCGTAGTCGGGTCTGGTGATTGACCTCCATGTAATAAAATCGTCTCGTCATCGTAAGTGTTAAATTGATTCGTCATTATATACTCTCCTCTACTTTTTAGTCGGATGATTAAAATAAATAAACCCCCTCTTCATAAGAAGAGGGGGGTGCCTCATCTTATCTTCCAGACATTTACTGCCTGCAGGATTTAGCACCTTTTCAAGCATTTGCTTGAAGGTTGCCGGACTTCATAGGGCCTGATCCCTCCGTCACTCTCGATAAGAAATATTTTATTTTTTAAAGCGTTAATACTTTAATTACAAATAGAATTATATCCAAAAAACGATTTATCGTCAATATAAAATCTGAATATATTTTATATTCCGATAAAATATTCGCTCTATGACATAAAAAGCCCTTCTACCAAGAAGAGGCAGAAGGGCTTTAAATTAACGAGCTTACCTTCTCCTTATCTTTGGATAGTATCCTCTGAAATTGGCACCATACAAAAGATTGTTGGTTGCCGAGGCTTCACCGGGTCAGTCCCTCCGCCTCTCTGGATAAGAAGTTCCTATTTATTTGTTTAACATCATATACCCATTCATAGGGAATCGTCAATAACATTTTGAAAATTTATTTATTTCCCCCTTGGATAAGTGTCAAAAAATGATACAGTATCTTAGCTGTTAACCCCCATATCACATGACCTTCATAAGTATAAAAAATTTCTTGCATCCTCCGAGTTTGCCATTTATATTTTTCCCCATTAGGAATGAGATGATAAGGGAAGCTACTATTAGGCTCTGGTCTCATCTCAATATAATGAATTGATGGACCCTCTTTCAAAAAATAAGCAAGTGGTACGGTGAAAATTTGATCCACTTCTTCTGGATTTAGCTTAAGATCTCTGATGCTTTCTATTGTGCCTACAAACGGATAAACCACTGTATTATAAGGTGTGACTACATAATCAAGTTCGGAAAAAACAGAGACTTCGCCAATGGGAATACCTAACTCCTCACTCGTCTCTCTTTTTGCCGTCTCAATTAAATCCACATCTTCTTGATCCATCTTCCCTCCAGGAAAACAAATTTCCCCAGGCTGTCTTCTCATAGATAAAGATCGTACTTCAAACAAAATATGTATTTCTCCATCTTTTTCTATTAGGGGAAGAAGAACAGCAAATTTAACCAATGTGGGGCTGCCTAATATATCTGATTGACGATGCTCTATTTCTGATCTTATTTCCTCCAAATCCATGTTAACTACCTCCAAACACACGACTAAAATCTCTATTTCAATTTCTGTAACCTATCAATCATTCCCATTGTACAGACATTTAAATCTAAGCCTATTAACTTCTCATCCTCTGCACTTATTACAACTTCATGCTCTGATAATAAATAATGTTTTACTTGATCCAACAGTTCCGATTGTATGGCTTCCTGCATTTTTATTATGTCATTTCCTTGTTGAAAAACTTCATCTGCAATTGAAGTAAATATAGGTAACCAATAGCGGATTTGTGTATAAACATCCTTTGGTTCAGGGCCTTCACCATAATGCCCAAAAAAGATATGTTGTGGTTGAAGTGATTCGATTTTTTCAACAGATGATAACATCGCCTCTGGATCAAACTGATTAGGAGACGTCGATGGCAGTACTAATGGATAACCTTTTCTTGCTATGCCCGGATAAAATACGCCAATCGTATCGCCAGTAAAAAAGCCATTACTTTTCGAATCATGGATAGAGTAATGGTGCTTTGCATGTCCAGGAGTATCATAAAATGTTAACAAGCGACCACCGATATCCAATGATTGTCCCTCTTCCATCGTGACTAGTCTCTTCTCATCAATTGGCATAATCGGATTAAATAGTTGATCAAATTCATCACCATATACCATTCTAGCACCAGCAATTAATTTACTAGGATCAGCTAAATGCCGTTTACCTCTTGGGTGAACATATACTTTTGCCTTTGGACATTGCTCTAAGAACAAACCGGCTCCACCCGCATGGTCTAAATGTACATGGGTGACAATAATATGCTTGATGTCTTCAAGGTTAATGTTCAATTCTTGCAACCCTTCTATAAGATGGGGAATAGAAGGACTAGCACTTGTTTCAATCACTGTTAATTCTTCAGCACCTAATATATACGCCCCCGTACGCTCAGGTGTTTGTAAATCCATTAAATCAATGAGTTGAATATCATTTCCTAAATCACGAACTTTGTGCAAAGTAATCCCCTCCATATTGCTCTTTATGAAAATTATGACATAAGTAGATGAAGAGAGCTACTTAATATGCTCAAATTATCATAGTGCCTGGTCACTTGAGCAAAAAAAGAACCACAGCATCAATCGCTGTGATACACCCAAGAAAATACTTTTACTTTGTTCACTTCATTTTCAAAACCTGCCTCCGAAACGCTCGTAAGTAAATTGTGGCACTTCAGAACTTAGTTGCGATTCTTTCAGAACATGCCATATTAAGCTAACATTTCCTTCTGCTCTTGTTCTTTAAAAAAGCTTTTCATCGCATGAAACACATCAACTTTTTGCTTTAAAATATAATAGCGGAATAAATCATTTTTTATATTTTTGTATGCTGACATAAGAGTGGAATGGCGGTTATATTGATTCACTTCACCATAACCAAACATACTTGATACTTTCATTAACTCTTCGACAAGCTTCACACATCTCGCATTATCTGAAGTTAAATTATCTCCATCTGAAAAATGAAAGGGATATATATTATATCTTGTAGGGTTATATTTTTGATCAATTAATTCTAATGCCTTACGATAAGCAGACGAGCAGATTGTCCCTCCACTTTCCCCTTTTGAAAAGAAATCTTCTTCAGATACAACCTTTGCTTCTGTATGATGGGCAATGAATTCGATTTCGACCGTTTCATATTTTGTACGTAAAAACCGAGTCATCCAGAAAAAGAAACTTCTTGCCATATATTTTTCCCAAATCCCCATCGAACCACTTGTATCCATCATCGCCAAAACAACTGCTTTCGATTCAGGCTTAATGACTTCATTCCATGTTTTAAATTTTAAATCTTCCTGATAGATCGGGTGAAAGGCTGCTTTCCCGTGCATCGCATTCCGTTTAAATGCTGACATCATTGTTCTTTTTTTGTCTATGTTTCCCATTAGACCCGTCTTCCGAATATCATTGAATTCGATATTTTCAACAACAATTTGATCTTGTTCTTTTTTCTTTAAGTTTGGTAGCTCCAATTGCTTGAAAAGGGCTTCCTCAATTTCCATCAATGATACTTCTGCTTCAAAGTAATCTTCGCCCGCTTGGTCACCAGCACCTTGACCTTTTCCTTGACCTTTTTGACCTGATCCGTCGCGCGCTACAACATCGCCAACTTGGCTGTCGCCATCCCCTTGACCCACATGCTTATTCTTATCATAATTATAGCGAATTTTATATTCATCTAAGGAACGAATCGGTATTTTAACGACGTCACGACCATTGGACATGACAATGTTTTCTTCTGTAATCAGGTCAGGTAAATTGTTTCTGATGGCATCCTGTACTTTTTCTTGATGGCGTTGTTGATCATCATGCCCTTTACGATGGAGGGACCAATCTTCCTGTGACACGACAAACTGATGGTTTTGATTTTTTTCGGTCATTCTCATTTGCCCTCCTTTATTGTTTATAAAAAAACTTGAAGGATTTTACAAAATTCATTCACATATTTCACCCAAAGACATACAATATGACGAGTATCCATCACAACCTATAAATGTTTACTTATAGCTAGGTTCAAAAAATGTTGATTACTCTATCCTATGCTATAAAACCGAATTATTTACACATTATTTAGACAATTAGCAAAGTTGGGCAATTACTCTTTAGAATACATCGTTCAACTAATAAAAAAGTGAATAGAATGAAAAAAGCAATGGGGTCAATCTCCATCGCTTTTTTCATCGTTCGTAGTTTTATGATTTTCGCTTACCTACTTCCTGTTTTGGATCAGGTGTTTTCTGCATTTCTTTTAATTCTTCTTTCGATTTCATTTGTTCCATTTCTTTTCCTAGTGTTTCTATTTCTGCTTCATTGCTTGCCATTGAGCTATTTTCCGGTACTTTTTCTTCATTTGACATATGCGTCACCTCTATTGTTTAAATACCCTATTTCTGTCTTTTTTAAACAATAGACTAAGGAGATTTACCGATTTAATAGACTACCTACATAACGAAGTAATTCATTCGCAGATGTTGAATTATAGCCATGTTCATCAATAAGACGTGCGACAACTTCATTAATTTTCTTCAATTGTTGTTCATCTGGTGTTTTTGAGGAAGTCGTAATTTTGACTACATCCTTTAAGTCAGCGAATAATTTCTTTTGAATAGCTTCACGCAGACGATCATGAGAATTATAATCAAATCGTTTACCTTTTCTAGCATAAGCACTAATACGAATGAGAATTTCTTCACGAAACGCTTTTTTAGCATTTTCTGAGATCCCAATTTGCTCTTCAATCGAACGCATTAGTTTCTCATCTGGATTGATTTCTTCTCCAGTAAGTGGATCTCTAAGTTTAGCCTTATTGCAATAAGCCTCAACATTATCAAGGTAGTTCTCCATTAATGTTTTCGCTGATTCTTCATAAGAGTAGACAAATGCCTTTTGCACTTCTTTCTTCGCAATTTCATCGTATTCTTTTCGAGCAAGTGAAATAAAGTTCAAATAACGCTCTTTCAGTTCAGCAGTAATGGATGGATGTTGATCTAATCCCTCTTTTAATGACCTTAATACATCTAAGGCATTGATTGACGTCATCTCTTTACGAATGATGGTAGAGGAAATACGATTGATTACGTAACGTGGGTCAATACCGCTCATTCCCTCATCCGCATGTTCTTTTTTCATTTCTTCTACGTCTGCCCGATTAAAACCTTCTACACTTTCACCATCGTATAAACGCATCTTCTTGACTAAATCGATATCCCCTTTTTTCGGATCCTTCATTCTCGTTAAAATTGTAAACATAGCAGCGACTTTTAATGTATGCGGAGCAATATGAACATCTGACACATCACTTTCAAAAATCATTTTCTCATAAATTTTCTCTTCCTCTGTCACCTTCAAATTATATGGAATTGGCATCACAATAATCCGTGAATGCAATGCCTCATTTTTCTTATTACTTATAAACGAACGATATTCTGTTTCGTTTGTATGAGCAACAATTAATTCATCCGCTGATATCAAAGCAAACCGGCCTGCTTTGAAATTTCCTTCTTGGGTTAATGATAAGAGATGCCATAGGAATTTTTCGTCGCATTTAAGCATTTCTTGGAATTCCATCATACCCCGATTGGCCTTATTCAGTTCCCCATCAAATCGATAAGCTCTCGGATCAGATTCGGAACCATATTCGGCGATTGTGGAAAAGTCTATACTTCCTGTTAAATCAGCGATATCTTGAGATTTAGGGTCAGAAGGGCTAAATGTACCAATCCCTACCCGTTTATCTTCAGAAAACATGACTCTTTCGACTATTACATCTTCAATTTTTCCATTATATTCTTGTTCAAGCCTCATCATATTAAGTGGTGATAAATTCCCTTCAATTCTAATGCCATATTCATCCAAGAAATCTTTGCGCAAATGATGAGGGATAAGATGAAGTGGGTCTTCATGCATTGGACAGCCTTTAATGGCATATACCGCTCCTCTATCTGTTAATGAATAGGCTTCTAATCCTCTCTTTAACATCGTCACAAGGGTTGATTTCCCGCCGCTTACCGGCCCCATTAATAATAATATCCGCTTTCTAACATCTAATCTTTTTGCCGACGGATGAAAATATTCTTCCACAAGTCGTTCTAATGACTCTTCTAGGCCAAATAATTGATTGCTAAAGAATTCATATGTTTTCTGCCCTTTCACATCATTAACACCAGCGTCTTTGATCATATTATAAACCCGTGAATGTGCGGACTGGGCAACCCATGGCTTTTCTTTTATGATTTCTAAGTACTCTCCAAAAGTCCCTTCCCATTTCAACTTTTCCTCTTCTCGTCTATACAACTCCACTTTTTTTAGAATATCCATATGGACCTCCCCCTGTCACATTATCAGAGACGATTATTACAATCTATGCTTGAAGAAAAACAAACATGCTTACCGAAAACAAATGACAAAAAATTTGGTTGTTTAAGAACTTTTACAAATAAAAACAACATTAGATTATCCATCCCCAAAGAACTGTAAAAAGAGGGTCTTGAATAACGCTAATATCTAATACACATTCCTATGCAGAACTGTCCAATAATATCCATGATTTGCATTCACTATTTAAATTTATTAGGATATAATAAAGTTATTGTTGTGTTTCTATTTTTAGGAAAAAGGAGGCCATACATAATGGGTACAGTCCTAATTTTAGGTGTGATGGTGGCATTTTTAGTTTCTATTTTCACAGCGGGCTATGATGATAAGCCTGGTAAGCACATTAAGTAATAGGCTAAGACAAAAAAACTGCGAGAGTCTAACTCCCGCAGTTTTTTTCATCGTTTATCTAATCCTTTTTCTTGAACAAATTGCTTCATGTACATTCTCTTTTTCCGCTCAAACATACCGGCAATCTGACTTGTCCAAGTATCATCACGCTTACCTGCTGTTCGCTCTTTATAATAAGCGGAGATCACCTCATTGTACGCTTGTAACTCTTGAATATATAGGTCCCTATCTTGTTCATATTCATTTTCATGATAGATATGGTTCATTGGTAGTCGCGGCTTTTGCGCATTTCTTTTTGATGGGTACCCTACTGCTAGCCCAAATAGTGGTATCACATGATTCGGTGTCTTTAATACTTCGCTTACATCTTGAAGTTGATTCCGTAATCCACCAACATAACAAATGCCAAGACCCATGGATTCAGCTGCTAAGCTTGCGTTTTCTGCCGCTAAGGCTGCATCGATTAAAGCGACCATAAACTTTTCCGTACTTTCAATGGACTCGGTTAAATCTACCCCCTCTAGTTCTGCAATGACTTCATGTCGATGAAGGTCTGCACAAAACACAAAGAAATGGCCACTGTCTGCCACAAACCCTTGGTTCCCTGCCAATTCGGCCAACTTTTCCTTCTTCTGTTGATCGGAAACACCTATAATAGAATACGCTTGTACAAAACTTGAAGTAGAAGCAGACTGAGCGGCTGTCACAATCTCCTCAATTTGCTCTTTCGTTAAACGTTTATCCTCAAAATGGCGCACTGAACGATGGTCTTTCATCAATTGAATCATTTCATTCATCTTCTCATCTCCCCTATGTAAAAACATTAGTAAAAAGAAGATCTTGCCATATTTAGAGCAGACCTTCTTATTCATGCTAGTTCATTCGTGGATATCCTTGCTGACGCAGAGCTTCATAAATCAAAATAGCTGCTGTGTTTGATAAATTTAGTGAGCGCATATGCTCATTCATTGGAATTCTTAAAGCGCGCTCCAGATTCGCTTGAATAAATTCATCTGGTAACCCCGTTGTTTCTCTTCCAAAGATAAAGAAATAATTTTTTGATTGATCACTATAATCAAAAGTCGTATGCGGTTGTTTTCCATGTTTTGTTAACAAGAAAAATTCGCCGTCTTTATTTTTCTCTAAAAATTCTTCTAACGAATCATAATAAACAATATCTACAAACGTCCAATAATCTAATCCCGCTCTTTTTAACATCTTATCATCCGTTGAAAAACCTAATGGTCGAATTAAATGAAGCGTTGTATAAGTAGCTGCACAAGTACGGGCGATATTACCTGTATTGCTTGGAATTTCTGGTTGATATAAAACAACATTCACTGACACTAATTGTTCACCTCTATTATAATATCTCGCTCTTATTATACACCTCTTCTGCTTATTACGAAAGGTAAGTGCTAGGCGTCATAAATCGTAAAGAATTTGTATTTAATATTTTCTGTATAGGCAGTAGAGTCTTCATAATCCCAATATCGTTTGCGACTATTAGTCGTATGAGCATTTACAAGCGGCATCTTCTGCTCATCTTTAGCCGTCACAATCGTCGTATGGTCAAAACGACCATCTCCTTGAAAATCATAGCAAATGATATCTCCTAGCAATAATTCCTCAGGACGCTCCACTTCTTTCGCTCGTAATCCGATTGTCGAGTTAGCCAAGTGAATACGCAAAGAATGAGCCACACTCCAACTATAGCTCCAATTTTTACTCCGCATCCACCACCCTGTTCCTCTCGCTGGAAATCCACGCATCGGTGCGCCCCCCGCATGTAGACATTGCGAGATATAATTCGTACAATCCACATCAAATGCGTGGAACTGTGGATTATGGCTATTCCACCATTTTTCTGCATATTGTACCGCTTTTCTGCGGTCATACTGAAATGGATAAGAAGCACGCGAATCTTCCTCTAAGAAATCAACCGTTTTTTGATCATAAAGAACCAACTTTTCTTTATCCTCAACAAGCGTTTCTTTATAAAACTCGGCCATTCGTTCTTCTACCTCTTCTTCAATATAAAAAGTTTTCCCTTGCTTAATTAAATATTGAAAATGCGCCATGTACGAAATATATTTACTATCTTCTTTTATTTGCGGCTCTCCTTTGATTTTTCCAATTGCCTTTGCCTTTACGATACTTGCTCCCCTTTTTTCTAAACTTCTTTTTTTATTTTTTATCTTCATACAAGTATGAGTTGATTCTCTCTCATTGCTCACACATTGCCTAACCCTTTTTTCTAATTGTTCTTGCAATTGTTCTTTCATCGTATCACTCCCTCCATTAACATGCATATGTTCATAACGGAATTTTAACGATAAAAAAGAGAAAGTAAGGACATCACTTTCTCTTGCACCTCCTACATAATAGGATTAAACATCTTTAAACCTTTTTCGATCTCTTGTTGGACTTCGGGATCGTTCTCAGAAGCTTGTAATGCTTGTAAAGCTTTTTCTGCCTCTTCGCCTCCAATTTTCCCTAATGCCCATGCTGCCGTTCCTCTTATTACTGGTCGCGGATCTTTTTTCATTAACATGATTAAATCTTCCACAGCTGATTCGTCCTTAAAATGAGCTAAAGCGATAATACTATTTCTCTGAATGGGTTTCTTCCCTCTCCATGACCCAGAAAGACGACCAAATTTCTCCTTAAACTCTTTATTGCTCATATGAAGGATTGGTTTTAACAAAGGTTTGACAATTTCTGAATCTGGCTCCATTTCTTCATGAAAATGAAAATCCTTGCCTTTATTTTCTGGACAAACTGTTTGACACGTATCACAGCCATAAATTCGATTCCCTAACTCTTCGCGAAACTCATCGGGCATAAATCCTTTTGTTTGCGTAATAAAGGAAATACAACGTTGCGCATTTAGTTGCCCGCCTTGTACGAGTGCGCCTGTAGGACAAGCATCAATACATTTCGTACAAGTCCCACACTTTGATTCTAGTGGTTCATCCGGTTCAAAAGGAATATTTGTAATGGTTTCACCTAAATAGACATAAGAGCCGAATTCAGGTGTAAAGATCGAACAATTCTTTCCACTCCACCCTATACCGGCTCGCTCTGCTACAGCACGGTCAGATAAAGCTCCTGTATCGACCATTGATGTAAAGCGGACATCAGGAACAAGCTCTTCTAAATAAGCTTCTAACTTACTTAGGCGATCTTTTAACACTAAATGATAGTCATCTCCCCAAGAAGCTCGGCAAAAAATACCTCTTCTCTCACCCGGTTTACTCACTACTCTATCCTTCATCTTTGTTGGATAAGCTAAGGCAATACTAATAATCGACATCGGTTGGTCCATCAATAACGCAGGGTTGACTCTCTTCTCTATATCAGGCTCTTCAAAACCCGATTGGAAACCCAGCTCTTGTTGTATCATTAATCTATTCCGCAAACCATCAAAAGTGGATGCAGTTGTAAAGCCAATCTTATCTATTCCAATCGTCTTACTATAACGAATGATTTCTTCTTTTAGTTCTGCTATATTCAAGGATTATTCACTCCTCCTTGGCTTTCCATGTGATTCATCTTCCCTCTCATGATAAACTTGTATTATAAAATCAGGAGGTGTAAATATTGGAAATCAACATTTCAAAAGATTTAAAAGCCTTATTCCCTCAATTCAAAATAGGCATTATTACATACAATCATATCACTATATCAGGTTCTCCCCAAATGGTAAAGGGTCGCTTACAGCTCTTTCAAGAGTCATTATTTTTTGACCTTGAAGAAAAGAAGATAACTGAATTTGCAGGGATAAAAGAATGGAGAAGTATTTTCAAACAAACAGGTAAAGACCCTAACAAATATCGCCACTCTGCTGAAGCGATGTATCGCCGAATAAAAAAACAGAACTACTTACAAAGCATCAACAGTGCCGCTGATATTAATAACTTTTTCTCATTAAAATACGAAGTCCCGATTGGCATATACGATCTAGATTGTCTCAACGGAAATATTGAAGTGAGGGTCGGACATGATGGAGAAGTATACGAAGGATTAAATGGGCGCGAAAATTCATTAAAAGACTTAATTATTATATGTGATTCACTTGGTCCGTTTGGTAGTCCATTTGTTGATTCTACCAGAACAAATGTCAATGAACAGACAACCAATGCGTTACAAGTTGTTTTTTTAAGACACTCCATTGAAGTAGATGAGGCACAAGCACTGCTCCACTCCCTAAAAGATATGTTTATTCAAGTACACGGGGGTAGCGGACAAGTTGAGGTAATCGTTTAAAAAGTTAAGACAGAATCGTTCTTCAAAAAAAAAAGATCCGAACAATTCATATGAACTGCATCCCCATTGTTAGATACAATCTAACGACTGGAGGTGCAGTTTTTCTATGGCCAAATTTAAAGCTTTAAGGAAAAGTTAGTTGCTGTTAATAGAGCTTTTAAAGGGAAATGAAATCAGAATTCCTTTACTTGAAGGAATTTGAAAGTGGTGGAGCATTTACACAAAACGCATAAAGGCGAAATATAAAATGAGTCCGGTGCAATACCGAACCCATTTTACCCGAGTTGCCTTAGGGGTCATTTCAATTTCTTAAGACTACTATTTTTTAGCCATTAAATATAGAAAATATGGCGCCCCAATAAATGATACAATTACTCCTGCTGGTATGCCAATCGTATCAAGTAACACTCTGCCAATCGTATCGGCTGAAAGTAAAAGTAACCCCCCAAACATTGCCGCAACAGGTAAAAACAACTGATGTCTAGGACCGACTAAGCTTCTTGCAATATGGGGTGCCAACAAACCGATAAAAGCTATCCCACCACTAACGGATACTGACGCAGCTGCTAAGGCCACAGAAACCAATAACAATGTATACCGTTCCTTATTCGTTTTAACTCCAAGACCGACAGAAAGCTCTTCATTTAAAGCCATAGTATTAAGCGTATTTGATTTAAAGTAAATGAACGGAATTAATAGTACAAGCCAAGGTAGTAGAGCAAAGACAAATAACCAATCATCCCCCCATATTCTCCCTGCAGCCCAGTTGGCAAAGAAATCATACTCTTCTCTAGCCATTTTAGAAGCAAGAGTTAACAATGCACCATTTATAGCAGCAGCTAATCCGACACCAACTAAAAGCATTCTTCCAGGTTGAATACCCTCCCCTTTTTTGTAAGAGAAAAGATAAATGAATATAGCAGTAATTAATCCGCCAATTAAAGCGAATAGTGGCAATAAATATAAATGATTGCCTGTGCTATTTCCAAATAACAAAACAAAGAAAACAACAAACAAACCGGCGCCGGAATTGATCCCTAGTATTCCCGGGTCTGCTAACGGGTTCCTCGTAATGCTCTGTAAGATTGCTCCGGACAAAGCTAACCCCATTCCTGCGAGCACCGCAATCAGTATCCTAGGCAATCTAAAGGTAAATAGTATCAGGTTTTCCTTCGCCGTTCCATTACCAAATAATGTTGGCAAAAGACGATCCGGACTTAAAGAGGCAAATCCCGTTGCTACACTTATTGTAAAGATAAGCAAGAGTAACACAAACGTCGAGATAATGATAATAATTGAACGTTTTAAATGGCGGGTACTCATCATATTAATGATCTCCCCTTTCTTGCAAGATACAAGAAGAAAGGTAAGCCAAGTATCGCTACAATTGCCCCCATTGGCGTTTCAAACGGAGGATTAACCATTCTCGCTGCCGTATCGGCTAAAACTAAAAACACACTACCTATTACGGCTGAACACGGAATAATCCACCTATAATCATTACCGACTAAAAATCTCACGATATGGGGAATTAAAAGACCAACAAAAGCAATCGCCCCAACAAGAGAAACCGCGGCTCCTGCCAATATAAGCACAACCGTCATAAGCACAGCCTTAACAATAAAAGTTCTTTGCCCTAACCCTTTAGCCACATCTTCTCCAAAGCTTAATACAGTCAAACTTCTTGAAAGCATGATGGCGATCATAATACCCAAAAGTACTGTAGGTGTAACAATTTGCAATTGCGCCCATGTTGTTCCTGAAACGCCACCAGCAGTCCAAAAGGCAATACTTTGTGATAATTTATTTATAAGTGCTATCCCTTCTCCAATCGATGAAAGAAAAGCGGTTACTGCCGCACCAGCTAACGTTATTTTCAGAGGTGTCATCCCGCCTCTGTTCATTGCGCTAAACCCAAATACTAAGCAAGCAGCAATCCCTGCTCCAATAAATGAGAACAACATAATAATCATATAATTTGTATTACCTACATACGAGAAGGCAATCGCTAGTCCTAAACTTGCACCTGCATTTAAACCTAGTAAACCCGGATCCGCTAAAGGATTTTTTGTCATTCCTTGCATAATGGCACCACTAACAGCGAAAGCAGCTCCGACAACAGCAGCTCCTAGCTCACGAGGTAATCGTATACTTCTTATAATTTGATGGTCTTCATTTCCTTGTTGATAAGCAAATACAGCTTGCCAAACATCTGCAAATGATATACTCGCTGCTCCAACTGAAATAGCCAAAACTAAGCTACCTACTAAAAGTAGGCAGCTTAGTGCAAGAATAATGGAAGCAACTGCAGGACGTGCATATATTTTCTTTTCCTTTGCTTCATTAAGAGTATTATTTTTCATTACATTACTTAGCCCCAAGTAAATTCTCAACGATAAATGCTAATTCTTTTTCCAATGAAATCGGATCATTAAAATAGAAAGAAGAAGAATCAAATGTAATCACGCGGTCATTTTCCACAGCTGGGATACCTTTCCAAACATCTGTTTCAGTAAAGGAATTATCAGCTCCTTGTCCATCTCCTAAAAAAATATAATCTCCAGCATATTTGGGTATGACTTCTGAAGATATAGCTAAGTATCCTGGTCCAAATACTTCTTCTTCTACCGCTTTAGGTGCTTTTAAACCAAGTGCTTGATAGATGACTTCTGTTCCTCGTCCCCAGTTCTCACCATACACATACATGTCCTTACCAAAAGTCTCAAATACCATAACAGTCGCATCGTTACCAATTGTCTTTTTTACTTTCTCACCTTCAGCAGCTGTCTTCTCTTTCCACTCTTCCACCCATGCTTGTGCTTCCTGCTCTTTTCCTAACACCTTACCTATTTCAAGATGTTGATCTAAATAGCCATATTTTTCATAAGTTAATGTGACGGTTGGTGCGATTTCTTTGTATTTATCTACATTTTCGTCAGTGGAATAAGCGATAATTAAATCTGGTTCTAATTCTAATAATTTCTCTACATTATCTGCTGTAATAACTTCAGCTTCGTTCAGTTTATCACCATAAAATTTGTTCGCTTTAGACCACTCATCTATTGCTACTGGCGTAATCCCTAAGGATAGAACATTACCAGTGTAAGCCATTGATGCTACTTTTTTAGGATTAGCAGGTAACTCCATTTCTCCATTTTCGGATTCATATGTATATGTTTCTTTTTCCGTTTCCTTACTGCCTTCACCTGACGATTCATTACCACCATTTCCGCAGGCTGTTAAAACTAATAATAGAATAAAAAATAAAAATACCAATTGCTTTTTCAAGTTCTCCATCCACCTTTTAAATAATAATCATTCTCAATTATAGTCAAAAAAAGAAGCAAATCTTTAAACGACTTGCTCTTGAACTACCATCCTACTATCAATTAAATCATACGTTAAACAGATTGGTTTTTGTGTACGTGGATCAATACCAATTTCTGCATCAATATTAAATACTTCTCTTAAAATCTGCTTATTCATAACTTCCTTCGCAGCACCATTTTTAATAATTTTCCCTGCTCTCATAGCAATCAAATAATCAGCAAACCTAGCTGCATGGTTTAAATCATGAATAACCATAACAATTGTTCTATTTTCTAAATGATTAAGCTCTTTTAACAGTTCTAATACTTCCAGTTGATGACACATATCTAAATATGTAGTCGGCTCATCTAGTAAGATAATATCAGTCTCTTGAGCCAAAGCCATCGCAATCCATACTCTTTGACGCTGTCCACCAGACAATGCATCTACTTCTCTATCTTTAAATTCTGCAATTCCTGTTACTTGGAGTGCCCAATCTATCACTTGGCGATCTTTTGCTGTTAATCTTCCCATTCCCTTTTGATATGGAAACCTTCCATATGATACTAGCTCTGAAACCGTTAAACCTTCAGGAGCATCTGGAGATTGAGGAAGAATGGCCATTTTTTGTGCGATTGCTTTTGTCGATTCCTTACTGATTTGCTTACCATCAAGATATACAGACCCAGATTTGGCTTGGATAATTCTCGCAATCGTCTTTAAGACAGTCGATTTACCGCAACCATTCGGCCCAATAATAGCCGTAATCTCACCGTCTGGTATCATCATGTTTAAATTCTTCACAATCTCTCTATCACCGTATGCAATTCTCAAGTCTTCAGTAAATAATCTAGACAAGGTCATTCACTCCATCCGAACATTTTAGATCATCATCAACTCATTGATAATGATTATCAACTTCAAAGAAAAGTTTATCTAATAAAAGCTATCCTGTCAACCATCAATACGAAAAGTTTTCACTTTCAGCTTACTTCTTTTTATCCAACTGTTATTCCCCTTATATTTTTAAGGAGAATACGTTTCTCGTTACCGAATTTAATCCATTCACTTCACTTTTAGTCATTATAAACTTTTTAAAGGTAAATAAAAAAGACTGCAGGCAATCTTCTAATAAATAGAGATTGTCTACAGTCTTTAACTTCTATAAGCGGGTGAAGGGAATCGAACCCTCATCATCAGCTTGGAAGGCTGAGGTTTTACCACTAAACTACACCCGCATATACCGGTGGTCGGGGTCGAACCGACACTCCTTACGGAACACGATTTTGAGTCGTGCGCGTCTGCCAATTCCGCCACACCGGCAATATTTTTTATTAAATTATGGTGCCGAGGACCGGAATCGAACCGGTACGGTAGTCACCTACCGCAGGATTTTAAGTCCTGTGCGTCTGCCAGTTC
>NZ_JACSQT010000005.1 GCF_014836495.1 Cytobacillus stercorigallinarum | reverse complement strand
AGCCCTTTAGGGTCTGGTCAGTAACAAAGGCTTTCAGCCGCAGAACAAACCACCCGTTATCACGGGTGGTTTTGACTTTATACCCAGTTCTGTACCAATCTTAAACACGGATAATATACATCCTGCTAATTTTAGTTGAATTCTCTAAATGTAGGATTGTTCAAAGCAAAATTGTAGAATGGCTTAGTCACTTTCTTTAACTAAAAAATTATCAGTTTATTCTAAAAATAGTTGCAATTATTCTTATCAGGTGTTTTAATAAAATTAACTTATCTGATATGTGATATATAACAGGATGTGGTGATTTTGGCAATTGAAAAGATTGAGACGAAGAAAGTCTCACATATAATTGAAGAGAAGTTAGAGGAAATGATTCTCGAAGGTCAATATCGAATAGGTGAAAAACTTCCATCAGTCCGCATGCTTTGTGAGTCTTTTGGTGTCGGGCGTTCCGCGATTCGAGATGCAATTACTGCTTTGAAAGGGAAGGGACTAGTTGAGGTAAAGCAAGGAGAAGGTAGTTATGTGAAAGCGTTTGATGTTCATACATTGCTGGGAAGTAAGTATTGGAATTTGTATGAAAAGGATATACGAGAACTCTTTCAAGCACGTAAGATTGTCGAGGTAGGGTTAGCGGAATTAGCAGCCAATCACAGATCAGAAAAGGATGTAGAAGATTTACATTATATACTTACAACCAAAAAGGGGTGGGAATCAGATTTTTTGTTTCACCAAAAGCTTGCTTGTATTGGAGGCAACACAGTATTACTGCAATTTATAGACTTAATTTCAGCACCATTAAAGCAAACGCTAGTAAAGTTCCATCAATATATACAGAACAATAAAGAAAAAGTTTCAATCATTGAAGCCCAACATATGAGCATTTTCCAAGCAATTAAAGAACGAAAGAGCAAAAAAGCTTCAGAAGAAATGCTTATGCATTTGTCCACAGTGGAAGAAATGTTACAAGAAACATCTAGTATGTAGTTAAAATTTTTCGCTATTTAAGAAACGATGTTTTGTAATAGCGAACAAAAAGGAGGTAAGGAAATTGATGAATGATGTTCTTTCTATAGCGGAGTATTTAACAACTAATAAACTAGAGTATGAAATGACTGAACCTGATTTGTTTGGTAACAGCGGACAATACACCGTATATCCGACATCTGAAGAAGAGTTAAGTGCACTTTTCGCTTTTGTTCATATGCATCAATTCACAGTCAATATCCAAGGTACTGGATCTAAAAGGGGTTATGGGGGATTAATCGATCAAGCTGATTTACTTATTTCTATGGAAAAGTTTACGGGGATTGTTGAACATCATAGTGGAGATATGACTTTAACAGTGAAAGCAGGAACAAAACTTGAGGATGTGCAACGTTATTTAGAGGCTTTTAATCAAAAGCTAGCATTAGATCCCTTTATGCCCTACGTAAGTACAATTGGTGGTGTGATAGGAAGTAATGATAGTGGACCGAAGAGACTAAATTATGGTTCAGCAAGAGATGCAGTCATTGGATTAAGAGTAGTCTACCCAGATGGTAAGGTGATTCGAACGGGTGGTAAGGTAGTCAAAAATGTAGCTGGCTATGACATGAATAAGTTATTTATTTCTTCCATGGGGACACTTGGAGTAATAACTGAAGTGACTGTTAAATTGCGTCCGCTGGCAAAGAGTACAGCTACTTGCATCATATCTTTTCAAGGTGAAGATAGGAATAAGATTTATTCTTTTACTAGAAAATTATTAAATAATAGTATTGAACCAATTAGTTGTGAGTTACTTGATCCTGTTGTTTCATATGAAATTAGCGGCATAAATAAACTTTCCTTACTTGTAAGCTTTGAAGATGTCGAAAAATCAGTGGACTATCAAATCAAGTATATTCAAAGCTTAGTAGAAGAAGAAATGAAACTGACTGTTCTTAGAAATAACGAGGAAAAACAGTTATGGGATCGACTTTATCAACTGCCTTTTGATAAGGGGCCAGAACATGATAAAGATGAAAAACTCTTTGCTGTTGCTAAAATAGGGACAATTAATCTAAACGTCATAGATATTCTTCTAAAAGTAATGGAGATTAGAAAAAAAGACAACATTGATATATATACGCATGGAGGAGTAGGTCATGGCTTGATGCAGCTTTATATTAAAGGGAAAGAGAGAGAAATGATTGAAACGCTTACAAAAATAAGAAACATAACAAATGAAAATGGTGGTTATTGTATTGTTAAACATTTACCGTTAGCACAAAGATTAGTTTTTGATACATGGGGAGAGACGAAAGGTGCTCAGTATTTACTAGAAGGAATTAAAACGAAGGTCGATCCAAAAAAAATCTTAAACCGTAAGCGTTATGTAGGAGGGATATAGGTGGCGGTCTCACAACAAAAATTAAAGCAACCAGCTTGTAAAGACGGAGTGAGTAATTATTTATGGAGTGATGCGCCTGATGAAACGAAATGGGCAGACTGTGTGCATTGTGGCATGTGTTTAGAATCTTGTCCAACCTATGAGCAAACAGGTCAAGAACAGCATTCGCCAAGGGGGAGAGTTTATTTAATCAAGTCAGTGGCAGAAGGGAAATTAACGGTAAATGAAGAATTTATGGACCCTGTATTTGCTTGTTTAGATTGTCGAGCTTGTACAACAGCATGTCCGGCTGATGTAGATGTCGGTGGGTTAATTGAAGAAGCACGGGGACAGGTAAGGCAAGCGATCCCTCTAAAAGGCTGGAAAAAGTCTGTGAACAAGTTATTTTTACATGGAATATTTCCACATGAAAATCGTCTGCAAACATTAGGTGGACTGCTGAAGTTTTACCAAAAAAGCGGGATGCAAACATTGGTAAGAAAAACGAAGCTCATTCAAATCATGCCTAAACATTTAGTCGATATGGAAGCAGTCATGCCTAATATTCATTCATCAGTAAAGAAAAAACATCGTAATGGGTCAGTAATTAAAGCAAAAAAAGAAAGTAAACGTGAAGTGGCGATGTTAACGGGTTGTGTAATGGATGTTATGTTTAGTGATGTCAATGAATCTACTATAAACGTGTTAACACATAATGGTAATGATGTTCATATTCCGCAAAATCAAACCTGTTGTGGGGCATTACATGTTCATGCAGGTGATAGAGATATGGGAAGAAAACTAGCCAAACAAAATATTCTTGCCTTTGAGAACGATGAGACGGTTATTGTCAATGCAGCAGGATGTGGTTGTATGATGAAGGAATATGGTGAATTATTTAAGGATGAACCTGAGTGGCGAGAAAAAGCTGAAGCATTAGCAGATAAAGTGGAGGATATTTCGAAGTTTCTTTATGATACTGGTTATGAAAAGCCAACAGCTTCCTTGAATAAAAGAATTACTTATCACGATGCCTGCCATCTTGCTCATGGTCAAGGAGTTAGAGAGGAACCACGAGATTTGTTATTAAATATTCCGGGGGTAGAGATGGTCCATATGCCGAATGCGGATCGATGTTGTGGGAGTGCTGGTATTTATAATATTACTAATCCAGAAATGGCAGGAGCAGTATTAGAAAGTAAAATGGAAAATGTACCAGATGATGTCGAGATGATTTCGATGGGGAACCCTGGATGTATGTTGCAAATGGCGATTGGTGTGAAAAAACATGGCCGCAGTCAAAAGATTGTTCATACCGTTCAATTATTAGATTGGGCTTATCAAAAGGAGAGTAGAGGATGAAGAAAAAGAAATTAAAAACAAACGATCGCCATATTCATGGGCTCTCTCAATTGTTAAATGATAAACAAGCGATTCTTTATCATAAAGAAGATTTGATCAGTTATGATTGTGATGGATTTACGATTCATAAATCATTACCGAGAGCGGTTGTTTTTCCTCATTCAACGGAAGAAGTGGCACGTATCGTCAAGTATTGTCATGATCATGCCTTACCTTTTTTAGCTAGAGGTGCGGGCACAGGGTTGAGTGGTGGAGCAATTCCACTTAATAATGAGGTCATTATTAGCCTAGTTAAAATGAAAAGATTAATTGATATTGACCTTGATAATAGAAGAGCAGTTGTCGAGCCTGGTTATGTGAATTTGAAACTGACAAATCAAATTATTGAACGTGGTTATTACTATGCACCAGATCCATCAAGTCAATATTGCTGTACAATTGGTGGGAATGTGGCTGAGAATGCTGGAGGTGCCCATTGTTTAAAATACGGTGTGACAACAAACCACATCTTAGGGTTAGAATTGGTCCTACCCAATGGAGAAATTGTTGAAATTGGTGGAAACGGTGTTTTAGATGAACCTGGTTATGACCTGTTAGGCCTTATTACAGGTTCAGAGGGTACTTTAGGTATTGTAACAAAAATCATCGTCAGAATACTGAAAAACCCAGAAGGAAAACAAACCGTGTTAGCCTATTTTGATGATATTGAAGACGGCAGTCAAGCTGTATCGGATATCATTTCTGCAGGAATTGTTCCGGCAGCCCTTGAAATGATGGATAAGACAGCTATTGAAGGAGTGGAAGCAGCGTCATTCCCTGTTGGCCACCCGAAAGATATTGCAGCTGTTTTATTGATAGAGGTAGATGGGATTGCAGCGGGAATTGATGACCAAATTGAACAAATTTTATCGGTTTGTCGTAATCGTAATGTGAGAGAGGTAAGAGCAGCTAAGAATGAACAAGAACGGGCAGCTTGGTGGGCTAATAGAAAAACAGGATTTGGCGCAATGGGGGCTATATCACCTGATTATCTTGTTCAAGATGGCGTAATTCCTCGTAGTAAATTACCTGAAGTTCTTAGAAGAATCAATAAGATTAGTGAAGAATATGGTTTACGAATTGCAAACATATTTCATGCTGGGGATGGCAATTTACACCCGCTTGTTTTATTTGATGCGAGAATTCCTGGTGAAACAGAGAAAGCGCTGGCAGCTGGAAGTGCTTGTCTAAAGGTGTGTGCAGATGTTGGTGGGACAATTACAGGTGAACATGGAGTAGGTATTGAAAAGAGAGAAGAAATGCGCTTCGTTTTCACTGATGAGGAAATTGCAGCACAAACGGATATTCGCTCAGTGTTTAATACAGATAATCTTTTAAATGCTGGCAAGCTATTTCCGTCTCCAAGTAGATGTGCGGAAGTGAAAAAAGAAATGAAAGAGAAAATTATTGGCTAAACAATCGTAAGAATAATCTAAAAATCGTTGAAGCGATCATACAATCATGGTATATTTTTTTTAGAATAATAGAAACAGTGTTTTGTAATAACAAACAAGGAGGATTATTATGACGCAATATGTAGAAAAAGGCAGTCTTAAAATCGCTGAGGAATTATTTCATTTTATTGAAAAAGAGGCATTACCAGGGGCAGAAGTGAACTCAGAGCAATTTTGGCAAGGTTTCGAAAAATTAATTACCGATTTAACTCCGAAGAATAAACAGTTATTACAAAAAAGAGAAGACATACAAACAAAGATTAATGAATGGCATACAACAAGAAAATCATTTGATTCTAAACAGTATAAACAGTTTTTAGAAGAGATAGGCTATTTGCTCCCTGAAGCTGATGATTTCGAAATTACTACTCAAAATATTGACGATGAAATAGCCATTCAAGCAGGACCGCAATTAGTTGTTCCAATTAATAATGGGCGTTATGCAATTAATGCAGCCAATGCGAGATGGGGTAGTTTATATGATGCATTATATGGCACAGATGCAATTAGTACCGAAGATGGGGCAACGAGAGAAGGTGCATACAACCCTATTCGCGGAGAGAAAGTAATCGCTTTTAGTAGGAACTTTTTAGATGAAGTGATCCCGTTACAAAATGGCAGTCATAAAGATGCAATCGCTTATACAGTTGAAGATAGTGAACTAGTCATTACATTAAATAGTGGGAGAAAAGAATCTCTCCGTAATAAAGCATTATTTATCGGTTATTGTGGAACAAAAACAGAACCAACAGCCCTTCTTTTGAAAAACAATCAACTTCATTTTGAAATTCAGATTGATCGTCAACACCCAATTGGAAAAACCGATGACGCAGGAATTAAAGATATTTTATTAGAAGCTGCAGTTACTACGATTATGGATTGTGAAGATTCAGTTGCAGCAGTTGATGCTGAGGATAAAGTACTGGTATATCGTAATTGGTTAGGGTTAATGAAAGGAGATTTAACTTCTACATTTAAAAAAGGAGACCGAGCGATCACAAGGGCTATGAATGATGATCGTGAATATTTGGCACCTAATGGGGAGACCTTTTCGCTTAATGGACGCTCACTTATGTTTGTCAGAAATGTTGGCCACTTAATGACAAATGAAGCGATATTAACTGAGAATGGTGAGGAAATTCAAGAAGGAATTTTAGATAGTGTGATTACTTCACTAGCAGCAAAACATACATTGCTTGGAAATGGAAAATATCAAAATAGTAGAAAGAATGCTATCTATATCGTTAAACCAAAAATGCATGGTCCAGAAGAAGTGGCTTTTGCCAATGAGCTTTTTAATCGAACAGAAGATTTATTGGGACTTGATCGTTATACATTGAAGATAGGTGTAATGGATGAAGAAAGAAGAACTTCTTTAAATTTAAAATCTTGTATTAAAGAAGTAAAAGGAAGGGTTGTATTTATTAATACAGGATTCTTAGATCGTACCGGAGATGAAATGCATACCTCAATGGAAATGGGCGCAATGATTCGAAAAAATGATATGAAGTCAACAAAATGGTTGCAAGCATATGAAACGTCTAATGTGTTAACAGGGCTATCTACCGGTTTCAAAGGGAAGGCGCAAATAGGTAAAGGCATGTGGGCGATGCCTGATTTAATGGCAGCCATGCTCGAACAAAAGGTGGCACACCCTAAAGCTGGTGCAAATACAGCATGGGTTCCTTCACCAACTGCTGCTACGCTTCATGCTCTTCATTATCATCAAGTAGACGTAGCTGATGTACAGCAATCGTTAACAGTGAAAAAGGCTGATCTAAGAGACGAAATACTCGAAATACCAGTGGCACAGGATACAAATTGGACAGAAGAAGAAATCCAAGCAGAGTTGGATAATAATGCACAAGGGATATTAGGGTATGTCGTTAGATGGGTTGATCAAGGCATTGGTTGCTCGAAAGTTCCAGATATTAATAATATTGATTTAATGGAAGACCGAGCGACTTTAAGAATTTCGAGCCAACATATGGCGAATTGGTTGCATCATGGGATTGTTTCAAAGGACCAAGTAATGACTACTTTAAAAAGAATGGCGAAAGTAGTGGATGAACAAAATGCGGGTGATCCATTGTATTATCCGATGGCACCGAACTTTGAGGAGTCTGTTGCTTTTCAAGCTGCATGTGAACTAGTTTTTGAAGGAGTTAGACAACCAAGTGGCTATACTGAACCGATTTTACACCGTCGTAGAATTGAGGCAAAAGCGAAGTTCGCTGTAAAACAGTAAAAAATAATGAATAAAAGAGTGGTTCGTTTGCGACCGCTCTTTTCTAAATATCGTAAGAAGAGTAGGACTTAAACATGTAACATGTAATGATAAAAACTTAAATGTTTGTTGTAGGAGGATTTTAAATGAAATTTGTAAGGTTTACGATTAATAATCAATTATTACAAGGTATCATTGAAAATGAGAAAATCAAAGAAATCTCAGGTGATATATTCAGTGAGTGGGAAGAGACAGGCAACTATTATGATCAAAGTAATGTTAAACTTGTTTCTCCTATAGTTCCCAACCAAATTATCGGAATCGGTGCAAACTTTGTTAGTGATAAACTAGAGCTACCAGAGGAGCTTCCAGAAGTACCGGTGTTTTTCTTTAAACCGGTATCATCTGTAATCGGTCCGAGTGAAGAAATAATTATTCCTAAGGGGATTGATCAAGTTAAATTTGAATCAGAGTTGGCAGTAGTGATTGGTAAAGAAACAAAAGATGTCGCCGAAGAAGATGTGTTTGATCATATTTTTGGTTACACGATTGGTAATGATGTAACAGCCCCACAATTTTTCCATCAAGACGGCCATTGGACGGTCGGTAAAGCATTCGATACTTTTACTCCTCTTGGTCCTGTTATAGAAACAGAGCTTGAGCTAGAAGAAACTCGAATCAGAGCAAAGCTAAATGGTCAATTAAAGCAAGATAGTTCACCTGATTTAATGATTATTTCTATCCAAAAGATGATTGCGTTTCTATCGAAGGTAATGACTTTGAGGGCTGGAGATGTTATTCTTACTGGAAGTCCTGTAGGCGCCGAATTGATTGGTGAAGGTGATATAATTTCATGTGAGATTGAATCAATCGGTCAGTTAGCAAATACAGTCGTAAGAAGTAAAGCGGAAGTGAAGTCATAAATGATTTTTGTAGGTTTTGATTGAGGTGAGGGCATGGAAAGAGATAATATGGTGAAATCGGTAAGTAGAGCGCTTGATATTATTGATATGATTAGTTTAAGAAAACATGGCATGGGTGTGACTGAAATTGCAAACGAAATGGATATCAATAAAAGCTCCGTACACCGCATATTATCAACTCTTGTGAAGTATGGTTATATCGAGCAAGTAAAAGATTCAGGCAAATATAAAGTAGGGTACAAAATATTAAATATTAGTACTAGATTGCTTGATTCAATAGATATCCGCTCAGAAGCGAAGCCTTATTTGCAGGATTTGGAACAAAAGACGAATGAGGTCATTCATTTAGTTGTACCAGATAATAACGAGGTTGTTTATATCGAAAAACTAGATGGTAATGAAGCATTGAGAATGCATTCCTCAGTTGGTAAGCGTGCGCCTATGCATTGTACATCTGTTGGTAAAGCGATCTTAGCACATCAACCAGTACAAGTAGTCAAAGAGATTATACAGAGAAAAGGGTTGAATCCTCATACAGAGCACACAATTACAGATGAGATGGCATTGTTAGAAAATTTAAAGATGATCAAGACAAAAGGTTTTGCCCTTGACTTAGAGGAAAATGAAAATGGCATTGTATGTATTGCTGTCCCAATCTTCGACTATCAAAACAATGTATGTGCTGCAATCAGTGTATCAGGACCATTAATAAGAATGTCACAAGAACGTTTGCAAAAACTCGCTCCCCTTATGGTTGAAATTGGAAAGAAAGTATCCATACGCTTAGGGTATCTAGGTGAATAGTAATCTTTCAAATGATAAAAGCGCTCCCTGATTTTTAAAAAGGGAGCGTTTTTATATTTTTTAAAGCCTGACTATTGATCGTTTCTACCTTATTTGTGATTTATCATTTTGTTTCTGAAAAACGCTTCTAATAAATAGAAAATATCAATTTATAATTTTCGGAATATTGTTGTAATTGTATAATAAATAAGTATAATTAATATATATAACATTTGTTATATAACAAAATGATTTAGTTGTATAACAACGAAAAAGGTTAAGGGGGAGAGTGTGTGAGTACAGGTGTTTTAGCAGTTATTTCTTTATTACCGATTATTGCTGTTGCCATTTTTCTTGTTGGACTTAAATGGCCGGCCAGTAAAGCGATGCCGATTTCCTTTCTAATTGCTGCCGCATTAGCATTATTTGTATGGAAGGTTCCATTCAATACTGTAGCTGCAGCAAGTGTAAATGGTTTAGTTGTTGCCATTACACTGTTATATATTATTTTTGGTGCAATATTATTATTAAATACTGTACAGGAAAGTGGAGCCATGAGAACCATTCGCCAAGGCTTCATAGATATCTCACCAGACCGAAGAATTCAAGTAATCATTATTGCTTGGCTCTTTGGCTCATTTATTGAAGGGGCATCAGGCTTTGGTACTCCTGCTGCGGTAGCAGTTCCATTAATGGTAGGTTTAGGATTTCCTGCAATGGCAGCTGTTGTGGCGGGCATGGTCATTCAAAGTACACCTGTTACTTTTGGAGCTGTTGGTACACCTGTATTAGTAGGGGTACAAACAGGTTTATCTGCTAACCAAAGTATAACTGATAATCTCTTGAATATTGTAACAACTATTGGGGGTCATGCCGCTATCTTGCATATGATTGCTGGTACCTTCATTCCACTATTTGTTGTTGCTTTAATGACTCGCTTTTTTGGTAAAAATAAATCCTTTGCAGAAGGAATAAAAGTATGGAAGTTCGCTCTGTTTGCGGCCTTTGCAATGACTATTCCATATGTTCTTGTTGCAAATACACTTGGACCAGAATTCCCATCTATGACAGGGGGACTAGTTGGTTTACTAATAGTCGTACTTGCAGCTAGAAAAGGTTTTCTCCTTCCGAAAGACGAGACTTGGGACTTTGAAGAGAAGTCAAAATGGGATCCTGAATGGACAGGTAGAATTGAAGTACAACTAAATAATAACGGGAAAACAATGGGCTTATTTAAAGCTTGGTCCCCTTATATACTAGTGGGAATCTTTTTAGTTTTAACGAGGTTGAAAACGCTTCCTTTAAAAGAATGGCTACAATCCGTAGTGATTAAGGCAGAAAATATTTTTGGGTCTACAATTACAGCAAGTTTTGAAATTCTTTATTCACCAGGTACAGTATTTATACTAGTTTCCCTCATTACATTCTTTATTCATGGAATGAATACACATTCATATAAAAAAGCATGGAGTACGTCAGCGAAGACCACAGTTGCGGCATCCGTTGCACTTATTTTCACTGTTCCAATGGTGCAAGTATTCATCAATACTGGTGGAGGAGCTGCCGGTTATGAACAAATGCCAATCGAACTAGCAAATGGGGCCGCGGCATTAGCTGGTGAATTTTGGCCATTTTTTGCTACCTTTATTGGTGGAATTGGTGCATTTATCGCTGGTAGTAATACGGTTAGTAATATGATGTTCTCTCTTTTTCAGTATGATGTCGGTAGCCAAATTGGGGTGAACCCGAGCTGGATTGTCGCTTTACAGGCAGTCGGTGGAGCAGCGGGTAATATGATTTGTGTCCATAATGTTGTTGCTGCTTCTGCGGTAGTAGGACTCGTCGGTAAAGAGGGGGAAATTATTCGTAAAACACTTTTGCCATTTGTTTATTACTCATTATTTGCAGGGGCAATAGGGTACTCTATTGTATGGTATTCAAGTAAAGGTTTATTTAACCTTGGTACACTTATTGCTGTTCTTATCATTTTAGCTGCATTTTATATTATTGCCACAAACAATAAACGGCTTAATACGTTACATCAATATAATCAAACCATTTCAAAGTAAGTTTTGGATAACAAAGAAAGTAACCGCACAATATATTAGCGGTTACTTTTTTGTGTTACAATTACCAGAAAAATAAAGGAAGAAAAACTAAGGCAGCAATGGCACCTAAAGCAATTCCCGCGCCAAATCCCCAGCCCCAACCGCCGCCACCGCAACCACCTCTGCGGCATCTGCCAGCATAACCGTAACCACCATAATTTCGGTTCATTGGACGTAAATACACTCTATCGTTAGAAACTCTTTCAATAACCCCACGATGAATTCTACCATCATTCATTTTGATTTCTACAGGTTTTCCTATTCCGTTATAACAGCGTTGATAATAACCACTCATTAAAATAACACCTCCGGGAAATAAAAATGCTTTCTCTCCTTATGGTATGTCCACCTTTCTTTTTTGAATAGGTGCATGTCTCATATGAAGAGCGGAGTTTTTATCCAGTGTCATCGAATAGAATTTTAGAATAATATAGATTATATACAAGGAGGGGAACAATGAAAAATTCTTATGAAGATGCTTTAGCCTATTTTCAAGTCCCATTCGCTCACCCTGGAGGGAAACAACTTACGAGCGAGTTATTTATTAATGAGGATATAACGTCAGAAACAACTATTCTTGATGCGGGCTGTGGAACAGGAAGCACATCTTATCTATTAAGTGATTTATATCATGCGAAAATAGAAGCAATAGACAAACATTCAGAAATGGTACAGGCAGCAACTAGAAGGGCGAGAAAGTTAGCAAAGCCCTTTCGTGTTTCATTAGGTAATGTGGAGAAGTTATCATTTTCTGATCAACAATTTGATTTTATTCTATCTGAATCAGTTACCGCTTTTACTAACGTAGAAAATACGTTAAAGGAATTTACACGTGTATTAAAAGACAAAGGAAAACTCTATTTAATAGAGATGACGAAAGAAGCATCATTGACTAGTGAAATGGAAGATGAAATGAAGGGGTTTTATCAATTAGAAAAAGTGTTGAGTGAAAAAGATTGGACTTCTGCCTTAGACAGAGCCGGCTTTAAGAAGGTGGAAGTGTTAAAAGCAAGTACTATTGCAGAGATGATAGCAGAAGGAGTGAAGATGGGAGATGATAGTTCCCATCAACATATCAAATTATTAAATGAAGATTTATCACAAGTGCTAATTGATCATTACCAACTAAACCTGCAATTAAGTAACCATCTGGGCTACCGAGTGATACGCGCAATGAAAAACGATGCTCACAGTTGATCGAGGGTGAAATTTAATTTTTGATAAATTACTATTAATTGTTTTATTTCCTCATTAGTGAGCTGTGCAAATGTATTTCTTTGCAGTTGATGCCCGTCTTCAGCTGCTTTTTTTAATACTTCTAAGCCTTCATCAGTTATCTCTAAATATGAAATTCTTTTATCATTTAAATCAGGAATTCGAATAATATAATTCCGTTTAGATAATTTCTGAATAAGATGCGAAATAGAAGATGGTGCGATACCGAGGCTTTCTGCCAAATCGATAGGTTTTATTTTTCCATCACGCTTTAAATGGCTAAGCAAAAGAATATGAGATATCCCTAATCCTTCATTAAAAGATTGATTCCATTTAATAATCATGCGGTTGGTTACTTGTTCCATCGCATGAATGAGTTCGAAAACAGTTTGATCATTCATTTTGTGCCAGGCCCTTCCCTATGTTCATACAGTAATCATATCAAAAAAATATAATCATGCAACACGTTTAGCGAGAACGGATCATCACTGATGAGATCAAGTTCACGTAATCCATTTCATAATTACAGAATAGGTGTAAGAAATTTGTATTAAAAATATTCGAAAAAATAAGAAAAATATAATAAAATATAGAAAAGGAGGAAAGGCAGATATGAATGATACATATATAACAGAGGAGCATGAACTTTTTAGAAAATCTTTCCGTAAGTTTTTAGATAAAGAAGCTTATCCCTATTATTCACAATGGGAAAAAGACGGTATGATTCCTAGAGCTTTCTGGAGGAAAATGGGTGAGCAAGGCTATTTATGCCCAAATATTGACGAGGATTATGGTGGAAGTGGGGGTGATTTTGGCTATTCTGTCGTTATAAATGAAGAATTAGAAAGAGTTGGATCCGGAACGATTGGTATCGGCCTTCATAATGATATTGTCATACCTTATATCACAACATATGGAACAGAAGAACAAAAGAAGCGATGGTTACCAAAATGTGCAACAGGGGAAATCATTACGGCGATTGCCATGACTGAACCTGGTGCGGGTTCTGATTTGGCATCGATTAGGACGTCAGCTAAAAAAGTTGATGATCATTATATTCTGAATGGTGAAAAAACCTTCATCACAAATGGGATTAGTGCAGATTTGGTCATTGTGGCAGTAAAAACAGATACGAAGGTGAATCCTCCACATAGAGGCATCAGCTTAGTTGTAGTAGAGAAAGGAATGAAAGGGTTTACAAGGGGGCGACAATTAAACAAGGTTGGCTTACATAGCCAAGATACAGCAGAGCTTATTTTTGATGATTGTGTCGTACCTAGTAAAAATCTACTCGGTGAGGAAGGTAGAGGATTTTACTATTTAATGGATAAACTTCAACAAGAACGGTTAATTGTTGCCATTGCTGCCCAGATTGCTGCAGAAGAAATGATTAGAATGACAATGGCTTTCATCAAAGAAAGGAAGGCGTTTGGCAAGGCGATTAGCTCCTTTCAAAATACGCAGTTTAAAATGGCTGAGATGGTAACAGACGTAGAGATGAGCCGTGCCTTTCTTCAAATGTTAATTCAGGACCATATCAATCAGAAGGATATTGTCACTCAAGTTTCAATGGCGAAATGGAAATGCACAGAGAATGCAAGAAGAATTGCGACAGAATGCATGCAACTTCACGGCGGATACGGCTATATGGAAGAGTATGAAATAGCGAGAAGGTATAGAGACATACCTGTTGCCAGCATCTACGCAGGTACCAATGAAATGATGAAATCGATTATTGCTAAAAACTTAGGATTATAAAGGAGGATTTCTTTTGCGGGAAGTAGTTATTATTGATGGGATAAGAAGTGCAGTCGGAAAAAGGAACGGTTCTTTAAGAAATACACGTCCTGATGACTTAGCTGGAGCAGTTATTAAAGGTTTAGTAGAAAGGACAGGGATAGATCCAGCACTAGTAGATGATGTTATTTTAGGATGTGTATCGCAAATAGGTGAACAAACTGGAGACATTGCTCGTGTGGCGGCTCTTATTGCTGGATTACCAATCACGGTTCCAGGAACAACGATTGACAGACAATGTGGATCGAGTCAGCAAGCGGTTCATTTTGCTGCCCAAGCGATTTTGTCAGGTGATATGGATATTGTCATAGCAGGTGGCGTTGAAAGTATGTCGAGAATCCCAATTGGTTCAAGCTATCAAGGTGTAAAACCGAGTGAGCAATTGACAAAGCATTATGAGATTATCCATCAAGGGTTATCGGCAGAAAGAATAGCAGAGAAATATCAGTTCACTCGTGCTCAACTAGATGAATTTTCATATCACAGTCATGAAAAGGCACTACTTGCACAAGCAGAAAATCGCTTTAAGAATGAAATTATGCCAATGAAGTTACTTGACGATGATGGGGAAACATTTATTTTTAATCAAGATGAAGGTCCGAGGAAAGGAACAAGTATAGAGAAATTAGGTGGATTGAAACCTTCTTTTAAAGAGAATGGTATCATACACGCTGGAAATGCGAGTCAAATAAGTGACGGAGCAGGTGCTTTATTAATTATGTCAGCTGAGAAAGCGCATGAGTTAGGTTTAAAACCAAGATTCAAAATCATTACCCGTATTGTCATTGGCTCTGACCCTACCTTGATGTTAACAGGACCGATAGCTGCTACTGAAAAAGTATTGCAGAAGTCTGGATTAACTTTAGCGGATATGGATGTTTTTGAAGTGAATGAAGCCTTTGCCTCTGTGCCATTAGCGTGGTTGAAAGAAACAGGAGCAAATGCGAATAAACTGAATCCAAATGGAGGTGCTATCGCCTTAGGACACCCACTGGGTGCAAGTGGAGCTCGCTTATTATTAACGATGATGAGTGAATTAGACCGCACAGAAGGTAGGTATGGATTACAAACAATGTGTGAAGGTATGGGGATGGCAAACGCAACCATTATAGAAAAAATCTTTTAATAAAAAAGGAGGAATAATAGATGACAATGACGATTGCAGAAATCTTTGATTTAACGGTAAGTAAGTTTCCAGAGAAGGAAGCATTATATGATGTCAGAAAAGATTTAAGGTTTACTTATCGGGAGTGGGCAGAAGAAGTCAATGGTTTAGCACAAGCATTACATGTAGCAGGAGTAAAAAAAGGAGACCGAGTTTCTACCTATTTATATAATACAGAAGAATTAGCAACGACGTTTTTTGCCTGTGCAAAAATAGGTGCAGTATTTAATCCTATTAATTTCCGTCTGATGTCAGAAGAATTGTCATTTATTATTTCTGATGCTGAACCAAAAGTGTTTATTTTTGAAGAAGCCCTACAGACAGCTGTTGAAAAAGTGGCCAATAGTTTCCCCACCGTTCAATTTTGGTCCATTGATGGCATTCATCCTCCTTTTGCCAAAAGTTATCATGAGCAAATCAAAGCTGTTAACAGAGAGAAGGTAGAAGTGCAACTATCATCAGATGATCTATATGCGATTATGTATACGAGCGGGACAACAGGGAGGCCAAAAGGTGTGCTACATCGCCATAAAGATATGACAGAACAAAGTCTGATTGTCATTCATGCATTAAATTATCATCAGAATGATAATGGGTTAGTTGCTGCTCCTATGTTTCATTGTGCAGAGTTACATTGCGCTTTTTTACCAAGAGTTCATATTGGGGCGAAGAGTACCATTCTCCACCAGTTTGATGCTAAAAAAGCATTGGCACTGATTGAGTCTGAAAAAATTACCGCATTCTTTGCAGCACCAACGATGTGGAATATGTTGCTTCAAGAAGATTTACAGGCTTATAACCTCTCAACATTAGAAAAAGGTTTATATGGTGCAGCCCCGATGGCACCAAGTCTCGTATTTGCCTGTAGGGAAAAGTTGGGTGTTAAATTAACTCAAGCCTATGGGATGACGGAAATGGGCCCGGCAATTACGTTTTTAAGTGATGAAGACCAGATTCGAAAAGCAGGCTCCGCAGGGCAAGCTTGCTTAAACCATGAGATAAGAATTGTTGAACCTAATGAAGAGGGTCGCTCATACGATGATCAAGTCGTTCCAACTGGGACAGTAGGTGAGATTATTGTGAGAGGGCCAAGTATGATGCAAGGCTATTATAAAAGAGAGGAAGCAACTAAAAAGGCACTTCATAACGGCTGGTATCACTCAGGAGATATGGGTTATCTCGATGAAGAAGGATTTCTTTATGTGAAAGACCGTGTTGATGATATGGTGATTTCAGGGGGAGAGAATATTTATCCACGTGAGGTAGAAGATGTTCTCCATGCACATCCTTCCGTGTTAGATGTAGCTGTATTAGGTATACCAGATGAGCATTGGGGCGAAGTTGTCATTGCTTACGTTGTCAAAAAAGAGGGTAATATTACTGCTGAGGTGTTAGATGTATTTTGTAAGCAGAGTGAAAGCCTTGCGAATTATAAAAGACCAAGAAGATATGAATTTGTAGAAAGTCTACCGAGGAATGCCAGTGGAAAAATCCAAAAATTTGTATTAAGAAATCAGGAACAATTACAAAAATAATCGCCAGTAAATGAAAGGATACCAAATGTTAACGGATGTGAAAATAATTGATTTTACAAACTATTTACCAGGCCCTTTTGCCACGCTTAGATTAGCAGAACTAGGCGCAGAAGTAATTAAAATAGAAGGACCGAATGGTGATCCTGCGCGACACTTAGAGCCAATTGTCCAAGGCCAAGGAGTCCTATTTACGGGTAATAATCGTGGGAAGCACAGTCATTTCCTCAACTTAAAAGACACAAGAGATTTAAATAAGGTAAAGGAATTAATACTAGAAGCAGACGTAATCATTGAAAGTTTTCGACCAGGTGTAATGAAGCGTTTAACATTAGATTACGACACGGTCCGAAAATATCATCCTACAATTGTCTATTGTTCATTAGTTGGATATGGTGAAAATACTTTTTATTCTACCTTTGGAAGTCATGATCTGAATTATATGGCCATCAGTGGGATGTTAGCACAGTGGAAGGATGATAAGGGACGTCCCATTCATCCTTCTCAACAAATAGCTGATTTAGTCGGTGGAATTGTGGCAAGCGAAAGGATTTTAGCGGGTCTTGTTCAAAGAGGGATATATGGAATAGGTAGCTATCATCAAGTAAGTATGGCAGATACAATGACGGCTTTAATGGGTAATCATCATCTCATTCATCAAGCCACTGAAATGAAAAAAGGTGTAGAGGTTTTAGCAGGAACCATTGTTAACTATTGTTTATATGAAACAAGTGATAATCGCTATATGGCATTAGGCGCATTGGAGAAGAAGTTCTGGCAGGCTTTTTGCTTAGCTGTTGATCATCCTGAATGGACATCATGTCATATGAGGGAGGTAAGTGATCCAATTTATAAACAAGTTTGTACAGTTTTTAAGGAGCGGTCATTTACAGATTGGATGGATTTTAGCGAGCAAGTCGATTGTTGCTTAACACCTGTATTAGAAATCGATGAAGTACCAAAAAGTAATTATCATCAACAAAGAGGAAATTTCATTTTTCATGATAACTGGTCACGTATTCAACAATATTCTGACTTGAGAAATTCTCAAAAAAAGAAATAGAGTCAAAAGAACTTAATAATCATCAAACATATATAGTAACAACTTAGAATAAAGTGTTATAATAGATAAACCTTAAAAAGTGATTTGTGTTTAAGTATAGGTTTATGTTTGCAACGTAGATCACAAAAAAGTGAGTGATGATTGTAAGTGAAATTAATAAAGATGATACCTAATATGCTTACTTTAGGCAATTTATATTGTGGATTTTTGTCTATTGGATTTGCTGCTCATGGCCAATATAATAATGCTGCAATATTGATTATTATCGGTATGATGCTTGATAGTATGGATGGTCGTGCAGCGAGAATGTTAAAAGCAGATAGTACGCTAGGCAAAGAATTAGATTCATTAGCGGATGTTGTAACTTTTGGGGTAGCACCGTCATTTCTTGTATATTATACATACTTTTACCAATTTGGTTCGATTGGATTATTAGTGTCTGGGTTATTCCCGCTATTCGGTGCATATCGCTTAGCACGATTCAATGTTGGTACTAGTAAGCAGTCCACAAACTATTTTATCGGTGTTCCGATTACGGCCGCTGGGGGAATTTTAGCTATTCTTACATTGTTTGGCCATTTAGTACCCAGTATTATTACGACAGTTGTATTTACGGCGCTTTGCTTTTTAATGGTCAGTCGTATTCGCATTCCGAGTTTTAAAGATATCCCATTACCAAAGTACGGGACAATTGTTACAATCTTTTTAGGCTGTATGCTTTTTGTACTTTATAAAGGAACATATGGTTCTTATCCTTATTTAATCTATATTGCCACTCCATTATACATTGCCTATTTAGCATACCGCTTTAAAAAGAACCAAAATAATAAGACATCCGATTAGTAAGATTTTTACTGTTCGGATGTCTTTTTTTGTGAGAATATATAAAGTTTAGCTTGCCTAACTTTAGTTACTAAAGCAGGAACTTCTCCCGTATAAGTCGAGAAATCATTTATTAAAAAAGGATGAAGGATTATTCTCCTCCATCCCATAGCTAAAATAAAATTTTAGTTTGAAAAGAAAACTTTTTCAGTATTATATTTTGCTTTTAACTTATTGATAATATACGTTTCGTATATTTCACGCTCAACGGGATCATCAACATATATACATGCAATCTTGGATACTTGTTCACGGTGGTTTTTAATGGGTGATACTTGGTCGTCGAAATGTTTTTTTACACGTTGTCTAAGTTTACGTGCCTTCCCAACAAAAAGAAGGTTCTCTTTTTTGTCAAAAAATAAAATCATTCCACCTTTATCTCTTGGGATCTTTGTAAAATCCGTAAAACCATATAAGTGGCTGATAGCCGTTGTTCCTTGTTCTCCGCCAGGCTTCTTTTTTGTGATAACTAAGTCTGGATGAGGAATTTCAATATTAATCATCAATAATCACTTCCTATTCTAGCAATCATCGTACCATACCCTACATGAAAAAGCCTATACTTCCCTGTATTTTTTCTTTAAATGTTTTTTTCATTCATTTTTGTAGACAATATAAAAGGTATTCTTCAATAGAGAAATATGAAAATTTAGAAAATTATCAAAAATAACAGGTTGATTTTTACAATTTCTCCATATATTTATGCGTACATTGATAAAATTTACAAAGGCTTTACAAAAGGTTAATAGAGAATTAAATATGATTCGTTATATTGGGATTAACACAAACAAAAAAGATAAAAGCTATCTAAAGTGGAGGTTTATCTATGCTAAAACTTCGAAAATGGAAGAGTATTTTGTTACTTATGTCACTCACCTTAATTTTGACTGCATGCAATGGTGGTGAAGAAGATGAAGGACAAGCAAGTTCAGGTAACGGAAGTACGATTTCCATTTCCGGTTCTACGTCAGTTGGTCCGCTAGCAGAAAAGTTAGCTGCTAAATATATGGAAAGTGCAAATGTAAATATTGAAATCAATCAAATTGGTTCTTCAGCAGGGATTACAAATGCAATAAATGGTGTTTCCGATATCGGCATGTCTTCTCGAAGCTTAGAGTCAGGAGAAGAGGAAGAAGTATCACCTACAATTATTGCCTTTGACGGAATTGTAGTGGTTACACATGCAAACAATAAAGTAAAAGATTTAACAATGGATGAAGTGAAAAAAATCTTTACAGGTGAAATAACAAACTGGAAAGAAGTAGGCGGTAAAGATATGGAGATTGTTGTCGTCTCACGTGAAGATGGATCAGGTTCAAGAGATGCTTTTCAAGAAATTGTTGACTACTCTTCTGGTGAATTAGTGCGGAACTCAATTATCGCTAGTGGGAACGGAAATATAAAAACGACGGTTGCAACAAATGAGCATGCGATTGGATTTATTTCTTTTGAATATATAGATGAAACCATTTCAACCGTTCATATTAATGGTGTAGAGCCAACTGCTAAAAATGTGATTGAAGGGAAATATCCATTATCTCGTCCTTTCCTTTTTGTGCATAAAGATTTGTCAGAGGAAAGCCAAGCATTTATTGACTTCATTTTAAGTGAAGCTGGACAGGAGATAGCTGCAGAAGCAGGTGCAATACCAATTACAGAAGAATAACGTTTATCAAACAATTAGCAAGTGACTTTGGAGGTATGTGTTTTGCCAAATCCATCAGAAGTAAAACAAAAAAATAAATCAAATCGTTTAAAATATATTATGGAGTTCATCTCAGAGAAATTGTTTTTAATCTGTGCGTTAATCTCTGTGCTTAGTTTATTTCTAATTATTGGTTTCGTCTTCTTTAAAGGATCGAACCCTTTCATTGCAGATGGATACAGTTTTATTGATTTCATCTTTGGATCTGATTGGATACCGAGTGAAGATAAGTATGGAATCTTTCCAATGATTGTTGCTTCTATTTATGCAACGATTGGAGCGCTTGTTATTGGAGTACCTATTGGGTTATTAACTGCGATCTTCTTATCGGAAATTGCTCCGAAACCTATTGCAAAGATTATTTCACCGGCTGTTCAATTATTAGCGGGTATTCCATCTGTATTATACGGTGTATTCGGCTTAGCTATTATTGTACCTTTCTTACAAAATAATCTTGGCTTAGTAAAAGGGCAAAGTTTAATTGCGGTGATTCTAGTTTTAGCGATTATGATGTTACCTACGATTGTAACCGTTGCTGAAACAGCAATCAGAGCAGTACCGAAAACGTATAGAGAAGGTTCCTTAGCATTAGGTGCCTCGCCAATCGGAACCATTTTTAAAGTCGTTGTTCCAGCAGCAAAATCAGGTATTATGGCAGCGATCGTATTAGGGCTAGGACGAGCAATTGGAGAGACGATGGCAGTCATTCTTGTTGCTGGTAATAGTTTGATTATACCAACAAGTATAACTGATAGTGTAAGACCACTAACAACGAATATTGCCCTTGAAATGGGTTACGCGTATGGTACACATCAAGAAATGCTATTTGCGACTGGGATTGTATTATTCTCATTCATTCTTATATTGAATTTCGTATTAGCGAAAATAAGTTCGAAAGGTGGGAAGTAAGGTGAGAAAGTTTAAAGATAATTTATTATTGGGCTTATTGTGGTTTGGAGCTTTCTTAACTGTAGCTATCCTCCTTATTATTGTTGGTTATATTTTTTATAAAGGTATCGGGTTAATTAATCTTGAGTTTATCTTCGGTGACTATTCACCTGTTGGCGGCGGTGGCATTTGGCCAATGATTATTACTACCATTTATACAATTGTAATATCGCTAGTGATTGCCACGCCAATCGGGATTTTAGCAGCAGTCTATTTACAAGAGTATGCGAAACAAGGTAGACTCGTTCGAATGATCCGGTTTGCAACAGAGAGTTTAACGGGTATTCCATCTATTATATACGGATTATTCGGTGCTGTTTTCTTTGTTACCACATTGGCGATGGGGATGTCTATTATATCAGCATCCTTAACTTTAACAATTATTGTTTTACCAGTGATCATCCGTACAACTGAAGAAGCATTAAAAACAGTACCAGCTAGTTACCGAGAAGGGTCACTTGCATTAGGTTCAACAAAGTTACAAACACTATATAAAGTCATTTTACCTAGCGCTATGCCAGGAATCTTATCGGGGATTATCCTCTCTATGGGACGAATTATCGGTGAATCAGCAGCGATCTTTTTAACAGCAGGTACAGTAGCAGCAATGCCTGAAGGGATTTTCTCATCAGCGAGAACATTAACGGTTCATTCGTATCTTGTTACTCAAGAATCTGGTGATATTGAATTAGCAGCAGCGATTGGTATTGTGTTAATTGTAATGATTCTTGCTCTAAACTTTGCTGCAACATTTATCTCTAAAAAGCTTAATAAAGCTGACTATTAAAAAGGAGTGTTCTATTCATGAATACAACACTAGAACGTAAAGAAGTAAAAGAGACTGCAAATGTTGAGAACCAAAATGATCAGCGTTCAGTGAAAATTAGCGTAAGAGACTTAGATTTATTTTACGGTGATAACCAAGCGCTTTATCAAGTATCATTAGATATTCGTGAAAAAGAGGTAACAGCATTAATTGGTCCTTCTGGATGTGGAAAATCGACTTTTTTAAGAACATTGAATCGTATGAATGATTTAATTGATAGTGTGAGAATTAATGGAGATATCCATATTAATGGCAACAATATATATCAATCAAAAGATGTTATTGAACTTAGAACAAAAGTCGGTATGGTTTTCCAGAAGCCTAATCTATTCCCAATGAGCATCTATGATAATGTAGCATATGGGCCAAGAATGCAAGGGATTAAAAATAAAAAAGAATTGAATCAAATTGTTGAAGAAAGTTTACGTGGAGCAGCGATTTGGGACGAAGTAAAAGATCGTTTAAAAACTTCGGCTCTTGGTTTATCAGGTGGTCAACAACAACGTGTTTGTATTGCGAGAGCAATTGCGATGAAACCAGACGTTATCTTAATGGATGAACCAACATCCGCACTTGACCCGATTTCAACACTGAAAGTAGAAGAGCTTATCGCTCATTTGAAGAAAGATTATACGATCGTCATCGTTACACATAATATGCAACAAGCTGCTCGTGTATCCGATAAGACAGCTTTCTTCTTAAACGGAGAAGTCATTGAATTTGAACAAACCGATCAAATCTTCTCCATGCCAAAAGATAGCCGTACAGAAGATTATGTGACTGGCAGATTTGGTTAATAAAAAAAGATAGGTGCCGAACAAATTTCCCTTTGTAAATAAGAGGGATTTGTTCGGCTTTTTATTGTTTGCGAACAATGATTGAAAGGTGTAAAGCATAAGAGGGGAACTAGTTTTAATTATTCATCGTCTATATTGGAAGCTGACTCACTATTTGTGCTGTTCATTTGTCTCACGTTAGTCATTACTTTACTGTTTGTTATGTATAGAAGAGACAAAGCCGAAAAATGCCTCAACCCATATAAGTTAACGCTAGCGTCCTATGACTCAGCTGCTTCACTTAGTTGCTACAATAAAAAAAGACTAGAACAAACAATCATCCTACCAGTTTGTCCTAGCCTATCTGTATTTTAGATATATGTCCATTTTCTCAATGTTTATTCATGACTACTGACTTTCTCAATATATACTCTCCCGGAAAAGAAAGTGGCACCGCCTCCCATATCAGCTACTCTATCAGGTGTGAGCGTATTAACGAGTTGTTTCTTGCCTGGCTCATCAGCCCAAAGGCCTTGACTAACAACAACCCCTGGAAGTACGTTTTCTCCGATAGCGGCCGTTAACTCACATTCTCCTCGTTCATTATAGATTTTTACTACATCTCCATTTTCAATTTGATAATCTTGTGCGTCCTTGGTATGCAAATGGAGTTTTGGTTGTTTTTCTAATTTAATATGCTTTTCATTATTTGAGAAGGTACTATTTAGAAAATTATGGTTTGGTGCTGGAACGAATAAAAATGGTGCATCGCCTTCATCTACTATTGGATTGTAAGTCGGTAGCGGATTTAAGCCATCCTTCTCCATTAATTCTGAATAAAGTTCGATTTTTCCACTTGGTGTCTTAAGTTTGCCGGGAAGTAATGGACGTACGTCTGCTTTCATAAACCGATTTTCTTTTAAAAGCTCAAAATTAATATCCTTCATATATTCATTCTTTGAATTCTCTAAAGCGGATGTAATTAAATCTTCTTCGGAATCCTTAAATAAATCTTCAGTAAATCCCATATAATGTGCTAGTTGTTGAAAAACATGATGATTGGATCGTGACTCACCATATGGTTCTATTACCGGTTCATGCAAATGAATATAATGATGCCAATAAGAAGTGTAAAAATCGGTATTCTCATATGATGAAGTAGATGGCAAGATGATGTCAGCATATTGAGCTGTTTCCGTTAAGAATAAATCATGCACAACTAAAAATAAGTCTTCTCTTGCAAGCCCTTTTTTTACCAGATTACTATTAGGTGCAATAACTGCCGGATTACTACCATAAACATACATGGAACGGATAGGTTTATCTTTTTGTCCTAAAGCTTCACCTATGAGATTCATATTAATCGATCTTGTCTGTTTATTTGCTAATAAATCGGGTCGTTGCATAGCCGCGGTATTGAACGATAAATAACCAGAATTTGATTTGAGTGCGCCACCACCTTTATGCAGCCATTGTCCTGTTAAAGCAGGAAGGCAGGAAATAGCACGTACATTCATCCCACCATTATCATGATGTTGCAATCCATTGCCAATGCGGATAAATGATGGTGTAGTCTGACCATATTCTCTTGCTAATTGATAAAGATCCTCTACAGAGACCCCTGTAATAGACGCGACAACTTCTGGCGTGTATTTTTTTACATGCGTTCGTAATTGCTCATGTCCAATGGTATACGTTTCAAGAAATTCTTCATCTACCATATGCTCAGCAAACAAGATATGCATCATTCCAAGTGCAAGAGCACTATCCGTACCTGGTTTAATGGGAATGAACCAATCAGCCATTTTGCCTGTTTGATTTTTATGGACATCAATCACGATGATTTTTGCCCCGTGTTTCTTTGCTTTTCGGGCAAGAATAACTTGATGCATATTCGTACTGACAGCATTGATTCCCCAAAGGATGATGAGCTTGGCTTCACTTGTGTCTTCTGGATCTGTGCCAAAGCCTCCGCCCATTGTGTAACGATAACCTTCTTTACCTGCTGCTTGACAAACTGTTTGTTCTAGTCTACTTGCACCTAAGCGTGAAAAGAAACGGCGGTCCATTCCTTCAGCAGCCACTCTACCCATATTACCGTAAAAGCTATAGGGAAGAATGCTCTCGGGTCCGTGCGTTTTAATTAAATCTTTCCATTTATCTGTAATGATTTGTAGTGCTTCATCCCAACTGATCTCCTCAAATTGACTACTACCTTTTGGACCAGTTCGCTTGAGAGGATGAGTTAATCTCTTTGGGTCATATAGCCGTTCAGCCATATTTCTTACTTTATTGCAAATATTCCCTTGCGTAACAGGATGGTTAGGGTCGCCTTCAACTTTCACGATTTTCCCGTCTTTTTTATGTATGAGTAAACCACATTGGTCAGGACAATCTAGGGAACAAACGGACGTGAAAATGCCTTCTTTCTCTGTGTGAATCGTCATTTTGTTATCTCCTTTTATGGTTGGCAATCTTTATTGTCTATTTAGCATGTTTTTATTAATAATTATTATAATAGGTTACTTCTCTTTATCCTGCAATGATAAATATTTATTCTATTGACAATTCACAATTATTAACATATGATACTTCATATTAATTAAATTCTATTCAATTCGTTGACGAGAAAGAGTAGTTGTGAACATCTTATCCAAAGAGAGTGAGCCATTTGCTGAGAGGCTGACGTTAAGACCACAATGAAAATCCTCTCTGAGAAGCAAAGCTGAAGTGAAACTAAGCTTTGACGGCATCCAACCGATATCCTGGACGCGTATGATAGTACGTAGTGAGAGCAAATACAAACCACTACAGTTGGTTTTTTTGTTTTTTAGAGGGGATATTTTAACTCGATTCTACGTATAGAATCGAGTTTTTTTCGTATATGAAAGGATATGGAAGGGAGATTTTAAAATGAAAGAACGAGATGTGGAAAAGGAGAGAAAGGTTCGCGAATATTGGCAAGAGGAAAAAATCTTTCAAAGGTCCATACAGCAAAGACATGAGGCGCCATCCTTTGTTTTTTATGAAGGCCCACCAACAGCAAATGGTATGCCACATGCTGGTCATGCACTTGGTCGAACGATAAAAGATTTTGTTGCCCGTTACAAAACCATGACTGGACATCAAGTTTTAAGAAAAGCAGGATGGGATACACATGGGCTCCCTGTAGAACTTGAAGTACAAAAGAAATTACAATTGATTAGCAAAGATGATATTGAAGCATTTGGTGTAGAAGCATTCATAGCAGAATGTAAGAAGAGTGTATTCACATATGAAAAAGAATGGCGACAGTTTACTGAGCAATTGGGCTATTGGGTGGAGATGGATCACCCTTATATCACACTCGATAATGAGTACATTGAATCGGTTTGGCATATATTATCTCAAATTCATCATGATGGACGCTTATATAAAGGGCATCGGGTTGTCCCTTATTGTCCTCATTGTGAAACATCCCTAAGTTCGCATGAAGTTGCACAAGGATATAAAGATGTGCATGATCTATCAGCAACAGTTAAGTTTAAAGTGGCTGAGAATGAATACTTACTTTGTTGGACAACAACACCTTGGACATTACCTGGAAATGTAGCTGTAGCGGTAAACCCTAAGCTAAGTTATGTGAAAGTAGAGCAAAATAATGAACGATTGATTGTCGCAGAAAGCTTGGTTTCAACAGTACTTAAAGAAGGATACAAAGTCATCGAGTCTGTAAGAGGTGAAGCATTAGTAGGTATGAAGTATGTTGCGCCATTTTCATTTGTCTCACTCAACAATGGACATAAAGTGATTGCAGCCGATTTTGTAACGGAAGATTCGGGAACTGGGTTAGTCCATATTGCCCCAGCACATGGCGAAGATGACTACCAAGCTGTAAAAGAAAATGGATTAGATTTTTTGCAAGTTGTTGATGAGAAAGGAAGATATAAGCAGAATGTTCCTCTTGCAAATAAGAAAGTGAAAGAAAGTGATGTAACGATCATTCAAATGCTAGCTCAGGAGAATCTACTTTATAGTAAGAGGAAATATGAACATAGTTATCCGTATTGCTGGAGATGTGACAATCCACTGATTTATTATGCGATGGAAGGTTGGTTCATTCGCACAACTGATGTCAAAGAAAAAATGATAGACAATAACCAAACGGTTGAATGGTATCCAGCGCATATGAAGAATGGCCGATTCGGTCATTTTCTTGACCAACTTGTTGATTGGAATATTGGAAGAAATCGTTTTTGGGGAACGCCGTTAAATGTATGGACTTGTCAAACTTGTGGACTAGAAAGTAGCCCAAATTCCATTGCACAATTAAAAGAAAGAGCGATTGAAAATGTAGATGATCGCATCGATTTGCACAAACCTTATGTTGACCGTATTCATTTGAGATGTTCTTGTGGTGGTGAAATGAAGCGTGAGAAGGAGGTCATTGATGTATGGTTTGATAGTGGTTCAATGCCATATGCTCAATATCATTATCCTTTCGAACAGACAACGCTATTTAATAATCAATTTCCCGCCGACATTGTGATCGAAGGAGTAGATCAAACGAGAGGGTGGTTCTACAGTTTACTTGCCGTATCAACACTTTATAAAGGTGTCGCACCGTATAAAAAGGTCTTATCTCTCGGTCATATATTAGATGAGCAAGGACAAAAAATGTCTAAAAGCAAAGGGAATGCTCTAAATCCTACCTTGTTGATTGAAGAGTTTGGCGCAGATGCATTAAGATGGGCTCTTCTTAGTGATAGTGCTCCTTGGAATAATAAGCGATTTTCTAAAAAGACCGTTCAACAGGCAAAATCAAAAATAGTAGATACGTTCAGGAATGTTTTTTCCTTCTATGATATGTATGCAAAGATTGATGGTTTTGATTTTAGCCAGCATCGAGTAAAGGAATTGGCAATCATTGACCAATGGATACTTTCAAGATTGCATCATACGATTGAGAAGGTAAGAGAAGGATTAGAAGTTTATGACTTTTTCAAAAGTGCTAAATTACTGGCAGAATTTTTAGATGATGTGAGTAATTGGTATGTCAGACGATCACGGCAAAGATTCTGGAAGGAAGGATTAGACCACGACAAAAGGGCAGCGTATACCACTCTTTACGAAGTGCTGGTGCAATCAACGCGATTATTTGCACCATTTATGCCATTCGTCACCGATGAGATTCACTTACAATTAGTCGGCAGTAGTGTTCATCTATCTGATTTTCCTAAGCATGAGAAAACGAAGACCAACATCCAGTTAGAATCCGATATGAAAGATGTTCGACAAATTGTTGAACTCACTAGATCAATCAGGATGGCAGCTAATATCAAAACAAAGCAGCCACTTCAAACAGTAATCGTAAGTGCAGTTAAAGGGAAAGCAAGTGTATCTTCCTTTGAACAGATCATAAAAGATGAAACGAATGTAAAAGAAATAATTTATGAAAAAAATACCCATAACTTTGTAACAGTTGAGTTAAAAGTTAACTACGCAATTGCCGGTAAAAAATACGGTAAAAGAATAAAAGTGATTGAGCAAACATTAAAAGAATTAACAGTCTGTGAAAAAAATACCTTACTCACGAATGGATCATTAAACATAGAAAAAAATGGTGAAATGCTTGTTTTAGAAAATGAGGATGTGTTAGTAGAGAAAAAAGCGAAACATCCATATAGATTTGCAGAAGGAAAAGATTGTACAGTCATCCTGAATATCGGATTAACAGAAGAGCTTTTGCAAGAAGGGTTAGTGAGGGAAGTAATGAGAGAAGTGCAAAACAGGCGAAAAAAGCAAGGGTTACCGGTTGATCTTCGTATTCATCTAACAATGTTTGGCAATGAAAAGGTTTTAAGAGCATTAGAGAAGTTTTCGGCGCTTTTACATGAATCATTACTTGTCCAGTCAATTACATTAGCAGAAGTAGACGAAATGACAAATCTGCATGTTGATGGAGAAACAATCAAAGTTAAAATAGACGATTAAACAATGAAAAATCACAGCCAATGGCGGATGGCTGTGATTTTTACTAGGGGATATGTTGTTTATCATTCATCTTTACCCATTCGTGCCCCTACAAAAAGTGTAATGGTAACCTTTTAGTATAGGTTTCGATAATTAAGCTTTTAAAGTTTCGTCTGATGAGAATGCGATTGAATTTGAATAGTGGATGAATGATATTTCAACAATAAATAATTGATGTAGGCTTGTAGGTTAAATTCATTATTCTTAACAAAATACGAAAAGTTAGTTCTTTTCAAGCTTAATCACAACCTTTATATGTACTAAATAAAATGATTACCATTCAATATATACCGGCCCCACCTTCGCCAAGTACGATGATAGCCACACTTGCTATCCGCCTAATACTTAGTATATATGAAAACGCTTACATAAACAATAAAAAATTTTCCCTTTATTTCGACAAAAAAATGAAAATACTTTATTGGAGAATTTTAAGCTATAATTGCTTAGGTAGTCGAAATATAAACGTTGATTTTTTAAGAAAGAAGGTTGAATATGCATACGTTAGGAGGCAAGCTTTGGTCCACGCAGTATACAATGGCACTAATGCTTACTTTTTTATTTTTTTTAAGTTTACAATCCTTGTTAGGGGGATTTCCAATCTATGTTACTGCATTAAGTAATAACCCAACATACGGAGGGTTAATGACAACAGCCTTTATGATTGCTGCTGTTGTATCTAGGCTTTTCTTAGGTTTTTGCTTACGGTATATGAATCAGAAATCGTTATTAATTCTATCTTTATTAGGTATGTTGTTGTTTATTTTTGTGACAATATTCACAAATTCTATATTTATATTCACAATCCTTCGCATATTACAAGGTGTTGCTTTCGGTTTTATTACTACATTATTAGCAACAATAACGACAAATTTAATTCCTGAACACCGCTTAGGGGAAGGAATCGGCTATTTTGGTTTGGCTACAAGTGTTGGTACAACTAGCGGTCCTTTTTTGGCTATTTCAATGATTAATATTTATTCATTTAAATCCGTTTTGTCCTTTTCTCTTATTCTTATTATAGTGATTATAATTGGTAGTCTTGCCCTTAAAACTTCGCAAAATATAAATCAACAGGCAGTTAGGAAATTGTCAATAGTAGAATCCGCTTTTGATTCACGCGCTTTCTTACCATGTTTTTTAGTGTTATTATTTTATTTTACGTTTGCTGGGGTAGTGAACTTTATTGAGGGATTAGGAAGTTCTATTGGAGTAGGGGAGAAAACCTCCATATTCTTTCTTATCTTAGTGGCGATGCTTATTATCATTCGCCCATTTTCGGGCAAAATTTTCGATCGCTTCGGACATGCTTATTTAATTTATAGCGCAACGATTGCAGCATTTATCGGATTGTTACTCATTGCATTTGCTAAAGGAATATCTTCATTATTCATAGCCGCTGTGTTTTATGGCATTGCATATGGTGTGATGCAACCGACATTCCAAGCTTGGGCTGTTAGCCTTGTACCAAAAGAACAAAGGGCAACGGCTAATGCAATGAGCTTAAGTTTTATGGATTTGGGACTAGCGATGGGGGCACTGCTACTTGGCGTCGTCGCAAACGAAAAAGGGTACGATTTTATGTACATCCTATCTTCATTGTTCGCTGTCGTTATCTTCCTGCTCTATTTTATTACTCATATAAGAAGAAAAACAAAATCAGCGCCATTGCCATCACAAAATAGAAAGGCTTCGTAAATCGTTAAGTCATAGTCTCTCTTTGTTATTGCTTTCATGTTTTATCTTATTTTTATTGGGGAAAGTAAGGTCATAATCTTCCGTAGGTTGATGATAATAAAAAGAACTTATAAACAGGCAAATGATACTGGTCAATGACAATAAACAACGTGAAAAAGTATGGCTCTTTGCAGGAGATTTAGAAATGAGTTGTGTGCATTATTGGAAGCGGTTCGAGCGGGGCATGCTTTGCTTACCAATTAGCGAAAAAAATATTCGCTCTCCCTGAATTAGAACGGCTCTTATTGGACAAGTTTTGGGGTGACGCATAAAGGGTAACCAATGACTCAACAGCATCCCAAATACTCAAGCGGGTGTTATCTTTTCTCATCACATACGGCGAATAGGATGATCTATCGGATTTCATGATGAGAGTCATTGTCCATAAAGGGATAATGTGAGAAATTTCATACAGTTTGTTCTATAGTAGGATGGATTGTAATCACCTTCATCGTTTTGTATAATCACAGATGAGGGTTATTCTATTCTTGACTAAAGTAGCAGTCAGGAAAAAATGAAAGACGAAAGGACCAATTAAATGAGTAAACAACAAATAGGTGTTATCGGATTAGCAGTAATGGGAAAAAACCTTGCTTTAAATATAGAAAGTCGTGGCTTCTCAGTAGCTGTTTTTAACCGTTCTTATGAAAAAACAGAAGCATTCTTACAAAATGAAGCAAAGGGTAAGAACTTTACTGGTGCCGAAACTATTGAAGATTTTGTCCAATCACTAGAAACACCAAGAAAAATCTTGTTAATGGTCAAAGCGGGTGCAGCAACAGACGCGACAATTGAATCGCTGAAACCATATCTTGAAAAGGGTGATATCTTAATTGACGGTGGTAATACATATTTTGAAGATACCATTCGCCGCAATCAAGAATTAGCAGAAGAAGGCTATCATTTTATTGGTACAGGCGTTTCCGGTGGTGAAGAAGGAGCTTTAAAAGGGCCTTCAATCATGCCTGGTGGTAAGAAGGAAGCATTCGACCTTGTACAACCGATTTTTGAAGCTATTTCTGCGAAAGTAAATGGAGATCCATGCTGTACATACATCGGTCCAAATGGGGCTGGTCATTATGTGAAAATGGTTCATAATGGGATTGAATATGGTGATATGCAGTTAATTTCTGAGGCCTATTTTATTCTTAAACATGTACTTGGATTAGAAGCGAATGAACTTCATGAGACATTTGCAGAGTGGAACAAGGGTGAGTTAGATAGCTATCTAATTGAAATCACAGCTGATATCTTTACAAAAGTAGATGACGAGACTGGCAAGCCACTTGTTGATGTGATTCTCGATAAAGCGGGACAAAAAGGTACCGGTAAATGGACAAGCCAAAATGCTTTAGATCTTGGTGTACCTCTTCCGATTATTACTGAATCTGTATTTGCAAGGTTTATTTCCGCAATGAAAGAAGAAAGAGTCCATGCTAGTAAAATTCTTACAGGTCCTAAAAAGGACATATATAGTGGAGACCGTGCGGAGTTAATAGAAGCTGTTAGACAAGCATTATATATGAGTAAAATTGTTTCTTATGCACAAGGATTTGCTCAAATGCGCGCGATGTCTGATGAAAAGAATTGGGATTTAAAATACGGCGATATTGCCATGATCTTCCGCGGAGGCTGTATCATTCGTGCACAATTCTTACAAAAAATTAAAGATGCTTATGATCGTGAACCAGCATTAGCAAATTTATTATTGGATCCTTATTTTAAGGAAATCGTTGAAAGCTATCAGTCTTCATTAAGAAAAGTTCTTTCTATTGCTATTGAACAAGGTATCCCTGTGCCTGCATTCTCAAGTGCTATTGCTTATTATGATAGCTACAGAACGGCAACATTACCAGCTAATCTACTGCAAGCACAAAGAGATTATTTTGGAGCACACACGTATCAGCGAGTAGATAAAGAAGGAACGTATCATACTAATTGGATGGAAAAGTAGAAAGTGGTACTTGAAACGATTACCAGCTTTAGTATGGTATAATAGTAAAGGAAGTTAGAAAGGGAGGTATATTACATTGAAATTTTTCATAGATACAGCCAATTTAGATGAAATTAAACAAGCATACAAGTTAGGTGTCCTATCAGGCGTAACAACTAACCCGTCACTTGTAGCAAAAGAAGGCATCAAGTTTGAAACAAGAATTGAAGAAATTCTTCAAGCAGTTCCGGAAGTAGAATCAGTATCTGCTGAGGTCACTCCTTCTGCAGAAACAGCTGAACAAATGATTGCTGAGGCTGAGGAACTGATTAAGATAAATAATGGTGATAAGAACATTACTATAAAAGTGCCAATGACAATGGCTGGTCTTGAAACAACAAGATATTTATCCAAAAAAGGTGTTAAAACGAACGTCACATTAATCTTTACTGTGAACCAAGCATTACTTGCTGCAAGAGCTGGAGCTACTTATGTTTCACCGTTCTTAGGAAGACTTGATGATATCTCAGAAGACGGGATTACCCTCGTTGCTAAAATTGCTGAGCTTTTCCGCATTCATCAGTTAGATGCACAAATTATTGCTGCGTCAGTGAGACATCCGGATCATGTCACAAGAGCTGCATTAGCCGGTGCACATATTGCGACAATTCCTTATAAAGTAATTGAGCAGTTAACAAAACATCCATTGACAGATCAAGGGATGGAAAAATTCGCTGCTGATTGGAAAACAGTATAAGTTCATTTTAAGCCCTCTCTTTCATTTTCTGGAGAGGGCTTTTTTGAATGTTCTATACTAGCTTGGTAACCTACCAATCTTCTACGTTTACACATCGTCATTAGAGCTGAGAAACATCCTTTTTCTGCTCTTCATTCACTATTTCCGCAGAAACTATACATAATTCGTTGCCAATTGATAAAGAAGCACCTAATATTCGCTGGGTTCTTGTGATGAAGTTTGTTTATTCGACTTATGATTCTCTCTGCGCTTTTCTTTTTCTTGAATACGCTCCCAATCATTGAAACGACCACTTCCTTCGCAACCTGGACAAAAGAGTGTATCAGAATGTAGGGAGTACATGAGGCTAGGGTATAATAAAAAGCCTTGTCCATAGCATTCTGGACATCTATTACTTCTTTTCATCTTTTCTAAATGTTTATGTTCTCGCGCATTTTTCCATTGATTAAAAGATTTACCTAAACTCATCGACTTCACCTCTGATCATCGCTTTTTATGAAGCGATAAATTGTCGTGATGCTAGACAAACTAGTGTTAAACCTCAATGTTTAAATGAGGTAAGGGATTATTTCCGTACAGCTTATAGTAACGAGCAAAAGTCTTTTACACATTTCTGTTAATTATTATATTAAAAAGAATTATTTTTGCTCATACTTTATGAGAGGAAATGAAAAAGATTTTGTTAGTTTAGCGAAACTTTCGTGTTACGAAACTATTTGGTATAATAGAGCAGTATAATAGGTTCATTTCATTTAAAGGAGTCTTGTCAATGGAAGTATTAAATCAGTTGTTATCAACCTATGCATCATTTTTTGATTGGTCAATGTGGAAAGAGGTTCTTACAGATCCTGTTTCTTGGGGGTATATAGGCACACTCATTGTTCTAGAAGGTCTATTATCAGCTGATAATGCATTGGTATTAGCCGTTATGGTTAAGCATTTACCGAAGGAGCAGCAAAAAAAAGCACTTACGTATGGGTTAATTGGTGCTTATTTTTTCAGATTTCTCTTTATCGGTTTAGGTATGTGGCTGATTAAATTTTGGTGGATTAAAGTACTAGGAGCCGCTTATTTAGCTTATTTAGTGATTAAACAATTTTGGTTTAAAACGCCTGAAGAAGATATCGACGGAGTAAAAAAAGACGGTTGGATGATCCGTACTTTTGGTGTTTTTTGGGGAACGGTTATTTCAGTAGAGCTAATGGATTTAGCTTTTTCTGTAGATAGTATATTAGCTGCCTTTGCTGTTTCAGATAAAGTATGGATTTTGTTAATTGGAGGTATGCTTGGGATTTTAATGATGCGCACAGTTGCAAAGTTATTTTTAGTATTAATTGATAAGATTCCGGAGTTAGAGACAACAGCTTTTATTCTTATTGGAATTATTGCTATTAAAATGTTACTAAGTGTGTTTCATATTGAGATTGGACATATATTATTTTTCAGTATTATCATTGCTGCCTTCGTCATAACATTCATTGTTCATGCTTATCATAATAAACAAGGTGGACATGACCACGTGGCATAAGCAAAAAGGCTAAGATTCCAAAAGGAATACTTAGCCTTTTTGCTTTTCCTATTTATTAAGGATGGTTTCTTCCACATCTTCAATGATTTGTGTATTCGCTATCGTTCCGGTGTACAACCATCCTGTGTCCCTAGAGAATTCATAGACATGCTCATTTTTTACTGCCGGAATATTTGCCCATAATGGATCAGATAAGACTTCTGCCCCTTCACCATCGCTATTAATAAAGAATAGGTGGTCCACATCCATATCTGCTAATTTTTCTAAAGAAATCGCTGACCAGTTTCCAGTAGCATCTGCTGAAATTTCTTCAACGACAGAAGGTACGGCCATGCCTAAATCATTATATATCACATCACCTGCAGAAAGGTCCTTGCTTACGATGAATAAGCTGTTATTCACTAACCAAATAGCTGCGGCAGATTCACCAGCATGATTTTTTTGTAGTTCTGCTTCTACTTTTGCTGCTTGATCTTCGTACTCTTTAAGAACTTCAGTTGCCTTATCTTCTTTACCGAAGATTTTACCAACTGTTTCAAGTTCTGTACGCCAATCACTATTTTCTTCTTCACCAATCACATAAGTGGGAGCAATTTTCGCATATTGCTCATATTTACCGCCTTCAACCATACCTGCTCCATCCATAATAATTAAATCTGGATTTTGACTAGATACAGCTTCTAAAGGTAAATCATGAGCGATTGTAGGTACATCCTTTAAATATTCTTGAAGATATTCCTGTTTGCCGTTAGCAACAGACCATTGTACAATGGGGGTAATACCTAAAGCGACAAGATGATCTTCTAAGTATGTAGCAACTACTCGTTCAGGATTAGCAGGAATCGTTACTTCGTTTCCTAATGCATCAGTTAATACACGATCCTCGGTTTGCTCAGTTGCTTGGTTGGAGTCATTATTCTTATTTTCAGCATCGTCATTACCACAACCAAAAAGGGCAAGAGATGTTGTAATTGTTGCAATTAATAATAAGTTTTTTTTCTTGTGAGATGAGAACAAGATGTTAACCTCCTAAATGAACTATGATATAATTAGCCTATGCAAATGATAACAATTATCACTATCAATTACAAGATATTTCTTGCACTACTTTATGAAAGAGAGATACATAATGGCTTTACTTAATGGAACAAACACAAGTAGAAATCGTTTTTTTGCGATGATGATCGTCACACTTGGTACAATCATCCTTTGTTTAGCGATGGCTGTTTCAATTGCCTTTGGTGCAGTGAATATTAATCTTTCAACAGTATGGGAAAGTGTTGTATCATATGACCCATCTAAAACGACACATCAAATTATTATTAATTTACGGATGCCTCGAGTAGTGGCGGCAGCATTAGTTGGCTCTGCACTTGCCATTGCAGGTGCAATTATGCAAGGGATGACAAGAAACCCACTAGCGTCACCATCGATTATGGGGGTTACTTCTGGTGCTACCTTTGCTATTGCAGTTGCTTTAGCCATCTTTACCTCTTTAAGCCCAATTGGAACCATGTTTGCTGCTTTTATCGGAGCAAGCATTGGAGCAGGGCTTGTTTTTGGTGTCGGAATGCTATCCCGAAATGGGTTGACGCCTGTTAAACTGGCGCTTGCCGGGTCTGCTATTACGGCTCTTTTAAGTTCTATCTCATCTGCAATTGCCATTCACTTTAATGTCGCAAAAGATTTAAGTTTTTGGTATGCAGGTGGTGTTGCGGGTATCCAGTGGGAGAGTGTAGCTCCTGCTATTCCCATTTTTATTATAAGTATTATCCTAGCAATTATGATTAGCAGTTCCATTACTGTTTTGAGTATGGGTGAGGAAGTGGCCATCGGACTAGGGCAAAAGACAGGTTTAATACGTACAATTGGTTTTATTGTTGTTTTACTCTTAACTGGTGCAGCAGTCTCTATATCAGGTACGATTGGATTTGTGGGCCTCGTTATCCCACATATGGTTAGGTTTTTAGTTGGAACAGATTACCGGTTAATCATCCCTTGCTCAAGCGTATTAGGGGGTCTACTACTTGTGTTAGCGGATATTGGTGCGCGAATGATTAATCCTCCTTTTGAAACACCAGTGGGTGCCATCATGGCATTGATTGGCGTACCTTTCTTTCTTTATTTAGCAAGAAGGGAAGGTGGAAGATAATGAAACAAAAATGGAAAGCGGTTGTTTTCTTTTTAACGATATTATTAGTTGTCCTCTTTTTAGCTAGTTTGAGCTTTGGATCCAGTTTTATTTCACCTGTTGCTATTTTCAATAGTGTATTATCTTCTACCCCTGGGCAATATGATTTAATCGTTTTTGAGTTTCGTTTACCAAGGATTGTTCTAGCCATTTTAATTGGTATTGGCATGGCTGTTTCTGGTGCGATATTACAAAGTGCGACTCAAAACGGTCTGGCGGATCCGGGGATTTTAGGTATTAATAGTGGTGCTGGATTTGCTGTAATTTTATATATCTTTTTCACACAGGGGATAAGATTTGAATCTGAACTATTACAACTGTTTATTCTCCCTATATTTGCATTATGTGGGGCTTTACTTGCGGCTTTTTTCATTTATGTTTTCTCGTGGAAAAAGTCGTCTGGTGTTACACCTATACGGTTAATCTTAGTAGGTATAGGTATTAATGCAGCTTTTTCAGCTTTAATTATTATTCTCCAATTAAAAATGGATCCTCGTTCCTTTACACAGGCAACTGTTTGGTTATCGGGTAATATTTCTGGCGTGAGTTGGAGTTATACATATGCCCTTTTACCTTGGTTAATTGTACTGATACCGATTGTGTTATTTAAGGCGAGGTATTTAAATGTTCTTACACTAGGGGATGCGATGTCTACTGGCCTAGGTGTCAATGTCAATCGTCAAAGAAAATGGTTATTACTACTTGCTGTTGGATTAGCTGGGTCTTGTGTCGCTGTTGGTGGAGGCATTTCATTCTTAGGTTTAGTGGCTCCACAGCTAGCGAAAAAACTAGTTGGGCCGAGAAATGAAATTTTATTACCTGTTTCAGCATTGGTCGGCGCGGTGCTGTTACTTTTCTCAGATGTTGTTTCACGTACGATTTTAGCACCTTCGGAAATACCGATTGGGTTAGTCGTTTCTGCCATTGGTGCACCATACTTTATTTATTTATTAATTAAAAGCTAAATAGACCATACTATCGTTAACAATAGATGAAGGGTATGAGCGTATGGCTAAAAAAGAAGAAAATAATAATAAGGAGATCAACCACCTCAACTCTATGCTTGCAGCAGTAATGAATTACTTAACAGATGAAACAGTCGAGGAGATAGACTTTGATTATCTTCTTGATTCTACTGAAGGACTAAGACAGTGGTGGAATGAGTATGAAGAGCAACATAAGAGGGAAATAGCAAAAGAAATTAAACAATCTTTAGAAGGCCTATCTTTAAAAGAATTACAGCAAATTAAAAAACAAATCACACCTTAAAGTCTTCACAGTAAAAGTGGAGGCTTCTTTCTTTCTTTATATGAAATCAAGTCATTTAACATTATTTTTGTCATTTGAGAAGCAATTAGTTGTTTTCAACATACGTCTTTGATAATATTTTTTACAGTTCTATACTTTATACATAATGTGAAGGGGAAAAATATGCTTACATTGTTCGTTGGCATCACAATGATACTTATTTATGGCTTAACTTGTTACTATATTGGCTTTAATACATGGCGTTGGTTACGTAAAACTTTTTCTTTTCGTTTCAAAAAAACATTTATCGTAGTTGTTTTTCTTCTTTCAATATCATTTTTTGTTGGATTTTCGTTTCATCTGCCGGTTATTGAATGGATTGGTGGATATTGGCTTGTCATTGTTGGCTATGGTATGCTCCTATTACCGATTATCAATTTGCTTTATTTTATTACAAAGAAAAATGCTAGATTCTTCACCTATGCAGGTTGGGCGGTTGTTGCGTTTTTTACGTTTGTCTTTATATACGGTACATATAACGCTTGGACACCGATAGTGAGAGACTATCAAATAACAATTGAAAAGGCTAATGATGAAGAAGAAGGTGATGTAAAGGTATTAATGGCATCAGACTTACATCTCGGTACAATTGTAGGTAATAATCATCTTGAGAAGTTGGTGAAAATAGCGAAAGAGGAGAAGCCTGATATTATTTTTATTCCAGGTGACATTATTAATGATGATATTACCCCATATGTAGAGAAGGAAATGAATAAAACGATGGCAAAACTAGAAGCCCCACTTGGTGTTTTTGCTTCTCCTGGTAACCATGATTATTATGGTGGCGATAATGATCAATTAAAAAAGGAATTAAATGAGATCGGTATTCACTATTTAATGGATGAAGCAGCAATGATAAATGACCAATTTGTAGTAATTGGCAGAGAGGATTTAACAAACCCTAATAGAAAGACCATAGAGGAACTTATTGCTAGGAATGAAACAAAAGATTTACCCATTATTGTATTAGATCATCAGCCACATGAGATTACAGAAGCACAAGAGGCAGGAGCAGATGTAATATTCTCAGGTCATACACATAGAGGGCAGCTATTTCCTGCTAATTTAATTACTGCAAAATTGTTTGAAAATGATTGGGGCTATATGGCAAAAGAGCAATTACATTCTTTTACTTCTTCTGGATTCGGATTATGGGGACCAGCACTACGTATAGGTTCTCAATCAGAAGTAATGATTATAGAAATAGATTTTCAATAAAAAAACCATCTCCAGATAATGCTGGAGATGGTTTTTAAATGGTTAAAGGAATATCATTTGATTTGGTTACTTTCCCATATATCATACTCACCACTGCCATTACAGCTAGCACAGTAGTAGGCATCGTCGTCCATAAACATATATTCTTGACCTGCAAAATATTGAAATCCCTTTCCACGACAATCAGGGCATTTTTCGAGATCTTTCATTTTCTCCACGTGATTAGCATATCTCGTTTCACGCCACTCGTTAAAAGCATTGAGTAATCCCATGAAAGTCCCTCCTTACTTTTTTTATATTAGTTTGCTTCAAAGTGAGGAGAGATATACCTACTTGATTGTTTCAAAGGTTCTTCACCATAAAGTTGTCCTTTTCTTTTTAGTAGTCTTAACAAAAAGTGCAGATAATAAGCAAATACGAACAACATAAAGTATCCAGTTTGATAACAATCGTCATCCCGAAAAGATACAATTCCTATAGTGGTTGTGTGATAAGCACTGCACAAGTTGCTGCTAATATAATTCCTGCAGACGATCACCCCACCTGTTAGCTTCACGCTTTCTTTCACTGCTTTAAACCATTCAACTTCTTTTTCCTTTCTTAATGGAAAATGGGATTGGTTTACTGTCGATAGTGCGAGTGTCTCTACTATGATCCTTCTATTATTGCCATAAGCTTTTCTGGTTAATTGAACGGAAAATGAACATCAGCTGACAGATGATTTGTCCTAAACTTAGCCAAAGTTTGTAAAAATAAAAAACCATGTTAGATTTTTTGACAAAATAGATGCAAATGAAAAAGAATCATAATATAGTAAGGTTATGATCCTAAGCCCCACTTGGGAGGAAGTCTGATAACCATTGTTATCAGGCTTTTTTTATTAATAGTTGTAGTTAACGCCTGTAAATATAGTCATTTAAGAAAAGAATCTATCGATATAAGACAATAAGGAGTCGGGGGTTATCCGTGAATTTAAATGCAAAGATAACCTAAAACAAGCGATAACAATAGTGTGCTGTAGGTAAAGCATTAATGGATAATTTTTTTAGTAAAGTTTTCTCGTCATTTAGATCGAATTCTCTTAGATTATTGCTTTATAATTGTTGATCAACAGCGGATAATGCTTCTCCAATCTTCCTCTCATTAATGACCAAGTCAGCGTAATAATCGAGGTCAGTTGGTTCTTCATTAATGATTACTAACCTAGCCCCTGCTTCTTTTGCGATTAAAGGAAATTGATTGGCTGGGGCTACTGATAGAGAGGAACCTAAAACGATAAAGAGGTCGCTAAATTCAGATAAGTGTAGCGCAACTTCGAAAGCATCTTTTGGTAACTGCTCTCCGAATAATACGATAGACGGTCTTATCTTACCACCACAGTGACACTGGGTTAGTTGTTTTATAAAATCTTCTCTATTCTTTGACTTCCCACAGCTTTGACAGTGAAATCTTCTTAAAGTTCCGTGCAGTTCTGCTACATGTGTGGAACCTGCTTCTTGATGTAATCCATCAACATTTTGCGTAATAATCCCTTTAATTAACCCTTGTTCTTCCCATTTCGCAAGAATGCTATGTCCTTTATGAGGCTTTACAAGCTGGACACTTTGCACTCTTTCTTGATAAAAGTGCATAAAATCATTGAGTTGATTGTTCAATGCATCAATACTAGCTAATTGTGTTGGGTTAAATTGCTTCCATAAGCCTGTAGATGAGCGGAAATCGGGTAAGCCACTTTCTGTAGACATACCAGCCCCAGTAAAAATAACGGTTGAATGTGCATTTTTCAGCCAATTTGCTAACATATCCAAGTCCCCCCAACTTTTATTACTTTTTATTATTATAGACAATCAAGGAGTTAAATTATAGCGTGTGTATAAAAATAGGATGATATAATGGCAATACATGCCACAGATATGTAACAAGGTAAAAGCTTTATAAGAGTTGATAGAGTGGGGGATTTGGATAATGATAAAAAGAATTGATATTACTGACATTGAGTCAGCTCAAGAGGTGCTCTCCATTCAAATCGCTGCATACAAAATAGAAGCAGAGATAATTGGTTCATATGATTTACCTCCATTAAAAGAGACGGTAGAAACTTTGCGACATTGTCGTGAAACTTTTTTTGGTTATTACATGAAGGGTCGATTATATGGGGTTATATCTATTCATATTGATAGTGATGTCATAGAGGTTTGTCGCTTAGTGGTCCATCCAATACTTTTTAAAAAGGGAGTTGCACAAGCACTATTAAACTTTATTGAGGGTGAAAACAAATTCAGAAAATTGAAGGTTTCAACAGCAATTAAAAATACACCAGCAATCAATTTTTATAAAAAAAATCGTTTTCAATTGGTGAATCAGAAGAGAGTAAGTGAGCAAATTACTTTGGCCTTTTTTGAAAAAAATATGAAAGAGATTGATGAGTAAGACCAGTTCGAATTTGTTAACAAATAAAGTAGCCCACTAGCGAGTCTTTATCACTAGGTGGGCTATAGACGAAGCAAACTGGTTTTAGCGGGAAAGAAAATTTTTATTCACTGTTATCTTATGATATCAGGACAAGTATGTGCATCATACGAATAAAAAAATAAGGGGAATTGCTTAGTAAAGGCAATAAGAAAGGGATTGAACAATCCTACATGTTCAATCCCTATTTCAAAAGGGGGGGAATTTGTTTATGTCCTAGCTGTAATATTACTATACACATTAAATATGAATAACCTATGAACACAAGATGAAAAAAGCGTTAACTTTCTAAAGGGGGAAAAGAATAACTACGATTTGTTTAATTAGATATGGAGAAGCCGGTCGGAAAGCTACAAGCGATACTTTGTAGAAGCTATATTTCTGAAACAAATGCAGCTGTATTTATTGTAAGTCCTAGAAGAGAGTCAGACAAACAGCAGAAATCATTAAATTTACCTGTTGTTGGTCACGAATGAATGGAGTGAAAGATGTTTGGATAGGCAGAGCGTATGACTGATGAAGAAAGAAAAGAGTCATTTTCATCACATAATATTCCACACTACATTATCATTATCCTCATAAAAAATTACTGCTCGTCGCATATGGTGCAGTTTGGCACCCTACTAAATCATTCCGCAAAAGGTGAAGTTCATCATATGGTTGCATTTATACAATCAATTTGAAGGGAAATGACTGGTTGAAAAAAGAATATTATATCACCCATCATCTAAATGATTGAAATGACTATGAAAGGAATGTCAATCTAGTTAAAAATAGTTGTTCATTTTCAGAAAGAAATTTTGCTTAGCCTCGCTATAATAATAGTAGCAATTACCGAAATAAAGGAGGGACAACTATGATTATAAGTGAGGAAAAGAAAACAGAGTTTTACGAAGCGTTAGTTCAAAGAAATTCACAATACGATGGGATTTTCTTTGTAGGTATAAGAACAACAGGTATCTTTTGTCATGCAACTTGTTCAGCCAGAAAACCTAAGTATGAGAATTGTGAATTCTTCTTAACGGCAGAGGAAGCATTATTAGCAGGCTATCGTCCTTGTAAACGTTGTACACCATTATTCTATCCAAACAGTATTCCTAACGAAATTGAGAAATTAGTTTTAGCAGTTGAGGCTAGCCCAGAGAAAAGATGGAAGGAAGCGGATTTTCGCGAACTAGGTATTCATTCAGCAACAGCAAGAAGAAAGTTTAAAGAAATTTACGGGATGACCTTTGTACAGTACGCCCGCTCAAGAAGAATGGGTATCGCCTTTAAAGAAATATTAAATGGAAAAAAAGTGATAGACCAACAAGTATTGCTCGGCTATGATTCATCGAGTGCCTTTAATGATGCTTTCTCGAAAATCATTGGTAGGTCTCCAAAGAGAGCTTCTTTATCGATAGTATATGCGAATATTTTATCGACACCTCTTGGTAGGATGATTAGTATTAGCGATGAAAAGTATTTGTATTTATTGGAATTTATCGATAGGAGAGGTCTTGAAAAAGAGATTGAAAACATACGAAATAAACAAAATGCGCGGATACTGCCAGGGGTTACGACAATCAATCGAAAACTAGAAGAACAGCTCAAGCTTTATTTTGCTAAACAACTTCGACAATTTACTATTCCTCTTTTCCTTCAAGGAACACGTTTTCAAATGGAAGTGTGGTCTCTTTTGCAAAAGATTCCATATGGACAAACTGTTTCTTATCAAGATATTGCTAATTTATTAGGGAATAGCAACCGCGTAAGAGCTGTTGGAAATGCCAATGGAGCCAACCAAATAGCCATTATCATACCCTGTCATCGCGTGATTAAAGCAAGTGGAAAATTGGGCGGATATGGCGGAGGTATAGAAAGAAAGGAGCATCTTTTACGTCTAGAAACGGAGAGTGAAAATGAATAGTTGTTAATGGGGGAGTTTTGATCAAATATCATCTCATTTTTCGTTTTGCAGAATAAATTTAGTGAAAATTTTTAAAAAATTCCCGGATTTCCCTCAAATTTGATTGATTTTAGTGTATTATCGGAATTAATAAGGAATTTTTCCTTAATGATTTTGAAGAGGGAGAGATTATCATGTCCGTTTCTTTTAAAGGCGAAGCAAAAAAAATAGCTACTGAATTAACATTGTTTAGGCGTGAACTTCACGAGTATCCAGAGCTAAGTGGTGAAGAAGTGCAAACATCTTTGAAAATACAACAGAAACTAAACGATTATCAAATTCCATATCAAACTGGTTTTGCTAAAACTGGGATTCTAGCAATTATTAAAGGAGAAAAACAGGGGCCGACGATATGTTTACGGGCGGATATTGATGCCTTACCGATTGAAGAACAAAGTGGTGTCTCTTATTCTTCGAAAGTAAAAGGTGTGATGCATGCTTGTGGTCACGATAGTCATGCAGCAATGCTATTAGGAGCTGGTATTATCTTAAATAACCATAAAAGCAATTTAGCTGGAACGATCTTGCTCCTATTTCAGCCGGCGGAAGAAAAGTCTCCAATAGGTGGAGCGAAGACAATGATGGAAGACGGTGTATTTGATGAATATAAACCATCAGTTATTATTGGGCAGCATGTATGGCCAGACCTCCCGCCAGGGCAAATAGGTGTTAGATCGGGAGCGATGATGGGTAATTCTGATCGGTTTTCTTTGAAAATCACTGGTTCAGGTGGGCATGCCAGTATGCCGCATATGACAAAAGATGCAATTATTATCGCGAACCAAGTGATTACAATGTTGCAAACGATTGTGAGCCGAAACATTGATCCGCTAGAATCAGCGGTTGTTACAATTGGCAAGGTATCTGGTGGGGTTGCCCATAACGTCATAGCGGAAGAAGTAATGATTGAAGGGACAGTAAGAACGTTAGCGGATCATGTAAAGTCAGAAGTGAAGAATCGTTTTCATCAAATCGTAACAGACACTGTTAAAGCGCTCGGTGGACAGGTCGACATCACTTACCTTGATGGTTATCCTGCGACAGTAAACACGCCGGAGTGGGCTGAAAGAGTGAAGGAAACAGCGGCGAAATTTGTAGGTAAGGAAAATGTTCCAGAAGTCGCTCCATCAATGGCGGGAGAGGATTTTGGCCGCTTTTTAAAAGAATATCCGGGTGTTTATTATTGGCTAGGTTGTTCAATAGGACATAATCAAAAGCCACTTCACAACCCTTCTTTCCAACTGAATGAAAATATTTTGCCGATCGGTATGGAATTGATGGCTCAAGTTGCTGTAGATACAATTGAACAATTACAAAGTAAGGGTTTATAGGAGGAATTTTTTCAAATGGAAGCATTCATTAAAGACATCACCCCGTATTTAACTAAAATGAGAAGAATGTTTCATGCATATCCAGAGGTAGCTTGGACAGAGTATGTGACAACTGCAAAGATTGCTGAAGAGATAGAAAAGCTCGATTTTGAAGTAGAGATGGGGCAGGCAATTCTTCATCCACATACAAGAATGGGATTGCCAACAGAAGATCAGATAGAAAAAGAAGAACAAAGAGCCATGGAGGCGGGCATAAATAAGGCACATTTATATTTAATGAAAGGTGCTTTTACCGGACTTAGAGCCTATTTCGACACTGGTCGCAAAGGAAAACATATTGTTCTGCGATTTGATATCGATGCGCTCCCGATTAATGAAGCAGAGGATGAAGCGCATTTTCCTTTTGCTCAAGGGTTTCATAGCAACAGAGAAGGCTATATGCATGCGTGTGGTCATGATGGGCACACCGCTATAGGTTTGGGTGTTGCGCGTTTTATTCATGAAAATCGCCACCAATTAAACGGACGGTTCTCCTTGTTATTTCAACCTGGAGAAGAAGGGGGACGAGGGGCAAAGCCGATGGTGGATAAAGGCTTGCTAGATGATGCGGATGTCTTTTTAAGCGGGCATATAGGTATCCACTCATTAAACGTAGGTGACATAGTGGCAACAACAGATCAGTTCTTAGCCAGTACAAAGATAGACGTTGAATACTTTGGAAAATCTGCACATGCTGGATTAGAGCCAAATGAAGGCAGGAATGCTTTATTAGCCGCTGCAGCCGCTTCATTACATTTAAATGGTATTACAAGACACGCAGGTGGTGCGACACGCATCAATATAGGGACACTAGAGGCAGGAAGTGGCCGAAATATCATTGCTGATTATGCGAAAATGCAATTAGAAACACGAGGTTCATCGACTGAACTCAATGAGGATTACATGGTTGCCGAAGCAATGAGAATTATTCATGCAAGTGGAGCTCTTTATGATGTCACAACAAATGTTGAAATCGTTGGCCAGGCGCCGAGTGCAGAGTGTCAAGATGAATGGATAGATTTTATTAATGGGGCAGTGAAAGGCAGTTCAAATATTAAAAATGTGATTCCAAAACTACCTTTAGGGGCTTCTGAAGACGCAGCCTTTATGTTAGAGAAGGTTAGGCAAAATGGGGGAGCGGCGAACTATATGTTATTTGGAACACCGCTCGCTGCTGGACATCATCATCCAAGTTTTGATTATGATGAAGAGGTACTGCCTATTGCCGTTGAATCAATTTGTCGTGTGATTTTAGGGTGGCAATAAGTTAAAAAGAACGAACCTTAACCAATCATGTTAAAATAAGGATATATCGTTTAATTTGTTGGAGGCAGGTGCGTTGGATGAAAATTCGAGTGGGGGTTATCGGACCGAAAGATTCAGTTAAAATGATCATAGATACAGGGGCGGACTACGATGAACTTCACTTTATTCCCTTTGTGTATGAATCGACTGAAGAAACGGAGCAAATTATTATTAGAAATAGAGAATGGGTCGACCAGTGGCTTTTTTCAGGGCAGGCGCCGTATTTCTATGCATTATCCAAGAAAGTGATTACAAAAAAAGAAGCGAGTTATATTCCCTTAAGTGGCGCGGGCCTGCTTGCTGTCTTAGTAAAGATTTTTTTAGATAGCGATCAAGTGCAAAAGCGTTTTAGTTTGGATACTATTCAAGAAGAAGAGATGGATAGAGGACTCGATCCGCTAGTAAGGAATCGAGTCCTTTTCCAGATGAATTCTTACGACGGATATATGCCGGCTGAAGAAATTATTGCTTTCCATAAAGAATTATATGAAAGTAACAAAGTTGATATTGCTATTACTTGTTTAAATAAGGTGTATAAAGAATTAACGAAGATGAACATCCCAACTTATCGAATCGAGCAATCTGAATTAACGGTCAGACGTTCTTTAGAAACCATTAAAGAAAAGGGACAAGCATCATGGTACCGTAAATCACAACTTGTCATTATTGGTGTCGAACGCATCGTTGCTTCTTCTGAAAGTGAAGAAAGAAGGCGATCCTTTCGGTTAAAGCATCAAGAATTAGAACTAAAAAAAGTCTTGCTTGACGTTGGTGAAAAAATGAATGGTTCGGTTGTCCAGATGGATGATGGTGTCCACTATATTTTTACAACGCGAGGAGAACTTGAGCTATTTATGAGAGATCAATCTATGTTGACAATCAGTGAAGAAATTTTTGTCAATAGTCGGTTACGAGTCCGCATAGGTGTAGGCTTTGGTTTAACAGTATTAGAGGCTGAGGAAAATGTGAGTATGGCTTTTTCTCATGCTCGTGAATTTAAGGGCCCAATTGTTATCTCTGTTAATGAAGAAAAAGAATTAACGATTATTAAAAATGAACGAGAAGAAATAAGTTTTCATTCAAGGATTTACGGAAATGATTGGGAAAAAATATTTAAAGATGCAGGTATAAGTAGTAAAGTTGTTGCAAAAATTGAGTCTTTATCATTGCACTACCAAAAAAATATGATTACTTCTCAAGATTTATCTCATTGGCTAAAAAGCACTGATCGCAACGCAAGAAGAATCTTGATGGAGATGGAAAAGATCGGATTAGCAGAAATCATTGGAGAAGAGACAGGTCATCGCGGGAGACCACGAAAGATTTATCAATTAGACTTTAAACAGTTAGCTAAAATATAAAAAATAAAACCGTATATTTTGAACCTAAGCACCTGAAATATAATTCATTTCCAGTTGTTTGGGTTTTTTATTGTTTGTAATTAATTAAATAAAAACTTGAAGGCGAACATTGAGAATTATTTTCAACCATATTATTTCTATATATTCTTATATTTGTAAGAACAAATTATATTTTTTAGAAAATTATCAAAAAAGACAAAAAAGATTAAAAAAAGACTATTCACAATATAAATGTGATGATATAATAACGGAAATGTTAAGGATAAATTCCGATAAAATTCGACGTAAGGAGAGTGAAATGATTTGCAAGCAAATGTAAATAATGAACAAGAAAAAAAGGGTTTAATGTCTAAATTCTTGTCCGGCATTGAAACGATAGGGAACAAGCTACCAGATCCATTTTTTATATTCGTTTATCTTGCAGTGTTTGTTATGGTATTAACATTCATTGTAAACCAATTTGATGTCACAGTAGTGCACCCAGGCACTGGGGAAGAGTTGGCCATTAAGAGTTTACTTTCTGGTGAAGGTCTACAATTTATATTAACTGAGATGCTATCGAACTTTACTGGTTTCGCACCACTAGGGCTTGTGTTAGCTATGATGCTTGGTGTCGGCTTAGCGGATAAAGTAGGTTTACTAGAAACAGCGATTAAAAAGTCGATCTTAGGTACACCCAAGTCATTAGTTACATATGCGGTATTCTTTATTGGTATTTTGGGGAATATTGCTTCAGATGCGGCATTCGTACTTGTACCACCGTTAGCTGCGATGGTTTTCTACACTGTTGGTAGGCATCCATTAGCTGGTTTAGCAGCGGGGTTTGCTGGCGTAGGTGCAGGATTTTCAGCTAATATCTTAATCGCTGGAACAGATGCGTTATTGGCGGGTATTACTACAGAGGCAGCGAAAGCAATTGATCCATCATTTGTTGTATCACCTGTTGATAACTGGTATTTTATGTCTGTTTCTACTGTTCTTTTAACTTTAGTTGGTGGATTCTTAACTGAAAAGGTAATTGAACCAAGATTAGGCAAATATGATGGGGATTTGAAAAAGAATTTTGAACCGGTTTCAGCTATCGAGTCAAAAGGATTAAGAAATGCCGTTATAGCGGGTCTGGCATATATTGCTCTTTTACTTACAATTATTTTCTTACCAGACTCCCCACTTAGAAACGAAGAAGGTGGTATGATTCCTTCCCCATTTTTAAGCGGAATTATCCCGATTGTTTTATTATTCTTTGTAACGATAGGAACAGCCTACGGAGTAACAGTGAAGAAGATCACAAAAAGTGCTGATATTCCAAAGTATATGGCAGATTCGATGAAAGATATGGCAGGTTATATCGTTCTTATCTTTGCTGCGTCACAATTTATTGCTTATTTTAACTGGTCCAATTTAGGTACTTGGATTGCAGTCAATGGTGCGGAATTCTTATCTTCCATCAATTTAACTGGTATTCCTGTAATTATTGGATTTATTATTCTTGTCTCTATACTGAATCTATTAATCTTTAGTGGTTCTGCTCAATGGGCATTATTAGCCCCAATTTTTATTCCATTGTTTATGTTACTTGATTATAACCCTGCTTTTATCCAAGCAGCGTATAGAATTGCCGATTCAACTACAAATATCATTACGCCATTGAATCCGTATATCCTCGTAGTTCTTGCTTTTATGAGAGAATACGATAAAAAAGCAGGTTTAGGTACGCTTATTTCCTTAATGATCCCTTATTCAATGGTCTTCTTAGTCATTTGGGTAGTTTTGCTATTCATTTTTGGATTATTCGGTATTCCGATTGGACCCGGTATCGAAATGTATTTGTAATAACGAGGTATTACTGAGGTTGGGACATAAGTATGCTAGCTAATGATTTATCCGAATGATTAGGAGTTATATCATCTAATCATTCGGTTTTTTTGTGTGATTTGAACCCTTATATGAAAAGAATAGTGAAATGGAGCGGAAAACACTCGACTCCTGTGGGAAATAGGGGGAAAGCGAGTGACTGTAGCGCAATGGAACGGACTTTTTTTTGCAAATGATGTTTTAAGATCAATTTGTTATTGTTCTTTTTTGTGGTTAGCTCATTTAGTTATGTCCCAGCCTTCTTAATTTGCGAAAAAATGATAAAATAGGTAGGGGCATTGTTTCTTAGTTTCCTAGAATGATGCTTTTTATCGATATACTTAAGAGCTGTAAGTAGGGAGAGATGGTCAGTGGTTAGTTTTAGGGATATACACCATGATGGTCAGTTAATAGCAGAAGAAGTCAATTTTGATCATTACGGTTCAACAACGTTCTATTTTAAATATGATGCAAACTATATTCAATTTAAAATAAATCCCAGTTTGCAAGAATTTCAACAAGCGGAAAGGTATTTAGAAGACTATCAGAAAAATCATCAACAAGAGCATATGAAGTTTTACTTACCGGCTGACGAAAAAGTTAAAGAGGATGTTTTAGTATACCTTTATCAACAATTCTATACGATAGGGTGTCAGGAGTTATATGAAATTAATCCTCTCCAATTTCTCTATAAAGATAAAAAGAATGGAATCGTAGTTGAGGAAGTGACAAACGCTAATTTTACAGAATATTTACAATTGCAAAGGAACTTTGATCAAGATTATGGAGAGGAATATGTGAACCTGAATAGACGACTTCATTCCTATCATTATAATGCAAAGGATACGTTACAGTTAATCGCATATGATCATGGTGTGCCAGCAGGTTCGTTACAAGTATTTATTAATAAGTGTACAGCTGAAATTGATAGTGTAGGTGTGTTACCAACTCACCGATTAAAGGGGATTGCTGCAATTCTGCAATATGAAGTTATGAAGCGTTTTAACAATCATAAGGTTATACTTGTAGCCGACAGCAATGATACTCCAAAGGATATGTATCGTAAACAAGGATATAAAAAAGTCAGCTTTCGCTATGAAGTCATGAAGTTATTATAAGTAGTGGTTTGCCCTGTAGAAGGAGGAAGTAAACAACAACTTAAATATGTATTAAACAATCTGCAGGTGAAAGAGAAGCCACCTGCAGACCATTTTTAAAAATTGATCATGGCAGAAGCGAGAGAACGGCAAAGAAATGCATAATCGATCCGGCAAGAACAAAAACATGCCACAATGCGTGATGGTACTTAAACCCTCTCCAAACATAAAATACCGACCCAGCAGTATATAAAACGCCACCAATGATGAGAAAAATCAAGCCTTGCGTGGTTAAGTGTGTAACAAGAGGTTCCCATGCAAATATAATTAGCCAGCCCATCAAAACATATAGTAATGTCGAGAGGACTAAAAATTTTTTAACAAAAAAACATTTAAAAACCGTACCTGCAATTGCTAGTCCCCAAACAAGACCAAATAAAGTCCATCCTAAGGGACCTTTAACAGTTATAAATAAAAACGGTGTGAACGTTCCTGCAATAAAAAAGTAAATGGAAGAATGATCGAGAATCTCAAATACATCTTTTGCTTTGCCTGCTGGTAAACTATGTAGCAAAGTAGATGAGAAATATAAAATAACCATCGTTATACCAAATAGAACAAAGCTGACAATATGCCAAGCTGTTCCATATAAGGATGAGAAAACAGTTAAAATTACAAGAGCCGCAATACTTAATAGTGCACCAACTCCGTGAACAATCGCGTTGGCGATTTCTTCCCCTTTTGAAAAAATATGTGTTTCCAATAGTATTCACCCATTCTTTACCCAATATCATAATTCTAGTATAAACCTATTTTAAGATGATAAAAAGTCGAATGGTTTCAATAGAAAGAAAAACTTCACTAAATTGAGAAGGTGAAGCGTCGAAAGGTCGAGATTTTTAAGTGGTTAATACCTGAGGTTATCGTTACTTTTAGTCAATGCCAATTTAGTGTTACGCGATTTGAAGTGTTAACGATACAACAACATTTCATCCAACTCACTTAAACATGATAACTGAAAGAGAAGCATGACATTACTCATTACTATACTTCAAGATGCTTTTCATTTAAGTTGACATTTTTTGATAAGATGATAACATAACGATGACAGCATAATTACATAAATCCACTAGGGGTGCCTTTAAAAGGCTGAGATTAAAGTGTAACTTTAAGACTCTTAGAACCTGATCTGATTGATACCAGCGTAGGGAAGTGGCGTATATAAATTTAGTTAACGTAATATAACTAAATGAATAATGTATACAGTAGCCACTTTCTTTAAGGAAGTGGTTTTTTCGCTTTTCTGGATTTTTTATGCTCATTAAAAAAGAGAGAAGAGGTAGAAATGATGGCAACAAAAGAAACGTTTACACAAATGTTAAGGAAAGAAGTACATGATATTTGGGAAGCTAATTTTGAACACCCTTTTGTCAAAGGAATCGCTAAGGGAGATTTACCAATTGAGTGTTTCCGCTTTTACGTGTTACAAGATTCTTACTATTTATCACATTTTGCACGTGTGCAAGCAATCGCTGCTTCTAAAGCGGAGAATTTATATATGACTTCGAGAATGGCTTCACATGCGCAAGGGACTTATGAAGCAGAACTAGGGTTACATAACAAATTTATGGAGTTATTAAAAGTTTCAGAAGAAGAGCTAAACCAGTTTAGACCAGCTCCTACTGCCTATGCCTATACATCCCATTTATACCGAGTAGCAGAGACAGGTACAGTTGGCGAGGTCATCGCTAGTTTGCTTCCATGTTACTGGATTTATTATGATATTGGACAGAGCTTTAAAGGGGCAAAACCAAAAGAAGAAATTTATCGTACATGGATTGATACTTACGGTGGAGAATGGTTTGTTAAACTTGTACTGGAACAAATTCACCACCTTGATCGGCTTGCTGAACTTGCATCTGAAACAGAAAAAGAAAAAATGAAATCTGCATTTACCATCAGCTGTCAATATGAATTAGCTTTTTGGGAAATGGCGTATACTCAAGAAAAGTGGTTAACTGATAAAACATATGCATAAAACATCATAAGATAAAGAGGGAATAGTGTTAACAGAATAAGGTTCATTCTTATTAACTTTATTCTGTTAACATCAAATCCCTATACTCGTCGTAATATTAGGTTTGTTATGGAATAAGGCAATCTACAAATATGGCAGATTTTCTTTCACAAAAAAGTTCGCTCTTCCCCAACTACTCATCTCGTCTATAGAAAGATGACTCCACCCTCATAGATAGAAAAACTTCCTATATATATAATGTCAATAAGCGTATAATGAAAGACGAATGTTAAATTAAGGAAGGCGTTTAATTATGAATAAACAACAAAGTAAGTACAGATGGGTTGTATTTGGTGTTTTACTTTTAGCCTATTTATTTATGGTAAGTCAAAGAACGGCACCTGGTTTAATAACAGATCAATTAATGGAAGAATTTCATTTAACGGCTGCAACGATTGGCTTGATAACGAGTATTCAATTTTTTGCTTATGCTGGATTGCAAATTCCCATCGGATTATTTTCTGATCGATTTGGTCCAAATGTATTTCTTGTCGTTGGAACGCTGCTTAACGGACTTGGTACCATTCTATATAGTTTGGTAGATAATAGTTATATGTTAATCTTTGCTAGATTATTATGTGGAATTGGCGATGCTACTATATGGGTCAATTTAGTTCTTGTGCTAAGCATTTGGTTCAAGCAGCAAGAATTTTCAATGCTTGTAGGATTTGCCGGAATGACAGGTAGTTTAGGTTTCTTATTAGCAACCGTCCCTTTTAGTTCGACCATTGCTTTACTAGGGTGGCGAATGCCATTTTTAATTGTTGGCATCTTAATATTCATCCTTGGTATGGGACTTTATATTGTTTTAATAAAATATCCCAGGAAGAAATTTTATATGGCAGATGAAAAAAACCAAAAAGAAACAAATGAACCGTTACTAGTCATCATAAGAAGATTACTTGTCAATCGTCAAGCTTGGGCGACATTCCTTTGTCATTTTGGTGTAGTAGGCACGTATATCGGCTTTATTGGCTCTTGGGCTGTTCCTTATGGTATGGAGGTTTACGGCTTATCAAGATCTAATGCAAGTGAAGTAATAATGTACGGATTATTTGGTGCCATTATAGGAGCGCCATTAACGAGCTATCTATCTACTTTTTTTGACAAAGTCAAATTACCTTATGTCTTTGTGCATCTGCTGTCGGTTTCTGCTTGGATTACCTTAGTATGGATGGGCGGGGAGCCACCGTATTTATTATTCATCCTTTTATTCGTGTTAATTGGTTATGCAAATGGTGCCAGTACGCTAACTTTTACAGTCGTTAGGCAGTCCTTTCATATAAAAGAAGTGGGGCTTATTTCCGGTTTTGCCAATACGGGTGGCTTTCTTAGCGCGGTGTTGCTGCCAGCACTTTTTGGAAAAGTATTGGACTATTTTGCTCTGTCTGACTTAGCAACTGCTTATCAATATGGACTGTATATTCCTTTAAGCTTTGCGATTATTGGGTTAATTGGTGTATTTATGTTATATGAGCCAGCAGTTTATCGTCAAAAACTACAAAAGAGTGAAATGGAAAAATCGGTTGGTTAACTTAACAATCGATTTTTTGTTTAGCCGCTAAAAAAGAAGAAGAATAATCACTTAAAAGAAAGGTAAGTGGATACCTGATTTGTTCATTATCTATCGTCTTTATAGAAAATGTTACTGGTAGTGTAAAATTGATCATTTTTATCAAATACCTCTTCATACCAATTGTAAAAAATGGATATTTGTTGTAAGATAGTTTATATTATTAATCTAATTTTAATAGTTTACATATTTTCGAAATATTGTAGTTACATATAGTAATAATTAAGAAGATTCATACTTTGATGATTGGTTGTGTTGATGATGGCGGGAGAGCAAAAAAGACAGAAACGAAATAAAAAAATGGTTTTTCGGATTAATGTAATGTTTTTTGCAGTATTTATACTCTTTTCGATTCTAATCTTCCGCTTAGGTATTGTTCAAATTGTTTACGGGGAGAATTATAAAAAAGAGATTGAACGGGAAGTGGAGGTGCCAGTTACAAGCACAGCACCTAGGGGGCAGATTTATGATAGTAAAGGTAGACTGGTTGTAGGGAATAAACCTCAATTAGCAATAAGTTATACACGCTCGCAATCTACTACACAAGAAGAAATGATTCAGACATCAGAGCTATTAGCCAAAATGATTAAAAAAGACTCGGAAGAAGACTTGAAGGCAATTACTGAAAGAGATAAACAAGACTTTTGGATCATAAAGTATCCAAATGAAGCAGCAGAAAAAGTATCAGACAAAGAAAAAGATGAATTGCAGGCAAGTGATTTGTCATCGAAAGAAGTAGATGAAGAAATATATAAACGAACGAGGGAACGAATAACAGAAGAAGAATTGAATGCTTTTAAGAAGGATGAACTAGAAGTTTTAGCAATCTTTCGAGAAATGGCAAGTAGTCGAATGTTGACACCTCATTTTATTAAGAACAAAAATGTCAATGAAGATGAATTTGCCCTTGTTAGTGAGAATCTTCATTTATTACCTGGCATTGATACAACAGTAGACTGGGAACGTTATAATGCCTTGAAGGACGAAGATGGCGAAGTGACATTAAGTTCTGTGCTTGGAAATGTTTCAAGTTCAAAAGAGGGCTTACCTAGTGAAATGCTCGAATATTATCAATCTAAAGGATATAGTCGCAATGACCGTGTTGGCAAAAGTTATTTAGAATTGCAATACGAGTCTGTCTTACAAGGGCAAAAGAAAATCATGAAAAATTATACAGATAAAACGGGTGAAGTAACAAAGCAAGATGTTGTAAGAGAAGGACAAGCAGGAAAAGATCTTGTTTTAACAACTGACATCGAATTCCAACAAGAAGTAGAAAAAATCATTGAAAAGCATATTCGCAGTCTAAGAGGTGGAAATTACTTCTTAGATCGTGGCTTTGTTTCAGCGATGAACCCACAAACAGGTGAGGTTCTCGCAATGGCGGGTAAACAGTTTGTCAAAGATGAAAAAACAGGTGAAACTGAGGTCATGGATTACGCCTTAGGTAATATGACAAGTCAATATTCGATGGGTTCCACTGTTAAAGGTGCAACAGTATTGGCGGGATATCAAGAAGGGGTGATCTCACCTTGGAGTGTTTTAGTGGATAGACCATTGTATTTTGACGGAACACAGCCTAAACGATCTTGGAATACAGCAGGATTTGGTGCCATTAATGACTTAACGGCCCTTAGGAAATCGTCCAATGTTTATATGTTTTTAATTGCAATGAGAATGGGTGGACAACAAGAATACATTCCCAAAGGTAAACTTCGTATTGATAAAGATGAAGGTATTAGAAAGTTACGATATAATTTTCACCAGTTCGGACTGGGAGTAAAAACGGGTATCGACTTACCAGGTGAAGTAACGGGACAAGCACCAATTCCCCCTAATGGAGGGAATACGCTAGACTTTGCTATTGGCCAATTCGATACGTATAGTCCACTACAACTCGCTCAATATGTATCAACGATTGCGAACGGTGGTTATCGTATGCAACCACAGATTGTGAAGGAAATTCGCGAACCGAATCTTGAGAATAATCAACTTGGAGCGGTTTATAAGTCAATCGAGCCGAATGTATTAAATAAAATTACGATGAAGGATGCGTGGATTGAACATGTACAAGATGGATTTATCCAAGTAGTCAACCATCCGCAAGGAACAGCAAATAGTGGGATTACAAATAAAAAGTATAAGATTGCGGGGAAAACAGGAACAGCTCAAGCTTACTACGGGGGCCCACTTAAGGTGCAATCGAATCCAGATACTTGGAATTTAACCTTTGTCGGGTACGCACCGTATGATAACCCTGAAATTGCAATTTCAGTTGTTATTCCATGGTTGTCTTCAGATAAATCCAAGATTAACCTTCATATTGCTGATGAAGTATTTGATGCTTATTTTAAAATGAAGACTAAACAAAAAGGCGAAGAAAATGAAGAACTTTAACTGAAAAAGACCGATTTGCACCCCGAAAGTTAGACCAAAAAGTCTACGGTCGGGGTGTTTTTTTATGTTGAAAGGATGATGAAGCTTTTACGTGAAAAGGTGTAAATGTCAATCTTGTTGGAGAAGTTGGTGACGCTCCCCTATCGAAAGTATTTGGAATTCGTAATCCCGGCTTCGGGGGGAAATATTCCAAACCGACTGCTAAAGTAGAATCGCGAAGCAATGGGAGTATTTTCCGAAAAAAAATTGATTGTATTTTGTTATAAAAATGCTATGATATTAATAGTTTTATATTCTTTTAAATACATTTTTTAACATCTGCAATGCAAAAACATAATTGAATAATGAAGGTGAATGAATCAATGAAAATTGTTTCTTTTAATGCATTTCGCACGATTGGCATGCCTAATGTGCACTATATAAAGCCAGAACATATGTTTAAAGAAATAGATGCAATTAAACAAGCTGATATCGTATTATTTCCTGAAACGTGGCAAGTACCGTCGCTTGTGTACGGATTAAAGAAAAAGATCTTTCCTAGTATAGAAACAATGCAGTTAGGTTTTAGTAAAATTGAAATGACAAGAGCGCTTTGGGCGGTGAGTCCTGATCATGTTCCCTATACTGAAATCCTTGCTAATACAAGGAGCAATATAGAGTATGTTTTAGATACTTTTCCCTTTCCTTTTGTAGCAAAAGAATCACGAAACTCTATGGGAAAAGGGGTTTTTCTCATCCAATCCAAAGAAGACTTTCTAACGTATTGCGAGAAAGTTGACGCTTTATATATCCAAGAATATTTACCGAATGATGGCAAAGATTTACGTATATGTGTGGTTGGAGATGAAGTATTGGGCGCTTACTGGAGAGTGGGACTAGAAGGAGAGTTTCTTCATAATATTGCCCAAGGTGGAGAACTATGTGCCGACTTTATTCCACAAGAAGCGATCGACCTTGTTTTAGATGTCGCCGGTCAATTAGGTATTAATCATGCCGGGTTTGATGTTATGGTAAGCGAAGGAAAGTACTTTATTATCGAATTTAATGTGTTATTTGGGAATCAAGGATTAAGTAAACTAGGAAAATCAGTTGAACAAACGATTTATCAATATTTATTATCGCAATTTCTACCACCCTTTCCAACATCGCCGACACCAGGAAATAAAGTTGTTTCATAATGACAAAAGCCTAATTTCTTTAAATAAGAAACTAGGCTTTTCCTTATTTATTAACTGTGTATTTTTCTTTTTGTACCAGATTAATTAAGTGGTCGAGTTCCTCGCTTATTTGAATAGTGAAAGGGTCTGATAATCCAAAAATATCCCCGATAATTAAAAGCATTTCTCTTGTATCTTTTATCTGACTTTCTATATCTATAAAAGTTACCTGCATTTGTCATTACCTCGAATTCAAAATATCATAACTAATTACATTATCACATATTTTTACATATTATACAATCAATAGTTACCTTATCGTATGAACCTAATATAGAAATCTAGTAAAAAGGAAAATGGTCTTATAAACAGTGTTTCAGTTTTTAACTAGCAACGAGATAAAAGGGAGAAATAAAAACAATCATTGATAAGCACCTATCAGCGGTAGTGAGCGAAAAATAGATGCATCATAAAAAGCACAAACAAAACCTGTATTTTAAGGGTTTTATTTGTGCTTTTTCACTAGATACAAATAATTATAAATCTTGTAAAGCTTTTTCGAAAATCTCCAGTGTTCGATTAATTTCTAAATCAGTATGTGCGGTAGATAGGCTGAAACGATTCATTGGTTTTGTATATAAACCATTAATTAATAATAATAGGTCTAATCTTTTTCGTAAGACAAAATTCGCCTGTTGTAAGTCGCGATAATTCCATACTTCTTTATCAGTAAATACGATGTTAAAAATGGAGCCAAGTCCAATGGTTTGCATCGTTAGTCCTTTTCTTTCAAAAAGACTTGTAAGTTCTTGTTTTAAACGATGCGTTCTAGCCATCACTTCAGAGATTTCATTTTGCAATACGTCAATAGTTGCTATACCTGCTGCAAGGATAGAAGGGTGACCATTATATGTCCCGCTATGGAATAGGACATCTTTGGCACTGGAGTTCTTACCTGTACTATGGTCAAAAACATCCGAGAATGTCGAAGGGGCACAAGTCATCATGATCTCTGCTTTGCCTCCAACCATACCAACTGGGAAACCTCCTCCAACTACTTTACCTAATGTCGTTAAATCAGGTGAAATATGATAAACGGATTGGGCACCACCAAGCCCCAATCTAAAGCCGGTTTTTACTTCATCAAAAATTAAAACAATATTTAAGTCTTCCGTAATTTTTCTTAATCCAGTCATAAATTCTTGTGTAGCAGGGATAAAGCCACTTTGAGCAGGTTCTAAAATCACTGCTGCTATCTCATCTTTATGCTTTGTCAAAATTTCAGCTGTTGCTTCCAAATTATTAAAAGGTAAAACAATCGTATGAGTTTGGTGATACGGATCCACACCTTTAGATTCAATTAATGCATTTGGTTTTGAATCTGGACCTGCTTGATCTACTTTCGGATTGACACTAATCAGCATTTGATCATATCCACCGTGGTAATGGCCTTCAAACTTGGCAATTTTATATTTACCAGTGTAAGCATAGGCTAGTCTTATAGATAATAAGGTTGCTTCAGTACCAGAGTTTGTATATCTTAGTTTCTCCATTGAAGGATAAAGGGCTTGTAATTTTTTTGCCATTTCGAGTTCAAGTTGATGAGGTGTCCCGAATAAATGTGTACCATTCACCTGCATTTGGTCAGCTAATGCTTTTTGCACTTTAGGGTGACCGTGACCGAGCATTAAAGAGCCATAAGATAATAAGTAATCGATGTATTCATTGCCATCAATATCGAATAAATAAGCGCCACTACCTCTTTGCATAACAATCGGGTAAGGGTCAAAGTACTTAATATTTGCTGTTACACCGCCTGGCATATAGCTTTGGGCTTCTAAAGAGTATTGATATGATTTACTCGTTTTTGCTTTTAATTGTTCGTGTACATCATCTAATGAACTGGTTTTCACTGTATTTTTCACCTCTATAATGAAATATATATTTCATGTTTATTCGTATAAGAAATATATAGAACATCATACGCTGAAATTCATTATTTGTGAAGTGTAAATTTCATTTTTAATTAAAATGAAATAAATAATTCATCATTCGTTATATAAATTATCAATTCTTACGCTTTTCACGTATAATAAAAAGTATAGAAAGAAATCTGTTAATTTTGAAGAAAAGGTATGACTGATAAAATGGAGACTATCGAAAAGTTAATCGCAGATCAATTCCCGGTAATGAGTAAATCTCAAAAGAAAATTGCTACATATATGCTTGATCATAAAAATGAAATCCCTTTTTTAACTGTTGCCAAACTGGCCAAGTCAACGAAAGTAAGTGAAGCAACGGTTGTTAGATTTGCTGTTTTTCTTGGTTTTACTGGCTACTCTGAGTTACAACAGCATATGCAAAGCTCTATCCAAAAGCAACTTACTACAACAGAGAGATTGAAAATGTCATCAGATGTTTATGAGCATGAAAGAGAAGGGGTAGTGTCGCTGTTCCAAGATGATATAGCTAACATTCAATTGACTATGGAAAAGTTAGATGAAAAACAATTTATGCAAGCAGCACAATATATATTAGCGGGAAGAAGAATATACATAAGTGCCAATCGCAGTGCTCGGTCATTAGGTGTGTTTCTGCAATATTATTTAAATATTATCCTTGGCCATAGTGAATTAATCGGTGCTGCTGACACTGTATCGGAACAGTTATTTAAGCTGGATAAGCATGATGTAGTTATTGGTATCAGCTTTGCTCGTTATTCAATGAATACAATTGAACAAGTGCAATATGCAAAAGAAAATGGAGCAAAGGTTATTGCTATTACTGATCATCTAACATCACCTTTAGTGCCATATGCAGACGTTGTATTAACTGCTTCTAGCAAGCTTCCGACGTTTATCGACTCCTTTACCGCCCCACTTAGCTTAATTAATGCTTTAATTGTTTATTTAGGGAAAGAGCGGACTGAAGTTGTAGAAGAAAGATTAGAGAAACTAGAAGACTTATGGGAGCGGTTTGATATATTTTATAGAAAGAAATAGGAGGAGTAGTCGATGGATTTAAAAATAAAAGGGAAAGTAGCTTTAGTATTAGCTTCTAGTCAAGGTTTAGGAAAGGCGATTGCTCTTGAATTAGCTAAGGAAGGCGCCAAAGTAATGATCTCGAGTAGAGATGAAAGTAAACTACAAGTCGTGCAACAAGAGTTAAAAGCAAGTGGTGTTGAGGATGTGGATTACCAAGTGTGTGATATTACAAAGCAGGATGATATTGAAAAACTTATTCAAAAGACAACTGCTACATATGGAACAATTGATATCCTTATCAATAATGCTGGAGGACCCCCTGGTGGTGGGTTTGAGGATTTAACGGATGATGACTGGTATCGTTCGTTCGAGTTAAATTTACTTAGCTATGTACGAACGATCCGAAGTGTATTGCCTGAAATGAAGAAACATGGTGGAAAAATCATCAATATTGCTTCCACATCTATTAAACAACCAATCCCAGGTTTATTATTGTCTAATACATTTCGCTTAGGAATTGTCGGTTTGACTAAAACCCTTGCTGATGAATTAGCGCCACATCAAATCTTAATCAACACGGTTGCACCAGGTAGAATAGCAACAGATCGTATTGACTATCTTGATCAATTAACTGCCGATAAAAAAGGGATTACGAAAGAAGAAGTGCAAAAAGCATCAGCACAATCAATCCCATTAGGTCGTTATGGCAAGCCTGAAGAATTTGCTCAATTTGTCACTTTCTTATGCTCAGATATTAATACTTACGTAACCGGTTCTTCAATTTTAATAGATGGCGGAATGGTGCGTTCTTTATAAATATTAACTATTGACTGGGAAAAAAGAGGATATTAAAATAGTATTAGCACTCTATAAGGTAGAGTGCTAATTTATTCTTTGAAAATTTCACGAAAAGGAGAGACTGCGGAGATGGCAGAAAAAATGCAATTCCAAGCTGAATCGAAACGATTGCTTGATATGATGGTACATTCTATTTATTCACAAAAAGAAGTGTTTTTACGTGAATTAATTTCTAATGCGAGTGATGCAATTGATAAAATCTATTATAAGGCGTTAACGGATGACCAACTTGTTTTTGAACAAGATGATTATTACATAAAGGTGGTTCCTAACAAGGAAGCGCGCACATTAACTATTATTGATACTGGTATCGGCATGACAAAAGAAGAATTAGAAAATAATCTAGGTGTCATTGCTAAAAGTGGATCCCTTGCTTTCAAATCAGAAAATGAAGCAAAAGACGGCCATGATATTATCGGGCAGTTCGGTGTCGGATTTTATGCAGCTTTTATGGTAGCGGATGAAGTAAAAGTGTTGACAAAAGCGTTGCATAGTGATCAAGCTTATCTTTGGGAATCTCAAGGAGCCGATGGATATACGATTGTGGAAGCAACGAAAGATCAAGTAGGTACAACCATCACACTTAAATTAAAAGAAAACGAAGAAGAAGAGAACTTTGATGATTTTCTTGATGAATATCAATTAAAATCAATTATTAAAAAATACTCTGATTTCATTCGTTATCCAATCAAAATGGATGTGACAACGAGTAAACCGAAAGAGGATAATGACAAAGAATTTGAAGAAGTAATTGAAGAGCAAATCATTAATAGCATGGTTCCAATATGGCGTAAGAATAAAAATGAGTTAACGGATGAAGATTATCAAAACTTCTATCAAGAGAAACGGTATGGGTTTGATCAGCCGTTAAAGCATGTGCATGTTAGTGTCGATGGTTCTATTCGTTATAATGCCATTCTTTTTATCCCAGAAAATCGTCCATTTGATTATTACTCTCAAGAATATCAAAAAGGGTTAGAACTATACTCAAATGGCGTGTTAATTATGGAGAAATGCCCAGACTTATTACCGGATCACTTCAGCTTTGTTAAAGGGATGGTTGATTCTGAAGATTTATCCTTAAATATTTCAAGAGAAATTCTTCAACATGACCGCCAATTAAAACTCATTGCCAAAAATATCAATAAGAAAATTAAAAGCGAGTTAAAAACTTTATTGAAAAATGAACGTGAACAATATGAGAAGTTCTATGAATCATTCGGTCGCCAAATCAAGTTTGGTGTGTATAATGAGTTTGGTACGCATAAGGATTTATTAAAAGATTTACTATTGTTCTATTCGTCAAAAGAGAAAAAACTAGTAACATTAGATGAATATATAAGCAGAATGCCTGAAGAGCAAAAATATATTTATTATGCTACAGGTGATTCAATTGATCGGATTGACAAGTTACCACAAACAGAAATCGTGGCCGATAAAGGATATGAAATTCTTTACTTTACCGAGGATATTGATGAATTTGCGATAAAAATGCTTGTTAACTATGAAGAAAAAGAGTTTAAGTCAGTTTCTAGCGGAGATTTAGGGATTGATGCAGCAGACAAAAATGAAGACAATGAAGATGAAGTAAAAGAAAATAAAGAAATCTTTACGAAAATGTCTGAAATACTTACTGGCAAAGTAAAAGAGGTCCGAGCATCCAAACGACTAAAGTCTCATCCGGTTTGTTTATCAGCTGATGGTGAAGTAACCATAGAAATGGAAAAAGTATTAAGTATGATGCCAGACAATCAAAATGTTAAAGCTGATAAAGTATTAGAACTGAATATCCACCATTCTGTTTTCAATAGTATCCAAGCTGCATTTAATAATACTGATGATGAAAAATTAGCTTTATATACAAATTTACTCTATAACCAAGCATTACTTATTGAAGGCTTATCTGTGGAAGACCCAGTTGCTTTCACAAATGATATTTGTAAGGTAATGCAATAATCTTCAACAAAAGGCCCGATCAATTGTTCGGGTCTTTTTACATTTACGCTGTTTTCGTATGGATTGACAATCTTTTTAAAGCAAAAGAAGAACAATGAGAGCTTATTAAAGCTCTTAGATGAAATTGAAAAGTTTACTAAACTAAACGTTGAAAACGATTCGGTAAAATCGTTCTTATTGTGGACATACATCAGTGAAATGTAAAGGAAAGTATAAGACAAATTAACGTATGATTATATTTGAAAATATAAATATAGGAGGGATAGAAATGATTTTTGAAATGACTACTCAGGTTAGAGTGGCCAATATTGAAGAAGGGCAAAAGTGGTATGAGGCACTGCTTAATAAGCAGGCTGATTTTACTCCGCATGAGGGGTTTGCTGAGTGGGAACTTATTCCGGGATGTTGGTTGCAGGTGGCAGAAGGAACTCTTTCTGAGGGCAACGGACCTTTACGTTTAGGAGTTACTAACATTGAGGCTGAAAGAGACAGACTGATAGAAGATTTAAAGATTAATTGGTTTGAAATACATACAAGACCTGAAGTACCAGTGAAATGGGGAACTTTCACAGACCCTTGGGGAAACCGACTTGGATTTTTCGAATACTTAGATAAGAGAGAAGAGCAAGAACGTATTAAAACGATCACTGAAACAAAAAAAGATTGAAAAAGTCTGGTAAGAAAGGGTACTAAGGGGGTGGTTCCCTTTTTAGTTTAAAGTGAATTGCAAAGTTGCCCGCGCACCTCCAGAATTCTGCAAAGGCTCCCCCTAATCATTTCTGCCTATAGAAATTTACCTTTTATCATTCCATTCTATCTCTATAAAAGATCAGAATACAAGCATCAAGTCTATTATTATTTGTGAGACATAATAAATCACATCCGCTTACCACTTTCGAATGTAATAAAACGCTCATATTTACAGGGTATGTAAGGATAAATAACATATAAAAGTGATAAAGAAAAAACTATTTGGAACTAGTATTATGTGAAGCGCTTACAAAACGTTGCTTTTTACATTTTGACAAGCAAGCCTGGCAAACTATTTTACGAATTGTATAATGATTAATCAATTAGAACACAGTAAAATGATTATAAGATTCTAACAATTCAGTATAATTTATGTTAGAAAAACTAACATTCAAAGATGTTATCTTGTAAGGAGGTTACTCTATAGTGAAAAGCGACCGAAAAGAAACATTAGCAGCATTAAAGCGGAACTTTGAAGAAGTAGAACCACCTTTTTCTAAGCATGATGCACTGGATGAAGCCAATCGATGTTTGTATTGTTATGATGCTCCTTGTATTCAAGCGTGTCCAACGGGAATTGATATCCCTAGTTTTATTAAAAAAATTGCCACAGATAATTTATTTGGATCAGCAAAAACAATTATGTCTGCTAATCCTGTAGGAGCTAGTTGTGCACGGGTTTGTCCGACAGAAGAACTTTGTGAAGGCGCATGTGTGCTCAATCATTCTACTAAACCTATTTTAATTGGGAATTTACAACGATATGCAACGGACTGGGCAATTAATAATGAAGCTACACTGTTCCATGCTGGAAAGCCAAATGGAAAGAAAGTAGCAATCATAGGAAGCGGCCCTGCCGGTTTATCAGCCGCTAGAGAATTAGCAAGAATGGGTTATAAAGTGACGATTTACGAAGCTGAAAGTGAAGCGGGAGGTTTGAATACTTACGGAATCGTCTCATTTAGATTACCGCAGAAGATATCTTTTTGGGAAGTAGAACAAGTAAAAAAATTGAATGTAGAAATTGTTACAAATACGAGAGTAGGGGTAGATATCTCTGCCAAAGAAATTCTGGAACAAAATGATGCGGTTGTTTTAGCCATCGGCATGTCATCTGTACCAGCATTAGGAATTGTTGGTGAAGATTTAGATGGCGTTCATGATGCAATTGAATTTGTAAAAGAAACAAAGATAGCCCCTATTCATGATAACTTGTACAAAAAAAGGGTAGCAGTCATCGGCGCTGGTAATACAGCTATTGATGCTGCAACTTGTTCAGTTAGATTAGGAGCGGATAATGTCAAAATATTATATAGAAGAACACTGGCTGAGATGACCGCTTATGATTTTGAATATGAATTTGCAAAGCAGGATGGTGTCGAATTTCGCTGGTTAACAGCACCGGTAGAAATTTTAGGAGATGAGGAAGGGAAGGTTACAGGGATTAAATGTGTCAAGATGACTTTATCGGAACCTGGTGAAGATGGAAGGAGACGTCCTGTACCTTTAAATGATTCTGAATTTACAATTGAAGTAGATGCAGTGATTAAAGCGATTGGGCAAAGTCGTTATATTGATTTAATTGAGCAGTTTGATATTAGTCATGATGGTGGTGTTGTGACAATAGATAGTGAAAGCTATCAAACTTCTAACAGTAAAGTATTTGCCTGTGGAGATTGTATATTTGGTAAAGGACAAGGTGAAGCAATGGTTGTTTCTGCTGCACAACAAGGAAAAGCGAGTGCTATAAGCATCCACCGTTCTCTATTAAAAGAAACGATAGAAACTGCGTAAATCTTTTGGAGGTGAAATAATGGCAGATTTAAGTACAAATATAGCTGGAATTAAATCCCCAAATCCATTTTGGTTAGCTTCAGCTCCGCCGACCAATTCAGGTTATCAAGTACAACGCGCCTTTGAAGCTGGGTGGGGAGGTGCAGTATGGAAAACATTAGGTGACCCGATATTAAATGTTTCATCGCGTTTTGCAGCAGTGAGTTTTAATGGTCAAAAAGTAGCAGGTTTTAATAATATTGAGTTAATTACTGACCGACCGCTGGAAGTAAACCTGAAAGAAATCTATGAAACGAAAAAGAAATACCCTAATCATGCAATCATTGCCTCGTTAATGGTCGAACCAAAACAAGAAAAATGGCATGAAATTGTTAAGAAGGTTGAAGAAGTAGGTGTAGATGGACTTGAATTAAATTTTGGTTGTCCGCATGGGATGGCTGAAAGAGGAATGGGAGCAGCATCAGGTCAAGTACCGGCACTTGTTGAGCAACAAACGTATTGGGTAAAAGAAGTAGCGAAGACACCGGTAATTGTGAAACTTACACCAAATATCACTGATATAACCGCAACAGCTGAAGCGGCGGTCAATGGTGGAGCAGATGCAATTAGTATGATTAACACGATTAATAGTTTAGCAGGTGTAGATATTGAAACGTGGAATACCATTCCGCATGTTGGAGGGAAGGGCGCCCACGGAGGCTATTGCGGACCTGCAGTAAAACCAATTGCTCTAAATATGGTTGGAGAATGTGCACGAAATAGTCGAATTGATGTGCCGATCTCAGGAATTGGTGGTATATCTAATTGGCAAGATGCTGTCGAGTTTATGCTCATGGGCTCAACAAGCGTACAAGTTTGTACAGCGGCCATGCATCATGGCTTCCGTATCGTAGAAGATATGATTGATGGGCTAAACCATTATTTAGATAGGAAAGGGATCGCTTCAGTAAATGAAATTATTGGTAAATCTGTACCTAAATATTCTGATTGGGGCGATTTAGATTTAAATTATCAAATTGTCGCACACATTAATAATGATGTTTGTATCAATTGTAATAAATGCCATATTGCCTGTGAAGATACCTCTCATCAATGTATTGAAATGCTAACTGGAACGGATGGCAAGCCTTATCTCCAAGTTCGCGAAGAAGATTGTGTCGGTTGTAATTTATGTTCTATTGTTTGTCCAGTAGATGGAGCAATTGATATGATCGAAAAACCAAATGAACTGCAACCGATGACTTGGAATGAAAGGCAAGAAGCGATTGCAAATATAAGCTATGTCGCAAATAGTACAGCAAAGTAAAAGAGTGGGAAGGGTGAATACTTATGAAAAAAATCATAAAAAATGGAGTAATTGTCACAGCAACAGATACCTACAAAGCAGATATCCTAATTGAGAATGAAACAATTATGCAAATAGGTGAGAATATACAAGAAAGTAGTGCGGAAGTTGTTGATGCAAAAGGACATTATATCTTCCCAGGGGCGATTGACCCTCATACCCACTTAGACATGCCATTTGGTGGAACGGTCACTAAAGATGATTTCGAAACAGGTACAAAAGCTGCCGCATTTGGTGGAACAACTACGATTGTTGATTTTTGTTTAACGACAAAGGGGAAATCGCTCAGTAGCGCGGTTGAAGCTTGGCATCATAAATCAAAAAATAAGGCTGTCATTGACTATGGTTTTCACTTGCAAATTGTCGAGAGCAGTGATGCTGTATTAGCAGAGATACCGAAAATGGTTGAGGAAGAAGGCATTACTTCTTTAAAAGTATTTATGGCTTATAAAAATCAATTCCAAGCAGATGATGAAACACTATATAAAACTTTACTTGCCGCAAAAGAGCTTGGTGCACTTGTAATGGTGCATGCTGAAAATGGCGATGTGATTGATTATCTAGTAAAAGACGCATTAGCAAAAGGAAATACAGACCCTATTTATCATGCTTTGACTCGTCCGCCAGAAGCAGAGGCAGAAGCAACAGGAAGAGCGGCAACCCTTACTGGACTTGCTGGTTCCCAATTATATGTCGTACATGTATCATGTGCAGATGCCGCTAAAAAGATAGCTGAAGCTAGAAGTCGAGGCATCGATATCTGGGGTGAAACCTGTCCGCAATATTTGGTCTTGGATCAAACCTATTTGGAAAAACCAGATTTTGAAGGAGCTAAATATGTTTGGTCACCGCCATTAAGAGAAAAATGGAATCAAGATCATTTATGGAATGCGTTAAAGACAGGACAATTACAAACACTTGGATCTGATCAATGTTCTTTTGATTTTGTCGGCCAGAAAGACTTAGGAAAAGGTGATTTTTCAAAGATTCCTAATGGTGGTCCATTAATTGAAGATCGCGTCAGTATTTTATACTCAGAAGGTGTGAAAAAAGGGAGAATATCGCTGAATCAGTTCGTAGAGATTACTTCAACCCGTGCAGCAAAATTGTTTGGATTATATCCTAAAAAGGGCACGATAGCTGTTGGCGCTGATGCTGATCTTGTTATTTATGATGGCAATGTTGAACGGACGTTATCCGCGAAAACGCATCATATGGCAGTTGATTACAATCCTTTTGAAGGCATGAAAATTACAGGAGAGCCTATTTCAGTATTATCTAGGGGCAACTTTATCATCAAGGATAAACAATTTGTAGGAGAAGCAGGTCAAGGTAAATTTATTAAGCGTGCTAAATATGGAGAAACATTAGAAAAAATGCCAACAATGATTTAACTTTATCGCCCTGCTGAAATGATTTCAGCAGGGTATCCAACTTCATGAACTTTACAAATATGTTGTTCATTTTAAGGGGGTGTCCATATTGGAGAAGAAAGGTAATTATTTAAAATCACCAGATTTATTGCCAATTGGTTATAAGGAAAGAAAAATTGGTGCCTTTGGTTTTGCAGTTATATGGGTTGGCATGGCTATTGTGCTAGCGGCATTTGCTATTGGCGGTGGCGGAATAATTCATTTATCACTCCCGATGGTTCTGTTAGCAACCATTATCGGCTCAGTGGCCATTGGGATATTAATGTCCTTAATTGGCGATATTGGTGTGGAGCATGGACTTTCTTTTCCTGTTTACATGCGGGCGCCGTTTGGAACAATTGGGACACATATTCCTTCGGTTGTTAGGGGGATTACTGCTTCATGTTGGTTTGGTATAAACACTTACTTTGGTGCTTCCGCAATCAACGGGATACTCAATCTTCTCTTTGGCTTTGATCAGTGGTTCGTATGCTTTATTCTTTTTGCTGCTGCACAATTAATCAATACAGCATTAGGAATTAAATCGATTGAACGGTTTGCTGATTTAGCTGCCCCCATTATTATTTTAATCTCATGTTGGATGTATATTACATTATCAGACAATGCTACAAGCCAAGGTAAAGATGTTTGGACCTGGGTGGAGAGTCCTGCGACAGGTATAACTGCTTTTACAGCATTCATGGTTGTTATTATGGCGAATATGGGCTTTTGGGCTACGCTTGCAGCTGATATGCCAAGCTTATCAAGATTCTTTAAAGCGCCTAGAAATGAGAAAAATTGGTTTAAACGGAACAAATCTCAGTTAATTGGTAATATCATCGTGATGCCGATTGTGAATACATTTATGATTGCGATTGGCGCTGTGTCATATATGGCAGTTAGCACATCTGATCCAATTGTGGCATTACAAGAATCAGCTAGTGGCTTTATTTTAGGCATTCTTCTATTAATGATTGTTTTAGCACAGTGGTCTACAAATACTTCAGCCAACATTATACCAGCAGCAACTGTTTTCTCTAATATAGGCGGGCCAAAAGTGCCTTTTTGGGTAGGAGTCATTTTTGCAGGAATTATTGGTACGCTTGCACAGCCTTGGAGCTTGTTCGATGTGCTTAATCAAGCGTTATTAGTCATTGGGGGAATCCTAACATCTATCGTAGGTATTTTATTTGCTGACTATTATTTATTAAGAAAAAGAAGAGTGAATGTGCCAGCTTTATATGAGAATGAAGGACAGTTCAAATATTTTGCTGGTTTTAATGGCGCTGGACTCATTGCATGGATTGTTGGGGGGATATGTGCCAATTTATTGTCTACTTACTCTTCCATTGTTGGCTTTGTCGTAGGAGCCGTTCTCTATTATGTTTTAGCGAAGTATTGGTGGTTTAAAAAATACGAGCAAGTCGAAATGAATGACCCTAGTGATGAAAAATATCTAGGAATAACAGTCGGAAGAGATTGGGTTTTATCTAATGATGAAGGGGAAATAGTAAATACTAAGGTTAAAGAAAAAATCCAATAGAGGAGATGGTTAAATGTCTGAGCATATCGAATATATGAAGGAAAAAACAAGTATTGATGTTCTGTTAAATAACGGTTATACAATTAAAAGTATTACGGAGAATTTAAGCGGTGCCTTTGTAGAGTTTGAAAGAATTACGGGATCAAAGATTCACTCTGAAACTTTACACATATTAACAGCTGATGCACGCAAGTATTTTTCTGTCCATTTAATTAATCGTAAATAAGTTGCTGGAGGAGATGGCATTTTGGAGAAACAAAAAATCCAGATTAATAGTGAGAGATTAACAGAGACGATTGAACATTTCGCGAATTTTGGTAGAACAGAGAATAATGGTGTAACAAGATTAGCTCTATCTGAGGAAGATCGTTTAGCACGCGAATATTTTAAAACATGCTGTGAAGCACTTAAAATGGAAGTAAAAATGGATGATATGGGTAATATGTATGCTCTTTTACCAGGTTTGGAAAAGGTTCCACCGGTAGTCATCGGTTCTCATCTTGATTCAGTTAAATGCGGAGGTCGTTTCGATGGTGTGTTAGGGGTTATAACAGGTTTAGAAATCGTAAGAACGATTGTTGATAATAATATTACACCGAAGATTCCTATAATGTTAGTTAATTTTACCAATGAAGAAGGTGCTAGATTTGAGCCTTCTATGATGTCCTCCGGGGTTTTAAGTGGTAAATTCGATTGTGAAAAGATGTTGAACAAAAAAGATGCTGATGGGAAGGTCTTTAAAGAAGAGTTGGCGAAGATCGGTTTCAATGGCTCTGAAGAGAATAGATTAAAAGAAGCGCACGCCTTTTTAGAGCTACATATCGAACAAGGGCCTGTTCTTCAGCATGAAGGGTTGAAGATTGGTGTAGTTGACTGTGTGGTAGGGATGGTTTGTTATGAAATTAAAATCGTAGGTGACTCTAATCATGCGGGCACGACGCCTATGCATTTACGTAAGGATGCACTATTCACAACGAATAACTTCATTCAAGAGATTAGAAATGAATTAAGTAGTTTACCAGATGACCTCGTATTTACTATGGGAAGGTTAGATGTTTCTCCTAATGTTCATACTGTTATTCCAAATGAAGTGATCTTTACGATAGAAGCAAGGCATAAGGAACCTGAAGTGATAGCAATTGTCGAAGAAAAAATAAAACAAGTACAAGACACCGTAAATAGTGAAGGATGTACGGTATTCATTGAAAAACTTTGGGATCGCTCGACCGTCCATTTTGATAATGACATTGTTCAATTGCTAGAAAGTGTGACAAAAGAACAAGGATTACCGTATAAAAAAATGGCAAGCGGAGCAGGGCATGATGCTCAGTTTATCGCAAGTATGATTCCTACTGCTATGTTATTTGTACCTAGTATAAATGGAAAAAGCCATAGCGAAGATGAATTTACTCCATATGAGGATTGTGCAGCAGGTGTCAATGTGATGTTAGAGGCTGTATTAGAACTTGTAAAATAAATGAATGACAAAAGAAACGAACTTAACAGTGATAGTCACTGAAAGTTCGTTTCTTTTTTGGCTATAATTGAAGGGAAAATGAATTAATTTCTAAAAAAATCCCAGTATTTTTTACTATCGGATATTTAAATAACTTTTCCTACCATTTTAAATTTTTTTGGTTCAATTGATCGTTGTTAATTCCTTGTTTTCCCATTAATAACAAGTCAATCCGGTAAAATAACTTTCCGATTTCATTGAAATAGGATTATCTTCCTCCTTGACGAATATTAGGAATCTATACTATTGTTAATATTGTGATGTGATAATGAGAATCATTATCATTAGAAGTGTGAGTTTTTTCTAACAATGTCAGGAAGAAATGAACGCTTTCTTTTTTACTCTTAATTGAGAATGATTATCTGTTGAGAAAGGGTGTTTCGATGCTTAAAGGAAAAGTTGCAGTCATCTCAGGTGCCGCAAAAGGAATGGGTGCCGCTTTAGTCAAGCGTCTCTGTTTAGAAGGTTGCCAGGTGGTTGGCTTAGATATTGAAGCAGATAAACTAAAACAACTATCAAAAGAGTTATCAAACCAGGAGTATCAGTTTGAAGGATACATTTGTGATATTTCAAATAAAGCACATGTCACAGATACAATACAACTAGTAATAGAAAAATATAAAGCGATTGATATTCTTGTCAATGTCGCTGGTGTGATTTCCGTCAATCCGATTCAATCTATGACAATGGATGAATGGGAACATACTTTTTCAGTCAATACAAATGGGGTGTTTTATCTATCCCAAGAGGTGAGTAAAGTGATGATTGCCAAGCAATCAGGGGCAATTGTTACTGTTAGTTCAAACGCAGCATCTGTACCGAGAACATCCATGTCAGCGTATTGTGCATCAAAAGCTGCTTCCCTCATGTTTACAAGATGTTTAGGGTTAGAGCTTGCAAAATACAATATCCGCTGCAATATTGTCTCACCAGGTGCCACTGATACAGATATGCAAAGAGATTTCTGGATGAACGGTGCGATAGAGCAAGGAATTAAGGGTGTTCAAGAAGAATATCGCGTAGGTATTCCTCTACAAAAAATTGCCACTCCGGAAAATATTGTTGATTCGATTCTATACCTCGTTTCAGATCAGGCAAGTCATATCACAATGAATAATATTGTAATAGATGGCGGAGCGAGCTTAGGTGCACAATGACGAAAAAAGAGGTGGATATTAATGGCGACATTACAAGAAAAGAGCATCAATGAAATAACTGATTTATATAATGAAGGCGATAGTTTCATTGGTTTCCCCATGCAGCATATTTTAGCAAAGGGGAAGGAAGTAGAATTACATAGGGAAGAACAAGAAGGAAAAACCTTTAGCGAACGAGTGGATTTGCTTTGGCAGAAATGCCCCCGGACATATGGACATCATGATTTGATGATAGGTGCCTTTCCTTTGAATCAAAAGGATGAGTCCACCTTATTTATCCCAAAAGAAGTGATGATGGAGAAACCGTTCACTCGTACAAGATATCAAGCAGGAAGTCGTCTCTCGCTACCTAATAAGGTTAAGTTTCATCCACAGCCACAAGAATATATGATGATGGTCGAAAAGGCTGTAGCGAGAATAAAAAATGCGGAGCTTAAAAAAGTGGTTTTAGGCCGTTTAATGCAGATTGAGTTTAGTAAAGATGTAAATATTCGTTATGTTTTACAGAATTTATTAGCAGATAATGAGGATAAATTTAATTTTGCGGTTCCTTTATTAGATGAAAAAAGTACATTGATAGGATCTAGCCCGGAATTGCTGATTAAAAAAGTGGGAGGGAAAGTGATTACGAATCCTTTAGCAGGTTCAAGGCCGAGAATGGCGAACGAAGAGGATGATAAAAAAATGGCTGAAGAATTAAGTTGCTCTGAAAAAGATTTATATGAACATCGCCTTGTCGTTGAAGCGATAGAAAGAAATCTTAAGCCTTATTGTAAAACATTAACTGTTCCCGCTCAACCTTCTGTTATTTCTACAAAAACGATGTGGCATCTTTCAACAAGAATTGAAGGGGAGTTGTATGACGAGGGCGTTTCATCTGTTCAATTAGCCGAGAGTATTCACCCGACACCGGCTATTTGTGGTACACCAGCAGTTGAAGCTTATCAATTGTTGAATGAACTAGAACCATACAATCGTCATTATTTTACAGGGATGGTTGGTTATAGTACAAGAAACGGTGATGGGGAGTGGGCGATTTCAATTAGATGTGCAGAACTGAGTCAACGACAAATGAAGTTATTTGCTGGAGCTGGAATTGTTGCTCAGTCAGTACCGCAAGAAGAATGCGATGAAACGGCTGCCAAACTTAAAACGATGTTAAGTGCATTAGGTATTGAATAATTCATAAAGGAGAGTTGTAAATGTTACAAGGATATACACCGTGGCCAGATGAATTGGCGACAAAATATCGCTCAAATGGTTGTTGGACTGGTGAAACATTTGGAGAAGTATTAGAAAGGATGGCAACATTAACACCGACATCCATTGCACTCATTGAAGGAAATCGTAAAGTTACTTATGAAGAGCTAGATGAGAGAGCCAACCGCTTAGCCTATGGATTCATTCATCTTGGGATAAAAAAGCAAGATCGCGTAGTATTGCAACTTAGCAATAGCATTACCTTTTTTGAAATTTGTTTTGCGCTATTCCGGATTGGTGCCCTCCCTATTTTCTCTTTGCCGTTACATCGCCAAACAGAAATTACTTATTTTTGCGAACATACAAAAGCCGTTGCTTATGTGATACCTGATGTTTTTGATAGACATGATTATGTGAAGATGGCCAGAGAAGTGAAGGAAAAAGTCCATACATTACAACATATAATTGTCGCGGGAGATGAGCAGGAGTTTTTAAATGTTGAAGCACTAATGTCTGAAGGATCTTCTGTGACTCTACCAACTATTACAGGGAGTGACTTAGCATTCTTCCAATTATCTGGTGGGAGCACAGGATTGCCTAAGTTAATTCCGAGAACACATGATGAGTATTTATATAGTATTCGAAAAAGTGTAGAAATCTGTGAATTAAGTGAAAGGACGAAATATCTTGCTGTATTACCAGTTGCACATAACTTCACGATGAGTTCACCAGGTGTATTTGGTGTCTTATACGCTGGTGGGTGCATCGTATTAAGTCCCGATCCTAGTCCAGATACGGCTTTTCCATTAATTGAAAAAGAAAAAATAAACTTTACTTCACTCGTTCCTCCACTTGCAATTATTTGGATTGAAGCTAGTAAGACAAGAGATTATGATCTTACTAGTTTAGAAGTGATTCAAGTAGGAGGGGCAAAATGTAGTGCAGAAGTAGCGAAAAAAGTGGGGCCTAGTTTTGGCTGTACACTACAACAAGTTTTTGGCATGGCTGAGGGCTTGGTTAATTATACGAGATTAAATGATGCAGAGGAAAAAATCGTTTATACACAAGGAAGACCCATGTCTGAATTTGATGAGATTCGTATTGTAGATGAAGAGGATCAGTCTATTGCCGTTGGTGATACGGGCCATTTACAAGTAAGAGGTCCTTACACAATCATTGCGTATTACAATGCAGAAACCCATAACGAAAAAGCATTTACTCATGATGGCTTTTATCGGACAGGAGATATTGTTAAACAAACGGAAGATGGTTATTTAATCGTAGAAGGAAGAGATAAGGACCAAATTAATCGCGGTGGAGAAAAGATTGCTGCTGAAGAGGTTGAGAATTATTTGCTCTCACATGAAGAGGTGTTAGATGCAGCAATTGTCAGCATGCCAGATGCCTTTCTTGGTGAAAGATCTTGTGCATTTATCATCTCTCAAAAAGAACAGCTGACAGGTCAAGCTTTGAAGTCGTTTCTACAATTAAAAGGAATTGCCGCATTTAAAATACCTGACCGTTTTGAATTTGTGCATGAGTTTCCACAAACGCCACTTGGAAAAGTAAGTAAAAAAAGCTTAAGAGAAATCATCCAAGAAAAATTGGCCACAAAAATATAAAAGGAGCGATTCCCTATGTCAATACCAAAAATCAAAACCTATCCATTACCTGAGGCAAATAATTTACCAAAAAATAAAGTAGATTGGCAGCTTGATAAAAAGCGTGCAGTCCTGCTTATACATGATATGCAAAATTATTTTGTCAACTACTATGAGAATGATTCTCAATTGATTAAAGAGATGATTGAGAAGATTGCTAGTATAAAAGCCTATTGTCAAAGTGCAAATATTCCTGTTGTCTATACCGCACAACCAGGTAATCAAAAAGATGAAGACCGTGCCTTATTAACCGATTTTTGGGGGCCAGGACTCACAGAAGATGAAGCACAAACAGGTATTGTACCTGCGTTGGCACCAACAGACAATGATACGATTCAAACAAAATGGAGATATAGTGCTTTTAAAAAATCAAATTTACTTGATCGCATGAAGGAAGAGGGTCGTGATCAACTTATTATATGTGGTGTGTACGCACATATTGGTTGTTTAGCTACGGCAATGGAAGCATTTATGTATGATATCCAACCATTTCTTATTGCCGATGCAGTAGCTGATTTCTCTTATGAGGAACATATACAGGCATTAAATTATACAGCTACTAGATGTGGCAAAGTTTTATTAACTGAAGAATTACTCTATGATTTATCAACAAATAATGTAACTAATGATGTTCATAGTGAAGTGAAAGCAAAAGTAGCAGCGATGCTTGAAATCTCCCCTAATGAAATTAAGGATGATGATGATTTAGTGAGCTTAGGGTTAGACTCCATTAGGATGATGACGTTAGTAGAAGAATGGCGAGCTGAAGGAGCAGATGTAAACTTTATGAAAATGGCATCAAATCCAACCTTACAAGCTTGGTATGAAATCTTTCGAGAAACAAACGAAGTCTATTCTTAAAAGGAGGCACATGGAATGATCAGTGAAGCAACCAAGCTGCAAGCGACAGATGCCCAAGCTGGCATTTGGTACGCTCATGAATTGGATGAACAGAAGACAGCATATAATACGGGTGAATATGTAGAGATAAACGGACGAATCAACGTCTCGTTATTAATCGAAAGTATTAAAAGCACCGTTCAAGAAGCAGACAGTCTCCATGTCACTTTTTATGAAGAGGCTGGGAATTTATATCAAGTTCTGCAAAAACCGACCGAAGTGCCTGTTCAATATATTGATGTGAGTTTAATGGAGACTCCTAAGCAAACGGCTATTGATCTTATGAAAGATGATTTGTCACTTTCAATTGACTTGGAAAATGGTCCTGTATATAAGCAAATTCTCTTTAAAATAGCTAGTGATGAGTATCTTTGGTATCAGAAAATCCATCATATTGCCTGTGATGCGTTTGGCTTTTCATTAATAACGAACAAAGTAGCAAGCACGTATTCAGCATATCTAAAAGGAAAGTCCGTGCCGGAGCCAGCTTTTAAACCACTGTCTCTATTGGTAGAATCAGAGAATAATTATAAAGAATCTCCATTATATTTGGAAGATAAAAAATATTGGAACGAGAAGTATAAAGGTGTCACGCAAGACGTTTCCTTGTCTCAGAATGAGTTTGACTCTTCTGAGGCAACATCTTCTATTAAAATAACTAGAAAATTAACAGCCGCAGAGTTTCAAATGTTAAAGAACAAGGCGAAAGAATGGAAAATCGCTTGGCCGCATCTCGTGATTGCAGCTATGGGGATCTATCAATATAAGTTAACGGGGGATCGCAAGAGTTTATTAACAGTGCCGATGATGAATCGTTCTACAGTTGCGATGAATATTCCAGCAACAACAATGAATATTCTGCCATTAATGCTTTCATTTTCTCATGAGTCCACTTTTAACAGTCTGGTGAAAGAAGTTGTAAATGAAACCAGGAAGAATAGTAAACATCAACAATATCGTCAAGAGCAATTACAAAGAGATTTAGGATCCATTGGTCAGAGTAGTTTTTTGAACTCTTTTCAAGTAAATATTATGCCGTTTACGTATCAACCGATTTTTGGCGAAATCACTGCCACAACTTATAAATTAGCAACTGGGCCCATTGATTTAATGAATATGAATATGTTTGAGCAAGATGGAGATGGCAGTCTAAGGGTAGATATTGAAGCAAATGGTACAAAGTTTCAACAATTAGAAGTAGAGCAACATGCAAGTAGAATCATCCATTGGCTAAAGAGATTACCAAGTATTGATGGCGGGCAACCTATTTGGCAAATCAATTTGTTATTAGATGAAGAAAACACGTTGATGAGAAAAGATATAGGCTATGATCCATCTGAAAGCGTTCATCCGCTTATTCAATTCAAGGAAATGGTAAAAAAATATCCTCATCACCCGGCATTAGAATATAGTGGTGAAATATGGACATATGAACAGTTGGATAAGGTGACTTCAGAATTAGCAGCAGAAATGATTAGCACTGGGCAGCATTATCCTTTTATTGCCGGGATAGCTGTTAGCCGTTCAGCCAATATTTTGATTGCCATATTATCTGTTTGGAAAGCTGGCGGTGCCTATGTGCCAATTGATATCGATTATCCTGAGAGTAGACTCAACTATATGTTAAGGGATAGTCAAACACAACTGATTCTTACTGATACAGAAGGGGAACAGAAACTGCCAAAAAGTTTCCAACCGTATCTTATGAACATCGATATTTATAAGGGTGAGAGTGAAACTTTGCTACCGTTCGTAAATAATGGAGATCCTGCGTATATGATTTATACTTCAGGTTCAACCGGTAATCCAAAAGGTGTGCTCGTACCTGCAAAGTCACTTTCTTATTTCTTATCGGCCATGAATAAGCATTTACAATTAACCCATATGGATCGCTTTTATGCTTTAACGACGATTTCTTTTGATATTTCGATTTTAGAATTGATTTTACCTATCACTGTCGGAGGCACATGTGTAATCGCTAAAAATGCAGTCATTTCAGATCCACCAATCATTGTTAACGAATTAAAAGAAAAGCACATAAGTGCGGTTCAAGCAACACCGACACATTGGCAAATGCTCCTGCCATTTGTTACTGATGAATTAAAGAATGTCAAAGTATTAGTGGGAGGAGAAAAACTTCCTTCACATACAGCAAAGGAAATGCAAGCGTTATGCAAAGAAGTGCATCATGTGTACGGACCAACTGAAACGACAATTTGGTCTACTCATGATGAATTAACATCAATTGATGGTTTTTCTGCTCCACCACTTGGAGACGTTCTTGCAGGCACAGAAATTTACATTTTGGATGAAAATCTGCAACTAGTTGCTCCGGGAAGACCAGGTGAAATCTATATTGCAGGAGAGGGTGTTACTTACGGTTACTATCGTAAGCCAGCGCTCACTTCTTCAAGGTTTGTCGCGAACCCATTTGCAAAAAACGGTCAAAGAATGTATCGCACAGGAGATATAGGCATAAGAGATGTTTCTGGAAGACTTCATTATGTGAAAAGAAGTGATGATCAGGTTAAAGTCCGAGGTCACCGGATGGAGTTAGGTGAGATCGAGCATCATTTGTCAGCACACCCTAATGTTAAAAGCTGTAAAGTGATTGTAAGAGAAGATCAACCGGGAGATCAACGGATAACTGCTTATGTAATAGCGGCTGAAAGCGAGAAGAGAACAAGTGAAGAATTCATTTCATACTTACGTGAGTTTTTACCAGATTATATGATTCCTAGTTTCTTCATGTATTTGGACGCTTTCCCAATGACCCTAAATGGAAAGTTAAATTTGCGTGAATTACCTCATCCACAGGTAAGTAACGCTGTCAATACAGATGAGGAATGTTGGACCCCTTTGCAGAAGGATGTCTACCATATCTTCCAACAAACATTAATGCTGAATGAAATAAGCGAAACTGATTCGTTCTTTGCCCTTGGTGGCCATTCGCTACTTGCTTCCCAATTACTTGGTAAGCTCCGTGAGAGGTTCGGTCTAAGTTTATCCTTCTCACTATTTTATCAAAATCCAACGATGCAATTTATCGTAGAACAAGTGACAAAACAAACCGACACCAAGTTTGAAGGTAGAAAGTTAAAGCCATATAAGAGAGAACAGCATGCACCAATGAGTCATGAACAAAAAAGGTTATGGTTTATCGAACAAACAGAAAATGTAGCTTCTACTTATTATATTCCTGTAATAATCAAGCTGAAAGGTGGACTCGCAACGGAAGCTTTATTCGAATCTTTAGTTGAGGTAATGAAAAAACATGAAGCGTTGCGCACGGTGATAGACACAATAGATGATGAAGTATACCAAAGGATATTACCAGCAGATGAAGCAACATTGAAATACTTTGAAAAAACGATTAATCGAAGTGACCTCAATCATGAGATTGAAGAAGCAATCAAGACACCAATCGATTGGGAAAATGAATTAGGTTGGCATAGTTTTCTATTTAAAATAAATGAAGAAGAGCATGTATTATGTATTGTTTACCACCATCTATTCGCGGATGGGTGGTCAATCGCACCATTTATGGATGATTTATCAACAGCATATGAGGCAATTGTTGAAGGCAATCAAGCAGTTTTATCTGCCTTACCTATTCAGTATGGCGATTATTCCTTCTGGCAACAGGAAATATTCGTGCATGATATGGAGGAAAAGCTAGCATATTGGAAAAAACAATTAGCTCATCTACCTGAGGCCATTCCACTACCATATGGGGTTGAAAGACCAGAAAAAAGAAGGGTTGAAGGTGGCCGATTGACTTTTGAGATGGATAAAAACCTTTATCGACAACTCAATCAGCTAGCAAAAGATGAAGATGTTACGTTGTTTATGGTTCTGCAATCAGCATTAGCAACATTGTATCATCGTTTAGGCGCTGGAGATGATATCCCATTTGGTACACCAGTAGCTGGAAGGAATGAGTCGTCGTTACAAGCAATCGTTGGCTTCTTTGTTAATACAATCGTTTTACGTACGGATGTGTCGGGCAACCCATCATTTTTACAGTTACTACATCGCGTAAAGAAACAAAATATGAGTAGTTATGATCAGCAAGACACACCGTTTGATAAAGTAGTAGAGGCGATTAACCCAACCCGTTCTAATAAAGTACATCCATTATTCCAATCAATGATTATTATGCAAAACACACCACAACCCACTTTTAAGGTAGAGGGAGTGGAAGCAGAAATTCAAATTAACGGAACGAACACAGCAAAATTTGACTTAACTTTTGAATTTTGGCAAGCATCTAATCAAGAAACGTTGGAAGGTGCGATTGAATATCGAAAAGACCTTTATAAGGATGAACAAATCCAACAATTATTGCAGCAATGGTTGACTCTTTTAAACTCAATCATTGCCACGCCTAATCAATCTGTCGGTCAGTTACCTATTCTAATAGAAGCAGACAAAAATGAGTTATTGCATCTCCAATCGAAAAAAGTAACGGCGAAACAAGAACATATCGTTCATCACTTTGAACAAATGGTAGAACAATACCGGGATGAAATAGCGGTAACCTATGAGGAGACATCAATCAGTTATCAACAGCTAAATGACAGGGCAAATCAGCTAGCTCGATTGTTAGTGGATAAAGGTGTAAAAGCGAATGATTTTATCACGATTTCATTACCACGGTCCTTGGAGTTGATTACAAGTATTTTAGCAGTATTGAAAGCTGGTGCGGCTTATGTACCAATAGATCCGGATTATCCAGAAGAGCGCAAACAATATATCCATCAAGATGCTGGTGCGATTATGATGATTACTGATAAAAAACAGGCAGAACACAGAAATCAAATGATATTTGATCAACAATTACACCAACAATTGACAATGTACGATCCTTCTAACTTGGAAGAAAATGAACGGAATGAGATACATCCTAGTTCACCAGCTTATATTATTTATACATCAGGTTCTACCGGTAAACCAAAAGGAGTACTTGTTCCTCACCGTAATGTGGTACGACTGTTTGCATCAACGAATCAATGGTTTTCTTTTGATCATGATGATGTTTGGACACTTTTCCATTCGTATGCTTTTGACTTCTCTGTTTGGGAGATATGGGGCGCATTATTATTTGGTGGAAAACTAGTAATTGTCCCATACGAGACGACAAGAAATCCACAAGCTTTTTTACAATTATTAGTTAAAGAACGAGTGACTGTGTTAAATCAAACACCATCAGCATTCTATCAATTAATGGAAGCTGAAGAAGAAAGAATTGATTTATCAGATATGTTGAGAATCAGATATATTATTTTTGGTGGAGAGGCGCTAGAACTACCTAGATTAGAAAGTTGGTATAACCTGCATACACTGGCAAAAACAAAGCTTATTAACATGTACGGTATTACAGAAACAACCGTTCATGTCAGTTATTTAGAATTAACGAAAGACAAAATTCGTCAATCTGCTAGTAGTTTAATTGGTGAAGGAATCCCTGATTTAGGTGTATATATTTTAGATGATTACCTTCAACCTGTTCCTAAAGGTGTCATCGGAGAAATGTATGTAACCGGGGATGGGCTCGCCCATGGTTATTTAAATCAACCCGCACTGACAGCGGAAAGGTTTGTTGCTAATCCATATGGATCAGCAGGAAGCCGAATGTATAAAACTGGAGATTTAGCAAAATGGACAGAAGATGGTTCACTTGATTATATTGGTCGCTCTGATCATCAAGTGAAAATCCGTGGTTTCCGCATCGAGTTGGGTGAAGTAAATGCAGCCCTTCTTCAATATCCTGCTATTAAACAAGCAGTAACAACAGTATTAACGATGCATGGTGATAAGCAATTGGTTAGCTACTTCATCTCTCATGATGAGGTTGATTATAAAGAACTGAGACAATTTTTACAAACGAGATTGCCAAAATATATGGTTCCGAATCACTTCGTTAAAACAGATGATATTCCGTTAACGAACCACGGGAAATTAGATATGAAAGCTCTCCCGAAACCAGAAATGGAGGTAATACAAGGGGATAGGCATCTACCTAGAACGCCACAAGAAGAGATGCTTACGCAGTTATTTGCTGAAACCCTACATTTATCTGAAGTAAGTATCGATGATAGCTTCTTTGATTTAGGAGGCCATTCGTTATTAGCAGTGCAATTAATGAAAAAAATAGAATCAACATTTGGCAAAGAATTAGGCATTGGTGTGCTGTTTGAAGCGCCAACTGCTGCCCAACTTGCAAAAGTGATTGAAGGGGATGCTGAAGAAGGCGCATCATTACAGTCATTATTGGGTTTACGAAAAACAGGAAGTGAGACGCCATTATTCTGTGTCCATCCAGCAGGCGGTTTAAGCTGGTGTTATGCTGGATTGATGTCGAAACTAGATAGTCGTTTTCCCATCTATGGTCTACAAGCAAAGGGGATTAAAGAAAAGAAAAATAAACCTATAAGTTTAGTAGAAATGGCGAAGGATTATATCGAAGAAATTCGTTCTGTTCAACCAAAAGGTCCGTATCGCTTACTTGGCTGGTCGTTAGGAGGCAACGTTGTTCATGCAATGGCAGTTGAATTACAAAAGCAAGGAGAAAACATTGAGTTTTTAGTCATGATGGATTCCTATCCAGGCCACTTCATTTCTATGAATGAAGAAGAAGCAGAAGATGATGCGTTAATTGCGATGCTAGCACTTGGAGGATATGATCCTCTAGAAGTGAAAGGCGATCAATTAACGATACAATCTGTAAAAGAATTACTTCAGGAAAAAGGTAGTGTACTTGCATCATTGGATGAGAAAACCATCGAAAATCTTAAAGAAACGTATCAAAATTCCGTTCGGATTATGTCTGAATATGATCCAGAAGTATATAAGGGAGATATCATTTTCTTCAAGTCAACGATTGTTCCAGAGTGGTTTAAAAATGATGATCCAGCGAGATGGTTACCATATGTTCATGGCAGAATGAGACAATATGATATTGCTTGCCGTCATAAAGACATGTGTCAGCCAGAGCCTTTAGCAGAAATAGGAGAAGGAATCGCAAGAGAGTTAGAGTGTTTAATTGAAAATAAGCAATTAGAAGGGAGTCTACAAACATGAGTAACCCATTTGATCAAAAAGATTCTATGTATTTCGTTTTAATGAATAATGTGGGGCAGTATTCATTATGGCCAAGTTATATTGATGTACCAACAGGTTGGCAAGTGGTTTGGGGTGAAACGACCCTTTCCAGCTGCCATCAATATATTGAAGAGCATTGGGAAAGTCTACTTCCAAATGAAAAAGAGAAGGAAAGTCTATCACTCTAATGAAAATGGATAAAAAAGTTAAATACCAAAGAAGAGTATTATGTACAGTGTATATTCTAGCTATGTTTATGGCGGCATTAGACGGAACAATCGTCTATGTCGCACTTCCTTCGATTGCTGCTGAACTGGGCGTAACATCCGCTCAGTTAAGTGGATTGACTGTCTGGTATCTTGTTGGCGTTAGTATGATTTTACCTTGTGCAGGGTACTTAGGTGATCGTTTCGGTAGTAAAAAGATGTTTATCGTTAGCTCACTAGTTTTTACATTCGCTTCTTATATGTGTGCCTTAGCAGATTCAGTATCGATGTTAAACATCGCAAGATTTTTTCAAGGATTAGGAGGCGGCTTGTTTGCCCCTATAGGCATGGCGATGATTTTTCGGACGTTTTCAATTGAAGAACGTCCGAAACTATCGCGGTCTTTCGTCATTCCTATTGCCATTGCACCCGCCCTTGGTCCGATAATTGGTGGATTAATCGTGACTTATTTGCCTTGGCAGTGGATCTTCTTAATTAATATTCCGATTGGCTTGTTCATCGTCATAATCGGTGCACTATTTTTACAGGAAAAACATAAGTATATGGGTAAAAAGCTAGATGTTAAAGGGTTCTTTTTAATGGTGGTTGGTTTTCCATTATTCATGTATACGTTGAATAAACTAACAGCAGGAATGAGTCTGCCAATAATTGTTTTAGGAATCATTGGGCTAGTGATGATCGTTACATATGTTTTTCATGCATTAAAAACAGAGCATCCATTATTGAACTTAAAATTATTGGAGGAAAAGACATTTAAACGAATAAGTATGCTCTCCTTTCTTGGAGCGGCAGGCTTACAAGGTTTCTTGTATTTATTCCCAATTATGTATCAATATACGACTGGTGCCTCACCATTAAAAAGCGGATTAACCATTTTTATTGAAGCGATTGGTTTAATGGTAGCATCAAGAGTGATGCCCCTGACATTAAAGCTTCTAGGCGTATATCGTGTGATTGTCTATGGATTCTTTTTATCCAGTGTTTTTTTCCTACTCATCAGTTGGATAGGCCCTACTGGTTCGATCATCGGGTTACAAATTTGTTTATTTGGAATTGGACTGACGTTAGGACATGCAGTGATTGCCATGCAATATACGGCATTCCATCATATTAATAAAGAGAAAATGTCGCAAGCAACCACATTATTTAATGTGCAGAACCGCTTAGGTGCAGCAATGGGGATTGTGATTATTTCTTTAATTATCAGCCTGTTTTCAATTGAAAATGAACAATTATATCAAATAGCTATTATTAGTTGTGCCGTTCTTCTACTCGCCGCGGGCTTGTTTGCGATCAATAGTCAAACTGCTATTAAGTCAACTTCACCAAAAATGAAAAAAGCAAGCTAGTAAAAGAAGGAGGGGAAAGGTATGCTTGAAGTTTTTGCTTGTCGATTACCACAAGTACAGTCAGAGGTAACTTTTCATCGTTATTGTGACTTTTTACCACCATTAAAAAAAGCACAAATCCACCGTTATAGGAGAATGGAAGATGCATATCGAACGTTAGTAGGTTATCTATTATTAAGAAAAGTACTTATGAAGAAGTTACCTAACGTTGATTTTACTATGATGCAATTCAGCAAATATGGTAAACCTTATATGAACTCAGACCCTTTGCTTTCCTTTAGCTTGTCCCATTCAGGTGATTGGTGTGTGTGTGCCGTTGGAACCGATGGAATGGTTGGGATAGATTTAGAAAAAGTAACTAAACCAAAGCCAGAGTTATACTCCCTTTTGTTTCGAGAGGAAGAAGAGTGTAGGGGAGCGAAAGATTTTTTTAATCGTTGGACGATAAAAGAAAGCTATTTAAAAGCCATCGGTACGGGTTTACTTATAGACCTTCAAGAAATTGAACTCGAAGAAAAAAATCGGAGTGAATTCGATGTCTACCATCAACAAAAATGTTATCCGGAAGGAAAAGTAAAGGTTTATAACTTTCTAAGGCAATATAGCTTATCACTTTGCACATTGTCTACCGAGGAAAGACTTCCTCAACACCTGCAACTCGTCACATTTGAAGAAATGATTGAACCCAGCGCACAAACAGTATAAAGCGCTGGGTTTTATTTACGAGCAACATTTATGAGATGGGACTCATAAAGCATTCTTGCTGAGGAGGGAGATTCGCTTATTTGGTTACGTGAAGGGAGAATGTTTGATAGGGGAATGCTTTAATGCGTTTAAATTGGAGTATTTCTTTTATTCAATTAACTGAATGTAATAAATGTGCCTATATTATTTGACAATTTGTCTAGTAATCAATTAATATTCTATATATTCAGAATATAGGAGGGCGAAAATGAAATCCTATTTAACCGTCAATGATATCTTGCAAAGGAAGCATTTTGATCAAATTGAAATCGTTGCAGGGAAAGATGGATTAGTAGATCAAGTAAAGTGGGTTCATATTGTTGAGGTAACGAAAATAGGTAATCTTCTAAAAGGCAATGAATTAATTCTTTCAACTGCAGTTGCATGGCGAGAGAGAAAGGAATTATTTATCTCAATTGTACAACAGCTAATTAAGTCGAATGCAGCAGGCTTGTGTATTGAATATGGTACTTATACGAAAGGCATACCTCATGAAATCATCTCAATGGCTAACAAAGCGAATTTCCCCATTATCCTCATATTAAAGGAAGTTCCTTTCGTTGAAATCACGCAGGATATTCATACTTCTTTAATTAATCAGCAATATGATATGTTAGCAAATTTAGAAAAAATCTCTCATATCTTAAATAAGAAACTTCTTTCTATTAATCATTATGATGAACTTTTGAAGGTCATTTATGAAGAATTGCAAGTGCAAATCCTATTGTTATTTCAAGATGAAAGTGCGAAGTTTTATCCTGTACTACCGGAAATAAAAAGAGAAAATATACTAAAGAAAGTGCAAGCCCAACAAGAATCATCACGTTTTGTCGTAAGAGCTACTATTGAACTTTTAGGTGAGAAATTTGCTGAACTTATCATTATTTCTTCATCCCATCAATTAACAGAATATGATCAGCTAATTGTAGACAGAACAGCTAACGCTTTAGGACAATTCTTTATTCGTGAATTATATGTAGAAGAAAAAAGAAGATTAGAAGAAAGTGAGTGGGTTAATTCTTGGTTAGAAGGCAAGGAAACGCCTCCTTCATTATTAAATCATGCATCTGCCTATTTACCAAAAACACCTAGAGGGGCAGTAGTATGTGTCTATCAAGTGGAAATGTTAGAAAACCTAACCTATTTCAAGTTGTATTTTCGCTCCATATTAGAACAAAAAGGTTTTTCCCTCTTAGCTGTTGAGAAGCACAAAGCCATTGTCTTTATTTTATTTAATGAAAGAGGGGTAACGGATTGGAAGAGGCGAGTAGTACAAGCAATTGAAAAAATGAAGCAATTATTCTCGGATATGCAATCAGACAAGACTTTCAACTTTGGAATTGGAAAATATGTTTCTGATTTGAATGCAGTACATGAGAGTTATCAAACGGCATTAGAAACGATTCAAGTCAATCAACAATTTTATCATCGTTCGCATTTAAGTATGTTTTATGATGATCTACATATATTTCGCATTATCTCAGTTGCCAGTAGACATATGAATTTACAAGGAATGATTGAAGAATATTTAGGACCGATGATTGCATATGATACGGCACATCAATCAAAGTTAATGGAAACATTAAAAATGTACTTAATTTGTAATGGCTCCAAAAAAGATACGGCACAAAAACTATATATTGTTAGGCAAACATTATATCACCGGTTGGAAAAAATTGAGCAGCTATTAGGTTCCGATTTTATGAGTCATGAGAAAAGATTGGCATTGGAGTTTATGCTATTAAGTTATGATTTTATCCAGCGCCCAATCGATATAAAACAAATCAAGTAAACTTAGAATAAACCGTCTCTAATAGTAGTCGGTTTATTTTATTTGTTCCGATTTTCTATTTGAGACACTGATTTCAAAACTGACCCTATTCTTTAATATAGACCGTTTGTTTAAGAATGACCGTTATCCTTTTTACAGTATGTCTAATGAAAAGAAGGTAGTAAATAAGAGATAATGAAATCAGAATAATCAATCTTTAATAGGAGGTTTGATGATGAGCGTAATTGAACAGGAAACAAAAACATTACAGAATTTTATTAATGGCCAATGGGTAGCTTCACAATCTACAGAAACAATGGAGGTGCCTAACCCAGCAACTGGTGCAATTATTGCAAAGGTACCTATTTCCACAAAATCAGATGTAGATCAAGCAGTAGAGGCAGCAGGAAACGCTTTTCAAACTTGGAAAAAAACACCGGTTTCAAAAAGAGCGAGAATTCTCTATAAATATCATCATTTATTAACGGAAAATCATGAAAGATTAGCAAAATTAATCGTAGAAGAGAATGGCAAAGCATATAAAGAAGCATATGGGGAAGTGCAAAGGGGAATTGAATGCGTAGAATTTGCCGCTGGTGCACCAACGTTAATGATGGGAGAAACTTTGTCGACGATTGCAGAGGACATCGATTCACAAATGTTTCGTTACCCACATGGAGTTGTTGCTGGTATCACACCGTTTAATTTTCCAATGATGGTTCCTTTGTGGATGTTTCCACTTGCCATCGCATGTGGGAATACTTTTGTTCTCAAACCATCAGAGAGAACACCTATTTTATCTAATGAATTGACGAAGTTGTTTATGGAAGCTGGTGCACCAGCTGGCGTCTTAAATGTTGTCCATGGCGCGCATGATGTGGTGAATGGCTTACTCGAACATCCCCTCGTTAAGGCGATTTCATTTGTTGGTTCTCAACCAGTCGCGAAATATGTCTATGAAAAAGCGGCTTCTTACGGCAAAAAAGTGCAAGCTTTATCAGGAGCGAAGAATCATCATATTGTTATGCCAGATGCGGATATGGAGAAAGCGATTGGTCATATTATTAGCTCAACATTTGGCAGCGCTGGCCAGCGTTGTATGGCTTGTAGTGCGGTCGTTGTAGTAGGGGAGGGATCAGAGTTTGTAGAAAAGCTTTCACAAGCAGCAGATGATTTAATCATTGGTGATGGCTCTAATGAAGAAGTGCTGCTAACACCAGTTATAAGAGATTCTCATCGCCAAAAAGTTTTAGGATATATCGAGAAAGGCATTGAAGAAGGAGCAGAGCTGTTACGTGATGGCAGGGCTGTTATGACAGAAATGGAAAAAGGTACATTTTTAGGTCCGACAATTTTTGATCAAGTCACACCTGATATGACAATTGCGAAAGATGAGATATTTGCCCCAGTACTAAGTTTACTGCGAGCGAAAGATTTAGATGAGGGATTAGCTTATATTAGTCAATCAAGATATGGAAATGGAGCAACGATATATACAAAAGATGCGCGTGCTGTCCGTCAGTTCAGAGAAGAAGCAGATGCAGGCATGTTAGGTATCAATATTGGTGTTCCAGCTACAATGGCCTTTTTTCCTTTCTCTGGTTGGAAGGATTCGTTTTATGGAGATTTGCACGTGAACGGTAAAGATGGTGTTAATTTTTATACTCGGAAGAAAATGATTACCTCACGTTTTGATTATTAATAAGGAGGGGAAGGGCATGGCTGAAATTAAGGAAGAGAAGGGATTGCTTAAGCAAGATGAAGAAGTCGTTTGGCATGCGATGAAACCATTTAGCCCTAATAGCACAATTATAGCGGAAAAAGCAGATGGTGCTTGGGTTACTGATCATGAAGGTAATCGTTATTTAGATGCAATGGCAGGGCTATGGTGTGTGAATACAGGTTATGGTAGAAAAGAGCTCGCAGAAGCAGCATACGAACAATTAAAAGAGATGGCTTATTTTCCTTTATCACAAAGTCATACACCAGCGATAAAGTTAGCTGAAAAACTAAATGAAATGCTCGGTGGCGGCTATGTATTCTTCTTTTCAAATAGTGGGTCAGAAGCGAATGAAACCGCATTTAAAATCGTTAGACAGTATTATAAGCAAAAGGGAGAACATGAACGCTACAAAATAATTTCTAGGTATCGTGGGTATCATGGGAATACGATGGCAACACTTGCAGCAACAGGCCAGGCGCAAAGAAAATATAAATATGAACCGCTCGCACCTGGATTTATTCACGTCGCACCACCTGATATGTATCGCCAACCGGAAGATGAAGCCTTGGCACCTACTAAGCTGCAATCAGTACAGGATATAGATAAGGTAATGACGTGGGAGCTAAATGAGACTGTGGCAGCTGTCATAATGGAACCAATTATTACAGGTGGCGGAGTGATTATGCCACCAGAAAACTATATGAAAGGTGTAAAAGAGGTTTGTGAGAAGCACGGGGCATTGCTCATTAGTGATGAAGTCATTAATGGCTTTGGTCGCACGGGTGAACCATTTGGATTTATGAACTATGAAGTGTCACCAGATATTATTACGATGGCAAAAGGGATAACAAGTGCGTATTTACCTTTATCAGCTACCGCAGTGAAAAAAGAAATCTATGATTATTTCAAAGGAACAGCAGAATATGATTACTTTCGCCATGTGAATACTTTTGGAGGTAACCCTGCTGCTTGCGCTTTAGCATTGAAAAACTTAGAGATTATGGAAGATGAGAAGCTGTACGAACGGTCAAAAACGGCCGGTGAAGCGCTAAAGAGAACATTACGTCAAAAGCTGCAACATCATTCTTATGTAGGGGATGTTAGAGGAAAAGGTTTATTAATCGGTATTGAGTTAGTAGAGGATAAGGCGACGAAGGAACCGTTAGCGGTGGAGTATGTGAATAAGATAATTTCCGGATGTAAAGACAATGGGGTATTAATTGGTAAAAACGGAGCAACTGTGGCAGGATATAATAATATAATTACACTTGCGCCACCGTTAAATATAACTGAAAGTGATATTGATCTTTTAGTTGATACGTTAACAGAGCAAATAAACAAACTTTGATTATACTTTGCACTGGCTGCTATAGTTAGCATGCCGGTGCTTTTTTCCATAGGAGTTAAATGTATGCGCAAAAATGTAAGCGGAGTCATGACTTGAGTAGATTTTTATTTCATTTAATTAACTTTTTTTATCTGGAAAAAAGATGGATGGTTTAATGTGTTTATGAAGTAAGCAAAACAATATAACCTCCCCTCATTATTTGCTAGAATAATAAATGAAAGAAAGGGAGTAGATGAAAATGGTTCAAGAGATTCAATTAAACAATTATTTATTACCTATTAATCAATTTAAGGAAACATCTGTAAATGGTTTAAAGCAAATTGCCATAGACTTTAAAGTAACGAGTGAGAACTATCATGATGTTGCCGTGCTTTTATATGAAGAAAACTTTGATGTGCAAGTGCCGGCGAATAATCTTAGAATGAAAGCCAAAATTATTCAATATTATACATCAGTAACAAACCTGTATCGTGAAGGTGAAATTGGCGACTATCATGTAACTTTACAGGAAATTTCGTGTGAATAATCAAGGGTAGCGTAATATTGTGCTCATAATGCATAATATTACGTTTTTATTTTATCGGAAAAATCATTGCTAAAAAGTGTTAAAATATATCTGTATAAAAAGAGAAAGGAGTGAGGGATGATATTAACGAAAATAAACAGTCAGTTAGATAAAATGATGCCCTTGATCACTCCTACCAGTGTCATATTAGGTATATGCTTTGCTGTCTATTTAAAAAACCTAGATCATCTTATCCCATGGATCTTTGCGTTTATGACATTCGCAGGTAGTTTGAAGGCAAATTTTACATCGATGAAAGAAGCGATCACCCACCCTTTGCCACTATTTATCGTCTTATTTGTTCTACATATTTTTATGCCATTGTGGGCATTTACTGTTGGTCATATCACTTTTCCAAATGATACTTATACAATTACTGGTTTAATCTTAATGATGGCAATACCTACGGGCATCTCTAGTTTAATATGGGTTTCCATTTATAAAGGCAGTATTCCATTGACGTTAACGATTATTCTCGTTGATACATTATTATCACCAATACTCGTTCCACTTACATTAAAGCTCTTAGTAGGGGCAAAGGTGGAAATGGATGTCATAAGCATGGTGAGTGGGTTATTCATGATGATTGTCATTCCATCTATTTTGGCAATGATTGTTAATTCAATCACAAAAGAGAAGGTTTCAAACATACTTAGTGCAAGACTTGCGCCATTTTCTAAAATAGGTATGGCTACTGTTGTAATGATTAACAGTGCGGTTGTATCATCTTACTTGACAGCCTTTGATTTACGCTTATTAGCATTAGTTGTCATCGTTTTCTTTATAGCCTTTACGGGATATTTAGTAGCCTTTTTAATTGCGAGAAAAATAGTAGGGAAAGATAGAGAAGCAGTGATTGCGATTACTTTTAATGGTGGGATGCGTAACATTAGTGCAGGCTCTGTCTTAGCCGTTGCTTATTTCCCACCGCCAGTAGCTGTGCCCGTTGTTATTGGCATGCTTTTTCAACAAATATTAGCGGCTTTATTTGGGATGATTATCAATAAAGTTGAAGAAAAGGATAGACTGAATGAGAGGAAAGAGGCAGTGTGACGAAGAAAAGAGACAGTCCCATGCAGGGGGGCTAATCTTGAAGTTGGTAGTTTTTGGTTAAACCATCATTAAAAACCCGAAAAGCATTTGAAACACAATTGGAAAATGTTTTTCGGGTTTTTCTATTAGGTTCTTTTTTTCTTGCAACATAGTTAGCGGTTCTTTTTCATTTGTAATAACATGCCAATATAGATGAATAAAGAAACAACAACTGAAATGGCAGCGACGATGTAGATAGAGCTATATCCTAAGTAAAAAGCAATTTGTCCAAACATAATTGATCCAATACCGATTCCTAAATCAAAAAAGGAAAAGAATGTGGCATTGGCCATTCCTCTTCGATTAATTGGTGCTTCTTTAACAGACCAAGCTTGCAGAGCTGGTTGGATGGTACCGAAACCAAAACCGTATAAAATAGCCGCGGTAAATAGAATCGCATTACTTGGTAACCATGCGAGTAGAAGCATGGCTACAATAATAAGGAGCACACCTGGAATAAATACAGCTTGATGCCCTCTTTTATCATAAATTCTACCTGCAAAAGTACGGCTGATGAGTAGAGCTAAAGCATAGAGAAAGAAATACCATTCAATTCCATCAATCCCTTTTTGTAATGAATAGATAGGTAGAAATGTAGCAATCCCTCCAAATGTAACGGTAACAAAGAAGATTAATATGGAAGGTGGGAGAGCGGATTTCTCGTAAACATCAAACTTTTTCTTCTCTACAACACTAGCAGTATGGTCAACTTCCTTATATTTTATGAATGATGAAAGGATAAAAGCAGCGAGTCCTAATAAAGAACAAATAAGAAATAAGGAGGTAAAACTAATATTACCAATAAGTGCTAATCCTAATGTAGGACCAAATGCAAGCGCTAGATTACCTGATAGACCAAAGTAACCCATCCCTTCTCCCCGTCTTTTCTGTGGAATAAGATCTGTTGCGATAGTCCCTGATGCTGTTGTAGAGAATCCCCAGCCTAATCCCTGAACTAATCTGAGTATGAGTAGAAAGGCAATACTCGTAATAAAGCCAATGACGCCAACGGAAAGAACGAATACAGCGAGTCCGATAAGAAAGACAAATCGCCTGCCTTTTGATTCCAATGCATGTCCCGCAAAAGGGCGCATAATAAGCGATGAAAAGGTGAATATCCCGATGACTAATCCGATTAATTGATCATTGCCACCAAGTTCTTCGACAAACAAAGGCAATGTTGGTAATGTCATTTGAAAACCTAAAAATACAAAGAAGTTTGCAAAACAAATTAATGTAAAATCCTTTGTCCAAATTCTTTCTTTTTGTAATGAATTTGTTGATTGATCCAAATACCCCACCTCGTTTACAAATATATATACCAATAGATATATTTTGATTCCCTAAATATCCATTATAGTAAAGAAAATTATATTTGCAAGGAAGTGGATAAACTATTTTAAAAAGGTTTATCTCAAGATATTACTGGGTAATATTTATATTAACAACTATTAAAAATAGTGTATAAGATTAATTTCATTTAAGAATTGAATTATCTGAAATTTTTTGTTATAATAGAAAAAAGGTCAAGGGGTTGATTTCAAAATGGAAAAGTACACGCTTAACTCAACAGTCCAAACCGATGAAAACCAATACTCAGTCGTAGCGGAACAAGTGTTAAATAAGGCTATACTTGACTTCAGAATGAAAAAGCTCCGCCAAGAAATTGATAACGCTCTTGAAGAAAGAAATGAAGAGAGATTTATGGCATTAACTGATGAATTAAATAAGTTAACAAATGAATAAAAAAAAGCAACCTTTCTTCGAGGAAGGTTGCTTTTTTGGTAATGAAAGAAATGGAGAGAAAAGGATTGAAAATACGAGACAGAGGAATAATCATTGGTAGGATACCTACAGGGAAAAATAATTGCTTGATTGATGTTCCAGGGGTGAGAGTTGGTCATAAAACCATTGATGAAAAGACGGAAACAGGATATGCCTGTACAGGTGTCACAGCAATTTTGCCACATGGTGGTAATTTATTTAAAGAAAAAGTAGTGGCGACATCATATGTTATTAACGGTTTTGGTAAAACAACGGGGTTGGTACAAGTAAATGAATTAGGACAGATAGAATCGCCCATTATGTTAACCAATACATTTTCAGTCCCGGCTGTTACACAAGGTACCCTACAATATATGTTACAAGAGAATAAAGACATTGGAGATACAACAGGGACGATTAATATCGTCACCGGAGAGTGTAATGATGGTTTACTGAATTCAATAAGAGAAATGGTTGTTACGCCAAAAGATACGATGGAAGCGATCTCGCATGCTTCAACAAATCCAGTGGAAGAAGGTGCAGTTGGTGCAGGGAAGGGGATGATATGTTTTGGCTATAAGGGAGGGATCGGTACCTCTTCTAGAAAATTGTCAATAAATGACGAAACATTCTTTCATGTAGGATGTCTCGTCTTAAGTAATTTCGGAGGAAAACCTGAATTCCCTTTTGAACGCTATTTTAAAAACAGCGTAAATCCTCCTTTAGCGTTAGATAAAACAGCTGATGGTTCGATTATTATTGTATTAGCAACAGATGCTCCTTTAAGTGATCGGCAATTACATCGAGTTGCTAAAAGATGTGGAATTGGACTGGGAAGGACGGGGAGCCATTATAGTCATGGTAGTGGAGATATTGTGATCGCTTTTTCTACTGCAAATACAATAAAGCATCAACAATCAGCTTATTTGAATACGATGAAAACTTTAAGAGAAGATCATTCGATTATGAATGATCTATTTGTAGCAGCAGCAGAAGTAACAGAAGAAGCAATTATGAACTCATTATCCCAAGCCGAAACGACTGTTGGCAGAAATGACACGGTTGTACACTCCTTATTTGATCTAGCTTAATGTAAGAAGAGGATCAACATGTCCATACGAGCTGTTTCTGTATGAAGAAATATCCCTTCTTTTTGTTTGCATTTGTAATGTCGGATACATTTGTCTGTTTATGGCAGGCAAATTTCAATATAAAATGTTTAGAAGGAGAAAAGGTATCTATGGGATATGAATATATTGTTTACAATACAACCCCTGAAGCAAAAGTGTTAAATGATATTTTGAAACTTCATAAAGACATTTTTGGAACCTCAGATTCTTTGATTAGCCACATGCAGCGTCAATCTAAATTGTTGGTTATAATTGCAAAGGATGGCGAGAAAACAATCGGATATAAGATTGGGTATGCCATTGATCGCACGAAGTTTTATAGTTGGCTAGGTGGAATAGATTTTAATTATAGAAAACAAGGTATTGCATCAATGCTAATGAAGAAGCAACATCAGTATTTAAGAAATAATGGTTTTCATATTGTACAGACAAAAACAATGTATAAGTGGCGAAATATGTTGATTTTGAATATAAAAAGTGGGTTTGACATTATTCATACTTATACAAATGAAAAGGGCCTACATAAAATCATCCTTGAAAAGAATTTACTTAATAATTAGACCAATATAATTCCTTTATCTTAGTTATTCGCAAATTTTTATTCATCTACAAATATTGAAGCGGAGACATTTACGATTCAATTTGTCTCCGCTATTCCTCTATTATGTGAAGTTTTAATAATATAAATCATCAGCGTTTTGCCAGAAAGATAGACATACAAATGGTTATTGTATAAACAATAGCACAATAAAAAAAGCAAGCATACATACGAGTCCGATAGGTAATCCGATTTTCGCCCATTCTTTACTAGTAATATTTAATTTACCGGCTGCAATAATATTCGGGATATTGCCGGGAACAAGCATTCCACCGCTGATTAAAAGACCGAGTAATATCGCTTGAATGGTCTGATCACTCATAGAAGGGCTAATTTCCGCAGCAGCTAATGTCGCATTATCAAGTACTGCAGATAGCATATTTATCCAGTACAGAGCTGAAGGTGTGAGGTTGATTAAATATTGGTTAATTAAAGGTTCAAATCCAGCCCCTAAAAATGTTAACCCCATGACGAAGAAATAAATTTTTAATGAACGGATACTTATTTCACCGTATCCTTCTGCTTCATTTTGCCCCATTTTACTGAATTTATCTGTTTGACTAGGTGGCTTAACTAAAATAGCGGCTAGTAAGCCGAAGAATAATAGGGCAATTAGAATTTCTTTACCAACTAAATTGATAAGGAAAAAGAAATCCTCATTCAATTTACTAATAGCAATTGTGGAAAGTGGTTCACCAATAGGTGTTAAAGATGCCCCTAAACCAATAGAAAAACAGGAAAGAACAACAAAAATGAGTAATGACCGTCTATGTAGTGTAAGGGAAGAAGTGATAAGGACAAGAATGAGTGCGGCAATAATAGCAGTAATAACACTTGAAATTAGTCCTAAAAAGATCACTGTGAAAAAAATAAAAAACCAAAAGGGTACACGTTCACTAACATAGACGACTGAATTTTGCAATCCACGCTGAAACCACTTGAATAAGACACCTGCAATAAAAACCGCTATAGCGATATTAATTGGTGCAATTGCTGCTTTAAAAAATAATGCTTCCGTATAGACTTGACTAATAAAAACAGCTAGAACGCCCATAAAGAAAAGAAATATTTCTAAATTCTCTTCGACTACTTTTGAAATAAAGGGCAGAAATAAGACAAATAAAAAAATGATGATCAGTCCAGTTAACATATAACAATCCCCATTTAATTGTTTTTCCTAACCTTTAGTAATGGTTGGATATGTTATATATATGAAAAGAAAGGACAAACTTTACAATAAATATTTAAGAAAAGTTTCATGCCGTTTTTTTAGTATGGCTTCGGTACATGTTTAAATACTTCACCACTTTCAAAAAATTCCACAAGATTAGCCAACCATTTGTAGTATTCCATCCATTCCTTTGCTTCAGCCAATAAGTCATTTATCTTTAATTCATCTTCGATCGTAAGTTCCTTTTTTGATGTGATATTATGAAGTTCTTCTTTTATTTTCTTTTCAAATTGTTTGTTTTTTTGTATCGCTTTTTGCCAATTGGAAGTGAATAGTGATACGAACGTTTGGTAGTAGTCTTGTTCTACGTTGTATAAGTCTTTACGGATGCCTTTCTCGAATACTTTTTCCGCAATATTTAGCTCCACCATTTCTCTTACTACTTGACTCATTCTTGTTTTGCTCATGCCAGTTGCTTCCGATAATTCGCTAAGTGTCATCGGTTTTCGGTGCATATAAATAATCCCTAACACTCTGCCGACAGTCGAAGACACACCATACGTGTTCATATTATCCGCTATTCTATCAACAAAAATAGATTCAATATGATCTAAACTTTCGCTCAATCCAATCACCCTTTCAATATAAGGATCATTTAGTTAATGACAATGTACCATATTTGAAAAAATTTACATAATCATACTTTGTAGAGTAATTCGTATGATTACGTAGCTATTATAAGATATAACGAGTAAAAACTTTATACAATATTTATTTTAACTATTTTTTATAAAATATGTACACTTTGTAAACTTTTTATTTTATAAAGTTTATAATATACTATATTAAGTAAGTAAAAAGTCTGATAAGAAGATTCATTTTACGGTGAAATGGGTATTATGCGGTAGAGGAAAAAAAACGGGGGTGTTATAAATGCTGAAATTTGAGCATGTGTCAAAAAAGTATAAGGGCGGCAAAATAGCTGTTTCTAATCTGAATTTAGAATTTAAAAAAGGTGAGTTCATTGTATTTATTGGGCCAAGTGGTTGTGGGAAGACAACAACAATGAAAATGATCAACCGCTTAATCGAACCAACTGAAGGCAAAATCTTCATTAATGGTGAGGATATTATGGAGAAAGATCCAGTAAAGCTAAGAAGAGAAATCGGTTATGTCATCCAACAAATTGGTCTATTTCCGCATATGACCATTCAAGAAAACATTTCTCTTGTGCTTAAGCTTTTAAAGTGGCCAGAAGAAAAAAGAAAAAAACGGGCAGAGGAGCTTCTTTCTCTCGTTGATATGACTCCGGATTATTTGGAGAGATATCCTCATGAACTGAGTGGAGGTCAACAGCAGCGTATTGGTGTCTTGAGAGCGTTAGCCGCTGATCAGCCGTTAATCTTAATGGATGAACCTTTTGGTGCACTCGATCCGATTACGAGAGATGCCCTACAAGATGAATTTAAAAACTTGCAGAAGAAATTAGACAAAACAATCGTTTTTGTTACGCATGATATGGACGAAGCTCTTAAACTAGCAGATAAAATTGTCATTTTGCGTGATGGACAGCTTGTACAATGTGGGACTCCTGAGGAAATTTTACGAGAGCCTGCCGATGAATTTGTCGAAGAGTTTATCGGAAAAGAAAGATTAGTGCAAGCAAAACCAAACATTACAACAGTTGAGCAAATAATGAATGCTCATCCTGTCACGATTACAAGTGATGAGCAGTTATCTAATGCGATCACTGTTATGAAAACAAATCGCGTAGACTCATTATTGGTTATTGATAAAGAAGGGGTTTTAGAAGGATATATTGATGTAGAAGCCATTGATCAAAATAGAAAAAAAGCAAAAAGCGTAGCAGATATTCTAAACCCGGATACATTTTCTGTGCAAAAAGATGCCCTTGTACGTGATACGATCAGGCAAATATTGAAGAAAGGGCTGAAATATGTGCCGGTTGTAGATGAACAAAAACATCTTGTCGGTATAGTGACAAGAACAAGCTTAGTTGATATCGTTTATGACTCTATCTGGGGAGACGAAGAGCTGGAGCGTGCACAGTAGAAGGGAGAGATGTAGATGAGTGCCATAATGGATTTTTTAAATAATAACGGTACGGAATTATTGATCAAAACTTGGGAGCATTTATATATATCAGTGATCGCTGCAGTTCTAGGTATCATTGTAGCAGTCCCTTTAGGTGTACTTCTGACAAGATTCGAAAAAGCCGCATCACCAGTAATGGCTGTGCTTGGCATGATTCAAACAATTCCAAGTTTCGCAATCTTAGCGTTTTTTATTCCTATTTTTGGAATTGGAAAAGTTCCTGCCATTATTGCTTTATTTTTCTATTCAGTCCTGCCTATCTTAAGAAACACTTATACAGGTGTGAAGGATGTTAATAAAAGCTTATTAGAAGCTGGGCGTGGGATGGGCATGACTGGATGGGAAAGAATTCGATATGTAGAATTACCATTATCCATCCCTGTTATAATGGCTGGTATTCGTGTATCGACTGTATACTTAATCGGTTGGGCTACTTTAGCTGCTTTTATTGGTGCAGGCGGTTTAGGTGATTTTATTTTTAGTGGATTAAATTTATACCAAACTGAGTTTATTATTGCAGGGGCGATTCCAGTTACGATACTCGCATTAATCGTTGATTTAATACTTGGAAAGTTAGAATATAAGGTTACGCCTAAATCAATGCGTGACAAAAAAACAGCATAAGGTGGTGATTAGTTTGATAAAAAGCAAAAAAATCTTCATGACGATGATGTTAACTATGACTCTTTTATTATCAGGCTGTTCACTTCCTGGTTTAAGCGGATCGAGTGAAGATTCAATTTCAATTGGAACAGTGGCTACATCTGAATCACAAATTGTCGGTCAAATAATTAAACAGTTAATTGAAGAAGAAACTGATCTCAGTGTCAATATGGTTAATAATCTTGGGTCTTCTATTGTGCTTCATCAGGCAATGGTGAGAAATGATGTAGATATATCAGCCACTCGCTATACAGGGACAGATATTGCAGGAGCTTTAGGAATGGAGCCGGTACTGGATCCTAATAAGGCAATGGAAGTAGTCCAAGAAGAGTTTAGCGAGAGATATAATCAAAAATGGTATGATTCATTTGGATTTGACAACTCGTATGCCTTTACCGTAACAGCTGAATTAGCAGAAGCAGAGAATTTGGAAACGGTATCTGATTTAGAGAAGTTAGCAAATGAAATAAATTTCGGTGTAGATACTTCATGGTTGAATCGTGAAGGAGATGGATATGATGGTTTTGTTGAAACATATGGCTTTGATTTTTCGAATGTGTATCCTATGCAAATTGGACTTGTTTATCAAGCAGCGGCATCAGGAGATATGGATGTCGTTTTAGCTTACACGACAGATGGGCGTATAAAAGCCTTTAATTTAAAAGTATTAGAAGATGATAAGAATTTCTTTCCACCATATGATTCATCTACTGTTGCGAGTAAAGAAATTTTAGAGAAGTATCCTGAACTTGATCCATTATTAGAAAGATTAATAGGAGAAATAAGTACAGAAAAAATGCAAGAATTAAATTATGCAGCAGACGGGGAATTAAGAGAACCGGCAATTATTGCTGAAGAATTTTTAGAAGAAAATAATTATTTCCGTGATAAGGAATAGGGGGTGGCATAAATGGATTTGATTTCTGACTTACTGACGTATTTTATAAATAACGGTTCTTATGTATGGGAACAGTTCTTTAGACATTTTCTAATGTCAGCCTACGGGGTATTATTTGCAGCGATAGTGGGTATTCCGGTTGGCATCTTAATAGCGAGATATGCGCGTTTAAGTAGTGTAGTTCTCTCGTTAGCAAATGTCATTCAAACGATTCCTGCACTCGCCATGCTGGCAGTATTAATGCTTGTAATGGGCCTAGGAACAAATACAGTCGTTTTTGCACTATTCCTTTACTCCTTATTGCCAATTATTAAGAATACTTATACAGGAATTAGGAATGTCGATCATACTTTAATTGAGTCCGGTAAAGCAATGGGTATGACAAAATGGCAAATATTAAGAATGGTAGAAATACCGCTTTCCCTTTCTGTCATTATGGCAGGGCTTCGAACAGCATTAGTCATTACAATTGGTATTGCAACAATAGGTACTTTTATTGGGGCTGGGGGCCTTGGCGATATTATTATGCGTGGAACGAATGCGCAAGACGGAACGGCAATCATATTAGCTGGTGCTATTCCAACAGCATTGATGGCAGTAATTGCTGATGTGATAATGGGTTGGTTGGAAAGAAGCTTAATGCCAGTGAAGAAAAAGAAACAGGGTCGAAATACGCAAGAAGAGGCTACTGCATAAAAAATGATGGTGATTCAATATGAAAATGAATCACCATCATTTTTTTTGTTCTTAATTTCCGTAACCATTTAACCCCGTCCCGAACGTATCAAATTCTGGTTTTCTTTCAATTCTTTCAGCAGCTGTCTCAACTGTCTCTAATTCATTTTCCTGATTTTCGCCATTATCTTGTGAATGAAAAGAATGTTGTTTCTTGTTCATACTGGTATCCTCCTTCTACAATGGTAAGATAAACATAAGCCTAAAAGGGAAAGAAAAACATTTGCCTATTGTCATTCTATGCGATTGCCCAATTTAGGTTATCTCTTTATTTTAGCATAAATTTCAAAAATTATCCTTTTGTTGGAATAGGTGTATTCGGTTTTTGTTTCTTCACTTGATTTACTGTTAAATGAAACAAGCTAAAAGCTATTAAAAATTGTGCTGTATAGTAGGTAATCATAATAATACTTCCTGAAAAAGGAACGGACGAAATAAATTTATTCCATGCTAACACACTATCAGAAATAACAAAGAGAAAACTACCAATTATGGCATACAGTTGCCCTGACATAATGGCGGACCAAAACATCATTGATATGACGGCGATATAAAGGATGACAGGTATAATTAATTCATTTTCGTTGCGGTAATTTAGGGCTGTAATAAACTTCGAACTCATAAAGATATCATAAGCAAGAATAGGGATAAAAGAAAGAAACCTTGCTAAAGAGTAGTTCCAAACCTTAAAAAAACCTATTGTATAGAAAATATGGCCGATTAAAAATGCAGTTAGTCCCACAACAAACCATATGAGTAAGCCGTCACCAAACATACAAAAAATAAGACCGAAAAAAATAAAATGGTAATGAATAGGTTTATTTTCTTGCTGATTGCGATATGTGTATAGAATAATAAGAAGCATCGGTACTAATTTAAAAAAGATCTTCATGGCTGTCGGTTGCTCAGGTATAAAAAATATATAAAGGACAGCAAATAGAAGAATTAAAATTGGCAGTTTCTTGCGCATAGGATTCACCTCATTTTTTAGTATATATTCAAGAAAGTAAAACCATTTTCCTGCAGGAGACATAACATTGAAAGTAGAAAGAGGGAAGAGCATGGACAATAATATTTTAGCACAGCAAAAAGCATTCTTTCATACGGGTAAAACAAAAGCTCTTACATACCGAGTGGACGCATTATATACATTAAGAGATTTAATTAAGGATAACGAAACTAGCATTGCCGAGGCGTTGCAAAAAGACTTACGGAAATCATTTTTTGATTCTTTTTTAACAGAGATTGCAGTCTTGTTAGAGGAAATAAAATTTACCATTAAACATGTGAAAAAGTGGGCGAGACCTGCAAAAGTAAAATCAGCATTAACTACGATTGGTTCAAAAAGCATGATTTATCCTGAGCCATATGGAAATACATTAATCATTGCACCATGGAACTATCCTTTTCAATTAGCGATTGCCCCACTAATTGGTGCGATTGCGGCAGGGAACACAGCAGTCATCAAACCTTCTGAATTAACCCCTCACACTTCTCGTTTAATTGCGCAACTTATCGCGGAGCATTTTCCGCCTGAGTATATTACAGTTGTGGAAGGAGGCGTGGAAGTAAGTGAAAGCTTATTAGAAGAATCTTGGGATCATATTTTCTTTACCGGAAGTGTAGCAGTTGGTCGAAACATTATGCAGGCAGCCGCTAATCATTTAACACCTGTTACGCTAGAGCTGGGAGGAAAAAGTCCAGCAATTATTCATCACGACGCCCAAATAAACCATGCGGCAAAAAGGTTAGTATGGGGGAAATTCTTGAATGCTGGACAAACATGTGTAGCACCCGATTTTGTTTATGTCCATCAAGATATTCAGGCTGAGTTTCTTAAGGAAGTCACAGTTCAGATCGAACGTCTTTATGGAGAGAATGCGATAGAAAATCCAGCTTATACAAAGATCGTCAATGAGAAGCATTTTAAAAGGCTTTCTACATTTTTAACAAATGGTCAATCTTATTATGGAGGGAGAGTGGATCAATCAAATCATCTGATCGAACCGACCATCTTAACCGAAATTAATTGGCAAGACCCGATTATGCAAGATGAGATTTTCGGTCCAATTCTTCCAGTATTGTCTTATAAGGAATTAGATGATGTCATTACCAAAATAAAAGAACAACCGAAACCGCTAGCACTTTATCTTTTCTCAGAAGATGAAAAAGTCCAGCAAAAAATCTTGCAATCCCTTTCGTTCGGTGGTGGTTGTATCAATGATACAGTGATGCATTTAAGCTCACCACATTTACCATTTGGTGGTGTAGGCAATAGTGGGATTGGCTCTTATCATGGACGGGCAAGTTTTGATGCATTCACGCATTATAAAAGCGTCTTAAAACAAACAACAAAAATGGATTTTCCATTTCGATACCCGAGCGAAAAGTCATTAAAGCTATTGAAAAAGTTAATTAAATAAAAAATAGAGAAGGGCTAAATGAGTAAGTAAACATCTGTCTCATTTAGCCCTCTCTTTTTAAATCCGTTGCAATGTTCATCTAATTAAAGAACATAAACATATACGCTAATAAAGTGACAAAGCGTACCTAATAAGATAAAGATATGAAAAATCTCATGAAACCCCATATGTTTAAATTCCATAAATTTAGGTTTGACCGCATAAATAACGCCACCAATTGTATAAAAGACGCCTCCTTGAATTAACCATATGAGCCCTGCTGTACTCAATGCTTCACTTAATGGGAGGAAGGCGATGATGATAACCCAACCGAGCATAATATACAAAAAGGTAGATAACCATCTAGGACAACTAAACCAGACCATTTTAAATAATACACCAAGAATGGATGTCGTTAAAACGAAAGCAAATAAACTGATCCCTAATACGCCATCAAGTGCTATTAAACAGAAAGGTGCATAAGAACCAGCAATTAAGACGAAAATCATGGAATGGTCAATTTTTCTCAAGAAAGCAATAACTGTTTCTTTTGCTATCACCCCATGATAGGTGGAGGAAGCAAGATAAAGTAACATCATACTAATGCCGAAAAAAGTAACGGAGAATATGGCAATATTTGTTCCGTTATGTAATGATGCTTTGATGATTAGCGCCAGTAAACCAATAAATGACAATATCGCGCCAACGAAATGAGTTAAGCTATTGATGGGTTCTCTTATAAACGACATGATAACACCCCTAGTAATATTATAAGTAGTTTTTAATACTACATATAATATTACTACTAACTATAATATATAGTCAACATTTACATTCTTTGTGATAGGATGTATGATAATAAGAAAAATAATGAGGGATCAATGATGGAAAAACAAGAAAGAATCAGACAAGGAAAGCCTATTCGCATGGAAGATATTCCTTCTATCGCTTTATATATGGATCAAGTTATACAACTATTTGAACAAAACTACCATTCTTATAAACGAAATGAAGATGAGAAGATTTTAACAAAAACAATGATTAATAATTATGCCAAAGGAAAATTATTACCTCCCATTAAAAATAAACGCTACAGTAAAGAACATATATTAACGATGAGCCTTATTTATCAATTGAAAGGCATTTTATCAATACAGGACATTAAAACAACGTTAGACAGTCTAAATCAGGAAGTGCAAAGAGATAAGGGGAATATAGAAGACGTTTATGAAATGTATGTAGACATGATAAATGAGAATGAAGAACAATTTAATGAAAATATTGAATGGATGGAGCAATCGATTGCTCAAAACTACAATGAAAAATTCCCCCAACCTAACAATGAAATGAAAGAGGTATTAATGATTAACTCATTGGTCCATATGAGCAACCTTTATCGCCGCTTAGCTGAAGCAAAAATTGACTCACTTTCTAAAGTAGAAGATAAGAAGTGAATCAAGTCTTTCACTAGTTAGCGTGTTTCGTTTATAGCGAACAAGGCTGATGGTAGTGAAATTTGATAGGCAATGAAGTGAGAAGGAAATAACTAGAGTTTGCTTAGAAAAAGTGTCCGGAAGGGAGATGTGCTGCGGGAAAAGCTGAGGAATGAGCAATGCTTGTGCAATTTGTAGAGTTGTATAGCAAAAATCATCATTCATAATATACATACTTAACGAAAGTGTACCACCAAGAAGAGAGAGTGAAAAATAATAAAAGAGGGATGAGGAAGGGTGCTTCGTACCTCATCCCTGCAACGCAGATTCCGAAGTGCTATCCGCGTTTTAAAAAGAACAAAGGCTTCGAAAGCAAACAGGTAACTAGATTTCAAGCAGTTTGTTTGCTATCGATAATCAAAGTTCTTAAGCATTTATTTCTTTCATTACATCTGCCACATGCTGATAAGATGCTTTTCTTTTATCATGGTCATAGATTTGACCATTGACGATAATCTCATTTGCTCCGGTTTCGCCAAGGAATATTTCGAGCTTCTCTTTCACTGTCTCGGGACCACCAATAATAGAAGAACCTAATTGTTGTTGTAATAATTGTTTCTCAATAGGTGTCCAAACTTCGTCCATATTCTCAATAGGAGGCAACATCTTTCCACGTTTATTACGCATCATACCTAAGAAAGTTTGGTAAAGAGAACTTGCAAGGTATTGTCCTTCTTCGTCTGTTTCCCCTGCAATGATATTCACCCCAACCATTACATAAGGTTCTTTTAATACATCAGATGGTTTAAAGCTCCGGTGGTATAAATCAATTGCTGGTAGTGTATTGTCTGGTGAAAAATGGCTAGCAAAAGAGAATGGTAAACCTAACTGACCAGCTAGTTGCGCACTATAACCACTTGAACCGAGTAACCATATTGGAATATTCAAGCCTTCCCCTGGAACCGCTCTAACTGGTAATGGCTGTTCAGAGCGGGAAGGATCAAAATAAGTTCTCAATTCTTCCACTTGTTGAGGGAAATCTTCGGCATCTGTTCGTCGTGTTCTTCTTAATGCCGCCGCAGTAAGTTGATCAGTACCTGGCGCACGACCTAAGCCTAAATCAATTCTTCCTGGGTAAAGTGTTTCGAGCGTACCAAATTGTTCAGCAATCACTAAAGAAGAGTGATTCGGTAACATAATGCCCCCAGATCCTACTCGAATCGTATTGGTTGCGCGGGCAATATCACTAATGACAATTGATGTCGCTGAACTAGCAATACCCGGCATATTATGGTGTTCGGCCAACCAATATCTCGTATAACCTAACTTTTCTACATGTTTGGCTAAATCACGCGAGTTCGCTAATGACTCACTAGGTGTCCCACCTTCAAGAACTGGTGCTAAATCTAAAACAGAATATTTTATCGTTGACATCGTTTTCAGCTACTTTCTTTTTAGTATCTGTACATATTGTAGCAACTTCTCTTACATGAATGAAATTATCTGCTTTTAAAATGAATCATCCGGTCATTAAAATGTAACCTGGTACGATCATTAAGGCAAAAACTCATTTAAACTTTTGGCGGTAGGGACGCTGGAAGTGAATAGATATGTTAAATGGTTTGTTGCATGAAAAAGGGCATGCCAGAGCATTCCTGCATGCTTATCTTTTCGTATAAAAATTTTCTGTGAAATAAGGCTGATTATCGTCATTAAATGCCACACCAACACCAAGAAGTTGGTAATCTTCTTTAAGAATGTTTTTCCTATGTCCAGCAGAATTCATCAAGCCTTCATGGGCAAAAATACTACTAAATTGGCCATAGGCCAAGTTTTCGCCCGCTGTTCGGAACAGAATATCATCAGCATTCATCCGGTCAAATGGCGATTCACCTTTTAAGTTATCATGACCAAAATAATTATTAACAGCCATATCAGCACTATGATCTCTAGCTGTTTGTCTTACGGGATCATCCCAAGTAAGTGTAGGTAAACGATAATTAACGCGCTCAGCATTTGTTAAATCAAATAACTGGAATTCAAAACCTTCCTTTAAATCTGCACTTTTTTCACCATAGAAGCCAACCTTTTTAAGTTCTAGCTCTTTAGAAATTAATTGAATAGCTGTTACTTGGTTATTTTCATGAATATCATAGAAAACCGTTAAATAACTATCATCGACTTCATAAAGTGCATAATTATTATCGGTTGCATATTGATAGTTGGTTATACCTTTCCGAATAGAACTTATCGGTTCCCCAAATATCTTTGTTACTTCGTCTTTTGTCATATTCATTTGAAAGCCATTTTTAGAAGTAATTAAATCTTGATTCGTATAGATGCCATTAATTAAATCATTCTCATCGTAAGAAATCATGATGAAATGATGATAATTATCATGATAAGTATGCCATTTACTACCATATTCATTTAATGTAATTCTTTGAGGGGATCCTAATGTATTCTCAACTTCAGTTTTCTCCTCCCCGATTTCAAAATTATAGACTGAAACTGTTTGATTATCAGGTTCAGATAATGTGGGCTTCTCGACTGATTCATCTTCCTCTGCAGAATAGTCATTAGGTGAAGGCTGAATCCATTGTTCGAAATTTATGATCATTTGATTAAAAGCATTAACAGCTTCTTCTGTAAAGCCTTGAACATCTTTTTCTTCAATAGATGATTGAATTTGTTTCAAGTGTTCGTTGGTCTTATCCCCAAGAGCTTCACTAATTGACGGCCAACTTATATAAATAAGCAAACATATTAAGAAAAATATACTAATCTTTTTCAAAATAGAATTCCTTTCTAACCTTGATACTACTCTTTATTGCCTAAATTATAGTCTCGTTAAACATAGGTAACAACTCATTCGACTTATCCATAATTCTCCATAAGGATATATTTCCTATTATTTACAGAATAACATAATCTGTTTAGGAAAATATAGTTTCTTTTAAAGAAAACGATAGTAGGAAAAGTCATTGAATGGAGAGATGATCATACTGAATACATGGGGGCGTTTTAGGAGAATAACATAAGAACGAAGAAAAAGAGTATTAACGTTTATTATAAGTTAATACTCTTTTAGAGGGTATTATCAGGTGTAATTAGTCTTTAAGCATTTGCATTTTGTGTTCAAATTTTTCTAACTTTCTTTTTAACATCTCCATTTTCGATTCGAGTTCATCTAGGCGAAAATCTACACGATGATGATTATTGTCCATTGTAACTAATAATTCATCCACATTATGCGCTTTTTGCTGATTTTTCATTTGATAAAAACCCCTTTATATTGAGGGGATACTCGCCCCTACAAATTTATTTTTTCCACTTTTGCCACCATTTCTTTTCTTGCTTACTCGCTGCTGCATCCCGGAAAGACAGCATCATATCTTGGAATGCGTCTTCTCGTTCGCGTAATCGATGTAAATATTCTTCATGTTCTTTTCTCATTGTTTCGACATAAATATCGCGATCGGCATTCATACTTTCTTTTAATTCATTTATTTCATTGCTAAACTCTGTACCTGTTAATTCTTGAGAGCTAGAAATATAATGAATCATTGTTTTGAACTCTTCAGAGGATGCTTCTGAAGATTCGGTTATTTTGTTCGTGATATAGTGCATTTGGTCTGTCGTTCGCTTCGACTGCTTCGCAACTCTTTTTGACAAGGTTTCGAGTGCTCCGGAGCTTTGTTTTGAAGCATGTTTCCATTCGTCAGTCATTTCTTGAATTTCTGCTTTCGTCTTTTCGTTGGATTTATATATGGAGTCAGAAATTGTTTTAACTGTATGAAGCGAATTTTTGGAAAGCTCCATTTTCATTTCGTCTACAACTTCTTTTTTAAAGCTCGTGTTTAATTCTTGCTTGATCTCTTGTAATAAATGGTCTTGGAATTGTGTCATGACCATAGATAGCTGTTCGATATTGAGAGGGTGATGATCTTGCTTAGTTGTTGCTTCATGTAGTATAGGATTCAATGAAGTTTCTAGGGGGCTCTCTTGTTGATCTGTCATAGCATTTGAATCAAGATGTTGTTTCAGTAATCTGCGAATCATTTTTTGACTTAAATTTTGATTACGCATTTTTTTAACGGTATCTAGTAAGCTAATTTCTTCATCTGTATAATATCTTGCCCCATTTTTAGAGCGGGGAATCACTAATATATCCTTTAAATCTTTTTCCCACTGTCTTAATGTTCCCGGCGGAATGTTTAACTGTTTAGATACTTCATTAATGGTATATGCTTGCATAATTTGATTCATGAATAACTCCCTTTCATCATAGTGTAATTTTTCATGTTTCGGAAGGGGATTCCGAACTACATAATAAATTCCGTATAATTAGCTATTCCGCATCATAACCCGTCTTTTCCTGCCGGCTGACAAAAGATATCAAAACAAGACGTTATTCCACAAATGTAGTCACTTTATAACGAAATTGACTATTTCGACAATAAATTTTGTAGATAAAAATGAGATGAGTAAGGAATAGGTAAAATGAACGATAAAGAGAATAGATCATTTAGTATAGGTAAAAAGGGTTACCAACTGGTCACCCTTTTTCTTTTCTATATCGCGAAAATAGAAGTTTTAAACAAGGTGGTACAATAAAGAAGATAAAAAATACCCGAAATAGTTGATAGCCGGTTACAACAGCTAATTGTGCATCGACTTCATGGGCAATAATAGCCATTTGATCCATTCCGCCAGGTGATAAACTTAAGAAGCTTGTTGCGAGAGAAAACCCATAAAATTGACTAAGAAGAAAGCTGAGCATCATGGAGATGACGATTAATAAAGCGCTGCTAAATACTCCTAAGCTTAATAATTTCCATTTGTTTTCAAGCTTTTCTGGATGCATCATGAGTCCAATGTTAATGCCAATAAAAACTTGTGCAATCTCTAGTAAGCTGTTAGGTAATTCTGGACCATTAATATGGAGCAATGTCATGAGACTTGTCGCAATAATAGGACCGAGTAGAAACGGGGTGGGAGCTTTCCATTTTTTAAATATAATAACTAAGATAAGTGATAGAATAATAAATGGAATTATGTCAGGAAATAATTGCTGCCAACTAGCCGGCTTTTCAATAGTTGGCAAGATGTTCTCACCATTATGAAAGAACGGACCAAAAATGAGAAAAGGGACAAAAAAGATAATAAGTATTAATCGCACGACTTGTAAGAAAGTAACAACAGTCACATTAATATCTTTTGTTTCTTCAGCTAATACGAGCATTTGTGACAAACCACCAGGAATACTACCAAGCAATATCGATGGATAATGGATACCAGTCAATTTTGCTATTAATAATGAAGTGATTAAACTAAACCCAATAATAAGTACTGTTAAAAATAGCATGGAGGGTAGTTGGTGCAAGATGAACACCATCGCCTCTTTTGTTAATGAAAGACCCATACTGTAGCCAATAATAAAAATCCCGATGTTTCTAAACGATTTTGGCCAGTACAACGTCTTCTTTGATATGATAGAATATAGCATAATACTTGTTATGGATCCTAATAGCCAACTTACTGGTATATGAAGTAGGGTGAAGACGCCCCCTCCTGCTAAAGCGATAATAACTGCTAGCAATAATGAATAGCTTTTGTTCATATGCAGACCTTCTTTTTCTTATGAGAAAGTTCGATTCTGGAAAGATATGTTTATCATACCATAGACAATGGCATATTTTCAGTAAATGATCAATGGGACATTAGGAAACAGGAGGAGAGACATTGCTAAAAAAAATAAAGAAAATGAGTAATAGTCATGAAAATACCTATCCTTTATCCATTCCTACGATTGCATCAATGGATGAAATTCAATTTAAGTCACCTGTAACATTCTTTGTAGGTGATAATGGTTCTGGCAAGTCAACCTTACTAGAAGCCGTTGCCCACCACTGTGGTTTTAATGTGGCTGGAGGGAATAGAAGTAATCGTTATGATTTACATGCATCCGAATCTTCTTTAGCTCCCCATATTAGGCTTTCTTGGATGCCGAAGTTAACAAATGGCTTTTTCTTAAGAGCCGAATCTTTTTATCAGTTTTCTACACATATTGATGAATTAGAACGGGAATGCCCAACAGGTTATAGTGGATACGGAGGAAAGTCATTACATGAACAATCGCATGGCGAATCGTTTCTATCACTCTTTCTCAATCGGTTTGATGGAGAGGGTATTTATTTGTTAGATGAGCCGGAAGCGGCACTATCGCCTGCAAGGCAGCTAGCTTTCCTAAGAATCATGCATGACATCGTCTCGACGGAGGAGAGCCAATTAATCATTGCCACTCATTCCCCGATACTACTAGGCTTTCCTGGCGCAACAATCCTAAATTTCGATAAAGGTAGAATTGCTGAAACAACCTACGAAGAAACAGATCATTACCAAATAACGAGATACTTCTTGGAAAATAGAGAGCGATATTTACATGAAATATTTAAAGAAGAAGACTAATCTAGCCTTGCTGTAAAGGCACGGATTAGTCTTTTTTAGTGCTTTCTAATAAGAATTCATCAAAGATTTGGCGTTGTGTGTTTATGGAAAATGGTTGATTGAGGCAGATAGAAGGAAAGTAGATGTTATGAGCAATGGAAACGAGGCTGATAGAAGAAATTTAGTAGTTATGAGCAGTGCAAACAATGAAAGCGATGCAAATAGAAAAAATCTAGCAGTTATGAGCAATGGAAACAATGAAAGCGAAGCAAATAGAAGGAATCAAGCAGTGATGAGCACCGCAAACAATGAAAACGCGGCAAATAGGAGGAATCTAGCAGTTATGAGCACCGCAAACAATGAAAACGAGACAAATAGGAGGAATCTAGCAGTTATGAGCACCGCAAATAATGAAAGCGAAGCAAATAGAAGGAATCCAGCAGTGATGGGCAGTGCAAACAATGAAAAGGAGGCAAATAGAAAAAATCCAACAGTTATGAGCAATGGAAACAATGAAAGCGAAGCAAATAGAAGGAATTCAACAGTTATGAGCAACGCAAACAAAGAAAACGAGGCAAATAGGAGAAGCCTAGTGGTTATGAGCAATGCAAATAATGAAAGCGATGCAAATAGAAGAAATCCAACAGTTATGAGCAATGCAAACAATGAAAGCGAAGCAAATAGAAGGAGTCCAGCAGTGATGAGCACCGCAAACAATGAAAGCGAAGCAAATAGAAGGAATCCAGCAGTGATGAGCACCGCAAACAATGAAAGCGAAGCAAATAGAAGGAATCCAGCAGTGATGAGCAATGCAAACAAAGAAAACGCGGCAAATAGAAGGAATCCAGCAGTAATGAGCACCGCAAACAATGAAAACGAGGCAAATAGGAGAAGCTTAGCAGTGATGAGCAATGCAAATAATGAAAGCGAAGCAAATAGAAGGAATCCAGCAGTGATGAGCAATGCAAATAAAGAAAACGAAGCAAATAGAAGGAATCCAACAGTTATGAGCAATGGAAACAATGAAAGCGAGGCAAATCGAAGGAATCCAGCAGTGATGAGCACCGCAAACAATGGAAACGCGGCAAATAGGAGGAATCTAGCAGTGATGAGCAATGCAAACAATGAAAGCGAAGCAAATAGAAGGAGTCTAGCAGTTATGAGCACCGCAAACAATGAAAACGAGACAAATAGGAGGAGTCTAGCAGTTATGAGCACCGCAAATAATGAAAGCGAAGCAAATAGAAGGAATCCAGCAGTGATGAGCACCGCAAACGAAATAATCATGATAAATAAAAGCATCCAAACGCAAAACGAAGAATCCTACTTACCCCTGTGAGAACAAAATCTATATACCTGCAATATTTTTTTCAAATGTACCAATATTTACTCTACATAATGTCTTCAAAGAACCTAGAATTGTAAGGGATTTACACATGTACTATTGTTATATATCGTTCATAGGTGAGAGGTAAGCCTTTTGTTGTTTGGTGTTTCTTGAAAATGTTAGTGATTTCTCGTAAATCGGAGTTAACTATTTGATAGATTTCTTCTTTTTGTCCAAAGCAACGATAGTGGATGAGATCAAGGGGGGTATGTAAATATTCAATCGTATGAAACGGGTGAATTTTAAACTTCTTGAAATTAGTCTTTGTGAAGATTTCTGTGAGATGTTGTTCAATTGGTATGGTATGTTGGTTGCCTGGAAAAAGAGAGGAAACCAGGTTGATAGCTCTTTTCCTTCATTTTCACCAGGGTGCAAAACTAAAATGAGCCCTCCTTCTTTTACATAATGAGGTAATTGTTGATAGATGGATGTGGGTCCTTTACGCGTAATTGCGAGATCAAAGAATGCTGGTTTAAAAGGAAGTTCATTTTTTGAATGAGCAACAATAAATGTAGTGTTATCAGGCTTTGTTTTCGTTGCTGTATGAATAAATTGGATAGAAGAATCCGCCCCAATCATTTGCTTGGCATATAAAGCATATTTTTTTGTGAATCGCCCATCCCCGCAGCCAAAATCAAGGGTAACTTTATCTTTTGTGTGTAGACAGACGAGTTGATCAAATATATTTTCTGCTATAGGTGAATCAATAGTAGATTGCCAAGGATATTTGTATGCTTCTCCGTTCTTGCTTATTTGCCTATACCATTCGGGAGAGTGAGGAAAAAGCCAATAAGTAGATAACGTAGGGTTCTTCAAATGAATACCTCCTATGTGTATTTTGGATAATAAAAAGTCAAAAATCACAAAAAGTAATCTATTGTAAATTTTCTAAAAATTTAATTGACATTGTCAAGAAGGAACGCTTATATTATTCTATATCGGAAACTTCGTTTTATAGGTAAAACATTCCATTTCCTACTTATACTATTAAATATATACCCATTGGAGAGTGATGTCGATGATGAATGAACAGCTACAAGTAATTAGCGCAATACAAGAATGCAAAGCTGAGAAGCTTCCTTGTGCTCTGGCAACGGTGATTAAAGTAAAAGGATCGGCTTATCGAAAAGAAGGCGCAAAAATGCTGATCGATGCGGATGGAGGTACTGTCGGATTAATATCGGGAGGTTGTTTAGAGGCAGATGTAGCGGAAGTAGCAAAGGAAGTAATAAAAACAAAAACTCCAATTATTAAAACGTATCATTTAGATGAAGAAGAAGTATGGGGTTTAGGTCTTGGCTGTCCAGGAACGGTTTTTATCTATATTGAACCATTAATGTATACACCACAAAATATTGAAGAGGTGGATGAATGTGCAAAAGCAATTGCTGCCTTTTGATGCTTGGCTAGAAGCTATTGATCAACAACAGCCTGCTGTATTAATGACAATTACAGAAGCTAGTTCGTCACAAAAAAATAAACGGGTTTGCTATCTAGAAAATCAACCCTCTATTGGATCATTTCATGACCAAGTGTTGGAAGCGGCGGCGAAATCCATTGCTCAAGAAAAGTTAGGACAATCCAACCCGAAACCAGAAAGTTTGTTGTTACAAGATGAGAATAAATTAGATGTAGGCGTATTTTTTGATGTGTTTGTTCCATCGCCTACTTTGATGGTGTTTGGTGCAGGACATGATGCGATACCTGTTGTTAAATATGCAGCAGAATGCGGGATGAAGACGATTGTCGTTGATCAAAGAAGTCTATATAACAATGAAGAAAGGTTTCCTCATGCCGAGAGAATAATAGCTAGACCAGAGAATTTCACAGAATGTATTCGTCTCACAAATCGTACATATATTGTCGTTATGAATCATCATATTGAAAAAGATAAGCAGACATTAAAATTTGCCCTATCTTCACAGGCTCCTTATATTGGCGTCTTAGGACCGAAATCACGACGTATCAAAATCCTCGATCAGCTATATTTGGAAGGATGTCATTTCACGAATCAAGACTTACAAAGAATACATAGTCCAATTGGTCTTGATATTGGAGCCGTATCCTCTGAGGAGATTGCCATTAGTATTGTTGCTGAAGTAATTGCCGTTAGAACAAGACATAAAGGGGGTTTTCTACAAGGTGCGGAATTTATCCACCAATCACCATAAGCGTCCGATTAAAGCCATTATTCTTGCAGCTGGATTATCCACGCGAATGGGGCGGACAAAACAGTTGCTACCATTTAAAGGGACAACAATGCTTCAATATGTAATTGAACAAGTATTAAAGTTACATTGTAAAGAAGTGATTGCAGTTATTGGGCATGATGCGGTTACCATTATGGAAGAAATCAAGATAAGCGATCCTTCCTTTTCTTGGCTCATAAATGAGGATTATGCCAATGGTCAATCCTCTTCACTGTACAAGGGACTTTCCAAAGTGGTTTTTCCAGAGGAAGATGCACTCGTTTTTTTAGGAGATACCCCCTTTATAGAAAAGAAAACAAGTGAAATGATTATTGAGAGAGGTCAACACATAGCGAGAGAAAAAAATCATCCATTTACTATAAGACCATTATATAATCAAACGGCTGGCCATCCTGTCTATTTTGCAAATATCAGTAATACGATGATTCAATCTATTCAACAACAAAGTGGAAAGAACTTTATTCGCACCATCCCATATAAAGAAGAAATAGCAGTGAATGACCGCGGTATTTTATTAGATATTGATACAAGGCAAAGATATGAAAAGCTAGTTGATTTTTAAATAATAATATGGTTTTACTAATAAAACCAAAAAGAGATTATTTATATAAATATAGATTTTATATGCATTTATGTTTTATATAAGAAACTGTATTTAATTAATAAAACAAAAACGTCTGTATTCCATTGACAAAATTTTTTGAAAAAATTAATATTGTTACTATTAGCACAATTTTAAAAGTGTAAAGGGGAGAAAATGATGATCTTATCAGGTCAAGCGAAAATGAAAAAAAATAATAAAGATGTTTGGGATGCTCTTCATAATCCTCAAATATTAGAAAAAGCCATCCCAGGATGCAAAAGTCTAATTTTAAAAGAGGATGGAACCTATGATGTTGAGATGAAATTGGGCATTGCTTCAGTTAAAGGAGATTACAAGGGAAATGTAAAACTTGAAGACATCGAAGCACCTATACACTATCAATTAATTGCAGAAGGCAGTGGAAAGCCAGGATTTGTTAAGGCAAAAATGGATTGCTATATTACGGCAGTTGACGAAGAAAAGTGTGAAGTGAAATGGGAATGTGATGCAGAAGTCGGCGGCATGATTGCAGGTGTAGGAAGCAGGGTAATGAGCGGTGTTGCGAAATTTATTGCTGGGAACTTCTTTAAAGATGTTGAGAAACAAATCAATTTACAAAAAGCGTAACGAAAGGGTGGCAGATGAATGAAACCATCAAAGTTTAAATATTTAAAACCGTCAAGTGTTGAGGAGGCATTAACTTATCTAGAAGAATACGGAGATGATTGTAAAATCATTTCTGGCGGTCAAAGTTTAATACCTGTATTGAATATGAGATTATCCACCCCTGAGTTTTTAATCGATGTGAGCGGAATAAAAGAATTAAATTATATTCGTGAAGAAGATGGATATATTGCCATTGGTGCACTGACAAGGCATGTGGAAGTGGAAAATTCACAATTAATTAAAGAAAAATGTCCGCTGCTTATTGACGCAATCAAGTGGGTGGGTCATAAACAAATTCGCAATCGTGGGACAATTGGTGGTAGTATTGCTCATGGTGATCCTTCGGCAGAATTACCGTGTGTATTGACGACATTAAGAGGAGAGATTGTGATTGCCTCAGTTGATGAAGAAGAAGTTGTCGGTCCTGAAGACTTCTTTCTCACTTATCTCCTGACCGCATTACAAACAAATCAATTAGTGAAAGAAGTCCGCTTTCCAATTATGACTCAAGGAGAGAGAGTGGGGCATTCTTTTGTAGAAGTAGCGAGGAGACATGGCGATTTTGGCTTAGCAATCGCTGCAGCAGTAATTGGACTTGATAATCAAGGACTCATTCAAAAGGCACAACTAGCCGTTGGTGGAGTCAATCCTGTTCCACTTGTAGTAGAAGAAGCAGAGGAATTATTAATAGGAAAGAAAGTATCGGAAGCTTTATTAAAAGAAGTCGCTGAATTAACGAGTGATTGTGTGGACCCAGAAGGCGATTTGCATGGAAGTGCGGATTATCGTAGGGAACTTATTGGTACGCTATTAAAACGTGCAATAGAAGAAGCAACAGCTAGAGCATGGGAAGGAGAAGAGAAGGTTGGATAAAGTGAAAATATCTTTAATTGTAAATGGTGAAAAAGTGGAAAGAGATATAGAGCCTAGGCTCTTATTAACTGACTTCTTAAGAGAAGAATTATTTTTAACAGGCACACATGTTGGATGTGAGCATGGGGTATGCGGGGCTTGCACTATACTATTGAACGGGGAAGCGGTGCGAGGCTGTTTAATGCTAGCTGTTCAAGCGGATGGGGCTACGATTGAAACGGTTGAATCACTTGTGGGTGAGGATGGTCAATTAAATCCTCTTCAACAAGCATTTACGGATTGTCATTCCCTTCAATGTGGATTTTGCACACCAGGCTTCTTAATGACATTAACGCAATTTACGAAAGAAAATCCAAATCCGTCTGAAGAAGAAATTAGGGAAGCGATTTCAGGAAATCTTTGCCGATGTACAGGCTATGCCAATATTGTTAAAGCAGTAAAGCAAGTCACACACCAAACGCTATAAAAAAGGAGGGAGAAATATGCATAAATATATCGGAAAAAGCATGCAAAGAAAGGAAGATTATCGCCTTTTAACGGGAACAGGCATGTTTGTGGGCGATATTAGTTTAACAAATATGTCAGAAGCAGTATTTGTGAGAAGCCCCCATGCACATGCGAAGATTGTGGATATAAATATAGAGGCTGCAAAAGCAATTGAGGGTGTTTATGGGATATTTACTGCAAAAGATATTGAAGATATTAAACCATTGACGCAATTTGAATCACATTGTTTTCTTCCACCTAATTTAGTTGAGGCGATATCACCAACGATTAACTTCAACTATGAGGATATTTTGGCTAAGAAAAAAGTGACATACGTTGGCCAGTCTGTCGCAATTGTTGTGGCGAAAAATCGTTACATCGCCGAAGATGCAGCTGATCTAGTCGAGGTAACTTATGAGCCGCTACAACCGCTTGTTGACCCATATGAAGCGCGAAAAGAGGATGCACCGCTCATACAAGAACATTTAGAAAACAATATTCAGTCTCATTTTCACGTAACAACAGGTAATGTTGAGCAAGCATTTTCCGAAGCAGACTATATTATTAATGAAAAAATTCGAACTCCCCGACTGGGATCAAATCCGTTAGAAACACGAGGAGTAGTGGCGAAATTTGATACAAGAAATCAAGAGCTGAGAGTATGGTCGTCATCGCAAATGCCTTATGAAATCAGATCTACTTTAGCCCATTGTTTGTCATTACCCGATTTAAGTATACGTGTCACAGCACCTGATGTAGGAGGCGGCTTCGGACCAAAAGGTGGTGTTTACCCAGAAGAGATTCTCATTCCTTACTTAGCTAAAAAAATTCGGAGGCCGATAAAATGGATAGAGGACCGAATGGAGCATTTAACAAGTGCAAGGCAATCTAGGGACCAAATCCATGAAGTAAAAGTTTCGTTTAAACAGGATGGAACAATTACGGCCATTGAAGATTTTTTTGTGATTGATAGTGGTGCTGTTAATTTCTTCGCTTTAACTTGTGCTTATAATAGTGCCTATCATTTAAGAGGGGCTTATAAAATCCCTAACTATGATAGTAAATGTGAAGTCATTTTAACGAATAAAACACCTAATGTGCCATTTAGGGGAGCTGGTAGACCTGAAGTAGTCTTCGTAATGGATCGAATTATCGATATCGTCGCAAGAAAATTAAAAGTAGATCCAATCGAAATTATGAAGAAAAATATGATTCAAGCTGAAGACATGCCTTATGATCAAGGAATTTTAGTGAAAGATGGCCACCAGCTTATTTATGATAGTGGCGATTATCCTGATGCATTACGCAAAGCAGTTGATTTAGTTGATTATGAAGCTTTTAGAAAAGAACAAGAAGAGAAGAAGAAAGAGGGCAAGCTTGTTGGTATTGGTATCTCTTCTTATGTAGAAGGTACAGGTGCAGGACCTTATGAAGGGGCACATATCTCTATTGATCCTTCTGGCCATGTGACAGCTTATTTAGGCTGTACGCCTCAAGGACAAGGGCATGAAACAGTATTCTCACAAATTGCAGCAGACGGATTGGGAGTAAACCCGCAAAATATTACTGTTCGCGTTGGCGAAACAACTGTGTTGCCAATGGGCCAAGGAACGTACGCTAGCCGAAGTGCCGTAAATGCTGGTTCAGCTATTTATGAGGCAGCATTAAAAATGAGAGAGAAAGTGTTAAAAATTGCCGCCCATTTACTAAAAACGGATGAAGAATTAGTCATTGATGAAGGGAAAATATATGCAGAGACTTCTCCAGAAAAGTTTGTCACCTATAAAGATGTTGGGCGAGCTGCGCTACCTGCTAAATTAGGAAATTTACCGGAAGGCATGGAAGCTAGCTTAGAAGTAACACATTATTTTGCACCTCCAACAGTCACATTTGCTGCATCGATTCATATGGCACAAGTGGAGGTGGATAAAGAAACAGGTTTTGTAAACTTACAGAATTATAGTGTTGTACATGATTGTGGTACGGTTATTAATCCGATGATTGTTGATGGTCAAGTGCAAGGCGGTATTGCGCAAGGGATTGGTTCTGCTCTTTATGAAGAAATTGTCTATGACCAAACAGGGCAATTGCTTACCGGTACTTATATGGATTATTTACTACCAACATCGATGGAAGTACCAACAGTGGAAAAAGCACATCAGGAATTCAAGTCGACAAGAAATCGCCTAGGGATAAAAGGTGTAGGTGAGGGAGGAGCGATCGCGCCACCCGCTGCAATAGCAAATGCGATCGTAGATGCCCTTCATCCATTAGAAATTAAAACAAATGATTTACCCATCAGTCCAAATAAACTAAGAACATGGATTAAGGAAGCAGAGGCATCTTTTCAAGCATTACAAACAAATTAAAGGGAAAAACAGGTATCTTCCAAAGGATTTTGTGGGAAATCCCTTTGTTTGCAAGATACCTGTTCTGTCTTAAAGATTACTAGGATCGTTATCAATAAGAGTGTACTTATTATATCACTCTTCTACTAACATGCCAATTTTCACTAGGGGTGATTCAACTATGCAAGATGCAAAAGTAATTCACGAAGAAAACATGACTAAGGCAACCAATACTAGGTGGATTTATATTTCATTACCATTGATGTTATTATTCACAGTTTCAATGATTGATAAATCTAATATTAATATATTATTTGCAGAAAGACAGTTTTTACAAGATTTAGCCATTAGTGATAATGTAATCAAGGGAACATTAAGCTCTGTCTTTTTAATTACATACGCATTAGGGCAATTTTTCTGGGGGTTTGTAGTTGATCGTATCGGCGCGTTTAAGAGTGGGATGATTGGTATAGCCATTTGGGGTATAGCGATGGTTATCGGTGGAGCAGCTACATCGGTTACGGCATTATTATGGTCAAGAGCATTACTAGGAGTTGGTGAAGGTGTTTTATACCCCATTGCACTAACCTTAACAGCTAAATGGTTTCCACAACACGAACAAGGTAAAGCACAGTCTTTTTGGTTTACAGGTAATGCGATTGGCCCGGTTATTGGGATTCCAGCCATTGCATTAATTGCTGCATCATTTGGATGGAGAGAAAGTTATTTTGCACTAGCGATTATTTCTTTTATTTGTTTGGCCGTATTTATTTTTATGATTAGAAACAAGCCATCTGAACATTATGCCACAAATGCTGCAGAAGTGAACTATATAGAAAATGGACAAGGTGTGAAAAAGACTGTTAGCATCGATACAGGTAGTCTGAAGTCCGTTTTAACCAGTCCTTTGTTTTGGATATTAACAACGGTATATGCTTGCGTCTCAATCGGGTTTTTCGGATTTTCTACTTTTTTGCCAAGCTATTTAACAGAAGCAAAGGGGATTGATTTTGTTAATTCAGCTATGATTAATGCAGCGGGTTATGCGCTCGCTATCATCGTACAATTAGTATGTGGCTATCTATCTGATAGATGGATGAAACGGGCTGTCTTTGTCGCTGTAGCTAGTCTCATCATCATTGGCTGCTTCCTAGGGTTCTTATACACTACGAATACTACAGTCGTGATCCTACTTACAATTATTCTATTAGGTGTATTATACATGCCAGCACCGATAACCATGACGATGCTCCATGAAGTTGCATCACCCCAAGTAATGGGGAGAATCAGTGGTATATTCGGATGTGTATCTTATTTAGTAGCAGCTGCTGGCCCAATGGTTGTTGGCTTTTTCAGTACAACAACAGGCTCATTTACAGGCGGTTTTATGGCGTTAATTAGCTTTATCGTACTTTCGCTTTTATTATGTGGGTATTTAATGAAGAAAGGTTATTGATATAGGCCCATTTTAAAAAAATATATAAAATAGAGTCGTTCTGAACGAAGAGAACGGCTTTATTTTTTTTACGAAACCTTAATCTTGTGATAAATAAATCCAATTTTTTTCATCAAATTCTTCTATTTTATAATTTGAACCTATATGTTGTAAGATTTTATTAAAGGATTTTATATTGTCTTCATTATCATACAAATCTTCTTGAACATATTCCTTAATAATAAAATTTGTTAAGTTCGTATTATTAACGAAGTCCGAAAAATATGATCGTAGTGCTTTTGAATCCTCTTCGTTTAACTTTTCATCATTAATGATAGAAATCCTGAAAACATTTAGTATCTCATCAATCTCTTCATCTTCCATATAACATAGTGGGTCTAGTTGTTTATCCTCATTAGTAAATGGATTTCTAGTATCTTCAATGATTACATAAGATAAGAAATGTTCCTTCTTCCAAACATGAAAAATTTCTAAATCACGTAATTTTAAGACTCTACGAAGTGATAACATAAACTTTCTCCTATCCCTATTTAGTTAAGAATATCTTTTAGGCTGTATTAAAGTAAAGTACTTTCTGTTTATTGTTCCATTGTTGGGGTAGTTGTCACCTTAACAGGCACTCGGGTAACTTCCTAATGTCGCAACAATCACGCCAAAAATGCACCTATGATATCACGAATGGTAAAGTGACAGTTAAACCGGCAGCGAATAGAAATAAAACCAAAGGCGCTAGCAGATCATCCTTTTCAGAAAGAAGTGAGTTGAGCGTACAAGAGGTAAAGGCTATCCCTTTTCATCATGTCAACATATGGGGGGTGAAATAATAGATTTATTTGCCAAAGCAGAGATTCAACCAAATAATCCGCGTTGAGTGAATGGCGGAAGAGTTAATTAAGTCAATGGTTGCTCATAATTTTGGTGTAAGCATATTGCTAGAATTATTATTAGAAACCATTCCTAAAAATTGTGTGGTAATGCCATTAAAGGAAGAAAGCTATCGCATATTAGAATTGGCGATAAAGTTTAATTGTCACCAGCTATCAAAAGATGTGTAGAAATCACGGAGAAGTGGGTAGCGTCGTTTGATTAAACCTTCACGCCTCTATTGAAACTTGTAAGAGACGTGGATTGGATTGCTGTTTTTATTTGATGGTTACTTCTAGTTCAATATCTACATTGCCTTGGATGGCGCGTGAAATCATGCAGGATGCTTCTGCTTTTTTAGCCAACTTCAACGCAAGGTCCTTGTCACGGTCATTATCATGGTTTGTAAGTACAATGGTTGGTTTATGGATGATTTTCTTATAAGTTAAGACGCCATTTGTTTCGTTAACAATTGCTGTTGATTTCATCGATAAATCATTTTTCTCCAATTTACTTCTTTCCATCATGGCAGCTAATGTAATGATATAACAAGTGGCAGCAGCACCTAGAAGCATTTCATCCGGATTTGTCCCTACTCCTGGTCCGTTCATTTCAGGCGGAATAGATACTTTTGTACGCAGTTGTCCACTTTCAATTATTCCGACACTATTTCGTAATCCTGGAAAGTGTGCTTTTAAATGAAATTGATGATCAGCCATTCAAATTCCTCCTTCAACTATACGTAAAAACTATAGCAAATCACAAGACTTTAATCAAAGTCAAACTTCCTATAGAATAAGAAGGATCAGATAGAGAAAAAGGGGAGTTTAGCAACATGAAATTTGTGTCATGGAATGTCAATGGTTTGCGCGCTTGTGTGAAGAAGGGGTTTCTCGACTTTTTCGCAGAAGTAGATGCAGATGTGTTTTGTATACAAGAATCAAAGCTTCAAGCGGGTCAAATAGAATTAGATTTAAAAGGCTACCATCAATATTGGAATTATGCCGTTAAGAAAGGCTATTCCGGTACCGCTATTTTTACTAAAGTAGAACCACGATCAGTAAAATATGGTGTGGGAGAAAACGAAGAACAAGAAGAAGGAAGAATTATTACGTTGGAATTTGAAACGTTTTACCTTGTAAATGTATATACACCGAATTCCAAAAGAGACCTTTCCCGATTAGACTATCGTTTACAATGGGAAGATGATTTAAAAACATATTTGCTTTCGTTAGAGGCTGAAAAACCCGTGATTTACACCGGCGATCTTAATGTTGCACACCAAACCATTGATTTGAAGAATGCAAAATCCAATATAGGAAATTCAGGATTTACTGATGAGGAACGCGGAAAGATGACAAGTCTCCTTGAATCAGGGTTTGTCGATTCTTTCAGATACCTTTATCCAGAAAAGACGGATGTCTATACATGGTGGTCGTACATGGCCAAAGTGAGAGAGCGGAATATTGGTTGGCGAATTGATTATTTTATCGTGTCGGAAAAATTAAAAGCACAAATCAAAGATGCCGGTGCACACTGTCAAACAATGGGTAGTGATCATTGTCCGATTTTCTTAGAATTAGATATATAGGGAGAAAATAAAATGAAGTTTTAGACTTCATTTCAGCTTGTAGACAAAGTCTAAGAACTAGACCATGTCTACAAGTTTATTGTATAATTCAATGGAATCAAAATTATGTGGGAGATATAAAATATATTCAAAACACGTTGAGACTGGAAGAAATCAAATTGAAATGGTAGTGTTGGACCAACTTGTATCTGGTTAGGAAGGTTAAACAAGCGATTGAGAGTCTCAATTGTATGCTGAAAAAGCATATGATTATTTAGAACTGGTAGAACAATGTTTCTGACATTTCAATTGTTATTATATATAGTAGATGAAATATTTCGATTAAGTGAGGGAAATGTAATGCAAGGTATGACGGATCACCAATTTGATGTAGTATTATCTTTAATTGTGGAACAATTAAAAGATTGTAAAACAGTTGAAGAGTACCAAAAAGTAACTGCAAGAATTGAAAAAATGAAAAAGAACAAATAAAAAGAGTTCAGCCACCACTGAACTCCCCAACTTTGGAGATACGGCCTTAACCCGTATCTTCCTTTTTTATTTTTTACTAATTTCTTGTATTCTTCATGACTCAATAACACTAAAAATTCTCTTCCATGTTTGGTTACAAAAACGGGTTCCGTTGGATTCTCTATAACCATATCACTAATAGCTTTAGTGTTTCTAAGATCAGTTAGAGGTATAATTTTAGTCACTGTAACAACATGTATTATACAACTTGTACATAACAATGAGAATGATGATTAAATAATTATTACAAAATATAACACTCACTAATAAAAGCGAGTGTTTTTCTGTGTATTTTCCCAGAACCTTCGTGATGTTAACAACATAACCAAGTAAACAGGAATTGTTCTTACTAACTGTCGGACCCCCTTCTAAAATAGTTGTGAAAATGTTGCGAGAATCTTTCTCGTTTATTTTTCTCTTGTATCTTTTTTATTCGGAACCATTTTGGTTTTTAAAAAAGTGCCATATGCAAAAAATCTACATATTTCCCCCAACTTTATCTTTGTTTTCTGGATACTTTTTCTAATTACGCTCATACTAAAGGCAATGATAGTAGGAGTGAATTCGATGAATGAGACATCGGTCGTTATAGTAAGGTCGATTATTGCTTTTGGTACATTGCTTATATTTACGCGATTTTTAGGTAAACAAACAGTGAGTCAAATCACATTTTTTGATTATATTTTAGGAATATCGATTGGTTCTATGGCTGCGAATCTTTCTGCAGACATCGCGACAGATGCTTGGCCTTATTGGGTAGGCCTGTTCACATGGACGGTTCTCGTATTATGTCTGCAAAAAGTAACGATGAAGTGGCGCCAAGCATCGATCTATTTCGATGGGGAGCCTGTAATCGTTATTATGGATGGGGAAATTATGGATGAAGTCATGAAGAAACTGCGTTACCGTATCTCTGATCTCCAAGAACAACTAAGAGAAAAAGGGATATTTGATTTAAAAGAGGTAGATTATGCAATTGTAGAAAAAGATGGGCAAATATCCGTGTTAAAAAAAGCGGATTATTTACCAGTTACCCCAAGGGATTTACAGTTAAAGTCTACATATAAAGGAATAGGGACGGAATTAATTTATGATGGTGTGCTTGTTCGCAATAATTTGCATCAATTGCAAAAATCCGAGGAATGGCTGATGAAAGAATTAAAAAATCGTGGATATACAAAAATTAGTGATATCTTTCTAGCGATTATTGATAGCAACGGGATGCTCTTTATTGACGCTTATCACGATAAAATGAAAAATCCCGTAGATATTACAGATTTTAAAGGATTGAAGTAAATGAAAGAGTTTATTCTTTATAAATTGATCCCCTTTCTTATACTGGCTATTTTTATATTCACAATGAAGTCTGGAGATTTTCTTAAACAACCACTCGTTGATGGCGATGATGTAATAGGGATGCTTTCTTTAGTTGAACAATCAATTCAAGAAGGTGATTGGAAAAGTGCAAAAAAACAAATCAATCAAGCCAAAGAAGGGTTTTTAACTGTTCAAAAGCGAGTGCAGTTTTCTGTTGAGAAAAATGAACTCAATCAAATAGGTACAAGTTTAAACAGAGCAATTGGTTTTATTGATGTTCATGATCAGGGGGGAGCTAAGGCTGAAATAGAAGAAATCAAATTTGCATGGGAGGGGCTAGGGAAATAAAAGTAGATTATAATAGTAATGAGGTCTTTAATTAGAGAAAGAGGAGAATGGTTGATGTTGACTAAGAAAAAAGTGGTTTTAACAGGAGGGGGATCAGCGGGGCATGTCACCCCTAATCTCGCCCTTATTACTGAATTACATAAAGAAGTAGATTTTTTTTATATAGGTTCGAAAACAGGCATTGAGAAGGAGTTAATCGCAAAGACTGATGTTCCATATTTTCCTATTTCTAGTGGGAAATTAAGAAGATATATAGACTTAGAGAATGTAAAAGATATTTTTCGCGTCATGAAAGGTGTGATTGATGCAAGGAGGATCTTAAAAAAGATAAAACCCGATTTGCTTTTTTCAAAAGGTGGATTTGTATCAGTTCCAGTGATAATTGCTGCTAAAATGCTAAAAATACCAGCAATTATCCATGAGAGTGATTTAACACCTGGGTTAGCGAATAAAATTGCCCAACGATTTGCTGAAAAGGTGTTCACATCGTTTGAAGAGGCGAAAGCTTATTTTCCGAAAGAAAAAGTACTTGCCATTGGTTCACCAATAAGGCCAGAGATATTTACCGGCGATAAAAACACGGCCTTAAAGTTCCTTGAGTTTTCCGGTGTAAAGCCTATTATTACTGTTATGGGTGGTAGTTTGGGTGCTAAAAAGATAAACGAACAAATTCGCAAGGAATTACGGAATCTATTAGATAACTATCAAGTTGTGCATATTTGTGGAAAAGGTCAAGTGGATGAAAGCTTAATAGGGAAAGCAGGGTATAGACAATTTGAATATATTCATGAGGAATTACCGCATATCCTTGCAGCTACTCATTGTGTAATCACGAGGGGTGGATCTAATGCGTTATTTGAATTTTTAGCACTAAACATGCCAATGCTGATCATCCCCTTATCTAAAAAACAAAGTAGAGGTGATCAATTGTTAAATGCTGAATCATTCGCCCAAAAAGGGTTCGCAAAAGTAATCGAGGAAGAAGCAATCGGTTCCCTTTTACACACGTTAAGGCAAATGGAATTGGATAGACCAAAAATGATTGCTAGTATGAAGAACTCTCCTTTGACGAACGGTTTAGAAGTTATAGTGAATGAGATTAGGGCAAGGTAATTGATATAAATCTATTTGAAAATGCCTGTTAAATCATGGTATAGTATTCTACGGACAAATATGAAAATAGACATCTAAAAAAGGATGTTGTATATGGGATTATTTAATAAAATTTTTTCAAAAAAAGAACAAGTTACGATAGAATTTTGCGAAAAGAACCTCGATCGGTTTTATACTGATGAAGACTTTGCGTTATTTGGCCCTTTTCTTTCTAGTAAAGAAGTATCTTATAAACAATATGAATGCCAATCACATTGTAAGCAATGTAAGAAAAGTCCATATGCAATAGTGAATGGCGAGTTTATTCAATGTGAAACGCCCAGTGAACTATTGTCGCAAATGAAAGAACAGAAATAAGCAGGTGGAAGAAATGACAGAAAAAAATAATCAATACCGCGTTTTACTCTATTATAAATATGTAACAATCGAACATCCTGAAGCCTTTAGTAAACATCATCTAAAAGCATGTCGTGAGCTCGGATTAAAAGGAAGAATCCTTGTTGCTAAAGAAGGTATAAACGGTACAGTGTCAGGAACAGTGGAACAAACAAATGCGTATATAGATATGATGAAAAACGACAAACGCTTCAGTGATATGGTATTTAAAATCGATGAAACGAATGGCCATGCATTCAAAAAAATGCATGTCAGACCTCGTAAAGAAATAGTAACATTAAAACTAGAGGATGATCTTAATCCTAATGAGATAACAGGCAAATATTTAGAGCCAAAAGCATTCTTTGATGCCATGCAAGCAGAAGATACTGTTGTCATTGATGCAAGAAATGATTACGAATATGATATCGGCCACTTTAGAGGGGCGATTAGACCGGATGTTGAAGCTTTTCGTGATTTACCTGATTGGATACGTGAGCATAAAGACGAACTATCTGGTAAGAAAATCTTAACATATTGTACAGGTGGCATACGTTGTGAAAAATTCTCTGGTTGGTTAGTAAGAGAAGGTTTTGAAGATGTGAGTCAGCTACATGGTGGCATTGTCACATATGGTAAAGACCCAGAAGTTCAAGGAGAACTATGGGACGGCCAATGTTATGTATTTGATGAAAGGATCAGTGTGCCCATTAATCAGAAAGAGCATACCATTGTCGGGAAAGACCATTTCACTGGTGAACCTTGTGAACGTTATGTTAATTGTGCTAATCCTGATTGCGATAAACGTTTTATGACAACAGAAGAAAACGAGCATAAATATTTAAGGAGCTGTTCGGATGAGTGCCGCACACATCCTAATAATTTATACGTGCAAGAAAATGGTTTAACAGACGAAGAGTGGCAACAACGATTACAGAAGATAACAATTGATGCATAAGTAAAAGGCTAAAAGGCCCATAACCGAAAATGGTTATAGGCCTTTTTGCTTGATTAATCGATGATGGGGAATCCATGAGAATCTTTAAGAAAGTCGAAAGCCATTTTGATTTGTTCTCTCGTATTTCGATTAAGTGATAGAGGAGGTAAGTTGTCTTCAGCAAAAAAATCAATCGCTTCAGTTTCTATCCCACAGGCTGCCTGTCCCCCCGAAATCTCACATAAAATAAATATTTTATAATAATGGAAGAGTTGTTGCGGATGCGGGTGCTTATTCATATCCAACAAGGCGATGAGCCTCTTCGCAACACAAATAAAACCAGATTCTTCTTGAATTTCTTTTATAACATTCTCACTTGCGGATAAGCCAACATCACAAAAGCCCCCTGGTAAGGCCCATTTGTTATCAAACTTTTCTTTCACTAGTAATATTTTGTTATTTTGAAAAACAACGCCCCGTACGTCAACTTTCGGTGTTTGATAGCCTGATTCATTACTTAATACCGCAACAATATCGTCCGTTGATTGCTCTGAGTACTCACTTATGATTTCAGCACTCAGTTCTTTTAACTGTTCATACCTTTCAATATCATAGATATCTTTTGAAAAAGCTAAGCCTGATTGTGAGATTGCTTGGATTTTCCGCGCCCATATTAACCACTTATCAGCCATTATTTCATCCCCTTTGATAAATTGCAGCAATGTATTGCATTCATTCAATTCAATATTTGCTTGTGGTTGAAACGCCGTCGTTTGTGTTTCCTCTAACCACTTAGCAGTTACGCCTGCCGCCTTCCCAGCTAATATATCTGCCTCACTATCGTCGATAAAGGTCGCTTCTGATGGAATGACTTTAAGTCTATATAGTGCTTTTTCGATTCCTTCTGGATGTGGTTTCGGTTTCTCAACATCATCTCCTGTAATCATTACATCAAAATAATCGCCCATTTGTAGTTGCTTTAACGATATTTGTAGACTCCTTTGCGCTTTACCAGTGACAATCCCCAAGAGTAAGCCATTGTGTTTTAGCTGTTTTCACATTTGCTTTATTTCATTATTATCTTGTACAAGTTTTGCATGATTTGCATTATAATATTGGTAAAAAGAGGAAATAGCTTTTTCTTTATCAGCATGCTTTAGATGTTTTCGAATAATCCCTGTTTCTGATGGGCCAAACATAGATAGAACTTCATGGTTAGAAAGTGTACGCTGATCAAATTTTTGGAACACCTTGTTAAACGCAGCGTAACAAATAGGTAAGGTATTGGCTAACGTACCATCAAAATCAAATAGAACCGCTTTCATACAATCATCCTCTCTCGCTCCTTTTATACCAATTTTAACAAAATCAGGTAGGAAATAGTGTCTTTAATTTTCTCTCTACTTTTTATACTTATTAGTTGAAAAAGTAGATAAGGTATTCTAAAATATAGAGTGTAAAAAGATTTTACATATTAGGAGGAATTCAAAATGGCTAAACACGAATTACCAGCATTACCTTATGCAAATGATGCGCTTGAACCACATATCGATGCGCAAACAATGGAAATCCACCACAATCGTCATCATGCAACATATGTAAACAACTTAAATGCTGCATTAGAAGGACATGACGAATTAGCTAGCAAATCGATTGAAGAACTAATTGCTAATTTAGACGCTGTTCCTGAAGATATTCGTACAGCTGTACGTAATAACGGTGGCGGACATGCAAACCACAGCTTGTTCTGGACACTTCTTTCTCCAAATGGTGGCGGTGCACCAACTGGTGACGTAGCTGCTGCAATTGAAGAAGCTTTTGGTAGCTATGACGCATTCAAAGATCAATTCGCTAAAGCTGCAGCTGGACGCTTCGGTTCTGGTTGGGCATGGTTAGTATCTGAAAATGGTCAATTATCTATTACAAGCACACCAAACCAAGATAGCCCAGTAATGGAAGGTAAAACACCAATCCTTGGTCTTGACGTTTGGGAGCACGCTTACTACTTAAGATATCAAAACAAACGCCCAGATTATGTACAAGCATTCTTCAATGTTGTGAATTGGGATGAAGTTAACAAATTATTCGCAGCATCAAAATAAGGATATTGATGAGGGACCCAAAATTTAATTTTGGGTCTTTTTTATATACATAATGAGAGGTAGAAACATTTAAAGGTAAAAACAAAAAGCACACAACCTATGAGGCATCTAGGAAAAAGAGGGGACAAATAGAAAATACACACAAAGTTAAAAATGTACGCTGTTGTTCCTATTCGACATGTCACAAAAAGAAGATACATACAAAAAAGGAAGCCCTAAAAATCCACAAAACAATCAACCGACCAGTGTCAATAAAAAAGAAAAACTATTACTCTATCAAGTAATAGTTGAGTCAATTAAATTTAATTTTAAATTGGCAATGATCATGCCCTTCTGTTTTGCATCTTACACGGTGGACTTGATTTGTGTTTAATGCTTGCTTGAACAATTGGGTTTCACAATGACAAGCTGTATTATAGGATTGGGCTATGGAAAGAATGGGACAATTAAACTCTGTGAGCTCATATTCGTCTGTCCCTGTTTTTGACAAGTATGCCATATAGCCTTTTTCATTTTGAATGTTTAATAATGTTTGCATTTTCATATCAGTTGCTTGTTCTTGTAATCTATGTTCGTACTCTTCCACTAGTCGCTTTTCCCGTTTCATAAATAAGTTTTCAATCGCTTCACTGCCATACAATTCTTCCATGTCATTAAGAAATTCAAGTGATAGACCTTCATAATTTTTCGGAAAATAATGTTCGCCTTTACTTGTTAAATAGTAGAATTGAGTCGGGCGACCTAGCGCTTGTTTCGTTTCTGTGGATGCGATTAAACCGCTATTCTCTAATCCGGTTAAATGTTTTCTCACCGCCATATGGCTAATATTCAGGCGTTCCTTAAGGTCGTTGACAGACATGGAAGACTCTTTTTTTAATAAAAATAACACTTTATCTTTTGTTGTTTCTGCATGAAATTCCATTCTATCACCTCAAGTATGGACAATATTCGCGTGGCAATGGTCGGTTTGACAATAATACTTATTATACTATATTGTATAAAAAAACTTAAGAGATAATCATTGCCAGTGAAATTTTTAGAGAAATAAGACATTTTGATCGAGTGCTCACTCAATCATTTTTTTAGATAAATAGTTTAGTAGGGGGAATAAGGTCATGATTTATCCAATTACCATACCGACAAACAGTGATTTGCGGTCTTTTAATTTCTTTATTGTAGAAGGCATTAAAGGATTAACATTAATAGATGCTGGAATTAATCATGAAGCATGTTGGCAGCAATTTCTTCAAACACTACAGCGCCATCAATTTCTGTTAGAGGATATCAATGAAATCATCCTTACTCATTCACACGAAGATCATATAGGCTTGATTCCTAGAATCATTGAAAAGCATAATATTCCCGTCTATGTTCATGCTGAAGCGATTCCTCGCTTAAAGAGGGAAAAGTCATTTTTTGAACAAAGAACTTCCTTTTATGAAAGGTTATATCGTGAGATGGGTTGTGGGAAGGAGGGTGAAAAAAGAGTACAGCAGCTCATGAATATCGTCATAGAAAAACAAAACGAGGGATTGCATGCTGATTATAGAATGTTAGCAGAAAATGATTATATTATAAATAGGAAAGTAATTGAAACACCAGGACATGCGCCTGATCATATCGCTTTAATAGATGAAAGAAACCATGTAATGGTAGGTGGAGACCACCTTATCGCCCATATCTCAAGTAATGCTTTAATTGAACCTTATACGAATGGTGAAAGAAGAAAGACTGTCATTGAGTATGCGTACTCACTGCAAAAATGTTTAACCTATGATATTGATTATTGTTATAGTGGGCATGGGGAACGAATAACGACGCCACATTTACTTATACATAAAAGGTTGAAAGGGATAGAAAGAAAAGCTGAAAAATTCCTGTCCTATGTTTCAGAAGCAGAAAAAACAGCGAGTGAAATTGCCCAACATTTTTACCCTGACAAATATTATACGCAGTTCAGCCTTGTAATGTCAGAGGTAATTGGTCACTTAGATTATTTGGAAGAAAAGAACAAAGTAGAGAAGGGAATGGAAAATGGAGTTTGGCGATATAAAGCCGCTAAGCATTAAGTAGAACGTTCTTTATAGGGGAATGGATTTCTGACATGAGACATTTTGTGAAATCCATTGCCCTTTTTCTTATCCTTTAAAATGGTCCCTTTCTATATTCATAGGCAACTCGCTATGATTTTCAGAGAATCTGATGTTGTGAGGTTGATGAAGGCAAATGCCTAAATACAATGAGTAGACGAGCAAATGGAATAAAATAATACCAGTATTCAAATAAATTCGGAGGATAATCACTTTTTCCGCCTAAAATAATGGTAATAAATACCTCATTTTTACTAAAAATGTGAAAAATGAAGGAATATGACTATATTGAAATAGGGCATAGGAAACTTAATTCTTCCTATAGATTCCTTTATGTTTGACGTAAGCTTTTCTTAATAGTCTTAGCAAATGAAGAAAAGTAAATATAAACGGTTGAAAGGAGCAGATTTACTATGGGAGTGAAAAAAAAGCTTGCATCTGGGATGATGTCAGCTGCACTTGGACTTGCTCTAGTTGGAGGAGGGACATTTGCTTATTTTTCCGATGAAGTATCGACGAATCATGTATTTGCTGCGGGCACGTTAGACTTATCCATTAACCCTGAGGTTATGTTTCAAGTGGAAAACTTAAAACCGGGTGACACTGTCACGAGAGAGCTTGTATTAAGTAATAGTGGTTCATTGCCGATCGAATCCATTCATTTGCTAACAGATTACCAAGTATCGGATGAATTATCTGATAATACAGAAGATTTCGGTAAACATATTCGTGTGAATTTTTTATGGAATTGGGAGAAAGAGTCTGAACCTATTTTTGAGACAACTTTGTATGAATTGAAAAATATGGACCCTGATATCGTACAGAGAGATCTATGGGATCCATTATGGAAGCAGAATAGTGGCCTAGCTCCAGGCGAAACAAATGAAATATGGGTACAATTCGAATTTGTTGAAAACGGTGAAGATCAAAACCAATTCCAAGGGGATCAGTTAAATCTAGAATGGGTATTTAATGCTTCACAAACAGCTGGTGAGGAGAAGTAAAATTAAAATAAGCAATGGGGGAGGCTTTTGTGCATGTCGATAAAAACGAAAGTATTATCAACAGCATTCATTTTAGGAATGCTAGCAAGTCCTATTCAAGGACAAGTTTATGCAAATGAATCACAAACCAAACTGGATAGCCACTCATCTAATCTTACTGAACATATGCAGGCAAGTGAAACGGTTCAACCTAAACAAGTACTTGAAAGTTATCTTCTTTCTAAAAGTAAGCAATTTAATTTATCTAATAAACAAATAAGCGAAAGTTTTACAGTAAAAGATTATGAGTTTGACAAAAATGAAAACTTTCATCATTATCGTTTGCAACAATTATATAAAGGTATTCCTATATATGGAGCAGAACAAACTTTTAATATTAGAACAGATAGCGATAAAGTTAGTTTTTACGGTGAAGTCGTTTCAGACATAGATATTGAAATAAAAGCTTCATCCGAACAAATAAGTGAAAAAAAGGCTATTTCCATTGCAACAGCAGGAATAGAAGCGGTAATTGGCGAAGTAAAACAATATGATAGTGAAGTAACAGCAGAAAAAGTCATATACAAGTTTGATAATAACTATTATCCTGTTTATCTTGTAAAAGCTTCCACTACTTCTCCAGAAGTAGGATACTGGCATTACTTTGTTAATGTGGAGAATGGTCAAATTATTGATTCGTATAATGCAGCAAATGAAATAACGGCATTTGGATATGGCGTATTCGGAGATAAACAAATGTTTAAGGCATCGTACATTGATGGTTTGTTTAAAATGTATGACCAAACAAGAGGTGATGGGGTCATTACATACGATTATGATAATAATATTAATGAAGATATTGTTAGTAGAAGTAAGTTATTTACCGATGGTGCTGCAGTTGATGCTCATGCCAATTCTCAAAAGACATATGATTACTACAAACAAACATTTGATCGCAACTCTGTAGATGATCAAGGGCAAAGATTACTCTCTCGTGTTCACGTTGGTGATAATTGGAACAATGCTTCTTGGAATGGTGTATATATGTCTTATGGCGATGGTGATGGTATTAGGTTTCATCCATTAGCTGGTAGTCTCGATGTGGCTGCACATGAAATGTCTCACGGTGTCATTCAACATACAGCAGGGTTAATTTATCGTAATGAATCAGGTGCGTTGAATGAATCATTCGCTGATATTTTTGGTGCCATGGTCGATCGAGATGATTGGATTATCGGTGAGGATATTATGGCGAACGGGGCGATTGGATTACGCTCTATGGAAGATCCAGCTAGTTTAATTGAGAATAGAACACAACAACCTTATCCAGATCATTGGGATAGAAGATATACAGGCTCTCTTGATAATGGTGGTGTGCATATTAATAGTAGTATTAATAATAAAGCTGCTTACCTTGTCTCTGAAGGGGGAGAGCATTACGGAGTAGAAGTAACTGGTATTGGCCGTGAAAAAACGGAACAAATTTATTATCGTGCCTTATCGGTTTATTTAACCCCAAATTCAACTTTTGCCATGATGAGACAAGCTGCAATCCATGCTGCAGAAGATCTCTATGGTGAAGATTCACCAGCAGTTACAGCAGTTGAACAAGCTTATGACGCTGTAGGCGTTCAATAATTAAAACATGCTGGGGAAATGATGATCGTTTCCCCAGCTCTTGTAAGAAAAGGAGATTTAAATATGAAGTGCAATAGAAAAATCGTTTTATTACTATCTGTTCTATCTATCTATTCTCTTATTGTGACTTTCCATACAGTATTCATAGGACATACTAAAGCAAGTTATACATATTCAACCTCTGTTGAGGTAAATGTCGAGAGCAAAGTCTGGTTACCTAATGAAGAAGTTACCGATAGTGAAAAAAAACCAGAGACAGTAAATAAGCATGAAAAGGAAAATCAGCAAGAGAAAGAAAAGCAAGAGGATGAAAAGGTGCCAAAAGAAGATAAGCAACAACAAGTAGAGCAAAAAGAAGTTACTGAAGAAGAAAAAAATGTTGATGTTGAACAAAACCAAGAAGAACTGACAGAAGAAGAAGAAATAATCGATGAAAAGCCATCTTCAAAGGATGAAATTGAACAAACACTTGATGTAGAGGAAGTTGAATAAATGAGAAAGGTACTTAACTGGTTTAGTACGGCTATGACAGTTTTCTTAATGGTGCTAGTGATCGTGTTAGCGGTTATTGTTGTTGCTGCTAAAGCATCAGGTGGGGAACCAACAATTTTAGGGTACCAATTAAAGTCTGTTTTATCTGGTTCTATGGAACCGACGTTTCAAACAGGTGCAATTATTGCCGTAAAACCATTAGAGCAGGAAGAAAAACAATCCTTAAAAAAGCAAGATATTATCACTTTTCTAAGTGAAGAAGGCATTCCTGTTACTCATCGCATTCATAATGTTATTCACAGTGGCGTGCACACAATGTATGAAACAAAAGGAGATAATAATAATACAATTGATAAAGATCTCGTTCTTTCTGACAATGTAACAGCTAAATATACGGGCTTTACCATTCCTTACGCAGGTTATTTTACACAATTCGCACAGTCAAGAGAGGGAAGCGCGTTATTACTAATTGTTCCAGGTGTTTTCTTACTTATATATGCTGCATTTTTAATTATAACGGGTTTAAAGACCATACAAAATCAGCAATAAGGAAACCTCACGGGTACGACTACTTGGGAGGTTTCTTCTTTTTTATATTTATTAACTATAGTGAAAGACTTTAACTACAATGGAGGAATACAGCTTATTCATCGGGGTTGTAACAATTCAAATGCTCTAAGGAATATGTTTAGAATTTTGAGTTTGTCGTCAATCAGAGCGGAAAGTGCAGAAAAAGAGGATTAAAGCCGTACTAACTTGCACGGCTTTTATCCCCTTAGCTATTTATGCTTTTACCGATTTTTTTTCTGTCGTTTGTACATCTAATACATCTAGTAAAAAGACAAACACTGGAATTCCAACAATAAGTCCCCATACGCCAAAGAAATGTTCTCCGAAAATCAATACGATAAAAGTATAGAAGACAGGTAAATTGGTTTTTGATGACATTAGTTTTGGATTAAGTATATATGCTTCGATTGCGTGAATAATCATAATTACGACTAATAAATAAATAACGAGCATGATTCCACCAATCGTATAGCCGATTAAACTTAATGGCACCAATGAAATAATCACACCCGCAACTGGTATTAAGCCTAAAAAGAAAATAAGAATAGATAATCCCATTAAATGAGGGAAATCCATTATCCATAGAGCAAAAGTTGTTAATGCACAGTTCACAAGGGCAATAATAAATTGCGCCTCAATTACTTTGCCAAATGTTTGCACAAACTTAGAACCAAAGTAAGCAATTTCATTATAAAAAGGTGCAACTTTGCTATATTTAAATTTGTTTGTAAAGGCAATCAACTTTGGCTTCTCTAAAACGAAGAAAATACTTAAAATAAGTGAAATTAAAAATTGTATGCCAAATGAACTTATATCAGAGAAGTATTTAAGTAGAACGGTTACCCCTTGTTCTAAATAAGATGATATTTCATTGCGCTCATATAATTCAGTAATATAGTTCATGATAATATTGTCATGTTTTTGACTAAAGAAACTTTGCATTTGTCCAATCAGTTGCGAGATTTCAAATATAATAACTGGTAAATATCTGCTAATGCCAACAGTCAATATCGCAATAATAATTAAGTAAAGACCGATTACTGTGAATTTTCGATTTATGTTCATTCTCTTCAAGACAAGATTCACTAATCGATCCATTAGAAAGGAAATAATAAACGTAATAAGGATGACATTAATCATACTTCTCATTAAAAATAAAGCGAAGACGAGAATTGCAAAAATAATAACTCTTTTAATCCCGCTACTTTGTAACCATTTCTTGAAATTTTCCATTTTCATATTCCCCCTATAAAATCTTCAACAATAAAGCATCTTTTTATATAAGGAGATTAGATAAGTAACTGGATTGATACTGGACGGGTAGTTGAAATCGATCCTGTTTTGATTGTTGGTTCTCCTGAACGATGCTATGGGGTTCTTCTAAGCTAATAAATTCATTGATATTATGTACAATATGATTGTTTTTTTCTCGTATAACAATTTCCGTAGGTCTTTTAAATGCGGCAATCGTAGCCGTTATTTGAACATCATCATCATAATGTAGAGAACGATGTTCATTTATATCCTCAGTAAACAATGGCGTAATGAACATATAGCAAAGGAACATCATTGGTAAACATATCTTATACAAAACCTACATCCTCTCAGCATTTCCTTATATTTATTATTCTATCCTACTTTTTTTTAATTTCATATATTTTTCTTTAGATAAAAAAATATAATGGCTTGTTCTAACCTATGCACAATACCAATTATAAATGTGTTAATTGGAATAAAGTGGTTTAGGGCAATTTGCTTTCAATCGAATGATTTTAAGCGAGTCATGACAAAATAAGAATTCATCAAATGTGTTGAGGTGAAATGATGAAAAGTCATATGCGAAAGATAACTGTCGTTTTCTTTATACTTCCTATCATTGGATGGCTCTTCGGTTTCTCGTTATTTACTAACGCTTATGCCTCATCAGCTCCGGTTAAATTACGGATTCTACAAACAACAGATATGCATGGTCATATGATGGATGAAAACGATGAAGGCGAATCTGTTAGCGATTTTGGACTCGTTAGAACCGCAACTTTAATTAAAAGTGAACGTCACGAAAACAAAAATGTCTTATTATTTGATACTGGTGATATCTTAGAAGGTAATGCATTTGCAGATTATGTATTTCAAACAAGATTGATGCATTTAGGACAAACTCACCCGGTGATTAATGTCATGAATACACTACAATATGATGCCATGACACTCGGAAATCATGAGTTCAATTATGGTATCGGCTTTTTAACGGAAAGCTTAAGAGATGCAACGTTTCCAATTGTAAGTAGCAATATATACAATGAGGATATGACGAAAAATATCTTTGATGATGTTTCTTATATGAATCCATATGTGATTCTTGAGCGGACGTTGATCGATGAATATGGGAATGAGCGTGCAATAAAAATTGGAGTGATTGGTTTTTTAACCCCTATTGTCGCCGATTGGAATAGCAATTATTTTAAGCAAAAGTTAAAAATGAGAACAATCACTGAAACGGCTAATCAGTATATTCCACAAATGAAAGCAGAAGGGGCAGATATTATCATTGCTTTAGCTCATGTTGGTATCAATGCTGACAAGGGCCTTGCTCAGCAAGAAGGGAATAGCGTGAATGAATTAAAATCAATAGAGAATATTGATGTGATTCTTTTTGGACATAGTCATAATATTTTTCCAGAAAAACCGAATGAATGGCTTCAATCTCAGACAACACCATTTATCGTTCAAGCAGGGCATTGGGGAAATCATTTAGGAAGAATAGAACTTGAGCTAACTCATGACGGAAAACAATGGAATATTGAAGAAGGAGCTACTTCTGTAATGCCCATTTTTAAGCAAGTTAAAGGGAAAAAAGTGCCTAATGTCTCTAAAGATAAGCAGATAGAGGCATTAATAAGGGGACCGTATAAAGAGTTAAAGAGTTTCCGCAAGTATAACTCGCACTGATGGCAAACGGACTAAAGGAAGGGAGGGAGATGAAAAGTATATAACAAAAAGAACATGCATAGGTAAAAATCTAATTTATGAGCTTGGGAGTTTTTAACTCCTTTTTTGCTTGGTCTCATCTTGTATGAATTTTTGCAGCAGTTTAAAAACTGTAAATAAATAATAAACTGTTTATCTTGAAAAGCAATACTGATAAACAGCGTATACGCGGTGCAGCATTTTCTCAAACTATGGTAACAAGCAGATAAGTATAAATTTCCATTTTCTTTAATCAGTGTCATCATTTTTTCGCGTTTTATCTTTAACTCCGTAAGATAGATTTCTTTTTTTCTGTAGGCTAAAAGGAAGTGTAACAAACATTTTTAGTTCTTCTGACCACTTTTTTTGCTTTGCTATGTTTAAAAAAGGAATACCAAAGGATTTGAGTGTAGATAAATGGATAAAAACACAAATTACCGAAAGAATAAAACCAAAAATACCAAAAGCATAACTGATTAATAAGACAGCCATTCTCAAGAAAAAGACATTACCCGTAAGACTGGCATTAACAAGAGTAAACCCTGCTATTGCTGTAATTCCGACAACAATGAGTAGCGTAGGCGAGGTTATACCCGCTCTAATCGCTGCATCACCAATGATTAATCCCCCTATGACTGCAACTGTTTGTCCAATTCCTTTTGGTAGTCTTGCACCCGCTTCTTTAAACAACTCAAACATAATAAAAATTGTAATCATTTCCAGTAGTGTCGAAAACGGTAAACCCATCTTTGCAATCGTAATAGTGGCAATTAACGGCAAAGGTAATTGTCCCACATTATGCGTAACAAGTGCTGTATAAAACCCTGGTAAAAATACCGTCAGGAATAAGCTTAGTAATCGAATCATTCGTTCTACTGAGGAGTAATAAAAGCTAATATTACTATCTTCGGCAGTTTTGACTAGGAAGCTCAAGTTGATTGGGGCGATAATAACTGTAGGTGCACCATCAATCATAATTGAAAATCTTCCTTGATTGAGTGATTCAACGACAAAATCAGGTCGACCTGAGAAATTTGTAAGTGGTAGTAGTGAGTATTTATAATCTATTATTAACTCTTCTAGTTCATCCCGACTTTGCAAAATATCGACATCAATTTTATTTAGTTTCTCGCGTACATTGTTAATTATTTCTTCATTCATAACATCTTTAATATATAGAAGCGCAACCCTCGTTTTCGACCGCCGACCAATTACAAACTCTTCATTAACGAACGAGGGGGTTTTTAACCTTTTACGTACAAGTCCAAGGTTAGTATCAATATTTTCGATAAACCCATCTTTTGGTCCAGTTACTGATACCTCAATAACGGATTCTTCTGGTTGTCTATTCGGTTCATCCTTCACATCATAATAATAAATCCGTTCACGGAAGTTTGATATCACTGCTAATTTACCACAAAATACTTGATGAATTAATTCTTCTTTTGTTAATTTAGCTTTTAAACTGTAATCACTTTGTATATAGTTATAAAGTTTTTCACCTTCTTTATCCTCCTCCATTAAATAAGGAATTACCAGAGAGTGAACTAAATTTATGTTTACAATGGGGCGGCAATATATAATGATAAGCTCTCCCTTAGGAGTATGACGAACAGGGATGCTCTTGATCTGTATATCTGAAGAATGGTTAAAAATTTCTGCCAACTTATCTTTTGTAAAGAGAGATTGATCATACAAGCTCTTCATCCTCCTTGGAATAATTGTTTATTCTTAAAGATAAATATTGAAACCAGGATAAATTGAATAGGAAGAACAATAGTTGATATCGGTAAGAAATAATGAAAAACAAAGTTATAAAATTGGTCTTGGTCTAGCGGCAATACAACCGCAATGAATAACAAGATAAAGATGATACAGATAGGTGTTCTGTTTTTCCCTCCATTCGTAAGAACTTGAGAGGTGAGAAAGGTAAAAAAACCAATTCGGATTGTAGCACCTGAGAGCCATTGGAAAATGGCAAAAAAGTCTGTATGAGAAATATATCTTCCAATAGATATGATTCGCCACTCTTCAAATGCTGGGTACCTAAAGTCAGAAGCGTGTTTTGGCCCAAATTCCACTATAGCCCCAATTGCAGGCCCAATCATTAACCCGATAATCAGTACGCCCAGAATGATTAAATGTTTAATTTTAATCATTCCTTTCATATATGGTAGGAGAAATAAAACAAAAGCAATTTCAATAATCGGTAAGCTTGTGTAAAACATCCCCTTTAGAATATCTAGTGCACCTTCTTGGAAAATGGGTAATAACAACTCATAATGTTTTTTCTTCATGTTAGCGAATGAAACAAAAAAACCTAAAAATATGACTGCTGGTAGTAACATACGGCTAATAATGGCCATTGATTCCACACCGGAAAAACTGCAATAGAAGCAGGCAATTAATAGTACACCACCAATTATCAAAGTGGGAAAATTTTGCATAAAACTTAATTGTGACCAATAGACAATTTCTTTTGTAGAGACAAAGGCAGAAATTATTAAATATAGGATTAAAGGGAAGAATAAAATATAGAATTTTAACTTTCCTAATTTTTGACTAATAATTCGGATAAACGGCGCTCCTTTAACTGTTTGTCCCATTTTATAAATAAGAGGGATGAATAAAATCAAAGGAATAATGGCAAGTAACATACTGATCCATGTATCGCGTCCAGAGGTAGATAATACAGCAGGAATAATTTCAACATGAGCAAATAAACCGATACCGAGAATAAAAATATAGGCAATGCTAATAAAGCTTAGTTTTTGATTCAAAGTTACTCACCTTTTTTTCCTTATTGTCTCAGCAATTCCAATTATTATGCGCAGATAAAAATATCAATATTTATTTTTTATTGTGTATTGATTATCCGTTTTTTTTAATCTAGAATTACAAAGAAATATCTTATAGAAGAAGGAGATTGGAATGTCAGACCAAACTATTATTCGTTTTGAAAACGTAACAAAGCAATATGATAATGACCCGGCTGTCTTAAATGATGTTTCATTTGAAATAGAGCGTGGAAAATTCTATACTTTGCTCGGTCCTTCTGGATGCGGAAAAACAACAATCCTTCGCTTAATTGCTGGATTTATTTCACCATCAAAAGGCGATATTTATTTTAATAATAAAAAGGTAAATGAAGTACCTGCAAATAAAAGACAAGTGAATACTGTCTTTCAGGATTATGCACTTTTTCCTCATTTGAATGTCTTTGAGAACGTAGCATTTGGACTCAGAATAAAAAAACTCAAATCTGAAATAATCAATCAAAAAGTAATAGAAGCTTTAAAATTTGTGAACTTAGAAGGATATGAAAAAAGAGAGATAAAAGAGATGTCAGGTGGGCAAAGACAACGTGTTGCGATTGCGCGAGCGATTGTTAATGAACCTGAGCTTATTCTCCTTGATGAACCATTATCTGCACTAGATTTAAAGTTGCGAACAGAAATGCAATATGAACTGCGAGAATTACAAAGAAATTTAGGTATCACTTTTATTTTTGTTACACATGATCAAGAAGAGGCGTTAGCAATGTCTGATGAAATTTTTGTTCTTAATAACGGTAAAATAGAACAAAGTGGTACCCCTAATGATATATATGATGAGCCGATTAATCGTTTTGTTGCCGACTTTATCGGGGAATCTAATATTGTTGAAGGTGTAATGGTTGAAGATTATGTTGTTCGCTTTACAAGTAAAACATTTGCTTGTGTCGATGCGGGTTTAAATCAAAATGAAACGGTCGAGATAGTCATTCGCCCAGAAGATCTAGAAATTACTAGTCCTGATGTTGGTAAGTTAAAGGTGAAAGTCGATTCACAATTATTTAGAGGCGTACATTATGAGATAAGTTGTTATGATGAAGATGGCAATGAGTGGCTCGTTCACTCGACGAAAAAAGCGATTGTCGGAAGTGAAATTGGTCTCTACTTTGAGCCAGAAGACATACATGTCATGCGTCTTGGTGAAACAGAAGAGGAGTTCGATAAGCGTCTCGAAGCATATGAAGAGGGAAGTTATGAAAGCTAAATCTCGTAATTATTATTTAATTCCTTATGTTTTATGGATTGCTCTTTTCGTCATCACACCAATAGTTTTAGTTGTTTATTATTCTTTTTTTAATATAGAAGGCGATTTTTCCTTAGAGAATTATCAAAAATTCTTTACGCCTGTTTATTTAAAAATGACACTTAGCTCCTTTTGGTACGCGTTATTAATTACTTTTTTCACGTTATTAATCGCTTATCCTACAGCCTATTTATTAACAAAAACAAAGCATAAACAATTATGGTTACTACTTATTATCGTTCCTTCATGGATCAATTTATTATTAAAAGCTTACGCATTTATAGGTATTTTTGGCACATATGGAGCAGCCAATAAATTTCTCGAAGTGATGGGTGTAGGTGGAAAGCAAATTTTATTTACTGACTTTAGTTTTGTGTTTGTTTCTGTCTATATCTTTTTACCGTTTATGATTTTACCGATCTTTAATGCACTAGATGAACTGAACCCATCCTTTATTGATGCTTCAAAAGATTTAGGTGCTTCAAGCTGGCGAACTTTTTCTCGTGTCGTTTTCCCATTGACTTTAGATGGGGTCAAATCTGGGTGCCAAATCGTATTCATCCCTGCCCTATCTTTATTCATGTTGACGAGATTAATCGCAGGAAACCGAGTGATTACATTAGGTACAGCTATTGAGCAACATTTTCTCGTAACGCAAGATTGGGGAATGGGGGCAACTATTGCAGTTTTCTTAATTATTTTTATGGTTGTCATTATGCTTCTTACTGGTAGAAGAAAGAGAGGCGAAATGCGATGAAGAGATTTAAATGGTCCTCTCTGTATTTAATCATCATTTTTATGGTTTTATATGCACCGATTTTTTATTTGATTTTTTATTCCTTCAATAGTGGCGGTGATATGTATCACTTTGAAGGGTTTACATTGGATTGGTATAAAGAAATATTTAATGACACAAGGCTACTAATCATAGTATTAAATACAATAATTGTTGCCCTTCTGTCATCAGCTATTTCGACAGTTTTAGGCGTGGCTGGTGCTTTGGCCATTTATTATGCAAGAAGAAGAAGAACAAAAAATACTTTATTGTCGTTAAATAATGTTTTAATTGTTAGTCCTGACGTCATTATTGGTGCATCTTTTCTCATCTTTTTCACAATGATTGGTATAAAGCTCGGCTTTATTTCCGTCTTATTGGCGCATATTGCCTTTAGTGTACCAATTGTTGTCCTAATGGTATTACCTAAGTTAGAAGAAATGAGTACGAGCATCATTTATGCGGCTTTGGATTTAGGTGCAAGTCGATTAGATGTGTTAACAAAGGTTGTATTGCCTTATATTACACCTGGTATATTTGCTGGTTTCTTTATGGCACTTACTTATTCTTTGGATGATTTCGCTGTTACCTTTTTTGTGACCGGTAATGGATTCTCAACGCTTTCCGTAGAAATTTATGCGCTGGCAAGACAAGGGGTATCACTAAGTATCAATGCCTTATCCGCATTGTTATTTTTATTCACCATGTTATTAGTCGTTGGGTATTACTTTATAACAAAGAAGACGAGCAAGATCGGTCGAATGGGGGTTAGAAAATGAAAAACCTCATACGTGCTTTGTCACTTGTATTAATTGTTTCTTTTGTATTGCTGTATATCGTTAACCGCTTAAATACTGCACAAGGATATACAGGCGAGCACACGATTACTGTCTATAACTGGGGAGATTATATTGATCCTGAGTTATTGGAGCAGTTTGAAGATGAAACAGGTATCAAAGTAATTTACGAAACCTTTGATTCAAATGAAGCTATGTTAACAAAAATAGAGCAGGGTGGTACCTCATATGATATAGCCGTACCGTCAGAATACATGATTGACAAAATGAAACAGGAAGATTTGCTTCTCCCTATTGATCATGCACAACTGCCGAATTTGAAAAATATTGATCCTCGTTTTCTAAATTTAGCATTTGATGAAAACAATGAATACTCTATCCCTTATTTTTGGGGAACAGTAGGTATTCTTTATCATCCTGACAAAGTAAGTGATGAAATTGATTTTAAACAATGGGACGATCTTTGGCATCCAAGTTTAAAAAATGATGTATTACTTGTTGATGGAGCAAGAGAGGTCATCGGTTTTGGCTTAAATAGCCTCGAGTATTCTTTGAACGAAACAGATAAAGGAAGATTACTGGAAGCGAAAAATAAACTTGATACATTAACACCGAATATAAAAGCTATCGTTGGTGATGAAATTAAATTATTAATGCAAAATAATGAAGCGGCTGTTGCTGTTTTATGGTCTGGAACTGCCCAAGATGCGATGTGGGAAAATGAATCACTGGAATATATGGTTCCTGAAGAAGGTTCGAATCTTTGGTTTGACAATATGGTCATCCCAAAGACAACAAAAAATAGAGAGGCGGCTCATCAATTTATTAACTTTATGTTAGATCCGAAAGTTGCTGCTCAAAACGCTGAATATGTCGGTTACTCAACACCGAATAAAGCAGCTCTTCCTCATATGGATGAGGAAACTACAAGTGATGAACGTTTCTATCCAGATGAAGAGCAAACAGCTAAGCTAGAAGTATACGAGAACCTAGGTAAACAAATGCTCGCATACTATAATGAACTGTTTCTTGAATTTAAGATGCATCGTAAATAAACAATAAGTAAAATGATAAAAAAATGCATATATCGCAAGCCGAAAAGCGGACAAATTTCAATGGTGGAATTTGTCCGCTTTTTTATTCGCATAGTGCAATGATCAATGCTTATAGGCAATCAAATTGAAACTTTTTCGCAATAAAGCATTGAAATAACTGAAAGATTGTGATAATTTACTATAAACAAGAAGTAAACCCTTCTAATATATTGCATAAAAAGCACAGACTTCATTTTCAAGGTTGGTGATTAGATGAATCTGAAAGAAGTTATTACATTGAGTTATGAAGGACTATCGAAAACACAACAGAAACTAGCCACTTATTTACTAGACCATGATCAAGATATAGCCGTATTGTCAGCAAAGGAATTAGGTAAAAAAGCAGGTGTGAGCGAAACCACTGTCATCCGTTTTTGTTACCGAATAGGATTATCAGGCTATACTGAATTACAAAAAGAAGTTCGTGAGCAATTCTTTCACGATAAAAGCAGCTTAGATTCTTATATTCAGACGAAGCAACCATTCGCTGGCGAACCACATTTTCTAGAAAAAGTGATGAATATGGATGCCGAGCGGATCACTCAAGCCATTCAGACAATAGATGAAGCAAAATTTGATTTGATTATTGATCAGTTGAAATCAGCCCAAAAGATTTATGTTATCGGTGCAAGAACATCATTTGCTGCTGCAAGTTGGTTAGCATTTACATTAGGGCTTGTGAAGGTTGATGTTCATCTTATTCGAACAGAGTCCGATGATTTATTAAAAATTTTACATTCGATGGATGAAACTTCAGTTGTGGTTTCAATTAGTTTTCATCGTTATGTGAAAAGTACGACTGATTTTACAAAGCAAGCAAAAAGCCAAAATGCCAAAGTCGTTGGGATTACTGACACGCCACTATCTCCATTAAAAAACCATGTGGACATTCTTATACCACTTTTTTCAGGGAAGAAACCTACACTTGATTCTACACCGGTGCTGTTTTCATTCTTGAATGCGATAATTGCGGCAATGATGACAGAGAATAAAGAGGCATTTAAAGAAGAAAAGGATTATTACGATAAAGTGTTCCATGATTATTTTGAAATCAGTTAACAGCTTAAAGGGGTGAAAGAATTGCAGGTACTAGAAGCACTAAAGCCAAAATTAACAAACATATTTAATCATCTACATCAAAATCCAGAAATAAGCTGGCAAGAAACACAAACAACAGCATTTATAGCTGAGGTTTTAAAAGAAGAAGGGGTCTGTTTTCAAACCTTGCCTACAACGACAGGACTCATTGCTGAAATAGGTAGCGGTGAAAAAGCCATTGGCATTAGAACTGATATAGATGCACTGTGGCAGGAAGTGAATGGAGTATTGCAGGCCAATCATTCATGTGGACATGATGCACATATGACTATGGCGATCGGTACATTACTTGTACTGCATCGATTAAATGTACATAAAAAAGGCAGGATTAAATTTTTATTCCAACCAGCTGAAGAAAAAGGTACCGGCGCATTGAAGTTTATTGAAGAGGGATTAGTTGACGATTTGAGTTATTTATTCGGCGTACATGTAAGGCCGATTCAGGAGTTGGCAGATGGTCAATGCTCACCAGCTATTATGCACGGAGCTGGACGGTTTGTAACTGGAGAAATCATTGGAGAAGATGCCCATGGAGCGAGACCTCATCTGGGGCAAAGCGCGATTGAAATAGGTGCAGCGATGGTTCAAGAATTGAATCGAATCAAATTAGATCCCATGGTCCCACATTCAGTTAAAATGACAAAGTTCCAAGCCGGTGGTGACTCAAGTAATATTATTCCAGGTAAAGCGCAATTCAGTTTAGATTTAAGGGCACAAACAAATGAAGTGATGCAGCAATTAGCAACTAAAGTAGAAGCAATTTTTGCTTACCTTTCATCTCTTTATGAGGTGGAAATTCATTATGAAATAACAGCTGATATTGCTGCAGCACAAGTAGATGATGATGCAGTGCAATTAATGGGCCAGGCAATTATTGAAACAATTGGTAAAGACGAAATGGTTCCACCAATTATCACATCAGGGGGAGAAGATTTCCATTTTTATACTTTAAAAAAACCTGAATTGAAGGCAACGATGCTAGGGCTTGGTTGTGGATTATCTCCTGGGTTACATCATCCTGAAATGAATTTTAACCATGAAGCGATATTTACTGGCATTGAAATCCTTGTCAAAACAGTATTAAATACGTTAGAAAAAGAAGGTGCGTAGCCAATGCTCACTGGCTTAGAGATAAAAAAATTGACAACGATAGAAGAGATGGAAACAATCCAAAAGCTAGAGCGAGACGTATGGGGGATGGATCCCATTCCTGTCCACCAAACGGCAACAGCAATAAAAAATGGTGGTCTCATGCTAGGTGCCTTTGATGAAAATAATCTGATTGGATTCAGCTATGGATTTCCTGGTTATGCAAATGGAGAAGCTTTCCTTTGTTCTCATATGCTTGGTATCCATCAAAGCTATCGTGATAAAGGAATTGGTGCTCTACTTAAAGTGGCACAAAGGGAAGCTGCTGAGGAAATGGGGTACAATCTGATTCGCTGGACATTTGATCCTTTACAAAGCAGAAATGCTTACTTGAACTTATCAAAATTAAATGGTATTTGTAATGATTATCTTGTGAATTGTTATGGTGAAATGGTCGATGGAATTAACAAAGGCTTACCAAGTGATCGTTTCAACATCGAGTGGCGAATCAGCAGTTCACATGTCAAACAACAGCTTAATTATGATGTGACACCGATATACCCATTTGAAGTTGTCCATCGAGATGATTTTCCTGCGATAAGCGAAATGGAACAAACGTTACAACATATTGATTATAATGAAATGAGTATTGCTGTCCCCATTCCAGCAGAGTTTATGGAAATAAAAAAACATAATCCTGCATTAGCAAAGGAATGGCGAGAGGTGACAAGAAAGATCTTTCAGCAACTCTTTCAGCATGGGTACACCGCGTATGATGTCCAAAAAAATAATCATGTAAGCTATATCATCACGATCAAAAGACAAAAATTACAATTAGATGTGAGGGGAAAAAATCAATGAAACTAAAGGAAGTAAAGTTACGCCATCTAAAAATGACAATGAAAGCACCTTTTGCCACTAGCTTTGGATCTTTTCAAGATAAAGAGTTTATCTTATTAGAAGCAACTGATGACTTAGGTAATAGTGGTTGGGGAGAATCTGTTGCTTTTGAGGTGCCTTGGTATAATGAAGAAACATTTAAAACGAATTGGCATATGCTCGAAGATTTTCTCATTCCAGCATTATTAAATAAAGAAATTACCCATCCAGATGAAGTAAGTGAAATCTTTTCTTCTATTAGAAAAAACAATATGGCCAAGTCCACGATAGAAGGAGCTGTATGGGATCTATATGCAAAAAGAAATCAAATCACTTTGGCTAAGGCACTTGGTGGAGAAAAGAAGAAGATTGAAGTAGGGATCAGTATCGGCATACAGAAATCTGTAGAAGATCTACTGCAATTAATTGAGGGCTATGTAGCTGAAGGCTATAAAAGAATGAAAGTAAAGATTAAGCCGGGCTGGGACGTTGATGTAATGAGACAAGTGAGAGAGAAGTTTCCTGACATTTTACTAATGGCGGATGCAAACTCTGCTTATCGTTTAACAGACATTGATCATCTTAAACAATTAGATGAGTTCAATTTAATGATGATTGAGCAGCCTTTAGCTTCAGACGATATTGTCGATCACGCGAAATTACAAGCCGAAATGAAGACACCGATATGCTTAGATGAAAGTATTCATTCACTTGAGGATACACGAAAAGCGGTAGAATTAGGAAGTTGTAAGATTATTAATATTAAAATTGGCCGAGTAGGAGGCTTAACAGAAGCAAAGAAAATCCATGACTATTGTCAAGAACAAGGAATTGCTGTTTGGTGTGGAGGCATGCTAGAGTCAGGCGTTGGAAGAGCACATAATGTTGCTTTAACCACGCTACCTAATTTTATTATGCCTGGTGACACCGCAGGTTCCAAAAGATATTGGGAAAAGGATATCATAACACCTGAGGTTGTTGTAGAAGATGGATATATTACCGTACCTGAAAACGCCGGAATAGGATACGCACCAGATCTAGCGGTCATTGAAAAATATACAATAATGGAAAAAACGTATCAATAATGTCAAATAAGAAAGCCAGCTGTGTGTTTAAAGGCAGCTGCTTTCATTGTTAATTAAATATCAGAAAATTCAAAAATAAGGATGAGGATTATGAGAAAAATCATTCAAATAGCAGGTGCCTATATTGGCACAATTATTGGAGCTGGTTTTGCATCTGGGCAAGAGGTCTTGCAGTTTTTTACTAATTTTGGCTGGCTAGGTTTTATTGGTACAATAGTCGCTACGATTTTATTCATTTTTCTCGGTATGAATATTACGCAAATAGGTAGTAGGCTACAAACAGAATCTCATAAAGATGTTGTTCACTATATTTGTGGAAAGTATATAGGCAGAGTAGTGGATTTTATTATTACTTTCTTTTTATTCGGTGTGGCAACGATTATGTTTGCAGGGGCAGGTTCAACATTTGAACAACAATTTGGTATTGCGAGTCAAATAGGAAGTTTCATTATGGTCCTGTTAACCATGCTGACATGTTTTGTAAATGTTAATCGTGTGATGACGATAATCGGTAGTATCACACCTTTCCTTATCATGCTTGTCATAATTATTTCAGCGTATGCTCTATTTACAGCTGATGCAAATTTCTCACAATTGAGCAATGTAGCGCAAGAAGGAAATCCGGCAGCACCAAATTGGGTGCTAGGTGCCGTGCTTTACGTTTCTTATAACATTACATGTGGAGTAGCAATGTTAGCTGTAATGGGTGGCACAACCAAAAATGCAAAACAAGCAGGTTGGGGTGGTGTTGTTGGTGGTCTTGGGCTTGGACTCATGCTTATACTCATAAATGTCGGAATGTTCACAAGAATAGAAGATGTGGCAACACTCGATATTCCAATGCTTTTTCTAGCGAATGAGATCTCTCCATTCGTTGGTGTATTAATGACAATTATTCTTTTAGGCATGATATACAACACTGCCGTAGGTATGATCTATAGCTTTACTTCAAGGTTAGTGAAAAGAGAAAACAAACATTTTAAATGGGCAGTTCTTGTGATTAGTATGACATCTTTTGTTTCTAGTTTCTTTGGGTTTACAAACTTAGTTGGTATCCTGTATCCGATTACTGGGTATTTAGGTTTAGTACTTATCGCTGCTGTTATCATTGCCTGGGTTCGAAATAGAAAAACTTCCTACACACAAATAGAAAAAAAATCAGCTTTATAAGAAAAGGATGCAATTTTCCTCGAAGTTATGGGAAATTTAACTTGGAGGAGTGATTAGATGAAACGATTATTGTTAACAAGTTTGCTTGTTAATATTATGTTATTTCCATTAATGTGTAAAGGAGGTTTCGCACAAGTGGAAGAAGGGGAAAAGCCCTCTTTGTCCATTGTTATTGATGATTTAGGTAACCATATGAATGGAACAGAAGATATTCTTAATTTGCCGGTTCAGTTAACTGTTGCCATTATGCCGTTTATGCCTTCAACAACTGCAGATGCCAATGCAGCATTCGAAAAAGGGCATGAAGTCATTGTTCATATGCCGATGGAGCCCAAAGTAGGGAAAAAAAGTTGGTTAGGTCCAGGAGCGATTACTGCCGATTTGAGTGATGAAGAAATTCGTAAAAGGGTAGAGGAAGCGATTGAGAATGTGCCACATGCTGTTGGAATGAATCATCATATGGGGTCGAAAATCACTGAAGATAAAAGAATTATGCAAATTGTACTAGAGGTTTGCGCTGAAAAGGGCTTGTTTTATCTTGATAGTAAAACGACTGGAAAGAGTGTCATTCCAACACTAGCAGAAGAGCTACACTTACCTTATTTAGAAAACAATATGTTTTTTGATGACACTTATTCCGTCAATCATATTGAAAAACAAACTCAAAGACTAGAGAATAAGCTTAAAACTGAGAATAGCATCATTGCCATAGGGCATGTGGGTGTTTCGGGGCCAATGATGGTTAAGGTTTTAAATCGCCATATTGGACATTTGAAAGAAAATGCCCATATCATTCCTTTATCTGAACAGATTGAAGGAAGTGAATGGCTTCGTCAATAGAGTAGTTTCGAAAACTTAAGAACGAACGGATGAATAGACAGATTAGAAGTGATAATTGAGTTGAAGCCAATTATCACTTCTAATGATTAAAGGACTTTATTCTCTTGTTATTTCCTAGGCAAGCGCAAGAAGTGACATATTTCCTATTATATTGACGAAAACTCGACAATGTTAGACAGAATATGATGCAAGAAAAAACAAATGAATGGCTCTTCTTCGTTTATATTCCCTTCAATATCAAATTTCCCATTCCTTTTCTTTATCATTTCTAAAAAGGCAATCATTAATCTAAGGCAAGTCCCTCGCGTGTTTGTAAAGACGGTATGGTTAGAAAGAAAGAAGCACTGAAAAAAGAATAGTTACTGTGAATGTAAGTAAAATAAAAACAAAAAAACGCCAACTTTCTTTTATAATGATATTAAGCAGGGGCAATTATTTTGTCATCGATTTAATTATTAAATTTATATATACATTACACTTAGTTTGATATTTGCTTTATCTCGTCTAATAATAGTATTTATTCTTTTGTAGAAGTTTTGTTTATGTATGAAGGGAAGGGAAGAAGTAAAAAATGAACACATTCAACAGAGAAATTGAATGTGTTCGTTTACATGCAATGGTCATCAATAATTTTTTCGCACTAATTGTTCAATTTCATCCCCATCTAATGTTTCATAAGACATGAGGGCGTGTACAATGTCTGCATGCGCTTTACTATGTTCGACTAGTAAAGTTTCTGCTCGTTTTAACGCTTGAAAATAAAGGGATTGTAATAATTCTTCTTTACGCTTCGATTCAAAAGAAAGGGTGAAGCCATCCTCTAAAAGCCCGTTTTCAACCATTTGTTCTAACAATTGCTTTGCTTGTTGGACATCTCCGCTTACACCGATACTATGCTCACCTAATAGTTGTCTTTCTGCTACTCCTCCACCTAAAATCAGTGCTACTTGATCAAGGAGTTCACTAAAGGTAGATAAATGGAGCTCTTTTTGAATAGGTGCAACATAACCTAATGCTTGGCCACGAGGAATAATAGTCGCTTTTCTGACTGACCCTGGTTTTGTAACAGCTGCAATGAGCGCATGGCCAGCTTCATGGATTGCTACTCTTCGCTTAATTTTTACATCTTGTAAAGGTAGGCTGCTGTTTCCTAAAATGGTACGATCCAATGCAAAATTGAGATCATCTTTTGTAATTTCTTTATGATTATTAAGTATTGCTTTTCTACTTGCTGTCTCAAATAGAGAATGGAGGTCAGCTCCAGAAAAACCGGATGTTGATTCAGCTAAAACGGTAAGTGAAGCTGAGACGTCACTGGCAAGTTGTCGATTTCTTGCATGAATATCAATTATTTCTTTTCTTCCTTTCAAATCAGGTAACTGAATATGAAAGCTGAAGTCAATTCTACCTGGTCGAAGAAATGCATCATCTAGCATATCTTTTCTGTTCGTTGCTGCAATAAATAAAATGCCATCATTTGCATGTCCGCCATCTAATTGAACGAGTAATTCCGTTAATGTTTTTTCACTTTCTTCCCCGCCATGAGGCTTTCTTTTGCCTGCTAACGCATCTACCTCGTCAATAAAAATAACAGCAGGTTGATTTTTGCGGGCATTTTGAAAGAGTGAACGAACTCTTGAAGCACCGACACCAACAAACATTTCGTTAAAGGCAGAACCACTTGATGAGTAAAATTGCGCATTTAACTCCTTAGCTATTGCTTGTGCCAGCAATGTTTTACCTGTGCCAGGAGGACCATAAAGAAGAATTCCTTTAGGAGGCTTAATCCCTAATTCCTCCGCTTTTGCTGGCGACTTCAAAGATGATATGGTTTGTAATAATTCATCCTTCATTTCTGGTTGCAAACCTCCAACATCATTTAAAGATGTCTGGGGGAGAGGTTTCGCTTTAGATACAGATTGTTTTAGTTGATTGGTTGCGCCCATTTTTCCTGATTTAATTAAATACATTGTGATTGCAAATAATAATGATAAGAAAGCAATGATCATCCATATGCTATATGGATTAGTCGTAGAATATTTATAGTCTATAGGATAAGTTGTGACAAGGGTTTCAACTTTATCACTATTAGGTGTAATGTGAGAAATAAATTTTTGATCGTTTAAAACCACTTCTATTTTTCCGTTTTTATATTCCTTCATTTCAATGTCACCTTGGTGATTATTTTGTATTTTGGTTTCCAATTGAGAGAAGGGAATGGTATAAGTGGTGGGCTTGTTTATTAAATAATAGGTGATGAAAATAGCAATCATAAATAATATTGAAGCAAAAATGAGAGTTGTACGTTTTATTTTATGTGACAAATTTATAACCCCCAAAAAAATAATATCAAGCATGATTTCGTAATGTAAATATATTTCCATTATAAAGGGAGCGAAGAGCTATTTTTAGTATAAAACGTTGTTAACAAAGGAATATAATACATAATTTGTGAAGAAAATAAGAAGTAAAACCATCTTTTTTGTCAAAAATAAGTCTAAAAGTAAAATCAATCTATAAATATTTGCATAATATAATAAAAAGATAACTTCAAATCTAAAATGTCAACCTAAAAACAGATAAACTTTTGTCAAATTTACGAAAAAATATTGACATAATTGTGAACAGGGTGGATAATGGATGAAAAGGAGGATGATGGAAATGAATACATCAAAAGCTATGTTAAAAGCAGTTAAGTATTATGGAGGGACATTATTAATTGCTGGGATCATCATCTTTTCGATCGGATTCTTTGGAAACGTTTCCAGCGCATTAACTGGTATCGGTATTGGAACGGTAATGGGAGCTATTTTTGTCTTTTTAATGGGGGTCTTTTTTGTAGCTACAGAGGAAGTATTAGAAAAGACAGGACTTAGAAAATCAAAATTAGACACATTAACAAAAGTAACGGCAACATCTATTAAAACAAAGTAGGAGCGCCCTATAAGAGGACGCTCCTTTTTTTATTTATTGAAATTGGTAAGTCCAAACCATTGTTAGTAGGGAACCAAGAATGGTGAAGATAGCAATTAATACACCGTAGTATATTGTAATATAGATGGCGTTTTTATCTTCTGATTCACCAGCATGCATGAATAGTACTAATTGTAGCCCTGCTTGAATAAAAGCAGTTACTAGTAAGATCGTCATTCCAATTGCAAATGACATATCAAAGAAGTAAACCATTAGGGCAACAGCAGTGAGCACGAGTGAAAAGATAAATCCCATCACTTGTTTCATCGGGAATAATTCTTTCATCATTACATCATTCCTTTCAGATAGACGAAGCTGAAGATGAAGATCCAAACAACGTCTAGGAAGTGCCAGTAAAGAGAGAAGATAAATGACTTATTCGTTGTTCTTGGTGTTAAGCCATATTTCTTTACTTGAATTAGGATACATATTCCCCAGAATAACCCGAAAGTTACGTGCGCGCCGTGTGTTCCTAAAGTTGTTAATAGGATTGCACTAAAAGCACTTGTTTGTAGTCCTGCGCCAACATGAACATAGTGAACGAATTCGTAAATCTCAACACCGAGGAAAATAGCCCCGAGTACGATGGTTGCAATAAAGAATCCCATCATTGCTTTTTGGCGTCCAAGTCTCATCGCGTGAACCATAAGACCGATTGTAAAACTACTTGTTAATAAAACGAGCGTTTCAATTAATACAGGTGTAATTTCAAAAATTTCAGCACCCGATGGGCCATCACCTGTACCACCTGACAAAATAAAGTAAGATGCAAATAATGTTGCAAATAACATAACTTCCGCACCAAGGAAAATCCAGAAGCCAAGAATCTTCAAGCGATTTTCATCAGTACTGTATTCAAGAGGGAGAGAGTGATCAATCTTCATTATCTTTTACCTCCCAATTCTTTTTCTGTTTCTTCTATTTCTTCAATAGAAATATATCTTCCATGATCATTTTCAAATGATTGATAAGCCATACAAGCGAAAATACCTAGTGTACAAATAATTAACGGAATCCACATTGCAAAGACGAACGAGAATCCCCACAGGAAGAAGATAATACCCATAATAAATGGAATACCACTGTTGTTTGGCATGTGAATCTTTTCAATTTTATCTGGGAATAACGTTGTGCCTTTCTTCTTTGAATCCCAGAATGTTTCATAGGTATCGATCTTAGGCATAGTTGCAAAGTTGTACTCAGGAATTGGTGTATGTGTAGCCCATTCAAGTGTACGTGCATCCCAAGGATCTGATCCAATGTCACGTGGTGCATGACGGAAGCTATAGTAAATGTTATAAACGATCAACGCAAATCCAGCGGCTAACATAAGTGCGCCAACCATAGAAATCATATTCCAAATACCAAATCCACTTGCTTCAGAATAAGTGTACATACGTCGTGCTTGACCATCTAAACCAGAGATGAACATTGGCATAAAGGCAACTAATGTACCAATAGCAATAATCCAAGCGCCGATTTTACCAAGACGATCATTTAACATGAAGCCAAACATTTTTGGCCAGTAGTAGTAAAGTGCAGCGAGCATTGCGAACACAACCCCAGGAATGATTACCATATGGAAGTGAGCAACTAAGAACATTGTATTATGGTATTGATAGTCAGCTGCTGACATACCAAGCATAACCCCTGTTACACCACCAAGTGTGAAAAGTGGGATAAACAACATTGAGTAAAGCATTGGCGTTGTCATAACGATTTTACCTTTATACAGTGTTAACAACCAGTTGAATATTTTAACACCGGTAGGTACTGCTATTGCCATCGTGGTAATAGAGAAAATACTGTTAACAAAAGCGCCTTGACCCATTGTAAAGAAGTGGTGAACCCATACAACGAATGATAATAGTGAAATGATTACCATTGAAGCAACCATTGATTTATAACCATATAAGTTACGTCTAGCGAAAGTAGAAATAACTTCACTGTAAATACCGAATGCAGGTAAGATCAAGATATATACTTCAGGGTGTCCCCAAACCCAGAAAAGGTTGGCCCATAACATATCCATACCGCCATTTGTTGAAGCGAAGAAATGTGTACCGAATAAACGATCTAATGTACCCATTGCAAGCGCAACTGTTAATACAGGGAAAGCAAATACGATAATAACGTTAGTAATTAAAGCTGACCAAGTAAACATTGGCATTTTCATTAATGTCATGCCAGGAGCACGCATTTTCAAGATTGTCGTCAAAAAGTTAATACCTGTTGCTAATGTACCAAGACCGGCAATCTGTATAGCAATCATATAATAGTTCGTACCGACGGAGGTACTAAATTCATTATCTGCTAACGGGAAGTAAGATGTCCAACCGGCATCTGGTGACCCTCCGACAACGAATGAAATATTGAATAACATAGCACCGGCAAAGAATAACCAGAAGCTAAGTGCATTAAGACGTGGGAACGCAACATCGCGAGCCCCAATTTGCAGTGGAACAACAAAGTTCATAAAACCGATAATAAATGGCATAGCCATGAAGAGAATCATAACAACACCATGTGTTGTGAATATCTCGTTATAATGCTGTGCATCAAGCAACTTGTTCTCAGGTGCTGATAATTGCGCACGCATCATAATTGCGTCAGCGCCTCCACGGAATAGCATGAGGATCGCTGCGATAATATACATAATACCTAATCGTTTGTGGTCAACAGTTGTTAACCATTCACGCCATAAATAACCCCATTTTTTAAAATATGTTAACCCAACTACAATGGCGATAGAAACAACTGCGATTGCTACCATTGATGCATAAATAGCTGGACTTGGATGCGGTATGGCAAAACGTTCAAAGAACTCCATCCTGTATACTCCTTTCAGAAGATGTCAATTGACACTTCATCTAATTAATGGCCACTGTGGTCAGAGTGACCTTCGTGCTCATCATGATTTTCATGATTTTCTTCTGAATCTTCATCATTAGATTGATGATGTTCATGCCCTTCAGGTGCCGGGCTAAAGTCTAAATGAGTACCAGTAAACGTCATTTTACCTAAATGACCTGGTTCTAATAACTCTTCAAATTTTTCTTCAGTGATTGGATCTGCTGTTTGATGAACTTCATCAACCCATTCTTCAAATTCAACTGGAGACATAGCTGTTACATCAAACGTATTTTCAGCAAAACCTTTTCCGCTGAAGTTAGCATTTCTACCCATGAATTCACCTGGATGATCAGCAGCTAAATGTAATGTTGTTACCATATCGGCCATTGCATATTTCTGTCCACCAAGTTGTGGAATCCAGAAGCTTGTAATTGGACCGAAAGAGTAAAGTTTAAATTCAAGTGCTCGATCTGTAGGAATATATAAGTAATTTACTGTTTCGATATTTTCTTCAGGATAGCTAAAGTGCCATTTCCAGTTAGATGATGATGCATATACAACTAATGGCTCCTTATCCTCATATCCTGGAGGTGTAGCTTCAACTTTATAATTACTTTGGACAGAAACAAATGATAGATAAGCTACAATTAGTACAGGAATTCCGACACAAACTGCCTCCACCCATTTATTTCCCTCGATGTGAGGTGGTTCATAATCTTTTGCTTGTTTAGATGAACGATATTTAATGAGCATATATGCAAGCATTGCAAAAACTACAATAACAATGCCAGACATTAACCAAATGGACATCATAATATCGTTAGCCTGGACTTCGGCCTGTGGACCTTTAGGATTTAGAACAGTAAGTGGTTCACACCCAGCAAGTACGGCGGCAATGGCAACTACAGCCAATAAAAGAGCCCTTTTCAATTTCATTGATGTACCCCTTTCTATCTTTCTACAAAACTATTGTTTTATTTTGAACGTGAATTATCACGTCTGTAACCCTATGTTAGTATCATAAATGGTTAAAAACAATTGAATGTGATAGGTGTCACAAAATGTTCATGAACAAATGATGAATTTGGTCACAAAATGTTCATGAAACTGAAAGTAAAAAGAAAAAATAATATTATTTAAATACTCTATTTTGAGAAAAAACTGAAAATTAAACATTGTATCATTCAATAAATCTTAAAGGTAGTTTCTGGATTTATTATATTAATATAAATGTTGTTGGATGTTGAATAACGGCACCCTCAAAAAAAATGTGAAGTCTGCGAATGATTTTGAAACGAATGAAAAAGAGGAGGGTTATCTTGTTAAAGAAATTTGATATTGATCAATTTTTAGACGGTGTATATAACCCAACTGATGATATTCATCATTTATTGACATCATTGAAATAGATGATTTACTTGAGAGAACAAAATAGACCTTTTAATTCTTCAATTTATTGTTGGATATGCTGAACGATGATTGAATATATAGTTAGATTTAAACGAATTTTTCCTATAAGAAGCTTAACTGAAAATGATTTAAAAGCTTTATGGTATAAGGGTTAATCAAACAATAGATAAAGAAAGGCGAGCAAGTTATTACAATTAACTAGATCGTTTTTCTTTTTTTATGAGTATTTTTTTGTACTAGCAAGTATATAGTGGGATTTTTTCTTTCATTATATAACCCTTAATAACCCTAAAAAATTTCAAAAGAATAAAGTTAGGAAAGAAAGTAAAACTAAAAATACATCCATCAAAAAAGAAAGTGAAGAGGTGAGGAGAAAATGGTGAAAAGAGTGTTATTCGCAACGGTCTTAATCTTGTTTAGCTTTGTATTCATCTTAAGTCCTCAAACAAACTATGCGGTTGATAATGCGCCTTCTTATGAGAAGTGGGGCAAAGAAGCGATGATGATTGCAAAGGAAAAATACCCATTAGCAGATATTGTTGATTATCAGCATCTTGGAAAAGAGATAAAGGAACAAACTGAAATAGAAAAGTTTAAACTTTGGATGCGTCAGCAGGAGAAAGAATATGGGCTCTATGTTTTTATTGAATATAATAAAGATACAGAGAGAATCGTCCGTATTTTTACAGAAAAAACCGATCGTTAACGTATTTGCTTTACTTCTATTAGTTGTGCGAGAGGAACAACTTGATTCTTACCTATGTTGTTTCTGTCGTACACCCTCGCCATTTTAGTTAATTCATAGAGATCGACAATGACGATATTTACACCGTCGAAAGTCACTTCATATTCGGTGTGACTATTTAGTAGTTCCCTCGCTCTAGATAAATCCATAGGTCTACACCCTCTCGTAGTATTTTCATTAGTTTGATTATCTAGTGCACAATTCTACCAATAATAAGGCTTTTGATATATACTTAAATAGGCAAACGGTTTAGAAGTTGAATGATTGTCAGGCTTGTAGGCGTTTAGTTCATCTGGCCAATTTATTACACTAATAGGCGTGAAATAGGAAATAAAATTAATTCACTTTTTTAATATAAGTATTTTTTCAAAAAATATTAGCTGTATTTTTGTGATTTTCTCTTTTTTCCCTTTGTATATACGCCTTTAACGTGGTAAAATGGCTTAGGAAACATTTCGTCCTCTGGAAATTAACATTATTCGGAATTTTAATATACGAAATAATATTGTTACTATCCTAGTATGGATATAGGACGGAAATAAATTATCCAAATATATTTAAAAAAGAGTTGTGGAGGTAATTTTCCATGAAGAAGCCTTCAGAGGGTAGTGGGCCTTTAGAAAGTTTTTATGGTCCTAACCTTGGCTATGTAATCGAGCTTTATGAGATGTATTCAGAAAATCCAGAATCAGTTGACCAAGAAATGAGAGAGTATTTTGAGGTTAATGGTTCACCGTTGCAACAAACAGGGGTAGCTCCTGTAAGTACAGGAGCAGAAAGCACTGGCGTAAGCCCAGAACAAATTGAAAAAACTTTGTCAGCTATTCGTCTTGCCGATTTTATTCGTTCAAACGGACATAAAGCTGCTGATATTTATCCCCTAAGTAATAGGGAAGAAAAGAATGTTGCTATTTTTGATTTAAGTAATTATGGATTAACAGAAGCAGATTTACGTGCAATACCAGCTCATCTTATTTGTACAGATGCGAATATTCCGTTAAGAGATGGATTAGAAGCATTGGAATACTTAAAGAATGCTTATATGGGAACATTAGCATTTGAATTTACACATGTTGATAACTTAGAAGAAAAAGATTGGCTACGTCGCAAGGTTGAAACAAATAGCCTTAAACTTAACCTACAAAAACCTGAAAAATCGAAAGTGTACAAAAGATTAACAGAGGTAGAGGAGTTTGAAAAATTCTTACACCGTACTTTCGTTGGTCAAAAACGCTTCTCCATTGAAGGTTTAGATACAATGGTACCAATGTTAGATGAAATTGTATCAGGTTCAGTTGCGAATGGAACAAAAACAATAAATATTGGAATGGCACACCGCGGACGTTTAAATGTGCTTGCTCATGTACTTGGTAAACCTTATGAGATGATATTCGCGGAGTTTCAGCATGCGCCAAACAAAGATCTTGTCCCATCAGAAGGTTCCATTGGCATCAGCTATGGTTGGACAGGTGATGTAAAATATCATCTTGGATTAGACAAACAAATCAAGGCTGAAAATACGACAGTTGCGAAATTGACACTTGCTAACAATCCAAGTCATTTAGAATTCGTTGGCCCGGTAGTTGAAGGGTATACAAGAGCGGCACAAGATAAACGTACTTCTTTTGGTTTCCCGGAAGTTAATTACGACGAAGCACTTTCCATCATTATTCACGGAGACGCTGCTTTCCCAGGACAAGGTGTTGTCGCTGAAACATTAAATCTTGGTCAATTAAATGGCTATAATACAGGTGGTTCCATCCATATTATTGCTAATAACACAATTGGCTTTACAACAGAATCTTATGATTCTAGATCGACTAGATATGCAAGTGATTTAGCAAAAGGTTATGAGGTACCGATCGTGCATGTAAATGCAGATGATCCGGAAGCCGTTATTAATGCCGCTAAATTAGCGATTGAATATAGAGATAAATTCCATAAAGATTTCTTAATTGACTTAATTGGGTATCGTCGCTTTGGTCACAATGAAATGGACGAGCCGATGACAACGAATCCAGCGATGTATAATATTATTCATAAAAGACCTACGATCAAAGAACTGTATGGCGAGAAATTGAAAAAAGATCAGTACTTATCAGAAGAAGAGGTTACTACTATTCAAACTGAAGTAGTAGAAAAACTTCAGCAAGCTTACGATAAAGTGCCAGATAAACAAGAAGATGCAACAGAATTAAATCCACCTGAGACAGTGGAAAATGGTATACCTAGTCTTCAAACAGCTGTGCCATTAGAATCTTTACAACAATTGAATGAAGAGCTTCTAAAATGGCCGGAAGAATATAAAGTCTTTAGAAAGCTAAGTAAAATTTTACAACGTCGTAAAAATGGACTAGAAGAAGTAGGAAAAATTGATTGGGGTCATGCTGAAACATTAGCATTTGCTTCAATTATTTCAGATGGTACACCTGTGAGACTTACGGGTCAAGATTCAGAGCGTGGAACATTTGCCCATAGAAATATTATGTTACATGATGAAGTAACAGGTAAATCGTTCTCACCGATACATCAAATCTCAACAGCTAAAGCTTCATTTGCTGTTCATAATAGCCCGTTATCAGAAATGGCTGTACTTGGGTTTGAATATGGTTATAATGTGTCAGCTCCAGAAACATTAGTTCTTTGGGAGGCGCAGTTCGGTGACTTTGCGAACTCTGCACAAGTGATGTTTGATCAATTCATTTCTGCTGGTCGCGCGAAATGGGGTCAAAAATCTGGTTTAGTAATGCTTCTTCCGCATGGATATGAAGGACAAGGACCAGAGCATTCAAGTGCAAGATTAGAAAGATTCTTGCAACTGGCAGCTGAAAATAACTGGACTGTAGCTAATCTTTCTTCAGCAGCGCAATACTTCCATATTTTAAGAAGACAAGCAGCGATTTTAAATAAGGAAGAAGTAAGACCATTGGTGATCATGTCACCTAAGAGTCTTTTACGGAACCCTACAGTTGCTGCAACTGCTAAAGATTTATCAGAAGGGCAGTTTAACTCGATTCTTGAGCAATCCGGTCTTGGTGAGAAAAAAGATCTTGTGAAGAGAATTGTTTTCACCTCAGGAAAAATGGCTATTGATTTAGAAGATAAATTAAAAGATATTGAAGATAAAGAATGGTTCCATATTGTACGTGTAGAAGAAATTTATCCGTTCCCATTTGCTGACATTACGGAAGTAGTAAAACGTTATCCAAATCTTGAAGAAATGATCTGGGTGCAAGAGGAACCGAAGAATATGGGCGCATGGAATTTTGTTGAACCTAGGTTAAAACATATTGCCCCTGACGGAGTAGAGGTAAATTATATCGGTAGACGCCGCCGCTCAAGCACAGCAGAAGGCGATCCAGTCGTGCATAAAAAAGAGCAGCAGAGAATTATTGAAGAATCTTTAACACGTAAGTAATAAGGAGGAAATTATTGTGGCAGAAATTAAAGTTCCTGAATTAGCAGAATCAATTACAGAAGGTACAGTCGCTCAGTGGCTTAAACAACCTGGTGATACAATCAACAAAGGTGATTATGTTGTTGAGCTTGAAACAGACAAAGTAAATGTTGAAATCATTTCTGAATATAGTGGTGTACTGGCAGAATTGAAAGCAGAAGAAGGCGACACTGTCAATGTAGGGGATACCATTGCGGTAGTAAGTGAAGGTGGAGAAGCTCCTGCTCCTAAAGCGGAAGAGAAAAAAGAGGAAGCACCACAAGAAGTTAAAGAAGAAGCGAAACCAGCTGATTCTATACCAGCTGAAGAAAATAAACAGCGCACAATTGCTTCACCGGCAGCTAGAAAAATGGCTCGTGAAAAAGGAATCGATTTAAGTGAAGTTCCAACAACAGATCCAATGGGAAGAGTGCGTTCACAAGATGTTGCGAACTACGATCCAAACCAAGCGAAACCAGCGGCGCAGCCACAAGCTGCAGCGAAACCAGCTTCTAAGCCAGCAGCAGCTGAGGCAAATAGTGAAAAACCAGTAGAACGCATCCGTATGAGCCGTCGTCGTCAAACGATTGCGAAAAGACTCGTAGAAGTTCAACAAACATCTGCTATGTTAACAACATTCAATGAAATTGATATGACAAATGTGATGAACTTACGTAAAAAACGTAAAGATAAATTCCAAGAAGAAAATGATGTTAAACTTGGGTTTATGTCTTTCTTCACAAAAGCGGTAGTTGCTGCACTTAAACGTAGCCCGTTATTAAACGCTGAAATCGATGGCGATCAACTAGTTCTTAAAAAATTCTATGACATCGGTATCGCTGTTTCAACAGATGAAGGTTTAGTTGTTCCAGTTGTAAGAGATGCTGATCGTAAAAACTTTGCAGAAATTGAAAAAGATATTATGGGTCTTGGTAAAAAAGCAAGAGATAATAAACTAGCGATTTCTGATTTACAAGGTGGAACATTCACAATCACTAATGGTGGTGTGTTTGGTTCATTATTATCAACGCCAATTCTTAATGGACCACAAGTAGGTATCTTAGGGATGCATTCAATTCAAACTCGTCCAGTTGCTATTGATGCTGAAAGAATGGAAAACCGCCCAATGATGTATGTTGCACTCTCTTATGACCACCGTATTGTTGATGGTAAAGAAGCAGTAACATTCCTTAAACGTGTTAAAGAATTAATTGAAGACCCTGAGTCTTTATTATTTGAAGCTTAATATAAAATAAACGAATACTCAAAAGGTTTTATAGCGAGGAAGTGAAGCGATTTATTGTTCACTTCCTCGCTTTTTTGTGAGTCGCACTCATAGTTGGAGCCTTCATTTGAACTTCGAGAGAATGGCATGCCTTTGAAGAAGTATGTCATCAACACTTGGACATGACTCAAAACTGTAGCGATAAAGGGCCAGGAAAAATCGAGTAGGCCAATCTTCTTTGATAGTTAAACCATTGATTAAACACCCTATATTTTTACATTTGTATCATCAACAAGCGTCCCACACTTTTTATTGTTGCATTCCTCAGGCTTTTTAGTCGTCCCCTATTAATCATAATTTCAAACCTTTTAGGGAATAGTAAAGTTTATGCACTTGATAAAAATAATTTTACGAATGTAAAAATGTTGCATTAAGGAAACTTTATTAATAATATGCATATTATGATAGAAAAACAGGAGTGATGACCATGAGAGGTAGGAAAAATAGGATTTTGAAATATTCCGTACTGTTCAAAAAGCTGGGTGTTATTTCTGATATGGACTATAAACAAATACTACAAAATAATGAAATTCAAACGACAAAGGAAATAAAGCAACGATAAAATATGGATGGATATCTTCCACATTACTGAAAAGTCAAAATAAAAAAGGCGAGCAAATAATTGCTCGCCTTATGCTTTACTCTTTAAATGGTTTTAATCCCCGTTTTTGAATTTCAGCTTTAAGTATTCGAATCCATTCCTTTTCTGAACCTGACTTTAATGCATCACGATACGAGACGACCAACTGTTCATTACTCATTATCTTCATTTGATACATACCTCCTAGGTAAAGGATTGAATATTCTTTTATTTATTGTAAACGTTATCCCCTGTTTTGAAAAGGAAAAATGAATAAAATTTTTAATTGTTAAGGAAATGTAAAATGTCTATAAAGAACAAACAATTTATTTGAGAAGTAATAGTCGAGTAAGAAAACTTTCATAGATAAGTAGAAAAGTTATGGTAAACTAATCTTATCTAGAGTAAATTTGGATATATTTTCTTTTGATGAAAGGGGGATCCTTTATGAAACTGGATCATATCGTTCATTTTATTAATCGAAGCCCTCAAGAGATTGTCGATCATTTATCTGTTATGAATATAAAAGCGGTAAAAGGTGGCAGACATGAAAAATGGGGAACATATAATAGTTTATTGTACTTAAACTCATCTTACATAGAATTTTTAGCTATAGAAAATAAAGCGACTGCTGTGCAATCAGAAAACCCCTTAATACAACAAGCAGTGCAGGATTTAGCTACATTTGAGGGCTTAGGCCAAGTATGTTTTCGCACAGAAAATATTGAGGTTTTAAAGCAAGAATTGAATGAAAAGGGATATAAAACCTATCCGATCTTTCCTGGTGAACGGATGAGGTCAGATGGGCAACTGATTAGATGGAAGATGCTATTTTTACAAGCAAAACGCAAAGTGCCTTTTCCTTTTTTCATTCAATGGGAACAAGATGATCATACGAGATATGAAGAATTCAAGACATTAGGTATGATAGATCAACAACTTATTCATACGAAAGTAAAGGACATTGTGTATCATGTAGAATCACCTGAAGAAACAGCTGAGGAATGGTGTGAGTTGTTTCAAGGGAAACAACAAGGGACAAATGTAATGATTGCAGATGTATCCTTTAAGTTTGACGCATATAATGAAAAACATGCTTGCAAAAACCGTCCCGTTTATATTACATTACAACCTTTTTTGAAGAATGAGAAAACAATACAACTCTTTGGCTCTTCTTATCATTCATTATAGAAAGAGGGGTGTGACATGCAAATAAATGAAACGAAACGAATGACATTCTTTGTATTTGAAAAAGCGTACATTAAACAAATGAATGAAATTTGGGGTAGTCAGGAAGTGATGGCCAGAAGTGGAGGAGCAGTTGCTTCTGTCAAAATTCCTAAAATCGTCAAATGGTATGAAGACTGTCATAAAGAATACGGCCTCTCAGTATATATTTTAAAAGATAAGAAAAACAATGAAGTCATTGGAGCAGCTGGATTTAATATTGATGCCTCAGTGAAACGAATTGAATTAATTGCCCATTTTAGAAAATCTTATTGGCATAAAGGCTATGCCACAGAAGCCATCACAGCATGTATCAAATTAGCAAAAAGACATAAAAAAGTAAAATACATTCAAGCCTCATGTGATCCTAAAAACGAAGCATCCATAAAAATCGTAGAAAAACTAGGGTTTACTTTATTAGGCAAAGAATGGTTTGATGACACCCGCCAAGAAGAACTTGTATATGAATTGAGATTAGTTTAAGGACGAGAGACGGGGGGAAGTGATATGGAAACCACCACGTTTAATAAAGTAAAAGAAGACGATGCTGAAATCCTCAGTTCCTGGACCTATCCACCTCCTTATGATTTTTATAATCACGCTCAAACTGAAGATCGTAAACAAGAATGGCTAACGGGAAACTACTTCTGTATATATAAACAAGCAGAAATGATTGGTTTTTTTTGTTACGGTGAATCAGCAAGAGTGCCGGTGAATAACTGTCTTCTATATATAGATGAATACATTGATATTGGCCTAGGGATGAGGCCAGATTTAACAGGAAAGGGAGGGGGAAAAAGTTTTTTAACCAGCATTCTCATGGAAATAGAAAGGCTTTTTCCAAACACTCCAATAAGGTTAACAGTCGCTTCGTTTAATAAACGAGCCATCCATCTTTATGAAAAACTCGGTTTTATTATTCAACATCAATTTCAAAGAAAAAGCACAACCTTTTATATAATGGTAAGAAAAAAATAAAGGAAATCATACGAGAAGGTTCGAATATATAAATATTCGAACTTTTTAATTTTTATTAGATGAAAAATTTAAAGGTGTTTTTAGGTGTTGAACATCAAGAATGATCGGAATTTGTCTGTTTAGAAACCTGGTAGGCTTACCTTACTTGACTTTAAATGATTATGACTAAAAATATTACATTCGAATTTTACATAATAATATATGAAAGCGTTTTAATTTCAAAATTTTCTGAGGAGGAAAAAACTTGACTGAATTATTAAATATTACGATTGGTGATTTATTAGAAAAAAGAGCAGAAGAGAATCCTAATCATGAAGCGTTAGTCTATGCAGATAGAGATTTGAGGTACACATATCATAGTTTTAATGAGTATTGCCGTACAGTTGCTAAAGGTTTCATGAAACTCGGCTTAGAAAAAGGAGAACATGTAGCGATTTGGGCTTCTAATACGCCTGAATGGGTGAGTGCTCAATTTGCCACAGGTAAAATCGGATCCGTATTGGTTACTGTCAATACGAATTATCAAGCCGCTGAACTTGAATATTTATTACAACAATCTGATGCCACCACCATTATTTTGATGGAAAAATACCGTGACCAATCATACATAGATATTCTCTATAAAATAGCACCAGAATTAAAAACATCCCAGCCTGGGCAGTTAAAATGTAGCAAGCTTCCCTTTCTGAAAAATGTCATCGTGTTGGGAGAGAAGCGCTTTGCGGGCACTTATAGTTGGGAAGATATTGTAACTCTTGGTGAAGGGGTTAGTGATGAGATCTTAAATGAACGTTTGCGTTCGCTACATCCAGATGATGTCATTAACATGCAGTATACTTCAGGTACAACAGGGTTTCCGAAAGGGGTTATGCTTACACATAGTAATGTCGTAAATAACGCATTAAATATTGCCGCTTGTATGAAGCTCACAAAGGATGATCGATTATGTATTCCTGTACCATTCTTCCATTGCTTTGGTTGTGTTATTGGCACCTTAGCTTGTGTGTCAGTTGGGGCAACGATGATACCTGTACAAGAATTTCATCCTGATACTGTATTACAAACGGTTGAACAAGAAAAGTGTACAGCACTTCATGGCGTACCAACGATGTTTATTGCGGAAATCAATAGCAAACAATTTAGCAAATATAATTTGCAAACATTGCGAACAGGTGTAATGGCGGGTTCCAATTGTCCGATAGAAGTAATGAAAGCGGTCATTGAAAAAATGGGTATTGAAGAGATAACGATTTGTTATGGACAAACGGAATCTTCACCAGTTATTACTCAAACACGCACGGATGATCCCATTCATTTACGTGTGGAATCAGTTGGCCGAGCGTTACCAGAGGTAGAAGTGAAAATTGTTGAACCCGGGACATCAAATGAAGTGGCATTAGGTACTCAAGGGGAACTTTGCACAAGGGGATATCATGTGATGAAAGGTTATTATAACAATCCTGAAGCGACAGAACAAGCTATCGACAAAGAGGGTTGGTTGCACACCGGAGATTTAGCTATTATGGATGAAAATGGTTATTGTAAAATAACAGGTCGTCTGAAAGATATGATTATAAGAGGTGGGGAAAACGTATATCCTAGAGAAATTGAGGAATTTCTCTATAGCCATCCTGACATTTTAGATGTTCAAGTTGTAGGTGTTCCTGATGAGGTTTACGGTGAAGAGGTAATGGCATGGATTATATTAAAAGATCAGGTTAACATTACCGCTGACGAAATTAAAGAATATTGTAAAGACAAAATATCGAAGCATAAAATACCTAAACATATTACTTTTACGAAAGAATACCCAATGACTGCTTCTGGTAAAATACAAAAATTCAAATTAAAGGAACAAGCGATTCAAGCGATTACTGCTCAGAAATTATGAGTGAAAAGACAAGATGAAATAAAAATGTAGAGAGTAAAGAAAAGGAATGAGCAAGAGGCGAGGCAAATTGTTTGCCTTGCTTTTTATTCCACCAAACTTCCTAGAGGTTTAATCGGATTCAGGTGATAGGATATGTAGTTAAGGTAAAAATATGGTAAAAATTTGTAAAGATAGAGGGAATCACTTTCGAATTGTTGAATATTGTAGGGGGAGAAAGAATAAATATATTACTATAGTGACAATAAAGGAGAGCACTTATGTGTATGGCAACGATTCACCTCTTTGTATATGGCACATTACGAAAAAATGAGAATCATCATCATTATTTAACTAAATGTCCTTTAATTGCTGAACAAGCTTGGATAAATGGGGTCATGGTTGAGACGAGTGAGGGTTATCCAACAGTCGAATTGTCAGAGAAACCATCTGAAAGAGTATATGGTGAATTATACGCTGTCAGTACTGAACAATTAGAAACGATCGATGTTTTAAAAGGCTATAAAGAAAATGACAAGCATTCTTTATCTGTAAGGAAAAAAGTGCTCGTACATACGGATCAAGGCGAGCAACAAGGGCTTATTTTTGTATCCCTCGATAAAACTCTACAGCAAGAAGTAATTAAAGCTTCAGATTGGAAGTTATACAATCTGCAAAGGAATGCCCCAAAGACTTTTTACTATTTTGCTTATGGCTCTTGTATGGATACTGAAAGATTTATGAAAGCTGGAGTTGACCATTTTTTTGAGGATGTCGTCGGTGTAGGGATGTTACAAGGCTATCAAATGGGCTATTATTTCTATGCACCTGATGGGAATCGCGCGGACATTGTTGAGGGTTCTGGTGAGACAGAAGGCATTGTTTATCAATTACCGATCGAAGCAATGGATTATTTATTTAAAAGAGAAGGCGTTACTGTTGGTCATTATCGACCGACTTTTGTTAATGTGACAATCGATGGGACGATATATAAAGATGTATTAACCTTCCATGTTTATGATAAGAATCCCCAGTCTGCTCCGCCACTCTTTTATGCGAGGGAAATTTTGCGGGCAGCTGAAGGGAGACTCAGTTATAAATATGTTCAGCACTTAAAAGATGAAATAAAAAAGCTCGGAGTTGTGAATTAAACAAAGAAGTTTACTATAAGCTACTTTGGGGGTATATAACAATGTCACCAAAGATGAAAGAAGGTCGTCTAAATGAAACAATTGACGAAAACATGCTTCTTTGAGATTGTTTATGATAAGCAACATTATCAACACTTGGAAATGGTTAGAATCGATTATATTTGTGATATACTATATGTAACATTTAAAGATTTCTTCACAAGTGAAATGTATACTTTTGAAAAGGAAAAAATATCTTTTTTGCAAAAAGTATTTCTATAAACACACATTTCAAATGAGTATATATCATCACATCTAGAAAAAAATCACAATACAGCTTGCAGAACACATTTTATTTTTTTACACTGTATAAGAGAACACATAAGGAGTGGCAAAATATGATTCATCAAACTTGGCATGAAAGTGATACATTAAAAAAGGTAAAATGTGTACATACGAATGCAGCGAAATATATTGTTAATCGTGCTTTAACTGAAGGGAAAATCTATGATGTGAAAAATGAAACAGAAGAGTTTTTCTTCATCATTGACAATTCTGGTAAAGTTAGTGGATTTTATAAAGACTATTTTAAAGAAGTGTAAGCTGAAAAGCTGTCAGAAGAACTGACAGCTTTTTCGTATGCAAAAAAATAGATAAGAAAGAAATAATCATTGCATTGAGGATGGAGCAGGACGGGACTATTGAGCAAAGAATTGAACTTAATAATTATGTATAAGATTCTTATTTAAATGATGATGATTGGTATAATCAAGCCTGTTACTTTAATGGCTTTACAGAATATTTTTAGGTAATATAAGTTTTGTTTAAATAGGTCTGATAGGGATACTTTCCTATCAGACCATAGAATGACCATTATTCATGATCAGGGAAGATTCGTTTCACTGTTTCACTAAATTCATCGAAGAAACCTTCAATTGGTTTTCCGTCGCGAACATCTTTTGCATATGTGTCCACACGGTTGTAGAAATCAGGATTTACTGATACATAAACATCATCAATGTTCTGGTCAGATGATTTTACTTGATCAGCAATTTTACTTTCTAAATCTTGTGTTAATTCCTTACCATTCGCTAAGGTTGCTGCTACATAGGCATTGTCGCCAGTGAGTAAAACTCTTGCTCTTTTTACTTCGTCCATTTGTGTAATATTATCAGCGGTTTTATCAGCGAATCTCATTGATTGTTGTGTTCCATCATAATCGACATTACGAGTATGAATATTGTGGTCAATACTTGGTCTATCATTGTCGCCATTTCTGTCATATCCAACCTTTGCGGGGTCATGCATATCTGGTGCTCTATTAGCAGTGTCGTTCACTTCTTGCCCATTATTCATGCCACAAGCTGTTAATAGGAGAGAGCCTGAAAGAGCAACTGCAATGATTGTACCTTTCATTTTTTAACACCCTTTCTTTTTTTTCTTACACTGTTAGCTTGGCACATATAATCGATAGTATGCATGAACAATTTTTAGGAGCAGGAGGTCAAGGATGAAGTATCTATACATTGGAATTGGCGGGATAATCGGTGCGGGCATGAGGTTTGCTATTATAATGGTCATTGGCCAGTTTTGGCAAAGTGCGTTTCCTGTAGATATTTTAATAATCAATGTGTTTGGTGCCTTTGTTCTAGGTTATTTATCAACCATCACATTGCCTATTGATCCTAAACTTAAACAAGCAATCACTGTAGGGGTAATTGGCTCATTTACCACATTATCAACTGTGAGTGCGGATACAGTCTTATTAGTTGAAAGTGGATATTTCATTCAAGGTTTTATTTATATTTTTTGTAATATCGCACTAGGATTAGTAATGGTCTATCTTGGTATGGTTTTGGGTAACCGTAAAGAGGTGAGGGGAGCATGACTGAAATACTTTATGTGATGATAGGTGGATTTTTTGGTGCCATAGCCCGTTTCTACTTATCAACGTTGATCAATAGGATAACGAATTCACTCTTTCCATATGGAACGGTTATCGTTAATTTACTTGGTTGCTTCTTGATGGGGATTGTTGTTCATTTTCTAAATTGGGAAAATGTATCAGCTTTACTTGCAGTTGGTTTACTGGGGGCATTTACGACTTTTTCATCTGTTCAGTTAGAAATGGTGGAATTAATGATGAAGAAACAAAAGATGGCTTTTATATATTTATTTGTCACTTATATAGGAGGCATTGCCTTTTTCATGTTAGGATTAAAAATGTTGCCATAAATCGATTGTTCATTTATGGACAAGTATGGAATACATATTAATAGGATGGAAACAAAAGGGGAATGAAAATGATTGTAAAAGTAGTGAATAAGGTGAATCATCGTGTCAATATTTTCTAATCAAAAATTAATTCAAGTAATAAAATATGTTATCCCATGCATCATTTTGCTTATTGTAATAATGGAAGCAAATAAATTTTTTAAAGATTTCAACTGGGCATTGCTTGAGCATTACTTAGATGAGCTTTCATTTTGGCGAATTTTTTTCATTATTATTTTAGGATTCATTTGTTTATCACCAATGTTTTTTTATGATGTTATTTTAAATCGCTTACTGCAAGTTAAAATTCCGATGCATAAATTGCTAGGGTATTCGTTATCTGCAAATGCTTACTCTAACTTAATTGGGTTTGGTGGAGTAGCAGGTGCAACATTAAGAACGGTTTATTACCGTCCCTACTTAGACAATAATATTCCTTATATTAAGGTAATCGCCAAGCTGTCATTATTTTATCTTTGTGGTTTATCAATCTTGTCTTGGATTGTGTTAATTAATGGTTCTGAACTTTTCTCAGAGGTAAGATTAGCGCATCTTGCTATTTGGATTGTTGCAATTTATACCCCTCTATTGCTTTTCGTCTATTTTATTAAACGAAAACTACAAAGTTTGCCCATCAAAAGGGAGTTTATAACGGAACTATTAATGATCTCAGTGTTTGAATGGATATTTGTCGTTATTTGTATTTGGGGTATTTTAAATATAGTCGGTGTGAATTTTTCTTTATTTTCTGTTTTCCCAATTGTCATTGTGGCTGCTTGTGCTGGCATAATAAGTATGTTACCTGGCGGAATTGGTTCGTTTGATTTAGTTATTCTAATCGGGTTTGAATCGCACGGTATACCAGCAGAATTAACATTTATGATTTTAATGTTTTATCGCCTTAGCTATTACTTTATTCCTGCAGTAATTGGTACACCAGTTGTTCTGAATGCTATTTGTGGCCATTTAAAAACAAAAAAATTTTTTAGCTAAAGAGAGACGGCAATAATCATAGTGAAAGAAGTAAATTTGGGAGTATGAAGTGTGATTAAGACCGATGTCGGTGCTCAAATCCAATGTGTATAATTGAGGGAAATAGTAAAATGCGCACACAATAAAGATGTATGCGCATTACTTTATTTTAAAAGCATCCAAACTTTATCATTAAGAGGCGCTTTTATCAACTGGTTTAGTTGATAACTGATTCGTAAAAAGCAATCGAGCACTAATTAATCGTTTTCTAACGATTAATCCAATCCATGCGGCCATTATCGCTTTAATCAAACCACCGATAATAAATGGAGCGAATCCTGCCAAAAATGCTGCGCTCCAACTTAATTCAGTCAACCACTTTAACCACGCGGTTCCAATAATTAAGGTAATAAACATGCCTATGAGATTGGCTGTAAGCGCATGGGCAAATGTGAATTTTGTTTTCTCTAGGTATTTTCCCATCAGCCATACAACTGGTATATAGCTAATTAAATAGCCACCTGTCGGTCCTACAATTACTGAGAATCCTGCAGAAAACTCTGCAAACACAGGCACCCCAGCACATCCTAATGCTAAATATAAGAGGATGGAAAAAGTGCCGTATTTCGATCCTAAAATCACGGCAGCTAATCCAATTGCTAATGTTTGTCCAGTAATTGGGACGAGAGGTAGTGGGATAATTAATTGTGCCATAATTCCAATAATAGCTGCGAATAATGCTGTCGTAAGGAGCGACCTTAATCGTAATTGTTCTTTCGTCAATTCTTTCACCTCATCCATAATGTTAACCGTATGTATAATATAGTTTACATTATAGTGTGACGGTATTTTTATGTCAACTATGTTTTGTGTTTGGTTTACTTATTTGTCGTGCTTTCTCAATTCTTTTAATGGTTTCTAAATGCATCCCTTCATGAAAAATAGAGAAAAGGATACATTCGCCAACTGTATGAAAAGTAATTCCCATTTTATTTGTGAATGGGGATGGCAAGGAATCAGTAAATCTGTTTTCGGCAACGGAAATGATTCTCTGCGGCTGCTCTTGTAATACAGTTTTGATTTTTAAAATAGCTGGTGGATTCCCTTGCCAGAGATGTGGAGCAGTACCTGCAGCAAAAAATGTTTCGTATTCACTTGAAATCCCCATCTTCTCTCCTGAAGGTTCAAATACAAGTCTTTCCTGTATGTAAGCGATATGTCCAAAGTTCCAATGAATATGATTATTGAATCCTTTTGGGATTGTAGAAATGAATGCAGGATTTAATTTCTCGAGTGATTGGATTGTTAAGGAACGTATTGTTTGAATATGATTAGAGATGTTTTTAATCATGTGTTCTTTCCTTTCAAAATAAAGTATTATTCTTTTTGTGATATATTCTTGAGGAAAAAAGAAACTCCTGCAATCAAATGAAACATTAGAGTTGAAGTTTCTTTAAAGTAGGGTAAAATATAATTAACAATTATCAAGTTGTTAATTAATGTAATGGTGGTGGGGCAATTACCTTATGACTAAAAAATATCGTACACCAGATGGCTATACAGCAGATATTGCTGTTTTTACCATTGTTACAGAGGAATCCAAACCATTTACTCCGCCAGTTATGAGCTTAAACCTTTTGTTAATTGAGAGAGCTAAATGGAATGCAGAAGGAGAGTTAAATACAGAGGGAGGGAAGTGGGCGCTGCCGGGAGGCTTTGTTGGCGTTCATGAAAATGCCTTGCAGGCAGCTGTTAGGGAATTAAAAGAGGAAACCGGGATTGATTGTGTGCATATGAAGCATTTTGGCATATATGATGAACCGGGTCGAGATGATAGAGGTTGGATTATATCAAATGCCCATTATGCGATTATCTCTGAAGATGACTTAAGGCAAATAAAAGCAAATGATGACGCATCTGACGTTAAATTAGTGAATATTAATGACGTCCTGCAATTAGAGCTTGCATTTGATCATCGGCAAATTATTTATGATGCCCTGAGCGTAATCAAAAGTGAGCTGTTACAAACGACAGCAGCAAAGAATTTATTACAAGATGAATTTACATACTCAGAATTACAAGCCGTATTATCAACAGTAACAAAAGATCCCGCTATACTAAATGAACAAGCATTTGCTAGGAAAATTAAATCCCTTCCTTTTATAGAAAAGGTTGAGGGGAAAACGACGCAAAGAACGTCAAAAAAAGCAACGCAATTATATAGGTTTAATGAAGTAGAAGTAGTGAAACCTATATATACAGGACGATATTAAGAAAGATAATGGGGGAGATACTTTTGGCTAGGGCTTTGATTAATATTGATTATACCAATGATTTTGTTAACGGAGCATTACCTTGTGGAGAACCGGCCATTGCTATTGAAGATGAGATTGTACGAATAACAGAAGATTTTATTAAAAATGGTGATTTAACTGTTATGGCTATTGATTGCCATGAAGAAGATGATCATTTTCATCCCGAAACAAAGCTATATCCACCTCATAATATAAAAGGGACAGAGGGTAGAGAGCTATATGGTAAATTAAAACAAGTTTTCGAGGAAAATAAAGGTTTAGGCCATGTAAAGTGGTTAGATAAGACAAGGTACAGTGCTTTTTGTGGAACGAATTTAGAACTTGTATTAAGAGAACGAAACATTAGCGAATTGCATTTAGTTGGCGTTTGTACAGATATATGTGTACTACATACGGCTGTAGATGCTTATAACAAAGGATTTTCAATTGTTGTTTATGAAAGAGCCACAGCAAGTTTTAATGAAATGGGTCATAAATGGGCACTCGATCATTTTACTGGTTCTCTGAATGCAGTAGTTAAATAAAGAAAAAGGGGTATTAAATAGAATGAACAAGCCATATCCAGACGACAGCATGGCATTACACACAGACTTATATCAAATTAATATGGCACAAACATATTGGCAAGATGGCATACATGATAAAAAAGCGGTTTTTGATATTTATTTTAGAAAGCTTCCTTTTGGAAACGGCTATGGTGTGTTTGCAGGTCTTGAACGCATCATTGATTACCTGCAAGGATTCGAATTTTCTAAGAGTGATATTGCTTATTTGCGAGATGAATTACATTATCCTGAAGCTTTTCTTGATTATTTAGCGAATTTACGTTTTACAGGTAGTATTCGTTCAATGGTTGAAGGTGAGCTTGTTTTTGCCAACGAACCAATTGTAAGAATTGAAGCACCACTTGCTCAAGCGCAATTAATTGAAACAGCTTTATTAAACATTATCAACTTCCAAACTTTAATTGCTACTAAAGCTGCCCGTATTATGGAAGTGTTAGATGATGGTGTGGCAATGGAGTTTGGCTCCCGTAGAGCACAAGAAATGGATGCCGGCGTTTGGGGAGCAAGAGCGGCTATAATTGGTGGGTTTGGTGCTACGTCTAACACACGTGCTGGTAAAATGTTTAATATACCAGTAGCAGGTACACATGCTCACTCGCTTGTACAAGCATATAAAAATGAATATATTGCTTTTCACAAATATGCAGAAACACATAAAGATTGTACCTTCCTTGTTGATACATACGATACGCTTCGTTCTGGTGTACCAACGGCTATTAAGGTTGCAAAAGAGTTAGGTGATCGCATTAATTTTGTCGGTATTCGAATTGATAGTGGGGACTTGGCTTATTTATCTAAAGAAGCTAGAAAAATGTTAGATGAAGCTGGATTTACTAACACAAAAATTGTTGCTTCTAATGATTTAGATGAATATACAATTATGAATCTTAAAGCACAAGGTGCCAAAATTGATTCTTGGGGTATTGGGACAAAGCTGATTACCGGTTATGACCAACCTGCACTTGGTGCTGTGTATAAAATGGTGTCTATAGAAAATGAAGCAGGGGAAATGGATGACACAATTAAAATTAGTGGGAATCCAGAAAAAGTGACAACGCCTGGTTTGAAACGTGTTTATCGAATTATAAATAGGGAAAATCACAAATCAGAGGGTGATTATATCGCTCTTGAGAGTGAAAATCCTAAAGAAGAAGAACGTTTAAAAATGTTCCACCCTGTCCACACCTATATTAGTAAATTTGTCACCAATTTCGAAGCGAAAGACTTACATCAGGACATCTTTACGAATGGTCAATTAGTATACGAAAAGCCAAGTCTACAGGAGATACAAGGATACGTGAAAGAAAACCTTTCTCTATTATGGCATGAGTATAGAAGGTCATTAAATCCGGAAGAATATCCTGTAGACTTAAGCCCAATTTGCTGGAATAACAAAATAGAACTGATCGATTCAATTAAGAAAAAAATTAAAGATAGCCTAAATGCTGACGCTTGATGAAAGGATGAGTAATAATGTCCATGCAAGATAAGATTCGCGCTGCTTTACATGTAAAATCATTCATTGATGTAAAAGAGGAGATCAGTGAACGAATTAGTTTTTTGAAAAGTTATGTCAAGGGTGCTCATGCTAAAGGATTTGTATTGGGTATAAGTGGTGGTCAAGACTCTTCACTAGCCGGACGATTAGCACAGATAGCAGTAGAGGAATTACGGACGGAAGGATATGAAGCAAAGTTCGTGGCGATTCGATTACCATACGGAGAGCAACATGATGAAGATGACGCACAAAGAGCATTGCAATTTATTCAACCGGATGAAACATATGTTTATAATGTGAAATCACCAGTCGATGAAATTCAAAAAGTATATAATGATGTGGCCGATATTGCTGAGCTAAAAGATTTCCATAAAGGGAATGTGAAAGCAAGAACACGTATGATTGCCCAATATATTTTCGGTGGAGAAATGGGTCTTTTAGTGATTGGGACGGACCACGCTGCAGAAGCAGTTACAGGATTTTATACGAAGTACGGTGATGGCGGAGCAGACTTATTGCCACTAGCAGGCTTATCCAAGCGTCAAGGTAAAGCCCTACTAAAAGAGCTAGGTGCAGAAGAGAGAATTTATATGAAAGTACCGACAGCAGATCTACTTGATCAATCACCAGGACAGGCTGATGAGACAGAATTAGGGATTACTTATGATGAGCTTGATGACTATTTAGAAGGAAAAGAAGTCAGTGCCGAAGCTGCTAAGAAAATTGAGCAAAGGTATATCATAACAGAACATAAAAGACAAATGCCAGCCTCTATGCATGACGACTGGTGGAAATAATGTTGTAGGCAGACTGCTAGGTGGCAGTCTGTTTTTTTTGGAGGGAAGTAAGTACATAAATTAAAATGATTAGAGGTTTTGACCAATCTACTGACTTTGAATTGCTAATAAAGAAGCAGGTGTTCAAAGCGTTGGCACTTCATGCAGAAGAGAAGACGCGGATGAAAGCAGAGCAGAGGGTTTTTGTCCGTTACTCAGGAAAGAAGATGAAGATCTAGCAAAAGCGGTTGCCTTACTCAAAAAGAAAAAGTGATTGAATACCAATTATAAGGCGTTTCCACTGTTTCATTAGGTATTTTCACTAAATAATTGAGCAAATGCTATCTAGCTTTCCCTTTAACTTAGAGCCAAAAAAGAATGGATCTAAAAAGATCCATCCCGCTTCTATCGATTTAAATGTCTACCTTTAGTTTTTCTTGGCCATACTTTTTCTTCTATTTTTTCGTAAACTTCCAATAATGTCGTGAACATTTGCATTCTACCTATGAGGTTATACATGATAAACGCACAAATGATGGCAATGAGTGCTCCTGTTATCACATCAAATGGATAATGGACACCAACCCATATTCGTGAAATACCTACTAATACAGCAAGAATGGGCCACAATATATTTTTCTTATTAAATAGCCAAAAGACGATACAGAATGAAAAGAATAATATCGTATGATCGCTTGGAAAAGAATTATTCGCCGTTTTCTCTATTAGCTGATTGACGTTATCCAATTCAACAAAAGGTTGGTAGTTAAAGTGAAGTTTGCTAACAACGAACTTACCAATAATTTCAGCTAAAATAAATGTAAATCCTGCCGTCATCACCATATAACGATTTTTTGTTTTACGTGTAAACCAATACATCAAAGTAATTAAGGCTAATAAAATCACTGTATATTCGGCAATAAAAACAATCATTGGATTTAAAGCTGGATATTCAAAGCCTAGGTCATTTATTCCTCTAAATAAACTAATATTGATTTCGTTCATCTCTCAATACCTTTCTATTCTATCAGTTTCTAATGTCATTACTCCATTATAATCATTTTTCCTATTGCTGTCATCTGATTCTATCAAGTAACTTACATTATCATAAGAATAGACGAGAATAAAGGCAAATTCCCTACACCATTGTTTAATAAAATTTTTATGGTAATGTTTTTTCCTGCATACCCTTTCATTTACTAACTAAGCTTCTTTTACCCAATGTAGCCAACAATTACCGCTATAATAGTTTAATAGATTTTGGTTTAATATGAATATGAAAAAAATAACTAAATACTTATCATTATTTTTGTTAACTGTCACTCTTGTCTTTGGAATAAAAAATATAGCAAGTGCTCAAACCGTACATACAGTGCAATCCGGTGATACAATGTGGAAAATAGCGGTGAAGTATCAAGTAGGGGTGCTAGAGATTATTCAAGCTAATAAGCAAATCGGTAATCCTAACCTTATTTACCCTGGTCAAACAGTTCAAATTCCCTCTACTGCTCAAGCTACATTATCAATGGAATCACAAGTCGTTCAGCTTGTAAACGAAGAGCGCGCTAAAGAGGGCTTAAAACCATTAAAAGAAAATTGGGAGCTCGCGCGAGTGGCACGCTTTAAATCTCAAGACATGATCGATCGTCGTTACTTTAGTCATCAATCTCCTACATATGGCACACCTTTTCAAATGATAAAAGATTTTGGGCTAACATACAATGCAGCAGGGGAAAATATTGCAGCTGGCCAAACAAGTGCACAAGCTGTTGTAACAGCATGGATGAACAGCGATGGACACCGTAAAAATATCCTATCTAGTCAGTTCACTGAGATCGGTGTTGGCTATGCTAAAGGTGGCTCTTACGGTCACTATTGGACACAAATGTTTATTTCAAAATAATAATATAGAAAGGAAACCGACTGTCGTATGATTACGGCAGTTTTTTTATTAATTCCTTTTGCGATAATCTAATTGTGTCTTTTGAGGTTAGAGCGTTATTTAACTAGTAGATTACTATTGTGGCACATCTTGAAAAAGCATAACTGTAACAATAATGGGATCCTCTTGCGCAGGCTATAGCTTCCCGAGAGACTAGGAAGAGTTGAATGGCTACAATGGTGTACGAACAAACTCAACCGAATGTTAAGTTTGTTCGCGTCATTATTCATTGGCTTTTGTTACTTGAAACATCATGTCTCTTGCTTGTATGTGAATGAATTTTTTATCCATCGAGAAAAATACAATTATTGCACAACAATGTAAGCGATCATTTTCCCATGATCTTCTGCTTGAGAATGGTTATGGCAGATGAGTTGATAGGTACCTTTTTCGTCAAATTGGAGAGGGACCTTGGTTTCTTCTCCTTTTTGAACCACACCTTTAATATCAGTCCCCTCTACATAAAAGGAATGTTCCTTACCCATCACACCTAGTATATTTAAATTGACTTTTTCTCCAACCTCTAAAAATACAGTTCCTGGATCCCAGCGATACACTTCCATTTCTTGTCCATTTTCCATTGTTGTTTTATATTCTGTCGTGACCATTTCAATCTCCCTTGTTGTTTCTGTCGTCTCCCCGAATACAGCTAAACTCCCATTCTTTGATATAAGCCATACAGAAGCAGATGCAATAAGGGCAATGACTAATAAAACAGTGATCATCGTTTGCTTTGTAATAATTAGGAATTTCATTCTATCTCTCCTCATTTATTAGGTTGTACTTCATATGTATGCTGGGAGAACAACAGAACTTGTCTCATTTTTATCTTTTTTTCAAAATTGTTTACTTTTGCATTTTAAGCTAACATAATAAAAAGGAGATGATGGCATGTATAAGATTTTGATTGCTGATCGAGATCACAACGATGCAGAGGGATTAAAATGGTTAATTAAAACCGTCTATCCTACTTGGCAAATTGAAATAAGATCATCTACAAATGAAGTATTCACAATCATTGAAAAACAAAGTCCGGATCTCTTATTGTTGGAAATGGAAATGTTTGCTTCAGGGGCGTATAAGAAATTAAAACAGCTTGTCCCGATCTTTAACATAAAAATATTAGCAATGACGATTGAACCTACTTTTGATCAGGCAAAGAAAGCGATTGAAATAGGAGTGAGTGATTTATTAGTAAAACCTGTGTCTCCAGAGGATGTGCTTCGATCACTTAGAATGCTTTATCGTATACATAGAAAAAGTCTTAACCATGCACAAATAGCCGAGGACGATACTGAAGAACGAACCTTTCTGCAAACAGATCAAGCCCATCATGTAAAGGTTATAGGAATGAGAACTGTTCATCCAAATGAAATATTTAAGTTATATACCTATGTAATCGGTCATTCATGGGCGAATGTCAGAAAAGTATTTCTTTTACCTGAGATGATTTTATGCCTTGTAGAGGAGAATGACCAAGATCTTTTAAGAAAATGCCATACCTTTATTCGTGGATGGGCGAAAGAATCAAATGAAGCAATCATTTTAGCCGAAGGAAATTCAAATGATAAAGGTCTACTGCAATCACAATACGGCAAGATTAAGCAACGAATGGAGCTTTCCTTCTACACCGGTTTAAATAAGCTTATTCCATGGTCAGCCAACGAATGGGTGAGCATCGACCCTTTTTTAACACCAAAAGAGCAAGAGTTTTGGATTGATCATTTACGGCGGGGGGATATAAAAGCAATCAAAACATGGCTATATGAACAATTTTTAAGCCTAACGTCCCCTTATCCTGATCCAGCTATAATTAGAATTAGATTAACTAGTATTTTGGCACAAATTAGACGATACATGATTGCAAGGCATTTAATTGATAAAGAAAAGGAAGAAAAGTATCAAGCATTATTCCAGACGATTCTCTACTCACCTCTTATCTATCGAGTAATTGAAGAAATGATCAAGTTGATAGCTAGATTAATAGATACAGACATGCAACTAGACTCGAAGTCTGAGAAGTTAGCCAAGCAAATATATCATTATATTGAAGAACATTTTCATGAGAAAGAGATGAGTTTAGATATGATTGCTGCCAAATTTAATCGTAATACGAGCTATATTAGCTCCTTATTAACGAAATATTATAAGCAATCTTTTAGGGAAATCGTTACGATGCGCCGTATAAAAAAGGCGACTCAGCAATTGACGGAAACAAATCTTCCAATTAAAATGATTGCGAAAGAATGTGGTTATCGTAATCAACAATATTTTAATAAAGTCTTTAATCAAATAATGAAGTGCTCTCCAAGTACTTTTCGTGCAAACACAAGTCGTACGTCCTAACAAAAATGAACATAAAGGTGAAGATGAAAAATGAAAGTTTTATATTTAATTAGAGATCCATTTATCGAGGAATATCCGACAATTATAGAAGAAGCGAAGCGGTTAAATGCTGAAGTGAAGTTCGTTCATAGTGATAGTGGACTTACAAAATCACAATTATTACAAGAAGTCGAAGATGTTGATATCATCGTCGTTGCTATTGTGAAAATTGATCAAGAAGTCATTGACCATGCCCCCAATTTAAAGTACATTATTAAATTCGGAGCAGGGTACGATAATATCGATGTGCACTATGCTGAGAAAAAAGGGATTGTTGTTACAAATGCACCAGGGCAAAATGCACATTCCGCAGCAGATCTTGGCTTTTCGTTATTATTGTCAATTTCAAGACAAATTGCGCAAAAAGATCATGAGATGAAAACGGGTACATGGCAGCTCTCTATGGGTAACGAAGTCTACGGGAAGAAGTTAGGGATTATTGGTTTCGGTGCAATCGGACAAGCAATTGCTAAAAGAGCAAGTGGTTTTGATATGTCAGTCATTGCTTTCGGCCATTATCGAAATGAGGAAAAAGCGAAAGAGCTGAATGTTACCTTTACTGAACTTGACGAATTACTATCAACTGCTGACTACATTATTCTCTCTACGTCGTTATCTGAGAAAAATCGCCATCTAATCAATGAAAAAACGTTAGCAAAAATGAAGCCGAGTGCGTTTCTTATCAATATCTCACGCGGCGGATTAGTGAATGAAGTCGACCTGCTTGCAGCATTAAAAAATCAGGTGATCAAAGGTGCAGCATTAGATGTTTTTGAGAAAGAGCCTTCCATTACGGAGTTGTCAAAGCAAGCAAATGTGATAGCAACTCCTCATATTGGTGGGGCTACTTTTGAAGCAGTGCAAAGAATTAACCAGCTGACGCTAGAAAATATACAGCGTTTTATCAATGACGAACAACTAGAACATCTCGTCTCGAAATCATAAACAAACTTAATCCGAACAATCATTCAATTTTCCTTAAAGAAATTAGAATGGTTGTTTGGATTTTTTGTTTTGAGTGAGAATCAGCCTTCAATTAAAAGAGACAAGTCTAATGTACCGGAATTAGACCAGATCTTTTATGCAAGAATGACACTGTTTATAAATAGAAGAAAAATAAAAGCAGTAGATTTATATATTTTTTATATTTATATAAAAAATCGAATAAATGGATAAATAACTATATAAAACAAAGTGATAAATCACAAAAAAATATAAATAATCCAACATTAATAGACAGTTTATTCGGAAAATTCTAAGTTAAAATAAATTTATTAATGAGTTGGAGGGATATTGATGGAGAAAGTGAAGAGAGAAATTATTAATTATACCGGTAGTGAACTCCATGCAAAAGGTTGGATTCAAGAGGCTGCTATTCGTATGTTAAGAAATAATTTAAATAAAGAAGTCGCCGAAAAGCCTGAAGAATTAATTGTATATGGCGGCATTGGTAAAGCGGCGCGAAATTGGGAGAGCTACGATAGTATGATGGAAACTCTTCATCAGCTTGAAAATGATGAAACATTGCTTGTGCAATCAGGCAAACCGGTTGCGGTTTTTAAAACACATGAGGATGCACCCAAAGTATTAATTGCTAACTCTAACATTGTTCCTGCATGGGCTAATTGGGAACACTTTCATGAACTAGACAAAAAAGGGTTAATTATGTATGGCCAGATGACAGCCGGCAGCTGGATATATATTGGCAGCCAAGGAATTGTGCAAGGAACGTATGAAACATTTTCAGAACTGGCTAAGCAACATTTTAACGGTTCTTTAAAGCAAACGATTACACTTACATCGGGTCTTGGCGGTATGGGCGGGGCCCAGCCATTAGCAGTGACAATGGCTGGGGGTGTTTGTATTGCAATAGATAAAGATGAGACGAGAATTGACCGGAGATTAGAAACAAAGTATTTGGATAAGAAAGTTTATGATATGAAAGAAGCGATTGTGCTTGCACAGGAAGCAAAAGCAGAGGGAAAGGCGATGTCTATTGGCTTGCTTGGAAATGCAGCGGAAATCCTCCCCAAAATGTTGGAATACGGCTTCATCCCAGATGTATTAACAGATCAAACATCAGCACATGATCCGTTAAATGGTTATATTCCTATTTCTTTTTCAATGGAAGAAGCAGCCAAGTTAAGAGTTGAAAATCCACAAGAATATGTGCAACAAGCTAAGAAGTCCATCGCCATTCATGTGACTGCTATGCTTGAAATGCAGAATAAAGGTGCCATCACATTTGATTACGGTAACAATATTCGTCAAGTCGCTCATGATGAAGGTGTGAAAGATGCTTTTGCCTTTCCAGGATTCGTACCGGCTTATATCCGTCCACAATTTTGTGAGGGAAAAGGCCCTTTTAGATGGGTAGCACTTTCTGGAGATCCAGACGATATTTATAAAACAGATGAAGTCATCTTAAGAGAGTTTGCTGACAATAAACATTTATGTAACTGGATCAAAATGGCTAGAGAAAAAATTCAATTTCAAGGCTTACCTTCAAGAATTTGCTGGTTAGGTTATGGTGAAAGAGCAAGGTTCGGCAAGATCATTAATGATATGGTTGCATCTGGTGAATTAAAAGCACCAATCGTGATTGGACGCGATCATCTTGACTCAGGCTCTGTCGCTTCACCTAATAGGGAAACAGAGGCTATGAAGGATGGTAGTGATGCAATAGCAGATTGGCCGATTTTGAATGCTCTAATTAATAGTGTTGGTGGTGCAAGTTGGGTGTCAGTACATCACGGTGGTGGAGTAGGCATGGGCTATTCTTTACACGCTGGTATGGTGATTGTTGCTGATGGAACGGAACAAGCGGAGAAGAGATTACAGCGAGTGCTTACAACAGATCCCGGTATGGGTGTAGTTCGGCATGCTGATGCTGGGTATGAGCTTGCGAAACAAACGGCCATAGATAAAGGCATTCAAATACCAATGCTCAAGAAAGAGACGGAAAAATAATCAATAGAGGAGAGGTAAGGTAATGAACTCAACTTATTTGTTTATAAAGCATGCAAATGAACTTCTTACATTAAAAGGGCATTCACAACAACCTGCAGTCAAAGCAGCGATGAATCAATTACACGTCATTAATGATGGTGCGATCCTAATAAAAGATGAACACATTGTGGCCATCGGTGAAACAAATGAATTGATTAGCCAATTTCAGCAAGAACTAAATTCAGCAGAAGTAATTGATGCAAGTGGTAAGGTGGTCATGCCTGGGTTAGTGGACCCACATACACATTTAGTTTATGCGGGGAGTCGTGAAGAAGAGTTTAATATGAGGTTAAATGGTGCCACCTATATGGAAATCATGAACAACGGAGGTGGCATTCATGCCACAACGTCTAAAACGAGAGCAGCGACAATAGATGAATTAAAAGAGGAGAGCCTTAAGCGATTGGATAGCTTTTTAATGCATGGGGTTACAACGATTGAAGCAAAAAGTGGCTACGGACTTGACTGGGAAACAGAGTATAAGCAATTGTTTGTTGCAAAGGAACTCAACCGGTTGCATGCGATTGATATTGTCAGCACCTTTATGGGCGCGCATGCGATACCTGCAGAATACAAGAAGCGACCAGATGCTTTTATCGATCTTATCATTGATGAGATGCTCCCATTAGTTGTGGAGGAGGAGTTAGCTGTTTTTAACGATGTATTTTGTGAAGGAGGAGTTTTTACCCCTGAGCAATCGAAGAAGTTATTGTTAGCAGGAAAAAATCTTGGTTTAATACCAAAAATTCATGCAGATGAAATTGAACCGTATGGTGGCGCTGAATTAGCAGCAGCAGTAGGTGCCATCTCAGCTGATCATTTATTGAAAGCATCAGATGAAGGGATTAAAAAAATGGCAGCAGCGGGTGTCATCGCTGTTCTTCTTCCTGGTACCGCTTTTTTCTTAATGGAAGAAGCAGCTAATGGTCGAAAAATGATTGATGAAGGAGTAGCCGTAGCCTTGTCTACGGATTGTAATCCTGGTTCCTCACCAACAACTTCATTACCGTTTATGATGAATCTCGCTTGTATGCATATGGGCTTAACGCCTGCTGAAGCGATTTACGCGGCAACCATCAATGCTGCCCATGCTATTGGGAAGGGGCATGAGGTTGGCAGTCTTGAAGAAGGAAAAAAGGCAGATATTCTTATACTTGATGTGCCTAACTATATGCAAACACAATATTTATATGGAATGAATCATACTCATTCGGTAATTAAAGCTGGGAGAATCGTTATTGACAATGGTGCTCTAGTAATAAACACGTTAAAAAGTCACTAATAGTAAGGGGGAGATTGGTATATGCCAGTCTCTTTTTATAAAAAAATAAAATTATAAGGAAGATAGGTTGTGAGGAGAATATGGAAACTGAACTGAGTAATCGCCAAACCAATCCTCAACCGAAAAACAGCCATAGTCATGTATGGAAGTTTTTCATTTACAGTATGATTGGTGTTTTTATGTTTTTTATTCCGATCTCATTGAATGGGCAATCTTCCATTATGATCGATCATATTGTCAGTGGGTTGCGACAATTACTAGGTAATGTCGTTCCTTATTATTTGCTTTTGATTATCCTCTTAGGTGGCTTATATCCATTTATAAAAGGTAATTGGAAAGAAACAACTGTCACAGCGATATTTTCGTTCTTAAAACTTTTAGGTGTAGTCATTGCCTTTATGGTTTATTTTAATTTCGGTCCCACATTTATATTTGCTCCAAATATGGGTTCGTTTTTATTCGATAGCCTTGTTACGCCAGTCGGTTTATTAGTTCCTATTGGTTCTGTCTTTTTAGCTTTATTAGTAGGCTATGGTCTACTTGAATTTATAGGGGTGTTGATGAAACCAGTTATGAGACCGATTTTCCAAACACCTGGACGGTCCGCAATTGATGCAGTTGCTTCCTTTGTTGGCAGTTATTCTGTCGGTATATTAATTACCAATCGTATATATAAAGAAGGTAAGTATTCAATAAAAGAAGCAGCGATTATTGTGACGGGGTTTTCCACTGTTTCTGTCACTTTTATGATTGTTGTAGCTAAAGCGTTAGACTTAATGTCTATGTGGACGATTTATTTTTGGACATCGTTCGTGATTACATTTACAGTAACAGCGATTACGGTACGAATATGGCCGATACGGAATATGTCAAATGAGTATTATCAGGGTGTGAAGAGAGAAAATGATGTATATGACAAACCACTGCTAAAAACTGCGTGGAAAGAAGCGATGAAAGCTGCTGCTTTGGCACCATCAATATTTGAAAATGTGAAACAAAATTTGAAAGATGGTATATTAATGACGATGTCCATCCTGCCTTCAATTATGTCTATTGGGCTTATTGGCTTGGTATTAGTCGAATACACGCCAGTTTTTGATTGGCTTGCTTATTTATTTTATCCATTTACAGCTATACTAGGATTGCCAGAAGCAATGTTAACAGCAAAAGCGACTTCGGTTGGGATTGTAGAAATGTTTTTACCTTCTATGGTAGTGACAGAATCCGCTTTGATGACGAAATTTATTATTGGTGTTGTATCTGTTAGTGGGATTATTTTCTTTTCGGCTTTAGTTCCTTGCATATTATCAACTGATATTCCTCTTACCATTAGGCAAATGGTGATTATTTGGTTTGAGCGAACAGTCCTTGCTCTTATTCTTGTCACACCTATTGCCTACCTTCTGTTTTAAATTAATGCCCTGCGGTTTCATGCAGGGTTCTTTTCATATATAATAGTACTAACTCTTTTGGGAGAGCATACATATTGAAATATTCTAGAACAGCGGGTGAAGTAATGTATAAATTATATTCTCATAACGACTTAGATGGTGTTGGTTGTGGTATTATCATCAAACTAGCATTAGGTGAAGAAGGGCAAGTTTATTATAATTCTGTCGGAGGCTTAGACTATAAAGTCGAGAAGTTTTTTTCTGAAAAAGACCATAAAGATGCAACGCTATACATAACAGACTTATCGATCAATGAGGATAACACGAAAAGAGTTGATGATTTTGTCAAACATGGTGGTCATGCACAACTAATTGATCATCATAAAACGGCCTTACATTTCAATCAATATGAATGGGCTAAAGTAACAGTACAATATGATGATGGGAGACAAACTTGTGCTACATCATTATTATATGAATATTTTGTTGAGCAAAAAAAACTATCTCCAAAAAGGTCCATTGAACAATTTATTGAATTGGTTAGACAATATGATACTTGGGAATGGGACGAGAATAATAATGTAAAAGCGAAGCAGTTGAATGATTTATTTTATATGTTTTCTATAGAAGAATTTGAGGAAATGATACTGCAAAGATTAAAATCCGCAGATGATTTTGAATTTGATGAGCTTGAAGCGAAATTATTATCAATGGAAGAAGCGAAAATTGAACGCTATATTAAGCGTAAAAAAAGAGAACTTATCCAAGCGTCGATTGATAATCACATTGTTGGTGTTGTTCATGCGGAATCTTATCATTCCGAACTAGGCAATGAGTTAGGAAAAGAATATCCTCATTTAGATTATATTGCGATTCTTAATATGGGTGGACGCAAAGTCAGCTTCAGAACGATTCACGATCATATCGATGTTTCAGCTGTTGCAGGCACGTACGGTGGAGGTGGCCATGCGAAGGCATCAGGCTGTACGATGAATGAAGACGCGTTTAGAAAATTCGTAGTAGAATTATTCACAGAAGAATCATTGAAAATTGATGCACCTAAAAATAAATTGAACCAAAAAGAAAATAGTCATGGTACGATTTATGAAGGGCGCTCTGGTGACATTTATCGTATCTACGAAAAACAAGAGCAGTGGAAAATTGAAAAGAATCATCAAGAAAATGCGATGGTATTTAAAGATTTTCAATCGGCCGTGAATGCAATTAAGATAGCGGACTTTGCTTGGCTGGCGAAAGATGATGTATATGATAACTATATGAAGAAGAATAAGTAAGTCATAACTCCTCGATGAAGAGAGCAATCTTCGGGGAGTTTTTTATTTTAAAAATCGATTGTCCAAAATATTGAGCGGAAATATGATTGTTCAATGAATGAAAAACGCAAAAGATAAATGTGCGTATGTTAATTTCGTGTACAGATACGAATCTTCCAAATTTATGGTGGGGTACCAATATCTTGTGTATAATTAGCAAGAGGGGGTAAGAAGAGAATGTTGTACTTATTTATTATTTTATTCATTATCATCATTGTAGTATTTGCAAAGTTCTTAAAACCGGCTGCAAAACCTTTAAAGGCATTACCAATCCCGAATAATATTGGTTTAGTTCAACCGCTTGCTCAACCTTTAGTTCATCAAGTAGAGAGTTCATTTACAGAAAGCGATAAAAGGCAGTTAAAAAATCGCGTGCTCAAAGAACATCCTAAATGGAAAGATCATGAATTTGATTGGCTTTTTATGGAATTAAAAAGATATTTCTTCCTATGTAGTCTGCTCAAATCCGTACCAATGTATAGTAGTAAAGTGGATGAATTATGGCATGAAATGATTTTATTTACCCAAAAGTATGCTGATTTTTGCAAGCAATTATTTGGTCAATATTTACACCATACGCCTCACACTGGTGGTGGCAATCCATCTCCACATAATGAAAGGGCGTTTTTTGACTTATTGTATTTGAGTTATTTCCAACCATCTGAGAATAGTGTGAAAATATGGGGATCTTTTATGAGAAAACCTTTGCACCCTCAAATCTTAGCTGATTTTACGGCTTTAAGTGAAAAAGAACTGTTAATGACTTATTTCCGTACACATTCTAAATGGAAGAATATCCAGTTGGAAATGATACAATCAATAAAAAAAAATATTAAATCTGCAACAGAACTCCATGAAAAAAATAAAGCGCAAAATGAGAATCTGAAACCGAAACCCGAATTTTCCCACCAAAGTATTCTTTTTATTTGCATTTATTTTTCAATGTTTGAATATGACAATTTCGAAGAAGCGGTAAGTATTTATTTACCTGATGTGCTAGCAAAGAATAGCTTTACTTTTTCCTCATGTAGCGGTTTTGCCTGTGCTAGTGATGTATCATCCAAGTCCGACGACAGTTCTTCTTCTAGTGGTGATTCAGGTGCAAGTTGCGGAAGCGGCTGTGGCAGTAGTTAATATCATATAATTAGTAAATTAGGGCATCTAAATAAGAGGATGCTCTTTTTTATGCGAAAAATCTAGGATGTTTAGTCTAATCCTGTAGCAACACAAATAGATAATTTATTGCAAAATACGACAATCTTCTTTCAATTATGTAACAATTTGTTATCATCTATCTTTACGTACAATTTTTTTGATACAATTCAATAGGGTAAAAGCACTAGAAATGGAAGTGGATGAATGAAGAAAAAATGGATAATCATCTTCCTATTCCTCATGTTATTAGGTACACAAACAGCATTTGCTAAGGATGATGAACCAGAAATTGTAAGTGAAACGGCGATTGTTATGGAAACAGAAACGGGCGCTATATTGTATGAAAAAAATGCAAACACAAAAATGTATCCAGCAAGTTTAACAAAAATTGCAACCGCTATTTATGCAATTGAAAATGGAAATTTAAATGATGTTGTAACAATTTCTAAAGAAGCAGTAGATGTTGAGGGGACAAAGGTATACTTAGAAGAAGGCGAGCAGGTAACTTTAAAAAAGCTCGTTCAAGGTATGCTCATTAACTCAGGAAATGATGCAGCTAAGGCCATTGCCATTCATTTGGAAGGTAACGAAGAGAATTTTGCGAAAAAATTGAATGCTTACATGCGAAACGAAATAAAAGTGACCGAGACTCATTTTACAAACCCGCACGGATTATTTTCTGAAGAGCATTATACAACGGCAAAAGATATGGCAATCATTACAAATTATGCTATGAGAAACGCGACCTTCGCTGAAGTTTTTGGCACTGTAGAATTAAAATGGGATGGTGAATCTTGGGATACGACACTACTTAGCCATCATCAACTTTTAACCGGACAAAGACCCTATGAATGGATTACTGGCGGGAAGACGGGTTTTGTTAGTGAATCTAAACAAACACTCGCATCCACAGCAGATAATGGGAAATTGACATTAACAGCAATTGTGATGAAAGCAGATTTTAAACGTGATATTTATAAAGACACGAAAACCATATTTGATTACAGTTTCTCTCATTATGAAAACAAAGAACTTGTACCTGAACCAGAATATTTTGTTGGTGAAAAAGTGTTTCAACCGACAGAAAATAGCTACAAGGTAACTTTACCGATTGAGGGATTTAAAGAAAACTTAAATAATCAGGGTGTATTAGAAATCGTTGATCATAATGATAAAGTGATACAAAAAATTAATTTGGAAAGAGAACAGCTTAAACAAGAAGTAGCGAATCATCATACGATAAATGAAGCTAGTGATTATACTGAGAAGGAAAATACGAGCCTTTTTTTCTATATAGTAATTGGCATAGGTGCCATCATTTTAATCATGCTTTTCTTATTTATAAACAAAAAAAGGAAACGGAACCGCTATGATATTCCTAATAGGAGATGGTAGCAAGGAAGCACAGTAACTTTACTGTGCTTTTATGCATGTATATAAATGTTTAAATAACTGCAAAGTTTGAATGTGGTTACAATTGCCAATAGGAAAGTATGGAAAAATAGTTGGTGGTGGTGAATTGATGATATTAGTAAGTGCATGTTTGGCAGGAATGAATGTAAGATATAATGGATCAAATAGTTTAGATGAAAGAATCCAGAACCTTTTATTAGAGAATCAAGCAATGACTGTTTGTCCGGAACTACTCGGAGGTTTTATGACGCCAAGAGAGCCAGCTGAGATCGTGGGTGGTGATGGGGAAGATGTATTGGACGGAAAAGCAAGAGTTGTTGAAAAGTCAGGTAAGGATGTTACAAAACAATATATCAACGGAGCATATGCTACTTTAAAGAAAGCCCAAGAGTTGCGAGCAAATACCATTATTCTTAAGGTAAATAGTCCATCATGTGGTAGTTCAATTATTTACAATGGAGAATTTAAAGGGGAACAAATATTAGGTATGGGTGTCACAACAGCCCTATTGAGAAGAAATGGTTTTCAAGTCATTTCGGAAAGCAACTTGGATGAACACACGATGGGTTTTTAGATAAAAACTTGAGAACGCTCAGGTAAATTCGTCTTTACCTATCAATTTAAAGAAGCTGGTGGCCATACTTGACCTCCAGCTCCATACTATTATCCTTGATACATTGTGGCGATTTGCTTTTGTAGCTCATCGTTTTCAAGGTATTCATCATAAGTTACTTGTTTATCTACGATTCCATTTGGTGTGATTTCAATAATTCGGTTAGCAATCGTTTGGATAAATTGATGGTCATGTGATGCAAAAATCATCGAACCTTTAAAGGCAATCAAACCATTATTTAAAGCGGTAATGGATTCTAAGTCTAAATGGTTCGTCGGTTCGTCAAGTAGAAGAACGTTTGACCCACTGAGCATCATTTTTGATAGCATACAGCGAACTTTTTCTCCACCTGAAAGCACGCTTGCTTTCTTTAATACTTCTTCACCTGAGAAGAGCATACGACCTAAAAAGCCACGAAGGAAGCTTTCACTTTCATCTTCAGGAGAATATTGACGAAGCCATTCAACTAAATTCAGCTCACTATTTTCAAAGAAATTTGAGTTATCCTTTGGAAAATAAGCTTGAGAAGTTGTTACTCCCCATTTAAATGAGCCTTCATCTGGGTCCATTTCACCCATCAGAATTTTAAATAAAGTGGTTTTAGCAAGTTCATTCGCCCCAACAAGCGCAATTTTATCATCTTTATTCATAATAAAGCTGACATTATCGAGTACTTTCACACCGTCAATTGTTTTCGATAATCCGTCCACTCTTAATAGGTCGTTTCCTATTTCACGTTCAGGAGAGAAGCCTACATAAGGATATCGTCTTGATGACGGTCTAATATCATCTAAAGAGATTTTATCAAGCAATTTCTTTCTTGATGTAGCCTGCTTAGATTTTGACGCATTGGCACTAAAGCGAGCAATAAAGTTTTGTAGTTCTTTAATTTTTTCTTCTTTTTTCTTGTTAGCATCTTGCGCCATTCTTTGTGCTAATTGACTTGATTCATACCAGAAATCATAGTTACCGACATAAATTTGAATTTTACCGAAGTCTAAGTCAGCAATATGAGTACAAACTTTATTTAAGAAATGACGGTCATGAGATACAACGATGACGGTGTTTTCAAAGTTAATTAAAAACTCCTCGAGCCAAGCAATTGCTTTAATATCCAAGTGGTTCGTCGGTTCATCTAGTAATAAAACATCGGGTTTTCCGAACAATGCTTGAGCAAGTAATACTTTTACTTTGTCTCCACCAGATAAATCAGCCATTTTCTTCGTATGCAACTCTTCTGGAATGCCGAGACCTTTAAGTAAAATAGCCGCTTCTGATTCTGCTTCCCAACCATTTAACTCAGCAAACTCACCTTCTAATTCGGCAGCTCTCATACCATCTTCATCTGAGAAATCGGCTTTCATGTAAATAGCATCTTTTTCTTGCATCACTTCATATAGGCGTGCATGACCCATAATCACCACTTTTAATACTTCATATTCTTCATATTCAAAGTGGTCTTGTTTTAAGACTGCAAGCCGTTCTCCTGGACCTAAGCTAACATTTCCGGACTGTGATTCAATTTCGCCAGATAAAATTTTTAAAAAGGTGGATTTACCCGCACCATTTGCGCCAATTAAACCATAGCAATTGCCAGGTGTAAACTTAATATTCACATCTTCAAATAATTTGCGGTCGCCATAACGGAGACCTACGTTTGTAACAGTTAGCATTAATTATATTCCTCCATGCATCATAATCGATAAAATTATAACATTAACTTAAGTCACAGTGTTAATCTAGATCATATTTATTTGAAAAAACACGAAAAAATAGAGGGGTTTACCACTTTAAAGCGAATATAAATATATGTGGTTGAAATGAAAATGTTGAGGTTTTGTCATAATTCTAAAAGGGTAAGTAATGATAAAATAGACAATACGATAAGTTTGGACAATACATACAAGCCAGTTTTCTGTTTATCCAACAAAATCATGATTCTATTATACTTTTTTCACAAAAAAGTTATAAAAGAAGGAAAAAAATAAAGGATTGTTCATAGTTTTTTCATAATTATCCCTTAATATATAAAGTATAAAGGCAGGAAAAAAGGAGTTTTATAAATGGAGAAAACACAGATCGTAGATTTAGTGAACCGTTTAAAAAAAGCTGGTATTAAAGTGAGCCTTACAAAACCAAGATCATTATTAACCATTCAGCCATGTAAACCAATGCCATCTGCTTCTAATTAAGCAAAAGCAGGGCTACTACATATGATTATTTTAGAGAGGTGAGTTATTCACCTCTCTTTTTTTTAGAAATTTGGGGGTAAATGAATGGTAAAGTAAACTTTTTCATAAGTAAATGCAAAATTTACATGGGATACAGACAACCTTGCGGGAATTTTGCAGGCTGTACAAATTTCAAGCTGAATGTGAAGGAGATACTAAAAAGACATCTTCTTATTCAAGTAAACTGCACGATTAGTTACCTCTTTTCTATCAAATATATAATAATGAAAATAAGAATAAGACTTAATTTTGATTACAGCGCCTATTATCAAAGCACTATTGGACTTGGTAAGCATTAATACAATAAATAAACCTAAAGAACAAACTCAAAAACAATCCTTTCCCTTATTCCACATTATTTGACTGGTCTTTTAATATGATAATACTCTGTTTTACAGTGGTAAGTTCAAACAGTTTGATAAAATAATTACTCGAGTTTATAGCTTCCATGTCACTAAAAAATACATTGTCGTTTCTAGAACCATTTAAACCTTAGAGGAAAGCTTAGCGACAGCTTAAAATTCTATTGCAATAAATTCCACAAAATGATGTAATGACTAACTTTCTCCTGAAAAAACACTCTCCTTCCCAGAAATACATTTCCCATTGTCATCCCAAACCCTATTTGGTACGATATATTCAGTAGAAGGAAAGGGAAAATATGTATGAAGTTATACTGGATATGGTTCTTATTTAATACAGTCGTTTGGAGTTTTGCTATTCTATATTTTGCAGGTGGTGCGTCAGAAATAACATGGCGACTGCTTGGTTTGTCGGTGTTTTTTATTCTCTTTTTTCTCATGCCGCTTGTTAAGGAAAAGCCAGTCGTTTCCACCATTATAATTGCTATTAATGCATTAGCTTCGGTCATTACATTATTCCCGCAGCAAGGGGAAGGATTTAATCCGTTTCTATTGTTGATTTTATCCTTGTTAATTGCAGAGGCCTTTTATCAATTGTCAACTCGCCTAGCTAGTATGGTTGTAGTCGTTTCTGTTGTAGGAATGATCTCTATCATTTTAAATACAGAGCTTTCCGTATCTGTTATTAGTTTTATCTTGACGTATTTTGCTTGCCTCATTGCCGCACTCATTCTTTTTAAGCAAACAAAGAACGCGAAGGATGATTTTTTCCTCAGGTATGATGCCTTACTCAGTGAATATAGGAGATTAAAAAGGGGGATTGCCTCGGAGGAAGAGTCAGCAAGGCAGGAAGAACGTACACTGATTGGACATGAGATTCATGATTCTGTTGGTCACAAACTTACTGCGCTCCTTATGCAAATAGAAGTTTTGAGGATAACGGCAAATGAAAAAGATAAGAAGCAGATTCAATCTTTAAAGACACTTGCAAGTGAAAGTCTTGAGGAAACGCGAAATGCTGTAAAAGTGCTTAAAACCAATGAAGTTGGAGGACTTCAGGGTATTTTACGATTAATCCGTAAGCTGGAAACAGAAAGCTTTATCCGGATTCATTTTTCTGTCAAGCACGGGGCTTTTACAGTGCCGCTTACAGGTGAACAGTCTTTCGTCATTTTTCGTTCTGTACAGGAAGCATTGACGAATATAATGAAACATAGTAATGCCAGAGAGGCTGAGGTTTCGTTTGAAGCTCCAGGGGGCAGTGTTTTTCGTTTTGAAATCAGCAATCCCGTAATAAATAATTATCGATATAAGGAAGGGTTCGGACTGATCTCTATGCGGGAAAGACTAGAAAAAATTGGCGGGAAATTAGAAGTACATAAAACGGAAGAGCAATTCATTGTCAGGGGTTTTATAAAAATAACAGATCAGGAGGGAAATGATGATACGGATACTATTGGTTGAAGATCAGGTGATGGTGCGGCAGGGGTTAAAGATGATGATTGAAACAGATAAGGAAATGAAGGTAGTCGGAGAAGCAAGTAATGGGAAGGAAGCTATCCACCTCTGTGAACAACACGTATTTGATGTAGTGATTTTAGACATTCGAATGCCTGTTATGGACGGAATTGAAGCAGCAAAAATTATACAAACCCGCTGGAACACATCTAAAGTTTTAATGTTAACAACATTTGATAATAATGAGTATGTGATGGAAGCATTAAAAATAGGTGTGAGTGGTTATATCTTAAAAGATGCGGATACCGATTCTTTGATTCGCTCCATCCGTAGTGCCTTAAAAGGCGGACTGAGTGTGGAAGATCAAGTTGCCGCCAAAGTGATGCCTCTTCTTCTCCAGCGACAGGAAGATAAAAGTCCAGATCCATCTCTGACTCCGCGTGATCGTGCTATTTTAACTTGTATCGGTGAAGGGCTTAACAATCATGAAATTGCAGAGCGATTAGGTTTATCAGTAGGAACTGTGAAAAACAATACGAGCCAAATTTTACATAAATTAGATTTAAGAGACCGGACACAACTTGCTATTTACTCGATTCGCCATAATCTTGTCTGATTAACTACATAGGCGAAAAATTAAAATGACTAAAGTAATTCCGAATGATGATGAAAATGACTAGAGACAGTGGTGGCACTGTTTTTTTTTATGTATATTTTACATTGTGAGGCAAGGATGAAAAATATAGAAAAACGAGTGATGTGTCAAGTTTTTCTTTGTTATCAACTAATACAGGAGTGAGTGGATATGATTGAAACGGTCAAATTAAGCAAAACGTTTAAAGGAAAAAAAGCAGTTGATGAAATTGATCTTTATATCGATGAGGGAGAATCTATTGGTTTGCTTGGTCCGAATGGAGCTGGTAAGTCTACTACAATTTCCATGATTTCTTCTTTACTTAAACCGACTGCCGGAGATGTGAAACTAAATGGAAAAAGTACAATTAAAAACCCTGCAGAAATAAGGAGGATCCTTGGTGTTGTTCCCCAGGAGATTGCATTATATGAAGAACTTTCGGCTTATGAGAATTTGAAGTTCTTTGGTGAAATTTATAACGTCAAAAAGACCATTTTAGAACAACGTATCCAGGAAATTCTTGAGATGGTTGGATTGAAAAAACCTCAAAAAGAGTTGGTAAAAACATTCTCCGGTGGGATGAAAAGACGGGTTAATATTGCAGCTGCTTTGTTGCATGATCCAAAAATTCTTATTTTGGATGAACCTACTGTAGGGATTGATCCACAATCAAGAAACCATATTCTTGAAACTGTACGTAAGCTTAATGAAGAAAATGGAACGACGGTGCTTTATACGAGTCACTACATGGAGGAAGTCGAGCAATTATGCAAACGAGTCTACATTATGGATCATGGGAAAGTGGTGGCTTCAGGAAGTAAGGAAGAGTTATTAAGCATATTATCCACTGAAGATATGATTCAAGTCACTTTGAGCGAGATGAGTGATACGGTAGTGGAAAAAGTAAAATCTATTAAGAACATACGTCGTGTAGATGCAACAGATAAAAGTTTACGGATTATCTCTAAGAAAGGAAGCAGTATCCTAAGTGATTTGATACACGCTGTTGAAAGTGAAGGCATTTTATTAACGAATTTTCAAATGGAAACGCCAAGTCTTGAAGATGTATTCTTGCACATAACCGGCCGGACATTAAGAGATTAAGAGGAGGAAGAATAGCAAAATGTTCTCTTTTATTAAAAAAGATTTATTGGTTTTTTGGCGGGATCGTAAAGAAGTACTCATTTCTTTACTGGCGCCAATACTCATCCTTGTCGTGCTGCATGTTGCCTTCTCCGGAATATCGGTTAAAGATGCTGGCGAAATGGATTTAAGGGTTGGTTTGATACTGGAAGATGATAAAGCTACCGGTCTTAAGCAATTTGAAGAAGCGTTACTGGAGATGGATTTACGAGAAATAGAAATAGATGCAATGATGGAACAGGCTGAAACCTTGTCGCCGATTGGGATAATGGTAAAGCTTTTTGAAGATCCAGAATTGAGTTCCTGGATCCATACTATTGAGATGAATGAAGAGGAAGCGCAAAAACAGATCGAAAACGGCGAATTGGATGCCATCATTAAAATTCCAGAAGGGTTTACGTATGATGTGTTAGGGAAAGTAATGCTGGATGAACCTGTAGAAACACCCATTCGTTTTCAAATAGAAGAACATTCATTAGAAACAGATATCTTAGCTGGTGTGATCGATAATTATATGGAGGCACTCAATTTTCAATTTGCGCTTAGTGCGGTGACAGGAGGAGAGGAAGGATCAGAACCCGCATTACCGCAAGGCGGAAGAGAAGTAATCAAAGAAAATGCGGTTGAAATAGAACTTGCCCAATATTACACGATTGGGATGAGCTCACTATTTGCGCTATTTATTGCTGCGACAGTTGCAGCAAAGACGGTAACGGAGAAAAGAGAGCGTGTTTTCAATCGAATTTTATTAACGAACAGCCGCCCATTTTCGTATTTAATGGGTAAAGTAATTTCTACTTTCTGTATGGCCTGGATTCAATTAATGCTTGTGTTTGTTGTAACTGATCTCATGTTGGGAATCTTCCCCGAAAAATCAACAGAATTTTGGTTAGGTATCATTGTAATTGTCACGTTTTTCTCATTATCTATTTCCGGGTTATCTGCTATTTTCACTTCTCTGACGATAAGAATGCATAACATAAATACAGCGAATGGGCTTTTTACTATGGTCGTTATGGGATTTGCTGCGTTAGGAGGAAATTTTTTCTCGTTGGAACAGTTCCCGGAATGGGTGCAGGCATTGAGTCAATGGACGCCGACAGGGGTAGTCATAGATTTATTTACGGAATTTTCGCAAAATGGGAATGCGATTTCTTTTGCAGTACCGTTGATGAAACAATTCGGCTTTTTCATTGGATTTTTAGTTATTGGAATACTCCTGTTTCCTGAAAGGGGGAAATCGTAATGTTTCCAGTAGTGAAGGCACAATTAAAGAAGGATATCAGAAGCCCCTGGTTAGTCATTCTATTGACCTTAGGAAGCATTCTTTTTACGTATATTTTCACGTATGTGAATAATAATGAACAAACACAAACAACTATCCCTATCTTCAGCAGTGACTTCAACAGCAGTGAGGTGGAAGAAAAATGGGAACCTTTATTAAATGCAAATCAAGATTATGTTTTTGTTATTACAGATGAATCAGAGGCTCATGCAGATGTGGAAGAAGGAAATAGTGAAGCTGCGATTCGGTTATCTGAAAGTGATTATCAGATTATTGCAGCTTCCAATACGCAGGCTGTCCAATTAGTGGAAGACTATGTTCACACTGTATTTACACAAGAGGCCCAGCTGGAAGCTGCATCTGGATCAGAGGACATTGAAGCTACACGGAAGCAAATAGGTGGTTATCTGGAAGATGCTCCATTACAAATGCAAACGGAATCCATTGAGGATGGAGAAGTGCCAGAATATAATATGCAGCTCCAACTATTGTTTGGATTCACCCTATTTTTGGCCATGTTTACAATTGGATTTAAAGTGAATGGCGTTACTTCGGATAAAATAAGTGGTGTATGGGATCGAATGATTCTCTCTCCTGTCAGCAAAACGGCGATGTATGCAGGCCACCTATTTTACAGCTTTTTTATCGGATTTATACAGATTTGTATTGTGTTAGTGATTTTTAATTATGTGATGGACTATAATCTAGGTCATAACTTTGGCATGTTACTTACTGTCTCAGCTGTCTTTACACTCAGTATGGTGAGTTTGGCCATGTTATTTACTGGATTTATCAAAACACCGGAACAGTTTAATATGATTTTCCCGTCTATTATACCAATTGTACCGGTCATAAGCGGTGTTTACATGCCTCCTGGTCTGATTAGCAACCCTGTTCTTTTGTTCATTGCAGATTTATTTCCACTCGTTCATGCGATGGAAGCCCTGATGGATATAGCACTTTTTGATGCAGGATGGAATGAGGTTACATTGCCTTTGGTGCTCATGTTGTTAATTGGCGTGATTTGTATGGGAGTTGGCGTGAATTTGGTCGAAAGAAGGACGAAGTGAATGGAAGGTCGGGAGAGATCAATCTCCCAACCTTTAAGTTTATCTTCGGTTAATTTCACGTTCCGCATCTTACATTCCCAATCATTAAAACTTTCGTATTGATAGAATGATCTTTTTCACATTTAAAGCAATAATAAAACCTGCTTCTGCTCCTACATCATTTCCGATTCAAGAGGCGACACACAACCTGTATCTATTCACCGAAATTTGAGTGAAGCTGGATTTAAGGATGCTCAAGCTTCTTCGTTATACATTAAATGAAAGTAAATTGGAAAAATTGGTGATTATATGGATAAAGCTAACAGAGTATGGTTGAAGTAAGTGACGGCAGAATAGTCTTGGTTGAAAAAATTTTTTTTGAATTCTTTCTTGACCTTTACGCAACGTAAACCTTTATTGTAGTGATTAGGAGGTGAAGTGATGCTCTATTCAATTAAACAAATGGCACAAATGTCTGGTGTAAGTACGCGTACATTAAGATATTATGATGAAATTCATTTACTTGAGCCGGCAAAAATCAATGAAGCGGGTTATCGATTTTATTCAACAGTTGAAGTTGATCGATTGCAACAAATCTTGTTCTATAGGGAATTAAACTTCAAGTTGTCTGACATACAAAAAATATTAGCTTCTGAAAATCAATCGATACAAAGTATATTGCACACGCATTATGATGCATTAGTTGAAAAGAGGCATCATATTGACAGCCTAATTAAAGCAGTTGAACATACGATTGCTTATCATAAAGGAGAGATAGAAATGAGTAACGAAGAGAAATTTGCAGCATTCAAAAAGAAGAGAGTAGAAGAAAACGAAAGCATGTTCGGAGAAGAGATTCGCGAAAAATACGGAACGGAAACTGTAGATGAAGCAAATAAATCTTGGATGCAAATGTCTGAAGAAAGTTATAAAGAAATGCAAGAGGTAGAGAGGGAACTGATTGAAAGACTGAAACAATTCAATCAACAAACGGATCAACAAGTGGAAGATGCAAAGCAAATCGTGATGCTACACAAAGAATGGTTACAATATAGCTGGTCGACGTATTCATCTGAGGCACATAAAGGTTTGGCAGAAATGTATATAGCTGATGAGAGATTTACTCAGTATTACGATGAAAAAGCAGGTGTTGGAGCAGCTCGACTATTAAGAGACAGCATTTTAGCATACGCGTAAACAAAAGGCTGGGACAAAACTACCTTCAATTAATGAAAAAAGGTGAATTTTGAGGGAACTCAAATTCACCTTTTTCTGTTAGTTCTTCTCACTCCTAGGTATTGGTCGTGTATTTTCTGAAATGCACTGCCGATTAACTCGAGACCCATTTCATTTTAAACTTTTGTTTTTCTTGCGGACGGAAAATCGAGTGAAACGTAAATTAGCCTTCTAAAATCCAAAAACTGGCTCCACATCGATTCCCTCTTGATCATTTGATGGTAATTTAAACATAAGGCCCTTCTTTTTGATTTTATTTGGTGTTTTATCAGAAGTTTGCCCTTATTTTAGAAGACAATCAAACAAAGCCGTTGAAATTTTACAATCACTAAATTTCAACGGCTTTTTCATTTAGAGGATGGTTTTGTTCCGGCCTCTTTTTTATTCTATTTATTTCATTGAAATCCAGACGCTTTTCACTTCAGTATAATTATCAAGAGCATAGGAACCCATTTCACGACCGATACCAGACTGTTTGTAGCCACCAAATGGTGAAGCAGCATCAAAAGCATTATAGCAGTTAACCCAAACGGTACCTGCTCGAAGTTTATTAGCAATATAATGAGCATTTGCTACATCTCGTGTCCATACTCCTGCAGCCAAACCATATTCTGAGTGATTAGCCCGATCAATTAGTTCATCCAAATCCTCATACGGCATGGCGGAGATAACCGGACCGAATATCTCTTCCTTAGCAATTGTCATGTTATCTTGCACATTAGCAAAGATCGTTGGTGAAACAAAATAGCCATCATCCTGTGGTTTCGTTCCTCCTACGACAAGCTCTGCACCTTCACTCACACCTTTTTCAATATAACCAAGTACGCGTTTTTGTTGTTCAGTCGACACGAGTGGTCCGATTTCTGTGTCAGCGTGAATACCTGCTCCTTGTTTGATATTCTTAGCATGGCTTGCCATATCAGCAACTACATTATCAAATTGTTTCTTCTGAATAAACACACGAGACCCGGCACAGCATACTTGACCTTGGTTAAACATAACACCATTTAAAGCCCCTGGGATTGCTTTTGAAAGATCGGCATCTGGTAAGATAATATTAGGTGATTTACCGCCAAGCTCTAACGTTACTCTTTTTAATGTTTTAGAAGCACTGGACATAATCGATTTACCGACTTCAGTAGAGCCAGTAAAAGCAATTTTGTCGACTAATGGATGATCTACTAATGGACTGCCTGCTGTTTCACCAAATCCAGGAACAATATTTATGACACCTTTAGGGAATCCGGCTTCTTCGATAAGTTCTGCTAGATAGAGAGCGGATAAAGGAGTTTGCTCAGCTGGCTTTAATACAACCGTACAACCGCTAGCTAGAGCTGCACCGATTTTCCACATAGCCATTAATAATGGGAAATTCCATGGGATGATTTGTCCAACTACTCCAACTGGTTCATGTCTTGTATAGTTAAAGAATGGACCGCTTACTGGAATTGTTTGGCCTACGATTTTTGTTGACCAGCCAGCATAGTAACGTATATGCTCAACAGCTAGTGGGATATCTCCATATGTTGTTTCTCTTATAGGTTTTCCGTTATCTAAGGTTTCTAATTGTGCTAATTCTTCACTATTCTCTTCCATTAAGTCGGCCAGTTTATAGAGAAGGCGACTGCGTTGTGCAGCAGAGATCTTTGACCATTTACCATTATCAAATGCCTCGCGAGCTGCTTTAACCGCTAAATCAATGTCTTCTTTGTCAGCTTCATATACATGGGCGAGTACTTCACCTGTTGCTGGGTTAAATGATTCGAATGTTTTGCCTGATTTGCTTTCGACAAACTCCCCATTAATATACAGCTTTTTCTTCCCACTTAAAAATTTTTCCACCTTTTCTTTCACACTTACAGTTAACTGACTCATCGAATTCCTCCTTAAAAATAGTGTCTATGTACTCTCATGGCTGGAATTGTTAAGCGTAGAAACCGTTTACATGAATATAGTATCATTTTTTAAAATTATAAATCAACTAAGAAGATTTATAATTTTCCGTCTATATTCGACATATACATTTAATAAATATAGAAAGCAGCCCTTTATCATACAGCTTCATGTAAAAGTTTTAACATCGGAGTTAATTTAAATACATGTACGGTTGACAGGCATTAATCCTGAAGCTGAATAAAACAATCCAACTCAAAGGCATTCAGGAAAAGGTTATCATTATTACAATTTTCATAGTTTTTTGTCGAATTTTATTCATTTATTCCCAGCATCTTTAATAAAATGTGACAAAGTTTTTTATATAATCCCGGTTTATTCAAGGATAAATAAATGTGCCGTTCCGCTTTTGTTTCATATTTCATAAATTAATTTGAAAGTTAATTTAAATTAAATTTTGCTTGTATTCTTTATAAAAAGGAAAGTGAAAACGTATGCCGGAATTCTTTGATGGAATAATATCTCAAAATGCTTCTTATGCAAATTTTATAAACATTCCCACTTCGTCTGTTTACCAAATTTGGGGACAAGTTGGCCTTAATGTTAGTGAAGCCATCCCCACTTCAAACATTCGTGTTCAATTTGACGGTATTATCACTTTAAAACTAAGTCCAACAGCTAGTACTTCTACAAATTTTGTAGAAATTAAAATTGTTCGCGGGACTAATCCTAATGTTAATACAATTTTTACTGGTATCAAGACTATTGTTCTTAATGGCTCTGAGTTCGGTCCTCAAGAGTACGCATTTTCAGCTTCTGATTACAATGTCCCCAAAGGTTCTGGGTTCTTAATATATACTGCCTTTGTGCGTAATATTACTGGTGCAGTTGATACAGATATAACGCGTGTGGGTCCAGAGAGTTTTAATGCGATAGCTAGTGGAATTACAGGATTGACCGGAGTAACTGGTGCTACAGGGTCCACAGGCCCGACAGGAATAACCGGAGCCACAGGCTTGACCGGTGTAACAGGATCCACGGGAGTGACAGGAAATACAGGATTGACCGGAGAAACTGGAGCCACAGGATCTACAGGCCCGACAGGAGTCACGGGTGCAACAGGCTCAATTGGTGTAACAGGAGTTACGGGAGCCACAGGAAATACAGGATTGACCGGAGAAACTGGAGCCACAGGAACAATAGGTCCGACAGGAGTAACCGGAGCCACAGGCTCAATCGGTGTAACAGGATCCACGGGAGTGACAGGAAATACAGGATTGACCGGAGAAACTGGAGCCACAGGAACAACAGGCCCGACAGGAGTCACGGGTGCAACAGGCTCGATGGGGGTAACAGGATCCACGGGAGTGACAGGAAATACAGGATTGACCGGAGAAACTGGAGCTACAGGAACAATAGGTCCGACAGGAGTAACCGGATCCACAGGCTCAATCGGTGTAACAGGATCCACGGGAGCCACAGGAAATACAGGATTGACCGGAGAAACTGGAGCTACAGGAACAACAGGCCTGACAGGAGTCACGGGTGCAACAGGCTCGACCGGTGTAACAGGAGCCACGGGAGTAGCAGGAAATACAGGATTGACCGGATTAACCGGTGCCACAGGAACAACAGGCCCGACAGGATTAACTGGAGTAACAGGCTCAATCGGGGTAACAGGAGCTACGGGAGTAGCAGGAAATACAGGGTTGACCGGAGTAACTGGAGCCACAGGCCCAACAGGCCCAACAGGAGTAACCGGAGCCACAGGAAATACAGGGTTGACCGGAGTAACGGGTGCCACAGGAACAACAGGCCCGACAGGAGTAACGGGTGCAACAGGCTCGACCGGTGGAGCAGGAGGTACGGGAGCCACAGGAAATACAGGGTTGACCGGATTAACCGGTGTCACAGGAACAACAGGCCCGACAGGAATAACTGGAGTAACAGGCTCAATCGGGGTAACAGGAGCCACAGGAAATACAGGATTGACGGGAGTAACTGGTGTCACAGGATCAACAGGCTCGACTGGGTTAACAGGGGCTACAGGAGTCACAGGAAATACAGGCTTGACCGGAGTAACCGGTGCCACAGGAACAACAGGCCCGATAGGAGTAACGGGTGCAACAGGATCCACGGGAGTCACAGGAAATACAGGCTTGACTGGAGTAACTGGAGCCACAGGAACAATAGGTCCGACAGGAGTAACCGGATCCACAGGCTCAATCGGTGTAACAGGAGCCACGGGAGCCACAGGAAATACAGGATTGACTGGAGTAACCGGATCCACAGGAACAACAGGCCCGACAGGAATAACTGGAGTAACAGGCTCAATTGGGGTAACAGGAGCTACGGGAGTAGCAGGAAATACAGGGTTGACTGGAGTAACTGGATCCACAGGAACAACAGGCCCAACAGGAGTAACCGGATCCACAGGCTCAATCGGTGTAACAGGAGCCACAGGAAATACAGGCTTGATCGGAGTAACGGGTGCAACAGGAACAACAGGCCCGATAGGAATAACGGGTGCAACAGGCTCGACCGGTGGAGCAGGAGCTACGGGAGCCACAGGAAATACAGGATTGACGGGAGTAACCGGAGCCACAGGAACAACAGGTCCGACAGGAGTAACCGGAGTAACAGGCTCGACTGGGTTAACAGGGGCTACAGGAGTCACAGGAATTACAGGCTTGACCGGAGTAACCGGTGCCACAGGATTCATAGGCTCGACAGGAATAACCGGATCCACAGGCTCGACCGGAGTAACAGGAGCTACGGGAGCCACAGGAAATACAGGCTTGACCGGAATAACTGGTGTCACAGGATCCACAGGCCCGACCGGAATAACCGGAGCCACAGGCTCAATCGGTGTAACAGGGGCTATAGGAGTAACAGGAAATACAGGCTTGACGGGAGTAACCGGAGCCACAGGAACAACAGGTCCGACAGGAATAACCGGAGCAACAGGCTCGACTGGGTTAACAGGGGCTACAGGAGCCACAGGAAATACAGGCTTGACGGGAGTAACCGGACCAACAGGAGCCACAGGAACTGGGTCTCAATTATTTTTTACGGAAGTAGCTGGTCCCGTTACGCTAACAACTAATGGAACTGAAACGACAGTGGCTACGTTAAATGTACCAACAACAGTTGCTCAAAACATTAAAATTGACTACGCGGCATCAATTGATGTAGTTACAACGGCCAATTCTAATTTCACCTTTCAAATTAGGCTATATCTCAATGGAACTTTACTTGATACGCGTTCTGTTCAAAGAAGTGTTAGTTCGGCAGGTACATCAAGATTTCCTGTTGCATCCACTAATGTAAATACTGCTGCTACCACTGGAACTGCAATATATGAAATTAGAATCGCTTATACAGTAGCAGCAAATGTTACCTCATCAAGTGCATTAAATGTTGATATTAACGCCATACGCTTTCCATAACAAATGTATTAAAAGCTATCCTTCAAATGATTATGTCAACATCAGATATAAAGAAAAAATGCGAAGCAGTCTAGATGGCTGCTTTTTTATTTTAACTACCTCTGTATGATCTCAATCCTTTTTGAATGTTTCTACTACATAAAAAATTTGTAACCTCAGATTGAAACCATACACTTTTTAAATTGCTAAAGTACATAAATGCCTAAGAAAGTGTATGAAACAGTGATATTTGAACACAATAGAACTACATGAAGGGAGGATAAAAGATTTGAAAGAATATGAGGATATGCCTTTAAGTGAATCCAAAAATCTTTATGAGAATCTATCCTTGCTAAATGGTGATTTGGAAAATGCTGATGAAAATTGGGATGTTGTTGAAGGTATTGACATCGCGATTCCAAGAAAAAAATCACAGAATTAATTTAAAGAAGCTGCTTGCAGGCAGCTTCTTTATTTCATCTCATTTTTTGATTTTATATATTTTGCAGCTAATAATGTTTTTACTTCATTATAAGAAAGACCAGACTGTTGATTCAATTGTTTTACTTCATTAATATCTGTTCCTGCAACTGTAAATCGCTTTTCTTTTGATGACATTGTATTCACCTCTTTCTATAGTTTACGTTACTTACGAAAAATTACACAGATTTATATTCATTAAATTAAGCAAAGTTGTCCATAATAATAGCAGAAGATTAAAATTTGAAGGGGGATCACGATGTTTTTTAATAAAAAAGCACAAGAAGAAAAACCTGAAGTGGTGATTTTAAGTACGGATGTATATGCTTGTTTAGATAATACGTGTAATGGCTGGATGAGAAAGGATTTTGTATCCGTAGATTTGAAATGCCCTTTATGTGGAAGTGACACAACTTTAGAAGTAAGAGATCTCCCAGAAATCTTAACGTAACTTAACTCCAAGCTAAAAATAAAGCGATTAACATAGATTGTTTGTGATAATCGCTTTATTTTTAGCCAGAGTGGTACAAAAAAGCCGTGTAGTCTACTTCGACTGCACGGTTTTTGTCGTTTTATTCTCCTTTTTTTGAAAGACAACGATCACATTCCATTAAGTAGGATTCGGCTTGTTCCTCCATTACTTGACCGCATTCTGGGCAAACTTTCTTAGGTAAAGTTTGAAAAAATTCTACTGGACTCATCATTTTCTTCCATCTCCTTTTATATAACAATTATTTTATTATTCCTTCTGTTATGATACAGTATACACGATAAAAATAAAAATGTGTACCTATTTTTTGAATTTTTTAATAAAAGGGAGAAAAATTTTCATTTTAAGGAAGAGAAATTACTATTAATACATTTATTAAGAGACAAACCTCATTTTGTTAAACTTCTGTTATATAAGTCATTAGATTATTATTGTCCTGTTCTTTTCCTGTAACGAACTTTTGTTATGATTATCACCGTTAGCTAATACAAGCTATACAGGAGGTTATGCGAAATGAAAAAATCAGTATTATCATTTTTAGCTGTAGCAACTATTGCAGGAGGAGCTGCAGCAAGCGTGCAAGCCGAGGAAGTAACTGTCAAAAAGGGAGATACTTTATGGAGCATCTCTCAAAAATACAATACGACAGTTGAACAGGTTAAAGAGTGGAATAACTTATCTTCAAATACAATTTATATTGAAGATGTGTTAAACGTATATGAAGAAGAAAAATATAAAGTAAATAAAGGCGACACGCTTTGGGGCATTGCTAAAGAACTTGATGTGAAGGTCGATTCATTAAAAAACTGGAACCAGTTAAGTTCAGAAGTGATTCATCCTGGCCAAGAGCTTGTTGTGTATCCAGGTGCACCGAGTAGTATCTTGAAAGAAAACCCGGTACATACTCCGGTAGAAAATACCGAATCTACACCAGTTAAAGAAGAAAAACCAGCAGTGAATAAAGATACGAACAAAGAACAGGCAAAAGAAGAACCTGCAGAGACAGTAGATGCACCTAAAAAAGAGGAAAACACGAATAATTCCTCTAATGAAGAAGGAACAAAAGAAATTACAATGGAAGCAACTGCATATACAGCATCTTGTGAAGGTTGTTCTGGTGTAACAGCAACTGGTATTAACTTAAAAGAGAATCCTGATGCGAAGGTCATTTCAGTTGATCCAAATGTTATTCCACTTGGAACAAAAGTATTTGTAGAAGGTTATGGTGAAGCAATCGCTGGCGATACCGGCGGTGCGATTAAAGGAAATAAAATTGATATCTTTATTCCAAATAAAGAAGATGCCATTAATTATGGAAGACAAACAGTAAAAGTGACAATCTTAGATTAATTGTTTAATAGAAAATAGTAAAAAGAGAATAATAGTTAGCTGATAAGTCCGAACCCATACCGCTAAAGATGTATGGGTTCGGATTTTTTTATGTCTTCTTAGAAAAAAAGAGAGTTGTGAGCGGTGCCACTTCGTTTTCAAGATTTCATTACTATTTTTTCATTTGAGAGCGTTGCAACCCCCCTTTACTCAACCCCCTTTGGGCTGTATTAACAATGGGTGAACAAAAGTGTAATTTCTTGAAAAGAGGATGAATGGAATGGGCAAAATAAATGCGCGATTAGGCATTTGAAATAAACCAAAATTCGCGCAAGAAATTTATCTTATCTAGTCTTATTTATTTTTGTTTTTCTCCTCATGGTGAACAAAAAAACTTTTCACTGGAGAAATGAGTGATTTAAAGTTTTCTGTAAGGTAGGCTGTTCTTTCAAAAATAATTGATTTTAAATGATCGATTTGTCTTAATACTTTCTCATTAAGTGCATCTTGAGATTCGAGTTTTTCCATAACAGATTGATGATAGATATCTTGTGTTTCCATTTTGTCTTTAATTGCAGCTTGATCATCAGTAATGACTGTTAATTCCTCTAGCATTTTTTCAGTCGGCTTCTCAAAGCTATCTAATTTTCGTGAAAGTTCTAAAATAGCTGTTTCCTGAATAGATGCTTGTTCTAATAGGGCTTCGTATGAAGACATACTAGCTCGTAACTGAATGAGTAATTCTTCGTTTTTCTCTTCAATTTGTTGAAGAGAACCACTCATCTCTCGTTGATTTTGCTCTTGTGCTCGATAGGCTGATTGAAGAGCAGTCCATTCCTCATTGTACTGTTGCCTATTTTTTTCGTGGCGTATACTCTCATCTTTAGCATAGCTCAATAAATCTTCATACGTCTCCTCTAACTGATATTGTAAATTGCGATACTGTTTTGATACTTTATGATTAAGCTGTGATTGTTCTTCTAACAGGTCAGATAGATAATTTTTTCTAAATACATCTTGATTACTCGTGGTTTTTTCCTTAAGAAATAATGCTGGCGTTACTTGCTCATGTTTAGACAAAATATAAACCTCCCCTCATATCTGTTTTTATAGCATATGAGGGTCGTTGTTAAACTGTGGCAATAATAGGCGCTTACCTATTTAAGTGAAAAAATTTTGAAACTATTTATGGGGGGATTACGTATGTACTATAAACAGGGGAGATGAAAGAACAGCAATCTTCTAAAGCTTAAGGAACAAAGCTTATTGGATCTAGTATTAAAAAGTAAAGCGAGAGTAAATCAGTTTACGTTTTTCAAAGAAACGTTTAAACTAAATATATACATATTTACAATTTTTAATAAAAAGGGAGAGATGAAAAATGGCAATTTCATTATCAAAAGGACAAAAAATTGATTTAACGAAAACAAATCCAGGGCTATCTAAAGTCGTTATCGGTCTTGGTTGGGATACAAATAAATATGACGGTGGCAAAGATTTTGACTTAGATACTAGTGTGTTTTTATTAGATGAATCTGGAAAATGTTCTTCGGATAAAGACTTTATTTTCTACAATCAATTAGAAGGTGGGAATGGGTCAGTTGTACATACAGGAGATAATCGCACAGGTGTTGGTGATGGCGATGATGAAAGTATAAAAGTTGATTTATCCAATGTACCAGCTTCTATTGCAAAGATCTCGTTTGTAATTACGATTCATGATGCAGAGGGAAGAGGGCAAAATTTCGGACAAGTTGCAAATTCTTATGTTCGTATTTTAAATGAAGCAAGCAACGAAGAATTGATTCGCTATGATTTGGGAGAAGATTTCTCTATTGAAACAGCTGTCATTGTTGGGGAATTATATCGTCATAATGGTGAGTGGAAATTCTCGGCGATTGGTTCAGGCTATCAAGGTGGTTTAGCAAGAATTGCAACTGATTACGGTTTACAAGTAGGTTAATCTTAACGCGATAAAAGGAGGAGTCTCATTGGCTATTCAATTATCAAAAGGACAAAGAATCGATTTAACAAAAACAAACCCGGGATTAAAAAGAGCTGTTATCGGTCTTGGTTGGGATACGAACAAGTATAGTGGCGGAGAAGCCTTTGACCTAGACGCGTCCGCCTTTTTAGCAGATCATCAAAATCGTTGCCAGCAAGATCAAGATTTTGTTTTCTACAATCAGTTGGAGCATCCATCAGCTGCAGTGATACATACAGGAGATAATCGTACGGGTGAAGGAGATGGGGATGATGAACAATTAATTGTTGAATTTTCAAAAATCCCTTCAACTGTTGATCATATCGGAATTGCTGTTACAATTCACGATGCAGAAATACGAAAGCAAAATTTCGGACAAGTTTCTAATGCGTTTGTCCGTTTAGTAAATGAAGAAACAAATGAAGAACTTCTACGTTATGATTTAGGAGAAGATTTTTCTATTGAAACAGCTGTGGTTGTATGTGAGCTATATCGCCACAATAACGAATGGAAATTCAATGCCATTGGTAGTGGCTTCTCAGGTGGACTAGCAGCATTATGTAAAAACTATGGCTTAGAAGTATAAGGAAGAGAGGCTCAATCATTTTTTTATAATGATTGAGCCTCTTTCATAGATCTCTCATTCATGATTGTTGAGAGGGATAAGTTACGACAATTACGTTTCTAAAATAAACAGAGCATATTAATAAATCGGTCTCGTTTATAAGGAGGAGAGGTGAAATAAGCGGCATTGAAGTTTTCAGAATACGGTGATAAAAGTGCCTCTTTAATCGTATTTTTACATGGCGGTGGAGTAAGTGGTTGGATGTGGGATAAACAAATTCAACATTTCCCGCATTATCATTGCATTGTTCCAGACTTACCTGAGCATGGTTTACACAGTGATGATATTAAATTTACCATAAAAGGTAGTGCAGAATTAGTTATAAACTTAATCGAACAAAAAGCGAGCGGTAAGAAAATAATACTAATCGGCTTTTCTCTAGGAGCGCAAGTGATTATACAAATATTAAGCATGAAACCCTATTTAATAGATTTTGCCATCATCAATAGTGCTTTGGTCAGGCCCTATCCACACATAGAAAAATGGATAATACCCACAATCAAATGGTCATTTCCTTTAATCAAAAATAAATATTTTTCCAGAATCCAAGCTAAAACATTGTACGTAAATGAAGCTTACTTTGAAAAGTATTATGAAGAAAGTGCTCGAATGGAAATGGAAACCTTCATTAGAGTATTACAAGAAAACATGTCGTTTCGAATACCTAAAGCATTTAAACAGGCAGAAACGAAAATACTGGTTACTGTCGGTGAGAAAGAAAAGGCGGTAATGAAAAAATCGGCAACAGACATTGTAGCTTCTCATTTAAATTGCCAAGGAGTGATTTTACCGAAAATTGGTCATGGCTTTCCTTTGGCAAAACCTGACTTGTTTAATGATATGGTTGAAAGGTGGCTCCTAAAAGGTGATTTACCTAAGGATTACAGAGCAATTTGATTATTTATGTACTAAGTATGGAGCTGAAATCTTTTATTGAAAAATGGCATATAGGCTAGTGATCTTTTTATTGCAAGTAGCGTCTACTTGTTCGTAAATATGGTATAGTAAATATTTATGAATGAAAACAAAGGAAGTATGAGTGAATGGTATCAACAAAAGTTTATATAAAAGAGTGGCAAAAAGCGATTGCAGCAGAAATCAGTCATTTAAAACAATTTGGTAGTAAGAGCTATCATCTTTTTGCTGGAAGAAAATTAGACGCAAAAGAGGGCTATAGTTATTACTTTGAAGTTCATTTTCCTTTATCGATTCCAATTGGTTCAACCATTACCGTTCTTTGGGGTGAAAGAAAGTCAAAGGGCCGGATGGTATCGGTAGAAGGGAAAAATATCATTGTAACGATAGAAGATTATCTCGGTGAAGATATTCATGAAGCCCAATTACAGCATGACCCTTGGGAGTTGTTAGATCAACTCTTTCAGAGGCTAGCGGAAATAAAGGATCAAAAGAAAAAAAGAGTAAGAATAAAGCATCTGATGAATCCCTCAACTGAGGTAAAACATCCGCAAGATAAAATTAAATCACCATTACATGAATTAGTACTACGATCGAAGTATAATCCAATTACTTATGTTTGGGGACCTCCAGGAACCGGTAAAACCTATACGTTAGCAAGAGTAGCTGCAAATAAATATTTAAAAAATCAGCGGATATTAGTTGTCGCACATAGTAATCAAGCAGTGGATGTTCTTATGGCGGAAGTTTATCAGTTTCTCTTGAAGAAGGAGAAATATAATCTCGGTGATCTATTAAGATATGGCAGACAATCGGATGAATTCATGAAGCAGTTTGTTTCAATTACAGCGACAGGTTTATTGAACATTAGTGATGGTGATTTAATAGAAGAGAAAAATCAATTAATGGAGGAAAGAGCAGGATTAAAATTAGATCTATCTTCTTCCTTTAGCCAACGTGATAGTAGGCAATTAGTTGAAATAGAAAAAAAGCTTCATACATTACATGAAAAATTGAAGAAAAAAGAAAATACCCTCGTGAAGCAATCAAGAATCATTGGTACAACATTGGCGAAAATGGCAACTGATCCGCTCATCTATGAAGATGAATTCGACTATATTATTTTAGATGAAGCAAGTATGGCATACATCCCTCAAATTGCTCTTGCTACTTCTCTAGGAAAACGGACAATTATCTGTGGAGATTTTAAACAGCTACCGCCAATTGCTTCAGCAAAGCATCCTTTTGTGAAGAAATGGTTACAGGAAGATATTTTTCACCATGCTGGTGTCGTTAACCAAGAGAATAAAGGGAAACTTCATCCACAGTTATTCTTATTAAATGAACAAAGAAGAATGCACCCAGATATATCAAAATTCACTAATGAATATATTTATCAGTCCCTCGTAGTCGATCATCATTCTGTCTATCAAACGAGAGAGAACATTGTAGAAAGTCAACCATTTCCTATGCGTGCCTCTATATTGTTAGATACATCGAGTACAGGTGCCTATTGCATAAAGGAAAAAGCAACGCATTCTCGCGTGAATCTCTGGCAACTATTGCTCTCTTTTCAACTTATTCATGAGGCTTATAAGGCAGGCAATCGCTCAATAGGCTACGTCACACCTTATAGAGCACAAGCGATATTAATGACACAGTTCTTAGATGAAATCTATGAGAAGGAGAAAATGACTGCGCAAATTGTGTCAGCAACTGTCCATCGCTTTCAAGGGAGTGAACAGGATATGATGATATTTGATACAGTCGATGGGGATCCAGAAACAAGACCAGGTATGTTATTAACCGGTCAAAATAGTGAACGTTTATTGAATGTTGCGCTTACACGTACAAAAGGGAAGTTTATTCATATCGCAAATGGTACGTTTATAAGACGCCATGTATCAAGTAAGAAAATATGGAAAAAATTATGGCAACATCAAATAAGCGAAGGACATGTAATTGGTCCCGCTGAAATAGGGCAATGGATGAATCACTCGCATCCGAAATTGTCTTGGCATTATGCTAAAAAGCGCGAACGCTTACTCTATGATTTACATCATGCCAAAAAACAAGTGATCGTTGGTTTGCCAAGGACATTTAGTGTTCAATCCCCTTACTTAGAAGTATTTCAATCACTTATTAAAAGGGGATTACTTACAATTTGTAGCGAGACGCATTTATCTGAGCTTCCTTCTGCTAGTCATATGAAAGGTCATCCGAGCTTTGCATTTATTATGATTGATGATGATATTTTATGGGTTGGCGCTCCTTTTGAAGCAATGACTAATTTATTACCCCCTTATGTCAATGCAAGGATCATATCAAATACATTAGTCAACTGGGTAAAATCTAATGGTTGGTAGAAAATAATATAAAAATGAAACTTATTTTCTTTTATTACGTTCTATTTAATAGAGGAGAGTAAATAAAAAACTCTTCACTTTTCCATTTATATGAAGGAGTAAAACAATGAAAGCTCAACTAAAAGAGAGACTAAAAACTTTATGGCAATGGATAAAGAAGTTTTGGAAAAAATATCATTTAACACAAATCGGATTATTACTAGGATTGACTTTTATTTTACTTGCGATTCTATTTTTTGCTTTCCTTGCTGTAAACGCCAATGTGTCTACATTACAAGAAGGCTTAAAGCAATCTACTGTCATATATGATAAGGATGGGGATGAAGCGTCAAGCTTTGCCACAAATCGTACTGAAGGAGTTTCGTTTGAAGAACTACCAGAACATTTACCAAATGCGGTTGTTGCCATTGAGGATGAGCGCTTTTATCAACATAATGGCTTTGATTTAAAAGGAATGACCAGGGCGTTTGTAAGCAATTTATTTGCTGGTAGAATCACAGGTGGGGGAAGTACAATTACGCAGCAATTAGCTAAAAATGCATTACTAACTTCTGAGCAAACATACCGGCGTAAAATAGAAGAGCTATTTCTGGCAGTTGAAATTGAAAAAGAGTATGAAAAAGAAGATATACTGCAAATGTACTTAAATCAAGTTTACTTTGGTAGTGGTGCCTGGGGAATTGACAACGCAGCCAATCAATATTTTAGTAAAAATGTTGGCGAGTTAACAATTAGTGAATCAGCGATGCTTGCAGGTTTATTGCAATCACCTTCTTATCTGGACCCTTATAAAAACTATGAAGGAGCAATGAAAAGAAGGAATATCGTATTAGCTAAAATGCAGGAGCTAAACATGATTACAACCGCTGAGTATGAAACAGCGGTTGCAGAAGAAATTGTGTTAAAAGAAGGGGAAAAAAATACATTTGAGAGGCAATATCCTTACTATGTAGATGCGGTACTAGATGAAGCGATTAACCGCTATGGTTTAACTCAAGAGGAAATTTTCACAAGAGGATATAAAATATACACACAAATGGACCAAAATATCCAATCAAATTTAGAAGTGACTTATCATAATGACGCACTATTCCCTAATGGTAATGGTAATACCCTTGTTCAAAGTGGAGCCGTTCTACTCGATCCGCAAACTGGTGGTGTCCGTGCAGTGGTAGGTGGAAGAGGCGAACATGTCTTTAGAGGGTTTAACCGGGCGACACATATAAAAGCACAACCAGGGTCAACATTAAAACCATTAGCTGCCTATACCCCTGCGCTTGAAGAAGATTATGAGCCAGATTCAATGTTACAAGATGAAAAAGTAACGTATGGTGACTACACACCAACAAATGTGAACGATCAATACTTTGGTGAAGTAGAGATGACAAAAGCAGTTGCTGATTCGATTAATGCACCTGCTGTCTGGTTACTAGATCAAATCGGATTGAAAAAAGGGTTAGATTCTTTGCAGCGATTTGGGATTCCTTATGAAAAGGAAGATGAGTATTTAGGTATCGCTTTAGGTGGTATGCATAAAGGGATATCTCCATTAACACTAGCAGAAGCTTATTCTACTTTCCCTAATGAAGGAAAGCGACATGATGCTCATTTTATTACGAAAATTGTTGGACCAACAGGTAATGAGATTGTTGCCCATGATGATAAGGTTACAAAGGTAACATCAAAATCAGTCGCAAAAAAAATGGATACAATGCTTGAGGACGTCATTGAAAATGGAACGGGAGCAGGTGCCAAAATAGAAGGTGTATCACTTGCGGGGAAAACAGGTTCTACTCAATTGCCATATGCTGATTTAAATGGAACAAAAGATCAGTGGTTTGTTGGTTATACAGGTGAAATCGTTGGAGCAGTGTGGTTGGGGTATGATAAAACGGACCGAGAACATTACTTATCAGGAAGCACCTCGACAAATGTTGTACCGATTTTCAAAGCGGTTATGGAAGGCGCTATTGAACCTAAAGAAGTGAACAATAGTAGTGGAGAAGCCTTTAACAAAGCAAAAGAGAAAATGGAAACCACCATTAAGGAACAATCTGACAAGCTAGGTGAAAAACTAAAAGAAGAACTGCCCGTTTGGAAAGAATTTATGAAAGAAAGCATTGAAGAAGGAAAAGATTTTGCGAGATACTTGCGCGATAAATGGAATGAATATGTAAATTAAGAAGGGAGTAGCACCTGAACGAACTGGGTGCTACTTTTATTTATTAAGGATAAGTGGTGGTAGAGTCATTGCTCACTAACATTCTTGTTAGATAATCGCACAAAACACTAGTAATTTTCCGAGAAAACAAGTAAAATGTATAGTTAAAATATCTATTTCCATATAATATGCCCTAACACTTTCGACAATGAAAATGTATATGATAACTTTATAAGCCAACAGTTGTATAGAGGGGCATAAATAAGGTAAAGGATAAAAAGAGGAGGGTATTTTTATGAGAGATGTTACATTAACTGATATTTTTGATCATCATATTGCCAAGAAATATGTAACAAGATCAGGTCTTGCCCATGCTGTAGCGGTTGCTTATCATGCAGTTAAATTATCAAAGATAGAAAATGTGGATGTCGACTTAGCTGCAAAAGCAGGGTTTTTACATGATATCGGTCATTACACTTGGTATAATCAAAATGGTAAATGGGACTATGAATTATATCGTAAAAACGATATTCATGCGATAAAAGGAGCGGAAAGAGCCCATAAATTACTGATTCGCTTAGGTGAAAATCCGATTAGAGCCAAACAAGTTTCACTAGCGATATTATTTCATACAGATTCTTTTTTACCAGGTGGGGAAGTGGACCGTACCGCCTTACAATCCATTGTTAAAAGAGCAGATGAAATGGATGAAGAACCAGGAGGAGCCCACCATTACCGCACCATTACTGCTGACAGAGCAAGGCAAAGTTTACAAAAGTTAGACAGCATCATTGATCGTCATTTAACGCAACAACTTCAGCAAAGACAAGCTGAATAAATGGCACTTCATACAAACGAAGGGCTATTTATTTTGCTTAAATTTGGAGGATTATGTCACTTGAATAACGAATATTATTAACATCTACATAAGGATGGTGATGATATGCAAAAACGGACGAAAAGACAAACCTTTAACACTGAAGAAATAAAATTCAACCTCACTACTTTTTTTCTCCATGTCTCATTTTATGCATCGGTCATATTTCTTTTATTACTATTCTTAAGCTTATTTGGAACATAATAAGTGCTTCAATTAAATTTATTTACCTTCAGATTTTATTCTTATATAAAAAAATGTTATGATAGAAAGGATTTTGAAATATAAAAGGAGTGTTATATATGTCTGAAAAAGGATACATACAGCTACAAAACGGAGAAAAAATTGAATTTGAATTATACCCAAATGAAGCGCCAGGTACAGTAGCAAACTTTAAAAAGCTAATTAATGAGGGTTTTTACAACGGTTTAACTTTCCACCGTGTAATTCCTGGATTCGTATCACAGGGAGGATGCCCTTCTGGAACAGGTACAGGTGGTCCAGGTTACACGATTAAATGTGAAACAGAAGGAAATCCACATAAACATGAAGAAGGATCATTATCTATGGCGCATGCTGGAAAAGATACTGGTGGCAGCCAATTCTTCATCGTACATGAGCCACAACCTCACCTAAATGGTGTACACACTGTTTTCGGAAAAGTAACATCTGGCATGCCAGCTGTGAAAGCGATGAAAAATGGTGACGTAATGGAAAAGGTTGTCGTTGAAGACTAATGCCTTTTTTCTAAGCTTAAACTAGCTAGTTTAAGCTGGAATGTAACCCGGACTTTTGTCTGGGTTTTTTTCTTACTTGAAGGTTCTTTTTAAAAATGAGGGAAGAAAGGTAAGTGAGCTTGCCATTAATACTGCAGGATGCTGTTATATATGATGAGAATGGGTGAAAATTTAGCAAATGAAATTTCTTCCATTTAATCATAAGCCTATTCATCGAATAGCTGAACAACCCCTATTTCCCCCCTACACATAATCTCCTAGAAATTGACATAAAGTTGTTCTATTAGTACCAATTCTTAATAGAAGTTTAACTTACGAATAATTTTAATTTTAATATATACATTTTTTGCTATAATTTATATAAAATAGGATTATATAATACATAAATGTGGGGTAAGTGATGAATCGCATCATACTATATTTGCTTTTATTGAGTACAATTTTTGTTAATCATGCAGATGGAAATAGTTTGGTTAAAGAAAGAAAAGAGGATATTGATTTTCTGCTTCACAAGTTACATGCTGTACATCCAGCTTTTAAAACTAATCAAGAAGGAATGGCTCATTTTTATAATGAACTAGAGGCAATCGATGATCATTCATCGTTCTCGATGGAATTAATGAGAGTTATTGCCAAAATTGGGGATTCTCATACGAATGTATTACTTAATGAAACAGAAAAAAAACTACCAATATCATTAGTAAATGTTAATAATGACGTTTATATTTTGCAGAGTGAGGATGGACAAGCCAAAAAAGGGGACAAGATTTTGGCGATTGGTGCGAAAGAGATTGATGAATTATTGGATGAATTAAGGCCGTATATATCCTATGATCATGAAGGGCGGTTTCAACATTTGGTCAATTTGTTAACGATAGATAGCATTTTACAATCTATTGGAATTGAAAAAGATGAAATGGTTGAATTGAAGGTAGAGCGAAATGGCAGAATAATAACTTTGGAGCTAGCATATAAAACAATGGAAACCATTAATAATCATGATGAGCCCTACAGGTGGGAAATATTGAGTTATGATACGGTGAATGTAGGTTATTTTCAATTAATACATTCAATAAATGATAGTAGCTATCAACAATCAATAGCGAGTTTTTTTGAAAGTGTAAAAGAGCAACGAATTAAAAAGGTCATACTAGATTTGCGACATAATAGTGGTGGGGATTCAACAGTTGCTGATGAGTGGATAAACTATCTGGACGTGAATCAATATTTAAGTTACCGAGTGGGTAAAGTAGATGGAGACCGCAAAGTGGTGGTGAAAACTAAAAATAAAGGGAAGTATAAAGGAGAACTTTATATTTTAACTGGACCAGGTACATTCAGCTCAGGAACGATGTTCGCCACGATATTAAAAGATAATGGTTTGGGGAAGCTGATTGGTGAGCCGGCAGGTATGAACTCGAATCATGATGGAGAAGTGATGATCATTGAGCTGCCCCATTCAAAAATAAAAGTTGCTATTTCTCAACACGAGTTTGTTAGACCTGTACTTGATCCATCCGGTAATGAATTATTAAATGTTGATATACCAATCACACGGACAATTGGCGACCTTATGAATGGTGATGGACAACTAGAGAAAGCTTTAGAGATAATTACTGCTGGAAATGAATGAGTAATTGAAGAGAAATAGCATATTTTCATGAGGTAGGTAGAGTTGATAGGCTTCAATTCTTTTTAAAAGTGTTAGTTTGGCTTGTTATTTTGTTTTTTTCTCTTTTTTTATAATATATTGGGGAGTAAGAATGATTCCGAGCAAAAAAACGTGCCAGAAATATATCTAACTATATCATATTGGTGGGATGGTAGGAAATAAAGATTGATAACCATCAATAATGCCCCAAAAAGTGCGAATGATATACCGAGATAGTGCAAAGTTTTATCCTCCTATTATTCCTTTATTGTTTTACTATGACAATAGTACTTTTAAAAATTGAATCATTTTATGATAGAAGAAGGTGATATAGCTTTTCTAAAGCGAAAATCTTTTAGAACAGCAAAGACAAGCTAAACGGTTAAACCATCCTGAAGAAAGCGCCAAATATAGAACGCCTTCTACCTTTTCCTATTTGTTTCACTATCCAATAATGCAATAATTTTATCTAATTTTTCCTCTACATCGAGGGTTGGGTTCCTCCTCTTTTTCCGAAAAAGAACTTTTACAGCTACAGTGAATATGAATAAAATAGCTAAAAGGAGCAGTAACATTATCATTTGAAAGACCATATCTCCAGTCATTACCTCTATCACACCTCATTCAATCGTTTCTTACCATTATACATGGTATGGAGATTATTGGAAGTATCAATTATCTATTTTCAGCATCCTCAATAATATCTTCGCCAATAATTTTCTTCCATTTATTATACACGGGCTGTAGATGGTCTTTAAAAGCTTCGATTTCTTCATCAGTTAGTTCATTCACTTCTATATCACTTTCGTCTTGTATTTTTACATAAGCTTCATTATTGAGCTTTTCAGCAGAATCTCTAGCAATCTCTGTACCTGCGTCGATGCCAGCTTGCACAATGCGTTTGCTTTCTTCATTTAATCCATCCCAAAAAGTTGTGTTTGTTAGTAGTGCATAGTCAACACGGTTCATACCGATAATGGTTAAGTACTCTTGGACTTCGGCAAATTTTTTCGATTCGATGTTACTAAACGGGTTATCTTGACCATCGACGGTTCCCTGTTGCAAGGCAGTATATAACTCCCCGAATGGGATTGAACTTGAGCCCGCACCTAATGATTTATATAGTTCTTCTAATAGTTGCCCTCCAGTTGTCCGCACTTTCAAACCGGAAAAATCACGTGGAGAGGATAGGGGGCGAGTATTATTTGTTACATGCTTAGCTCCATTTGGCCACATCGTTAATCCTAATACCTTATCTTTTTGTAAACGCGCTAACACTTCTTTTCCCTTTGGCCCATCCCAAAAGCTTTCAGCTGCTTCGTCATTTTCAAACAGAAACGGCATGCCTGGGATATTAAAACCAACTTCAGAACCAACTAATTTTGTCATTTCTGGCATGATGAATTGTACATTATTGGCAATTAAGTTTTGATATTCATCTTTATCACCGAACAAGGAGCTATTAGGAAAAATCTCAACTTGAATTTTCCCATTGGATTGCTCTTCAATCACTTCTTTCATTTTTAATGCCCCCTTATGTTTTGGGGTATTTTCTGCAACTACATGGGATATCTTAATAGTCATTGCTTGAATGCCGTTTACTTGTGTAGCATCTGCATGTGTCGGATGACTTTGACAACCAGACAGAAGTGTTCCAACGAGAATCAAAAGGCAAAGGACAAAAATTGATTTTACTTTTAACATGAAAAACCCTCCTCGTCACAAAAAGAAATCGCTTACAAAATAGTAGATTGGATACAATATCTAAAATTATAACAAAATAAATGAAAATTGTGAATAAATAAAAATAATAAAATATTCTGTTTATTATTTGTTGGTTATATAGTAAAGTATAAATATTGGATACAATCTACAAAAGGGAGTTGATAATCGACATGCTTAAGAAACTATCAAACTTAGAAGAGGGAATGGCTGGCTTGTTTTTTATTGCTGGCGTGTTTGTAAGTCTGTATGGGGTATTTACAAGATATATTCTCAATATGCCACAAGCTTGGGTGACAGAGATTTTTGAATTTTTGATTGTTTGGTCCATATTTTTGGGCTTTGGTATCGCTTTAAAAGAAAATCGTCATATCAGTGTTGAACTCCTATTTGATCGTTTACCTTACAAAGCAAAAATGATTATTAACTGTATTAGCAATTGTATCGGTGCGGGATTCGCCTTCTTTTTAATGTTTACAAGTATTAAATTGGTAACGCTTACAAGAGTGCAAGGAACTGAAACTGTTGATGTTGGTATTCCGATTTGGATCACCTTACTTGTCTTACCTATCAGCATGGGGCTACTAGGGCTTTACTTCATTAGAAAAGCTTATAAATCTGCTAAAGGTGATAAGAAAGAGCTAACAGGTGAAGTAGAAGAATTATATGAAGAAATAGAACAACAAAATAGAGAAAATAATAACAAGGGGGTTAGTTTATGAGTGCGATCATTGTCCTCTTTGTTGTTTTTGCGATACTTTGTTTATTAAGAGTTCCAATCGCAGTAAGTCTTGGGCTATCGAGTATCATTGCTTTATTTATGGTGGATTTCACACTTTATACGGTTAGTTTAAAGATGTTTAATGCTTTAAACTCGGCAACTTTAATGGCTATTCCCGGATTCGTTTTTGCAGGGGTGATTATGTCCAAAGGAGGCATTTCCTTTCACTTGATTGAAGCACTAAAATCATGGGTCGGTCATTTTCGCGGTGGATTAGCTGTGGTCACTATCCTTGCATGCATGATTTTTGCTGCTATCTCAGGCTCAAGTCCGGCCACAGCTGCAGCAATTGGTGGGATTATGATTCCTGCGATGGTAAAGGCAGGTTATAGTAAAAGATATTCGATGGGCTTAGTGGCAGCTGCTGGTACATTAGGTATTTTAATCCCGCCGTCCATTCCATTAATTATTTATGCTACAGTTGCAGAAGCCTCAGTAGGGAAGTTATTTGCTGCAGGAATAATCCCAGGTCTGTTACTAACTGGTTTACTTTTGTGTTCAGCTATCTTCCATGCAAGGAGACATAATTATGGTAGATTAGAAAAAGTTCCCTTTCAATTAAGGTGGAAAAAGACATATAAGGCAATCTGGGGGTTTTTACTACCTGTTTTTATTTTAGGTGGCATTTATAGTGGGGTTGTCACGCCAACTGAAGCGGCTTTTGTTTCTTGTTTATACGGTTTAATTGTGTCGATATTTATTTACAAAGAGATGACCTTCAGTAAATTTCGCGAAGTATTAAAAGAGTCTATTAATATTACCGCAATGATTTTCTTAGTTATAGCATCTGCGATGGTATTCGGCATGTTTTTAACAACAGAACAAGTACCACAAATTTTTGCACAATGGATTGAAGCAAGTTCAGCAAATAAATGGATATTTATCATTGGTGTGAATTTGATGTTCTTCCTACTCGGCATGTTCTTAGAAGCAACGGCGATTATTTTAATCACCCTTCCCATTTTACTGCCTGTATTAGTGATGTTCGATATTAATATTATCCACTTTGCTATTATCATGACGATAAATATGGAGTTAGCAATGATTACACCTCCAGTTGGATTAAATCTATTCGTTGTTAGTGGGATCACAAAAGCAAAAATCGGAGAAGTCATAAGAGGTGTCGCCCCCTTTTACTTACTCATGGTTATTGCCCTTATTCTCGTTATTGTCTTTCCAGAAATCTCATTACTGTTAGCAGAGTAAATAATTGAGTAATAGAGCCGACCAATGCAATGTCTTTGGCGGCTTTTTTTGTGTTGTTATAAGTACATCTAATATAAGAAATATGTAAAACCCTTTAAGGGGATGTAAATGATATGTAAGGTTTTGTAAATGTTTGTGAGACTCTCTGACAGGATGATATACATGTGATATTCTTGCTTATATAATAAAAAAACAACATAAAACAAAATAAAACAAAGTAAAACAATAAAAAGATTAAGGGGGCAAACATGTATGTCTTTACTAGCCGAAGAAAGAAAGAAAAAGATTATGAGTTTAATCCAAGAGGTTGGGCAAGTGAAGGTTAATCAATTGGCGAAAGAATTTCATGTATCAACGGAAACCATTCGTAGATACTTAGAAGAATTATCAAATGAATATAAAATAAAAAAAGTTCATGGTGGCGCAGTCAAAGTTGAGCCTGTAAATAATGAGTTGTCGATGTTTGAAAGAGAAATTCTACATATCGAAGAAAAGAAATTGATTGGAAGGAAAGCAGCTGCTCTTGTTGAAGATGGTGATGTTCTTTTCATTGATGAAGGCAGTACAACGATGCAGATGGCTGATGGTTTATTAATGAAAGACGGCATTACAGTGATAACGAATTCTTTTCCCATCGCGATTAAATTAATGGAAAGAGAGGAGTTAAGAAGTTTCACAGGTGAACTCATCTTCTTAGGTGGACATGTTCGTCATGATCATTTCCGTACAACCGGATCTTTGGCAGAAAAGATGGCAAAAGAATTTTATGTCGATAAAGCATTTATTGCCATCGACGGTGTCGCTAATCAAGCTGGATTTACAAGCTATGATATAGACAAATGCCTATTATCACAAGTATTTATCTCGCAATCAAAAAAATCTTTTGTTCTAAGTGATGATTCAAAAGTGCATAAGGTAGCCAATTATAAAATTGCATCATTAGAAGAAGTAAATTATTTTATTACGAATATTGACTATCCGTACTCAATTGACCTTACTAAAGAACAATGGATAAAAAGCTGAAGAGCGGGGAATTCAGTTTTAAAATACTGAATTTTCTAACTATAGGAGGATTTAAATATGCTCAAACTCGAGAATATATCTAAAAAATATCATAACAAATCAGTATTAGAAAATATTGATTTAGAGATTCAAGCAGGAGAAATCGTGTCACTTCTTGGTCAAAGTGGAAGTGGGAAAACAACGCTATTAAACATCATTTTAGGCTTGACAAAAATGGATAGTGGAAAAATTTATTATGAAAATGAAGATTTAACGAATGTAAAGATGAAGGATAGAGGTTTTAATATTGTTTTTCAAGATTATGCCTTATTTCCCCATCTAAACGCCTATGAAAATATTGTTTATGGCTTGAAGAATAAGAAGTCTACTGACTCAAAGAAAGAATTAAAAGAATATATTGATTTTCTTGAGCTCGGTCCCCATTTGGACAAGAAAATCAGTCAGCTATCTGGAGGGCAAAAACAAAGAGTCGCACTTGCGAGAACGTTAGTGATGAAACCAAGAATTCTTCTATTAGATGAACCGTTAAGTGCACTAGATGGGGTAATTAAAGAGTCAATTAAAGAAAGGATCAAGTCGATTGCTAAGCAATATCAATTAACAACCATTATTGTTACGCATGATCCCGAAGAGGCGTTAACCTTGTCAGATAAGATTTTAATTATTAATCAAGGTCATGTGTCACAATTTGGCACCCCACATGAAATCATTCATGAACCGAACAATGAATTTGTGAAAGAATTTATTCTGAAACAACTCCACATTAAAAGGCAAAATATTTTTCATTTGTTTGGTGAGCAATATGCCTAATATCAAGTTGGAAATGAAAGTCATCTATTTGGCTATCATCCTATTATTCTCGGTATTTCTTGTGTTGCCAATGTTGGCATTGTTCTACCGTTCCTTTCAAACAACAAAGGGCCTTGAATTATCCAATTATATAAATGTACTAGCGAATGGCGAATTACTAACAGCGTTCATGAACAGTATAAAAGTTTCAGGGTTAACAGCCGTAATTTCAACTGTGTTAGCGTTTATGATTGCTTACGCATTACATTGTACCAATATTCAACATCAGTATAAAAGTATCATTAAAGTCGGGATACTTATTCCTATGTTATTACCTACTATTACATATGGTTTTGCGATTATGTATTCTTTTGGTAATCAAGGATTGATCACACAGCTTTTAGGACAACCATTATTTAATATCTATGGATTTAATGGGTTGTTGTTAGGCTATACAATTTACACTTTACCGGCTGCCTTTTTAATTATTAATAACTCGTTTATGTATATAGATAAGAGATTCATGGTTGTTTCAAAGTTGATGTTAGATGGTACTTGGAGAAGCTTTTTTCATACCATCTTACGTCCATTAACTGGAGCAATAGGTGGAGCCTTTGTCCTTTCATTTATTCTAAGTTTTACTGATTATGGGATACCGGCTTCGATTGGCGGAACCTATTCGGTGGTTTCTACTCAGCTTTATCAAGTCATGCTTGGTTCGATTCCGAATTTCAGCCACGGGGCAGTCATCGCTATATTAATGCTCATACCAGCCCTATTCGGTGTGTTTTTACTGCAATATTTAGAACGATTCAATTTCCATTATGACAAAATCACTGAAATTGAAATGGTTGAACATAAAGGAAGAGATATTAGTTTTGCGTTATTTGCTTCCATTGTCTTAATCGGCATGTTATCTGTCTTTCTAGTGATGTTCATTGCACCGTTTTTAACAAGTTTTCCTTACAATTTAACTTTTACATGGAATCATCTCATCAATGTATTTCAATCAAATGATCTCATTGGTGTTTATAAGAATTCTCTAATCGTTGCTCTTTTTACGACAATCTTTGGGATCCTGATAGCCTACAGTTCAGCGATTATTAATGCGAGAACAAAGATAAAAGGAAAAGGCGCGTTTGATATTGTTTCAATGATTACAAATACCTTGCCTGGTATGGTACTTGGTTTATCCTATCTATTACTTTTCAATAATAGTAGTTTAAAAGGTACATTTATCATTATTATTGTATGCAATATTGTTCACTACTACACAACGCCTTACTTAATGGCGAAAAATTCTTTATCTAAGATGAACCCGTCATGGGAGACAACGGGAGGATTACTCGGAGATAGTTGGTTTAAAACGATTTACCGAGTGATTCTGCCAAACTCTTGGGGCACAGTGATAGAAATGTTTAGTTATTATTTTATCAATGCGATGGTCACGATTAGCGGGATTATTTTTCTCGTATCTGCTCAAACATCGCTTGTTTCAAGTAAGATCAAAGAACTACAGCATTTTGCTAAATTTAATGACATTTTTGTCCTATCTTTACTGATCTTCTTCACCAATCTCCTTATCAAACTATTCTGTGATTATTTACAAAAAAGAAGATCATTAAAAAACATATAAAAGTGAGGGATGTAACATGAGAAAAAATAAAAAATGGTTCACACTCTTGGCAGTTGCTATCGTCATGATTCTAGCTGGATGTGGAGGGGAGGCAGCAAGTGGTGACAGTAATCAAGTCGTAATCTTATCAAATGGTGATGAAGAAGCAGTAAACGTGATGGAAGAAACATTAAACGACGCTGGCTTTGAAGGAGACTATTTAATTCAATCATTAGGAACATCAGAATTAGGAGGAAAATTATTAGCAGAAGGGAAAAGTATCGAAGCAGATATCGTCACAATGAGCTCTTACTTTTTAGAAAGTGCTGAAAAGCAACATGACATGTTTAAGGATTTAAGTTTTGATACAAGTAGTTTAGAAGAATATCCTGACTTTTATACGCCTTTATTAGCTAATACTGGTTCATTATTTTATAACACTTCTCTTTTAGAGCAAAAAGGGCTAGAAGTACCGACCTCAATAAAAGAGTTGGCAGAACCGCAATACGAAGGCTTAGTGTCAATTCCTAATATTATGGATTCTTCCACAGGGTGGATGCTTATTCAAGCAATTATTAGTGAGTATGGAGAAGAAGCGGGTAGGAATGTAATGGCTGGGATTATAAAAAATGCGGGTCCTCATTTAGAAAGTTCAGGTTCTGGTTCTATTAAAAAGGTGCAAGCAGGGGAAGTGGCCGTTGGGTTTGGGTTGCGTCATCAAGCCGTTGCTGCAAAAACGGAAGGCGCACCAATTGATTTTATCGACCCAACAGAAGGGAACTTCTCAACTACAGAATCGATTGCCATCATTGATAAGGGTGAGGGGAAAAAAGAATTAGCGGAAGAAATGGCTGAAGTTCTGGTAAAAGAAGCGAGAGAAGGTTTAATCGACTATTATCCAGTTGCTTTATACGATGGCGAGACGGTTGCAGATGAAAACATTGCTAGCAATCAAAAAATATTCCCAGAACCAATGACAGTAGAGTTATTAGAGAAACATCAAGCATTCTTTAATTCAGCTAAATAAAGGAGAGTTTACAAATGAGAGAATATAAATTATTAACACCAGGTCCATTAACAACGACAGAGGCGGTCAAAAGAGAAATGTTGTTTGATCGTTGTACTTGGGATGAAGATTATAAGCAAATTACGCAAAAAATTCGCACAGATTTATTAAAACTTGCTCATGCAGAAAATGATGACTATACCGTAGTCTTGATGCAAGGTAGCGGCACTTTTACAGTGGAATCAGTTATGACTTCTGCTTTTAGTAAAGAAGATAAAACATTGATTATTACGAACGGTGCCTATGGGGAGAGGATTGTCAAAATCGCCAACTATATCGGTATTAAGCATACGCATTATGCTGCTGCCTATAATGAATATCCGAAAGAAGCAGAGATTAGAAATTTATTGTCTTTAGATAATGAGATTACACATATCGTCATGGTCCATTGTGAAACAACGACAGGTATTCTTAATCCACTTGAGATGATCGCAAACGTTGCTAAAGAAACAAATAAAACATTAATTATTGATGCAATGTCAAGCTTTGGCGGAATGGAAATTGATATACCCGCGCTTGGGATTGATTTCTTAATAAGTAGTGCGAACAAATGTATTCAAGGAGTACCAGGGTTTGGATTTGTGATTGTTAAAAGAGAGAAAATCATCTCTTGTAAAGGTAATGCACGAAGCCTATCACTCGATTTATATGATCAATGGGTAGCGATGGACAAAGATGGTAAATGGCGCTATACTTCGCCAACTCATGTCGTTGCTGCTTTCGGGAAGAGCTTGGATGAACTGAACAAAGAAGGAGGAATTCCTGCTCGTGAAGAACGATACCGAAATAATAATCAGTTATTAAGGAAGAGAATGAAAGCCATTGGATTTGATACATATATTAGTGAGGACAAACAATCACCGATTATTACTTCCTTTATTTATCCGAACGATCAATTTAGTTTTCAAGCTTTCTATGATTATATGAAAGAACATGGATTTGTTATTTATCCAGGAAAACTAACTGATGAAGATACTTTTAGAATGGGCAATATTGGCGAAATTTACGAAGAAGATATTAACCGTTTATGTGATATTATCGAAAACTATTTGGGAGTGAAAGCGTAATGAAAAAAATTGAAGCAGTAATATTTGATTGGGCGGGTACGACAGTAGATTTTGGTTGTTTTGCACCTGTAAACGTCTTTATTGATATTTTTAAAGATGCAGGCATTGAGGTGACGATAGCAGAGGCGAGAGAACCAATGGGAATGCTAAAGATCGATCATATACGCGCAATGCTGTCGATGCATCGGATAGGATGCCTTTGGGAAGAACAACACGGCAAGCCATTTACTGAATCAGATGTAGAAAGGTTGTATAGCAAATTCGAACCGGCTTTATTGCAATCATTAGCTCATTTTACTGATCCGATACCTGGTGTGGTCGAAACGGTTAAAGAGTTAAGAGCAGATGGGGTGAAAATAGGTTCAACGACAGGCTATACGAGTTCAATGATGGATATTGTTGTACCCTTAGCAAAGGAAAAAGGCTATACACCTGATTGTTACTTTACCGCTGATGATACCGATTCGTACGGTCGACCGTATCCGTTTATGATCTTTAAAAACTTGCAGGCATTAAAAATATCGAGTGTGAAAAACGTCGTGAAGGTTGGAGACACGATTTCAGATATTAAAGAAGGTGCACAAGCAGGCGTATGGACGGTTGGAGTGATAGTTGGTAGTTCTGAAATGGGCTTATCAATCAATGAGTTTAACAAATTATCAGGAGAGGAACGATTGAAAGAAATGGAACGAACAAAAGAAGCCTTTATAAGCGCAGGGGCTGATTTTACAATTGAGACAATGACAGAATTACCCTCACTGATAGAAACAATTAATCTTCAAGTATCCGGGGAGGAAAGGGAAGCTATTGAGAAGTAAAGAAGCACTTCTCTGTTTTTAAAAAGGTTATTGGTCCAATGTTGCCGATGATAATTAAAGTTATACCTTACCAGTCCTACCGGAATGTCTTTGATGCAAGTTCACCAGAAGATAACGCTCAAAAGTCGTTAAATTATTTGGAGTCTGTGATTATGAATAAATTACTAAAGCCAATTAGAGCAACAGTCACGCATATTCCTCCAAAATCTTATTTTAAAAGGTTAAGAAAAATATGTGACGAACATGGACCTTACTATTTTTGATGAAATTCGAACGCCTTTTACCGAAGCGGTGAATGTTATGTGAATCAATTATATGATACCCAGCCAGATATCCTTGTATTGGGGAAAGTGTAGGCGAGGTATTATGCCACAAGTTGCCGCTTTACTGAAATAATTATCGAGCTTGTTAAAAGCAGAGAAACAAAAGAAATTAATGAGCAACTGACCGAGTTTTTTTTCTACTACTGTTTGCAGCATGGACTATCGTTTAAAGTAGCAGCTGGCAATTGCATCACATGGCATCCGCCCTTCATCATTAAAGAAGAAAAAAGCTTAGCTATTGAGTTACTGGAGAATGGCTTTAGAGCATATGATGCGTAAAAATCCTCTGATTTTTAGAGAGGATTTTTTGTCTTCTGTAAAGGGCAACACCTTAAAAATTAAGAAATCTTCCAAATAGTACATTAATCATGATCGTAAAGATAATCACAGCACTTTTTAATGATTGTTGATGTCGTTTGTTATTAGAACCTTCATACATACGATCGCTCATCTCTCCTTCCACTCTTCAAAATTAGTAGATTGTATCAATGCAAAAAATATCATATACATGCTATGGTTATGGTATGAAGAAATAAAGGAGTAATGATAAATGAAACCGATAGATGATCATCTCAAGAAGGATTTAAAAGTCATATTTATTGGGTTTAACCCAAGTGTCAAGTCTGCAGAAACTGGCTTTCATTACGCCAATCGTCATAACCGGTTTTGGAAAATCCTCTATCAATCCGGATTGACTGAACGGATTTACTTACCAGAAGAAAATCATCAATTACTTAAATTAGGATATGGTTTAACAAATATCGTTTCAAGACCAACAAAAGCGGCTAGTGATATTACGAAGGAAGAATATCAAGCAGGTAGATTGGAGCTATTAGAGAAACTAGAAAAATATCAACCTGAAGTGGCCTGTTATGTAGGGAAGGGCGTATATCAAGAATTTAGTAAGAAAAAGAAGATATCTTGGGGGTTCCAGAGCGAATCGGTTGTACCGGGTGTAATTGATTTTGTTGCTCCTTCGTCAAGTGGACTTGTAAGAATGAAAATAGATGAAATTGTAGATATCTATAAACAATTGAGGCAAAAGTTAGGGAAGTAAAAAACAGGAAAAAAGTCCGAGAGAAAAAAAGGTCTAATTTCTTTCAGAATATTTAATCTTTTGTTATAATAAAGATACAACTTGTATCGCTTCAAAATTATCTTGTCTATGCGTTCATGGGACCAAAATGGGTTTTCACGATTATGTTAGGGAGGGATAAAGGATGAAGCAATTAGTTAGAGTAATGCCTTACACAGTCAATGATCAAGTGGCAGATGTCAATGAAACACCGCAAGGAATACAATTGATTCAGGCACCTGAGATTTGGAAAGAGACGAAAGGAAAAGGCATGAAGGTGGCAATATTAGATACAGGTTGTGACATGGACCACCCCGATTTAAAAGCGAGAATTATAGGTGGTAGAAACTTTACAGACGATGATGGGAGTTCACCAGATATATTAGATGACCATAATGGTCACGGCACACATGTTGCTGGTACAATTGCAGCTACTGCTAATCAATCAGGAGTAATTGGTGTAGCCCCGGAAGCAGATTTGTTCATTGTAAAAGTGTTGAACAAAGATGGGTCTGGTCAATATGATTGGATTATAAATGGAATATTGTATGCGATTGAACAGAAAGTCGATATTATATCGATGTCACTAGGTGGGCCTGCAGATGTTCCAGAACTACATGAAGCGATACAACAAGCCGTAAGGGAAAATATTCTCGTCGTTTGTGCGGCTGGGAATGAAGGTGACGGGGATGATAACACCGATGAGCTTGCTTATCCAGGTTCATATAATGAAGTCATCAGTGTTGGAGCCGTTAATTTAAACCGCGAATCATCGCCTTTCAGCAATTCTCATACGGAAATTGATTTGGTCGCTCCTGGGGAAGAAATTTTATCTACTTTTTTAAATGGTAAATATGCAAAACTTAGCGGTACATCAATGGCCGCACCGCACGTCGCAGGGGCTTTGGCGTTAATAAAAGATCTATCTCAAGTTACTTTTGAAAGAGATTTCTCAGAGCCAGAGTCATATGCGCAACTTATTAGAAGAACTGTTCCACTAGGCTATTCGCCAAAATTAGAAGGAAACGGTCTCCTTTATTTAACAGTACCAGAACATTTAAACCGCGTATTAACTGAAGTAGTAAAAAATAGATTAGTAAGTAGTTAATATATTGAGTTGATTAAAAAACAAGAACAAATTCACTTCTTCATTGAATTTGTTCTTGTTTTTTTTGTCTAATAATGATAGATAGAAGTTTCTCTAGGCTTGGTAGGTTTGTTTTAGTGATTGCATGTATCTTATTATGAATGAATTGAGACTATTTAATGATGGATTATTAAATTATACTAGTAACAAAACGAGCCGTTTGGAGGAAAGTATATGCAACCATTTACAGCAACAGTGATTAAAATCATCAAAGAAATCCCTGAAGGCAAAGTAATGAGCTACGGACAAATTGCAACATATGCGGGTAGCCCTCGCGGTGCAAGGCAAGTTGTGCGCATTCTCCATTCAATGAGTCATAAATATGGTTTACCTTGGCATAGAGTGGTCAATAAAGTAGGTGAAATCAAAATAAGTGATGGCCATCAAGCCGATAGGCAAAAAGAGTTACTCGAACGAGAAGGTGTTTTCTTTATACGTGATCATCAAGTAGATATGAGTCGATCTCAGTATGATCGAGCCTAGTTCAGCCTTAGGACTCAGTTAAGTTTGTCCTTCTACTCTCTCTATCCCCCTAAAGTATGCCTACAATTGACAAAAGTAATAATTGAGTAGTAATTGCTACCTATTAAGATAGAAGGTAAAAACACATCCATTCACTTACAGGAGAAAATTGGAGAAAAAGCGAAGTTCAATACATATACATGCAGTTTTTTGTCAATCTATGTAGAAGAAATGTAGACAGGAGAAAATAGGAGGGGATGAGGAAAAATGAAAAAGGCTTTAGTGGGTTTGATAACGGTTGTACTACTACTTTCCATTGCCTACACACCGTTTCAATCAGCAGTGGAACCACAAGTTTCGGCTAATGAAGAAGGAGATGAATTAGTTCAAAAGCTTAATCAACTCATTAACAACGATCCACTGTTAGCAGGAGCTCTTGCTGGTGTTAGCGTGAGGAGCGCAGATGAAGGAGAGATTGTTTATGAGCATATAGCTGATACAAGATTGCGACCAGCTTCTAATATGAAGCTATTAACAGCCGCGGCAGCACTATCAGTATTAGGTGAGGATTATCGCTTTAAAACAGAACTATTATCAAAAGGCCAACAAAGGGGCTCTGTCCACCATGGCGATATTTATTTAAAGGGCTATGGCGACCCTACTTTAATGAAAGAAGATTTTACCAACATGGCTAAAGCATTAAAAAAACAAGGGATCAAAATGATTAAGGGACAACTTATTGCAGATGACAGTTGGTATGATGATAAGCGTTTGTCAGAAGATATTGTCTGGAATGATGAGAGTTATTATTACGGTGCACAAATTTCTGCATTAACTGCGAGTCCAAATGAAGATTATGATGCTGGTAGTGTCATTGTAGAAGTAAAATCAGGGAAGCGAGAGGGGGATAAGCCAGAAATTACACTGCAACCGGACAATCGATATGTCAAAATCAATAATGAGGCTAAAACAGTTGGTGCCTCAGACGAGAAGGATATCGATATCGTAAGAGAACATGGTACAAATGAGATAACAATCTCTGGGACGATTCCCTTGGAAGCGACATCTAGTAGAGAGTGGATTGCGGTATGGGAACCAACACAGTATGCTGCAGCGTTATTACAGGATTCTTTAGCAGATGAAGGTATTAAAATACATGGTGGGGTAAAGGTAGGAGTCGCACCTGAACAAACAGAAGTGTTGTTTGAACAACAGTCCATGCCGTTAAAGGAACTGCTCATCCCCTTTATGAAATTGAGTAATAATACACATGCGGAAATCTTAATCAAAGAAATGGGGAAAGTGGTTAAAAATGAAGGCAGTTGGGATGCAGGCTTAGAAGTATTGGCAAATGAATTAAAAAATTGGGGAGTTAACCAAGAAACTACCCTACTAAGGGACGGGTCCGGTATCTCTCATGTTACCTTAATACCAGCAAATGAACTGACAAAACTTTTATACGAAGTACAGAAGGAATCTTGGTTTGAAACATATTTTCAATCATTACCGGTTGCTGGCCATCCAGAAAGAATGATAGGAGGTACATTAAGAAATCGCATGAAAAACTCTCCTGCAGAGGGCTATGTCTATGCAAAAACAGGATCCATTTCAACAGTAAGCTCACTATCAGGATACGTTGATAACCAATCAGGCGAAAGATATGTATTTTCTATCGTATTAAATAATATGATCGATGGATCCAAAGGGAAAATCATTGAAGATAAAATTGCGACGATTTTAGCTGAGCAGTAAATCGCTCTCATCAAACGACGGAAACGCTTGGATTACTCCTCCAAGCGTTTTCGTCGTTTGATTTTAAAAGCTACTTTTTAGTTCCCCTATTTTTCAACTATTCACCCTTTCGGAAAGAATAACTGTATAGAAATAATAAAGTATTTTTTAATCCATTATAAAGTCGATTAACTAATAAAAAGATATTTAAAAGTAATAATAACTCCCAATTCTCCTTTCTTACCCATTTTCAAACTCACTTACTATAAATCCACATTTTTTATATAACTTCAATATAATTTTTATTTGACGTTTATGAAGTGTAGTGATAATATATCCTTACGACCGTTCGGAAGGATGATAATTTATGACATATGAACAACTAAAAAAAGTAGCACTAACTCAATTTGCTCTTCATGGATATGAAGGTGCATCTTTAACTCAAATTGCAAGTGAGGTTGGAATAAAAAAACAATCTATTTACACTCATTTTAAAAGTAAAGATGAACTCTTTATTAGTACCTTTAATGATGCTGTAGATAATGAATTATTATTTGTCAAAAAGTTTATATCTAAAAATAAAGCAAAACCTCTAAGAGAAATCTTATACAATTTTTTAAATGAATATTTGGACTCCTATAATAAAGAAAATAGTAATACTAGTTTCTTTTTGAGGACTTCTTTTTTTCCTCCAATACAACTTAAAGACCTTATAAAAAATGGAACTGATAAATATGTTAGTGAACTTGAAGAGATATTTAAGTTACTATTTGAACAAAAATGCGGAATACTAAAACCAAATGTTAATGAGAGGACAGCTACATTAGCATTTCTAACTATTTTAGACGGTTTATTTGTAGAACTTCTATATGGTAATTCAGAACGACTTGATATTAGATTATCAGAAGCTTGGTATGTTTATTGGCAAGGCATTAGTAATGAGAGAGGTGGATGAAGATGAATCGCGCATGGAGTTTAGTAATACTAGGATCTTTATTTGAAGTTGGCTGGGTTATAGGGCTTAAGCATTCAAATGATGTAATAACATGGACTGGCACAATCATTGCTATCATACTGTCTTTTGCTCTATTAATAAAAGCTACATCTAAACTAGCAGTAGGAACGGCGTATGCAGTATTTACAGGGCTCGGTACAACTGGAACTGTCCTAATGGAAATGTTAGTTTTTGGTGAGCCATTTAAAATATTAAAATTATTGTTAATCCTTATTCTTCTTACAGGAGTTATTGGTCTTAAAGTAGTAACAGGTAAACCTCAAAAAGAAGGGAGTGAAGGATAATGGGATGGACTTTTCTAATTCTCGCAGGGATATTTGAGGTCGTTGGTGTTACTGGAATAAATATGATACTTCAAAAAAAATCAATTAAATCATTCTTAGTATTTATTCTTGGATTAGGAAGTAGTTTTATTTTCTTAAGTATGGCAATGCAATCTTTACCAATGGGGACTGCCTATGCTATTTGGACGGGAATTGGAACTGTCGGTTCAGGAGTTGTAGGAATCTTATTTTACGGTGAGTCAAAACATTGGCTACGTATCATTTTTATGGCAATGGTATTGAGTGCTGCAGTAGGATTAAAACTTATTAGCTAAATAGAAAGAGGAGATTCATTATGTCAATATGGTTTACAGAGAAACAAACTCAATCATTTGGAATTACAGGTAAAATTAATCAAATATTAGAGAACGAAAAAACTGAATATCAACAACTAGATATGTTAGAGACTGAACAGTTTGGCAATATGTTGTTATTAGATAATATGGTTATGACAACCGAAAAAGATGAATTTGTTTATCATGAAATGATAGCGCATGTCCCATTATTTACACATCCTTCTCCTAAAAAAGTATTAATTGTTGGTGGAGGAGATGGTGGTACAGTACGAGAGGTATTGAAACATTCTAGTGTAGAGAAAGTTACTCAGGTTGAAATCGATAATAAAGTTGTTGAATATTCAAAAAAACACCTACCTCACATATCTTCAAGTTTTGGTGATTCTAGGACTGAATTAATAATTGGTGATGGATTTGATCATATTATAAAAAGCAACAACAAGTACGATGTAATTTTGGTTGATTCTACTGAACCTGTGGGACCGGCTGCGGGTTTATTCACAAAAGGATTTTATGCAGGCATTGCAAAAGCACTAAAAGAAGACGGTATTTTTGTTGCACAAACAGATAATCCTTGGTTTAAAGCAGAATTAATTAGAAATGCTATACGAGATACCAAGGAAATCTTCCCAATTGCACGCCTTTACACTTGTAATATACCAACATATCCAAGTGGGATGTGGACATTCACTATAGGTTCCAAGAAGTATGATCCCTTAGATGTTGATCCTAATAGAATAAGTGACATTAATGGTCAATACTATACTCCAGAATTACATCAAGCGAGTTTCGTGTTGCCTAAATTTGTACAGAATTTATGTAAATAACATGAGGTAATATTTAAGTTTATGAAATAGTGTACTAAAACTACATTTTTATTATTCGTTAAACACTTTACCTTCGATCTCAAATAGGTTTTTAGATAACTTTAATAACAACCTATCAAACTATAGATAGGTTGTTATTTCATTTGTTAGTGGTTTAAATAAAAGACTTTATTGTTACAAAACATAAACCAATTTTATTTTATCTCCAACAAGGACGCCACCCATTTCTAATGCAGCATTCCATGTTAACGCATAATCATTTCTACTAATCCTGTTACGGTAAAGCCAACTTGTGTATTTCCCCATGGATCAATACCTGTTCCTTCAAATTCAATGACGGCAAGCGTTTCTAGTTTCGTTGTATCTTTAATGGTCAGAAGCTGCTTACGCCATATTCATCTACCCTTTTTTAACAAGTTACTTTAAAAATAATTATTCGATAGGTTTCGGTATCGAAGAAATCTTGTGAATTTACATGATTATCATGGTCTTCATTTTTTCAATACTAGCTTTGTCAATTGGTAATGCAATATCAACAGTTGTTAAATTTGATGGGTCTTCCTCGATGACAGCATCATACGCTGTAAATAATCCCTTTATATTATCAATCATCATATGCTTAACAGAAATCAATACTACTTTGGCTGGGCGTTAACGTCCACTTTGTTTTAGCCATTATATTTTCCTTCTATAATATTAAGTTCAAATTAAAAATGAATTGATTCAGAAATCCTTGTTTGTTGATTTTAATTTTAAATTCTCTGATAATTTTTTAGCGGAAGTGCGATATGTTATGGTAGTGAAGTGACACGAGTTCGTATACAATAGGAATAATATGTATTTGTTAGAGGAGTTAAAGAAATGAAGCAATTAGAGGATATCCATCGTCAAGCGACTGAATATACAAAAATGAAAATTTATGAAGACATAGATTATTATTTAGGTGCAAATGAACAAATGTTAAGTTTTGCCCAATATTTAAACGATCGTGCCCCGTTTTTAGCACAAGTTTGGCAGAATGTGTGGAGTAATAAAGCGACAAACAAACTCTCTCGATTTCATAAGAAGGAGTATTTAAAGAAAAAAAACTATGTTGTTGAAGATATGAATAAGAAAACGTTAAATCAAGCATTTAGGAAAGAAGTCATTGAATTTCGTCCATTAAATGTCAATAAGTTGCTCCATTCGATTTTTGCAGATCAACCAGAAAAGTGGGCAAAGCGTTATGTTTATGCGAGAGAAAGATATCTTCAAGAAGAAAAAGAACGTCAAATCAAACAAGAAAGATACGCCTATCAAGAGTTTCTTTGTGAAGAAGCAGAACAATGGTTGGCAAAAAACAACGAAGATCTCTTTTTAGCTTTAAGACATAAAGCGGCTTTAAAGCTTAAAAAGGATTTAGCAGATAGAGTGAAATACGATGAGACGGAATCAAGTTATTTAGAGGAACCTTTAGTAGAAGTGGGTCCTTTTGTAGTTGATGATTACTCACGAGTAGAAGATTTCTTTGAAGAGTTTACAGGTAATCTCCACAAAGTGATGATAAAAAATAAATGGTATTTTGAATATGAGACCTACTATTTTGAATATGAACAAATGATAGGAGAATCTTTACATACGCTTATACAACAAGCGCTTCTTTTACATCTTGGTCAAAATCATATCGATAAGTATCAATCTTTGTTTCATCATAGTTTGACGGGAGAGAAGCTATTGGATCTAATCGATTGGGAGGATTTGATTCCAAATGCACTAGGCCGTTTAATGGAAGACTATGTTACAGATTTATTGACGATAGCAAATGAGGATTATGAAGTAGAAGAGCAGCGAAGATTATATGAAATTCAAGTGAAAGAAAGAAAACAGAAGCGAAAGCAAGAAGAACAGGAACGTAGGCAAAAAGAAGAACAACAACAAAGAATGTTGAATGATATTTTTGGATCAGCTTATGAGAGCCGCAAAAATATTCATCAAAAATTTGTTCTTCATATTGGTGACACCAATACAGGAAAAACGTTCCATGCACTGGAAAAAATGAAAGCAGCCCCATCCGGGTTATATTTAGCTCCATTACGATTATTGGCACTAGAAGTTTATGAAAAACTAAATAGTGAAGGAACGCCTTGCTCTTTAAAAACAGGAGAAGAGGAACGTGAAACAATAGGTGCGACACATTTATCTTGTACTGTTGAGATGTTTTATGAGAAAGATGATTATGATGTCATTGTCATCGATGAATCACAAATGATTAGTGATAAGGACCGAGGCTATGCTTGGTTTAAAGCAATCACAAAGGCAAATGCGAGGGAAGTGCATATTATTGCCAGTAAAAATGCCGAAGATATGCTGTTGCAATTAATTGGAGATAGCGATGTTGAAATAAATAGATATCAACGAGAAGCCCCTTTGGAAGTAGACAGTGAAGAGTTCTCACTAAAAAATGTAAAAGCGGGTGACGCGCTAATTTGTTTCTCACGTAAAAGGGTATTAGAAACAGCATCTATGTTACAGAGAAAAGGTCATCAAGTCAGTATGATATATGGCAGTATGCCACCTGAAACGAGGAAGAAACAAGTTAATCGTTTTACAGCTGGACAGTCTGATGTCATTGTCTCAACAGATGCGATCGGGATGGGATTGAATTTACCGATACGACGGATTGTTTTTCTGGAAACGGAGAAATTTGATGGTACGAAGCGTCGGACTTTGACATCTCAAGAAGTGAAGCAAATTGCTGGGAGAGCGGGGCGAAAAGGGATTTACCCTGTCGGTAGAGTGGCTTTTTTTGATCGAATTAAGTTAATGAGAAGCTTATTATCACAAGTAGATGCTCCGATTGAAAGTTTTGCTATTGCACCTACTTCAGCCATTTTTGATCGCTTTCTTTCGTATTATCGTGATCTAGGGAAGTTTTTTGAACTCTGGGATTTGTTTGAAAGTCCAAAAGGAACAAACAAAGCCACATTAAGTGAAGAAAGAGAGCTTTATGAATTGGTTCGAGGGACAGAGATTGAGGCGAGGATGCCTTTAAAAGATTTGTACAGCTTTTTACATTTACCATTTTCTAAAAAAGAAGCAGACCTAGTTCGACAATGGGAGCAGACAATGTACAGTATCATTGATCATGAAGAGTTACCTGAACCGAGGTTAAGGAATCGTAATCTTGAAGACCTTGAGTATTCTTATAAAGCAATAGGCCTTCATTTACTTTTTCTTTATAAATTAGGTCAACATACCGAAGCCATCTATTGGGAAAGAGTAAGGGATGATATATCTAATCATGTGTTTGAACGATTAGATGATGATATTGCAAATATGAAAAAAACTTGTAAGCGTTGTGGAAAATCTTTAACGTGGGATCATGCTTTTAACATTTGCGATGATTGCCATAAGAATCAACCGAATAGAAGAAGACGTTACTATAAGAGGTAAACAGGAGGGGTAATATTGAAGCTGAGTATTTTAGATCAATCACCTATTGCAAAAGGCAAGACAGCAAAAGAAGCACTTGAGGCATCACTGCAGTTAGCCAAACAAGCGGATGAATTAGGCTATTACCGCTATTGGATTGCAGAGCATCATGACTTGCCTGGGCTTGCTAGCTCCTCTCCTGAAATAATGATGAGTTATATTGCTTCACAAACATCAAATATTAGAATCGGCTCGGGTGCATTGCTGCTACCAAATTATAAGCCTTATAAGGTGGCAGAGAACTTTCATCTATTAAGCACACTTTTTCCAGGTCGTATAGACCTTGGCATAGGAAGAGCACCAGGAGGTTCTGCGGAAGCAAGTATTGCACTGGCGGGAAATTATTTACAAGCCGTCAAAGAGTGGCCACAGTCGATTGATACACTGCTTGCTTTTTTAAATGACAAGCATCCAGAAGACCATCTTTTTCGTAAAGTAAAGGCAAGTCCCATCCCACCAATAAAACCGGAAGTGTGGATGTTAGGAACAAGCGATAAAAGTGCACGTTTAGCAGCGGAAAAAGGGTTGCATTACTGTTTTGGACATTTTATGAGTGAAGCCAATGGTGAAGAGGCGTTTTATCTTTTTAAAGAGAAGCGCAAGAACGACCAACAAAAGATGATGTTAACCGTTTCCGTTATTTGTGCTGAAACAGATGAAAAGGCTGAGGAAATAGCTACTTCAGTATTGTTATGGCATCTACAATCAGATGATGGAGAGAAGCAAGGAGTGCCCTCAATAGAGGAAGCAATTAAGCATCCCTATTTCAGTGCAAAACAAGAAAAAGTTGCAAAGATGAAAGATAGAATGATTATTGGCAATCCGGAAAAGGTCAAGAGAGAATTGCTAAATCTTACAGAACAATACGGCATAGATGAAATCATGATCGTGACAATTACACATGATTATAACGACCGTCTCAAATCATATAAATTATTGGCTGATATGTTTAATAAACCATTTAATTAGTGTTGTAAAGGTAATGTGTAGCAAACCTACACATTATCTTTTTTGTTATGTGCAAACAACGAAAGGTGACGATTTTTTCTCTAGATTGCTATCCCACTATATAAATAGTTGTAGCGCATTCCCAGCTTTTTTTATAACTGCACTGGTGCGGAATTATATGTGGTTCGACCATCATTCTAAAGCTAATCACCGCTTGACACTTCTGTAGCATAGCCTTTGTCTCAAACAGACATATCCAATCGCGATATCATATCAAAATAATCTGTTTCCTCCATTGATTTAAAAAAAGTCAAGTTCTCCTTTTCGGCATTTATAAAAGCAAACAGATGACGTATTTTCGTTTTATTAAACTGAGACAATATTAATCTTTTGGTCAGAAAGAAAGCAGCTGTTACCTCCAAAGTTTCTAATTTGTTTTGCGTATACTGATACGCTAATCCTAAATTTGATAGCATGTTTCTCCTACAGGTCGAATAGAAATAAGGCAGTAGCATCTAAGACGAGAATGAAGGAGAGAGGCATAATGGCAAGCTTTCATCATGAAAAAAAAGTAAATGTATCAATTGAACATTTATGGCAGTTTGTTAGTGATATGAACCATTGGGCTCCACTTGTTCCAGGGTATATTAGGCATGAGATATTAAATGAGAAAAGCTCCATCTGGGTGTTTAAAGTAGATGTCGGCTTAATGAAAAAGAAGATAGAGTTACAGGTGGATATCACGAGATGGCAGGCACCAAATAAAGTGACATTTAACTTAACAGGTATCAATGAGAAATTTAAGGGTAATGGTTTTTTCTCAAGCGTAAGTTCTTCCAAACAAGAAGTAGTGATGACGGGCTTTTTAGAGATTGTAGCGGAAGGAATGATGGCGAAAATGGCAAATGCCATTCTGGACACTTCTCTTCCTGATATTACAACCGAGTTAACGAATGCAGTAGCGGAAAAAGCAGAAGAACAGTATTCACTGCATCAGTAATTTATTTTGTGAATTTATTTGCATAACTAGAGGCGACATATGCCTCTGGTTTTATTTTGGCCTCCACTCCAATGGATTCCATCCTCGCAACCATTTCAGCTACATATTCCTTCGTCTTATTACGAGAGCCGGCCCCAATATCTAAATGACCTTCCATCGTAAAACTTGCACCTTGGTAAATAAATGGTAAGACGATATCAATCATCTTGTTTTTCTTCTCTTCATCAAATAATGCAACGACCTCTTCAGTTAACGAAGTTTCAAAAGAAATGCGTTCATGTAGTTGAAGCATCTTGCGAGGAATGGAACATTTCCTAATACACGCCCACGCTCCTTTGCCTGCATTTTGAATCACTATCCCTGTGATAAATAAAGTATGGGCTGGATGTACTTGAGAGTCTGTTCCAACAATTAGCTTATAATTTCCTCTCGGTTGGATGTACATGAAGTGAAGGATGCGCTCAAAGACATCTTCAAATGTTAAGTTTTTCTCTTGTAAATTTTGAAAAGGAAGTATTTGCAAAAGTCATCACCACATTTTTAATTTATAGTTTATGCATTCAAGTACGTTCATGAATCAGTTGCTGCCTATTTTATACATATGAGAGAAGTAAAGATTTTAAGATAAAATTAATTATGCAAGGGGTGCGGGCTTTTCTGGTTGATTAATTGCAAGGAATTGCACTTATTCGGTCGCACTGATCGTGGATGATATTCAATATGTGATTTTACATTGTTGAAAGCATGATAGAGAGTTGTGTAGAATGTAAAGGAGAAAAACTTGCAATGAAAGACAAAGAGGTGCGAATGATGTTTAAACAACAGTTAGAAGAAAGAATTAAACAAGCAAAAGAAAATGGAGAATTACTATTTATTGAAGAATTAAACTACGCTAAAAAGCAGGAGTTAATAGATGAAAAAGAGGTAAACGTTCTCGATCCTAAAAAGCGCTTTTTTGATAGTTATATTGAAAGGGGCGATAAAGAAACAGAAAACTTTCTCGGGACGGAATCGGCCAGTGAATTTTTTGAGCAGCCAATCACTTATTTTAAACAACATATCAATGAATTCGTATATGTAGAATCCGTATGGTTTGATCAACTAAATGTAGAATCACTTTCTTTTGAAGTAGATGATTTATTTCGTACATATGATTGCTTGATTGGTCTAAAGCAGCCTAAGAAAAAGGAAAAAGAAATTAAGGCCTATTTTATGTCAATCTTCACAAGTGACGAAGCGCGACTCAGCCCGATGTTTAATCAAAAAGATGGATTATGGGAAATTAACTTTACATTAGATTATATGGAAGGTTTTTCCGATGATATGACGATAGGCGAAGCTTTTTCACTTATTTATCAAATTTTATTTCACCTTACAATAGAGCTTGAAGGTTGATATTAGTAGCTGGTCATGATGTATACATGACATTTATCATGGTTGCCTGATGACACCTATGTCTTCACAGTATTTTCAGACGTCTTTATTATTAAGTTAATATTGAAGGAAAGGAACTTACAATATGACAAAAGAACGTTTGAAAACATTGAGAAAACAAATGCTGCCATTTGAAAAGGCGAATCGAAACAAAAGTATATATCAATTAATCAATACGCTTGTACCATTTTTTGGTTTATGGACACTAGCTTATTTTTCACTATCCATTCATTATTTATTGACATTAGCATTATCCGTTTTAGCAGCGGGCTTTTTAATACGAATATTTATTATCTTTCATGATTGCTGCCACAATTCATTTTTCAAAAGTCGTAAGGCGAATAAGATTGTCGGAACGATCACGGGGATTATTACTATTTTTCCATATAGCGCTTGGGCACATGATCATTCTGTTCACCATGCGACAAGCAGTAACTTGGACAAGCGAGGGACAGGGGATATATGGTTATTGACTGTTAAAGAATATATGGATGCCCCTTTTTTAACGAAGGTTGGTTATCGACTTTACCGTAATCCAATCATTATGTTTGGTTTAGGTCCCATTTATACATTTTTATTCAAAAATCGTTTTAATCGAAAAGGCGCTCGTTTACCCGAGAGACTAAATACGTATTTAACCAATGTCGGTATTGTTGCTTTATATGCGTTCATGTGTTACCTCATCGGTTGGGAAGCATTCCTACTTGTGCAAATCCCAATTTTCCTGATTTCTGGTGCAGCGGGTATTTGGTTATTTTATGTCCAGCATACATTTGAAGATTCTTATTTTGAGCCAGATAAAGAATGGGAATATGTGAGTGCAGCGATTGAAGGCAGTTCATTTTATAAATTGCCAAAACCACTGCAATGGATGACAGGGAATATTGGTTACCATCATGTACACCATCTAGCCCCAAGAGTACCAAATTACGAATTAGAGAAAGCACATACGAACAGTGAGCAATTACAAAATGTACCGACCATTTCGCTAGCAACAAGCTTAGAATCTCTTCGCTTTAAGCTTTGGGATGAAGAGAAGAAAATATTTGTCGGTTACCGTGCAGTAAAACAATACCGAAAAGTACCGGTATCTTCATAATCTGCTATAATACTGTTAAGAAACTCCTTTGTATGAAAGAAACAAAGGAGTTTTCTATTTCTACATTGGAAGCGGAGGATCACAATGTCATATCCACTTTTACATAAACTAAAAAGCTCTGGGATGACGCCATACATATGGATTATCCTGACCATTCTCCCATTTTATTTTATCTTTCAATCTTCAACGACCTGGGAGATTATTGTTGGTATCATCTTAACGGTCGTCTTTTTTATCACTTTTCGCTTTGCTTTCATCTCAAATAAATGGCCTGTTTATATTTGGTCTCTTTTATTAATTGCGATTTCAATGACGATGTTAATAATTTATCAATATGTATATTTTGCTTTTTTCATCGCTTATTATAATGGATATATAAAAAATAGAGTGGCATTTTTTATTGTTTATATCATTCACATTGTTTCAACGACTGTAGCGATTAACTATCATATTGTTGTCAAAAGTGAAATGTTTTTAAGTCAACTTCCATTTGTGATTATTATTTTAGTCAGTATGATATTATTGCCGTTTAATATTTATAATAAAAGAAAACATGAGAGGTTAGAGAAACAATTAGAATACGCTAACCAAAGAATTGCCGATCTTGTCAAACAAGAGGAGCGACAAAGAATTGCGCGCGACTTACATGATACACTTGGACAAAAACTCTCACTAATCGGATTAAAGAGTGATCTGGCGAGAAAGTTAATTCAAAAAGACCCTGAACAAGCAAAAGTGGAATTAAAAGATGTCCAGCAAACAGCTCGTACAGCTTTAAATGAAGTACGGAAAATGGTATCGCAAATGAGAGGGATAAGATTGCAAGAAGAAGTAGTTCGCATTAAAGAAATCTTACAAGCTGCGCAAATGGATTTAGAAATCAATGAACCGCTAAAAGAAGCTTACACATCGATTTTTATCGAAAATATTATTAGTATGTGCTTAAAAGAAGCAGTCACAAATGTAGTCAAGCATAGTAGAGCTACAAAATGTTCAATAGTTATTGAAGAACAAAATAAAGAGTTAGTCGTTACTGTAAAGGATAATGGTATAGGCATTACGAATAGTGAGAAAAAAAGCTATGGTAATGGGATTCATGGAATGAAAGAAAGATTAGAATTTGTAAATGGCCATTTGGTCATTAATTGTAATGAGGGGACGACAATTTCAATTATTGTTCCACTTGTAGTTAAACAAGTTGAAGGAGGAGATTTGGCATGATTCGAATTGTCATTGCGGAAGATCAAAGAATGATGTTAGGCGCACTCGGTTCGTTACTAAATCTTGAAGACGATATGCAAGTCGTTGGTCAAGCCTCCAATGGAGAAGAGGCCGTTACATTAGTACAAGAACAAAGTCCTGATATTTGTATTATGGACATTGAAATGCCTTTAAAAACAGGTTTAGAAGCAGCTGAAGACATCAAAAACAGTGGCATAAAAGTCATTATATTAACCACTTTTGCAAGATCCGGTTATTTTCAACGAGCGATAAAAGCAGGAGTCCGCGGCTATTTATTAAAAGATAGCCCGAGTGAAGAATTAGCTGAGTCGATTCGTAGTGTCATGGCAGGCAAAAGAATTTTTGCCCCGGAATTGATGGATGATGTGTATCGAGAAGAAAATCCCTTAACAGAACGTGAGAAAGCGGTACTTGAATTAATGGCAGAAGGAAAAAGTACGAAAGAAATTGCTTCAACATTAACAATCAAAGTCGGTACAGTTCGTAATTATATTTCAGCAATATTAGAGAAGTTAGAGGTAACAAACAGAATCGAAGCCATCACAGAATCAAAAAAGAAAGGTTGGTTTCATTAATAAGTACTCGTGACGAGAAGGAGGTCACGAGTATTTTTGTATTCTTTAACTAATTATCTGAAAAATTAGAGCTCTTTCTGCATAATATTTCATGCAAACCATTTCAATAAAAGACTAGTGAAATCCTGTGTTTAAAGGGATATTATAAATTTGTAAGAATAATAAAAAAGTTTCAGGAACTGTGTTGACAATACTAAGAATAGGGTTCATAATATTTTAAACAATCAATGTACTTTATTAAGGAAATGTTATATTGTTTTCACGTATTAAAGTGATAAATTTTTAATATCGTATATCATTGGGAAGTAGTAGTTAAATGCATTTCGTTTACAATGGTGCATAATACCACAAGAAAAAGAGTAAAGATGTTTAACAGCACTTTAAATTGATCTTAGACAGGGAGTAGAGTAGAAATGAATGATTATCAGTTTGAAATCCAAAGACGTGCAACCAAAAAAGAAAAACCGGCATTTGATCAGTTAATTTTCGGTAGGAATTTTACAGATCATATGTTTGTAATGGACTATCATGCAGACAAGGGGTGGCATGATGGACGTATAGTCCCTTATGAGCCATTACAAATTGACCCGTCTGCAATGGTATTTCATTATGGCCAAAGTGTTTTTGAAGGATTAAAGGCATATTTATCTGAAGATCAGGAAGTGCTCATGTTCAGACCGTATAAAAATATGGAAAGGCTGAACAAATCGAACAACAGACTCTGTATTCCGCCAATTGACGAAGAACTTGCTGTTCAAGCATTAAGACAATTAATTGCAGTCGATCGTGATTGGGTACCAAATGTTGAGGGGACATCACTATATATTCGTCCATTTATCATTTCTACCGAACCTTATTTAGGCGTAGCTCCATCACATCAATACAAATTTATTATTATCATGTCACCAGTCGGTGCCTATTATAAAGAAGGAATTAATCCAGTAAAAATCGCTGTCCAAAGCGAATATGTTCGTGCAGTAAAAGGTGGAACGGGTAATGCTAAAACGGGAGGAAACTATGCAGCTAGCCTTAAAGCACAAGAAGTAGCTGAACAGGAAGGCTATTCTCAAGTACTATGGTTAGATGGGAAAGAAAATAAATATGTTGAAGAAGTAGGAAGCATGAATATTTTCTTTAAAATTAACGGTGAAGTCGTCACACCTGAATTGAACGGAAGCATTTTAGAAGGGGTTACAAGAAACTCTGTTATTGAACTCATTAAAGACTGGGGTATTCCTTTATCTGAACGTCGTATCTCAATCGATGAGATTTATGAAGCACAAAAGAATGGCACGTTAGAAGAAGCATTCGGGACCGGTACTGCAGCAGTCATTTCACCAGTCGGAGAACTATTCTGGAATAACGAAAAATTGACTATTAGTGGCGGGCAAACAGGTGAAGTTGCCGGCAAACTTTACGAAACACTAACAGGTATCCAAAAAGGAAAAGTAGAAGATAAATTTGGGTGGATTGTGAAAGTAGATGAAGAAAAAGCTGTTACAACAGCGATTTAATAGAAGAGAGAACCACTTGCCTTTGTTGGTAGGTGGTTTTTTTGAGGGGTGAGTGGAAAATGGAATGAACTGCATATATGGATTTAGAATGTTTAATAAATTGGTGTTTTCTTCCGCAGGGGCATTTAGCGGTTCAGCCATCCTATATTTTTTACAAAAAGAATTTAAAACAAGTGATAAGTGGTTTGAATAGGTGTTGAAGAGATAAACGAACAAAATTGGAGAGTTAACTGTTTTGCTCGTGCATCGAGAAGAAAATCGAGCAAGGTAGCAGAGCAAAAAATCATGTCAAAATCGTCTTCAAAGATTACTTTACGAATAATATACAAATGACAAAAAAACGCCTGATAAACAGGCGAAAAACCATCTAGAGTTATCTCAACTAATCCCTCGAACAATCAAATCAGCAGCTTCTTCAGCTGTTTTCCCATCTACATTGATTTTTAAATGATATGGTTGATAATGAGCTTGTCTTTCTTTGTATAAATGATACATTTCTTCAGTAGAAAGACCATTCAATTTCGGTCTTGTATCTTTAATCAATGGGTATCGGTCGAGCCACTTATCCCATGAGAGTTCGATAAGGACAACGGTACTGTTTTGTAAACATATTTCGCGGTTTGTACTGTTTAAAAAGGCACCGCCGCCTAATGAAAGAATATGTTTTTCTTCGGCAGAAAGTTGTTCAATCAACTCGCTTTCAGCTTTTCGAAAAACTTCTTCACCATAATCATGAAAAATTTTCGAAGTAGACATCCCAAACTGTTGTTCAATGCGTTCATCTGTATCGATGAAACCCCATTGTAATTTCTTCGCTAATTCCGTTCCTATGGATGTCTTTCCGACCCCCATAAACCCTATTAGTACAATACTCTTATCCTCCATAGCCTGTCCTCCCGAATGTTATATAAATATCATATCATAACGTTTTATGTCGCAACATCGTTTCTATTCAATGTTTTTTATTTTCATTTCTTTCATTTCATGTTATATTGAGTGCATCATATGATATAAGTTTTCACTAGGGGTGCCTTAAGAAAAGAGGCTGAGATTGAATGGCATTCAAAACCCTTTGAACCTGATCTGGTTTGTACCAGTGGAGGGAAGTGTGTCGATGTAGTCGTCCTCGCTTCCTTTTGGAAGTAGAGGATTTTTTTATTTTATATATAAATAAATGCTAGGGGTGCCAACTATTTGGCTGAGATGAACCCTTTGAACCTGATCTAGTTAATACTAGCGGAGGGAAGCGAGTGACGTCATACATATCATGATGACCAAAGCCGCTTATTTTAAAAATAGCGGCTTTTTTATTTTTATCGAAAGGAGGAAAGGTCTATGAATAAAATTCAAAAAATGACGATGACGGCAACAATTGCAGCCATTACTACTGTGTCGAGTAGTCTCATTTTTATTCCGATTGGAATAGCGAAAATTTTTCCCATTCAGCACTTGGCAAATGTATTATCTGCTGTTCTTCTTGGACCATGGTATGCCGTGAGTCAAGCGTTTATTTCATCTACATTGAGAAATATGATGGGTACTGGAAGTGTTTTTGCTTATCCTGGCAGTATGATTGGCGCCTTACTTGCAGGGTTGCTTTATCAAAAAACGAAAAAAATTGGCTTCTCAGCACTAGGTGAAGTCATTGGAACAGGAGTGATAGGGGCAGTAGCGACTTATCCGATTAGTACATTACTTTTAGGGCAAGAAGCAACCCTCTTCGGATTTCTACCAGCATTTATGGTGAGCTCGTTTACGGGAGCGATTTTAGGATATGGTTTATTAAGAGTTTTAATTAAGAATAAAGCTATTGGAGGTTACAACGATGAAAACAGCATTAACAATCGCAGGTTCTGATTCAGGAGGAGGAGCTGGGATTCAAGCAGATCTTAAAACTTTTTCCGCCAATGGAGTGTTTGGCATGTCTGTCATTACGGCGATTACCGCTCAAAATACAGTAGAGGTACGTTCGGTGCAGGATATTGAAATCAATATTATAAAAGACCAAATAGAAGCCGTGTTTGATGATATCCAGGTCGATGCTGTCAAAATCGGCATGTTGTCATCGAGTGAGACTGTCAGTATCGTCGCAGACCGTTTAAATCATTATAGTCCAAAAGTGATTGTGTTAGATCCTGTCATGGTATCGAAAGGTGGTCATCATCTTTTAAAGGAACAAGCTATTGAGGCACTGAAAGCAAAGATGTTACCACTTGCGACTGTTATTACGCCAAACATTCCTGAGGCTGAAGTACTTACAGGTATGACGATTCGCACGGTTGAAGACATGGAACAAGCATGTAAAAACTTATATAAATTAGGGCCAAAAGCCGTTTTATTAAAAGGTGGACATTTAGAAGGAGAACCGAATGACTTATTATGGGATGGACAAAATTTCACCTGGTTTAATGGTCGAAGAATAGAGACAAAAAATACCCATGGTACAGGTTGCACGCTTTCATCTGCCATTGCTGCTGGGTTGGCAAAAGGAGAAGAACTTATTGTGGCCATTCAGTCTGCGAAAAATTATATTTCCATAGCGATTGAGCATAGTCTAGTACTCGGTAATGGACATGGTCCAACAAATCATTTTTATGAGTTATACAACAAAGCGAAGATGGAGGAAAGATAATGACGATTTCAAGTGAAGCAGTTGAGAGAGTCTTTCAGCAGTTAAAAGAACAGACCCCACTCATTCATCATTTAACTAATACAGTAACTATAAATGATTGCGCCAATGTGACTCTTGCAATGGGTGGTTCACCTGTTATGGCCACACAGCTGTTAGAAGTAGAAGAAATGGCAATGATGGCTGAGGGGCTTGTGATTAATTTTGGTACAATTAATGATGCAATGTTTGCGGCAATGATTAAAGCTGGACAAACAGCTAACCAAAAGGGGATTCCAGTTGTTTTTGATCCCGTTGGTGTTGGGGCAACCACCTATCGAACAAATAAGGCAAAAGAGCTAATTCGCACAATAAAAGTGTCCATTATTCGCGGCAATGCTTCTGAAATTTCAGCGCTTATTGGAAAAAATACAAAAACGCGTGGTGTCGATGCAGGGGCAATTGAAATGGCACCTGAAGTACTTGCACAGGAGGCAGCCGAAGTTCTAAACTGTCTCATTGTTATTAGTGGAAAAGAAGATGTTATTACAGATGGCAGGCAATTAGTTGTGATTGATAACGGAGATTACCTTTTGACGAAGGTAACAGGAACAGGCTGTATGACAGCTTCATTAGTAGCAACTGCTGCTGCTGTTTCAGAAAATTGGTTTGACGGTGCTGTCATTGGTATGGCTACTATGAGTCTAGCAGGGGAAATCGCAGCAAAGAGATTACATGCCGGGGAAGGGTTAGGTTCATTTCGAGTGAAGCTAATGGATACGATTAGTACAATGAATGCAGCCACTTGGCTAGATGGAGTGAGGCAAAAATAATGGATTATCGTTTATATTTAGTCACAGATGATAAAATAGCAAACAATGAATTATATGATATGGTTCGTACTAGTGTAAAAGGTGGTGTGACCATCGTTCAATTAAGGGAGAAGACTGCAGATGGTCGACTCTTTTATGAAAAGGCGAAAACATTACAATCTATATTAAAACCATTGAATATTCCACTGATTATTAATGATAGAGTAGACGTCGCTTTAGCGGTTGGTGCAGCAGGTGTGCATGTCGGTCAAGATGACCTGCCTTGTGACGTCGTTAGAAAGATTGTTCCTGATGATATGATTGTTGGTATCTCTGTATCCAATGTAGAGGAAGCGAAATTGGCGCAAGAACAAGGAGCAAATTATGTTGGAATAGGTTCGGTTTTTCCGACGACTTCTAAATCTGATGCTGATTTATTAGCACCAGGTATGCTCGAGAAAATCATTGCAGCGATTGATATTCCTGCTGTCGCTATTGGTGGCATTCAACTAGAAAATATAAAAATGCTTAAAGATCGAGGATTAGCAGGTGTTTCTGTTGTTTCAGCGATTAGTAAATCTAAAGATCCAGAAAAGTCTGCGCGAGATTTACTACAGTTATTCCTTTAGACCTAAAAAATATCATAAGTGTTAGTTAAAGAGAACTTATTCCATTGACAAGATCCTATTAATATACTAAAATTACTTTTGGTTCGAGATATTTCATTTTAGTGTATTTCGGATAAATTATTACGACATTCGGAGGTCTTCACATAATGGCAAAAGTTCTATTTGTAAACGCAAGCGATCGTCCAGTTGAAGCTGGGATTTCTGTAAAAATGTATCATGCATTTTTACAATCATATAAAGAATCAAATCCATCAGATGAAATTATGGAATTGAATCTTTTTGAAGAAAACATGCCTTACTATGGTAATGATGCAATCAATGGTACTTTCAAAAAGAACCAAGGATTGGAATTATCTGCTGCAGAAGAAAAGTCTGTTGCGCTAGTTGATAAGTATTTAAATCAGTTCTTTGATGCTGATAAAATCGTTTTCGCCTTCCCACTTTGGAATTCAACTGTACCAGCTCCATTAATCAGCTATGTTTCTTACTTAGCTCAAGCAGGTAAAATGTTTAAATATACAGCTGAAGGTCCAGTAGGGTTTGCTGGCGACAAGAAAGTGATGCTTTTAAACGCTAGAGGTTCTGATTATTCACTAGAAGGTATGGCTGCTGGCGAAATGGCATTAAACTTAGTAAAATCAATTATCAGCCTTTGGGGCATTACATCTCCTTCAGAAGTAGTAATTGAAGGACATAACCAATATCCAGATCGTACACAAGATATTATTGAAGAAGGATTACGAAACGTAGCAAAAGCTGCTGCTCAATTCTAATTCGATACGTAAGCATCTCTATTTTTTGTAGAGATGCTTTTTTTGTTTAGAGAATCTCTAAAAGCTTGTATTTACTAAGGTCACGGTCGCTCATTTCTTGCGTAAACCTTAACCAAAAATGAAATTAGATTATGTAAGAGATTAGGTTCAAGCATGAGTTAAATGTACAAGCAGGAATGATTGATGAGAACTGATTCCATCATTTGTCGAATCAGTACAAAAAGGTTCTCTAGCTAACATTTGCATTCATTAGTAAAAAAAATAGAGTGAGGGAGTAGCCTCACTCTATTTGCTATTGTTTTTCAATTTTTGAAGGATTATTTATTTTGTAAGGAACGGCTTCTTCTACTTTATGCTCTTCATCGACATCGTCTTGGGCTTTTGGTAATTTCTTTTTAACGATTTTGCCGTTAAAGGAAAGTTTGTCCCCTATAGCTAATTCATGTTTTTTTAATGTTTTAGAGTGACTGCACCAAGCTAGTCCAATTGGTAACGGGTCGTCTTGATGAATGACAATCTCATCGAGCACAATGACTTCATCATGGTCTTCAGTGAAATGATTATAGCTTAGCGCAAATTGCTTCACAATTGCTGAGAAAGCCACTTTTTCTTCAGGAAGTTGGATTTTTTTGGCTGTTTCTTTTTTCTTTGTTTTCGTTTTTTTAGCTGTGGTTTTCGGCGGTGTTGGCGCTTGCTCTTTTGTTTTTTCGTCGGCCTGTTTTTCTTCGATTTGTGCGGTGTTCGGTTGACCAGCAGCATCAAAAGCTTCTTTACCAAAGTTACCTGCTTGCATTTCCTTTAAATAAGCGGGATGAATGCAACTTAGTTTTCCATCTTGGAACTTGATGACAATGGTGTAATGATCATCTTCCTCTCCGTATGTTTGATAGCCAACAATTTCTACTTTGCGTTGATGGGTTTTTTGTTTAAACCAAAACGCTTTCTTTGCAGGCAACTTCCATTCTTTTAACTTAGTTTCGTACTCTTCGTCAGATTCAAACTGTTGAATCTCACCTTGAGGTGGGAGATAATTAGTTTGATTCGCATCCTCGATATGAGGTAATGTAATAGCCATGATTGGATCTCCTTTCCTTTTTCCATTATTAATTATTATAAAAAGGTTTAAGAATGGCGAAATAGAATATATTTAGTTAATATAACGCATATGCGCAAAAAAATGAACTATTAAGGAGTGTTAAAAGAAATGACGACCTATTCTAGTCGAAAAGACATCCCAGTAGAAGAAACTTGGAATGTCGCTGATATTTATAGTGAGGATTCTCAGTGGCAAAAGGATTATGAATCCATCCAGTCATTAGCACGGGAGTTAGCAGGGTTCGAGGGGAAAATAAGTAATGGGCAAAGTTTATTTCAATTTCTGAAGAAACAGGAAGATTTATCTTATTTATTTGGTAAAGTCTATGCTTATGCGATGTTACAATCAGATGTCGATACAAGGGATAGTCATGCACAAAGTTTATTAGATCAATCGAAACAACTAAGTGTGAAAGTGAGTAGTGCAACTTCTTTCTTTATGCCGTTTTTACTTAGCTTAGATGAAACAACATTAAAAGCTTATATTAAAGAAGAAGAAGGCCTGCAATATTTTGAAGAAGACTTACTCGAATCGTTTCGTTATAAAGCGCACGTACTTTCAACTGAACAAGAAAGCTTATTATCACAACTAGGTGAATCGCTTTCTGCACCATCCAATACATATAATATGATTAATAATGCGGATATTGAGTTTGGTCTCGTAACAAATGATGATGGCGAAAAAGTAGAGCTTACTCGTGGAATGTATGCAAAGTTAATTGAAAGTGATGACCGACAAAAACGGAAAGAAGCGTATAAGGCGTATTATAAACCTTATGTACAACTTAAAAATACAATCGGCTCAACTTTATCAGCAGCGATTAAAAATAATGTTACAACCACAAGAATTAGGCAGTATCCTTCTGCATTAGAGAAAGCATTATTTGGTGATAATGTTCCGACAGAGGTTTACCATAATCTTATTCAGTCGACAAGAGACCATTTACAAACGATGCACAAATATACAGCCTTAAGGAAAGAGTTATTGCAGTTAGATGAATTAAGACAATATGATTTAAATGCTCAGCTGGTGAAAGATGTCGATATGAAGATTCCATATGAAGAGGCATTTGCGACGATGTGTAAAGCATTAGCACCGCTTGGGGAAGAGTATACTTCTACATTGCAATCGTTTAAAGAAAATCGTTATATTGATGTAAGAGAAACGAAAGGGAAACGCTCTGGTGCTTATAATATGGGCGTATATGGTGTACACCCTTATATTCTTTTAAATCATCGTGATGATCTTGATAGTATGTTTACACTTGCGCATGAATGTGGACATGGTGTTCATAGCAAATGGAGTGCCCAGCATCAGCCGCAAATTACGGCTGGCTACAGTATTTTTGTCGCTGAAGTTGCATCAACAGTAAATGAGGTACTTTTAATAAAATATTTACTTGATCACGAAACGAATGAAGACATTAAACGACATTTACTTAATCATTTTATTGATCAGTTTAAAGGTACTTTCTTTACACAAGTCATGTTCAGTGAATTTGAATGGAAGACGCATCAATTAGCAGAAGAAGGTAAAACATTAAATACAGAAGTGTTTAATGGCATTTATGAACAACTATTTAAAGATTATCATGGGGAAAGCCTTGTGTTAGATGAAGAGGTAAAATACGGTTGGTCAAGGATTCCGCATTTTTATCGCCCATTTTACGTTTATAAATATGCGACAGGTTATGCTTCAGCTATTCAATTAGCAACAAAGATTTATAATGGCGATGAGGAAACATTGAAAACTTACCTAGAGTTTCTAAAAAGCGGAAGTTCAGAATTTCCATTAGATTTATTAAAAAATACGGGCGTTGATTTAACGACCTCAAAACCGATTGACGAAGCGTTACAAACGTTTGAAGAGCTTGTGGAAGAGTTCGCACGCTTAAGCTAGTTCGATAAAAGACGGAAAGCATATTGCCTTTTCGTCTTTTATCCATGATGGAGGAAAAAATATGCAACAAATGATAGTGATTGGAGCAGGCATACTTGGAGCATCTACTGCTTACCATTTAGCGAAAGCAGGTTTTAAGGTGACGGTTATCGACCGGCAAGATGCTGGCCAAGCGACAGAAGCAGCCGCAGGTATTGTCTGTCCATGGTTGTCACAACGGCGAAACAAAGCGTGGTATCAGCTTGCTAAAGGGGGAGCAAAGTATTATCAACAATTAATCCCAGCACTTGAAGCAGAAACTGATCAAGACACCGGTTATAAAAAAGTAGGTGCGATTAGTTTACATCACGACGAAACAAAACTTGAAAAGATGATAGAACGAGCGTTAAAAAGGAGAGAAGATGCACCAGAAATAGAAGAAATTAAAAGTTATAATCAAGAAGAAACGAGAGGTGCTTTTCCGCCACTGTCGAATGATTTTCAATCTGTATATGTGAGTGGAGCGGCTAGAGTAGATGGGCGTAAACTTAGGAAGGCGCTGCTTAAAGCTGCTGAATTATATGGTGCAGATATGATTCATGGTGAAGCTGCTTTAGTGAATGATAGTGGTCAAATTGAAGGGGTAAAGGTGAATGGAGAGCTATTACATGCGGATAAAATCATCGTAACGGCTGGCGTTTGGGCGAAGGAATTATTAGAGCCAATAGGGCTCAATTTTCAAGTGAGCGCTCAAAAAGCACAAATTGCTCATCTTCACGTACCTGACGCAGATACATCTGAATGGTCCGTGGTGCAACCGCCAACAAATCATTATTTACTCTCTTTTGATGATGGTAAAGTCGTTGTTGGAGCGACACATGAGGATGAACATCAGTTTAATACGAATGTGACAGCGGGGGGCGTGCTTGAAGTTTTATCTAAAGCGTTGACTGTGGCACCGGGTTTACAAGCAGCAACTCTTATTGAAACAAAAGTAGGATTTAGGCCGTTTACACCAGGTTTTTTACCCGTTATAGGTCAAGTACCTGGATACGAGAAACTGTATGCTGCCAATGGGTTAGGGGCATCTGGATTAACATCTGGTCCGTATTTAGGTGCACAATTAGCAAAGCTTGTAAGTGGCGAAGAATTAGATATTGATTTAGCCCTATATAATATTGAAGACGCCTTTATGGAATAAAAAAAAGAGGGAGGTGCGAATATAAAAATATCTTAGCACTTACCTCTTTTATCTATTGATGAAAGAATATTAGCGAACATTCATGTCAGATGGATCTGGGCCTTTTCTTTCATTGCGATTAAGTTGATTAATGGTTGCCATTTGTTCTTGCGAAAGCTCAAAATCAAAGACATCGAAGTTTTCTTTGATTCTAGAAGGAGTGACTGACTTAGGAATAACAATTGTATCATTCTGCAAATGCCAACGAAGAACTACTTGGGCAGGGGTTTTCCCTACTGAGTCGGCAATTGCTTTAATTGAATCAAGTTGTAATACTTCCCCACCTTGTTGTAATGGACTCCATGCCTCCACATAAATATCATGTTTCTTACAAAATTCCTTTAATTCGTTTTGGGATAAATAGGGGTGACATTCGACTTGATTTAATACTGGTTTCACTGAACACTCATTTAATATACGTTCTAAATGTTCAATATGAAAGTTGCAGACGCCGATCGCCTTTACACGGCCATCATTGTATAATTTCTCTAATGCTTTATATGTATCTACATAAGTATCGAATTGTGGTGTTGGCCAATGAACCAAGTATAAATCAACATATTCTAATCCTAACTTTTCTAGACTTTCGTCAAATGCTTTTAATGTCTGTTCATATCCATGATCAGTATTCCAAACTTTTGTCGTAATGAAAAGATCATCTCTAGCAATACCAGCGTTTTTAATTGCTTTACCGACACCTTCTTCGTTTTGATAAATCATCGCTGTATCAATGGAACGGTAACCAACTTCAATGGCTGTTTGAACAGCAGCGGTTGCTTCCTCATTGTCCACTTGCCAAACACCAAAGCCAAGTTGGGGCATCTCTACTCCATTGTTTAAAGTAATTGTATTCATGTAGTACCTCCTTTAATGTTATGGTCATATTATGGCATATGATGTTATTTTTGCAAAAAGAAAAGCTTCGTGACTAGAAAAAAACAACAAATGCACAATAATTCAAACTTTTTGTTTTTATCTGTACCCGTTTCCATGTATCATAGAATGAAAGGAAAAAAAATAGAAGGATGATCTAAAGATGGGAAAGACTGCGCTGATAGCAGGTGCAACAGGCCTAGTCGGGCAAGAATTATTAAAAATATTACTCCAAGGTTCGTATGAGAAAGTGATTGCGGTTGTTAGAACACCGCTTCATATGAAACATGAAAAATTGATTGAATTAGTCATTGACTTTGATTATTTAGAAGAATATGCTGAGCATTTTTGTGTTGATCACATCTATTGCTGTTTAGGCACAACCATTAAAAAAGCAAAAACAAAAGAAAAAATGATAAAAGTAGATGTAGATTATCCTTATACGATGGCTAAATTAGCAAAAAATCATGATGTTGAACATTTTGTTATTATAAGTTCTATCAATGCAAATGCTCGTTCTAAATTGTTTTATCCGCGTATTAAGGGCTTACTAGAAGATAAACTAAAAACATTGTCATTACCTGCGTTATCGATTGTAAGGCCTTCATTGTTAATGGGAGAACGATTAGAAAAGCGTAGGGGAGAACTTGCCGGTAAAAAGCTGTATCAACTTTTGTCGCCATTATTGAATGATGAGAAAAAAATGAAGTATGCCATTGAAGCAAAGCATGTAGCACAAGCAATGAAATGTATCACTGAGATGGAGAAACAAGGGGTTTGTATTTATTCTTCAGAGCAGTTAATGAAGATTGTTCAGTCTCAACAAAACATATTGTCAAAATAGGGGAGGAGTTGACGTCTGTTTTGGAAAAAATGAAAACTATTTCAAATGAACTACAAGATTGGATTATTGATACATTAAAACAAGGAGTGAGTCCATTAGCGATTACGAATGGTCTCATTAAAAAAGGTTTCGATGCTAGGTTTGCCTATGAGACAATGTTTGAAATTGCGTTTGCCAGTTCAGAGATAAAAGGTGCTTCTGCTTATCATTATGAATCTGTCTATTTAAATGAACAACCCAATTCCATTGTGGTAGATAATCAAAAAGTGTTTGTACGCTCAAAATTTATCAAACCAGCGATTGTACAACTAGACGATGTATTATCAGATGAAGAATGTGATTTTCTCATTGCACGGGCGAAGAGTCGCCTCCAGCCATCTAAAGTCATAGACGCGAATTCTGGAGCAGAAAAAGCTGCTGCTGGTAGAACGAGTAAAGGGATGTACTTTAACCTTCAAGAAGATGATTTTATTGCTCGTATTGAAAAAAGAATCAGTTTGCTGACCTCTTATCCAATTGAAAATGGGGAAGGGTTGCAAGTATTGCATTATGAAGTCGGTGATGAATATAAATCTCACTTTGATTTTTTCCCGGATAACCGTGTAGACCTTCGGAATGGCGGCCAAAGAATAGCAACGATGCTTATCTATTTGAATGATGTTGAATCAGGCGGTGAAACCATATTTCCAAAGATTAATGCTTCATTTACCCCTAAGAAAGGGTCGGCTGTCTTTTTTCACTATGGTAATTCTCTAGGTGAAGTTGATCGTAAATCATTACATTCAAGTTTACCAGTACAAAAAGGAGAGAAGTGGGTGGCAACCAAATGGATTAGACAAAAGGCGATTTATTGAATAGAGGGTGATGATATAAATGTGGGTGCTGTTTTTTATCATGGTTTTTTTAATTAGTATGGCTTTTTGGATTGATAGAAAAAGGAGGCATCATAAATATTTGCCTCCCACTAATGTAAACAGGGGAGAAGATAAAAATGTGATGATGGGTGATAACAAGTATACAAATGGTGGAGAATGACGATGAAACTATGGTGCGGGTGCAACAATTTCCACCTTCATCCGGTCTGGGTCTTCAAAAAAAACAGCATAATGCCCTGAACCACCAGCGTATGGGTGCTTATCCTCATAGAGAATTGTAACTTGATTTTCTTTTAGTTTTTCTGTAATCACATCAACCTGTTCTCGTGACTGTGCATGAAAAGCTAAATGAATAAGGCCAACGCGACAGCGATGATAGGGAATGTCTAAATATTTCTCTTCCGCTTGAACAATGACTAAATAACTGTTCTCTATTTTCCAACTTTGACCGTGCTTCCATGTTTGAAAACGACTGTATCCCAGCTCTGATAGTAATGCATCCCAAAAAGCTACACTGCGAAAAAAATCCGACACATACAATTCAATATGGTGAATCATTCCTGTAGACATCGTTTTTGTTGCCTCCTTAACTTTCCTCATAATCATTTGATTCGCCAGAAATATTGTGACTTTCTGCTCATCTTCATCCACTTTTCGTTAGCTATATGACAACAAGAGCAACATCATTTCGTAAGTACGTTACGTTGTTTCTGTATTCATTACAGGATATTTTTTGTCTTTGTTAGAAAATCGATCAAATATGGTTCATCTGCTTTGGTAGGTTGAGGAAATAGTGCAGTGTAAACAGGGAGCCGGTTCGTAGTTAATCTCCAGGTTCAACCTCTGATAAAAATGTTATCTCAAGATATCCATCTGCGTTTTATTAGCAATATTTAATAAATTTGAAAAATAAGACTATTTTGATGATATTTTCTTTTCATGAATATTTTCATCTATCCAATATAATAGTGATAATTAGTGCAAGTTGTCTTTATCTACTCAAACACATCCCCCAAATAAAGTGAGGGAAGCCTTTATTATCAAATTAATGGAAACGGCGCATATACAACACGCCATTTCCCATTGCAGAAAGAGAATTATTTCTCAAGCTCAGCTTTTAAACGATTAAGTTTTTGTAGTTCTTCTTCAATTTCTTTCATTCGTAATTCTTGTTTCTCAACTGAACGGCCAAATGACTCTAATTTTTCGATATCATCTTGTAAACGCATATAGTCCATTTTTAGTTCTGTCAATTGGTTTTCAATTTCCCGTAATGTCATTTGTTCTCCCCACCTATGTATATAATCTTCTTTAGTTTAACGTATATCTCTAGTGGTTACTAGTTTAATGAGACATAATGAATGGGTTCATGCATATAGATGGAGTAAGGGAAACGTAAGTCTTTACTTCTTAGATAAAACGGAGGAATGAACTTCACCATCTATTGGAGGAGGATGATTCCAATCGAAGCCGATGTCTTGATTCAATTACTTGTGTTAATTGTCATGATAATCGATCTCGCCAAAGAAGAGAAGTAAAGCAGTGAATAATAAAAAGCGAGACGCCATTGTCTCGCTTTTTATTATTGCTCATCTTCTTGATTATCAACATAAGGTTCTTCTTCATATGCTTTTAAATCACCGAAAGTGGTCATGATTCCTTCTTCATCCAGTGCATCTTCATAAGCACGTAACTGTTTTGTGTCAAAAATTTGGATGTTTTTTCCGTCGATATCCGTGCCCACACTATTCTCGAACTCTTCTGTATAGCCAACGTTTTCACCGGAATTAAGATACATTTTATCATAATCTGTTGGGGCATCGTATAAATCTGACGGTCCATCTGAATTTCCCCATTTTGCAACAGATTGCCAGCTATCTTCTTCATCAAAACCATTATTATCATCATGCGGTACCTCGACATTGGCATTAATGACTTCCTCTTCTATGGGTCTGTATTCATTTAAGTTCTGCTGTTGACTATGTTCAATGCAAGTTGTCGCTGTTGGCATTGCCTCAAGTCGGTCAATGGGAATCTCTTTTTGACAAACTTGACACACTCCATAAGTTCCTTTTTCTATAGCAACAAGAGCTGCGCGAATTTCATCAACTTCATCTCGATAATGATCGTCTATCGCTAGGTCCTTTTCTCTTTCATATAATTCAGTCGCAGAATCGGCTGGATGATTATCGTAATTAGATAATTCGCCAGATAGACCGACATTATTTTGTTCTTCATGGAGTCCGAAATGGTGATTTTGCTCTATTTGTTTTTCATTTTCCTTCAAAGATTGTGTTAACAAATTCTTGAAATGATGTAGTTGTTCAGCAGATAACATAATGAAGTCCTCCTATCTTTGTTGCTTATATTGTCAGCGGTTTGTCTCTTTATTATGTAAGGTTTATTCAAAGTGATTGGTGTTCACGTAAGTGTTTTGGTTTTTGATGAGGGATGATTGTTTAGCTGTTAAATATTTCACAGTATTTGAAGAATAAGAAAGATACACTGTTAGCCAATTTTATGCAAATTCATTTATGAGATAAGCGAAGCGTGTTATATTAGAGTGAAGTTATACTAAAGGATGATGAACAATGACAGACTTGGCGATGAAGTTTAAAGAGAAAATTCATTTTCAAGAGAAGGTTACATTTAAAAATTTGGATGAAGTTTTAAGAAAAGCAACGAATGTCTTCCCGTTTGAAAACACGAGTATTATGGCGAGAAGTACAGCACCGATTACAAAAGAATTAATTGAAGAAACTTGTTTAAATAATGGGTTTGGTGGTGTTTGTTACCATTTGAACCCTTTGCTTTTTTATGTGTTAAAAGATGAGGGATTAGATGTAAAATTAGTAAGAGGGAATGTGTATGATCACAGTAATCAAACATGGTCTAAAACGGGGGACACGCATGTATTTATCATTCTCACTCACAAAAATAAACCATTTTTAGTAGACACAGGCTTTGGCAATAATTTACCTTTAAAAGCTGTACCGTTAGACGGTGAAGAAGTGAAATCAGCGAACGGTTTTTTTAGAATCACATACAATAACGATGAATATATTCTAAATATGAAAAAAAATGGTGTGCATGATTGGAAAACAGGATATAAATTCTCATTAGCAAACATTGTTCAATCAGAAGATGAATTAACAACAATACAAGACACTATTATTCATAGTGAATCATCACCTTTTAATAAGGGTTATCTATTCACATCAATTAGAGAATACGAAACGGTTACGCTGACAGAAAATTCCTATACCCTAAATGTAGGTGGAAATATAACGAAGAAAAAGGTAACAACAGCTGAATTTTTACAATTAGCTAAAGATCAATTCGGAATCACACTTAAAGACAAATAAAATCTGGAGCCTGTTATTAGGCTCCAGTGAAAATGAATTATGCGAACAATGCCAGTTCCTCTTCTATTTTTAAGCGAATATTTTCAATACATTCCGGCAAGTCTTTTCCAAATATCCTTTGTCCGTTTACGAGCGCATATGGTCTCATTTTGCAAAGACCACATAAGTTTTGACAATCATAGCTCATAACAGCTACTTCGGGGTATTTTTCTAATAAAGCTTGCAGCGCTTCTTCTGACAAGAGGTTCATGTCGCAAATTTCTAGTAATATTAAACCCATAGTCATCACACTTTCTTTCGTCTCACAAAGTACTAGATAAATACATGATTTCATGTTATTTTATTTTTATACCTTTCAGTATAAAAATGCATTGACTTTTTGTAAAGCATAACAGATTGGAGTAAAAAAATGAACATCAAAGAAACATTACGTCAGCTATTAACGAATAGTGATATCTATCATCAAGAGCCGATGTCTAAACATACATATATACAGGTTGGTGGTGAGGCGGAAATTTTCGTGCAGCCAAGCAATACTGTAGACGCACAAAAGGTTGTAAAATTTGCCTACGATAAAAAGATTCCTCTAACCTTACTTGGGAAAGGAGCAAATGTCATTATTAGTGATCATGGTTTACCTGGTATTGTGTTAAACCTCGATCATTTTAACGATATTTCTGTTGAAGGTGAACAAATAAAGGCAGGAAGTGGCGCTGAAATTATTCATGTTTCTCGTACAGCTTATGAACACGGTCTTGAGGGGTTAGCATTCTCATGTGGGATACCAGGAAGTGTTGGCGGTGCTGTATTTATGAATGCAGGGGCATACGGTGGTGAAATCTCGAATGTATTAACAAAGGTCATTGCTTTAAATATGGAAGGGGAGTTATTAACTTTAACATCAGAAGACTTTGATTTTGCTTACCGTACAAGTGCATTTGCTAAGAAAAAGCTAATTGTTCTAGAAGCGACATTCACGTTACAAAAGGGAAATAAAGAAGACATAAAAGCAAAGATGGATGAATTTACCTTTGCGAGAGAATCGAAGCAACCATTAGAGTATCCTTCTTGTGGTAGTGTCTTTAAACGACCTCCAGGATACTTCGCCGGGAAGTTGATTCAAGATAGCGGTTTACAAGGGTTAACGGTCGGTGGCGCGCAAGTGTCTACAAAACACGCAGGTTTTATGGTGAATAAGAATAAAGCGACTGCTAGTGATTATATTCAGCTCATTCATCTTGTACAAGAAAAAGTCTTTGCCAATTTTGGTGTAAAGTTAGAAAGAGAAGTACAAATTTTAGGGGGTTATGAGGAGAATGAAAGGGGAAAGAATCATGAGTAAAACAGATTTATTTAAAGAAGTCATGGGTAATTACCCTACTGGTGTCACGGTTGTCACAATGATGGACGAAGAAGGCACACCTATCGGTTTAACGGTTAATTCATTCGCTTCTGTTTCATTAGATCCAATGTTATTATTGTGGTCAATTGATAAAAGAGTATCTTCTTATGAAAAGTTCACGCAAACGAAAAAATTTGCTGTTCATGTATTAGCTCATGACCAAGCAGAAGTTTGTTCATTATTTGCTTCAAAAGGTCTTGATCGTTTTAAAAATACGGATTGGTCCGAATCAGTCAATGGTTTACCAATTATTGCTGATTGCGCTGGTGTATTTCAATGTGAAATGCATGACACCATTGAAGCTGGCGACCACAGTATATTAGTTGGAAAAGTGATTGATATTGAAAGCAATAAAAAAGAACCGTTATTATATCATAAGCGTAAATTCGCAGGTATCCCTAACAGTTTTTATGAGTGAAATAGATAATTTACATGAGCAGGACGGGCAAAAGCTATAAGCGCCGTTCTGTTTTTTTATTATAAAAATATCACAATTTTTAGTTTTGCGGGAGGGTAAGGATGGATACAGTGCTTCAAATAGAAAATGTCTACTGGTCAAGAAATCAGGAGCTCATCTTAAAAAATATGAATTGGCAAGTAAATAAAGGGGATCATTGGGCAGTGCTTGGTTTAAATGGATCTGGAAAAACCACATTATTAAATATGGTTATGGGCTATATATGGCCAACCAGTGGAAACATTTCAGTACTGGGTCATACATATGGTAAAGTCGATTTACAGCTAGTAAGGCAATCCATTGGATGGGTATCATCTTCTTTTCAAGAGAAAATTCGCCCATATGAGCGGGTACAAGATATTATTATTAGTGGAAAATATGCTTCTATCGGACTTTATGAAGAACCATCAACCGATGATGTTAAAGAGGCAAATGAATGGTTAGAGCAATTTCATCTAACCCATTTGCAGCATGACATTTACCAAACTTGCTCCCAAGGAGAGAAACAAAAAATATTAATCGCTCGCTCCCTAATGGCCCATCCGCAATTGCTCATTCTTGACGAACCAACAACGGGATTAGATTTTGTTTCTCGTGAACAGTTGCTAGATTCAATTGCTCGTATCTCAAAATCAAAAGAAGCACCGACCATTATTTTTGTGACCCATCATATCGAAGAAATTATTTCTATTTTTAATAAATCTCTATTAATTAAAGAAGGTACGGTATTTAAAAGTGGGCATACATCCGAGTTGCTTACGAGTGAAACTTTATCTGATTTTTTTGATATGGCGGTTGAAGTAGACAGGCATTCAAACAGAATGTCATTAAAAAAACATATTGACATAAATATGTAAATAGTGGTAATATTCAAAAGACGCTATTTACAAATGAGAGGAGGTAAGGACGATGAAAGCAAGAGTGAAGGCATTCATGAAAACAAATACATATCCGTCCTTACCTTTTTTTCGATAATGCTTTATGTTTTTTAATGAATGGAGGTATGGCAACACGTTCATACCTTAGAAGAGAAATGCGGCCTCTTTTGGGGTCGCATTTTCTTTTTTAAAAGGAAGATAAACGAAGACTTGCTTTTAAAAATTGCGCGCAAGTCACGTTTTTCTAATAGATAGTTGCATAAAGATAAGGGGATGTTAAAGATGAACAGAAAGCAAAGAATATTACTATTAAAAAACCAGCGTATAGGTTGTGGGTAGAGAAATTAGTCAGCAAGAGAGGAAAGGTTGTGTAATAAATGTTTGATGTGTTAAAGAAACTCGCTTGGTTTTTCAAAAAATACAAAAAGCAATACGGTATCGCTATTCTATTATTGATGTTAGCTACTGTATTAGAAATTATTCCACCGTACTTAATTGGGGTCATTATTGATTATATTACAGAAGGTGAAATGACACGTGAGTTATTAATTCAGTATGTAGCCGTTTTCTTAGGTATTATTATTTTAAGCTATATGTTAAATTTCTTTTGGCAATACGGTCTATTCGAAGGTTCCGTCAACTTGCAACGGTTAATGCGGAGGAAATTAATGAGCCAATTTCTGCGCATGACACCGACTTTTTATGAAAAAAATCGCACAGGAGATCTTATGGCTAGGGCGACTAATGATTTGAATGCCGTTTCATTAACAGCGGGGTTTGGCATTATGACATTGATTGACTCCACTTTCTTTCTCGGTGGTATTATCTTAGCGATGGGCTTCATGATCTCATGGGAACTTACTTTTTTCGCCATGTTACCTGTCCCGGTTATGGCAATATTAATTCAATATTACGGCAAGCTTGTCCATGAAAGGTATATGAGAGCACAAGATGCTTTTGGCGAGATGAATGATAGTGTTTTAGAATCTGTCTCTGGTGTTAGAGTTATTCGTGCTTATGTGCAAGAGAAGGCAGATGAAAAACGATTTGCTGATATGAGTGAAGATGTTTATGAGAAAAATATGCATACCGCAAAAATAAATGCTTTATTTAACCCAATCACCACAATTGGAACAGGCATTAGTTATATCGTCGCCCTCGGTTATGGATCAGTATTAGTGGCAAATGGAGACTTATCTGTTGGGCAATTAGTTACCTTTAATGTTTACTTAGGATTAGCGGTTTGGCCGATCTTTGCCATTGGTGAGTTAATCAATGTCATGCAACAAGGGAACGCGTCTTTAGATAGGGTGCAAGAGACATTGAATTATGAAGCGGATATCGTGCCGCCAACAAAACCTTTTGCAGTTGATAAGCCCCATACTTTACAATTTCAAGACTTAACCTTTCAATACCCTACGAGTAAAGTCGTTAACCTCGCAAATATTAATTTAAGCTTAAGCAGTGGGGAAACGTTAGGGATTGTTGGGAAAACAGGTGCAGGGAAAACGACCTTCATTCGCCAATTATTGAGGGAGTATCCTTTAGGAGAAGGTGGAATATCAATTGATGATATCGATCTCTCCCAACAGACGAAAGAGCAAGTATTAGATTGGATTGGCTATGTACCGCAAAGTCATGTGCTGTTTTCTCGAACTATTAAAGAAAATATTTTATTCGGTAAAGAAGATGCCACAGACGAAGAAATAGAAAAAGCGATTGATTTGGCTGCTTTTACAAAAGATTTAGCTTATCTTCCACTCGGTTTAAATACGCTAGTAGGGGAAAAAGGTGTTTCTTTATCAGGGGGACAAAAGCAGCGGGTATCGATTGCGCGGGCGTTAATTAAAGATCCTGATATATTAATATTGGATGATTCTTTATCAGCTGTTGATGCAAAAACAGAGGCTGCAATTATTAGCAATATCCAAAACGAAAGAGCGGGAAAAACGACAATCATTACAACCCACCGTCTATCAGGTATTCAACACGCCGATCAAATTATTGTTTTAGATAATGGGGTAATTACACAAGTAGGTACACATGATGATTTAATTCATGAAGATGGTTGGTATAAAGAGCAGTATGTACGCCAACAGCTAGAGGGGGCGAATACATGAGCACAGGCAAACAATTATTATCGTATGCGCTAAGGTTTAAAGGCACCATTTTGCTCGGGTTGTTATTCCTATCAATTGCGGTGTTCACTGACCTAGCCGGCCCTTTTATCGCTAAACATATCATTGATAATCATATGACAGTCGGCCAATTTGACTTTACACCAATTCTATATTTACTCATCCTATATTTCTCGTTATCAATTTGTACGGCTATTTTCCGTTATTTTATGTATTTACAATTACAAAAGGGTTCGAATAGAATTATTCAAGCATTAAGAAAAGATGTATTCAAGCATATTCAAACATTACCAATCGGTTTCTTTGATCAATTACCATCTGGTAAAATCGTTGCGAGAGTGACAAATGATACAGAGGCAATAAGAAACTTATTTGTTCAAGTACTTTCGAGTTTTGCAACAAGTGCCATTTCTATAACAGGAGTCTATATTGCCTTGTTCATATTGAACTGGAAAATGGCTTTAATCGCACTCGTTATGATACCAATCGTTTATATTTGGATGATTGTATATAGAAGGTATGCTTCACAGTATAATGACGTTATTCGCACAAAAATCGCTGATATTAATGCAATGATTAATGAATCAATTCAAGGAATGACCATTATCCAAGCTTTCCGTCGAGAAAAACAAATGACGAAAGAGTTTGATAATATGAATGAAGAACATTATCAGTATGAGAGAAAGCTGATTATTCTTGATTCTGCTACTTCTCATAACCTTGTAAATACGTTAAGGCTACTGTTATTTACATGTTTTATCATTTATTTTGGTACACAATCGTTTAGTGGTACACAAATAGTGACAGCTGGAACACTCTATGCGTTTGTTGACTATTTAACAAGACTATTCAATCCGATTACAAATATTGTTAATCAATTTTCGCAAATGGAACGTTCACTCGTTGCCGGTAATCGTGTATTTGAAGTCTTAGCACTAAAAGGTGAGAAGGTATCTAATGAAAAGATACCAAAATATAAAGGGCATGTGGTGTTTGATCAAGTATCCTTCGCATATAAAGAGCCTGATTTTGTTTTAAAAGATATTTCATTCCAAGCAAAAAAGGGAGAAACGATTGCGCTCGTTGGTCATACAGGTTCAGGAAAAAGCTCGATTATGAATTTATTATTTCGCTTTTATGATCCAACAATCGGGAAAATTTATATTGATGGGATGGATATTACGACAATACCGCGACAAACCATTCGTGAACATATGGGGATTGTTTTACAAGACCCGTACCTTTTTACCGGGACAATTGCTTCGAATGTAAGTTTAAATCAACCTAATATTACAAGAGAAAAAGTGGAGCATGCGATTCAGTCAGTTGGTGCCGATCGTGTGTTATCACATTTGGAAAAAGGGATAGATGAACCGGTGATTGAAAAAGGAAGTACTTTATCTTCCGGTCAAAGACAATTAATCTCGTTTGCGCGTGCGCTTGCTTTTGATCCAGCGATTTTAATCCTCGATGAAGCGACATCCAATATCGATACAGAAACAGAAGAAATTATTCAAAACGCGATGAATGTATTAAAACAAGGAAGAACAACTTTTATCATCGCTCATCGACTGTCTACGATTAAAAACGCTGATCGCATTTTGGTTCTAGATAAAGGTGAAATCAAAGAACAAGGCAGTCATGAAGAGCTCATTGCAGCTGGTGGGATATACGAACAAATGTACGAAATGCAAGCAAAATCATTACAAGCATAAGAACAAAAAAACCAATCTGAGTTTACATCTTAGATTGGTTTTTTTGTTTAACTAATAATTCAAATGAACTATGTTCCAAATATTCAATAGTAATTAAAATAATAAATACACATTTAAGAGTAAAAAAAATCTTGATGGAAAAGTTAATAAAAGAGGTGATTATTATGAAAAAAACGATGTTCTTACTTTCTTTCGCACTATTATTATCCTTTGCTTCAACAACTGCTGCTGAAGGACTTCCTCAAGTGGAATTGTTTGATGTAGAAGTCAACGACGTTGTAAAAAAACGAACCCCAAATGAACAAATACAAAAAGAAGCAACATCCATTCTACAATCAATCAATGGAATCTATGTGAAAATTAATCCTATGCCGAAAGACGGCTATATGGTTCGGATTCCGTTGGCACCATCACTGACTGTGAAAAACAAATGGTTTAATGATTTTATCAACGAAATGGTATTAATTATTCCTGAAGAAGAAGAGCCTTATATCATGTTATTAGATGACGAAAATCATCCCCACTTTCTCATTGCCCAACGAGATTTCTATCAAATAGTAACACTTATTTTAGGAGAATAAAAAGACTTAATCGTTGATGAATAATAACCTGACAAGACTAAAAGGGGTAGCGTCAGGAAAATGCGGATTTACAACGATAAGGAATTTCCAATATAAAAAGCCTGATTTCCCATCACCTAAATTGAGAAATTAGGCTCTTTTTTCGTTACTCCATAAACAGCATTCTATTACTGAATATGTAATTTACTTCGGGATAACAGGGACCCAGAGTTCGTGTCTTGGTTTATGCTTCGGACCGTAATAACATTCTATACACGGTAAATTTGCAAGTTCATACTCGGAGGTAGGGACCCACTCGGAATATAAACGTTTCCATGCATCCACTATGTTCGGAAAAACTGCCCATGTACTTGCGGGAATAATAAGCGTCTCCATATTTTCTGGGGATTCCCCATCGTATCTTACGCCCATGAAATAGGAAAATTGTTCATCTGTTATGGCAGCTTCTTTTCCGCAAACCCCCAGAAGGCTTTCAAGCGTGCATTTTGGATTTTCCCATGACATATCTACTAGTTCTTGCATAAATCCATCTTTTTTCGCAGTGTTCCAAAGCGTAGGGATTGTTTTAAATGCTCTGCTTGTTTTTACTGGCTTACTTTTTCCAACAATTCTTAATTCAAAATCAAGGTTTTCAATTCTGTACTCCATCTCGGTATCTCCTTTAATAGAAATTTGAAAGGAAATTCTGGGAAAGGCTTTTAACTGTACCCCTCTATTACGAGCATTGGAAGGGGTTACTCCATGCATTTTTTGAAAAGCACGTGAGAAAGTATCAGAAGAAACATAACCATATTTAATTGCCACATCAATGATCCGAATATCACTTTTTTGAATTTCAAATGCTGCGAGTGTTAACCGTCTACGTCTAATATATTCTGATAGCGATATACCTGAGATTGAAGAGAACATTCTTGAAAAATGAAACTCAGAACAATTAGCTGCTTTTGCAATCTCTTTGTAGTCTATTTCTTCATTCAAGCTATTTTCAATGTAGTTTAACGCATTGTTCATTCTTTCTAGCCAATCCATAAGTTTACTCCCTTTCAATATTTACTTTAAAACAAAATAGATAATAATTGCCGACATTTCATGCCTAAAAATGTTGGTATCAAAAAATAAACCTTTTGATAGAATCAGGACAAACTATTTGTTTCCTTCCGATAGGCTTAGTGACAGGGTAGCTGCTCTAGTCCGCAAGATTATTTCCAATAAAAGTAAAGTTGTTTTTTGATAATTTCGATAAGTATTGTTGATAGCTCACTATGTCGAAATTTATACTGTTTATAAAATGACATAGTGAGAAGAGGGAAACCATTGAAGAGAAATTGGAATCAAAATGAACTCGATGAACATTTTAGTTTATTGCCAAATGAAAATCACTTAGTGCTAAGTAAGAAAACAAGCGCAAACCGTTTAGGGTTTGCTGTCCTTCTTAAATATTTCCAACAGGAAGCACAGTTTCCTAACAAGAAGCAAGATGTGCCCAAAGAAGTTGTCCAACATGTAGCTGATCAAGTAGATGCTTCGGTAGAGGACTTTTTTGACAACTATGGTTGGGGTGGAAAAGAAAGAAGTTATACGGAACATCGAAAGGCAATACGTAACCTTTTTGGATTTCGAGAACTTACTGCAAACGACAAACATCTCTTCGCAGAGTGGTTAGGAGAACAGGTTCAGTTTACACATGATACCGACTACTTGAAAAATCAAGCATACAGTTTCTTTCGTACGTGGAAAGTTGAACCTCCTTCATTAGGAAGTTTGAAGCGAATGATTGAATCTGCTATCGATCATTTTGAAAAGAATTTATATAAAATGACCTATCAACAACTTTCTCCTAAGACCTGTTCACGATTAGATGCCTTTCTTGAATCACACTCTGATGAAGGGTCCGATGGTTATTTCGAAGCTAAAATTCCTGATGAAGAAAACAACGACATTTTAACCTTTCGCCAGTTGCTATCCTCTCCAGGCAAACCAAGTGTAAGTACGATGGAAATGGAAATCAAAAAACTATTAGCCATTCAACATCTTCAAATCCCTGATGGTTTATGTAAACAGATGTCTCCTAAACTAGTAAAAAAATATCGACTACGTGCAGCTACCGAAACCGTAACGGAATTGCGTGCTCACCCTGCACCTATACGCTATACCCTTCTTGCCATTTTATTTTCGCATCGTCATGAGGAAGTCATTGATTATTTAGCTGATTTATTGGATGAAATTGCGCTAAAATTCGGAAATAAGGCCAAAAATACAACCCGAAAAGAAGCAGTAGAAGAATTAGAAAGAGTCCAAGGGAAAAATAAACATATTGTCAATTTATTAAAAGCGACCGTAGATAACCCAGAAGGGGTCATTCAAGATACTCTATTCCCTATTGTTAGCTCTGATATGATTCGGGATATTATTAAGGACATGACAAAAAATAACCGGGAATACAAAGAAAAAATCTATACGAAAATGCACGCTTCTTACCAAGGTCATTATCGAAAGTCCCTTTCTAAAATTTTAAACAACCTTACTTTTCGCTCAAATAATCAAGTTCATCAGCCGATTATCGAGGCTATCCAACTAATGTTGATTTAAAATAAAGTCTGCTAATTTGTAAAAAAGTTCGATAATTTATAATAAAGTTTGATTAAAATTCCTGTATCAATGCAGGAATTTTTCATTCCGCAATCGGGCCAGATAACGGAATAAGAATTAGCAATGAACTTCTAAATCCGCGGGACATATGATGGGTTTATAATCATATATCTTTGGAGGTATGTTTTAATGAATAACCCTTTTTATATGTATCCTTATTATTCGAACACTTATTATAGTAATGGGCAAATGTGTAATCATGATAATATGTTTGGTCTTGGCTATGGAAATATGTCATATGCTAGGCGCTATGCAAATCAATATTGGTCATATCCAAACACTCAGGGATATACTAGTTCCATATTAAATGACCATGGAAAAGAACCTTTTGTAATAAATATCAATCAGGCTGCTAAACAAAATAATACCTATCGAGATACTATATGGACCGGAAGTCATTTGCAGGTGACCTTAATGAGTATTGACGTTGGAGATGATATAGGGTTGGAAATTCACCCTAAGGTTGATCAATTTCTACGAATTGAGGAAGGTCAAGGACTTGTTCAGATGGGTAAGAGTAAAGATAACCTGAATTTTGTAAGAAATGCGGGTGATGATTTTGCCATTATAGTACCTGCCAATACTTGGCATAATGTAACCAATACAGGTAATATACCGTTAAAGCTTTATTCAATTTATGCACCACCTAATCATCCTTTTGGTACTGTTCATAGAACAAAGGCAGATGCCGAAGGTTAGAAATCTATAGTCTTCTGGAATCGGGCGCAATTATTGAATAAGGTTATACCAGAATCGGGCCATTTTGTGGAATAAGCAGGAACTCGTTCAAGAATTTCCATTATTATTTAAGCATGCTATTTCAATTAACTGTCTGGTAAATAAAGAGTATTGCTTTTGACTGAAAACTTATCAATCCATATTAATTTTTAAATATGTTGAAACTTGTGAAAAAATAAAATGTGTTACAGTATGTGCGATTGGATTTACTTCATCAATAAACTTTTCTGTTTTATCGAACGTTTCAAATTGCATTTTAAGCATATAACACGCACTTCCTGCTATTCGATAACAGAATTCGACGTTTGGAAGTTTCTCAATATAATTTTTAAAAGATTTATAGTCACCATTTTTAACTGTTGCTTCAATTATGCATTGGATTGGTAAACCTAATTTTTCATAATTCACTTCTAAAGTATATTTTTTTATAACTCCAAATGATTCCATTTGCCTTACCCGTTCTGTTACTGATGGGGAGGACAGATTCACCCTTCTCCCAAGCTCGCTCATTGATAGACGGCTGTTATTAAGTAGTTCATCTAAAATTTTTTTATCAATATCATCTATTTTCATTTTTAAAGTCTATCCCCAATAATCGTTAATTTTATAAAAGATTAATTTGATAATCGTTATAAATTTAATTTGTTTTAGTGATTTTATTTTTTATAATTAATTTGTAATTAAATATAACAGGGAGGTACCTATATGGCAAGGATTGTTGGATCTAATTTCGGGGAAACACATTTTCAGAGACTATTGGGGCATAATAAAGAAGTAATGGAAGGATGGAATCAGTTAGGAAATGTGTTAGAAAAAGATGGACTACTAACATCTGAATTAAAGGAACAAGTAAGGAGAACATTAGCCCAAAGTAACGGATGTGAGTATTGTAAGGCGAAAGGAAAACCTGATCCAGATAAGTTTAATGAAAAAACTTCTATTGCAGTAGGATTTGCAGAAGTCTTTTTAAAACAAAAGGGTGACATAGCTGATTCATCTTTTGATATTTTAAAAGAATATTTCACTGAAGAGGAAATAAGTGAATTATGTGCATTTATCTCTTTTACAACTGCTTCACAATATTTTGGTGCAATGATGAAATTAGAACCTTTAAATTAATATTCTATTCATTCCATTATCGGGCGCGATTGTTGAGCAACACAGGTAGAAAATGATCAAACTTTTTTATAAAAACCAAACTTAAATCTGCTAAAGAAGAATCCTTTTTGATTAATCTTTTTTTCAAATGGATTCTTCTTATTTATCGTAAAATAAGGATTTGCGAGATCTTTTTGCTCAAACTTTATTTCAAAGCTACAACTAATTCGAGAGTATGGGGAAAGTGGGCAGCGTTATTTTGCTGCTGGTGATGAAGTTCCCATTGAAGGTGTAATTCAGCCGAAATGGAAAGACGTTATTGTTGAGACAGACAGCAAAGGGATAGA
>NZ_JACSQT010000004.1:191072-292210 GCF_014836495.1 Cytobacillus stercorigallinarum | reverse complement strand
ATTTGCCGGCCTAGCTCAATTGGTAGAGCAACTGACTTGTAATCAGTAGGTTGGGGGTTCAAGTCCTCTGGCCGGCATCGTTTTTCATGGAGGGGTAGCGAAGTGGCTAAACGCGGCGGACTGTAAATCCGCTCCTTCGGGTTCGGCAGTTCGAATCTGCCCCCCTCCACCATTTCAATTTTATTTGAATGAAAATCCAAAAAGCGGACATAATATAATTAGTCCTTTTTATTTTGTTTTTTTACATATGATGGGCTATAGCCAAGCGGTAAGGCAACGGATTTTGATTCCGTCATTCGCAGGTTCGATCCCTGCTAGCCCAGCCATTTTCGAGCCATTAGCTCAGTTGGTAGAGCATCTGACTTTTAATCAGAGGGTCGAAGGTTCGAGTCCTTCATGGCTCACTAAATCCTTAAACATTTATGTTTAAGGATTTTTATTTGTTGTTTAACATTTTTCCCAATTACAAAGATTTTCACAGACTTCCTAAGCATGCAGAAGAAACGCAGCTATTTTTGGTGATTTTATAATTGCCCCTAGCGCTTTAATAAATGTCCTTTTTTTGTATAGATATACAAAATTTTGCACAGTTGAACCACCAGAATGTAACCGTTTACAATAGAATTAGAATTTATTCTGGGTAGGGGGAGCAACTATATGAAAAAAATTTCGATTATTGGTATGCCGATGGACTTGGGACAATTAAGAAGAGGGGTAGACATGGGGCCAAGTGCCATCCGATATGCGGGCATTGAAAATAGATTACAACAACTTAATCACCAAGTTGATGATTTAGGGGATATTGAAATAGGTAGGTCGACTGAACAAATAGATAAGGATACAGGTTTAAGAAACTTGGACTTAATTGCAGCGAAAACTAAAATCTTAGCAGATCAAGTTGATGGGGTAGTAGAAAAAGGAGCATTTCCTCTTGTTTTAGGAGGGGATCATAGTATTGCTATTGGTACATTAGCTGGTTTATTGCAGCATTATCACAACTTAGGTGTCATTTGGTACGACGCACACGGGGATTTAAATACAGCAGAAACTTCTCCTTCCGGTAATATTCATGGTATGTCCTTAGCAGTTGCTTTAGGACATGGACATCCGTTGTTATTAGAAGTGGGCGGCGTCCATAGGAAGTTAAAGCCAGAAAATGTTGTAATTATCGGAGCAAGGTCTTTAGACGAAGGAGAAAGAGATTTGATTAAAGCTAAAGGAATAAAAGTCTTTACGATGCATGAGATTGATCGTTTAGGCATGCCGAGGGTAATGGAAGAGACGATTAGTTATTTACAAGACCGAACAGATGGTGTTCATCTTTCGCTAGATTTAGATGGTCTTGATCCATCTGATGCACCTGGTGTGGGTACACCGGTTATGGGGGGAATTAGTTATCGTGAGAGCCATCTGGCAATGGAGATATTAGCTGAATCACAATTGATTACTTCGGCCGAATTTGTTGAGGTTAATCCGATATTAGATGAAAGAAATAAAACAGCTGATGCAGCGGTGGCTTTAATGGGCTCGCTATTCGGAGAAAAATTACTATAAAGTGAAAGAAGCTTGAGTCGATGCTCAAGCTTCTTTTTTTAATGTTAATGTATAGTATCTATTAATTAGGTTGTCCAATTCAATGCTCGCTTTAAGAACTTGGTGGTTTGAAAATGAAGAAATAGAAGCAAGTTCAACCATTTTAGCTCTGTGGATTTCAATATCTTTTAATAGTTCCTCCGTATACATGAGATCATTGTCCTTTCCATTTGAAAAATTTTATGCCAGCACGTAGACAATTTTTAAATGTATGGTCTCTTGTTCGTTGGAGCAAAAATATTGAAGGGAAGGTCTTTTTTCCTTCGTCAACACACTGGTTTTAAATCCTTTATACCCAGTATGAAAATTAATTAAACTACTTTAGTTAAAATTTGTTAAAATATTATGTGATAACTCTTATATAACTGAAGTACTTATGGAGGAAAAGGAACCAAATAAAAAATATGTGAAACCTTTTTGCTATCGATTCGTAAATGATTATCGATAAGCCGCATAGAGCGGGGGTAAATAGATGGAATTGTTGGTGAAGAAAAGAATTAAACAAGTATTAAAAGGAGATCAAGATGCTTACGCTGAAATAGTAGAAATATACAAAGACAGAGTATATCATATCTGTTATCGAATGTTGGGTAATCAACATGAGTCTGAAGATATTGCACAAGAAGCTTTCTTACGAGCATATGTAAATATACAAAGCTTCAATACGAACTTAAAATTCTCAACTTGGTTATATCGCATTGCAACAAACCTATGTATCGACCGGATCAGGAAGAAAAAGCCTGACTATTATTTGGACGCGGAAGTAGCAGGAACAGACGGTTTAAATATGTATTCACAGATTCCTGCGAATACGAAACTACCTGAAGAAGATGTAGAAAAAATGGAGTTACAGGAAACCATCCAAATGGAAATTTCGAAGCTACCGGAAAAATATCGATCGGTCATCGTGCTTAAGTACATTGAGGAACTGTCCTTGAATGAAATCAGTGAGACCTTAGATTTACCATTAGGTACTGTGAAAACGAGGATTCATAGGGGAAGAGAAGCTTTAAGAAAGCAATTACGCTACGTATAAGAAGGTGATTTCAGTGAAATGTAATGAAGAAATTATTGAATATATGCATGAATATTTAGATGAAGAAATAACAGATGAGCATAAACAAATACTCAAAACACATATAGAGCAATGTGAAGAATGCCGCACGCATTTTCATGAACTAAAACGAGCGATTGCCTTTGTACAGAGTACATCACATTTCCAAGCGCCTGCAGGTTTTACTGAAAATGTGATGGCGAGACTGCCTAAAGAAAAGAAAAAAGTAGGTGCACAAAGATGGCTTAGGAAGCACCCGATGCTTGCTGCAGCATCCCTCTTTCTCATCTTAATGTCTGGTAGTGTTCTATCTGCCTGGAATCAAGAAAATGCATTGTCTGTCTCCAAGCAACCTAATCTAGTGATTGAGAACGAAACAGTCATTGTCCCAGAAGGAGAAGTGGTCAAGGGCGATGTTGTCGTTAAGAATGGAAACTTGCAGATAAACGGTGAAGTTGAAGGGGATGCAACGGTCATTAATGGTGAGCAATATTTAGCCTCTGCTGGTAAAGTAACTGGGGAAATTAAAGAAGTGGATCAGCTTTTTGAATGGTTATGGTATCACATTAAAAATACAAGTAAAAGTTTAATCTCGACTGTTACACAAGAGAATAAAGAAAAATAAGGTCACTGCTAAGATGCGGTGGCCTTTTCCTTTGTTCAAAGAAGTATAAATATGTAATAATTTGTTAATAAATCGCTTAATCTTTGCATATGTAGTAATAAAAATGTAGGATATATTTTAATAACGTTAACGATTGTATACATACCTAGAAAATTGGATTCCAGTAGAAATATGGTATAATAAGTAGGTTAAACGACTATTTTAATGGTGGAAATAAATACTTGGAGGAAGGAAAATGTCGCTTTTAGATTTATCTTTCACAGATTTACCTTTATTAAGGCTTTTAGCGAATACAGTAGACATTCTCCTTGTCTGGTTCGTTATATATAAATTAATTATGATTGTTAAAGGGACGAAAGCCGTCCAATTAGTCAAAGGGATCTTTATTATTCTGATTGTAAAGGTTTTAAGTGATATCCTACAATTGCAAACATTAGGATGGATGATGGAACAAGTTCTCTTATGGGGGGTACTAGCCATTATAATTATCTTCCAACCAGAGTTGCGTCGTGCACTAGAGCAGCTTGGTAGGGGTAAATTCTTCGTTAGAAGTGGCAACCAAGAAGAGATGGATCAAGATCAATTAGTTACTGCAATTGTTAAGTCTGTTGATTATATGGCTAAGCGGAGAATTGGTGCGTTAATTTCGATTGAACGTGAAACTGGTATGGGTGACTATATTGAAACTGGTATTCCATTGCATTCCAAAATATCATCAGAATTACTTATTAATATCTTTATTCCCAATACACCATTACATGATGGCGCCGTTATTATACAGAAAAGTCAAATTGCAGCGGCCGCATGTTACTTGCCGTTATCAGAAAGTCCTTTTATCTCCAAAGAGTTAGGTACGAGACATCGAGCGGCGATGGGGATTAGTGAGGTAACAGATAGTATCACCATTATTGTGTCTGAAGAGACAGGTGGGATATCTGTAGCGAAAAATGGTGAACTTACACGCGATTTGAAACTCGATCAGCTCAAAGAACTTTTAAATGAAGAGCTTATTCACTCAGCTAAATCAAAACAATCTTCTTCCACTCTTTGGAACTGGAGGGGAAAGAAAAATGGATAAATATATTGATAAGCTCATTGATACCAGATGGTTTATGAAGGTAGTGGCTTTATTAATTGCTCTGCTCCTGTTTGATTCGGTTTATGATACGAATAATGAAAATAGAAGTATCAATGTACCTGGGGATGATGGCTCAGCTGTCATAGAAAACGTCCCGCTTACAGCTTACTATGATACAGATAATCTTGTCGTAACCGGTCTTCCTGAAACAGTGGCTGTTACCTTAGATGGCCCAAGGAGTCATTTGGAAAATGCGAAGGCACAGCGGAACTTTGAAGTGTTTGTGGACTTATCAGATGCAGAGATTGGTCGACAAGAAGTAGAAGTAGGGATCAAAGATCTATCCGATAAGCTTGAATATATCATTGATCCTTCTACTGTAGATGTAACAATTGATGAAAAAGTAACAGAAGAGTTCAATGTGGAAGCAGAATTTAACAATAGTTTACTTGAAGAAGGTTACAAGGCCGAAGCGGCACTTGCTGAACCAAATACAGTCAAAATAACAGGTGCCAAAAATGTGATTGAATCGATTGCTTATGTGAAAGCAACTGTTAATACGAAAGGTTCTATTACGGAATCATTTACAGAAACAGCTGCGATTAATGTGCTCGATCGTAATATGAATAAATTAGATGTAGATGTTAGCCCAGGTGAGGTGGAGGTCTCGGTCGATGTGAAACGTTTAAGTAAGACGGTGCCCATCGATATTGTTGAAACTGGGAGCCTTCCTTCTGGAGTTGAGTTAGATTCTCTTAAGCTCAGCCAAACAGAAGCAACCATATTTGCTCCAGAAAATGTTCTAAGTGAGGTCAAAACGGTTAGGGTAGAGGTTGATTTAAGCAAACTCGATAAAGATCAGGAATTAAAATTACCTGTGTTTATCTCTGATGGAATTACTAGTGTCGATCCTAAAGAAGTGACGGTTGATGCCAATGTGACTGTTACAGAACAAGAGTCATCAGAAGATAGTAGTGAAGAAGAAGAAACACAAGTACAAGAACAAGAAAATGAGCAGGAACAAACCGCGGATGAACAAACAGTGAATCGTACGTATTCGGGCATGCCAATTACAATCACAGGCTTAGACGATCAATATGAAATGACCTTTCAAAGTCCTGATGAAGGTGAGACAAGCTTGAAGGTTTCTGGTAATGAAAAGGATATGAATAGTTTAAGTAAAAGTGATTTTACTCTATCTATAGATGTAACTGGCCTTGATCCTGGAGAACATGAGGTGAATATTCAATTAGACGCACCACCTGGTGTGGAGTCCCAACTTGAGAGTGAGACAGCAACAATCAATATTACAGAAAAAGAATAGATGAACAGCAGAGGAAAGTGAAGGAGCGATTTAATAATGGGAAAATATTTTGGTACGGATGGCGTACGCGGAGTGGCAAATAGTGAGTTAACGCCAGAGTTAGCCTTTAAACTAGGAAGATTTGGTGGGTATGTATTAACAAAAGATCAAGATCGACCAAAAGTTTTAATTGGGAGAGATACAAGAATCTCAGGACATATGCTTGAGAATGCACTAGTATCAGGCCTTCTTTCAATCGGTGCAGAGGTGATGCGACTCGGCGTTATTTCTACACCAGGTGTGGCCTATTTAACGAAAGCATTAGATGCAGAAGCGGGCGTAATGATATCTGCTTCCCATAATCCTGTTGCGGATAATGGAATTAAGTTTTTTGGTCCAGATGGCTTCAAGCTTTCAGATGCACAGGAAAATGAAATCGAAGAACTAATGGACAAGGAGAATGATTCCCTACCACGACCAGTTGGTGGTGATCTTGGACAAGTGAATGATTACTTTGAAGGCGGACAGAAATATCTGCAATACTTAAAGCAATCTGTTGATGATGATTTTTCTGGCATTCATATCGCTTTAGATTGTGCACATGGAGCCACTTCTTTCCTAGCGAATCATTTATTTGCTGACTTGGATGCCGATTTATCGATGATGGGCGCTTCACCAAACGGTTTAAATATCAACGAGGAAGTTGGCTCTACACATCCAGAAGCCTTAGCTGCTTTTGTGAAAGAAAGAGGAGCGGATGTAGGACTTGCCTTTGATGGTGATGGTGATCGCTTAATAGCCATCGATGAAAAAGGGCAAATTGTTGACGGTGACCAAATCATGTTCATTTGTGCGAAGTACTTGAAAGAACAAGGTAGGCTTAAAGAGGATACCGTTGTTTCTACAGTAATGAGCAACCTCGGTTTCTATAAGGGATTAGAGGCAAATGAGATGAAAAGTGTGCAGACGGCAGTCGGTGACCGCTATGTTGTAGAAGAAATGAAGAAGAATGGTTATAGTTTAGGTGGCGAACAATCCGGCCATATTATCTTCCTTGATCATATCACGACAGGTGACGGGCTACTTTCAGGATTACAACTAGTGAACATTATGAAAGTAACAAACAAATCACTTTCCGAGCTTGCCAAAGAAATGCAGAAGTTTCCACAAAAGCTCGTCAATATAAGAGTAACGGATAAACATCATGTAACAGATAATGAAAAGGTGAAAGCTGTTATAAGTGAAGTTGAAAAAGAAATGAATGGAGATGGACGTATTCTTGTCCGCCCTTCAGGAACAGAACCGCTTGTTCGCGTCATGGCAGAAGCAGCTACAGAAGAGGCATGTGAAGCATATGTCTACCGTATTGCTGCTGTTGTAGAAGAAGAAATGGGTCTGAAATAAGCGTGTAATAATGATGCATAAGGGAACGCTTCTGTTTTCTTATGCATATTTTATTTATGTATGAAAAAAGCATGATAAACTTCCATTTATAGTAATAAATACCTTTTAATTGATGGTTATTCGTTGACTTTCAACAGCGTATCGGTTATGCTTATCATGTTTTTGTATATAAAAAAGAAAGGTGGTTTAGAAGAACAATTTCATAATTAAAGCGCCCGGGCTAATCTTTGAACGGATATGGAAGGTTAGTTGACGAGGAGGAGGTTTATCGAAGCATCGGCGGGTACCTCCCGGTTGAAAAGCACAACCGTAATCATGTCTTTAAATCATTAGGGTAACCTAATGGACAAAGAGAGATGAATGCCATAAATATAGAAAGGAAAGGCATCTATGTCATGCCTTACTTTCACATTGAAAAAATACGGAGATAAGGGGCAAGTACGCCCTTAAAGGCTTCTTGCCCCTTCTACATTAGGAGGAAGAAGTATGTGCGGTATTGTTGGATATATTGGTAACCAAGATTCGAAGGAAATTTTATTAAAAGGCTTAGAAAAGCTAGAATATAGAGGCTATGATTCTGCAGGTATTGCAGTAGTTAATGAGGCTGGCGTGCAAGTTTTTAAAGAAAAAGGTAGAATTGCTGACCTTCGTGCGATTGTAGACGAAAAAGTTTTAGCGAATACAGGAATCGGTCATACACGTTGGGCAACACATGGTGTACCTAGTCAAGAAAATGCACACCCTCATCAAAGTAATTCAGGTCGTTACACACTTGTTCATAACGGTGTAATTGAAAACTATGAACAGATGAAGCGTGAATTCTTACAAGGTGTAGAGTTGAAAAGTGAAACAGACACTGAAGTTATCGTACAAATGATTGATCAATTTGCGAAAGAATTAAGCACTGAAGAAGCTTTCCGCAAAACATTGAAACAGCTTAAAGGCTCTTATGCACTTGCACTTGTTGATAATGAAGATAGAAGCACGATCTATGTAGCGAAAAACAAAAGTCCATTATTAGTCGGTTTAGGAGAGGCATTCAATGTCGTGGCATCTGATGCGATGGCGATGATCCAAATTACAGATCAATATGTAGAACTAATGGATAAAGAAATGGTCATGGTCACAAAAGACGGTGTAACGATTAAGAACCTTAAAGGGGAAACAATTGAACGTGCCCCTTATACAGCAGAACTTGATGCAAGCGATATTGAAAAAGGAACATACCCTCACTACATGCTAAAAGAAATCGATGAGCAACCACTTGTTCTTCGCAAGATCATTCAAAAATACCAGAATGACCAAGGAGAGCTAGCGATTGATGGCGAGATTCTTAACGCTATGAACAGTGCGGATCGTATCTACATTATCGCTGCCGGTACGTCTTACCATGCTGGATTAGTCGGTAAGCAATATATTGAAAAAGTAGCGAAAGTTCCTGTTGAAGTGCATATCTCAAGTGAATTTGTTTATAACACACCGTTGCTATCAGAAAAGCCGTTATTCATCTTTATTTCACAAAGCGGTGAAACAGCTGATAGCCGTGCAGTATTAGTTAGTGTAAAAGAAATGGGCTATCCGGCATTAACGATTACAAATGTCCCTGGCTCAACCTTATCCCGTGAAGCAGACTACACGCTCTTATTACATGCTGGACCAGAAATTGCTGTCGCTTCTACAAAGGCATACACTGCCCAAGTAGCGGTATTAGCGATCTTAGCAGAGGTCACAGCGATTGCTAAAGGTCGTAAATTAGAATTTAACCTTGTAAAAGAACTAGGTATTGTTGCAAACGCGATGGAAACCCTATGTGATTCAAAAGAAACATTCGAAGACATCTCACGTAGCTTCCTATCAACAACAAGAAATGCCTTCTTCATCGGCCGTAGCATTGATTACTACGTAGGCCTTGAAGGCGCATTAAAACTAAAAGAAATCTCTTACATCCAAGCAGAAGGCTTTGCTGGAGGAGAACTTAAACATGGTACCATTGCTCTGATCGAAGACGGTACACCAATCATCGCCCTAGCAACCCAAGAAGGCGTAAACCTAAGCATCCGCGGCAACGTCAAAGAAGTCGTCGCACGTGGCGCTAACCCATGCATCATCTCAATGAAAGGCCTAGACCAAGACGGTGACACATTCGTCCTTCCAGAAGTACACGAAATGCTCTCACCACTTGTTTCAGTTATTCCATTGCAGTTGATTTCTTATTACGCTGCTCTACACCGTGACTGTGATGTAGATAAACCGAGGAACTTGGCTAAGTCGGTTACTGTTGAATAAGAGGATTTTGTTGGATTTTAGAATTTGTGTTTGAATAATAAGGTTGTTTAAATATTTAACTATTTACACCCGTTCGCTTATAATTAAAATAAGCGAACGGGTGTTTTTGTTATTCAACTGTCTTATTCCTCTTCCCCATGCTAAAAAGTCGGTACCTACTGCTTAATAGTTGGTATCCAAACGGCAAAGGAAGCGGGGAGAGCAGCGGCAGATCTTTATGTACTCAATCGTATTTCAATTGGTTTTTTTAAATAAAAAATCAATATTAATTCGGGGCGGGTCCAATAGGACTTAGTCCCTTTTCTTTGTCTCCAATATTCCTTCAATCCCTTATTCAATAGGGGTGAAATCGTTTCGCCCATACAAAAATCCGTAGGATTTCCAATCTCTTTTCAGTGTGTTTTCCCAACCGTAAAACCGTCCCAAAAGGGCTGCATTTCCTTTCTTTTCTCCATCATTGGTACGAACTTAATACCATTGCCTTCAGGCGTAAAAGAGGGGATGGACCGTTGGAGGAGGAAGGATGGAGGGGATTTAGTGAGAAACCAAGAAAGTAACAAAGGCATAACTATCAATTCCGGTTGGTGTAGGATTTTTTAAATCGGGTATTGTAATTATGGACATCATGGAAATAGCTATTTCCAATCTCAACTTACATTGCAAAATTTTTAAAAGGAGATGAGGTTTTGACTTTAAATAATAATGGTTTTACTCTAAATGATGGTACAGAACTTCCTTTTGTGGGATTAGGTACGATCGGTATTAACGGAGATCAGGGTACGTTTGAAATTTTAAACGCCTTCAATATAGGACATCGCTTAATCGATACGTCAACAAACTACGACAATGAGGGGATTGTCGGTGAAGCTGTGCGTCGGTCCGCACTGCCCAGAGAAGAAATTTTGATTAGTACGAAATTGCCCGGTGCTTACCATGAATATGACAAGGCATTTATCTTTATTCAAGAATCTCTACGCCGCACTGGATTAAAATATTTTGACAAGTATTTAATTCATTGGCCCAACCCTAAGGACGGCAAGTATGTAGAAGCTTGGAAGGCTTTAGTGGATGCTCAAAAACAAGGGTTAATCAGAACCATTGGCGTTTCAAACTTTGAACCAGATCATCTGGACGACATTATCGAGGCAACAGGTGTGACACCTGCTACAAACCAGGTGGAGCGTCATCCGTATTTTAATAATAATCGTATGGTAGAAGAAAATAAAAAACGGGGCATTCTTACTGAATCTTGGAGCCCTTTTGGTAGAGGTTATCTGAATGACGTGCTAAAAAATAACACAATTAAAGAAATTGCGGATAAGTACGATAAAAGCCCGGCGCAGATTATTTTAAATTGGAATTACCAAGCAGACGTATTTTCTATACCAAAATCCAGTAATCCCGTGCATCAAAAAGATAACTTCAATAGTACCAACTTTGAATTAGCACCTGAGGATATTGAAAGAATTGATTCATTGGATAAAGGAGAAGCCGGACGTGTAGAAGGGCAGGACCCGAATGAATATCACGAATATGTATAGGCAGGACAATATATAAACATCGTGTAGTATTCGTTCAAAAAATGAATATCGTTTTGATATGATATTTGGTTGGAAACGCTGAATTAGATATTTTTGAACTATAGATAATAGAAGGGTTGGAGGGATTATCCAGGATATTGACAAGAGAAGATATCTTTAAGCATGTCAAAGAAAACTACGGGACATCGCCTGATTATCCATTTCAAAAATTTCCAAACTATGCTGCTTTAAGACATGAATCTAACGGAAGATGGTATGGTTTAATCATGAATGTTCCCTCAGAAAAATTAGGATTAGATGGTAATGATAAAATTGATGTTTTAAATTTAAAATGTCCCCCCGAAATTAGTGATAGTTTAAGAAATGGAAAAAACATTTTATATGGATATCATATGGATAAAGAAAATTGGGTTTCACTTGTTTTAGAACGTACCGATTCAAAAGGAGAAATTTATAAATTAATTGAGCAAAGCTTTAATTTAACCAAGTAAAAAAAGATTGTTCTTGCTCATCATCCCTAATAAATGTTGAAAAATTGATGAAGTGTAACCTTTGTGTTGTTCCGTTAACGTGGCGTTTGTTGAAGTATGTAGCTGTCTTATTCTTCTTCTCCATGCTAAAAAGTCGGTAGCTACTGTTAAATAGTTGGTATCCAGAGCGGAAGGAAGAGTGAGGAAAAAAGAGCAGGCGAACAATATGTACTCAATCATTTTTCAATCGTAAAATCAATTATATTTCAGGCTGGATCCAATAGTGGTCCAGTCTTTTTGTTTTGTCCAATATCTCCTCAATCCCTTGTCCAGTAGGGGTTCAATCATCCTTGCTCATTCTTTTCTCTCTTCTAATATGTTGTTTTCCTCACTGCATAAACCCGTAGGGTTTCAGTTCTTTTTCGTGTATTTCTCAACGTGTTTTTTCAATCTTTTCTCTTGATTCTTCCCTCCATTATGGAAGAACTTTTTAACATTGTCTGAATATTCGATACGACCCAGAACGGAAAAAAGAGGGCGAAAATGGGGGTTTTGGGGAAGAACTATGTAGCAGAATGGAATGAAGAAAAAAGGCAAGATAAGAAGGGTGGGGCTTAGAGTCGCAAGGGTTTGAGGGGAGTGAGAGGGAGAGGAAGACGGGGAAGGACTTTTTAGCAGGGCAATATAGTAGAAGGAAGTAAAGGGATGAAGCAAGAGTTGGATCGGTAAATAAAATGTATTTCAATGGGATTCAATTGAAATTTTGCGTTTCAATTCAGGATGGAATGTATTCAAGTTGTGACTGTGGAATTTACGAAGGCAATCCTGGTGGAAATAATATGTCCCTGCTACTTTCCTCTTCCACATGCTAAAAAGTCGGTACCTACTGTTAAATAGTTGGTATCCAAACGGCAAAGGAAGCGGGAAGAGCAGCGAGCAGTCTATTATGTAACCAATCGTTACTCAAGCAGTTTTTTCAATAAAAAATCAATAAAAAATTCGAGGCTGGGTCCATTAGTGATCTAGTCTTTTTGTTTAGTTCAATATTTCCTCAATCCCATGTCCAATAAGGGTTGCAGTCATCTTTTATCAATTTTACTCTGTTCTATTCTGTTGTTTTCCTCACTATATAAACCCGTAGGGTTTCAATACTTTTTCAGTAGTTTCTTTGCATTTTTTCCATTCTTTTCTCCTGATTCTTCTCTCAGTTCGGTACGAACTTAATAACATTGTCCGAATATTCGATACAAGCCAGAACGGAAAAAAGAGGGCAAAAATGGGGGTTTTGGGGAAGAACAATAAAGCAGAAGAAAGAGTGGGGGAGAGAAGAGGAAAGAGGGATGGGACTTAGAGCCGCAAGGATTTGAGGGGAGTGAGAGGGAGAGGAGGGGCGGGGAAGGACAAAAAGACAGGGGAATATAGTAGAAAGAAGAAAAAGGAGAGAAAAGAAAGAGTTCATTTTTATCACCTAAGTTTCTGAAAAAAAATTCCACTTTTCCTGTGCCAAAAGAAAAATAACGTTTCTAAAAATTATGTTTCTAATCCGAAGGTTCTTTCCTGTTTTGTCTTGTCAGCCTTCGTGATAAAATTGCAGAGTATGAAAGAAAAACTCCAGAACAAATGACTAAAAAGGCGTTGTCTAGTTATACAAGTTCTGAATCTTTGAATTATGAAACGAATACCATAAATATTAAAACGTCGCTAATATGAGAGAGGGTTAATAGCATGGCTAATAATGGAGAGTCTACAAATGTCGAATTGATTATAGCAAACGCATTAAAGATGCCAGGTGTTAAAGTAAATAGAAAAGAATTTTTGGTAAAAACATTCGGTGATAAATTAAGCTCGGATATGATCCCTATCTTGATTGATAAAGGACCACAAGAAGTAGGAATCGCTGCTGACAAAATTAACAGAATGGCAAAATCCCTCGTAAATAAAAGAACGTTACAAAGTTCTGGTACATCGTTTGCGGCTGGTCTACCTGGTGGGTGGGCTATGGCTGCCACAATTCCTGCTGACACTCTTCAGTTTTTCGGAGTAGCTTTACGTTTATCACAAGAACTAGCTTATATGTTTGGATACAGGGACTTTTGGGATGATGATGAACTAGACTTGGAGCGAGTGAGAAGTGAATTAATTCTATTCCTTGGTGTTATGTTTGGTGTAGGGGGTGCTGCTTCGACCTTAAAAGTGATTTCTTCCAAAATGGCACAACAGGCATTAAAAAGGCTACCTCAAAAGGCATTAACTAAAACATTCTACTATCCTATTGTTAAGAAAATTGCAGCTCTTATTGGAGTTAAGATGACAAAAGATACATTTGCAAAAGGGGTTTCTAAAGTAATTCCTGTTATTGGAGGAGTAGTTTCTGGTGGTCTAACTTATTCATCTATGACTAAAATGGGAAACCGTTTAAGAAATACAATGTATGATTCTTTAAACTACTCAACAAAAGAATTTCAAAAGGACATGGATGAAATCAAGAGAGAAATGCCAGACATCATTGACATAGAATTTGAAGAGATAGATGAGCAGATTATAGACCATTCAGATAAAGATAACGATCAAGATAAAGATCAACACGAATAACATCAACTATCTAAGTATCCCAATAAAAAGTTTCGGTTCCTCAGATATAATAATCGGTCTCTAAATAAAATTATGTTCCCAATCCGAAGGTTTTTTCCGGTATTTTTCCCGGCAGTCCTTCGGTTTTTTTATGCGATATTCTGTGTGTATCCAATCGTAACCCAATCCCACTTTTCAATCAAATTCAATCCATATCCAGTCGCCTTTTAAATTCTTTATTCCTCCAATCCTTTGTCCAGTAAGGGTTCAGTCTGACTCCAGTTCTTTTTCAGTTGGTTTCCTCACGCTATTGAATCAGTATTCTTTCCAGTGCTTTCCCTCAAATCTTAGTCAATAAAACTCTTGCCATTTCCTATAGTCAAAATTATTAGTATTGCCATAGGATAAAAATTCTATTCAGTATATAGGTATAAAAATTATTTGAATTGTCCAATTTGATAACAGGGTTTCATTGCAATTTTAGTAATCATTCCAAGTTGTACTTTTTTAGGAAAGTAATGGAGGGAGTAAATAAGATGAGGAAGAATCTTAATGAGTTATTGGATGAAACAACAAAGAAATTATTAATTGGGGAGGGGATGTTTTTAGCTGGTTTTTCTTTGAGGGCAATTGAGAGACATTTGAAGATAAACAGAAAAGTGCTCGCTAGTTATCTAAAAAAAGAAGGGTATGGTATAGAAGCTAAAACAGGAAATTCCGGTTATGATAAGTATGAAAAGTATGAAAAAGCAGTCCCTGAGTTTCTTGAAGGAAAAAGTATTCGGGAATTAGCTAAGAAGTATGGATTTAGTAGACAGGGGTTTTCTCTGCATTTAAAAGATCAAGGAATACAAGTAAATGCTACCAAGCCATCAAATGGCTCTGAAGAAACATCAAGAAAAATCAAGCAGGCGAAGGAATTATACAACGAAGGTAAAAGTATACAGGAAATAAAAAAAGAGGTAAAGCTGGATGGAGCAATCTTGGCACATGAATTTAAAAAAATGGGGATTGATACAATTGAAGAAGCTAGAAAGTATAAGGTAAATGAAGATATTTTTAAAACCATAGATACGGGAGAAAAGGCATATTGGCTTGGGTTTTTATATGCAGATGGATCTGTAACATTTGAGAATGGAAGATATGTACTAGAACTTGGGTTAAAAGCCGAAGATGTCAACCATCTTGAGAAGTTTAAAAGATTTATTGATACAGATGCCAAAATTGATGATAAATTAGTAAAGTTAAAAGGAAAAAAGTATATGGCAAAGAGAATTGCTATTCATAATAAAAAGTTTGTGCAAAATTTAATTAAAAATGGCTGTACACCTAGAAAGTCTCTTAATCTTTCCTTTCCAGACGAAACCATTCTACCAAAAGAATTTGTAAATGATTTTATAAGGGGATATTTAGATGGAGATGGTAACATCAAGAAGTTTGATAGAAATACATACAATCCTCAAGTATATGTTTCATTTACTGGTACGGAAGAATTCCTAACAAGTTTATGTAAATGGTTAGATGTTAATCCAAATAAATTCGATAATGAAGGAAATGCCTTTCGCCAAAGATTCGGAGGTAATAATAAGGCATTTAATATCTTGTATTGTCTTTATGATAGGGGTACTGTTTTCCTCGATAGAAAAAAAGAAATATTTGATGAGTGGAACAAATATTTAAGTCAAAGGAAGTCTCTTTTCAAATGATGATAAAACACTCATTTATCTTTGAACACAACAAACAACTCACAACTCTTTCATTACTTACGTATATTGAATTTTTGTGTTACCATACATTCAATAAAGTTGAAGGAAGGGATCGCAATGAGTAAATCCGACTATTACCCTCTTAGTCAACACTTAAACATGCTGGTGGAAAAAGGTGTTACACAGACAACATTCACTTTTAGGGAGATTGAACATATATTAAAAAGGGATTTACCACCAACTGCTAGAAAGAATCCAACATGGTGGTCAAATTCACGTACGGAAAAATATAGACAGTGTGCTTCTTGGCTTGATTATGGTTGGGAGAAAAAGAAAGTGGATTTAAAAGGTGAAAAGATAGAGTTCCAATATATGGCTAAATAAAAAATTACAGAATTAACCGGTTCTTCAATATTCTCCAACCCTTGTTTCAAGGGGATAGTAAGATTTAAAAGGTTCTATTCTATATAGTGAGGAAACAAACTAAATAGAGAAATGGCAATTCATATTTTTCTAAGAAAAATGTGTTAACACTCAACAATTATTTAAAAGTAAAATTAATTAGGCAATGATAACATTTACTTTCTATGAACCTTTGTTATATCAATGTTTATTTTAGGAAGTGTTAACACTTTTTTATCCTCTGAAAAGTGTTGAGTATGCTGTAGCATCGCAAAGCCAATCAGTATTTAGCTCTGGGTGGCTTACTTAGTAATAATGGAAAATAGGATGAATTGAACTTCCTCTGGACTAACAATTTATTTAATCCTCAATTTCTACTTACCAATCCTCAATATAGTCCGAACCAAGTAGTTTTTTAATTTCTTCCTCTGTTGCATCTGATTCTCTTTTAGATTTAAGGTAATCAAACTCCTCTTTTGGTACTAAGTATTCTCCTTCCATTTGCTTTCCAGAAAGGTACCCTTGTTTAATCCAACTTATCACTTTTTCTAATGTAACCTTATAATAATCAGCCACTATTTTTGCATGAATAAAAGGTATAACAGTTTCATCCCTTCCTCCATAATTTTTTCTATCAATATGCATTAGGAATTTCTCCGCTTTTTCATCCTGTTTTTTTGTGGTGATGAAATTATATTCCGGAATCAGCCAATCACCATTTTCAGTTTGATAAGCATCCTGGAACATTCCTTTTTCACACATGTTTTGTACTGTTTGACTATCTAACCCTAGTTTCTTGCATACTTCAGTAAATGAATACATATTTTCACCTTTTTTCTTAGTAATGTAAAGTTTATCCAAATACTTACCTTGATTATCGCATTAATCTTATTTATAATACAATTTAATAAAATGAAAAGCAGGGAAAACTATGATTGAAAAAACTTCGTTTAAAATAAAATTCAATATATTAAATGGCTCGTATTCCAGTTAAGGGGGAATACGGGCTTTTTTATTTTCCTTTGACTTTAGTCATTGGTAAAGAGTTGGAAGAGATTCACCTATGAGGAGGATGAAGAATGGGAATTTATATTGGCCTGGACATAATCCCGAATCATATTAACCAGGAAGATTGGCAAAAGGTTTTTGAAGAGACGTTACAGTTGATACAAGCGTACCCATTTGCAACGTTAAACGTGGATAGTGTTAATGGATTTATGCGATTCGTATTAGACCGAACAGAACGACAAAATGTCGAAGGCTATGGTTCCGAGGCAGAATATTGGAAAATAAATGGAGACTTAGAAAGCAAAGAAACTGGAGAGAGTTTTACCTTGTTTTCTAGTTTAGATAGATATAGTAGATTGAAAGAAGAAAGAGCGAAAGAAGATATTTTATTAAACTTTTTAAATAAGAACGAGCGAGGAGCAAGAGAAGTTTTTTATTCAAAAACCCAAGGTAAGGATTATCATATTTATCTCCTTGCCATCGCTGCGTTAATCGAAAGTAGGTTTCCGAAGTTTGCATGTGTCTATGGTGATATTTCCAAAGACCAGGCACAAAATGCAGTAAATTGGGCTAATTCTATTTTAGAAAAGCCAATAGATTTACCTGTCCGAGTTAACCCTTCCAAGCTCTTAGAGCGTTTGGAGGTAATTGGTATAGAAGAAAAGCAGCTTGAGGCTTTATACGACCTTTCCATTGGTGCTAGTGAGGAAGTGGATGGCCTTGTTGGAAAACATTTTAACATGAATACGATACGAAATTATTTCTCTAAAGAACTTCAAGATTTCAAAAGTCCTGTACAACTAGGAGCTGAGCTTGTCATTATAAGATTTCTAAACGCTGGTCTCCCATTAGAAATACTAACTGACATATGTTGTTTTGATAACAATGGTCCGAAGTTTGAACCTATTGAGTTTACAAAGGCAATTTGCTCAACATGGGTAATGATTGAACCAGATACAAGAGCAAATATAGGAATTGCAAATGAAGTACCTGAGACAGTCGAGTCACAATTCGGAAACATGTTTTTAGACATGGGATATATGGGAAGACGGACAAGGAGATATGTTCCAAAAGAAAAGGTAATAAGTGTTCTTAAAGGGAAATTGGGCGACAATAACCAGTTTGTCCAGACAATAGAAGCGAAATATCAAGATATTGTAAAAATGCTAAAGGAAAAAGGAAGGAAACTGAAGGAAATAGAAGACGATTCCTATGTTAAGTTGGAGCGGGATGTTATCTATGCCTTTGATGAGTTGTTGTATTGGAATGATCAGTACGAGATAAGCGAAAGTATCATGAACATTATCACGACCGTAAAAGAAGCTGTTGAAGATAGTCTTAGTAAGAGGAGCGATTTAATGCAGTTAATTGGGGAGGTAGAAGAACAAGGCCAATTAATCAAAGTGTTGAGTCAAATAATCCAAGAACATCAAAATCTAGTATTAACAAGAGCATCATGGGATTGGATTGAAAATGAAGCCACTAATGTCATAAAACAAATGGTGGTTATGCTTTTGACTTTTGAGAATTACAGTGAGCTGCGGAAACTCTTTAGAGCATATTTCGAAAATAAAGGTTTGTTTAATAAATATATGAAATGAAGTAACGAAGATGTAGGTACTTAACCAAGGAATTAATGAAATTTATATAAAGGGGAGGAGTTATTGTGTGGTTATTAATTGTTTCCACTGTTGCTATTCTGATTATTATTTTATTAGGTGCAGTTGCTACAACGATTATTTGGAAGTCGAGAAGGAGGAAGTAAAGTTTAAGTAGGAGTGATAGATAGTGAAAATATACGGAGGAAGAGCTGGATATAATTCTGTTAGTTTTACTGGGGATAAGTATCAGGCTTTATCCCGACTCAAGGATAGGAAAATCACAACAGAAACGAGACTGAAAAAGGGAGATAAGAAAATAACGATTATTTTTTCTAAGGTCCCCTTCGTTCGCTCTTTTTCAATGGTATTTGAACTAATAATTGAAAATTGGAGACGGTTTTTATTTGCGGCAATAGTCTCGTTATTAATAGAGCTTATATTCATTGGAAAATCAAATTTTCATTTATTATATACTATCCCAATTAACACCTTAGAGATGTTGTTTTTCTTTCTAGTTATAGCTGGCCTAGTGATAAAAATAAGCCCGATAGGTAAGTACCATGCGGCTGAACACATGATTGCAAATGCTTATGAGAGTAATCAGAATTTGACGTTAGAAAGAGTAAAAAAGCAACCAAGGACACATAGAGACTGTGGGACAAATTTAGCGGTTTCTATTTTCATCTGTTTTTTTATACTATCTATGGTATTTGGTGATGGAGTTTGGGTGTTTCTAGTCTCTTGGAGTATTGGATATGAGTTATGGAAGACTGAACCAAAAGTAATTTGGAGTTCTGTATTGATGATTGGCAAGGTTGTACAATATATTCTTTTTACTGCAAAGCCTGAAGATAAACATTTAAAGGTGGCAATAGAGGCAATGACAAGATTACAAGAGAAAGAATTAGCAAATGAAAATTAAATTCTTAAACAAGGGAAAACATTTTAGGGTAAATCAGTGGAAAAAGAGCCTAACAATTAGAATAGGGGGGAATAAAGGGATGAATGAAGAGAAGAGAGACCCTGGGAGAATAAAAAGGCTTTTGTATTTGCTTCAAGAAATATGGGAGTCAAACCCGGACATGCGTTTCTTTCAGTTAATAGATTTACTAAAACATGAATACTCATCCGAAAATGATGGATTTGGCAAGAGAGAAGGTTTTGAAATAGATTCGAAGGGATATAAAATGCCGATTTCTAATATAGACTTATTTTACCTTGAAGATAAAGAATTTGAAGAATTTCTACAGGCTTATATTAATCAATTTGGAAATAGGGAGTAAAGCTAAATGAACAATGAAAAGGACCGTGAAGGACCTCCTCTTTTGTATATATACTCTCAAAAAGAGCCTCACCAAGATGTCTTAATTGTATCGAATAAAGCTGCTTTATTACGATTGAAGGAAAGCATTGAGCATGCACTAAAAAGTGGAGAAGGAGATTGCACGGGTGTTTTCTCTGACTTTGAGACATATGGTATTAAGATAATCCTAAATGATGAGCAATATGATTCAGAGTTCTGGCAAAGGTTACAATTGCCCTTTTTTGAGGTCGATGATAGTCATGGGGGAGAAGTATTATCAGTTGAAGACATGATCGGTTTCGGTTTAAAAAGTTCCGAGGATATAAGAAAGGCCCAACCGGAAATGAATGAGTATAGGAAATATAATAAAGAGATGACTGAAAAGATGAAGCGAATTGCAAAAAGGAACACGCCTAGGGATTCCCAATTGGACTATATAAAGATACTAAATTCAAATAATTTTAAGAAACTAGATGAATACTTGAATAATCATGAAGTTAATGAAAAAGTAAATGGCGAAAGCCTAATTTACTGGGCGGTGTTTAATAACAAGCTACCTTTTGTAAAAAGATTACTTGAATTGGGAGCTGATCCTAATCAATTGGATACTCTTGGCAGATCACTGCTAGAAATCGCTTCCTATTTTGGATACTTTGAGGTTTGTAAGGCTGTCCTTGAAAAGGGGGCAAACGTTAATGAGAATTGCCTGCAACGGAGTCGATATAGTTGGAACAGTCAATCACAGAATGAAATCATCGAATTGTTAAATGAATGGAATGGAAATAAAAAAACTATATAACAGTCCCCCTAGAAATCATAATCTAGGGGTCTTGTCCTTATTTCTCTCACAAAATTCATAAATGCACTGTGATAAGACATCACGTAATCTTAAATGGCCGAACTTTTTCGAGCACAAATCAGAGAATTCACTGTATACCTTGGAATTAATTTGCACTGTCTTTGTTACAGTTTCGATATTTGCGTCATAGACGATTGGATTCAAGACCAACTGACTAGAATGTACCTCCAATAGAACTTTGAGTTCATCAAAGTGATCTTTGATAAACTGAACAACATCATTTGCATCTCCACTTTTGTTTATATATTTCTCAACCTCCTTATACTCTTCTATAGAGAATGTCTTCTCATATTGCTTCCTTGACTGGTTAAATGAATACCCACCTTTTCGCATCTCTTTGCAGAAGGAGCTATAGTTCAATTGAAGTTTCTCCGCCACTTTTCTAAGGGGTTCCTCTTTTTCCTTTGCTAACAAACTATTCACATATTCTGCACGTTCAATTAGGTCCATCTTTTGAAATTCCTCTTGCTGCATTACACATCACTCTCCTGTTTTTCTAGTAGTTTGTAATTCCTTTTATACTATTGATCTGATGAATATTTAATAACTTATTATGGTTCGATTAGGGAGTTATATTTCGCCATTATCTTCAGTAGTATACAGGGCAGCAACAAAAATGGGACTGGTGATTGCCAGTAAGATAGACTGGAGGATATGTGGTATGAATAATGATGAAGCAATAGAGATGGCATTAAATGACTTTGGGGCATATGTTAGAAGATCACGGCAACAGTACGGCATGAGTTTGAAGGATTTGGCAGACAAAACCGATTTATCCGAAGCCTTCATTTATAGAATAGAGGTAGGTCAAAGAAACGCTCTTTTAAATACAAGGTTAGTCTTACTTCTTTGTGGTTTCAATTGGGACAATTATAGCCTTATGGCATATTTGGAAAGAATTATAAAGGACATTAAGGAGTTTAAAAGGATAAAAAATTAGAAGAAATGCTGTTGAATAACAGGGAATATACCAGTTATTCAATGGCGTTTTTTTAATTCAAAATGTCATTGGAACTCGATTGGGGACGTTTCGGGTACACTATAAAATGATCATGGAAGTTATGATTGATATAATGTACTCAATCAGGCTCCAATAAAGACTTTATAAGCAAATACACAAACTGTGGGTTTGAATAAATTCATTAAGAACAACAATCAGTTAAGTTTTAGGGAGACGGACCTTATGGTTGGTCTCTTTTGACGTTATATAATGATAAACCAAACTACAACCGAACTTATTGTATTATGTTTAACACAATAGAACAAAAATTAGCTTACCCTTTACATTGAGTTCCAAATTAAATAAGACTAAAATAAGAGGTAAGTAAGAAAATTGCAAGAGGTGAATCCTGTGGAACTGAAAATGTTTTACCGTACACAGAGAGATTTGGCTGTTGATTTGAACAAGCTAGTCGATTCTTATTGGCAGGAAGAGATAAAAGAGAATGAGCTAATAGATGGGATAAAGAATTTATATGAACATAATCAAGAGAAACTAATTAAGGATAATCAGTTTACAAAAGTAGTCCAGCAGCAATGTGGTAAAAGGCGTTTGGCTGTGGTGGGAAAAGTATTGGAAATAAAATAGGAAAATAGTCTTGTCTGAAAGGTTTGATTGCATGACAATAGAATTAGAATATTCTTCAAGTTTAAATGGAGCATCTTTTTTACTTTTTGAATTAAAACAGGTTATAAAGTTGAAACAACAGGGCTTAGCCAAAGATGAAATAAGAAAAAAAGTAAAGGAAGAAAATCTGTTTCAATTTAATAATCAAGGGAGAATCAATAGAGCACTACCTTCCGTTATGAAAAGGGCAGAAGTTATTGACGAAACTCTGGCGGCTTTAATGCTAGAAGGTTCCATTGAAACGGGAAAGACCCTTAACCTGTATGCCATTATGAAGACTGATTTGCTGTTTTTTGAATTCATGGATGAGGTAATAGGGGAAAAGCTACATAATAATGACTACCTAATAGAAAAGAAGGACATTAATCTCTTCTTCACCTCTAAGGCTGAACAAAGTGAAAAGGTAGCCAGTTGGAGCGATATTAATATTGAAAAGTTACAAAGAGCTTACATGCAAGTGCTGTATGAAAGCAGAATGTTAAGAACCAGAAAAGGTAAAGAGTTAGACAGGCTAATCATTGATGAACAGATAAAGAATCATCTCACTCAAATTGGTGATGCTCGTTATATACGTGCAATGGGTGAATAGGGGGTAAATATGTGGCAAATTTGAATGCAAGACTGGATCAGATAATACCGAAAATTAAAGAGGATAAGTTCATAGAGGGACGTGGCCTTGGCAATGAAATTAGCTTTTACGTATTTGACTACGAGCCGCAAGAAGAACTTGTGGTAAGGGATTATATTAAGCATATTAAGAAAGAATTTGGTTATGAAGGATCGAACCGTAGAATTATTGAGTTTGATTTGTATAAGATGCTGTTAGAAATTACAAAGGATAAAAGGATCTTTGACCGAATCTTTGAAATGGAAGAACGACAAGGGAAAGATCAATTGTTTAAAGCAATGACGACATTTGCTAAGCCAGAAGTGTTTCTAGGAAAGATTAAAGAACAAATGGATGATTATAATGTGGTGTTCCTCACTGGAATAGGTAAGGTTTATCCATTTGTTCGTTCCCACAATATTTTAAATAACTTACAAGAAGTGTTGGACAATGTTCCCGTTATCATGTTTTTCCCTGGAAAATATGATGGGCAATCATTACAATTGTTTGGAAAATTTAAGGATGATAATTATTACCGGGCATTTCGATTAGTCGATTAAAAGGATAGGGGGAATTTAGATGATTATTAAAGATATGTTTCAAAAAGACATTGAACGTGATATTCGTGGAGTCATTAAAGTAGCTCAACAAGATGAAGATAATATTTATCAGGAATTGGACGAGTATGTCGTTACCCGTGAGCTGCAAAAACACCTTTCTAAGTTTTATGAGAACTATCAAAAAGGGATTAATGGAGTAACTGATAAGATGGGGGTTTGGATTTCAGGATTTTTTGGTTCCGGTAAATCACACTTTCTGAAGATACTTGCTTACTTACTTGAAAACAAGAAGGTAAAAGGTAAACAAGCGATTGATTTCTTCCAAGATAAAGTACAAGACCCTCTTGTATATGCGAATATGCAAAGAACGGCTGATGTGGAAACAGAGGTTATTCTGTTCAACATAGATTCGAAAGGTTCACTCGATAACAAATCAAAAGAAGATGCAATTCTCCGTGTCTTCATGAAGGTATTTTATGAGCATCGTGGCTATTACGGAGATATACCCGGTGTGGCCGAAATGGAGAAGTACCTGGATAAACAGGGAGTCTATGAGGCGTTTAAAGCGGAATTTAAGTCATTAGCTGGTGAAGCGTGGGAAGAACGTCGTAATAGTTTTTACTTTGATGCGGACTTTGTTATTGGTGCCCTAACGAAAGTAACCGATATGACGGAAGAATCTGCTCGAAATTGGTTTGAAAATGGTGTAAATAATTTCGAAATCAGTATTGAAAAGTTTGCGAAAGACGTAAATGAGTACATCAATAATAAGGGGAAAAACTTCCACCTTATTTTCCTCGTGGATGAGATCGGCCAATACATTGGTGATAACCGTAGTTTAATGTTGAACTTGCAGACAGTGGCTGAAGATCTTGGAACCCATTGTAAAGGTAAGGTTTGGATTATGGTTACTTCTCAAGAGAGTATTGATAGCATTATCAAAGTTAAAGGGGACGACTTCTCCCGTATTCAAGGGCGATTCGATACAAGACTCTCTCTATCATCCATCTCGGTTGATGAAGTTATCAAAAAGCGTATCCTATTGAAAAAGGACTTTGCTAATGACAAATTGAAGGTTCTTTATCCTGAAAAAAGTGCTATTTTAAAGAACTTAATTAGTTTCCGAGAAAGCACAGCGGATTTACGTGGATTTGACAATGAACAGGAATTTGCAGATGTTTATCCATTCATGCCTTATCAATTTAAGTTGTTACAAAACGTTTTTGAGCAAGTAAGAAAACATGGCTCTTCTGGTAAGCATTTATCTGAAGGGGAACGCTCAATGTTATCAGCATTTAAAGAAGCTGGTCTTCAATATAAGAATGCTGAAGAAGGTACGCTTATACCTTTTTATGCCTTCTATGACACGATAAAGGAATTTTTGAATCCATCCATTTCAAGAGTTATCGAAGGTGCCTATGAAAATCCAGCCCTAAAAGATGATGATTTTAACATTGATCTATTAAAGGTTCTATTCATGATTAAATATGTAAAAGAACTGCCAGCAAATCTTGATAATATTGCTACTCTAATGGTTACACATATTGATGAGGATAAGTTGCAGCTTAAAGAGAAAATTAAGGTTTCCTTGCGTAAGCTAATTTCCCAAACGTTGGTACAGAAAAATGGGGATAATTTTATCTTTTTAACAGATGACGAACAAGACATTAATAGGGAAATCAAGTCCCTAAATATTGATGAGGACATTGTTAAGCGGGAGTTAGCACACTATATTTTCCAAGACCTATATGATGAAAAGCGTTTCCGTTACAACAGTGAATACTCATTTACCTACAATCAGAAAATGGATGAGAAAAACTATGGAAATCAGACATCCAATATAGGTATGCAAATACTCTCTCCATTATCAGATCATTACCAGAAGTCTGAACAAGAATTAATGATGATGACTTCGGGTAACGGGGAAATGATCATCAAACTTGGTGGTAATGAGGCTTATATCGAGGAAATCGGAGAAGCATTGCGTATTGAGGAATTCCGTAAGAAAACGAATATTACGCAACTTCCTGAAAACATCCAAAATATCCTAAATAATAAACAAGCGGAAGTTCGTGAACGTAGAAGAAGGGTTCGTGAGCTTTTGGAGGATGCAATTAAAGATAGTGCATTCTTTATCAATGGGGATAAAGTAGAAATTAAAGGAGCAACTGTTCGTGAGAAGATAAATGCTGCCTTTACGATGTTAGTCGATAATGTTTACACAAAACTTAGTTATGTAAAGGAACACTTAGATAATGAACGTACTTTAATTTCAATCCTTGCTTCAAACGATGAACAATTGTCATTTGAAGAAACTTTGAAAGTAAATCCAAATGACTTGGCAAAGCGGGAAGTGTCTGATTTTATCAGTTTACAAGACGATTTGAAAAAACAGGTGCGTATTAAGATTCTATTTGATCGTTTTGGAGACAAGCCATATGGTTGGAAAATGCTTGATATAGCAGGAATGATTGCACATTTATTAAAAGAACAACGTATCCGGATTCGTTATAATGCAGAATACTTGGAGCCTGAAGACAATGTAAATACTCTTGTAACGATTTTTACAAAGACACAGGAAGCCGACAAAGCCATTGTGTTGAAGAGGGTAAAGGTTGATGAAAAACTAATTAAAACAGCTAAAAGTATTTGTAAGGATGTTTTCAATAAAACAGATTTAGCTGATGATGAAGATGGACTATTGAAGGACATTCGACTACTTGTTGAAAAACAGATAGACGAAATCAAGGGGTACAAAGCCCGTTATGAGGGTAGAAAGTATCCTGGTATGAGCTTACTTGACAAAGGATTAGAATACTTTGAGCAGTTCCATAATGGCTTAGACAATGTATCTTTTTTCAATAAGTTAAAGGAACTAGAAGATGATTTACTTGATTGGGAAGAGGATATTGTCTATGTCAAAAGTTTCTTCGGTACTGATCAGAAGAAAATCTTTGATGATGGATTGGCAGCTATACGAAAATATGATGAAAGTAAATCCTATTTGACGGGTGTAGAGGTAGAAGGAGTTATTAATAAGCTCCAGTCCATTCTTCAGGATCCCATACCTTACAAAAAGATAAAGGACATTCCAGAGCTTATTCATGCAATGGATGAACAAATCAATAATGTTTTAAATGAGAAAAGGGAAAATGCTCATAAAAGGTTAAAAGACGATAGTGATTACTTATCGTTATTGACATCACAATACGGTGTATCCAATGAAACGAAAGAACGAGTAAATCGTTACTATCAAGAACTAAATGCTAATGTAGATACATATACAGATATTTATAAAGTTGATGCAACAGTTTCTCAAAGCACCAGCTTCAAGGAAAAAATGGAAGGGCATATCGAGCGGGAAATTGAGGAATGGAAACGTAAAAAGGAAGAAGAACAAAGAAAACGTCCTGATGGTGAAGTAGTTGATCCTCCTGTATCACCTGTTGAGCCGACCATTCAAAAGCAACCAGTAAAGGTAACAAAGCTGGTTAATGTTAAAACATTAACTACAGAAGATGATGTCGATAAGTACATCAATGCTTTATCCAATAAGTTAAAACAGATTATTAAAGAAAATAAACAAATTGAGTTTGTTGAGTAATCGGGGTGAAATGGATGAATAAAACTGCACTCAAGACTTTTGCTACGAATGCACGAAGAGAGCTGTTGAAAAAGGTCGAAGCAAGAGCAATGAAGATAGGAATTACAGAAGATAACATAAAAAAAGTAGACATTGAAAGCTCAGATGCCATCTTTATTGATGGCAGACAGCTTTCAAAGGAAGAAAAGATTCAAAGAGATAAGTTGATTGATCGCATTGGTCAAATTGGGTTCAAGCGAGTAATGGAGGAAGTTGCTTATACTTGGTTTAACCGTTTCACTGCCTTACGCTTTATGGAGGTAAATGACTACTTACCAACGAAAGTAAGGGTACTTTCTTCTACCAATGTTGATAGTACCGAGCCAGATATGATGAAAGAAGCACTATCGTTAGAATTAGATTTGGACAAGGAATATATCTATGAGCTAAAAATAAATAATAACTCAGAGGAGCTATTCAAATATCTTATTATCAAGCATTGCAATGACTTGAACCGATACATGCCTTTCATGTTTGAAACAATTGATGACTATACAGAAATTCTATTTCCAGAAGGTTTGCTTGCAACCGATTCTTTCGTTAGGCAGATGACGAATACAGAAATTATACCGGAAGATAATTGGTCCAAGGTTGAAGTCATTGGTTGGTTGTATCAATATTATATCGCAGAGGAGAAAGATAGGGTAATTAAGGCGAAGAAGAAATATAAAACCGAGGAAATACCTTTTGCAACCCAGCTTTTTACACCTAACTGGATAGTACGTTATATGGTTCAAAATTCATTAGGTCGTTATTGGATTGAATCTCACCCTGAACATAGGGATCTGTTAGAGAATTGGGAATTCTATCTGGAAAACGCTAATCCAGGACTAGATGTTGATGATAACTTGGCTCCTTTCATCAATAAAGAATTAAAAGTAGAAGAAATCAAATGTTTTGATCCATCCATGGGGAGTGGCCATATTCTTGTATACATGTTTGATGTATTTTATGAAATATACAGTAAAAGTGGATATATTGAAAGAGAAATACCGAGGTTAATTATTGAGAATAATCTATATGGATTGGATATAGATGATAGGGCTTATCAACTTGCCTGTTTTTCTGTTGTAATGAAAGCATTGCAATATAATAGACGATTTTTAAGAAGTATTGAAAGAGATGGTTTAATACTAAATTTGGCTTCAATTCAAGAAACCAATATTTTAACGAATGAAGACATTGCTTATATTGCTGGAGAAAATATTGGAAAGAAATATGATGATACCAAAGAATTTATTAAACAGTTTATAGATGGTAAAACGATTGGTTCCTTAGTAAATGTAGACCATTTTCCGCAAGACTTTCTATACGAAAGGTTAACATTTATTCAAAACAATCCAGCAAGTGATCTCTTTGAAGAAGGAATGAGAGAAAAAGCATTATTATTGTTACCAAATTTGATAAAGCAAGCGAAATTGTTATATCAAAAATATTCTTGTACCATTACAAATCCGCCTTACATTGGATATAAATTCCTTAATGAAAAATTGAAGAAATTTATTGATGAAAATTACCCTAATTATGGAACAGATTTGTTCAGTGTCTTTATTAAATTTGTTCAAAGTTGTACTGAAGATTATGGTCAAATTGGATTAGTTACTCCTTATGCTTGGATGTTTATAAAAAACTATGAAATATTAAGAACTGACTTGATTAGAGATAGAACCATTAGTTCATTGATTCAATTAGAACCAAATGCCTTTGAGACTGCTGCAGTTCCAGTTTGTACTTTTACCCTAAGAAATTATAGTGTGAATGTGCCTGGGGAATATATAAGATTACATGATTTTAAAGGCATAAATATTCAAGAAATTAAGGTGAAGGAAGCTATTCAAAATTCCAATGTAAGCTATAGATATACTGTTAGCGACAAGGTATTTGTGGAGATTCCCGGAAAAAGGTTTGCTTATTGGATTTCAAAAAGATTTAGAAGACTATTTATTGAAAGTGAAATATTGGATAATGTGATTGAAATTTCGGGTTCCCAGAACATAACTGGAAATAACAAAAAGTATTTAAGGAACTTTTGGGAAGTGGAGCTCCAAAAAATAAAGGAAAAAAGATGGAGTTTATATTCAAAAGGTGGAGATTACAGAAAGTGGTTTGGAAATATAGAACTTGTAGTGGATTGGTCAGAAGCTGGTAGAGCATTTTATAAAAATAATCCAACTTCAAATTTATTAGATAAACAATACTGGCATAGGGAAGGCATTACGTATAATGGTGTATCATTGAGAGGTTTTACTGTCAGGTGGGTTAGTAATGTTATTTATGATAAAGGTGGACCTACCCTACATGTAAATGATGAGGAATTGCAATATTATATTCTGGCACTATTGAATACGAAAATAGCTTCAACTGTTATTAGTATTTTTAACCCTACTCCTAATACGCAAGTTAACGACATAAAATATATTCCTTTTATTCCTACAGAGGACAAGGATCTTAAAAGTAGAATAGTTAGCTTGGCAAAGAATTCAATCAAAATAGCCAAAAAGGATTGGGATGAATTTGAAAACTCTATCGACTTTGAGGTCTCACCTTTGCTTAAATATAAAACTGAAACAGGATTAATAAAGGATTCTTTTGATGAATGGAAAGCTGTCAAAAAACAAGATTTTCTCCAATTGAAGGAAAATGAGGAATCGTTGAATAAGCTATTTATTGATATTTATAATTTAAGTGAGGATTTCACTCCAGATGTGGATGATGAGGACATAATTCTTCATACGCCCGATTTGGAAAGGGATATTAGAAATTTCATATCGTATGCTGTAGGTTGTATTTTAGGCCGTTATTCAATTGATATTCCTGGAGTAGTGTATGCTGGTGGACAGTTTGATCTTAGTAAATATAAAAGTTTCCCTGTAAGCAATGATGGAATTGTGCCGGTATTCCAAGATAATCATTTTGACAATGATATAGTTACACGTTTTGTGGAATTTGTTAGGGTTACTTTTGGTGAAAGTAATCTAAATGAAAACTTAGATTTTATTACAAACGCTTTAGGAAGAACGGAAAGGGAAACACCTAAAGAGAGACTTGGGAAGTATTTTACTACAGAGTTCTATAATGACCATATAGGCATATTCAATACAAGAGGAAGAAGAACCCCGATATACTGGCTTTTTTCTTCAGGAAAACAGAAAGCATTTAACAGTTTAGTCTATATTCACCGTTATGATAAAACAACTCTATCAAGAATGAGAACTGATTATCTGCATGAATACCAGATAAGACTGGAAGCTGAAAGAAAAAACCATATAAATGTGATTGAAGGAGACTCGACTGCAAAAGAAATTAGTAATGCTAAAAAAGAGTTAAAGCTATTGGATAAGAAGATTGAGGAGTTAAAAGAATATGATGAAAAATTACATCATATGGCAGATATGCAGATAGAAATGGATTTAGATGATGGAGTTATAGCGAATTATGAAATATTTAAAGGTCTCGTCGCAAAAATTTAATTAACTCTAACGGAGATACATCGGTGTTTTGCTGATGTATCTTTGCACTATAATAATAATAGAAGGTAGGTGAAGGGAATGAACATAAATCAAATTGAGGCTGCGTTATCAGATATATTCAATGAACCATTAAAAGATGGGGAACAACGGAAAATTGTGTTCTGGGTGGATAAAGATAATGAGTTTGCTGAGGATATTGAACATCTTACAGTTGATAAAGTAAAAGTTCATACGCTAACGGATTCTAACCAGTTTCAGACGAAATATTTGCTCGAAGAAGAAGATCCTACATCTCCTTACCTGATTTATACAAATATGGAGTTAGGTGTGGAAGACAACTGGTTAGCAGATACTGTTTTTTATTCGAAAACATTCTATGCAGATCGAATTTCACTTATATTAAGTGAATTGAATATAGACCCATCACTTCGTGCAGTAATCAAAAAGTATGAACGTTTCTTTAATAATAAGGACCGTTTTAGAAAGTTTTCAGCATTAAATATAGAAACCTATTCAGAGCAAATCATTGAACTTTCTATTATGAGTGTCTTATGCAACGTTAAAACTCCAGATTTTGAAGAAGTTTTAAAGGCTGTATTAATGGACACTCTGGAGGACAATGAGAATAAATACTTATCCCTTATGGAAAAGTTTTTTGATATTGGTGTGTTTTGGAATTACGTTTCTAATCACTACGGTTATGAACGGGAGAAGAAGAGTCTAAAAACTTTGTTCATCCATCTAGCAATAACTGCATTCAGTCAATCGGTTGGAGAAGAAAATCTAAATGAACTTAGTGATTTTATATCCAATCGAAATAAAACAAATGCTGTTGTGTTTATTGACCATTGGATGCACCATAAGACTGACTATATGGTATTCGATGAATATGCTGAAATGGCTGAGCAGGAAATCCACCTTTCGAACATAATCAATAATTTGCCAATTGAAGTATTCAAACAGGCGGATACTTTCCCATATCTCGATCGAGCAATCATTATTTACATAGCGAATGGATTGGTTACACAGCTTGAGGATTATGAAGAATACACGAAACTCATTAAATTGAGAAGAGCTAAGCATTACTATGAAAAATTTGCTTCCGTGTATGAGGCACTTTATTATACTGTTAAAATTCATGAGTTTTATAAAGAACATCGCCAAGGGATACCGCAGGGACGGGCTATTGATTTGTATCAGGCATATGTAAATGACTATCATTTAATGGATACATACTACCGAAAGTTTTATGTGGCTTATGATGAGGAAAGTAATCATGATTTATTGAAAAAGTTAAAAATGCTGGTAGAAAATCTATATACGAACTGGTATATGGGTGAGTTGAGTTCCCATTGGTCCCAAGCGGTGGAGTCTGAAATGACACAGGACTGGTCATTACCCGGTATCAAAAATCAGCAAGACTTTTATTCTTCATTCATTGACTCTAAAGTTAGAAATGGGGAACGAGTTTTTGTTATTGTTTCAGATGCGATGCGATATGAAATAGGTGTTGAGCTGGCCGATCGTCTTAATACCGAGACAATGGGTGTTTGTGATGTGGAAACATTACTTGGAGTAGTGCCTTCTATTACAAAACTAGGGATGCCTTCACTCCTACCACACAAAGAAATAGACATAGATACAAATGCAAGGGTATTTGTTGATGGAAAAGATTCCTCTGGTTTGGAAAATCGGAAAAAGATTCTTGAATCTAAAGTGGCTGAAAGCATTGCTGTTCATTTTCAAGATGTACTAGCGATGAATAAAGCGGGGCGAAGAGAAACCTTTAAGGGTAAAAAGCTCATATACATCTATCACGATACGATTGATGCAATGGGAGATAAGGCATCAACAGAAGTCTATACATTTAATGCAGTAGAAACTTCATTAAATCAATTGTATGACTTAGTTAAAATAATTCGGGATGATTTAAGCGGAACGAATGTGTATATTACGGCTGATCACGGTTTCTTATACCAAAGGGATGAATTAGAAGAAAGTGATAAGATTGGACAAGATGCAGGTAGTAGTATTGAAGTTAAACGTCGCTATATACTGTCAAATGAGCAGCGTGAACTATCAGGACAATTGGCTATCAATCTGTCATCTGTTATAAAAAATGAGCATCAATTAATAGCGTATTTTCCAAAGGCAACTCTCAGATACAAGATGCAAGGATCAGGTATTAATTTTGTTCATGGTGGTGCAAGTCTACAAGAGATTGTCGTCCCACTATTAACTTTTAAAAACAAACGTACTGGGCAAAAAGGTGCTAAGGCCATTAAAAAAGTAGATATTAAACTTACGAATACTACTCGTAAGATAACCAATAGCATTTTTAATCTTGAGTTTTTCCAAAACGAAAAGGTGGAGGACAAAACAACTCCTCGAACTGTAGTCATCTATATGGCTGATGAGGAAGGAAGCGTAATATCTAACGAGGAAACAATTATAGGAGATCGCCCATTTGATAATCCTGCTGATCGTACTTTCAAAATAAGGTTTGTATTGAAGAACATTCCTTATGATCGAAATAAAACGTATTACCTAACTATTAGGGATACAGAGACAAGTGTTGTAGTGGAGAAAATACCGTTTAACATCAACCTGGGTATTATCAGTGATTTCGACTTTTAAGAGGGAGGGGGACCGTGAGTGGAAGAAAATATGAATGAAGGATTAACTGTTGATTTAGATAAAAAACTGAATGACGTTTTTGCCGGAAGAGTTGTACGCAAAGATTTAACCAATCTTATTAAAGAAGGAGCGAACGTCCCTATTTACGTACTCGAGTATTTACTCGGAATGTATGCTGCAACTGATGATGAGGACAGTATTCGTGAAGGGCTAGAGCGAGTGAAGAAGATTCTTTCCGAAAATTTCGTTCGTCCTGATGAGGCAGAGAAGATTAAATCACGTATACGAGAATATGGTCAATACTCTGTTATAGATAAGGTAACAGTGGCGTTAAATCCGAAGATTGATACTTACGAAGCTGAGTTCTCCAACCTTGGATTAAAAGGTGTTCCCATTTCATCCATGTATGTAAAAGAGTTTGATAAGCTCCTTGTTGGCGGCATTTGGTGCATGGTCAAAATTGATTATTTTTATGACGAAGAGGTACGTAATTCTAATCCTTTTAATGTTAGTAGCTTACAGCCGATTCAAATGCCAAATATGGACATAGATGAGGTATTTGAAGGGAGAAAGGGCTTTACAAAAGACGAATGGATTGATGTATTAATACGCTCTATAGGAATGGAACCCACACAATTAGAAGAGCGGGTGAAGTGGCATTTGTTGCTACGTTTGGTTCCCCTTGTAGAAAACAACTACAATATGTGTGAACTCGGCCCACGTGGTACCGGGAAATCGCATGTCTATAAGGAACTATCACCGAATTCGATTCTCGTTTCGGGTGGACAAACAACCGTAGCAAATCTTTTCTATAATATGTCTACGAGAAAAGTAGGACTTGTAGGGATGTGGGACTGTGTTACTTTTGACGAGGTAGCTGGTATTCGCTTTAAAGATAAAGATGGCATTCAAATCATGAAGGACTACATGGCATCGGGTTCTTTTGCTAGAGGCAAAGAAGAGAAGAATGCCTCTGCTGCTATGGTATTTGTCGGTAATATCAATCAAAGTGTGGACACTTTAATTAAAACATCACACTTGTTTGCACCATTCCCAGAAGAGATGGCAAATGATTCGGCATTCTTTGATCGGATGCACTATTATCTGCCTGGTTGGGAAATTCCAAAGATGCGTCCAGATCTTATTACCGAAAAATATGGCTTTATAGTGGATTACATTGCAGAGTTTTTCCGTGAAATGCGGAAGCGGACTTTCAGTGATGCGATTGATCGCTATTTCAAACTTGGAAACAATCTAAACCAACGTGATACAAATGCAATCCGAAAAACGGTTTCTGGTATGTTAAAGCTCCTTTATCCTCACGGCAAATTTACAAAGGAAGAAGTCAGCGAGGTATTGGAATACGCTCTTGAAGGTCGCCGCAGGGTTAAAGAACAGTTGAAGAAAATTGGCGGTATGGAGTTTTATGACGTAATGTTCTCTTATATTGATAAGGAAACACTTGAAGAACATTATGTGTCAGTTCCAGAGCAAGGTGGAGGCAAATTAATACCAGAAGGTATGGGTAAGCCGGGGCATGTTTATGTTGCTGGACATGGTCATTCTGGCATGATTGGTATATATAAGCTCGAAAATCAAGTTGTTAGTGGAACAGGTAAATTTGATAAATCAGGTGTTGGTTCTAACCGTGAAGCAAAAGAAAGCCTAGACACAGCTTTTCGTTTCTTTACGGCTAATAGCAAAAGCATTAGTAATACCATTAGCACCAAAACAAAAGACTATCTCATGCACATAAGTGATTTACAAGGTATTGGCTTAACTGATGAACTGGCCGTTGCTGAATTAATTGGCCTTTGCTCTGGTGCACTAGGAAAGCCAACACAAGAGAGTTTGGTCGTCATAGGCAATATGACTGTCGGTGGCACTATTTCCAAAGTGGAGGAATTCGCAAACACTTTACAAGTATGCGTAGATGCAGGTGCCAAAAAAGTATTAATACCTGCAGCGTCAGTTATGGACTTGCAGACAGTCCCGCCAGATCTATTAGTAAAAGTGCAACCAGTGTTTTATTCTGATCCAATAGATGCTGTGTTTAAGGCTTTAGGAGTTAGCTGAATAGAGTAATTATATAAGAAGGAGTCGGTCATCCCGATTCCTTTTTGTGCATTTACAATCATTCTTAATGAGCATGTCTAATGGATAGTTCTTAGATGGCTCTAGAATGGTTGCATTTTTTGTATATCTAGGTAGCAATTATCAACCTTGAGAAAAAGATCGCCCTTGACGGTAAAAACAAAATTATTTACTCAAAGAGGGCTTTGCTTGCATTAACTGAAATGCTTCATTCAACTGCCTTTTTAGATGGTGCGAGTGAAACGAGTGCATTTGACTCATTATATTTTTACTAAAATACGTGATCTCTCTTTGTGTGTTTTCCTTTTGTATCCTTTTATTAAACCCTGAATGGAGTTTTTTACTAATTAGGTAATCAATCTTACGTGAAAAGGGAAAAAGACCCCCTTGATGTCAAAAACACGATATTCACATAGTTGGGTGATAGCTTATTTATCCAAAGAACTTTTTAACAGATTAATTTAAAAGGGTAGACACTTTCTTTGTACGAGTGAAACGAGCATATAAAGGCAATTCCTTTTTATTCTTATATCATGCAAACCTTAATGGGTTTAAGGCTATTTATTGCTTTAGTGAACAGAAAAGAATCTAAATCAACTATGATTGCTTCTTATATATGGAAATCTTTATTGTATGAAGCATTTATCAAATAAACGAGTATAACGAGTAAAGATTTATAAAAGTAATAACATATTCTTAGATAAGTGTACATTACTCAAGTGAATTTATATCATTATTAGAATGTATAAATGTAAATAGATTAATTGCACTCGTTTTACTCGTAAGATATATAAACCTTAAATCATGGATTAATAATTTATTAATATATCAATTATTGTAGCTACTCATGATGAATGAACAAATTACATATTAAAGTGCACTATAAGTATAAAACTAAAATGAACATATACACTCGTTTCACTCGTATAAGGTAAGAAGAGCTTCATTCAATGCAAATGAGTCATGGGAAAAGGGTATCTTAATCACAGTCAAGGGTACATGTTTTAGAATGTGAATGAAGGTTTTTAAATAATTTTAATAGATAAGGTGAATTAATCTACTCGTTTCACTCGTTTATGATTTAAAATGTACCCAATATAGTAGTTAGACAGTGTTAATTAACATAGATTAAGCGACTTTATGTCATCTAGGCAAGAAAAAGAACAGGGATAGAACATTAAAAATTTTGTTATGTAGCAAATCGGTAGTAAAATAAGGTTATGGCTCATTAAAAGCATTCGATGGAACCTTTCTTCAATGTAGCATACCAAAACCTATTCAAATAAAAAGGATGTTATCATGGTGCAGTAGGAAAGCATAGTAATAAGTCCCTCCATCAGTGTTAGATAAAAAAGCCCCTTGTTTACCATGATTAATGGGTCAGAAAAAAATAAAATCTACTCGAACATTAAATATATTGACATTATGCAATATTTTAGTATAATGGAATCATAGACAGGCAATAAAGTTCTAAGGAGGTGAATAATTGGAAGAAAACAAAGTACCTGGATTTGGACAACTTATTCTTAAGAAAAGGAAATCTAAGGACTGGTCCCTAGCAACGTTAGCTAATGAGTCAGAAAAGTATGGACATCGCCTCAGCGAAAGTTACCTCAATAGGTTGGAGCGTGGTGAACGGACAGAGCCAAGTATTAACATAGTCATGGTTCTCATACAGGCGTTGGGGCTTTCTTTAAAGGAAGTTTTTGAAAGCCTTGAAATGGGATACATATACGACAAGGCAATACATGGTGATACGGATACGGCATTTGTTCTCCCTCATGATCTGAACAAACTCAATCTTGTGGTTGCAACGGAAAAGGATGATATTTCTATGTCCGATGAACAAAAGCAGTTAATTGGCAAGATGATCGTCGATTTATATGAAATCACACTTCATGGCGAACCAAGTTATTTTGAAAACAAGGCAGCAGGATACGTACTAAGTTTAGGTGGACTTTTGGAAAAAGAGCTATACTTAATTGAACTAGAGGATCAAGGATTCAAGCTATTCTTCGATGTCAGAGTAATGGTTAGCAAGTATAACCTCCTAAAAGGTGATATTAAATCATCACTGGAAAACATCAATATAAAAGCATTGCATAATACCGAAATGTCTATTCCTTTGCCAATTATAGGTGAATATTGGGCTACAACAAGGGAAAATGACAGAATAATAATAGTAGACAAAGTATCAGAAACGTTGAAACCTTATATAAAACCTTAGTAATGGGGGATACCCCATTATAATTTCATCATTATATTGCCTAATGGCAATAGATTTTGTGATGAACTACACAATATAAGGAGGAATACCATTATGCTTAAAGAAGAAAAGAAATTGAATCATGGACTAATAAAGGAATTAAGAGAGGCTCCAATTTTTGTTTGCACAAAAACGGAGCAGATAGGGAAGGAGTATGTAACTACTGCTTGGGATCCAACAACTGATGAACCGGTAGATGCAAATGATCCATCTAACTGGATGGATTACCAGAATGCACTTGAACTGAAGGAAAATGCTCCGAAATACGCAAATGCAGGAATTGGCCTTGTTTTAAAAAAGGAGTATCCCTACATTTCAATAGAGATTCAAAATGCAATGTCTGCTGGAGAATTAAGTGAAGTAGCAAGGGAAGCCGTTGACACGCTTGATGGTGAGTTCTACGGGGAAATTGTTGGAACGTCTTTGACCATGATAGTAAAAGGGATCTCTATAGGAAATCAGCATTTCAAAAATATCAAGGTAAACTACTTTGATAGAGATCATATTGTTCCATTAAAAGGAACAGCAACTTGGAAACCTAAATCTCCATGGACTGAATCAAAAGGCTTGGAAAGAATCGGAGAATATCATTTCAAAAAGAACTGTCAGGTAGATGAGAATTCAAAACAACTTCCAGATCATTATATAAAAACAAATAGTGGTTTAAGGTTGCTCCCTAATGTTCTAGTTTCAACACTATTGAGTCAAAAGGATTTGCTCATGTGTAATTCGAATGTTTACGCTAGGGAAAAGGGCAAAGGTATTTTTGAAAAGGTTGGAATTGATGAACTTGAACTTGAAATCCTAGATTACATGTCGCCAAGATATCTAACAAATAAGGATATTGAGGATACAAAGAAACTTCTCTTGAAAAGAATACCAAAAGATAATGGGCTGACAAACTCGGATCGAATGAAAGACAAGGTAAATTTCAAAAACGGTGTTTATGACATAAAGTCAAATACGTTTGGACCTTACGCTCAAAACTACAAAACTGCCTTTCAATTAAATGTTGAGTACCAGATTGGTGCACAGTGTCCAAGATTTAAAGAATATATAGCAGCTTCATTAACGGAAGATGATGCTAAAACAGTCCAGGAAATGATTGGCTATTTGCTAACAACAGAAATGAAGGCACAGAAAGCCTTTATATTGTATGGGCCTGGGAATACGGGAAAATCAACATTAATTGAAATTATTGAGAGAATTATTGGTAAGGATTATGTGTCCAATGTTCCTTTTCAAGAATTAGGAGCAAAATACCGGACAGTAAAGTTATTCGGAAAATTACTGAATACTTATGCTGACCTTCCTCAAGGAAACATTAAAGACACAGCCGTATTTAAAGCATTAGTCTCTGGAGATAGCATGCACGCAGACGATAAGTATGAAAAAGGATTTGACTTTAACAATACTGCCCGCCTTCTCTTTGCCGCAAACAAATTACCCTCGAACTATGTTGATCACACCTCTGGGTTCTACAGAAGATTAGCTCTAATCCCCTTCCAAAATATTGTTTCCAGTGAAAATATTGACCGAAATTTAAAAGAAGAATTGCTTAAAGAACGTGAAGGCATTGTTCAGTGGGCTTTAATTGGATTGAAACGGTTAATTGAAAATAATTATGAGTTCACTGAAAGCGAAGAAGCAAAGAACTTGATGAAGGAATACAAGAAAGGAAATAACAGTGTTCTTTGGTTTTCCGATGAATATTGCACGATATCTCCAATGTCGAATGAATCAGGAAAAAGACTTTATGATGAATATAAAAAAGAATGTTTAGATGCCAAGGTATCACCAGTTCCCCAACGTGAATTTTATTCACAATTGGTAAGTCTATTTGCTGATGAAGGTGTTGCGAAACGTCAAGGATCACAAACAAGAGCCGTTGAGTTTGTCGGAATCAAGTTAAAGTAAAAAAATAGAGAATCGTGTCCCTTAGTGGGGGGCAACAACCTTTCAAGCAAAGAATTTAAGTAAGGTAATTGGAGAGATTCATAATATTTCTCTCCTCCTGTTACCTTAGATAACAACTAAAAAACAAAAAAAAGGAGTAGATCTATAATGACAATTTCAAGAGAATTCCATCCATATCGTTCTGCATTTATCCAAGAAAGAATGATGGCAAAAAATGAGTTGAGTAAAGGTGAAAAGGCCTCAAAATGGCGGAAGACGATGTACGATGCTTCAACTACTTTTGTGAACCTAAAGAATCATGATGAATTTGAGAGTGCAGCAGTAGAAAATAATGTCTTTTCAATGGTTTTTCCAAATTTAAAAGTTATAAAGGAAGAAACACTTTTTCCTTGTGAAATATTCGATGGAAACGAAGCGTGGATTGGTAAGGATACTACAGGGAAATACAAATACTTCACAGGTCAACCTTATGATGAAGCAGTTGCTTATTCGATTTTTGATTTGCTACTTTGCTTTCCAAAAGTAGAAGGAAAAGGATATACACAGCAACGTCAGTTTGTAAGAGATGAGCTGATCAATTTATTGAATGTGTCTTATGATAATGTCGATTGGGAGCGAGAGGAGAAGGAGAAATACATTGAAAATGAGCGTATTCTTGCCTTGTATAAAAATCAAGATTTTCAAGGAAAGTATCCCAATCTATTTAAAAAAATTAAGTCCTTTGTAGATGTACTGGAAAACATGTTAATTCATGGTCAAAAGTTCATTGACTTAGAGAAAAGAAATGATGAAAACAGCTCTATCTTCGCTATGTATGCTAGTCAAAGTAAAGTATCTTCCGCAAGATTCAGTAGTGCTGTAAAGAGATTTAGGGAGTTAGGATTACTTTTTGCTGAAAAAAGAAAAGTTACCTATTTTGATAAGAATACTCGATCAAAATGCCTGACCGAAACAACATTATACTCCTTTCCACATTACTCGGAGTCATTCTTCAAGGAATTAGAAGAAAGTTTAAAGAGGAACAAGGCAGTTAAAAAATAAAATGCTACTCCTTTCCACTCGCACTATCCACACTTAGGCTCAACTCAAGAAGCTGAGAACCTCACCTTAACTTAGAACCCAGAAGTCAAACAAAGTAGAATAAAGAGAGGTAATTGTATCTGCTGAAATATAATAGGATAAGTTAGATATTTCGCTTTTGCCTCTCTTATCTATCATAGAAAAATTGGAGTTGATGATAATTGAATGAGATAGTAGGACAAATCCAGGAATCATATCGGGCAGAGAGAATAAGAGTTTCCTATTGTGTCTTTGACATTGGAGCTTATTTGAAGAACCTAGCAGAGAAAGGGTTTATCTGGATTCTAAAAGAAATGAAGGACCTTTCTGATGCTGAAAAAATACTGATTGATCATTATTTGATTGAGTACAGAGCCAATCAGATTTACGACAACCTCGACGATTGCCTCAATATGCAAACCCATAAGAATAATTCCGCAGCAACCTCCGATAAATCCACACAATCGACAACACCAACAAAAGAAAAACAAGCCAAAAAACAACAGCACCTTGAAGTAAGAGATGTAAAGCAATTCATTGGTTACAAAAAGGCTAAGGAGCTAGAGACAAATATAATTGAACTGTGTAAGAACTTTCCCTCATACGAAGTTGATCACATTGTAAACCAGATTGAAAGAAGTGCCGGTTCAATTAAAGAAAGAATTGAAATGGGTGAGCAAATTTATGTAGGGGAGAAGTTTAACCAATACAGCATTGCAATAGGATCAGCAAAAGAAACATCGGCATGGCTCCAAGTTTCATTGGGACAGAAATATATAACCCAAGTTCAATTCAATGAGCTAGATAACTTAACAACTCAAGTGGTAAGCATTCTAACAAAAAACCTGTCCAATATAAAAGAGAAAGAGGGGAAGGGAATGGATTTACCAAATCCATTTACACCAAACGTTAAAAACTTTGGTGCCTATACTAATGCCCTGCAATTGGTTGACAAGATTTATGAGATTACAGATAGACGTGAATTTCGGAAGGAAAAAGACCTTGTGAAGATAATCAGGAAACGGGCGACATCAAGCGTTGCCAACCTTGCCGAGGCACATCAATTGTATATTCCTAAAAAGTTTCGTTTCTTTAATGATTCATTGAAGGCATTGGATGGCCTTCATAGTTTGTTGGAAACATCCTTAATCAAAGGGATTATTCCAGAGAAGGAGCTAAAAGAGATTAATGAGTTGAGGATTTCTATACGGAATGTTCTTTCAATGAAGATGAAAAACATTAGTGATGAGAAAGCGAGTTAACATTTGAAAGAAAAGGATAAAGAGATATTTTGCTCTTTATCCTATCTTGCCTACTTACTTCTAGTTTAAAGTTGTTTCTAGTTTGTTACCTTTTTTAAAATCGTCATCCCAAGTGATAATGATTTCATAAGGAGGTGCTGTATTACCAGCAATAGACAATAGGATATTTACTGTCTGTCCTGCATTTATTTTTGACGGAATTCTATCTATTAATGGGTTAATTTTACGTTTTTCGCCTTTATTAAAACGGTCATAATTGTAGAATTCAACCTTGAGTTCTCTAGCTTCTGCTTGTCCGATATTGTGTAATAAAAGCCTATCTTGCATTTGTTTTGACCCCATTTGTTTGGTTCGTTCAACTTGGAATGATGCCTTTTTCTTTGCTTCAAGACGTTCCTTTTCTATTCTTTTTGTAATAGTTGTTCTTTGTTGATTTAAAACCAACGCCCAAATTCCTGTTATTGAACCGAGAATCGCCAATCCTAATGAAATCCATTGTGTCCAAACGGGCAATATTTCCACCTACATTCTATTAAATAGACAAAAGTAGTTAGCTTCCTTTGTCTTCCATTATATCAAAAGGTTCTGAAGGAATGTATCGGAATGATTAACCTGGGACGAATCGTTTTCCGCAGTGTACAATTTAATTTTCAAAAAGTAGTTTACACAACCCTGTTGTGTAAACAAGGAAATCCTATAAAATCGGCATTTTTATTTTTGGATTTTGCCTCTAGGCTGTTGAATCTTACTCAAATAGAGATTTACAATGAATATGTAAGATTCATACAGGAGGTGAACTAAAGTGAAAGTTGTTCATCCGATTCGAGATTTAAAACAACTTGAAGCGGTGAAAGGATACCTTCGAGGGAAAAATAAAAGAGACTATTTGCTTTTTATGGTCGGTATTTCATCAGCTCTAAGAATTTCTGACATTTTGATGTTAAAGGTGAATCAAGTGTGGGACGGTAGGAAGCCAACAGAGTTTATCGAAGTGAATGAAAAGAAGACTGGTAAATATAAGCGGTTCCCGATTACGCCAAATTTAGCGAAAAGTATTAAAGAATTTAATAGAGAGTTTCCTGATAAGAAACAGGAGGACTTCCTTTTTACCAGTAGAAAGGGAACCAATCAACCTATCACCAGGCAATATGCTGCATCAATGTTGAATGAAGCCTGTGATATGGTAGGGATAACAGAGAAATTCTCAACGCACGGAATGAGAAAAACTTGGGGCTATTGGGCTTTTAAGAAAGGCATATCACTTGATTACATATGTATAGCCCTTAATCATAGGTCCGTTGCGGAAACTAAAAGGTATCTTGGAATATTACAAGAAGATCTTGATGAATTGTACTTACAAGTTAATTTATAAAATAGAGGCATTTGTTGCTGACTTTGTTATACGGAGAAAAAAAACAATCCGTTTTGACAAAAGTCAACGCAACAAATGCTTTTTTATATTTAAGGGGGCTTACTAAACGATGGACAAAATTAATGCTGTCATTCAATACATTGATGAGCATTATCATGATGAGATTTGCAATAAACATGTAGAAGAATTGGCGGGTTGTTCTTATGTTGATTTTGTTTCTGAATTCCAAAAAGTAACAGGGTCACAGTTCTTACGTTATTTAATCCGTAGGCAATTAACACTGATAAAAGAAGAATTATGTCGTATTAATGATTCACAGGATAAAAATTACTCTCCATTTAATGGTTGGGATGAATATTCTAATCTTTTTAAATGTGAATTCAAAACAACTGTTGATTCAGCAATTGATAATGAACACATTATTCTTCAAGAAAGAGGGAGTAGGGGGATACCGAATGATTAGAGAATGGAATGAAACAACTATTAAAAGGTTCCTAATGGAAAAACGAGGTCAAGGAACAGGAAAAGACTATAAACCATGGCTGCAAGTTCAAGACATAGCATCGAAAGGAAGATCTACTCGTATTTTTGGTCATACCACTCAAAGGGTCTACCATCTATTAAGCGATATGCAGTTATATTACTTCTACTTATTGGAATTTGACGACCATGTTACTGACATAAGGGAGCAGTACCCTTTACTAGATTTCCATGACATGAATATCCAAGTGGATGAGGAGCTTACAAAGAAACTATTTGATACGAAGACACAAGTACCACATATCTTTACGGTTTCTTTTTTTGTAACAAGGAAGGGGGAAAATGGAGAACCTTATTATCAAGCAAGAATAATTAAGCAATCACAGGAGTTAGAGAAAAATGCAACCTTGCAAAGATTGGAACTACAAAGAAGGTATTTTGAAAAGAAAGGGATTGATTTTGGAATTGTGACAGAAAAAGAAATCAATAAACAATTGGCACGAAATATTGGCTGGGCATTGAACTCCTATGACATTCAAGATTATCCATTGCTTACTTTGAATTTGCCCCACTTAAAAAGAGATATAGTTCAGTATTTGTCTAATAAATCGGATACGTTTCAAGGCATTTTTTCCCGATTGGAAAGAGAATATAGCTTGGATGAAGGATTGGGTCTAATCTTATTTAAACATTTGATAGCCCATAAAGAAGTAAGCATGGATTTAAGCAGGAAAATCTATTTGACTAATAAAATTGAAAATTATCATATTGAATTTACTGGTGAAAATGGTGGTGATGTAAGGTATGCAGTTGGTAATTAATGATTTATTACAAAGCACTGAAAATCCTGAATTTATTCAAAGGGTAGTTTGGGTCGATAATGAGCATCAACTTTGTTTTCTAGTTAATGTCCGTGAACCATCATTTCCTTACAGTGAGGAAATACACAGTATAGAATCCTCTTTGATCAAAGGTGAGATTACAAAGGTTGCAACTGAACCGTGGGCGTTCAGCGTGAAAGAAGAAGATTTATCTGGGATAGAAATTGAAAAACGTGATAAAGCATGGATAGTAATAAATCAAATCTATTTAATTCCTGACATTTTTATTCCAAAGAGGAGATCAGAGCTAATAAAAATGGCCAGTAAGGATTTTTTCCTTAGCACAAAGACCATTCGACAATATTTAAAACGATATTGGTCGAGAGGGATGGTAAAGAATGCTCTCTTACCCGACTTTAATAAGTGTGGGAAACAGCAAGGAAAGGAACGTAAATATATCAAAAAGGCAGGAAGACCCTTCGCTTACTCTTCCTCTATTCAAAGGGCAGCAATAACCGATGAATGGAAGAAAATCATTAGAATTAGCCTAGAAAAATACTACTTTATTCGTTCTAAACCCTCATTAAAATATGCTTATCAGCAAATGGTAAAGGAGTATTTCTCCAAAGAGGATGAAAAGTCAGGCTATAAAGTATTAGATTTAGATAAGCCAATTATTTCATATGACCAATTCTATTATTGGTATCGCAAGTGGTACAAACCGGAAGATGCCATTCATAAAAGAGAGGGCAGAAGGGAATTTTTACAAAACTATCGTGCTATAACCGGTTCAGCCACAGAAGATTCTATGGGGATAGGTACATATGCCATTGATGCAACCATTGGTGATGTTTATTTAGTTTCAAGTTTTGATAGGAATATAGTGATTGGCCGTCCTGTCATTTATTTAACTGTGGATATTTTTTCCAGGTGTATTGTTTCTGTATATGCAGGAATTCAAAATATGTCAAAAGAATCGTTGAGGTTGGCTCTTGCAAATGCCTTTGAAGATAAAAAGGAATTTTGCAAGCGGACCCTCGATATGGATATTGATGAAAATGATTGGCCTATTCATTATCTTCCGCATACTATTTTGGCGGATCGGGGTAGTGAGTTGATTTCCAATGAATTAACACAAATCACGGCGGATTTAAACATTAAGATCCAAAATTTAGGTCCGTACAGACCTGAGCTAAAGGCCGTATGCGAAAAATACTTTGACATTCTTCAGGACCACATCTCTCCATTCCTCCCTGGGGCGGTCCAAAAAGATTTTATGAAGCGTGGAGGAAAGGATTACAGGAAGAAAGCAGTGTTAAACCTAAACGAGTACGTCCAAATTTTAGTCAGAACGGTTCTATATTATAACAATCATAATTATTTATCGGACTACCCGTTAACGCAAAGTATGATAGCAGAAAAGGTCCCACCAATACCGATAGAAATATTTAAGTGGGGTTTGCGTAAAGGAACAGGATTACTGAGAACTATGCCTTTAGATGCGATCAGAAGTAGTGTTTTACCTAAAGCTAGTGCAAAAATCACCCCGAAAGGAATCAACTTTGGAGGTCTCTATTATACTTGTGCGAAAGCATTGAAAGAACGGTGGTTTTCTAAGGCTCGAATAAAAGGCAGTTGGAGTATGGGGGTGCATTATGATCCTCAAGACGTATCTAATATTTATATTCGTATAGATAGGTTGAACTATGAAGTTTGTTCATTAATCGAACAATACGAAATGTATCGTGGTGTAAAGATGGAAGAAGTTGTGAGTTTAAAAACTGAAAGAAAGCAACAAGAGGCAGAATATGAGGAAAGCAGTTTAAATGGAGCAATTCAATTAGCTCAGGACATAGAGGAGATTGTTAAAATGGCGAAAAAAGAGGCTAACAATCAAATCTTAAATGGTGAGGTTCCTAAAGATATAAAGAATATTAGAGAAAATCGAGAAAAAGAGAGAGAAATATTTAAAAGGGAAAAACAAACCGTGGTGGATCAAAATAACATTGGAAAGCAATCGAACGAAGTAAATCATGATACTGAACCGGTAAAAGTGTTGGATATTTTCCGAAAGAAACAAAAGGAAGTGCTTTATGATGGAGATAATTGAATTACATAATGGAACTGAGGCACAAATTGCAGAATATAGGGAACAAGAGATATTGGAATATCAAGGCAATCCTCTTATAGAGGCGTTGCCGCCAATCTATTCTCAGGAGGAAGTCATTGACCGTCTAAGCATGTATCCTCCATATAATAAGGAAGAAAGATATTTGAATGACCATCAGAGAGTTCATCTAATTTCTAGGTTGCTGCATTATTTTCAAGCTATCCCGATCCATCTAAGAATTGAGTCATCAATATCTAGGTTAATTAGAACTGGTTATACCTATCGCAATCCAGTAAGTTCTACTTATGCACAAACTTTTGTGGATAACTGGAATAATATACAAAATAAGTCTTTTGATAAGTCTATTATCCAGACAGGACAAACATTGAGTATTTTGGGGGTCTCAGGTGTAGGAAAAACACGTACATTACAGCGAGTCTTGCAAACCATTCCACAGGTCATTTCTCATGTTTCATATAAAGGGCAAGCCTTAAATCACTATCAAGTAACCTATTTAAAAATTGAAACCCCTTTTGATGGTTCCGTAAAAACCATTATTTACGATTTTATGTATCAAGTAGATCTACTTCTAGGCTCCAACTATTTTAATAGATACGTAAACAGTCATTTGTCAACAAGTCAGCTAATGCCCATTATGGCTCAGATTGCTAAAAGTATAAACCTTGGCATGCTATTCCTGGACGAGTTACAACATTTAAAGGGTATAAAAAGCTCTAGCTCAGCACAGATATTAAACTTTTTTACAGCGTTAATCAATACGATAAATATCCCTCTCATTATGGTTGGAACCCCAAAGGCAATGGATGTCTTACAATCACAGTTTAGACAAGCAAGAAGAAGCACTAATATGGGGAACATCATGTGGGATAGATTTGAAAAAGATGCTATTTGGGATTTATTTGTTCAGGGTATGTGGAAATATCAGTGGACAAAAGAGGAATCACCGATTACAGAACAAATTTCTTCAACCCTATATAATGAGTCTCAAGGAATTGCAGACATCGCAATTAAGCTCTATATGATGGTGCAGCTACGTGCTATTAGTAGTGGTAATGAAAAGATTACCACTGCGTTAATTAAACAAGTGGCTCAAGAAGAATTAAAAATGGTTCAGCCTATGCTAAATACATTAAAGAGCAAGGACTATAGCAAGCTAGTAAAATATGACGACATAATGCTACCAAATATTGAGGACTTTATTGAACAAGAACGGATTATTGTTGATCAAAATCAGGTACTGAACTCACTCCAAGAAGGAGCCGAACGGAAAAATGAGCAAGTACAATTAATTGATGATACTGTTTTCCGTTTAGGGATGCTAGGTTTTAATAATGATGTTGCTGTTAAGGCAGCACAAAAAGTTGTTTCTGAGAACAATCAAATAAGGGATGTATCACAAGTCGTAAAAGATGTTTTTCTTCTATTAAACAATAATGAAAAAAGTACGGATAAAGTAATAAGTAACGACCTAAGAACCATTATAAAAAAAGGGAAAGAACAACAAATAATTGCGTATCAAGCACTACTAGATGCTGGAGTAATTAAGCAGGATTACCCTGAGCGTGATGTTTCATGATTATACAATTCCCAACCCCATATCCTGATGAACTTTTATATAGTATTATTGCTCGGTATCACATCCGATCAGGAAATGTTTTTTGGAAACACACATTGGAAGATTTATTCGGTAAGAGGACGATAAGTGCTTCGGTATTTTTGCCATCTGGAATTGCCTCTCTAGTTCAGCATTTGCCTAAAAACACGACATTGAACGAACAGATGCTTATAGAGAAACATACAATGTATCCTTTTTATACAGTGTTCTTGCCAACAGAAAAGGCTCAATCAATTTATGAGTCTATGACAAGTGATGACGGAAAGAAGATTTATATGCAATCGGGTATTATGGCAAGTTCGATACCACAAAACAGGTATTTAAAATATTGTTCAGCCTGTGCTGAAGAAGATATAGCTACGTATCGAGAATTGTACTGGCATCGCCTTCATCAGTTACCTGGAAATCTCATTTGTGCTAAGCATGAGTTGTGGTTAGAGGATAGCGATGTATTGATAACTCATTCTAATAAACATGCTTTTATCTTACCAACCACCAGCAACTGTGATTTGAAAAGAAAGAGAAAAATAACTGAGAACAACCTAATACATCTCAAGGATATTGTTTTACGAGCAGAGCATTTATTGAATAGGAAATATCAAAATCAATGCTTTTCCCATTTCACAAAGTTTTATCGCTATCATTTAATGGAAAAAGGTTACGCTAGTTATAGAGGACAGGTTTATCAGAAAAAGTTGTATGATGATTTTCATACATATTTTTCACAGCAAGTTTTGGAAAATCTGCATGTGAAAATACGGCAATCCGATTCTTGGATAGCCAATATATCCCGTAAACATCGAAAGTCATTTCATCCTTATTATCACATTCTAATGCTAACCTTTCTTGGATTAGATACTAACTCAATATTTAAGGGCAATTCTTTTGAAAGTTATCCTTTCGGAAAGCCTAAATGGCCTTGCCTTAATGTCGTTTGTCCCAAGTATCATAAGAAGGTTATTGATGAAGTAACTGTAAGAATATGTGAGAAAACAAAGAAACCTATTGGGAGATTTACTTGTCCTGTATGTGGATTTTCTTATACAAGAAAAGGACAGGACCCAGAAAAAACAGGACAGTACCGCTATACACGGATTATGGATTTTGGTCCTATATGGAACAAGGTATTAAAAACTTTGTTAGAAGAAAAACTCAGTTATCGGGAGATTGCTCGAAGATTAAATGTTGATCCCGGAACTGTGATTAAATATAAATCAGAAAAAGAGGGGATAGAGAAATCAACAAAAGAAGTTTTGAAGCAGGATGAGAGTGGAACTATCGAAAGATATCGACAAGTTTGGATGCAGCTGCAAGGCGAGAATCCACGGCTATCTAAGACTCAACTAAGAAATATTAATCCAGCAACTTATGCCTATCTATATAGAAATGATAATGAGTGGCTTCAAAATAATTCACCTAATTTGAAAAAGAGAAGAAACGATAATAAGAGAGTGGATTGGCAGAAAAGAGACCAAGAGATATTAGCTAGTGTACAAAAGTCTATGGATGAAATTAGATATTACAACGATAAGCCTAAAAGGGTTACAGTTAAGAGGATTGGTGATGTAATTGGAGAAAGAGCGTTATTGGAGCAACATTTAGATAAGATGCCAAAAACCAAAGCATTGGTAGATGATGTTTGTGAGTCAGAAAAGGATTTTCGTGTACGAAGAATAGGTTATGTAATTGGTTTAATGAATAATGACGAAGATGAAATAAAGGTATGGAAGGTGCTTAGGAATGCCGGGATTAATAAAAAGTTCTACGAAGAGGTAAGTGAGTACATACGACAAATTACTAATTTCAGTATTTAATAGTATCCCGGTGCAAGTGATTACATAGTGTTTTGAAAAGTGTCTACTATTCTATAGTAAAAAAGAGGGGTTTTCAGTATAATAAATTTAGGAAATTATTACTAATTTTAATTTAAGGGGTATAGATATGGGGAAAGCGACAGCAGTATATATGGATTATGATAATTTATACCGTTCTATTAATGAATCATATTCCCAGTTTAAAACAAGTGAAGTAGTAAAAAAAATACTAGAACATTTAGCATTAGGAGAGGAAAATTCAGTCCAACTTATTAAAGCGTTTTGTGACTTTAAGACAGCAAATAATGAAATAAGTGATCTACAGGAGAATTTAGTAGAGTTACGGCATATTAATTCCATTGGAGATGGAAAAACCAATGCGTCTGATTTAGCTTTGGCGATTGATGTAATTAAATCGCTATATAATACTCGTAAGTTCGAACACTATGTAATTGTTTCCTCGGATTCTGATATGCTTCCTCTAATTTTAGAGCTTAGTTATCAAGATAAAGAAATAACTCTTTTATACTTAGAATCTAAAGTAAAAAAAAGATACGTAGAAAGCCTAAAAACTAGGATTAATGTAAAGAAGATTGAGGATATTTTAGGTGTGGAAACATACAGACCTTTTGATATAGAAGATATAGAATCAAGTGATGAGGAAAAGTTAAAATACTTAAATTGTATTAATAAAGGAATGAATAGACTATTTGTTAAATACGGTTCTAAACCTCTGACAGTAATTTATCAAAAAAATATTTTAGAATTTTTGAATGATGAGTCAAGTTTTAATTTGCAACCATCTGATTCCTCTGCAATACTGGATTATTTTAAAAATGAAAAATTAATTATTATTAAAGAGGTAGAAGTTAATATAGAGGATAAGGAAACAACAAGAAAAGCTAATTTTATAAACCCCGAAAAGCTGAATGAGCTAGGATTAACCTTGGACGAGGAAATAAATGTTAAATATGAAACAAGAGAAGAATCCTTAGTATAAGTGTCAAATTAATTAATTTATGTTAGATGTTTTAGCTAAACAAACACTGGTATCTCCTTCTCAAAGAATCAAAAAATCTTTAGAGTTAAAAAAAATTTAAAGAAAGTGTTGTATTTTTCTCTAAAAATGAATATAATGATGATGAAGATTCAAAAAGAACGATTAAAAAGAACGATTTATAAATGAACGAATTAAAGAACGAATTAAAAGAACGCTTTGAGGAGATCCTTCTAAAAATTGAAGGATCTTTTCTCATTTGGTGAACCTTCAAAATAAATGAATTTATGCCCTATAGGATTGGAAAATAGGTAAATAAGAAGGTAAAAAAGTGATTCCATAACAATCATAAATAATCAAATCAGTTAGTTATGCCTCAACAGAGTGTAAATGGAATGGAAAAGGAAATTACATAGGTAGACAACGAAAAGAATCCAATCGTGATTTCATCCTTTTTGCACAATATCCTTTCAATCTTTTGAATAATAGTTGACAAAGTCAATTGTTGTATATATCATTTACTGTGAGGTGAATGAAAAAATGAGTTTTAAAGAAGCAATTGAGATCAGAGAAATTCTTCAACAATTGGTTCGTGATTTTGGTTTATTACAGCGTGAAGGTTCAGAATGTTGCGGAATAACAGTCCTGCAAAGTCACATTATATATGAACTGGATAAAAATCCCCGTATTTCCTTAATTGATCTGGCTGAGAAATTATCCATGGATACCGGAATGCTAAGTAGGCAAATCAATAAAGTGGTGGAATTAGGGTATGTTTCTCGAACCCCAGATCCAAACGATAGACGTTATGTTGTTTTATTACTTACTGAAGAAGGGCAAGTAAAAGCAAACGAAATCTCCGGTCAAATGAATCAATACATTGGGCAGATTTTAGGATTCATTCCAGATGATAAAAAGGATCAGGTTATAGATAGTTTACAGGTCTTACTGAGTGCCATGAGGATGAATGATGGATCTGGTTCTGGTTGTTGTACCACTAAATAAATAGTGGTTTCCTTTTGGGTGATATTTGACTTTATCAAGTGTTGATTTTAGCAATTAAAGGAGGGGTGATTAATGATCATTAGGGAGGTCGAAGTAAAAGACTTGATGAAAGTTCTTCAGATTTATAATCAAGGAATAGAGGATCGGATTGCCACACTTGAAACTAGAACGAAAGATCAAGATTATATCCATTCCTGGTTTCTTCATCGTCAGGGGAGATACGTTGGGTTGGTCGCAGAGGATGAAGAAAGAAACATTGTCGGATGGGCAGCCATAAGTCCTTATAATCCTAGAGATGCCTATAGGGGAGTAGGGGAAATCTCGGTCTATATCCATCGTGATTTTAGAGGGAAAGGGATTGGGCAAAGGTTGCTAAAACAACTTGAAATAGAAGCATCGAATCATGACTTTTATAAATTAGTTTTATTTACTTTCCCATTTAACTCTATAGGTCAAGGCTTATATAACAAATTGAAGTATCGCCAAGTTGGGATATTTAAGAATCAAGGAATTCTTGATGGTGAATTTGTAGATGTAATGGCGATGGAAAAAATACTAGGTGCAAATTGTTAATCTAAGCATCTGGATTTTACATACAGCAAATATCTCAGTTACAAAGTCGAAGTAGTCTTCTTTAAAAAACATAATGAGAGGAAAGATGAAAATGGAATGGATAGAAATCAAACCGACCTGTTGTCAAGCTGAAGAGGAATTGAAAGAAACTAATAAAGATGAAAACAAACATTTACCCGTTGCAATTATTGGGGCGGGCCCTGTAGGTCTTGCAGCAGCAGCCCATTTAGCAAGATATGATCAACCATTTATTCTTTTAGAATCTGGAGCTCAAGTAGGGGCGAATATCCTAACATGGGGTCATGTTCGAGTATTTTCACCTTGGAGATATAACATTGATGAGACGGCATCTAAACTTCTTAAAGAACAAGGTTGGACTGAGCCAGACCTAAATGAATTACCTACTGGGAAAGAATTAGTTGATCAATATTTAAAGCCGTTGGCAAATACTCCTGAAATTAAAAAATCTTTGTTTGCTAATACAAAGGTTTTTTCAATTAGCCGAAAAAATATGGATAAAATGAAAACTGCTAATCGAGAAAAACAACCATTTGTCATTTATGCAGAGCAAAATGGCGAATTTAAAAAGTTTGAGGCGAGAGCAGTTATTGATGCAACAGGCACCTGGGGTAATCCTAATCCTGCAAATTCAAATGGCATTTGGTTAAAAGAAGAGGAAGCCATAAAAAATCAAATTTTCTATGGCATCCCAGATATTCTAGGAGCAGGTAAAAGCCGTTATCTAAATAAACGTGTTGCTGTTATTGGAAGTGGCCATTCTGCAATCAATTCATTATTAGAGTTAGCAAAATTAAGAGAAGAATATCCCGCAACAGAAATTGTATGGGTTTTGAGAAAAGTGCGAGTTGAAGAGGCTTATGGAGGAGAGGAACTGGATGCACTCGAGGCGAGAGGTGATTTAGGAAGTCGCATACACAAATTAGTGGATTCGTGCGTAGTTCAAGTTATTACTCCTTTTAGGATTCAAAACATTAAAGGGGAAAATGGGAAAATAGAGCTAGTAGGGGAGACTAAAGATGACTTAAAAACCTATTCAGATATAGATGAAATGATTGTCAATACAGGGAATCGTCCAGACTTTTCAATCCTTCGGGAAGTGAGGACCAGCATTGATACAGCAACGGAATGTGTCAAAGCTCTCGCTCCATTGATTGATCCTAATATTCATAGTTGTGGAACGGTACGTCCTCATGGGGAAAAAGAATTACGGCAACCTGAAAAAGATTTTTATATCGTTGGAGCAAAAAGCTATGGTCGAGCACCAACATTTTTAATGGCGACAGGATATGAGCAGGTTCGCTCCGTTGTAGCATACATATCAGGGGACTACGAAGCCTCAGAGAAGGTTGAGTTGGAATTACCTGAAACGGGTGTATGTAGTACGAATCTAAATGTTACAAAAGCATCCTGTAGTTCAAATTCATGCTGCTAAAATTGTGAAATTAGAAAGGGGGAGTCGAATATACTCTCCTTTTTTTGGAGGTAATGATGATGGTCATTAATAAAGGTGGTAATTTAAGTAAAGAATACTTTATTGCATATCTTAAATTAATTATGAATAGTAGACAATGCACCTTAGAAAAGGCAAAGGAAATCACGTTTGAGCGTCTATTTCAGAAAGATAAGGAAACACTTGGGAGCATTTCTTTTGAACGTTTTACAAATGCGTATGAGGATTTAAAAGAGGAAGGAAAGTGAGTTTAAAACCTTTTTACCATAGACAAATAGTTAGAGGGGAAAGTGCTGTGAAAAACCATTGAAGAAAAAACTTGAAACACATATATAAGTGGATTATTATATAAGTAAATACTTATTTAAAGTGAAAAAGTGAGGTGTAAAATTGAAAACGACTATTGAAATAGAACAAGTTGCTGTAATACTTAAACTATTAGGAGATAAAACTAGGCTAACCATGATGAAAATTCTTGATGGTGGAGCATGTTGTGTATGTGAATTTGTTGAGATATTTCAAATGACACAACCAGCTATAAGCCAACATCTAAGAAGGTTGAAAGATATGGGATTGGTTCAAGAGGAGAAAAAGGGACAGTGGGTTTTTTATTCAATTAATGAGAACAATATCTACTATCCATTTGTTACTCAGATTCTTAACCAATTACCTAGCCAAAAGGATAAGTTAGAGGATTTAGAAAAACAAGGGAAACGGATTTCTTGTTGTTAATATTGGGGGTTTTACATTTTGTCAGGAACACTTATTTTAGCTCTTATTATCTTTATTGCAACATTGATTTTAGTTATTTGGCAACCTAAAGGGTTAAATATTGGCTGGTCAGCTTGCGGAGGGGCTGTAATAGCTTTATTAGCAGGAGTAGTGGGATTTAGTGATGTTCTTGAAGTAATTGACATTACATGGAATGCAACGTTATCTTTCGTTGCAATTATCCTCATTTCATTAATATTAGATGAGATTGGATTATTTGAATGGGCAGCATTACACATGGCACGGGTAGCAAAAGGTCATGGAATAAAGATGTTTGTATACATCAGTATTCTAGGTGCTATTGTAGCGGCCTTATTTGCAAATGATGGTGCGGCATTAATTCTAACACCCATTGTACTTGCTATGGTACGAAATTTAAAGTTTAAAGAACAAATGATATTTCCCTTCATTATGGCAAGTGGATTTATTGCTGATACAACTTCACTTCCGTTTATTGTAAGTAACCTAGTAAATATAGTCTCTGCAGACTTTTTTGGTATCGGATTTGTGGAATATGCCTCACGAATGATAATTCCAAACTTATTTTCACTGATTGCGACGATTTTTGTATTGTTAATTTACTTTAGAAAAAGTATCCCTAGAAATTACGATTTATCAAAATTAAAGGAACCAAAAGAGGCTATTAAAGACTTAAAAATGTTTCGCTTATCATGGTATGTTCTTAGTTTATTAGTAATTGGATACTTTACTAGCGATTTCATCAACGTACCTGTTTCTATAATTGCAGGAACCATTGCTATTTTCTTTTTCATAATGGCAAGACGTAGTGCTTCTGTTAATACTAAGGAAGTTATTAAAAGTGCACCTTGGAATATTGTATTTTTCTCTATTGGAATGTATGTGGTGGTATATGGATTAGGAAATGCGGGACTTACATCTGCACTGGCAAGTGTCATTCAAACAGTAGCTGATCAAGGTTTATTTGTTGGAACTGTTGCAATGGGATTTTTAGCTGCTTTCCTCTCATCCATCATGAATAATATGCCAACCGTTATGATTGATGCTTTAGCCATTGCTGAAACAGATACATCTGGTGTGTTAAGGGAAGCACTTATTTATGCTAATGTAGTTGGCTCCGATTTAGGTCCAAAAATCACACCAATTGGTTCTTTAGCAACATTAGTATGGCTTCATGTATTGTCACAAAAAGGTGTTAAAATTTCATGGGGAACTTATTTTAAAACGGGTATTATTTTAACAATTCCAATTCTATTTATTACATTATTAGGTCTTTACCTAACACTTACTCTATTTTAAAAAGGAGAATTATTATGTCTAAAAAAACAATCTATTTTTTATGTACTGGAAATTCTTGCAGAAGCCAAATGGCTGAAGGCTGGGGGAAGAAGTATTTAGGTGATGAGTGGGAAGTTAAGAGTGCAGGTATCGAGGCACATGGCTTAAATCCCAATGCAGTGAAAGCAATGAATGAAGTAGAAATTGATATTTCAAATCAAACATCTGACATTATTGACCCAGAGATCCTAAACAATGCTGAATTTGTCGTTACTTTATGTGGAGATGCTGCTGATAAGTGTCCAATGACACCACCACATGTAAAACGTGATCATTGGGGATTTGATGACCCTGCAAAAGCTCAAGGAAGTGAAGAGGAAAAATGGGCTGTATTCCAACGAGTTCGTGACCAAATAGGTGAAAGAATCAAGCGTTTTGCTGAAACTGGAGAATAAAACAGCCTTATACCAAGAGATCCATCTCTTGGTTTTCTTTAAAGACTAATATAAGTATATGCTTATTTAATATTAATCGGAGGGTTTTAGATGAAAAAAGTCGAGATATTTGATCCAGCAATGTGTTGTTCAACAGGAGTATGTGGTCCATCAGTTGATCCAGAACTAACCAGAGTAGCATCTGCGGTATATTCTTTGGAGAAAAAAGGATTTGATGTGAAACGGTATCAATTAACAAATGACCCTGATAAATTTGGTAAAACACAGTCAGTGAATAGTGTTTTACATGAAAAGGGACCGGATGCGTTACCTGTAGTTTTAGTAGATGAACAAGTTGTTAAAGTTGGAACCTATCCAACAAATGAAGAACTTGCAGAATGGCTAGGGGTAAAAGCTGAAGAGCTTACTGAAAAACCGAAAGTCCGACTTTCATTAAACATAAAAAAACAGTGAAAAGAAAGAAGTGAAAAACATGTTTCAATCTTTCAAACCTCAAAATGTTGTGCAGACACAGTTTTTATTTTTAACTGGAAAAGGCGGAGTTGGAAAAACATCAACTGCATGTGCAACAGCCGTAGCTTTAGCGGAAAGTGGAAAAAAAGTTTTACTAATTAGTACAGACCCAGCATCTAATTTACAGGATGTTTTTGATTTTGAATTAACAAACTCGCCTAAAGCAGTTCCAACGGTAGAAAATTTATTTGCCAGTAATTTAGATCCCGAGGCATCAGCAAGTGCATATCGTGAAAAAGTAGTCGGTCCATACCGTGGAATATTACCAGATTCCGTTGTAGCTACAATGGAAGAGCAACTATCAGGAGCATGTACAGTCGAGATTGCCGCATTTGATGAATTTACAACTTTACTTACAAACACAGAAATTATAAACCAATATGACCATATCATTTTTGATACAGCACCAACGGGCCATACGTTACGTCTATTACAACTACCAACAGACTGGAACGGATTCTTAGAGGAAAGTACGCATGGTGCTTCTTGTTTAGGTCCTTTATCAGGACTTGCTGATAAGAAAAATTTATATTCGGAAACTGTTGATGTTCTTTCGGATTCAAATAAAACAACACTTATATTAGTAACAAGACCTGATATATCATCTCTAATAGAAGCAGACCGGGCATCAATAGAACTCAAAGAGATTGGAATAAAAAATCAAATACTTATTGTTAACGGTCTGCTTCTGAACTATATGAAAGACGATGAAGTTTCATCAGCTTTTTATCAAAGGCAAAGGAATGCTTTAAAGCAGATACCAGCTAATCTAAAACAGACAGTAAGCTATTCATTACCGTTTGTTTCATATTCTCTAACTGGGGTTGAAAATTTACGTTATTTATTTAAAGAATACGTTATTCCAGTATCAGAGGAAAACAGTGAGAACGAGATAGTAAGACTACCAAATCTAAACGATGTCATTAGTGATTTCTCATCAACTAATACAAGAATAATTTTTACTATGGGTAAAGGGGGCGTTGGAAAAACAACGGTCGCTTCAGCCATTGCAGTTGGTTTGGTGGAACAGGGCCATCGAGTTCATTTGACGACAACTGATCCTGCAGCTCACTTGCAGTATCAATTTCAAAGCGACCAATTAAATCAAAATCTAACTATTAGCAGCATTAATCCTAAAGATGAAGTAGAAAAATATAAAACCGAAGTGTTGGCGACTGCTGGTAAGGATTTAGATGAGGAAGGTCTGGCTTATTTACAGGAAGATTTAAACTCACCTTGTACAGAGGAAATTGCAGTCTTTCGTGCATTTGCCGAAGTAGTTGCCAAATCTGAAAATGAGATTGTCGTCATTGACACAGCTCCTACAGGTCATACATTACTCTTATTAGATGCAGCACAGTCATATAGCAAGGAAATTGCTAGGTCTACTGGCGAAGTGCCAGAAAGTGTAACAAAACTACTTCCAAAGATTAGAGATTCCAAGGAAACATCTGTCGTAATCGTTACCTTAGCTGAAGCTACACCTGTATTTGAAGCCTCCCGATTACAAGATGATTTAAGAAGAGCAAATATTAGCCCAAAATGGTGGGTTATTAATCAAAGTCTATTTGCCACTGATACCAAAGACCCTGTGTTAAGAGGGAAAGCAATTTCTGAAAAAGAGTGGATTCGTGAGGTCAATAATCATTTAGCCGATAGTTGTGCGATTATACCTTGGTTGCATGAAGAAAAGATTGGGTATGAGAAACTAAAAGACTATATAAATTAATGATGTAGAAAAATGATGGAGGTACTACAATGACAACAAAGAATTATCATGAATTAATCAAGGATAGAATTTACATCGGTGGTGCAGACGATGTAAATGATTTATTAGGGAATGAGAAAATAGATGTTGTATTTGATTTAAGAGCTGAGGCTCCGATAGAAGATGTAGTTTATAACCGTATTCATAGCCCTATTGTTGATGATGCAGCAGACCAAGAAGAATCTATTAAGAAATCTATTGATCATGTAATAAAAGCATATAACGAGGGTAAGAATATTTACTTCCATTGCCAAGGAGGAAGTAATCGCACTGGTACTGTTGCAATCGGAACATTATTAGCCTTAGAAAAAGCAAGTACAATTGCTGAAGCAGAAGAAATTGCTAAGGCAGCAAGACCAAAAATTAATGTGAAGCCAGAAATGAAAGAGGCTTTAAAAAGAATTTATCCAAATGGATAGGGGAGAAACCTTAATGAAAATTACAGATGCTGCGAAACACTTATTAGAAAATGTATTAACGGAAAATGGTGCAGAAGGTATACGCCTTTATTCAGTTGCTGGATGCTGCGGACCACAATTTGCGTTATCTTTAGATGCACCACTTGAAACTGATATAATTGAAACTATTAATGGTATTAAAGTAGCAATTGATTCACAGGTTGCTACAACTGAGGAGCTAACTTTAGACAAAGAAGAAAATCAGAACGGTGAAGGTTTAGTATTATTAGGTGCAAGTGGTTGTTGTTAGGAAAAGGTAAAAAGGAGTAGTTAGCTCATTCATGAGTTGATTACTCCTTTTTATTTTAGATTTTGCTAAGTATCCTTAGAGACACTTGCTGAGGAGATTCGGAATCAATTTGACACCGGTCCAATATAGTGAGGAAGCTCAATAAGGTAAGGTTTGTAGCTGTGCAACTGCATAAATAACGAAAAATATAACAGAGGTTATCCGGATATTTTGTGATAACCTTTTATTTTGTATTAAAAAAATTGTTATTAGAATCGGATACCATAATTCAATTTTACATTCATTCAAATAACCACTTGAATGTTAGCGAGTAAAAGGAGTATACTATATTCAAATAAACACTTGAATGAGAATGGAGTGAAAAAATGAATAAAAAAGATACCTGTGAGATTTATTGTTATGATGAAGAAAAGGTAAATCGAATACAAGGGGATTTACAATCAATTGACATTGTTAGTGTATCCCAAATGCTAAAAGCTATTGCAGATGAAAATAGAGCAAAAATTACCTACGCTTTGTGCCAAGATGAAGAACTATGTGTGTGCGATATAGCAAATATTGTAGGTGTTACTGTAGCGAATGCTTCTCATCATTTACGTACCCTCCACAAGCAAGGGATTGTTAAGTTCAGAAAAGAGGGAAAACTAGCATTTTATTCATTAGATGATGACCACATCAAACAGATAATGATGATTGCGTTAGCACATAAAAACGAGGTGAAAACCAATGTCTGATCAAACAGCAAAACTAAATGAACAAGAATTGAAAGCCTATCGTGTTCAAGGATTTACTTGTGCCAACTGTGCTGCCATTTTTGAAGATAATGTAAAAGATCTTCCTGGTGTTCAGAATGCGAAAGTAAACTTTGGAGCATCTAAAGTTTATGTTCAAGGGAATACAACGATTGAGGAATTGGAAAAAGCAGGGGCGTTTGAAAATTTAAAGATTCGGGATGAAAAAGAACAAAAAGTAGAGCGTGAACCATTCTGGAAACAGAAAGAAAACATTAAGGTATATATATCTGCCATTTTGCTTGTAGTCAGTTGGTTCTTAGGTGAGCAATATGGTGAGGAGCATATACTACCTTCGATTGGTTATGCAGCGTCTATTTTAATTGGGGGGTATTCGCTATTCATTAAAGGACTTAAAAATCTAAGCAGATTACTCTTTGATATGAATACGCTAATGACCATTGCGATTATAGGAGCTGCCCTTATTGGTGAGTGGGGTGAAGGAGCAACCGTTGTCATCTTATTTGCGATCAGTGAAGCGTTAGAGCGTTATTCAATGGATAAAGCTCGTCAATCAATTGAATCATTAATGGATATTGCTCCAAAAGAAGCATTGATTCGCCGTGGAAATGAAGAAATGATGATTCATGTTGATGAAATTCAAGTTGGAGACATCATGATTGTAAAGCCTGGCCAAAAATTAGCAATGGATGGAATCGTTATAAAAGGAACGTCCACGTTAAATCAGGCTGCTATTACTGGTGAAAGTGTTCCGGTAACGAAAACGATAGATGAAGAAGTTTTTGCGGGAACCTTAAATGAAGAAGGGTTACTTGAAGTTAAAGTGACAAAACGAGTAGAAGATACCACTCTTTCAAAAATCATTCACTTGGTAGAAGAAGCTCAAGCAGAACGGGCACCTTCTCAAGCGTTCGTCGATAAATTTGCGAAATACTATACACCAGTTATTGTGATCTTGGCTCTTTTAATTGCGGTTATTCCACCGTTATTTGGGGGAGATTGGAGCGAATGGGTTTATCAAGGTTTAGCTGTATTAGTAGTTGGTTGTCCATGTGCCTTGGTTGTTTCTACTCCAGTTGCGGTTGTAACTGCAATAGGAAATGCAGCAAAAAATGGAGTGTTAATTAAAGGTGGCATCCATTTAGAAGAAGCAGGGCATTTGAAGGCTATTGCTTTTGATAAAACAGGTACATTAACTAAAGGGATTCCTGCTGTAACAGACATTATGATATATGGTGGAAATGAAAATGAACAGTTAACCATTACAGCAGCGATTGAAAAAGGATCCCAACATCCATTAGCTTCAGCTATTATGCGGAAAGCAGAAGAAAAGGGATTAGACTTTAATGATGTAATAGTTGAAGACTTCCAATCTATTACAGGTAAAGGTGTAAAAGCCAAGGTAAATAACGAAATGTATTATGTTGGAAGTCCAGCACTTTTTGAAGAATTACACGGAAGCATTGAAAGTGATAGAAAACAAAAGATTACTGAAATGCAAACCCAAGGAAAAACCGTGATGGTACTAGGAACGGAGAAAGCGATTCTTTCGTTAATCGCCGTAGCCGATGAAATTAGGGAAACATCAAAAGAAGTCATTGGTAAATTGAATAATATTGGAATTGAAACGGTAATGTTGACAGGGGATAACAAAAGAACTGCATCAGCAATTGGGAAACAAGTTGGAGTTACTGATATAAAAGCTGATTTGCTACCAGAGGATAAGTTGAATTTTATTAAAGAACTTCGAGGAAAACATCAAAGTGTAGCAATGGTTGGGGATGGTGTGAATGATGCACCAGCACTTGCAGCTTCCACTGTTGGTGTAGCGATGGGTGGTGCTGGAACAGATACAGCATTAGAAACGGCTGATATTGCCTTAATGTCTGATGATTTAAGCAAATTGCCATATACAATAAAGTTAAGTCGTAAGGCTTTAGTAATCATCAAGCAAAATATTACCTTCTCTTTAGCGATTAAATTAGTGGCATTATTGTTAGTTATGCCTGGTTGGTTAACGCTATGGATAGCGATATTTGCAGATATGGGTGCAACATTACTTGTGACATTAAACAGTTTGCGATTGCTAAAAGTTAAAGAATAGAATCATATGTAAAAGGGATAGCAAGACGTTAACGGGCAGAATACTTGAAGAAAAGAATTTTAATATTATACTTGACCGTGTACCTTAGTACACGGTTTATTATGTTTATAGGGGTGAATAATTTGAGTTACCGAATTAGTGTGTTTGCCGAAAAATCCGGTGTAAATAAAGAGACAATTAGGTATTACGAAAAAAAATCATTATTAAAAGATCCTTCCCGAACGAATGAAGGTTATCGGATATATTCAGATGATGATGTTAAGCGTGTAAAATTTATTAAAAGACTGCAAAATCTTGGCTTTTCATTGAGTGAAATATATATATTACTTGGAGTTGTCGATAATGATGAAGTTCGCTGCAAAAATATATTTGAATTTGTATCAAAAAAAGAATTAGAAATTCAAGAACAAATTGCAGATTTAAAGCGTATTGAATCAATGTTAAAGGACTTAAAAAGTCGATGTCCAGATCAAAAGGCAATACATCAATGTCCTATTGTTGAATCTTTGATTTTTGATTGATTTTTAAATAGAGGAGGAAGAAAAGGTGAAAAAATATCGGATTAAAATCAACGGAATGACCTGTACAGGCTGTGAACAACATATTTATGCTGCTTTAACCAACATAGGTGCTTTAAATATCGAAACCAGTTTTAGACGTGGTGAATCGGTATTTGAAATACCAGATGATGTTAATGCTGAAAATGTAAGACAAGCAATTAAACAAGCAAAATATCAACCAGAAGACATAGAAGATATTTCAACACAGAAGCTAAAAGATATAGAGTTAGATATTAAAAGTGATTACGATTTACTTATCATTGGTTCAGGCGGGGCAGCTTTTTCTGCTGCCATTAAATCAATTGAATATGGGGCAAAAGTGGGGATGATTGAACGTGGAACTGTTGGTGGAACTTGCGTGAATGTTGGTTGTGTTCCATCAAAAACACTTCTTAGAGCAGGAGAAATCAATCATATAGCAAAAGCAAATCCATTTATAGGGTTACAAACATCTGTTGGAGAAGTCGATTTAGCCTCTTTGGTGAAGCAAAAGGATGAATTAGTTAGCGAACTTCGAAATCAAAAATATATAGACTTAATTGATGAATATGGTATTGATTTAATAAAGGGTGAAGCAAAATTTATTGATGAAAATACAGTTGAAGTAAATGGGGAGAAACATTCTGCTAAACGCTTTTTAATTGCAACAGGTGCTTCACCATCAATACCAACAATTTCAGGACTTGAAGAAGTAGATTATATTACAAGTACAACACTACTTGAATTAAAAAAGATGCCTAAGCGATTAACAGTAATGGGTTCAGGCTATATCGGGTTGGAACTTGGGCAACTGTTTCATAATTTAGGTTCAGAAGTAACTCTTATCCAAAGAAGTGATTGTCTTTTAAAAGAATATGATCCAGAGATTTCAGAAGCTGTAGAAAAGGTTTTGACAGAACAAGGTATAAACCTTTTGAAAGGGGCAACTTATGAGCGTGTAGAGCAAGTTGGAGCGGTAAAAAAGGTTTATGTAACGGTAGATGGCAAGAAAAAAGTTGTGGAATCAGAACAACTACTTGTTGCAACAGGAAGAAAACCAAATACGGATTCTTTAAATTTAAGTGCAGCAGGGGTTGAAGTCGGAAAACGAAATGAAATACTGATAAATGATTATGCCAGAACAAGTAATCAGAAGATTTATGCAGCAGGAGATGTAACATTAGGGCCGCAATTTGTATATGTAGCAGCCTATGAAGGTGGGGTTGTTGCTGATAATGCGATTGGTGGGTTAAATAAAAAATTAGATTTATCAGTTTTTCCTGCTGTCACATTTATAAATCCATCCATTGCAACAGTTGGTTTAACAGAGAAAAAGGCAAAAGAACAAGGCTATGAAGTAAAAACATCTGTACTATCTTTAGATTCCGTTCCAAGAGCATTAGTAAACCGTGAAACGACAGGTGTATTTAAGGTTGTTGCTGATGCTAAAACATTAAAAATTCTTGGAGTTCATATTGTATCTGAAAATGCAGGTGATGTGATTTATGCAGCGACATTAGCAGTTAAGTTTGGTTTAACCGTGGAGGATTTAAAAGATAGCCTTGCACCATATTTAACAATGGCAGAAGGACTAAGACTAACTGCTCTTACATTTGATAAAGATGTTTCGAAGCTATCTTGTTGTGCAGGGTAAATGTAAATAAATTAATATCATCGGAGGTATGTATGGATTATTGTGAAAATATGAGACAAATGATTGGGAATTCTTCACTAATTATTGTTCGGCCAAGTGTAGCTATTGTTAATCATTACGGAGAAATATTATTAAGTAGATATTCAGGAGCAACTTGGGGGATTCCGGGTGGAATTTTGCAGTTAAATGAGTCAGTTGAGGATTGTATTACACGAAAAGTCTTTCAAGAAATAGGCTTAAAGATAAAAGAGTTAAAATTATTTGGTGTCTATTCAGGAAAGGAATTAATAAATCGTGTCGAGGAAAGTGGAGACGAGTATCAAACGGTTGCAATTGGTTATTTATGTACCAAGTACGAAGGAGAAATAACACCTGAAAGCAACCAAGGAATAGAGGCACAATTTTTTGGATTAGATCATTTACCTGACGAGATTGACCCTTTTATTAAAGACAAGTTAGTTGGGGTAAAAGGTCAACTTGAAAAATAAAACTCTCTTATTAAGCCAAGGGGCGAATGCTTTACTTTATAATAGCATTGCCTTTTTTTGTTTACGTAGAATATTGTGAAGTATCACACCTTAAAGTAATGGGGCGAGATAACTTATCCTTTTTATATTTATTTCATCTTGTTTCTTTATTCTTTTTTCTATTATATGTAGCTGTCTTATTCTTCTTCTCCATGCTAAAAAGTCGGTAGCTACTGTTAAATAGTTGGTATCCAGAGCGGAAGGAAGAGTGAGGAAAAAAGAGCAGGCGAACAATATGTACTCAATCATTTTTCAATCGTAAAATCAATTATATTTCAGGCTGGATCCAATAGTGGTCCAGTCTTTTTGTTTTGTCCAATATCTCCTCAATCCCTTGTCCAGTAGGGGTTCAATCATCCTTGCTCATTCTTTTCTCTCTTCTAATATGTTGTTTTCCTCACTGCATAAACCCGTAGGGTTTCAGTTCTTTTTCGTGTATTTCTCAACGTGTTTTTTCAATCTTTTCTCTTGATTCTTCCCTCCATTATGGAAGAACTTTTTAACATTGTCTGAATATTCGATACGACCCAGAACGGAAAAAAGAGGGCGAAAATGGGGGTTTTGGGGAAGAACTATGTAGCAGAATGGAATGAAGAAAAAAGGCAAGATAAGAAGGGTGGGGCTTAGAGTCGCAAGGGTTTGAGGGGAGTGAGAGGGAGAGGAAGACGGGGAAGGACTTTTTAGCAGGGCAATATGAAGATCAAAGTCAAAAAATGATCAAACTTAATTCCAAAGCTACAGTTTGAACTATCAAATAAACACCCCATTAGATATTTTTATCTAATGGGGTGTTTTTCATATATGATTTAAGAAGTTCCTCCAAGTAAGGCTCTGCTTCTTCGAGAAGGTCTTTTTCCCCTTTATTCCACCTTTCGCGATTCGCATCTACTTGGAGAAAGGAGTTTAAAATCTCTGGTTTGCCTTTTGTCACTTTTTCAATCATTTTAAGCCATTCTTTAGCTAATTCAATGGCAAGTTTTGAATTTACAGGGACCCCAGCCCCTTTATATGAAGCAGCCTTGATGGCAAGTTTTCGAAACGTATGATAAAATTGGAAAACTTGCTGTTGAGAATCAAATATACTTTCAAATATAGTTAATTGAGTTTCTGAGAAGGGGTAGGTACTCCAAATAGACATATCGACTTTATTTAGCCCCTTCATAATTTTCGATAAAAGCTCCCAAGGAGGGGTATATCCTTCTGCAATTAATCTTTTGGAAGTGGAGACTGCATCGACTCTTCCCTGAATCTCTTCTAACTGTGAATATAAATGGGTTTCTTGTTTCGTGAGTATATTTAGTAATGCTTCTTTTTGATCATTGTAGTTGATTTCTTCTTTTATCTGTTTAAGAGAAAAACCTAAATTACGGTAAAAAGTAATTTGTTCTAATATACTCAATTCCTTTGTTGTATAATAGCGTCGATTATGTTCATCTCGACCGGCAGGTTTTAAGATTCCTTCATTATCATAGTATTGAATGGTTCGCTTAGTTAACCCTGATATGTTAGAAATATCACTTACATAATAGCGTTCCTTTTTCATATCTGGAGCTCCTTTATTCACTTATATTTGTTTCTACTTTCCCTAAAAAATCGTTGATATGCTGAGCTAGCTCATCTGGGTATTCACCATTAATAGCGTGAGAGGCATTTGCAAACATGACCATTTGACTTAATGGATTTTTCAAGTTTTCTATTCCAACTTCCATTGATTTCTTTGAATGATGCATCGTTGAATCTTCAGCTATAATACCTAATACTGGTATTTTTAATTCTTGCAATTGTTCTTCTGTTATTTTCTCAGGTAAAGGGAGTTTACTTTTATAGGTTCTCATACTTGTTTCAATCAGCTTACCTATTGGTTCATTTTCATCAGTTTCTGCACCGCCAGAAATATAACTTAACATCTTTTCCCGAATCGGTTTTGGTACAGCTGAGACAGAAGCCGGTATAGAAGCAAATATCATCTTTAAAGGAATCGGCCCAAAAACGTATACTGGATCTATTAATATGATAGAGGCAATTTTTGTTGAATTAAATAAGGTGACATTTACAACATTCCATCCCCCAAATGATAAGCCTGCAAGATGAACCGTTTCTTCTGGCAATTGTTCAATTACGTTATTCAAATAAGCAGCTTGGTCTGCAGCAGTTTTCAAACGCTTTGTGAGCACACTCAGTCCTGGTTCTCCTAGTAAATCTATCGTGTATACGGGTCTATCCTTCATTAGATCTTTCAAATTTGGTTCCCACATGGGGGTAGGGGCTGACTTTCCTGGTAACAGTAATAATGGAATTCTTGATTCCGTTCCTTCTTCTAAAAATTTATAAACCTTCACCTTTCCAAAATCAGTTTCTACCCAAAATTCTTCCTTTGGTTTAGGCAAATCCTCCATGGCAATATCGTATGCTTGGATAAACTCCTTTTCCCCTTCCTCAGATGTAAAACCTCCCAATGTGCCGTCATCACGAAAAAATAATCCAACAGCAAGCAACATGACAAACAATATCCCTATTATTATGATTACTAATGTTATTCTTCGTTTCCTTTTCATAAACTCAACTCCATGATCTATTTGCTTATAGCATAATCTATTACGCAACGTTATAAGCAAGTGATCATCTTTCTTTTTTAATATGAAGATTCAAAAGAAAAATCAATGGGCCAAAAACATTTAGCGTTCATTATTAAAAAAGAAGGTAAGTTTAAATCTTTCGGAAACGAGTCAAGAAATTGGAAAGCTTTGTTGGGCTATGTCTTTTAGGAGCGGTAAGTGTGGTTCTTTCGATTAAGTTGATTGTCAGAGTGGGGGATGTATAGTTTTAATATGGTATTGGAGGGGTGGGAGTTGCCAATTGAGTTGCATAAATATTTTTTTAACATATGGTAAAGTAAGGATATAATAAAGGATTTGTGAAAAAGTGTACTTACACTAACGCATCAGATAGTTGAACAAGCTACATAGTTTTATAATGAACTAGAAAGATATAATTAAGAAATAAGAAAGGGAGTTGGTGCGTTTGAGATATACTTGTCCCTGTTGTGGTTTTAAAACATTAGACGATCCTTTCAATTACGATATATGTGAGGTTTGTTATTGGGAAGATGACCCAACACAACTAGAATATCCAGCGTTGGAATTAGGTCCTAATGATGGAAGTTTATGTGAAGAACAAGCGAAAATTTTAAAAGCGATATCCGTTACAATTAAAGAATATAAGGGTTTTTCAAGAGATGATGAGTGGAGACCACTACATTCTGATGAATGTATTACACCCTCTAAACCCCATAAAAATGGGCTGGATTATTTTAACCTTATTGGTGAAGAACAATTAAAATATTATTGGGAAAAGTAAGCGAGCTCCTTTCACGAACGGGTGCGTTAGTTGAAGGGTGTTGTTTATCTTGTATAAAATGAAAAGAATAGGTTTTTGATTCTTTTCCAATGACAAAAATTTGAGCTTTTCTTTAATAACGATTCACTAAGTAAAGGGAGGATTGTATTGTGGGTAAGCGTTTATCAGAAATGTCACTTGAAGAATTGTGGGAACTATTTCCGGTTATTCTGAAAGAACATGATCCAATATGGAAAGATTGGTATTTACAAGAAGAAAAACTGCTAAAAAAAATCGATAATCAATATATTGAACGAATAAATCACATAGGAAGTACTTCTGTTAATGGGTTATTAGCAAAGCCAACGATAGATATATTGTTTGAAATCACAGAAGACTGCGATTTGAAGTTTTTAGTGAGTATGTTAGAGGAAAACGGATATATTTTTGAAAAGCAACCACAAAAGCCAGCACCTCATATGATGTTTATGAAAGGCTATACAGAAAAAGGATTTGCCGAAAAAGTATTTCATCTTCATGTTAGATACATAGGCGATTGGAATGAATTGTATTTTAGAGATTTTTTACAGCTGCATAAAGAGGTTGCTCAAGAATATAGTAACTTAAAACTGAGCTTAATAGACAAATATGAACATGACAGGGATGGATATACGGAAGCAAAAACAGAGTTTGTGAACAAATACACTAAAATGGCAAGAATTGAATTTGAAAACAAATATACTCCATACTAATGAGCTTTTACTTCCAACCAATCTTAAAAAAATATTGATTACATTAAACCTAGTAAGAGCCCGTTTTGATCAATCTTTATTCAAAACTGAGTTTTTATATCAAGTGCATTGTATAAGGATTCCAGAGACTGCTTCCAAGATTGTGATTGATTCACTAAACCGTTAGGGTGATAAAAATGATGAAAATTATGTTTTTGCTTGCAACATTTAGTATAGGCCTATTTGCATTCTTAGATAAGCATTTTTGGGGCTTCATGCTTGGGCTTGCATTCTTTTTTATCGGTTTATTTTTCATTAAGCCACGCTTTAAAAAAAATAACGATTAGCGTAATGGCAATTGGAGAAAGATTAACTTTCCTTATTAAACACTTTTAATCCAGATTTAGATTAAAAGTGTAAAAATTAAATTTAGTAAGCTTTTATGAAGATAAGAAAGCCCGCATATAGCGTCTATCAACGGTAGACCGAATAAGGAGTTGATCGACTCACTTCACCAAGACCCTTTTAGTGTGTCAAAAGGTCTCCAATTTCAATTCAGCGGTATAGAGTTGAAGGTTTTTAGTGCCTTTCGGTATTTTCCTTACTAATCAGATTGAAACATTTTCCTAAGGCTCACCGTATATAATGCTAATAAACAAAAGGAGGGGAGTTAATGAGTGTTGTAACAAATCAAGAAGATTCAATAAAAGTTGTATTTGTCTTTCAAAAAAATGAAGAGACAGAAGAAGTAACACTTAATACTGCTCAAATAACGGCATTATTGAATTCGAAACAGGTTTGGATTGAAAAATTTAGTGCTAACTTAAAAATAGAAAATACAGTTTGGTCTTATGCAAATAATCATATATCAATGCAAATTTATTTGAAATAATTGTTGTTGAAATTAAAGGCTTCTTAAAAGAATAAGACACTTCCAAAAAGAGCTTATATATCTCCCTGTAACTATTGGTTTCTGAAAGAGAAAAATTAGGACAAACATAGATGTATTCAGGTGGTTTTCCAATAATCATACAAGCGTTTGTTTAATATCAAAATCAACACCCATTTCAGGCTAGATCTAGTATCGAATCAGCCTGTTTCTTTTTGCCCAACACCCCACAATTGCTTATCAATATTATTTCGCAAATGGGCAAAGTTTAAGATCAAACTTTTTGCTAATGTTAATAAAGAATAAAAATGTAAGGGAGAATAAAATGACTGAATACGGTAAGTTATATGAAGTTAATGGTCGTTATGTTTTGCAATTTGAGCGTTTGTTTGCCTATAAACCTGAGGTTGTTTTCCGCTGTGTAACAGATCCTGATTACTTTACCAAGTGGTATCCGTTTGCAACAGGAGAGATGGATCTTAAGGAAGATGGCAAAATAGCTTTTGATGATGGTGAGGGGACGAAGTACGAAGGAATCATTACTGAATACCAACCACCTGCAGTTTTTGCTTTTCGTGAAGGTGCTGATTTGCTGAGAATTGAGTTGGAAAATAGCAGTGATGGGAGCAGAATGACTTTTAAGCATACGTTTGATGACCGGTCTTGGGCAGCGGCAACAGCTGCGGGATGGCATCGCTGTCTTGATGCATTGGTTATGTTGGTTAATGAACAGTCGCCTGAATGGCCGGATAACGGAGCGGAGTTAAGAGGTTTTTATCGGGAAGCATTTGATTCAAATTAAGTGGAAATGATTGAACTAATGCTCAAGGGTATACGAAGAAAGTTAATAGTGAATGAAAAATGGAAAAAAATAAATAAAATGGCTTTTTTGCGAGCATTCATACCAAGCCCATTTTGAGCAGGTTGTACCGCATTCGTTCATCATTTTTTTTCGGATATCTAGCTATTTTTATCACTTGCTTTACCCCTTTTGATATGATAAATCTTAATTATTCGTAGGATTTTTTTCATTACATTCTATCTTCAGTGAGTAAGGTGGCTTTTTTATGAAAACTAGTGAAATCGCTAAATTATCTAAGGTTCATCCAAATACCGTAAGACTTTATGAAGAATGGCAGTTTATTTCGCCTGTACCAAGAAAACCAAATGGTTACAGAGTTTATTCTGAACTTCATCTTAAACAAATGGAAATTTCTAGACTTGCTTTTAGACAAGAATTTATACAGAATAATCTTCGCAAAAAGGCAACAGAAATTGTTAGACTTAGTGGTCGCGAACAGTTCAAGGATAGCTTACGAGCAGCAGAATCCTATTTAACCTATTTGCAAACAGAATATGAGTTTGCTTTAAAAGCAATTGAAACGGTGAAAAATTTATTACAAAACAAATCGATTACTGGTCAAACGTACTCCCACAAGTCTGTTGCTTCTATGCTTCAGTTAACGGAAGAAACAATACGGAATTGGGAACGGAATCATCTGTATACTGTTAAAAGAAATGCACAAAATCGAAGAATCTATACAGAGCGTGATATCCAAAAATTACTTGTAATACGGACGTTACGCAGTGCACATTTCTCGATTACTAGCATTGCCCATTTATTTCAAGAAATGAAACAATCGAAAAAAAACACAGATATCCTGGAAATTTTACAAACGCCCACCTTTTCATCGGATTTTTTCCATGTAACTGACGATTTAATGAATCAATTAAAGATAGCAATGGATGACTTGAAATCAATCATTGCTATCTTAACAGAATTACAATAACGGGGATGGTGCTTCTTGATCCACTAATACGGTTAATTCATGCATCGCTCTTGTTGAAGCTATATACAGTAGTCCACGATCAAATTCGGTTTTATAATTGGTTTCATTCACAAAAGGTACAATGACAACATCAAATTCAAGACCTTTCGCATACTGAATCGTCGTTAAAAGTAGACCTGTTTCAAACTTTTCCGTTTGGCCATCCAGTACTGTAAAAGGTATGTTTAAATGTTCCTGCAAGATCTGTAAGTCTTCCTCCATCTTACAGATAATGGCCGTCGTTCGATAATCATTCTTCGCAATTTCATGAATCTGTTTCATCATTTGTTCAATTGTTAAATACATCCATTCTTTTGGCTCTTTCCCGTGTCTTGCAATTGGATGAATTTCCCCATTACGCATGAATTTTTTTGCATACATTGCGATTTCATACGATGATCGATAGGTGGTTGTTAATTCGACGTATTCTAGATTATTAAACATGGCTTCAAATCCCTCTTTTGATATCGTTTCATATGGTAAGAGGGCCTGACTAAAATCACCAATGATTGTTCGTTTACACGTAAACACTTTAGAAAGTACAGCATATTGGATCGGTGTATAATCCTGCATTTCATCTAGTAAAAAATGCTGTACGAGCTCATACTGCTTAATTCCTTTAAAATATAACTGTACAAAAAGATAAGGGTATACATCATTAAATTCAAAATGTTTTTTCGAAAACTGAAAAGAATCCTCCCCAAGTGTTTCGGTAAAAGATCGATAAATCTCTAATGGTGAAGAAAATAAGAGACGTTTTTTTAGACGCTTTATGATTTCATTTTTACTCGGTATTTTCCCTTCCCTATCCCACTTAGATTTAAGCACTTGAATGATATCATCTGCCATAAGTTCTAAACGTGTAATAATCGGTTCTTTTCGATATTGAAGGAAGCGACCTTGTAAATAATCAGCTTGTAGCGCTACACCAGCAATGGAGATGCTTTCGTTTTTAAGAAGCCTTGAGTCTAAGTTAGATAAAAAGGATTGTAGCTTTTGAACAAATGAATAATTCCCCTTCATTTTTGCACGTGAAGCCAACGGCCCATTTGGATTCGATAAAATCTCTTTTGTTTCTTCCTCAAATGATTTAAACGTTACATCAGCTGGTAATAAATTTGCCGTAAGCTCGTCCAATGTAAAGGAGCGAATTAGCTCTTCACCTAGTTCCGGTAGGACGTTAGAAATATAGTCACCGAATACTTTATTTGGCGACAAAATAAAAATACGTTCTGCTCGTAACGTATCACGGAATTTATATAAATAATAAGCTAAGCGATGCAAGGCAACGGCTGTTTTTCCAGAACCAGCGACTCCTTGAATGATGACATTATACGCTGATTCATTCCTTACAATTTTATTTTGTTCTCGTTGAATCGAAGTGACGATTGTTTTCATCTTATCATTTGTATGCTGATTTAATGTTTGTTGTAGTACTTGATCTTGTATCGTTAATGAGCTATCAAGCACATATTCTAGCTTAGAATTTTCAATTTTAATCTGACGTTTCTTAATCAGTTCCCCGTCAAATTGCTGATCCATCGCAATATAATAGGCCTCACCGATTTCAAATTCATAGTACATATTACAAATAGGTGCACGCCAATCGTAGATAAATTGTGTCCCTTCTTCATCGGCAAAACCGAAGCGCCCGATATAGAACGTCTCTGCTTCACTAGGATCGTCACCATGATATAAAAAATCAAATCGACCGAAGTATGGGGAATCTATCAGCTTTCTTACTTGCTCACGTTCCACCACTTGTGCGAAACCCTGTTTGTCTATCATACTTAAGGTTTGCTGGTAGTCATACACCTGGAATTTATCGAGTTCATTTTTATATTCAACCATATATTTTTGTAAATCCTTAAAATTGTGGTCTTGATCAATAATGTTTGATGAAAGCTTTTTATATGCCTTTGTTAATTCATTTATCGTTTTTTCAAGATAAGCAATTTCGCTTGTCTCCATCAAAAATTCCCTCCTTTTCAAGTGTATCACCAAATATAACAAAAAGATTCTCGTTGGTGTCTAAATGGATGGTTATATTTTTTAGATCTTAAATCTATTGTAACCAACAAGTTAAATACATCGTATTTTTCCTCTAATAATTAGTTATATCACCTCATATGAAAAAATATCCATATTTCGATTAACCTGACTCTATTGTGACTTAAGAAAAGGACCAACCTGTTAATGCCCCTGTTAGTTTATGGTTTAAGAGTAATTGTTCACAATATAGGCTCTAGCTTACTTAGGTTAGAAGTAGCAGTAATATACGGGTTTTTCAGCAAAATGATGCAGGGAAAACATCCATCACGAAAATTGTAACGGGTTTAATTCATCCTTTTGCAGGAGAGATTGTGTTGTTTGGTGAAAATATACAAAAAAACAAAAAGGTGGAGCTAATATAATGTCTGTGGCACTTAGAGAAGTATTAAAATCAGAAAAGAATATTTTAAAAAACCTTTACTCTTTGTACCTTCATGACCTTTCAAGATACACATCAACACTTGACATCGGGCCAGACGGCATTTTTGAATATGAGGGATTAGATCAGTTTTGGGAAGTAGATGGTCTCTCCCCATACTTCATCATGAAAGATATGAATATTATAGGGTTTATCCTCCTATTAGAGCGGCCTTTGTTAAAAAAAGATCATGATTTTGCAGTGAATGATCTTTTCATGCTTAAAAAATACAGAGGGCAAGGAAATAGCACGCAAGCTATGCAAGAGTTATTTGATAAGAGACAAGGAAAGTATTACGTCATTGAGTTGATAGAAAATAAACCCGCGGTATCGTTTTGGAAAAAAATATATAACGATTTCAATATTCAGTACGAAGAAAAGCAGGATCGTATTGACGATGAATTATGTCTGATCCAATCATTTAACATATAAATGTTCATCATAATGATTCAGGATGATAAGTGCTATGTAGCTTGATAGCATTTTTCCTATGAAGGTGACCATGGACAGAATTTTTATCTGATATAAAAAAATAAGAATTGCCTTAATGGGTGGGATGCAATCAGATCAACCCTGGTCCTTTAAAATACTGTCCTTTAAGCACTATTTTAAATGGCGCTCAAACGCATGTGTAGAATGAGTGATTATAAGAAAACGAAAGCAATAAACAAAGTAGATGAGAGATATTTTGAGGATAGACTTAAAGGCTTTATAATATAGCCCGAGCCAAACGCTAACGCTTGGCTCCCCCCTCAGCTATTTCCACATCATAATGACTCTTCAAAAAATCTATAAATAATTTAACATGACGTAAGTTCTCGACGAATGGATTATAAAATAGACTCGTTTCTCGATAATAGATGTCTTCTCCAAATTCATTTAATGAAATAGTGTATAAGTCGTCTTCGCCTTCGATACTGATGCCGGGTAGTACGGCGATACCAACATTATACTTTACCATCTCTTTGCATGTAGCGGCTTGATCTGTTTCGATGCTTGGGTGGATTGGTTGTTGAAAATTGGTACGCCACCATTTATCAATTAAGAGACTTAATGAAGGGTCTGTTTTATAGGTGATAAAGGGTAAGTGCGGGATATCCTCCTTTTTAAACGGTGTTTTCGATACGACAAATAATTCTTCAGTACAGAGTGTGTATTTCTTTGCATTTAAAGCGTAATTTCCCCGGATAATGGCTAAATGAATATCTTCTGCATTGAGTGCTTCTTTCATACCGCTACTCCATCCCGTTTTAAGTTGTATATGAATGTTAGGATAAAGTTCTTTAAAATCATTCAATATTTTAGGTAGATGATATAACGAGAACAAACCAGAAGCACCAATAGCAATGGTCCCCCGTGTATCCACTGTTAGATTAGCTAAACGGTCAACTAATAATCTTTCGGTATGGATGATATGTTCTGCGTGTTCATAAAGAATTCGCCCTTCCTCCGTAAAATCGATTCCTTTTGAGCCTCGTACGATTAATTCTATTTCATACTTTTTTTCTAATTGTTTAATACGATAAGTGATTGCAGGTTGGGATGTATATAAATGATTGGCTGTGTGCGTAATATTTTTTGTTTTGTACAAATCGATGAGCATGTGGCAATCGTTCAGATTCATAGAAACTCCTTTCCGCTTGAAATAAAAATTTTTTATAGGTATTACTGAAAACTATTTATTTTATTTATTAGAATATATCATATATTCTGTAAAAAAGATAAATAAAACGCTTTCAAAACTAAGAGAAAAGGGGGAGAGTTCTTTTGCTAGCTACTTTAGGATTTGTCTTGATTATTGTATTTACATATCTAATCATGAGTAATCGTTTGTCTCCAATTGTGGCATTGATCACCGTTCCGATCATCTTTGCTTTGTTTGGAGGGTTTGTTTCTTCGCTTGGCGACATGATGTTAGATGGGGTAAAGCAAGTCTCGCCAACTGCAGCTTTATTATTATTCGCTATTTTATATTTTGGTGTGATGATAGATGCAGGTTTATTCGATCCATTTATACGACGACTTTTAGCTATTGTCAAAGGGGATCCAGTTAAAATTGCTATAGGTACAGGGGCGTTAGCATTAGCAGTTGCATTAGATGGAGATGGAACAACAACGTACATGATTACAGTCTCAGCATTATTACCATTATATTTGAGAATAGGTATGAATCCATTAATTTTAGCAACCATCGCTATGATCTCTTTAAGTGTCATGAGTGGGATGACGCCGTGGGGTGGACCAGCAACACGGGCAATTGTTGCAACTGGTGTGGATGCGTCGGAGTTTTTTGTTCCATTGATTCCGTTAATGGTAGTTGGGGCGATATGGGTACTTTTCGTCGCCTATTTTTTAGGGAAGAGAGAACGTAACCGTGTAGGGATTCATGACATTTCCATTGATCATATCGTCCATACAGGTGAAGAAAGTGCCGGTAAACCGTCCCGTATCCGGTGGTGGACTAACTTAGTATTAACGGTTGTTATTATGGTCGTCCTCGTAAAAGGGGTTTGGCCACCGTCGGTTATTTTTATCCTTGGTTTTGCTATGGCATTAATGATTAACTTCCCGAAAAATAATGTGCAAAAAGAAATAATCATGAAGCATGCAGGGAATGCATTAATCGTCACAGCGCTTGTTTTTGCGGCTGGGATTTTTACAGGCATCTTATCGGGGACGGGTATGGTCACAGCGATGTCAAATGCGCTTATTTCTTTAATCCCTGACTCTTTAGGTTCACAATTTCCTTTAATTGTAGCGATTACAAGTATTCCTTTTACTTTTGTTATGTCCAATGACGCTTATTACTTTGGTGTTCTGCCAGTCTTAGCAGAAACGGCTACATCATTCGGAATTGATCCCATTGAAGTAGCAAGAGCGTCTGTACTTGGTCAACCAGTTCATCTTCTAAGTCCGTTAGTTGCTTCGACATTTTTATTAGTCGGAATGATTTCAAGAGAATTAGGAGAATACCAAAAGTATGCGGTTCTTTGGTGTTTCTTAACATCTGTTGTCTTAATAATAACAGCGGTCATTACTGGAGCCATTAGCGTTTAATCATTAGGAGGAAATATAATGCGCGCAATTTTCCCTATTGTCACAGTGGTAATTGTAGCAATTATTGGTGTAATTGTTTTCCATCTGCTCTCCTTCCCTATGCCTTGGATGTTAGGCTCTTTATTTGGTGTATTGCTCACACAGCTGATATGGAAAATACCGATGAAATGGCCTGTTATGATGCGAAATATTGGACTCCTAATAGTAGGGACGGCGATTGGTCAACTTTTTACTTTCAATATATTGATTGCTATGAAAGACACATTATTGTTTATGTTCATGCTCAACATTGTTTTAAGTTTATTTTGTTTGGCAATGGCGTATCTCTTGAAAAAATGGGCACGTATCCCATTTGCCACAGCGATAATAGCTAGCATTCCTGGTGGTTTATCGCAATTAGTCGTTTTTGCAGAAGAACAAAAGGATATTGATGTAACAGTAGTCACGTTTTTTCATGTTATTCGCGTCCTGTTTGTTGTTGGTCTCATTCCGATTATTGTTTCCCTAACAGGTGAAGTTCCGGGAGCACCCGCACAAGGTTCATCCAATCTTCTGCATAATCTTAGCTTAATCTTACTAGGATTGCTCTTGTTACCGATTGGAAAAAAATTAAGATTACCTGTGCCGCATTTTTTAACGCCTGTTCTGATCGGACTACTACTAAGTCTTTTTAAAGTAGACGTAGACCCAATGGATGGTCACTTGCTACATATAGCACAGCTTTGTATTGGTGCATACATTGGCTTACTTTTACATCCGAAATCTTTACGTTTACCTGTTCGTGTTTTAATTGGCGGGATCAGTAGCGCCATCTTACTGCTAGTCCTGACCTTTTTTATTGCAGAGGGGATGGTGTTCTTCTTTGATTTGGACTTTGCTACTAGTTATTTAAGTACTGCCCCGGGAGGTATGGATCAAATGGGGCTCATTGCTACAGCTTTACAAGCTGATGCAACACATGTGACGATTTTTCAATTATTTCGGATGTTATTTATTTATGTGATTATCCTACCAATATTAAAGTGGAAAATATTAAAGTGATAAAAAATATTTATGCTTATTACTAAAAATCCTGTATTTTATTTATCTCTAATTATTTCTTATAGTTAAAATATCAATAAAAAAGGGGATATGCTTGATGTTAAAATATGACGTCGTGATTGTTGGTGCAGGAAATGCGGCCTTATGTGCAGCGATATCTGCAAAAGAGCAAGGGAGTTCGGTACTCGTTTTAGAAAAAGGACCAATTGAAAAACGTGGTGGTAATTCATTTTTTACAGACGGTGCCATTCGTGTAGCTTATCAAGACTTAGAAGCCATTACGAAAGTGATTGATTTAGATCAAGAAACGATTAATAAAATTGATATGCCCGTATACGGAACAGAAGACTTTTATGAAGATATTATGCGTGTTTCAAAGAATCAAAGTAAACCAGAGCTGATTCGTCAATTAGTCGATCAATCTCTACCAACCATTGAATGGATGAAAACGCATGGGGTTGCGTTTGAGTTAAACTATGCGAATCAATCTTTTGAAAAAGAAGGGAAAATTCATTTCTGGGGCGGTTTACCAGTTAAAACCGTTGATAAAGGGATTGGTTTAATGCGCAGCTTATTTCATCGCTGTGAAGAGTTGGGAATTGAGGTTTGGTATGAAAGTGCAGCTACAAATATTGTCACGGAAAATGAGGCAGTAGTGGCGATTGAAGTGCAAAGAAAAGAGCAGCTGCAGACGATTCAATGTGAAAGTGTTGTTTTAGCATGTGGAAGTATAGAAGCAGACAACAAGAAACGTGCTGAGGCATTAGGAAGTGAGTGGAACGAAGCAATCGTTAGAGGGACGGAGTTTAACACGGGCGATGGCATTGATATGGCGATATCTATCGGTGCACAAACGTTTGGACAAAGGAATGGCTGTCACGCCATTGGAACTGATGCCAATGCACCAAGAGTAGGAGATTTCCAAAAACCAGGTGATATCTTTAAAAAACATTCTTACCCGTATAGTGTGATGGTGAATGTGGAAGGCAAACGCTTTGTAGACGAGGGAGCCGATTTCCGTAACTATACCTATGCAAAATACGGTAAAGAAATCTTAAAACAACCGAAAAATATTGCCTACCAAATTTATGATGCAAAAGTTCGCCCAATCTTGCGTGCGGAATATGATTTAGAAGAAGCAACAGTCTTTGAAGCAGCTACACTTGAAGCGCTTGCAGACCAATTAGATGTGAATAAAGAACAGTTTCTACAAACCATTCATGCATATAATGCAGCTATCCAAGAGGGCGAATTCAACCCTTCAGAAAAAGACGGTAAAGCGACAAAAGGCATTACCCCAGCTAAATCTAACTGGGCACAAACGATAAGTGAAGGACCATTCTATGCCTATCCTGTGACGTGTGGAATTACTTTCTCATTTTGGGGATTAGCGACAACAATAGAAGGGGAAGTAGTCAATCAAGTAAATGAACCGATCGAAGGTTTATATGCGGCTGGAGAAATGATTGGTGGTATTTTCTATGAGAATTACCCCGGTGGCTCGGGCTTAATGTCTGGCGCGGTTTTTGGCAAATTAGCTGGTGCAGCGGCTTCACGTCATGCCCAAAAAGTAAGATAATTTATTCAGAACGACTCCCAGTATGAAAAGGTGGGAGTCGTCTTGATATCCATTATGGATGGAGTAATGTTTTCACAGTCTGGTTAGCGACGTTATGATGCGAGGATTGTGCTAATTGCTCTAATACATAAAAGGTAGAAGGCATAGAGGTTGCCGCTCCTTGGTTTAATAAAATCGATTTCATTGATAAAATATAACTCAATTGCTCTTGTTCAGTAAGTTGTTGCCAACGTTCGCCATCCATCTGTTTATGATTTAAATCAGCCATTGTATACAGATTCATACCACTATATTTGCTTTGGGCATGCTCAACTTCATATAGTGTCGATAAATAAGCATCAACGTAGAAATCAGCCTTAGATAAATCCTTGTGGTAGATTGCACTCTTCAATTGAATCAGCATCGTTTGGGCCTGTTGAAGCAACGGTTGATCCAGTCCACTAGCCTCCGCTAAATCTCCTTGAAGCTGTTGTAGTTTGGCTAACTCTTTTCTCGTGTCATACACCTCTTCATGATCATGCATTGCTACATAACTTGTTTGTAAATAGTGATTGATCGATTGCAAACAATCGTTTCCTGACCTTTCATCATGAGCTAATGGGGTTTTTATAAAACATAAAAAAACCAATGCGATGACGAGCAAACTGACAAGTACATATTTTGCAGAAAAAAGAACGATTTTCATGCAAAACGCCTCCTTTATGAGTTAGACAAAGATAGTAAAGATTGACCTTTTTTTTATTATTGTATTCTAACGGTGTCTTAGTTAACCATTTAATAAACGATTTTGTTCGCCTCTGAAAAGAGCTTTTTCTGTTCGTTTAAGATTTCGGCTCACGAAAGGTATTTTCCTCCTCAAACAACCCTCTAGTATTTTTCTATAAAACTTTCTTTTTGGTCCATCGTACGGTCTAAGGTAGTAATGCAATGAGAGATATGGTATAACCCATTCCAACAAATGGTTTATGCTGATAAAATATAAATTAACACTTTTTGTTTAAATATGCCGTAGCGGTAATGGAGGGGCTGGACCATTTGCCCCTGTAGGAGCGGCGGTTGGCGGAATTGTAGGTAGTTCTGTAGGTGAATGGGCAACAAAGTATACTAGTAAATTTATAGGGGATGTTGGCGAAAAAGTAGGCGAAGTTTCACATGCAGTGAAAGACAAGGCGAAAGAGGCACTAGATGGCGCGAAAAATGTATTTAATGGTGCCACGAATGCCCTATTCGGGTGGCTATAAATTAATATAAAGGTAGTGTAGTGAGGTGTTATATATTATATGATGGGTTTTATCGCAGTATTGTTTGGAACGCTAGGGTTTTTTTTAATAGTTAATCTATTTTTTTCTTTTTTGTATTTGATTAGTCGAGCAGCAGGAGGTAAATTTTATAGCTGGATTGTGCACGATTTTGAATTCTTAATGATTTTATCATTACCTTTGTTTGGATTAACCGAAATAATCGCTAATGAACTCTATGAGAGATACAACGGTTTGGTAACAAGAATGCTATTGCTCATTTATGCTTTTTTAGTGTTCATTCTTGCTATAATTTGTTTTATATTCTTTTTCTATTTTGCGGATAAATGATAATCATCTAATGAAAGGAATAAAATATGAACTATACATTAACGGCTGAAGAATACATATTATCTCTTTTTTTACTAAATGGTGCTGAAGTTGCTCACTCTATTAAAGAAGAGGTGTTTGGAGAGATTTCGGAGAAAGAACTTGAAACTAGGCTTGATAGTGCAACTAGTGGATTAATATCTAAAGGTTTATTAACATTTGAAAATCAACAAGAAGAATGGATGAAACGTTCAAAAGTTTCATATTGGGTTTAACAAGAGTAAAAAGAGTCATTCGTTGCCAAATTGCTTCGGATGACGGAGTATTTAGCACTTCCCTATTTTGCCATGATTCGTTTTTTATCCAGAATGCTTTATACGATAATCGAATATATCACCTATATGAAAAAAATGATCATGCTGACTTGCCTGCATTAATAGACCTTAATCCCTATGTTGAAAGCGGGGAGCCATTTTCTATTAAAGAGCAACTTTTTGAGAGAGTAATAGATAAATTATTGGGTAATGAAGAATTAGCAAACGAAGAAATAGACCACTTTTCTTCTTAAAAGCTTTACAAGTAAAACATGGGAAATTAAACGCATTATACGATTATATTCTGGGTAGAAAGTTTCAATCGGATCTTTACTATACATAACATATGAAGAGGAGTCATGGTCTATAGAGTGAAAGACAAGGCGAAAGAGGCACTAGATGGCGCGAAAAATGTATTTAATGGTGCCGCGAATGCCCTATTCGGGTTGCTATAAATTAATGTATCGAGGTGATATTTATTATATGATGGGTTTTATCGCAGTATTGTTTGGAACGCTAGGATTTTTTTTAATAGTTAATCTATTTTTTTCTTTTTTGTATTTGATTAGTCGAGCAGCAGGGGGTAAATTTTATAGCTGGATTGTGTATGATTTTGAATTCTTAATGATTTTAGCATTACCTTTTTTTGGATTAACCGAATATGTTGCTAATGAATTCTATGAGAGATTCAACGGTTTTGTAACAAGAATGCTACTGCTTGTTTATGCATTATTAGTATTCATTCTTGCTATAATTTGTTTTATATTATTTGGTTATTTTGCTGATTTGGATTATAGGGGAGGGGAATAGTGTGCAATCAATAGAAGTGATTGGTGAGCTTATCCATTAAAATCAATCGGGAGTGTATTTTAGCGATTGCATTATGACAACCTTTTCTATTCGTGGTCATAGGTGTAGCCCCCTTTATAGCGCATTACAATAGGAAAAATTATGAATACAATTACTGGAGTATTCCATAAGAAGTAACTCAAGATATTGTGGGATGAAGGAAATACTTTAGTGGTTACTAAGATTAATCTTTTTCATATTCCACTATTCAAGGTAATGGGCAACTAAGAAACTTGTTAGGTAAGGGGGGGGGATAAATGAATATTCTTAATTTAGGAAGATTGAATAATACACCTCAAAATAAACTCATTAGAACGATGTTTTTTGCTTTTGCAGAATTTGAAAGAGATATTTTAAATTAAATATTAAATGTACTCGAGCTTATTCCATATAAATTATTCTAATAATTAAGTTTTTTCATTTTGCGATCCCCTCATTTGTTTTCTTTAAATGTCCTAATATGCAACTTTTTATTAATTTTACAATTCTTGGTATATTTATATACCAGGTTTGCTTTATAATGGGAAATATAGGATGAGGGTAGGTGATTTATATTAGAATGCATATCTATTTACTACTTAATTAAAGAATTTGAAAAGTATAATGACAAATAACTCCTCATAAAGATTTCCTTTATTTTATTTTCCTATACCTCAAGTACGATGTAACAATAAATTAAATCAATTTATAATACCCACAATTGTTAAATTAGCTAACGAAAAATATAGAGTGTGGATTTTAGCAACAATCATCCATATGATCCTTTTAAGGTATTAATTACTTATAATTTTAATATTATGATATTTATATACAGTGTTAAGTGTAGTACCTTTTAATACACATGTAGTATTAAATAAATTAAAAACGCTTGTGATAATTATGAACGCACAGTTTAAAAGGTGTACTGGAATGAATAGTCTTATTAATAATAAATACCTAATCAATTATTATATCTGAGGGAACTATTTACCCGATTTGAAGAAGGTTGGTTTAAAAAGAAGGACCATATAGAAAATTACTACAGAATTCAAAGGGGGGGTATGGATAAACTTGAACAAAAATAATTTCTTAAAACGACTTAAAAATAGCTTGAAGTTTATGTCTGAAAAAGAACAAAAAGATATATTAGAAGAATATATAATACATTTTACAGAAGGGAAAAGTGAAAATAAGAGTGAAGAGGAGATATCTAAAGAATTAGGAAACCCTGAAGAAATCGCTAAAGAATTAAACGCTGTTTATGCGATTAATAAGATTGAGGAGAATAAAAACTTAAGAAGTATACTTACAGCATTGCTGACAATTATGGGATTAAGCGTAATGAATTGCTTTATTATTATAGTGAGTTTAATCTTTTTGATATTACTAACACCATTTATATTGGCCTATATAATTAGTGTACCTATAATGATACTCTCTCCCATAATTTTAATTATAATGGGATTTGTTAATGAATTTACAATAGGATTTGCAGAAATTCTCGAGTCCATAAAAGGTCTAATTATAGGTTCAATTTTAGCACTCCTAGGGTATTATATAGGGAGGTCATTTGTTAGATTATTTATTAAATACCTAAGATGGCATACGTCAATTGCAAGGGGGAAGAATGGAATATGAAAAGATTGTTTTGTATCCTAATACTCTTTATGTTAAGTGCATGTTCAAATGGAGAAAGTATTGACACTACAGAAGATGAAATGCTTGATACCAAGAATGTAGACATTCCTAGTATTATTTTTACTTCCAATAAGCAAAACAGTGTAATTGATGAAAAAGAAATGAAATCAAGCATAAAAACTTACCTAGACACTTATGAAGCATTATATCTTGCAAGTTATCCATTTCAAGGAAAGATAGATGATGAAATAAAATTGACTCAAAGTGAATTGGACAAATTAGACCAAATTTACAGACTTACAAAAGAAAATGATGAAAATTTCTCCAATTATATTTCACAAAATACATTACCTGAAGGTTATCTAGAGGAGTCTGAAAGAATTAGCAGATATATTACAGGTATAAATGAGATGCTGTATGAAATAGATATAATGCTCAATCAACTTACAGACGACATAGATAAAGGAGTTATTCCAACAATAAACTTAGATTCAATAACAAAAAAAAGTGATGTCGTGAATGGAAGAGAACAGAAAAAAATAGAAGAATTCCTTGAGCGTAAAGATATTGATACTAATGCATTCGGGGAGAATTCACTAAGAAAATCAGAATAATCTTATTTGTTTCTAGATGTACAAAAAAGTGTGCCCAGATTTAGTTTTTGGTACACTTTTTTCTTTGTATTTCGTACGGGAAAGGCTCCTTTTAGCATTGCCATTCTTCCTTAGATATTCTTTTTAAGTGATATTTCCAATGAATGATTGAAATGTAAAAGTATATATTTGTAAAAAATATAACTATTGGTATAATTTAAACAAAACGTGTTGATCGTAAAACTTAAAAATATGAGCAATATAACTCTAAAATTCATAGCTAATAACATACCTTAGAATATATAAGTAACGCAAACCCATAAATCACACCAACTAATGTAAGTTATAACCCACACAAATACTCACAGCCAATTACATATAAATCATAAGAGAGGGTGCATCCACTAATGAAAAAGTTTTTCTTGAATTTGATGAGCATTATTTCTTTTTCCCCCTTTATTACGCAAGTCACGCAAGAGGATGTAACACATAATCTGCGGAAGTTGAAGGAGTATAGTTGGTTTAATGCTTATTTGGAGAATGAGATTTTTCGAAACTTAATCGTCCATAATGACCGTGTACGGAATGTGATTGGTGAATTTAACGAAAAGAGATTTAGCCATTGTTCTTATCAGAAGAAGATGAACAAGAGGTTAAATGCAGTGTTATTGAATGAGGAAGTCCGAACGACTGTGTAATCGTTCGGATTTCTGTTTGTATGTTCCCCTTTTTTACAAGTTGTTTTTGTTTCGAGATAGGATAATCGGATTGACTGCAATTTGCTGCAGAAAAGTCTCTTTCTCCACCTTACTACAATCCTCTTGATTGGATTTTCTCAACAAAAAAGCCCCTCTATCTATTAATAAATGAGAGATTCATACGCGACATTCACTAGAGTTGAGACCATTCGATTTGCTCAATACATGTATCCGTGGAGTCTAAATATTCCTTCCCATTTCTCTTTATGAAATAGTGGTCGATATAAATCGCTCTCCTTCAGTATTTCACCGGGCCATTCCCTCCACCTTTCTGAATAAGAGAATGACATATTTATAATATTGTGAATTTTATAGATGGATTAGCGTGAAACTGTCAAAACAAATTCTTCATGAGTGATATATATCATCAGAATCAAGCCATGCGCGAAATTTATGTAGATGATAATAATGCTTGCCATTAAGCGTAACTTTTGGTGCGTGAGGATGCTTCTCCAACAGATCTTTCATATCTTCTTCACTTAAGTAAAAGTAAAGATGAAGGTGGCTCTGTTCCACAAGTAAACTATTCATATTTGCTTCGGTCTTGCTCTTAAATTGCTTTAAGCCATTGCCTATGAAATAGCCAAGTAATGCTAAACCGACGGCAATCCAGAAAAAATTCAACTCGAATTCCAATTTGTACGCCCCCTTAAATATATATATATATCTACTTTAACATGTCCTAATAAGTAATAAAAATATGATTTTTGAGTATCAAAATTTGATCATTCCTCGATAATTAAACCAATCTCCCCTGTCTATCGCACCATCTTTCATAGATTGTATACTTGTCCGAGAACAAAAATGGCCAAGCTGTATATATTGATATTACTTAGTGTTTTTCTCGGGTTTGTGATGGAAAAGGCTATAGTTACAGCACAAAGGAGACTATTAATTTTGCTGAAGGAGAGAAGTGAAGTGTATGAATCTATCTGTTATTATTCCCATTCAGAATGAAGAGTCTACGTTGGCACCCGTATTAGAAGAGTTAGTGAAGATTGAGCCATATGAAATCATCGCTGTTTTGAATGGTTCAACAGATGGATCGGAAAAAATAGCGGAAGCATTCGGGTGTAGAATGCTCGTTTATGAAGAACCCCTTGGCGTAGATATTGGACGAGCAATTGGTGCAAGGGAGGCAAAAGGAGATACGCTTCTTTTTATCGATGGAGATATTGTCGTTAGAGCACAAGAGTTACAAGGATTGCTTGATGGCATTCGGGATGGGGCGGATATTGCCCTAAATGACTTAAGCTGGACCATGAAGCGCCCCATTAGACCACATCCGACGGCAGTATCGAAGTTCTCTCTTAATCATTTTTTAGGTAAAGGTGAATTATCCGTTAATTCCTTAGTCGCTGTTCCTCATGTAATGACAAAAACAGCGCTTGATACGATTGGTTGGGAGAATTTAGCCTGTCCTCCATTGGCTCATTGTATAGCTGTGATGAAAGAATTAAAGATGAGTGCACCGGTAGCCATTGATGTGATTGCTACAAATAAGATTCGACCGAAACATCATCAGAAGATTACTGGCTCCTCTTTTTCAATTTCCACAAATTTAATCATTGGTGACCACTTACGTGCAGTGGCGCAATTGATTGAAGAGAGAGGCTTTCGCGGTGGTTTAAATGATGGAAGGCGAAATCGTCCATCTTTTAAGGAATATGTACAAGCTTTTTCGGTAAAGGAAGAGAAACGAGCGAAGTATAGTGCGATTATTCCTGCAGGGAAAGAGCCGGATACGATTGCTGAAGTGATTGCTGAGGTAAAAAAGACAGGCATTGATGAAATTATTGTTGTTTTAAATGGTGCAGATGAACGAACAAAGGAAAAGGTAGAAGAATCAGGTGTGAAAGTGATCGTATTTGATCATTCGCTCGGACATAATATTCCAAGAGCCATTGGTGCGCTTCACAGTACAGGAGATATTTGTTTGTTCTTAGATAGTGATTTTGTTATTAAAGCAGAAAACCTAACACCTTTTATAAAAGCTGTAGAAGCAGGAGCAGATATGGCACTTAATGATTTAGAGGTATTGCTCGATCGTGCCCATCCGTTGCATTCCGTGAGTGCTGCTAAATATTTATTGAATATGGCGCTGAAAAGAGAGGACCTCACTGTTAATTCTCTTACTGCCATCCCACACGCAATGAGCAGGAAAGTGATTGACGAGGTTGGTATCCTCACATTGATGTCTCCACCGTTATTTCAAGCAAAGGCTATTTTAAAAGGATTTAAAGTCGAAGCCGTTCATTATGTTGATGTCGTCAAGCCGAATAAAATCAGAATACAGCATCACAGGCAAGCCGATGGTCGAGTCGAATCAACGGATCGGATTCTAGGTGATCATATTGAAGCATTTTCATATTTATTATCGTTCAATCAAAGATGCGGTTATACAGATGGCAATCGAAAATGGGACATGCTCCTAGGTCACACAGATAGAGTAGCTGTTATTGGTCTCGGCTATGTTGGTCTACCACTTGCCCTCCACTTAGCAGAAAAGGGCTGTCATGTAACAGGCATCGATCAAGATACTCAAAAGATTGAGTTATTACAGCAAGGTAGCAGTTATATTCCTGATGTAACAGACGAAGAGCTGCAAGCAATAAAGCATTTTATTCCAAGGCATACGGACACAGCGGAGGAATTGCTTAAAGCCGCTGACTATATTATCGTCACAGTTCCAACACCGATTGACGAACAGGATGAACCAGATTTAAGTGCGATGATTGCAGCTACTAACTATCTTTGCCAATATTTACAGACGGGACAAACGATTATTTATGAAAGCTCTACTTATCCGGGAACAGTAGAAGAGGTGATTGAGCCCATATTCACACGCCATCACTTTAAAGCTGGTGAAGATTACTATTTATGTTATTCACCTGAGAGAATTGATCCAGCAAATAAGCAATATACGTTAGCCTCTATCCCAAAAGTGATCAGCGGTCAAACGGATAGTTCTCTTGCGAAAATAGAACAGTTTTATGCAAAGTATTTTGCTGAAGTTGTACCAGTAAGTTCGCCGAAAGTTGCAGAGTTAGCAAAGTTATTTGAAAACACACAGCGATTGGTCAATATTTCACTAGTGAATGAGTTGGACGAGCTATGTGATCGATTAGACATTGATTTTTTTGAAGCTTTGCAGGCAGCTGCGACAAAGCCATTTGGATTTACTCCCTATTGGCCTGGTCCTGGAATAGGTGGACATTGTATCCCTGTTGACCCTATTTATTTACAATGGAAGTTCAATCAATACGGCTTAAGTAGTCAGCTTGTAGCAGCTGCAAGAGAGATTAATGATACGATGCCTCAAAAAATCGTCAAAAAAGTAGAAGCTGAATTAGGAGGGGAAGCTGGAGCAATCCTTGTGGTTGGCCTTGCGTACAAAAGAGATGTGAACGATGTCCGCGAATCTCCAGCTTTAACGATTTTTAGTGAACTCTTGCAAAAAGGTTATCAGGTAGACTATCACGATCCTTATGTACCCACTATTATCCTTGAAAATAAAAGCTATCAATCCGTTCCGTTAACGAAAGAGAAATTATCACAGTATCAATTAACCCTGCTTCTTACCGACCATAGTAATTTGGATTATAAACTTTTGTCGAAAGTTGAAAATATTATTGATACAAGGCATGTATTAAAAACAGGGAAATGAACAGGCGATACAATATTCTCCTTGTAAGGGGGTGATGCCACTTAAAGATATAAGGAGACGATGATTTTTGGATGGTTCATGTTTATCTTTGATTGTTCCTATTAGTCGGGATGCAAGTAATCAGTATGTAAGTAAGTTAATCCACACCTATCAATCTATCACAAATGTTGAAGTAATCTTTGTTGCCCACAAATCACGCAATGTTGATCCGTTTCGCCTCGTAGTCAATGATGCTTGGCAGGATGTCTACGAAGCACATGTCATCGGGGCAAAAAAGGCAACGAGAACATGTATGTTATTTTTAGACCTCAACCAACATATTACGGTACCGACGCTCCAGCAATTTTTACAACCACTGATGGATAATAGCGCGGATGTTGTTCTTAATAATATGGACTATGAATTTCAAAAAAAACACCGCCATATTCCTTCTACTATTTTCCCGCAAATAACCAATGCTTTTATTCATCGTTCAGATTTAAAAATAGACCAAATCATATTTGTCCCTTATGGACTCTCTAAAAAAACAATAGATACAATTGGTATCGATACACTTAGCAATCCTGTTGAAGCACATGTGAAATTAGTTCAACAAGGCTATGTATTGTCACATCAGCTTCCTATTCGTAATATCTTTCAGCTGCAAAATCAAGTGTGGGATAGGAAGGATGATAGGAGAAGAATAGACAATTATTTACGAGCGTACACACAAAGATACCCACCTAATAGTCGTTCTAGATTTTCTGATGGTGAAAGGAGATTAGATGTACTAGATGCGGTTATCCAGGGCTATGAGCCAACTATTCGAAAAAATGACCATGCCAATCCCTTATCCCAATTATCGATTATCATCCCAGCGCAAAATGAACAAGCACGAATGAAGGCAGTAATTGATGAGTGTATGCGATTAGCTCCGTTAGAAATCATCGTTGTTGTGAATGGGTCAAATGATCAGACAGCGGTTCATGCATATGATGCAGGGGCAACGGTGATTCAGTTTCCTGAAAAACTAGGTTTAGATACTGGTAGAGCGATAGGTGCACACTTTGCCACCGGTGAGATTTTGTTATTTGTTGATGGCGATTTTGTCATTTCGATGGAAGACTTACAGCCGTTTGTAGAGGCCGTAGAGCGGGGCGTTGATGTTGCAGTAAATGACCTCAATGCTAGCTTAAAGCAGCACTGGCCGCTTCATTTAGTTACTGCCTGTAAATATGCAATAAATTTAGCCTGTGATCGAGCTGATTTAGGTGTTGGCTCCACTGTTGCTGTCCCCCATGCCTTGAGTAGGAAAAGTATTGAAAAAGTAGGAGTGCAATCATTAGCTAATCCTGTATTAGCTTACGTAAAGTTACTTGTTACTAATTGTGTAGTCGAAAATGTACACCATGTAGAAGTGGATAAAATCAATCGCTTTCGCCCGCATACTCATTATGCAAATCAAAAAGGAAGTCTAGCACCGACTACTTCAGTTATCGTCGGTGATCATTTAGAGGCGATGATATATTTAGGGAATTTACAAAAAAAAGGAGAGAAGAAGAATGGCTTGTAAAAATGAAAGTTGTTTTGATGTGTGTTTAAAATTGGTGGTAAATACGAATAGCAAACGAGCAGAAACGTCCGTTGAGTGCGATGAATCTTGCGGTGGGATCGATTTCGAATTTGAAAATGGTGTCATTCATATCACATTGCCACTTGTAGCGTGTGTGGAAACGACATTAAAAGATGATTTAAGTGCGAGTGCAGTGCTAACAAGTTTATCTTTACCAGGCTATCAATAAACACAAGGAGTGAATGGAAATGGCATGTAGTCATGAAAGTTGTTTTGATATTTGTCTGAAAATCATGGTGAATACAAGAACAGGAAGAGCAGAAACGAAAATACAATGTGATGAGGTTTGCCCAGGTCTTGAGTTTGAATTCGAAAATGGCATCATCATCATCACAATTCCGCTAGTTGCCTGTGTGGAAACAACCTTACGAGACTCCCTGCGTGCAGATGCACAACTCGTCAGTTTATCTTTGCCAGGTTATTCATAAACAAATAAGGCGTACGGAACCTGATACCATTTTGGTGTGAGGTTCTTTTTTGTTGATAGTGTATAACGGTGAGGAGTAGGAGGAGAGGGAAAGTCGGCCAAAGTTGGCTTGAGAACTACGGGAAAAAGGAAACAGTCGCACTTGGGATTCTAAAATATGTTGATAACGTGGAAAAGGGGACCCTGCCAATCTTTAAAGTGTTTGAATAGGGAGAGATAATAAAGTCTTGTTTAAATAAAAAAAGACAGTGCATCATCGACTGTCTTTACTTCCTCAAACTTACACCCGTAAGGATTTCATTCCATATTTGTTTATCATAATGATGGTTAACGGGTATTTTTACGAAGCAGATTCCTTCATGTGGCCATTCCTCATCAATGAGTGGTCGCTCTAATGGTATATCTACTTGTTGGATGATGATGATGTTGAAGGGGCCACGGGTGAGTTTCGAAAGGGTCGTTTGCAATTCAATAATGTCATCATAGTTTGCAATTTCCCATTCATATCGGATGAATAACGTTTTTTTGCTGGTTTGGATCTTTGTGAGAAAATTTCGGATGCGTTTGTAGAGTTTTTGTTTGAATGCTGGATATTGCTCGGTCCAATGTTGGTTGGCAATCATAGGGAAATCGTGGACAGAATCGATTTGATATAGACGGTCCTGAACAAAATGAGCTCTTGTAGGAGTGTTGCCACCTTCTTCATAAATGACTTGTCCTTCGTTGACGAAATGAGCCGTAATATTCTTTTCCACCATGTGATCTTTTTCCATGTAATTTTTAAACTTGTTTTTAAGTAGTTGATTGACCATGTTTAGATGTGTTGACTGTACCCAATCAAAAGGAAATGAATTTTTTCTTAAGTTATACTCTTTTGTATAGATGGCAGGGCCACACCAACTGCCTAAACTTACAACGAGATCGTATGCGCCTTTTGTTTCTGAAAGTTTCAAGTTATCACTCCTTTACTTATCATTATTTTATTAACAAGGAAGAGGAAGTGATTGGACAAACAGTAAAAAGGCTCCTCCTTTTTTAAAAAAGAAGAAGCCTATCCTTTATAATATTTCCGTTAAGATTTCTTTTTTCTCTGTATCCCAAATCATAAGCCCAAGTTCTTCATCTACATTGATGATGCGAATGGAGACGGGCACATGGTCGCCTGCTATAGAATTAATTTTCGTACCGCAAAAGTTAAGAATGCTCGTTAACTCGGTCTTTGAAATACCTGGTGCATAGATTTTTAATTCTATATTTGTTAAATTATCATGCTCATAATTAATATCGCCGTTTAATCTTAAATCCAAATTTGTAAAGTAGGTAAGAAGGTCATCTGATAGATAATTGAGACTATCGTGGAGACTTTTATCCACTTCATTTAATTCATCTGAAGGATAGACATATTGGTCTTTTTCAACCTTTTCCCAGCTGCTAATCCCCTGTTTCCCTTTATCAATATAAGTATGAGCTAGGAATTGGCCAGGTGTAATTTCATTTGGGCCTGCTTCTTCATAGATAGATAAGACAATGGGTACATTAGGGACATTTTCAACCCCTCTGACGGCAGAAATGACATCTTTTGCGATGTTTTTTGCATATTTTTCGTTGTAACTTTTGTCTTTATAAACTTCATTCACTCTTACTTCACCTGTGTGAACTAAGCCAGCATCATCCATTACCCGAATATGGTAGTAATCATTGATGGAAATAGCTAATGAAATGCCAACAACTTTCCCTTTTTCATTTAAGTAATTTTGTTCGTGAATGTGAGAGATGATATTAGGGGTTTTTTCCTCATCTTCCAGTCGATCTTTTGTTTCCTTCATTTTGGGGTTCAGCCCATTAGGCGTATCATTAGATTCTCTTGCAAGTAATTCATTAAGCAAGTCACTATCTATATATTGACCTGATTGATAAAGGTGGTCTTCTGGTGAAAAATATTCAGAAGTGATATCCATCAACCCCAGTTCAATCTCAGTGATATCGTAGTTATTAGACACATTTGCTGTAATTGCGCCTCGTGCATTAGCTGGTTTAAACGGTTGCTTGACTTTAAATATATTATTCTCAATTTGCGTTGGAATGACGATATCATCGGGTTGATCCGTGGTTTCTTCCTCGTCCTTATTCATACATGCTGTTAGCGTAATAAGTAGTAATGGTGTAAGTGTAAGTAGTAGAAGCCTTCTCATGGTTAACTCCTTGTTTGTATGTATTTGAACCAATCATCTTGCAAATAAAAGGTACCATATAATGACATTATGTACAAATGATATTTTCATAGCTTGCTTGAAAAAAAGAAGGAATATGAAAGGTGGAATAGAAAGGGTTAGAACAGAAAGAAGATGGATGTGAATGATCATGAGAGCAACCGAAAGTATTCAGCAAGTTTGGAATCAATTTAACACGTTCCCAATGGATAATCTGACGAAAATATGGTATCACCAAAAGGGTAGTGAGAAAAAGCAAAGAGAACTATCGCTAATGAAAGAACATAGAGAACAATATGGCCTTACCGGTAATTGCTTTGATTTAGCTATTTGGTTGCTAGATGCGTTTCAACAATCAAGAATTCAAGCATTCCCAATCGGTCATGATTTAGGGACAGTACGTGCCCATGTAGCAGTGGTGGCGGTAGATGATGATGGTAGCCGATACTTATGTGATTTAGGTGATCAGTGGATAAACCCAGTGTTAATAGATAAGCACCATGAACATTTTACAAGTGAAAAACAAGGCGGTTTTTTTCCCGGTGCTAACATTCAATTAATACCGAATGAAGATATGGTAGAAGTTCGCTATCATAGATCGAATGGGAAAGAATCAAGGCAAATCTATGATACACGTCCGGTTGATCGTGATGTTTTTCTCCATGCAGCTGAACATTCGCAAAATCTCATTAAGCCTACTCCCTTACTCGAATGCAGAATCCCCTACCAAACAGAAGTAGCGCACTGGGAATTTACGAATTGGACCAGCTTTTTGAGCACGAATCATGGACTAATTAAAGAAAGTCCGTTAAACAGTATCGATGAATGGGTTATGAAAATCCATGAAAAAACGGGATATAATAAAGAAATTCTGTTGGAGGTGTTGATGTTGTATCATGCTTTTCAAAATAAATAATAAGACTTGAGATGTGATATGGGTTCTTGTTTTTTTGTCTAATAATTTTGATTATTCGTTAAGTAAATCTTATAATCAGCCAAGCCCATGCTAAATCAAAAAAATTTAATATGAACGCTGTTGAGGAAGGTCCCGTTACATCGGTTGTTATGCTTTGGTTTAAATAGCGTTCACCTGTTATAGTTTGTTTATCACCCCTCAGAGCTTTATGTGAAATTAGGTAATTTCGGATCGTTCTTCACCTGTTATTATTTTTAGTCTGTATTTTGAAATGGAAGGCGAGGTTTTTCTTCTTCATAGAACGAATAACTCCAACCTTCATTTTTCATACTGGAGCATTGCTTATTACTGCAGGAAAATAGGTAAGTTTGTTGCTCAGTTCTAACACTTACTTCCATATAAAACGGGAAGACACCACCATTAAACTTGTTAATATCTGGTTCGATGGCAATGATTTTTTCTCTTTCCCTTAAAGCTAAGTAATCCTCACTTTCAACCGTTTTTAGTATCATTTCACTTAAAATAATCGATTCTTCTGTAGTTGCTTCAAACCATTGATTAAACAAGAACCATTTACCAAAGAAATATATATTCAGTAGTAGACTAGCAATTAATAAGAGAAATACTAGTTTGTTTTTCAATAAAGGTCACCCAATTATATTTTTAGTGTAATTTTATACTATTCAGTTTGTGGATTCAATCTTGCATTCATTTTATGCTGAACAACCTTAAAAAATAGTCTCTAATAAGGGGGGAAAACAAATTGATTATTACACTTTGTGGTTCAACCAAATTTAAACAACAATTTATCCATACAGAAGGGGCATTGACCTACAATGGTCATATCGTTTTAAGCCTTGGTTTCTTTGAACATAGTGATCGCATTTATTTATCAGATGAGAAGTTAAATATGCTACAAGAGTTACATTTAAGAAAGATTGATTTGAGTGACGCCATTTATGTGATTGATGAGGGTGCATACATTGGAGAGAGTACGCGAAAGGAAATACAATATGCAAAGAGTAAAGGTAAAGACATTTATTATTATTCATCTACTAAAAATAAGTTAGACATGCCCCTTCAGAAAGGGTGTGAGAGTCATTGTTAAGTTATTATAGTAAACTTTCTTCTGAAGTATATGATTTAGATAAATATATAGGTTCAACATTTGGAGACATTGCCTTTTACCGTGATAGATTAGCTACTTGTAAAGGCAGGATTCTTGAACCTGGAGTGGGTACGGGGAGGACGCTTATTCCCCTTCTGGAAGCGGGTTTTACGGTTGAAGGGTTTGATGTATCAGATGAGATGCTCCGTATATGTCGGCGTCATTGTGCAGAAAGAGGGCTTGAGACCAATGTATTTAGCGGGAAAATGGAATCGTTTAGTTTACCAACAAAATATGAAGCGATAATTATTCCAACAGGTACTTTTCTGTTGCTGCATGAACGAGACGACTCTATAAAGGCATTAAAAAATTTCCACCACCATCTCTCGCCAGGTGGAAAGTTGATTGTAGATATTTTTTTACAACCGGACGTTACTCTAAATCAAGCATCGACTAAGACATGGAGAACAGAAAATGGCGATGTAATTACGCTGGAGAAAAAGGTGATTGAAGTCAATTATATAAAACAATACACGGTTTCTCACCATCGTTATGAAAAATGGAGAGATGGGCAGCTGATACAAACAGAATTGGAACATTTTCCTCTCCGTTGGTACGGAGTCGAAGAGTTTAAGACCATTCTTGAGGCAACGGGTTTCCACGACATCATTATTTCAGCCGATTATGAACAAGGGCTATATCCTACTAATGCCCATCAATCGATTACATTTGAGGCGGTAGCGAAATAGAGCAAGCGTGCAAAAAAAAGCCAGTGACCACACCACTGACTTTACTTAATTTATTTCATACAGTGAAAAACAAAACTAACTGAATCATTATTCGCTTGTTTATCTTGATAATCTCCGTAACATGATTTGATCGTAAACCCGGCTCTTGATAGAGAGCTCTCAATATCTTTAAGTGTGCGGAACCTTATTTGATGCTTACTTTGAGTGATAAGTTCACCGTTATCACAGTATTGAACGGTCTCATAGAAGGTAAAAACATCATTTTCCATTCCTTCATACGACGAAATAATGGTAAGTTTCTCTCCAGTATAGGGATGAGTTGTATAGTCGGGTGTCTCATCCGCCATCCATTTCTCCCATTCTTTTGCATAAATGTTGCGGCAATCAAATATAAGGGAGCCATTAGGTTGTAAAGCCTGATGGATATCAGAAAGCGTTGCTGTCCAACTCTCATCTGTTAAAAATACTTGGGCAACATTTGCTGTCATGATGATGGCATCGTAGGTGTTTGCCTGCAGGAGTCGACTATCACCAACCAGCCATTGGACATTTGCTAACCCTCTATTTTTAGCAACGAATAGTGCCTCATCATCGGGATCAATTGCCGTAATTCCATATCCCTTCGTATCTAAGTAACTGGTTAATCTTCCTGTACCGCATCCTAAATCTGCTAAGCGATGAATCTGTAAATTGTTGATGATTGATAATAAAAATTTATCGTCGGGTCCGATTTTATACATTTGGTCATATATCAAAGGTATCATCTTAAAGTGCTGTCTCCTTTAGTAGTAAATAAAGATCTCCAATCGTATATTTAAATTTCGACACGAGCAAAACTAAACCCTTTAAAGGAAATGGCTGTAGCTGAGCGAATAAATAAGTGAGGTGTTTTTTATGACGAATCGCCCATTTATTGTAGTGGCATAGCCGTTGTTTTACTAAAAAAGTATGAGGATGATATGTTCGTTCTGCTTATGAAAAGAAATTCAGAGCCTTTTCTTCGCGAATGATGCTATGTCGGTGGCGCCATTGAAGAGGCGAAAAGGCGTAAGAAGCAGCACTAAGAGAGGTGAGAGAAGAAACGGGGCTAACGGATATTCGTTTATATGTCAGCAATACATTTGAGCAGTACTATCATCCAAAAGGTGATTTCATCTATATGGCACCGGTTTTTGTGGGCTTTGTTGGTGAAGAAGAGCAGGTGAAGTTGAACGAAGAGCATAGCGATTTTGTCTGGTTTTCATTCGAGAAGGCACTTCAGCAAATAACGGTGCCTGGCAATGACTGCGTGCTTTCTTTTGTTGAGAAGCACTTTGTGAAAGCAAAACCGTACACGCAATTGGAAGTGAAGTGGTGGCTAGATGAATAAGGAATTCTATATCATGACAGAAGCCTGTCCTGCGCTAAATTTTTTCATCTATATTCAAAATATATATGGAAATCAGAAGAAAAATAATAAGCCAAGGTTTCCTTATATGACTAGGGAATATGCTTTTCGTCAAAACTTTGAACAATGCTATAAAGAGAAATGGGGAGAAGCGGTTTCTCTTGTAGCTGAGAATAGGTTTAACGGGGAAAAGTTATTTTATGATCAAAAAAACGACTTCTTTAAAGGGTTGTTTATCGATGATGCAAGCTTTAATGAAGTATATCAATCTTTTCAAGTATGGTGGGGGAGTCTAACAGGGCAACTGGCCATCACAAGGACAGTAGATGATGAGATAAGTAGTGTTTACGATGATTTGGCGAAGTTTTCCCCGAAACAAAACTTATATGTGGAGATTGTGTATGATGATTGTTTCTTAAGCGACTTGAGAAACCGACCATATTTTAGTATTTTAACGATAGAACAATGTTTGCACGGCAAAGAGAAGCTACTCGCCCGATTGCTAACAAGTATGAGATAAAGGAAGGAATAAAGCCGATGACTAAGAAATTATCAGAAGAACAACAAGAAGCGTTATTATCTACTTTGAAATTGCGTTTTGAAAAAAACCCAGACAGGCATGAAGGCATTGAATGGGAGAAGGTGCAAGAAAAAATAACAGCACAACCGGACAAGTTGTGGTCCCTTCATGAAATGGAGAGAACAGAAGGTGAACCTGATGTGGTGGGCTATGATGAATCCACAGGCGAATACCTCTTTTACGACTGCTCTAAGGAAAGTCCAAAGGGGCGCCGTAGTGTTTGTTATGACAGAGAGGCACTTGAGGCTAGAAAAAAACATAAGCCAGAAACGAGCGCGATGGATTTAGCAAATGAGATGGGCATTACCATTCTTACTGAAGAACAGTATGAATCATTGCAGCAGCTAGGGAACTTTGACCTGAAAACATCTAGCTGGATACAGACTCCAGAGAATATTAGAAACCTCGGGGGTGCATTATTTTGTGACCGCCGCTATGATCATGTATTTGTCTACCATAACGGCGCCGATTCATACTACGGGGCTAGAGGTTTCCGTGGTGAGTTGAGGGTTTGATTTTGTTAATGATTGATGGTTCGAGAAAAGCTGATTTGACTCCAAACCCACGTTTGAAAAATGGCATCTACTCTGTTCTCTAGCTCTTCGGTTGACATCTGTTTATGTAGAGATAGTTCTTCAAGCGTAAAGGTTTCGGTAAGTGGGGAAGACAATCCTTTTACTTGCATGGAGAATGTCACAGTCGGATTCATAGAAGAACCTCCTTAAAATGGATAATTACAACCATTATATACAAATAGGCGGTGCTGTGATTGAAAGATTCACAAATACTTTTTTCCATTAATGACCCAAGGGATTTTATCACTGTATTGATGAATGAGTTGAGAATGGATGCGCAAACATTAGAGAAAATTTCTGGCATTAATCAGATGGCTATAGAGACGTATCGAAAAAAGACAGTACGTGTGATTGCGGAGAGCTTAATGATGTAAATAGGCGTATGGATTTCGATCGCCTTTTAGCTTTATTAACGACTGGCATGTTTGCTTGTGATATGGATAGTCGTTTGCAAGCGGTCATTGACGTTTTGCTCACGAATAAGAGTTTTAACGTAAAAACGATTTCTATTTATACAAGAGTGAGCGAAGAGGACATCGAGAATTTTCTAGTTGACAGTAACTCGGTGTCTGTTGAAACAAAATATAAGCTTGCTGTGCCTGTACTATTTTTACATTATATTTGTAAATAATACATCATTTAATGGGGGTCAATCATGCAGGAGCTACCACCGTCTTATTATGCTGTGATCTTTACTTCCAAAAGAACAATGGGCGATAACGGGTATGAAAAAATGGCACTGACCATGGAGGAATTAGCGCAAAAGGAAGAAGGTTTCCTCGGTATCGAAAGTGCCAGGGACTCACAATTAGGGATTACTGTTTCTTATTGGGCAACGCTAGAGGATATTAAAAGGTGGAAAGACCACACCGCTCATAAAGTTGCACAGGAAAAGGGAAAGTCGGAATGGTATGAACACTATCAGGTGCGTATTTGTAAGGTGGAAGGAAGTTATAGTTTTGAACGATGAAGTCTACTTTAGAGGTAGGCTTTTTTTGTAAAATTGAAACTTTTTACCATTTCGTTCGTATATAAACGAAGGGGTGTTTGGTTGGTTAAATTAAATTTATTATTTGTTTTGATATCGTTAATTTTGTTTGTCCGCTTCATGATGTTTGGTGCATTTAACCCGTGGCATGCGGCTACGATATTTTTATTCCCGGCAACTGCGTTTGTTATTTATTTAGTTAGTAAATGGATGGCTAGAAAAGAAGCCACCTATCAACCTCCTAATCATGAGTGTTGGTCGTTTTATTTTCTGCAACGAACATTCCTGAATAAGAAGCAGCTTTTTAAAGGTGAGGGAAAACGCGGGTCCATTCAGCAATATTTCACGAAGAAATGGCAATATTTTGTGAGTGATTTCTTCGATTTGCGCTGGTATTTATCTTTGCGTATTTATATAGGGGAAGATTCCTTTGATGTTCGTTGGAAAAGAAGTAGGAGGTTTTCTCAACAGGAGCAATGGCTGATTTACAAAAATGGTGTCGTAATTGGCAAAGCCAACACAGGAATCAATGTGAAAAATATGTCCAAGCTGAAAGAAGTGATTATTTTTGAACTAGGAGAGGAAACCTGGAACACAAGTGCATTGACGGTCACTTCATCAATCTCGCTGATGAAAGATAATAGGCAGGAAGGTGTCTTGCGGCGTAATCATCTGATAAGTAATGTCCAAGCCATAAATGTAACCGATGATCGCTCAGAATATATCATGTCTCTCATCCTTCACTCTTATTACTTTAAGTAAGATACTGAGATATATGAGGCAAATGGAAGTACATAGAGAGTGTTGTATTAAGATATGAGTGATGCAAAAGGGGGAATCGAGGCAGATAGAGAGTCGGATTAAGGTATGAGCGATGAAAAAGGGGAAAACAAAGCAGATGGAGAGTGTTATCAAGATATGAGCCACGCAAATGGAAAAATCGAAGCAAATAGAGAGACGCATCAAGATATAAGCCACGCAAAAGGGGAAAACAAAGCAGATAGAGAGTCGGATT
>NZ_JACSQT010000004.1:0-190972 GCF_014836495.1 Cytobacillus stercorigallinarum | reverse complement strand
CAAATGGAAAAATCAATGCAAATAGAGAGTGATATCAAGATATAAGCCACGCAAAAGGAAAAATCGAAGCAAATAGAGCAGCGTATCAAGATATGAGCGCCGCAAAAGAGGAAAGCAAAGCAGATAGAGAGTGACATCAAGATATGAGCCACGCAAAAGAGGGAATCGAAGCAAATAGAGAGACGCATCAAGATATAAGCCACGCAAAAGGGGAAAACAAAGCAGATAGAGAGTCGGATTAAGGCATGAGCGACGCAAATGGAAAAATCAATGCAAATAGAGAGTGATATCAAGATATAAGCCACGCAAAAGGAAAAATCGAAGCAAATAGAACAGCGTATCAAGATATGAGCGCCGCAAAAGAGGAAAGCAAAGCAGATAGAGAGTGTTATCAAGGTATAAGCCACGCAAAAGAGGGAATCGAAGCAAATAGAGAGACGCATCAAGATATGAGCGCCGCAAAAGAGGAAAGCAAAGCAGATAGAGAGTGTTATCAAGATATAAGCCACGCAAAAGAGGGAATCGAAGCAAATAGAGAGACGCATCAAGATATGAGCAATACAAACAAAAAATAACCAAAAAATATGACCAAGCAATATACAAAATCTAGCAATCTTTAACTAAAAAAAGTAACAAGGAGGTCCACGGTGAACAATCCAAAATTCAAAGAGTTTCTAAGAATAACAGAAGCGCTGAATCAAGTGAATATCATTCCTTTGTTAATGGGTTCGGTTGGGCTTGAGGTTGTGACGGGAGTGGATTGGCAAGCAAGGGATTTAGATATTCATGTGCCAGGTGATGAGCGAGGGTGGGCAGTACCTCCGGATCAGAATATTTTTGAGTGGTCAAAGATTGTTGATGTGATGGTATCGCTGGGTTATCAATTAGTCGATTTGCATGAACATGAGTTTATGAAAGAGGGTTTGTCGGTTGAGTTTGGAATTATCGATACGTTACCTCGCTTTGCTGGAATTCCTTTAGGAGAAATCATGCTTCAACAAGATAAAAAAAGTAAGTATTATTTATTAAATCGCAAGCAATATTTAAAGGTTTATCAAGCATCTTCTAAAGATAGTTATCGTGCTGAGCAAAATAATGATAAAGATAGGGAGAAAATAACTTATTTACATAAGGGGGGAATATCATGCTGAAGAAAAGCCTTTCTTTTGCAGTGACTTTCTTTTTGGCAAATACGATATGGCAAATAATAAGAAGTCAGCCGATATCTTGGTTTGAGAATACAATGGTAAGTTTGTTGGCATTTCTTATATATTTATTTTTTGAATGGACTGGGATTCCGTTTGATTGGAATAAAAAAAGCAAAAGAATAGAACAGAAAGAATAATTAAAAGGGTCTTTAAATCAAGGACAAAATAAAAAAGTTAAGAATCTAACAGATGATCTCTATATTGTTTAGCGGTCATCTTTTTTAGACAAATGCCCATAACTAGATTCAACTCATCCTTATGCCTTAACCAAGACTCAGACTTGAGACCAATTTTATCATTTTGAAACTAATTGTCCTGTAAAATCGTATAGAATAGGAGTGAAGCAAATTTAACAAAAATCCTGGGGGGGATGAAAGATGTCTACAGGAATGCTATCAATTATTGCAATCGCATCTATCGTTATTTGGCTTGCGGTATCGAATGAAGTGTTAAAAACGGAGAATAGTCGCTCGAAGTTGATTACTTTGATGACTGCTGGCACTTTATCAACAGTGATATTGACGATTTCACTTTTTCAAAGCGTGTCTTTTAAATGGTAGGTGAAACTTCATGTTATTTGAATATGTAAAAGTTGAAGTTTTAATACCAGAAGAATATATTGTGAGATTAAGAGATGAATTGAATGCCATAGGAACTTTGACAGTAGGGAATTATGATCATGTTATATCCTATTCTGCGGTAAAAGGTTATTATCGACCTTTAGAAGAAGCAAATCCTTACTTAGGTCAAATTGGGAAAATCTCATCAGGAACAGAATGTAAGATGGAATTTTGTTGCCTATATAGTCGGATGGAAGATGTGAAAACCGTCATCAAGCACATCCATCCATATGAAGAGCCGGTGATCTATTTCCATCCGGTGTTTGTTTAATAAAGAAGATGGAGGCCAAACTCGGTCGATTATGCCATTGTGTAATTCTCATCCATAAAACCTCTTAGAATGAAACTCTTCGTATATAAAGACCTATCGTGTAATAAGATGAACTTATAAGCCTGATTTTGAAAAGAGGCGGGCATTTGTCAAAAGTTCATTTCTCCCTTATTTTAGGGGTACTTTCTATCATTACTCCGTATATTGGACTAATCATTGGAATCTTCGGTAGCTTCTATGCATCAAAGTTATTGCACAATATTGAAGAAGCTGAAGGAAGAAAGTTGATTTCTGCTGGGAGAATTTGTAGTGTGATTGGGATTTGCCTCCATACTATTCTGCTCATTTTATTAAGTTTTTCTCTGATTATATATTTCTTAACAAGTGTGTAAGCAGAAAAAATCTTTGTTGCTCCCCGCCTTTATAAAAGAATTAGACTGTGCTATTATTTAGGAGATATATTGTCTTAAAGTAGAGATGAGATATCTATAGTTAAATGATGAAAATAGGCGAGGCGAAAATAAAAATGTCAAATGATAAAGTAAGGATTGAAAACGATTTCTTAGGTTCGAAAGAAGTGCCAATAGATGCATATTATGGTGTTCAAACCTTACGTGCAGTTGAAAACTTTCCAATTACCGGATATCGCATTCATGAAGAGCTGATCATCGCAATTGCTATGGTTAAAAAGGCAGCCGCGTTAGCAAATATGGATACAAAAAGATTATATGAGGGGCTTGGCAATGTTATTGTACAGGCTGCTGATGAAATTATTGAAGGAAAATGGCATGATCACTTTATTGTTGACCCGATTCAAGGCGGCGCTGGGACATCCATTAATATGAATGCCAATGAAGTGATTGCCAATCGTGCGCTAGAGTTACTAGGGAAGAATAAAGGAGACTATGCACTTCACTTAAGCCCGAATAGCCATGTCAACATGTCACAATCAACGAATGATGCTTTCCCAACAGCGATTCATATTGCTACATTGAATGCATTGGAAAAACTTACACAAACGATGGAGCATATGCTTGCGACATTTAAAGAGAAAGCAAAACAGTTTGATCATGTGATTAAAATGGGTAGAACTCATCTTCAAGATGCGGTTCCGATTCGTCTTGGACAAGAGTTTGAAGCATACAGTCGTGTAATCACGAGAGATATTAAACGAATCCAGCAATCCCGTCAGCATTTATATGAAATCAATATGGGAGCAACGGCTGTAGGAACGGGATTAAATGCAAACCCTTATTATATTGAAAGTGTCGTTAAACATATGGCTGAGATTACGGGTCTACCTCTAGTTGGCGCCGATCATCTTGTTGATGCAACACAAAATACGGATGCTTATACAGAAGTTTCTGCAGCGTTAAAAGTCTGTATGATGAATATGTCTAAGATTGCTAATGACATTCGTCTCATGGCATCAGGCCCGCGTGCAGGTCTAGGCGAAATTTCATTGCCTGCTCGTCAACCAGGCTCTTCGATCATGCCAGGTAAAGTGAATCCTGTTATGCCTGAAATGATTAACCAAGTGGCATTCCAAGTTATTGGTAATGACCATACAATTTGCCTTGCTTCTGAGGCTGGTCAGTTAGAATTAAACGTAATGGAACCGGTACTCGTTTTCAATTTATTACAATCAATCAGTATTATGAACAACGCTTTCCGTGCTTTTACAGATTACTGTTTAGCAGGTATTGAAGCGAATGAAACGCGTTTGAAAGAATATGTAGAAAACAGTGCAGGCATCATTACAGCAGTAAATCCACATATCGGGTACGAAGTCGCAGCACGCATCGCGAGAGAAGCAATCATCAACGGCAAATCCGTTCGTGAACTGTGCTTGAAATACGATGTGCTTACTGAAGAAGAATTGGATCTTATCTTGAACCCATACGAAATGACGAACCCAGGTATTGCGGGTGTGTCTTTGTTAAATAGAGATTAATTTTAATGCTTAGAGTTGATAATGACTCTAAGCATTTTTGTGTTGTTTTAATAAAAAATGTATAAAGTATTTTACATTTTTGGTAGGTGTTAGTATAATAAATGTCAAATACTTTTTACTTTTTGGAGGAGGAATCATCTTGAACGGGATTGTTATTATCTTTTTTTCTCTGCTAGCTTTAAGTTTGCTACTCATTTTTTATACGATCAGTACGTTACCTCAACTTGGTGATGAAAGGAAGAAATTAATTAAAATGAAAGCACAATCTTATTCTTTTGCAGTTGTTATCGTTGTGTTAGTGATTGAAATGGGGGAGAAGGTTTATTCTGTTTTCTGGGGAAGCAACACTTATGAAGGAATCTCACCATTTTCCTTTCTACTAAGTATTTGTATTATCTACTTGATCACTTTACTTTTTTATAAGAGAAAATACGGTAATTAAGATGAAAAACCGAATTCGTGAGTTGAGAAAGTCAATGAAACTATCGCAAGAGGATGTAGCGAAACGTTGCAAAGTAACGAGGCAAACGATTAATGCCATTGAAAATAATAAATACGATCCAACACTGCACTTAGCGTTTAATTTAGCTGCAATATTGAATACGACCGTTGATGAATTATTTGCGGGTGAAGAGTAGAAAAATGGGTTAACACAATAATGAAGGGAGTCGAGGATCTCTGGAAGAAAATCAAAGGTCAAAACTAGAGCTGTATCAGGCGAATTATGGATCACTCGTCACTGCGTTACTTTGTCTCTACAGTGCCTATGTCAGTTGGGGAGAGAATTGGTTTTTAGTATTTTTATTTAGTGCAGGTATCATTATTTGTGGGACATTTGCTTGCTATGATATTAAAAGAATGATTCAGCAGCGGAGGCTTAAGCGTTAGAATTAGGGGTTAGGAATTTGCCCAATCCTTATTCTGAATAGATATAAGTTACTCCGCAGAAAAGCTGTCGAGAAATCGACAGCCAACAAATATATATCTTGTTTACTCCACATACACCGCCGTACCATAAGCCAATATTTCACTCGCATTGGCCATTATGGCTGACGTTTCTAAACGTACACCGATAATCGCATTTGCTCCTTTTTCTTTGGCATGCTCAACCATGCGTCCAATCGCCTTTTGGCGAGATTCAGTCATCATGTCTGTATATTCAGAGACTTCTCCACCGACAATTGTACGTAATACGGCCACAATATCTTTTCCAATATGTTTCGATTGGACTGAATTGCCTCTTACAAAACCCTTTAACTCTTTAATTTCTTTACCTGGTATCGTTTCAGTAGTCACGATAATCATTCAATTCATCCTCCTCTTTTCTACGAACGTTTCTTACGATGAAATAGAAAATGAGTGGTACTGGTGCTTGAATTAAGGCGATAATACCCCAGAACCAATGATTCATCCCATTTTTCTTCGCATTGGTAAATAGAAAGATACTTTGTGATAGTAAAATAATAGCTACAAAGAATAGTAAATAGAAATCAATATTCTCCATGTCGCACCTTCTCTCTATGTTTTTGGATTTGCAGCAAGGTATAACAGATGACAAGAAGAACTGTAAGACCTTGTAATGTTATAAAGACAACTGGTATTTGGGTTAATGTTGTAAAAAATAAAACGAGAATGAGTGTTGCTATTCCGCTGAATAAGAGTAATTCTTTTCGCCACTTTCTGCTGGCTGCTCCCTTTTCTTCGATGACCATTTTTTCAAACCAATCTTTACTAGGAGTAGAGATGGGGTTATTTTCCTCAAACTTTACAAAAGAACGCTTTATTTCTTTTGAAAAATCTTCTTCATCCTTGTTTAATCGGGTTTTCCATTGTTCCTGGCCCTTTCTCATCTTCACCCAACTCCTTTCGAATGGTTTTAATTCCGCGGTGAACTCTTGATTTTACTGTTCCTTCAGCGATTCCGAGCATTTTGCCAATCTCATCATAGGCATAGCCATAATAATGTTTTAAAATAATCGGCACTCTTAATTCATCTTCTAATTCACCGAGAGAAGCTAATAAGAAATCCCAATCCTCATTTTGTGACTGTGCCTGCCATTTTAATTTCCGCATATGTTGTGCTTTAAAAGCATCAGCTCGCTTCTGGCGCCTTTTTTGATCGATATATAATTTTGTACCAATGGATATGAGCCAAGTGGAGAATTTCGATTTCCCCTGAAACTGATTTAATTTTTCAATCGCTTTTGTCATCGTTTCTTGTGCCAAATCCTCCGCTTCTTCTCGATTAAGGGTGAGCTTCATTAAATAGTGAACAAGAAGGGGATAACTCTCTTTAAATAAGTGAGCTAACGCTTGGCTATCGCCTTTTTTCGCTGCTTTAATCCACTTTTTCTCTTCCAAACTTTGCCCCCCTTTTCTTTGGATTTACTATTATGACGTTTAGTGTTCTCCTTTCGTTCACGAAAAATAAAATTTTTTTAAAAGGATGGAATGGCTCTTTTTAATCGATAGTGGTTATGTGGAACTTGTTTTGGAAAGTATCTCTTTTGGTGAACATCTCTCTGGTATGTAGAAATTTTAGCAAAGTGCTTGCATATGAATCTGCAAATAGAAGGGGAAGCGACAACAGAAAATGAGTTTTTGCATAGCTATGCTTTTTTATAGGGAATTATTCTTGATGAAAAGTAGACCGAATTTCTCGCCTATCTTGCGAAAAAAAGCTCTGAGTTTCCCTCAGAGCCTCCAAATCATTAATATGCTTTTTTCAAAAGTACTTTATTAGCTGTTGTGTAGAGTGTGATAACAACGAGAGCACATACGATAAAGGTAGGTAGCATATATGTTCCGTTATATACGAGTGAATACAGTGCGACAGGTTGATCAGCCGGGGCATAGGCGCCAAATAGGATAATGCCTGATAAATAATGGCATAAGAAGCGTAAGAAACTTCCTAAGAAAACGCCAATAATAACATACATATTTGCTCTTGCAAATTGGCCGTCTTGATAATTTTGCACAACTTTATTCATATAGATGCCTGCGAGTCCGACAACAGCAAAGGCTACGAAATAGTCAATAATCCATGAGGCGAAATGAAAAGGAACAGCTCCTGTTAAGATTTGTAGTCCTCCTAATAGTAAGCCCGTTAAGACGCCACCTTTAACACCCCAACGAAAGGCCATTAAGAAAACCGGTACCATAGCAAGTGAGATGGACCCACCTTGTGGCCAAAATCTACCCATTAGTAGTCCCGAAAGAAAATCGAGTAATAATGCCAAAGCTGCAAATATAGCGATTTCCACCATAAAAAGTGTTTTATTTTGTTTCATGTTTTTCCTCCTTCTCCGAAAAAGAGAAGCGAACGAGTAAACCTGTATTACTTTTTTGTCATGAAAAAAGCAATACATAGGCGGTGATGGATGCCTAGTATTGCTCATATCCAAAACCACGATCCCTACGCTAGCATTATCTAACAGGTTCTTAGGGTCAGAACGAACTCGCTCACTCTCAGCCATATTAGGCTCCCCTTGTGGAAGTATTAAATTTAATCCTCGGTAAGAATATACTATGACTTTCCTCAGAATTCAAGAATCTTTTTATTGGTAAGAGAAAAAACAGATTATTTGTGAAACTTATTCCCTAGATAGTCGTAGAATAATCAAGGAGTGATTTATATGAAGAAGGTTTTTGATTTTTGAAGTAAACCATCATGGAAATCATATAGTAATCGAAAATTATTGGATTAACGGAGAAAAGTTGTATGTAAATGGCGAATTACAGGATGAAAATTTAGGTCTAGCATTAAGGGGAGGTTTGAAAGGTAAGTTAGAAGATTCACGTAGAATTAAAGTAACTATAGGCGGTTTCTTTACTGTTAATTGCAAAATATTTCTTGAGAATCGTTTAATTTTTTCATCTTAATAAAACTTACGGGGGTAGAGGGTATGGTCGGGTCAATGGATCCTGATAGGTTTATAGATTATTGGTTAAGAGCAGAGTATAAGGAAATTTACCAAGCCACTTCAAAAGTGTTTCAAGGCATGGTTTCATTATCAGAATTTATTGAGATGAGCGCAGCCTTTAATGAAGGTGTGCGTAGTTATCAGCTTATGTCACGGACGAATGTCTTAGGTATTGATCAGTTCGTATGGGTAGATCACTCAAAAGCAAAAGCAGTAGTGGTTGGATTTGATGATAAAAATACAATTGTCAGTTTCTATATGAAACCTTACTTTGTCTTTCCAGAAACAGATAAGGTCTTTACAAAGAATGAATACATTATGCCAGTGATGGATGAATGGTTTGTATTCTGGGGTGGTACAAATGAATTTATTAATTATCATTACGCTTATGAACATCAAAGATACGCGTATGATTTAATAAAGGTGAAGGATGGTTCTACATATAGTGGTCGGCCTGAAAAAAATGAGAGTTATTACGCATTTGCAGAGGAAATTATCGCCCCTCAAGATGGCAAAGTAATAAAAGTGGTTGATGGTCTTGATGATAATATTCCAGGGCAGATGGATGAAGAGCATCCGCCAGGCAACTATATTGTAATTGAGCATGCGCATAAGGAATATAGTATGATTGCTCATTTTAAAAAAGACAGTATCATTGTCCAAGAAGGAGAGGAAGTTATTCAAAAGCAATTACTTGGCAAATGTGGGAACTCAGGCAACTCATCTGAAGCGCATATCCATTTTCAAATCATGGATTCAGGAGATCTTCGTAAAGGAAAATCAATTCGCATTCGTTTTAAAAATGGTGTGGAACCGATTCAAGGAGAGATCGTAACGAATCATTTAACGAAATATCGTGATCGATTCGAAGAGAAGTTCGACAAGGTCGAAAATACGATGACAATAGCAGACTATATTTTTGCCGTTCCGCGAGCAATTATCCAGCTATTTAAATAGGGGAAATACGGTTACAGGGAGTCGCTTGTGCGGATCTCCCTCGCCCACACAATTCAATCAAACGTTTGTTTAAATCGCAAAAATAAGTGGTTTGATAATGATTGTTGCTCTTTTCGTAAGACTTAGTGCCCTTTTTTAACGCATCAACTAATAACTGGGTATTGCGGTTCAAGTTCGTTCTTTTGGTAACTTCCTTTAGATGTATTTAAATAATAGGTTGCAGATATATTATGATCGGTAAGTTGTGTCATGTGAATAGTTTTTAAATCAAACTGTTCGTTCAGTATATTTTTTATTATATTAACGTTCATTAATTACACTCTCCTCGATAATTTATTTTTGAGAAAAGCTATGAAACAGACTTAAACATAAGTTATTCAAACAAAAATCCTCCTTCATTAATCTGTTTAATATTTCTATAAAGCATATAGAGCCATATCAAGTAAAACAAAACGGTAATACCTAAGTTATTTCCGCTAGATAGTCTCTCTTTACACATAATATAGTTCTTTTATTAGTCTGCTCTGGTTGGGTGATAGTTACTTTCTTTCTTTAAATAAAGGGAATTCTCTTAGTTATGTTGCTAAAGGGGGGAGATTAGTGACAATTGATTGATAAAAAGAGAAGACCCCAATCTTTTTGAACTGCACCCCAATTGTTAGACACATCGAACAATTGGAGGTGCAATTTTTTTAGTATGAAAGTTGCTAAAGATAGCACTTGCTAGTACAGTGAAAATTGAGTCCAACATATGATATTGGATCATACCCATTCATGGCAAGAAAGATTAAACTAATTGAACTTGGAATTCCCGCTTTCTTTAGATAGAAGGCTAATTTTAAACCTGCAATTCCGCACCGATATATATATTCTATTTCATTGTTGTTTTCTACTAATGTTTTTAATAGAAAAGATTTATCAATATTATTCGACTGACTGGTCACCTGAATAATGTAGAAAAGAAATTTCCTCTTCTTATACACATCATTATTTTGTTCCCAACATAATCTATTTTACAGGGTTTTACTAAATAAAAAGCAGGTTAATGGAACTTCTTCGTTTGCAACTTCAACCTTTATATTTTCACGCCCTTTTTCTAAAAAGCCACGGTGCATATAGAATTGGTAGGTAGAACCTGAATCTGAATATAAATAAATTTTTTTCCCGGATTCTAACTTTTCTAGTTCCTTTAACAATTTTGTGCCAATGCCTTGCCCTTTTATCTCTGGATTGACAGCAAAGAAATTTAATTCCCCATCTACTTGTTCTGTTCTTTTTAGTTCTTCTAACATTTTCATGTTGACGTGATCGTACTCACTACCTCTAGATTCGTAATTTTGATTAATTATAGATGATGTTAGCTTTAGAAAGAGCTTCGACCATAATGATGAATAATATTTTTGCTCTCCCTTCATATTGACGAGTAACACACCAACTAATTCATCATCTTTATAAGCCCCTAATGCTCTGGTTGCTTTTGAAATTCCATCATACCAAAAGTACAAACTATAAAAATAAAGTTCGACAGCATTCGTTGTATACCATGACAAATTCATTCCTTTAATCGCAAATTTTCTAGCCTTATTAAAGTCTTTACGTTTTAAATCTATTATCTTAATTGACATAAAAGTAACCTCCCATAAAATAAAGCTGCTTTATTTTATGCCGTTTATAAAGTATGCTATTGCTTCTCTAAACATGTTCTCGACCTTAGAATTGTCATCTTCTATATAAACTGAATGAGCAACACTAAGTCCTGTTAATGTAGTGTATAAAATAAAGACTAGATTCTCTTTATTCATCCCCTCGTTAAATTCCTTGTTTTCAATACCTTCTTGAATAACTTGCTCAAACGCTGTATATTCGGGCTTTATTAAATCTAATAATTCTTTTTTTATTGCACTCAATTCAAAGTGTTCTGCTCCTAAAAATTCTGGTATTGTACTTGAAAGAGAATTTTTGGTATCCATAGCGTAAATTTTTCCTAATAAATATAGTTTATCCGTAGCAGTTTTTACTTGTTTTGATTGTTCCGCCCACTCTAAAAACCAATCTTCAGATGCTACTTTTACACACTCAAGAAATAAGTCCTCTTTTTTCTTAAAATGATAATATAACGTTCCTTTGCTTACATTCATCTTTGTACGTATGTCATCCATAGAAGTGGCTGTATATCCCTTTTTTGCAAATAAGTCTTGGGCAACTGTAATGATATCTTTCCTAGTTGAAGTCTGTCCTACAGGTCTTGCCAAAGTTCATCCCCCCTTGGGTTATTTCTTAATCTTATCTTACCATTAACTGACCATGTAGTCGAATAACTTATTTTTCCTTTTTAACTATATGAAATTAGTAAGAGTCTAAACATATTATTATTAGAATGCTTATAGCTTTAACCTTACAGATCGATTGTTGATACATTAAAATATTTTTTCGAAAACTACATTTGGACCTAATAAGAACAAGCTGATACAACAATTCATCAATTTGCTTAAACAAAATAAAACTGAACCTCCACTGTTAGATCATGTCTAACAGATAGGGTGCAGTTCATTTATAGAATGGGGTCGGTTGTTACTCGTTTTTAATTAAAGGAGTTAATTCGCTTTTCTTGTGCAGTACAGTCAACTTATGCATCGCTCTAGTTGCTGCGATATATAATAAGCCTTTGTCAAATTTAGATTTATATACATCAGCATTTGCAAAAGGAATAAGCACCTCATCAAATTCTAATCCTTTAGCTAATTGGATTGTTGTTACGGTTATCCCTTGCTCAAATGTTTCACTGGTATCACTTAGTTTATTAAGTGTAAAAAACTGTTTTAATTCATCATATAATTGATTTACTTGTGCTTCGCTTTTACAGATGATACCTAAACGATTAAACGAGTTATTTTGGAACTGGCCGATCAATCTTCGTAATTCATCAATCAAAGAATGCTGATTTGTATACGATATGATTTCTGGCTTTTCGCCATGGCGATCAATTGCTTCGATGGAGTAATCTGGCATAAATTGCTTCGCAAAAGCGATAATTTCATAAGAGGATCGATAACTTTTATTCAGTTCTACGAATTCCATTCTATCAAATATGTTACTGAATGATTGATCGGAATTTAAACTAAAAGGATTCAACATTTGACCAAAATCACCTAAGATCGTTTTCTTGCACCTAAATATTTTATTGATTACAGCGTAATGAACGGGACTGTAATCTTGCATTTCATCAATAACTAAATGCTTAACTAAGTCAAACGACTCAATTCCCTCGAAATAGTAGATACAATAGATATATGGAAAGACATCTTGATATTCTAGTCTTTCTTTATTCCAATTTAGTGCTTCAGCATGATTTATCACATTAAAGAAATGTATATATATAGATTGGGCATCACTAAATTTTAAATAGCTGCTAAGTCTTTTTCTTAAGTCTATTTTTGAAGGGATTTTTTTAATTTCTGCTGCTTTACTCTTCTTTAAAATGTCTAAGACATCATTAGATAACTCATCCAACCGTTGTTTTACTGGGAGGTTATTATAACTTTGGAATCTTGATAAAAGGTATTCCTTTGTTATGATCGTATCTCCAAAATGCATATTTTCATCCGGTTGGAAGATGTTTGAATCAATATTCTTTATATAATTGCTCAATTGCTTAAAATAAGCTAATGAGGATTTTAGTTTTACTCGAAGCGTATAGTTAGAATGAGGTTCCTCTATGATTCTTTTGGTTTGTTCGTATAAAGATTCAGCTTTTATATTCTTTGGAAGAAGAGCTGTGGCAATATCATCAAATGTCTGTTCACGAACTGGGTCTTCACCCAGTTCCGGCAAAACATTCGCTATAAAATCAGCAAATATTTTATTCGGTGATATGATTGTGATCTGATCAGACGATAGCTTTTCTTTGTGCTTGTAAAGCAAGTAGGCAATGCGATGTAGAGCAATGGCTGATTTTCCTGAACCAGCAACTCCTTGAATGACGAGAGTATGAGCAGATTCATTTCGTACAATCTTATTTTGTTCTTTCTGTATGGTTGATATAATTGTTTTCATTCGATCATCAGACGTTGTACTCAATTCTCTTTGAAGGACATCATCTTGGATAGTCATAGAGCTCTCTAATGCATACTGCAATTGCTGATCCTTAATTTTATACTGTCTTTTTCGGCTGATTTCACCATGTATCATACCAACCTGTGCTTCATAAGCAGCTTGTCCAAGTTCGTATTCATAATACATACTCGATATCGGAGCACGCCAATCGTAAATTAAAATATCGTTATCTCGATCAGCCAAGTTGAACTTTCCAATATAAAATTCTTCTATTTCATCGCCATCCTCAAATCTAAAATCGATACGACCAAAATAAGGTGATTCTAAAAGCTTTTTTACTTTATTTAATTGACTATAGTAAAAGTCAATTGTTTTATCAATATTAGTCATAGACCGATAGTTTTGGTACATCTCCATCGGATCAGCAGTAAACTCGGATAAATAATGCTTTAAATCATGATAATCTTCATCATCTTTTTTAATTTTACGATTGATGTAATCCTTTTCTTCTTCCAAATGCCTAATCATTTCTTTTAATCGTATATTTTCTTCCTGGAATATATCAGATGTCATTATAGCACTCCTTTCTTATGCTTAAGTTTTCATAAATAAAGTGTGACTAGCTTAATCATGTATGTCTCCTTGTTGGTATAAAACCATTTGCTGAGTAGGGTAACCAAATTCAGTCAGAAGTTCTGCTTCATTAAAACCAAGTTGAATTAATGCTTTTCCGTAGCCTAGGTCAGCTTTATCTCCTTTTCTAAAAGACGTGATGTGGACTTTTTTCTGATTTGCCAAATCGGTCATCTTTATAAAAAGATGTATGATCTCTGGTTTATTATATAAAGGATGAACCCCCAGGAAATCAATTCTCCCATTTATGTGGGAAATTAACATATTTCCAATGATTAATCCATTTTCTATCATGATGAAGGCACGCCTGTCCGCAATGTATGTTTGAAGTACTTTTCTATGCTCTGCTTCTTGCAAGTGAGGAAAACCATCAATTACGAGGCTTACAAAAGCCATCCAAGATGGAACATCATCCTTGGTAGCTTCTTTAATTATTCTTAAGTTCTCTAATTCTTTATTGTTTACTCGTCTGAGTCCATTCATGATTAAATTGGAATCGTAACTGTAATGGATAATAGTCTTTTTCCTCACGGTATTGAAGGGGTGATTTCTTATACATTGCTTTAAATATAGTGGTAAATGCTTGCTGACTCTCGTAACCAGCAACCAATGCGATTTCTAGAATAGATTTATCGGAGAATACAAGCATCTTTGCTGCCTCAGTTAACTTTCTTCGTTGCACATAATCATGAATGGTCATACCTACTGTTTGCGAAAATACCCTGTGCAGATAATACTTCGAATAATGTAAGGCATGTGCTACAACTGCTAGGTTCATTTTCTCTGATAGATGAGCTTCGATATAATCAATGGTATCCATGATTAGCTTCACTTTTTTCAAAGCTGTTACCCTCCCTCACAAATAATAACAAGAAACTCTAATGACCTTTTCATTATTCTTGCTCTCTTCTTACATATATACTAGTGGATGCCAGCATTTTATTTTTAAATACGACGATGAAGGGAGAGTAGTATTCTTTTGTGTTAGAAACGAGGGGAGTGTGAGGAAGTTAATATATTTTAAATGGTATTTTCGAGACAAAAAGTACATTGTTCACGTTCAATCTAACGTTTGTTTAAAATTCCACAGAGTGGATGTACTCCTCTAAGCTTCTGCACCATATTTCAACGTATCGACCAATAATTGCGTATTGCGATTAAGGTTCGTTCCTTTGGTCAGGATATAAGAAAAGGCTCGTTTTGCATAAAGGCCATCTATCGGTACAATCTTCAATAGACCGTATGTTAATTCCTCTTGTATGGTTGCCTCGGATAGTAAGGCGAGTCCTAGTCCGCTTTTTACGCTACTTTTTATTCCTTGGGTAGAGCTGATGATGAAGGTGGATTTGACCCTAATTTGATGAGCTTCAATTAGATGGTCAAATGATTGCCTTGTCCCCGAACCTTCTTCACGGATAATCCACTCTTGATCATGTAAATCTGCTATCGAATGAAAACTTTCTGCATAGGCAGGTGAACAAACAATTACTAAACGATCTTCTGCAAAGGACGTTTGGACAACCTCTTTCGCATAGGTTTGCCCTTCCACTAAGCCGATATCTACTTCTAACCGCCTGACACTATTAATCATCTGATCTGTATTACCAATCGTCACATGAAAGGATAATTGCTCATGAGTTGCTTGTAATTGTGCGATCACGCTCGGCAAAATGTATTCACCAATTGTAAAGCTAGCTCCGATTCGTATGAGCCCTGAGGCGACTTGTTTTTTCTCATATAATGTTTCTTTCAGCTGCTGATAGACTTCCCATATTTTTAAGCCTTGATTATAAAAAAGTTCCCCTTCGGCTGTTAAGTGGACTTTTTTTGTTGTGCGCTGAATGAGCGAGGTCGCAAATTCATTTTCCAGGTTTTTTATATGGACACTAACGGTTGGCTGAGATAACGCCCTTTGTTTAGCTGTTTTCGTAAAATTTTTTTCCCGTGCGAGGACAAGAAACGTCTCAAGTTCCTCCATATGCATCATGGCCACCCCATTTATTAATAAAATGAATAAGTATTATTATATATATTTATTTCCGAAATAAAAAGGACAAAACTATACTGTAATAGAGAAAGGAGAGACAGCAATGGATTTAAAAGCATCTTTGAGAACAGGCTCCTTTTATTTTGGAATAGGGACGACATTGATTATTGCTTTTATGGCTGGGCTTCTCGCTAAACTACCTTACCTGACGATTATCGGTCAGCTCGTTTTAGCCATTTTGCTAGGCATAATTTGGTCACATACGATTGGTTGGAACCGTTCATATAAAGTTGGCGTTGATTTTTCCAGTAAAAAATTATTAAGACTAGGCATTATCTTGTTAGGATTGCGCCTTAATTTATCCGATTTAGCTCATGCAGGTGTTAGTACTTTTCTTTATGCGGCTTTCTTGTTAGGTGTTACCCTTCTTGCTGTTTATAGTTTTGCCCGTATGCTTCATGTTGATAAAACATTAAGTTTATTAACGGCGTGTGGAACGGCCATTTGTGGAGCGGCTGCAATTGTAGCGATTGCATCTGTTGTCAAGGCGAAAGAAAGTGTGACAGCGGTCAGTGTCGGTGTGATTGCTGTGCTTGGTACCCTATTCACCCTACTTTATACTTTCCTGTTTCCGGTTTTACCAATAACCGACTATCAATTTGGTATGTTAACTGGTGGAACCCTGCATGAGATTGCTCACGTTGTAGCAGCTTCTTCTGTTGGTGGTGTGGAGGCAGAGAATATCGCCATTATTGTCAAACTGACAAGAGTGATTTTACTCGTGCCAGTGGCCATTCTTATCGGCTATTTTATGAAGAAGAAGGAAAGTCAAGAGAGGGGAACAAAGAACAAGTTGCCAATTCCATGGTTTATCTTCGGTTTTCTTGCGATGAGTGCCATCAATACGATGGGGTGGTTGCCGGCTGAACTTGTTCAATGGCTTATTAGTGGGTCGTATCTGTTATTAGCAATGGCAATGGCGGGCTTAGGGTTAAATGTAGAACTGTCCGCTTTTAAGAAAATGGGCCTGCAGATTTTTTATGCGGCATTACTTGGTACGATCCTGCTTGTTTTCTTAGGATTGATCATTATTTTTATTATGTAAAGGGTCACATGAAGTGTGGCTCTTTTTTGTGTTCCATTGTATGATAATAAGCATATATTTCCAGTTTATATATGTGTGAAGGAGTAAGTATGAAAAGCCTATACATCGCTATTGTTTTAAGCGCATTCATCCTCATCGGTTGTGTAAAAGGAGAGCCGATGGTGTTATTGGACGAGCCCATTAAAGCTATTCATTTTTCAACATCCAAAGGGGTGGGGGAAATGAATGAAACTATTCTTTTTTCTATCAAAGAAGATGCAGGCATAAAAACAATGGAAAAAGTTATTTTAACAGCTGTACAAGAGCCAACAGTAATAAATGAACAACTACCTGATTATGATGTAATGGTTGAGTATAAAAAGGATTTGCCTACTCATGCCATTCATTTATGGGTAGGAGAACAAGATGAACCGAGTGTCCTTATGTATATGGTTAGTGACGGACAGACGTTTTTGACTACGGGGGATATGACAAATTCGTTAAGGGAGATGCTTGTGAAGTGATAGTGAATGAACAAGAGGAGAAAATAATAGAATGGACAAGATTAAAGTTCGGCCTAGCTCATTATGATTTAGGACGTAGCAGTTACAGTCGCCGTGTAACACTGTTCAATGAAACGGTTTACCAATTTTGTATGGAGTGGTTCCCTAAAGAGGCAAGTATTGTTGAAGAAGATCTTAATCCTGAAGGAACGGCTGTCATTGCGATCGATTTGTCAACAAACCAGGTAGAATCGGCTATTTTTGTCGGGGGAGAAACGTATGCAAAGGCTGGCATTGTTTTTCAACAGCGGGATGTAGAGAGCATCATTAAATGGATAGAAGCGGAAACGAATTTAATATATGGTAGGCAGTTTCAACTGGATTCTCATAAAGGGGGCAAGTACGTTTTTAAAGAATGTTATAAAGGGATAGACATATCTCCGCCTGGTTATATTGAACTGAAATTAAATAGTGATGGGGAACTCGTTTTTTATAGTGTTTATGGGCAATTCCCAACTGAAGAAGTAGTGAAAGAAGAGGAATATACACTGACCGTTAAGCAAGTGAAAAAAACTGCCCAAGCACAAATCCGACTGATACATGATCCTTCCTTTAAGGATGAAAAAATCTATCCCACTTATGCTTTAGAGGAAATCTATATAACCAATGACCTTTCGAAAACCATTCCTTTTGAAGGTTTTACCGATAGAGGTGGGCGTATTGAATTAGAAGAGTTATTGGTTTGGTCGGAGCCGTTACAAAATCACTTCACTCAGAGTGAGTTGGTGTTGATTGAAGATATTTCAGCAAAACAGGCATTTACGAATGAACCTAGTGCTGATATAGAACCGATTAATGAAAGTGAAGGTACTGCTTATATTGACGTCGTTAAAACGTTTTTAAGACAAGTATATCCAGCGTATTCAGGGGAATGGTTATTAACTTCTTTCAATCGCGATACTGGTTATATTCACGCCAATTTAAAAGGAAGTAAGAGCCACTCGTTTATTTTCCAGCGGAAACTGAAAGTAATCATCGATCCTCATTCATTAGAGGTGATCACTTATATAGATAACCAGTTATTATCTGATCAATTTAAAACGTATGATAGCCCGGAAGAGGTCGTTCTATCAAAAGAAGAAGCCTATGAAAAAATCAAAGAATTCATCGAATTAAAACCTTGTTATGTGTATGATGATGACACGCAGAAATATATTTTAGGTGCAATGATTGATAGTTCGTATGGGGTTGATGCCCATACGGGTGAGGTTTTCTTGTTAGCGGATCGGGAGTGATGGAGTGGTGGATTTAGTAACAAGATTGAGAGATCGGGGAGTAAAAGTAACCGAGATACCGAAATGGGGCCCTTATTTACAATATCGCTGGGAACAGTCTTTTGCTAGTCACTTGAATAAGAGTGAAAAAGAAGCGATTCATTTATATGATAAAGAGAGAATATGTGGGTTTCTATGGCATGTTTTTAGTTATGAGACAGTCGTTTGTCTAGAAGGAGAACAGGCTAGAGGAAGGTTAGAACAAATGAAAAATATGTCTTGTTATATTTTTTACGAGATGGAGGATGCTGCGTATATCATTGATCGGGTAACATCACTCAAGGCGATTGATTTCGAGAGAGAAAGAGATATTTATGTGGTGGATGTTGATTTTACTTGGACATATATTAGGCCACATGAATCCCCATGGTACGGTCCTTATTTTTATTGTCACAATAAGGTTGAGAGAAGATGACTGATAAATCTTTGATTGGTACTTAAACGGGAATTAGGTGGTAGAACACTAGTGGATAAGGAGTAGATAATATGAAAGTAATGAAAGAAAATGCTGTTGTCCATTACAAAAGTGCAACAGTAGAGAACTATCCCGTTGTACGAGAATTATTTACAGAATATGCAGACTCGTTGGGGATTGATCTCAATTTTCAAGATTTCGAAGGCGAACTAGCCTCCTTACCGGGTAAGTATGGTTCGCCGGATGGGTCGATACTTTTAGCGATTGTTGATGGTAAAGTTGCTGGTTGTATCGCTTATCGTAAGCTAGCAGACAAGGTTTGTGAAATGAAAAGACCGTATGTGCGCAAAGCTTATAGAAATCTAGGTATTGGCAAAGAATTGGTTTTAAGACTGATAGAAGAAGCGAAGGGCATCCCATATGAATCTATGAGACTCGATACATTAGCGACTATGAAGAGTGCGCAAAAACTTTATCGCGCCATTGGATTTTATGAGATTCCGCCATATACGTACAATCCGGTAGCAGGAACTTTATATATGGAGTTGAAATTATGACGGAGTTCCAACTTTGTCATAGAATAAGGAATCTTATGTCGGGGTTTGATAAACCGTGGTTTATTGCGGGTGGTTGGGCGATTGATTTGCATATTGGCCAAAAGACGAGGGAACATAAAGATATTGAAATCGCTGTATTTCGTCATGATCAAGCACATGTAAAAAATCACCTTAACAAATGGACATTTCAGAAGGCGGTGAATGGTGAACTAGTTACTTGGAAAGGGGAAAACTTACAGCTACCGATTCATGAAATTCATTGCCAGAACGTTATAGATGGTACTTCATTAGAGGTATTGTTAAATGAAATCCAACATAATGATTGGATCTTTAGAAGAGATGAGCGTATTCATTATTCATTTGAAAAAATGAAGTCTGTACACAAAGAAGGCATTCCTTATTTGAGTCCCGAAGTGGTGTTGTTATATAAAGCGAAAGATACGAGAGCGAAGGATCAAGAGGACTTCCTTCGAGTGGTCGATTCCTTATCTTCTGAACAGAAAAAATGGCTACAAACAGCGATTCAATTACATATGCCACATCATAAGTGGTTAGAATTACTTGTAACATACTGAGAAACACTTACTTTAATGGATCTAGGAGGATACCTAGTGATGGATATAATGAATATGACAGTAACCTTAGCATTATTAGGCGGGCTGTTGGCATTTTTCTCTCTCTATCTTAATGAGAGGAATCAATCGCCGGTTGGAACTAGAAAAGAATAGATATCTATAAACAAAAACAAAGGAGGGAGAGCAGGTGAAGCGGTTTGAACTAAATTGGAAAAACCCAATTGTCCGCCTATTTGTCTTCAGTATGTTCCCTTTAATTGCCCTAACTACCGTGTTATTTACGACAATTTCAAGTGAGTGGTACTTCATCCCAAATGGGCTGTTGGTTATCGGGACGATCCTGATTTTTTTCATTCGTTACTTACGCTATAAGAAAAGTAACGAATGAAAAAAGTGTTTTCAGCAACCTCCAAAAAATTTGCTTACCCATTAAAAACCGTCAGTGATGATAGATTCAATGGTCAAGATGGTTCCCCCTATTTTTTCATTAGGATCTTATATACTCTGATTTATTTATTAAGATTCTAAATAAGTTATCCTCCGCCAATTTTTATCAAACTGTAAAGAAAGTAATCATTAAAGGTGCCCCACCCGATTTTAACTATTGACTTTTATAAGCCTACTGATTACAATGACTTTAATATTTTTCAACTAAAGGCAATGAAGAGAAAAAGTAGAATGTGTCGTTTTTTTATCAGAGAGCTTCGGTAGCTGAGAAGAAGCAAAAAGCAATCATTCGAAAAATGGTCTCTGAGCTGTGTACTGAACATACTTGTTTATAAGTATAAGTAGGCTACACCGAGTTTTGGCACTCGTTATCAATGTCACAGTATAAAGGCCGATTGGGACTGGCGTACTTGATGAGGCAAGTAGGGTAACCTATTTGTAAAATAAGGTGGTAACGCGTGGTGTAAACCTCGCCCTTAGCTAGAAATAGCTATGGGGCGAGGTTTTTTGTTTGCAGTCCTGTCTCAATCAATCAGGCTAACAACTTAGGGGGAATAGAAGATGAGTATTTTTATTGGTGGGGCGTGGGCTTATGCAAATGGATCATTGCATCTTGGTCATGTTTCAAGTTTGCTACCTGGAGACATTTTGGCAAGATATTATCGTTTGAAAGGAGAAAAAGTGCTATATGCTTCAGGCAGTGATTGTAATGGTACACCGATTACTGTGAAAGCAAGACAGGCGGGGGTTGAGCCTCGGGTGATAGCAGATTACTATCACCGGGAGTTTGTTGATTGCTTTACGCAATTAGGTTTTTCCTATGATATTTATACAAGAACAGATACAGCTCATCACCATCATGTGGTACAAGAAATATTTTTAGCGCTTTTAGAAAAAGGCTTGATCTACAAGCGAAAGGTAGAGCAAACCTATTGTGACGATTGTCAGCAGTTCTTGCCAGACCGTTATGTGGAAGGGTTATGTCCAGTATGTAGTGAACCTGCCAGAGGTGATCAATGTGATCATTGTGCAACAATCTTAGAGCCACTTGAACTTCATGAACGCAGCTGTAAAATTTGTGGTCACACACCGACGACAAGGGAGACAGAACATTTTTATTTTGCACTAAGTGACTTACAAGCTGATTTGGAAAAATATACACATCGAGCCGAAGAGCAACATTTATGGCGAGATAATGCGCTCCAATTAACGAAGAGATATTTACGTGAAGGCTTGCAGGACCGTGCAATTTCAAGGGATTTACCAATCGGTGTCAGTGTTCCTGTTGTTGGTTATGAAGATAAAAAGGTGTATGTATGGATTGAGGCGGTTTCAGGCTATTATTCGGCAAGTAAAAAGTGGGCAGAAGAAAACAATCAGGACGATCAGCATTTTTGGTCAAGTGAAACAACCTCGTATTATGTACACGGAAAAGATAATATCCCGTTCCACACAGTAATCTGGCCCGCCATTTTACAAGGAATAGGAGTAGCGGCATTGCCGACAAGGGTGATTTCCAATGAATATGTTACTTTAGAAAAAAAGAAGTTATCGACGAGTAAAAATTGGGCTGTTTGGGTGCCAGACTTTTTAGAAAGATATGAACCAGATTCGATTCGCTACTTTCTTACGATTAATGCACCGGAGAATCGCGATGCCGACTTTTCTTGGAAAGAGTTTATCTATAGCCATAATAGCGAATTGCTTGGTGCATATGGGAATTTCGTGAATCGTACGTTGAAATTTATTGAAAAATCATTTGCCGGTGTCATTACAACGATGGATATAGATGAAAAGATAAAAGCCGAAATGAACTGCTTATATCAAGAAGTTGGAAACCTTATTGAACAAGGAAGCATGAAGCAAGCACTAGAGAATATATTCGCCTATGTGCGAAAATCTAATAAATATTTTGATGAGCAAAAGCCATGGCAACAATGGCATGAGAATCAAGGGTCTTGTGAAAAAACATTAGCTAACTGTGTTTATTTGATTGCTAACCTTGCTCAGTTGCTTTCTCCTTTTTTACCGTTTTCAAGTGAAAAGGTATTCGAATTGCTTAATGTCCAAGAACAGAGATGGAAAGAAGTTGTTTTGAATGGTGTGACGCTCACTGCACCAGTTGAACCATTATTTGCCCGCATTGATGTCGAGAACATTGACAAAGAATTAGCGAGATTACAAGCGCAATCCCTTGCTGAATGATTGTTGCAAAGCAGGACTTCTCTTAGCAAATAAAGAACCCATACATGGGTGGTGAAGTAATGAGGTCTGAAACAGAAATGATGGCTACCATTATAGACTTTGCAAAAAACGAAGAAAGGATTTTTGCTGTCTATATGAACGGTTCCAGAACAAATAGAAATGTCCCAAGAGACCAGTTTCAAGATTATGATATTGTTTATGTCGTTGAAGATACTGAGCCTTTTATTAAAAATCAAAATTGGATCGCCTCTTTTGGCGAGTTGATGATGAAGCAAGAACCGGATAAAAATGATTTTGGTAAAGGTATAGTGCCAGACTTCAAGAGTTATGGTTTCCTCATGCTATTTACAGACGGCAATCGTATCGATCTTCGCTTTCAAACGAAGGAAGCGATGCGAGATGAATATGGGGGAGATAAATTGACTGTTCCTTTATTGGATAAAGGTGCGTACTTGCCTATTATTCCTTCTCCAACTGATGTCGATTATCACGTGCAAACACCGAGCGAAGGTGAATATGATGCTTATACAAATAACTTCTGGTGGTGTTTACAAAATGTGGCGAAAGGCATTTGGCGAGATGAGTTGCCATATGCTCAAGCCATGTTTAACACGGACATAAGAGACGCGTTAAACAAAATGGTCGACTGGTGGATCGGTATTCAAAATGAATTTCGCATTTCCACTGGTAAGTTAGGAAAATATTATAAATGTTATCTTCCTCCTGATTACTGGGAGATGTACAAAAGAACTTATAGTAATGGAGATGAGGAAAATATGTGGGAAGCGGTCATGACCACATGCGAATTGTTTCGTGCGTTAGCTCAAGACGTGGCTAATCACTTTCGATTCTCTTATCCGATCAATGATGACCTTCGCATGTTGGCGTATTTGGAGTCAGTTAGGCTATTACCGAAAGCGTGAAGAAGATAGGCTGCTTAAAGAATGAGAGGAAAAAGTGTTAAAAGGGATTGAAGCCTTTTCGTATAAGGGTAAAGAATTGTACGACTTAAAAACAAAGGGATGGATCCACACAATGAATATTCTTTCCTATTCTTATAAAAAACGGGGAGCGCTTGAATTTACTTTCGATGCTTTCCCCCATTCAAAAGTAGTCTTTCACCCAATTAAAACGTATTATTTCATTCGCACGGTTCGCTGGAATGCGGCGGATCCTGTTGTGACAAGAAGAGATTTAGAGATAATGGAAATGGTAGCTAACTTAGAGATGGGTACACTTGATCATTATAAAAAACGAAAAGGATATAAACCAATAACCTTAAATGAATACCAGTAAGGAGGAAGTCGATGCCATCTTATCAACCTAAATTACCTTTAACGGCGGATGAAAGGTCTGAACTTCGAAAGGCCAGATTGAAGGTCAGCCAAATCCATACACTTGCGATAAAAGAAATCGGTCAGCATTTAAATATATCAGATGAAAGGGCACGAAAGATTAAGGGATGGGCAGGCTTTCAATTGGTGCCCTCGATTGGTTTTGAATTAGCGGATAAACTTGTTCGATATCTCCAAATCTATTGTTTAGAAGATATAAAGAATGAAGACCCGGGAAAACTATTTGATCTGTTGGAAAAGGAAATGGGTGTGAGGACGGATGGTTGTGTGGAAGATCAAATTCGCTGTGTCATTCATTTCGCTAACAATAAGGAATTTCCTAAAAAATGGTTTGAGTTCACGGATGAGAGGAAGGCGTATCGCAGAACAAATGGCTTTCCACCAGATCGCCCAGAGAAATCGTGGCGGGACTAGAGGGGGATGAGGGTTGGAGGTTGTTCAAGAAAGTGGCATACTGGTAAAGTCCGCTCTCCATCAAAAGTCGTAAGTAAGATACAGCTTTGATCGGTCGCGATTTGTTCTCTTTTGATTGAAAATATAACTAGATAAAGGAGGACTGATGATGCAATGATAGAAGGTCTGTATGAAGCTCATTTACCAGTCAAAAATCTAGATGACGCGATTGAATTTTATACGAATCTAGGGTTAGAAGTGGCATTAAGGGATGAAGAGACAGTATTTCTCTGGATTGAAAAGGATAAAAGTTGGTTAGGGCTATGGCAAGGAGAAGAGTACAAGTTGCCCTATCATCCTTCTGTTAGACATGTTGCCTTTCGGGTTTCCTATGAAAATTTAAAGCGTTCATTAAAATGGTTAGAAACAAAGGGGATAAAAGCCGTACCCTTTGGCAACAGAAAGTCGGTGGCTCCATTTATTCGATCACATCAAAGTAATGCGTCAGTTTATTTTAAAGACCCGGACGGCAATAGTTTAGAGTTGATGTGTACGGTGGATACACCAGAGGAGTTGCAGAAAGTTTGCAAAAAGTGGTCTATCACTGAATGGGAAGAATCTTTGAAGGTACTTAAGCTACAAGATATATATATAAAAGAGTAATGAGATTTTACGAAAAAATGTTGCTTCATATATCATTTTTTCGTTTTTTTTTGCTTTGTAAGAGTTGAGCGGTAATATGGTTACATTTAGAAAATGCCAAAGAGATAAAGTGATAAAAATAGGTTACTTGTCCACACGAAAATGATCTCTTCTTAATAAACTATCATGATAAAGATTAAATTCTTGTGGAAAGGAGTGTTACATTTGGCTGATTGTAATAGAAATGCTTTAGGGACATGTTCCGATGCAGGTGGCTATAATACTACTGCAAGTGGTGTGGCTTCGCATGCGGAAGGTAGTACAACAGAAGCTGTTGGCACAGCATCTCATGCGGAGGGCTATAATAGTATAGCAACTGGTGAGACATCACATGCCGAGGGTTATGCATCAACAGCAACAGGTGCAGCTTCTCATGTGGAAGGCTCAAGTACTAATGCGACGGAGGTCGCCGCACATAGTGAAGGGTTTAATACACTAGCGAGTGGGCAAGCCTCCCATGCGGAGGGGAATTCGACGGAAGCTTTAGGCACAGCATCCCATGTGGAAGGCTTTGGGAATATGGCGATTGCTGATAGTTCACATGCAGAAGGTTATGGAACAGTAACAGCAGGAATTGGTTCACATACAGAAGGGGCTCAAACGAATACAAGTGGAACCGCTGCGCATGCAGAAGGTTTTAGTACGACTGCAAGCGGCGAAGGTTCTCATGCGGAGGGAAATTCGACGAATGCATTAGGGGCAGCCTCCCATGCAGAAGGGTTTGAAAGTTTGGCCACGGGCGGTGTATCACACGCTGAGGGACATGGGACTGAAGCAAGTGGATATGCCTCTCATGCCGAGGGGATTAATACGTCAGCAATTGGAAATGAGGCACATGCTGAAGGAACAAATACATCGGCGGTTGGAGATAATAGTCATGCCGAGGGTTATGCAACAACAGCTAGTGGAGAAACCTCTCATGCCGAAGGTTCTGAAACAAGTGCAAGTGGAGATGTTTCGCATGCAGAAGGTTCAGAATCAACAGCAAGTGGGGGTGCTTCGCATGCAGAAGGGTTAGGTACAACCGCGAGTGGAGATGCCTCTCATGCGGAAGGAGATGGTACGTTAGCTTCTGGTAGTGCTGCACATGCCGAGGGTTTATCTACTTCTGCTACCGCTATCGCTGCGCATGCCGAAGGTGGTTCAACAAATGCAACAGCTTATGGAGCTCATGCGGAGGGCATTCAAACAACTGCCTCCAATTCTGGCGCACATGCCGAGGGTTTTCTAAGTGTAGCAAGTAACTTTGGTACTCATGCCGAAGGGTACAATACTCAAGCGATAGGATCTTACTCTCATGCAGAAGGGGGGAGTACACAGGCCCAAGGTGTGTATACTCATGCGGAAGGATATTTAACCGTTGCAAGTGGAGAAGCGGCTCATGCGGAAGGTACTTCAACAGTTGCTTCTGGTACTTGGTCTCATGCGGAGGGTGATGGATCAGAGGCATCTGGCTACAATTCCCACGCCGAAGGAAATTCCACAATTGCCTCAGGAGGTTTTGCACATGCCCAAGGGCAGAGTACAGTAGCGGCAGGCACTGCTTCCCATGCTGAGGGCTACTTATCTAGCACAACATTTGATGCTCCTTATGCTCATGCCGAAGGATTAGGTACAATTGCTAGCGGAAATGCTTCTCATGCAGAAGGAACTGAAAATACTGCAAGTGGCTTTTCAGCACACGCAGAAGGAGGTTCAGATGGTGTAAACTTGCCTGCACCTAACACAGCAAGTGGAAATAGTTCTCATGTTGAAGGTTTTAACAATGTGGCGAGTGGATTAGCAAGTCATGCGGAAGGTGCAAGTACGATAGCTTCAGGTGATTACTCTCATGCTGAGGGACTTGGAACAAGTACAAATGATCAAGCGGGCGCTCATATTATGGGTCAATACGGTGATGCTGAAGAGTCTTATTCATGGTTTATTGGCAACGGAACAGCTCCAGGGACAAGAGGCCTTGGTGCCAAATGGTTAGCTAGTAATGGTGAAATGTACATTGATGGAGCTACGTATAACACTGGTGGGGCAGATATAGCGGAGATGTTTGAAAGTTTAGATGGGTCTGCAATTGATGTCGGTTACTTTGTTACGTTAGAAGGTGATAAGATACGAAAAGCAACTTCATCTGATAGCTATATTCTAGGTATAACAAGTGCGACCCCAAGCTTGTTAGGTAATAGTGCTAGCTTGAGTTGGCAAGGGAAATATGAATTAGATGATTGGGGCCGTAGATTGTATACCGATATCGAGGTACCTTTGCCAGCTACAAAAAGAGGAGATAATGTCCCATCTATAAAAGGAAAAAGGCCAATCATTAGTACGAAGTGGGATCCATCACAACCTTATGTTTCAAGACAAGATAGACAAGAGTGGTCTGCAGTAGGGTTATTGGGACAATTAAGAGTAAGAGATGATGGTAGCTGTCAAGTAAATGGTTATTGTTTACCAAATGATGCGGGTATAGCGACAATTTCGCAGCAAGGATATCGTGTGATAAAAAGAACGGCCGCTAATCAAGTCATTATTATGATTAAAGGCAATGAAAGTGAAATAATCGAGCTTGCTAACCGATACCAACAAGAACAACAAGAAATGAAACAAATGCTTGCCCAATTGGTTGATACGTTAAATAACAGTAAATAAGCCATTAAAAATGTAGGGTTTCTATACAGAGGAATCCTATATATACATAATAAGCATTAAACTGAAATTTGAGGGGGAGAACGATTGAAATCTAGAATTACATTTGATATAGAGGCAGGAGCTGGCTATATCTATTTGCTACCTGATACAGAAACGTATACCATTCAAGCAACAGAAGACGTAGGTGATTCCCCATTACTAGTTGATATTGATGAGGATGATCGCATCGTTGGTATAGAATGTTTTGGAGCGAATGCGAAAAAGTTATCCCCAATAGCAGGATTAGAAAAAATATATCACGAGAATGGTGAAATTCTTTCTTTCCGGCTATCTGAAAAACCTGTTAAGAAGCATTATCTATTAAAAGGCATCCAATTTTATTTTGCTGATGAGCGGTCTAAATACTTTATCGGTTTCGACATTGTTGATTTTCAAAAATATAAGAAGCAAATTTTAATAAGTATGATAAAATAATTTTTAAATTTTTAACCTTATCAAAAAATAAACCTTTTCACTTCATTCATTACTGTTTGTAACGTTTGAAGTGATTGACCAGTATGATAGCCGATGTCGAGTGAGTGATTGGCGCCATCGATTATTTTTACTTGAACAGAATGTCCCTTCAATTCTTCGATCGTTTCATGATGGAAATATAGATCTTGATTACCGATGATGAGTAACACTTGTTGCTTTATAAATACAGTTGCCTTTGCAATTGTCGGAAATGTTAATAACGGTGTTAAAAGAATAATCTGTGCCTCGCGGAAAATTTCATCTCTCGCAAGGTGTAAAGTAATCGGTATCGTACCAAGAGACTTGCCCAACAGGATGGTTTTTTCATAGGTATGTTTTTTAAATATATCCGTAATAACAAGGTGAATATCTTCCATCATTAAAGATGAAATGTCTTCTACTCTATGTGTTTTTAATAAATTTGTTTCATATTGATAATGAATATGAACAACATCAATCCCCTGCTCAATCATCATCATTGTAGCGTAGTAAAACAATGGATGATTATAGTTGTATCCCGCTCCTGAAAACATGATACATACGGACGAAGCACCTAAATTTATATGAGTATATCTAACTGTTTTTTCCTCTTTTTGTAAGTTTATTTCATGAATTTCCATCAATTTCCCCTTGTTATTTTTTATAAGTAGTGTAACATATTTCCTGTACTGTATTTTCTGAATCTTATATTTTTTTGCAAGGGGTGATACCTATCGGTTGGAGAAATCCTGCGCTGCTTATATTGGGTATAGGCGTTTCTTATTTAGGGAATTGGATTTATTTGATTGCGTTGAACGTATATATTATTGACTTAACCGGTTCTGCAGCTGCAGTTGCGGGTCTTTATATTATTAGACCTTTAGCTATGCTTTTGACCAACCTTTGGTCAGGAAGTGTGATTGATAGAGTAAATAAGAGAAGGTTAATGATTTTTACCGATATTGTACGAGGTCTTTTAGTTGTCTGTTTACCATTTGTACATTCATTATGGTTGATTTACTTTTTATTGTTACTCATTAATTTGGCTGGTAGTTTCTTTGGACCAAGCTCACAAGTATACATAACCAAATTAATTCCAGAGTCAGAACGTAAGCGAGTCAACTCACTTATCGGAATGGCAGGTAATGGGGCAATTATGATTGGTCCAGCAATTGCAGGGGTATTAATGACGACGGTTAGTTTGGCGGTCTGCTTCTATATAAATGCCGCTACTTTTATTATATGTGCTTTCTTTATTTTCTTACTTCCGAATGTAGATGAGCAGAATAATCATGTAAGAGAGAGAATTCGATTTAAAACATTGGTAGAAGATTGGCGGACGATTATTCGCTTTTCTAAAGGAGCCAAGTATTTTATATCTGTCTATTTGTTATTCCAAACGACGATGCTCATATGTGTCGCCCTAGATTCTCAAGAGGTTACCTTTCTAACGAGAGATCTTGGCCTGTCCAATGAAGCGTATGGCTATATTGTAGCCATGACAGGTATTGGTGCTATACTTGGAGGTTTATGTTCGAGTTTATTAGCGAAAAAATTATCATTAAAACTATATATTGGTGCGGGAATGTTATTGACATCGATTGGTTACATTGTCTTCTATGCATCCACACATTATTTAACTGCAACCATCGCCTTTGTCGTATTAGGGTTCTTCTTTACATTTGCCAATGCTGGTTATGTGACTTTTTTCCAAAAACAAGTACCTGTCGACATTATGGGGAGGTTTGCAAGTGTGGCTGATCTCCTGCAAGGAATCGTTCAAATTGGTTTGACATTATTACTTGGTCTCCTAGCAGAGTGGTTTACCTTACAAGAAGTAAGTGTTGTCTTTGCAGTGATTAGTGGAGTGGTTTCCATTGTATTAGTCGCGACTATCTATCGACCATCAAAAGCAAGTTATTTTGAGGATAAGGCTGTCTCTAGCTAATGATTTGCCCCTAACTTCTTCTTGAAGTATGATGGATGAAAATGAGAGATAAAGGAGATTAGCGATGAAAAGTGTCATGCCCTTTCTAATGTTTCAAGATGGACAGGCAGAGCAAGCGATGAATTACTATACATCAATTATTGAAGACTCAAGCATTATAAATATTGCCCGCTATGGTGAAAATGAAGCGGGTGATGAAGGCACAGTAATGAATGCGATATTCAAGCTAAAGGATCAAGAAGTGATGTGCATTGATAGTAATATCGCCCATCAGTTCAATTTCACACCCAGCTTTTCCTTTTATTTGAATTGTGACACTGCGGAAGAGCTACGTAATGTCTACGAAAAACTAGTAGACGGTGGTACGGAATTAATGCCTTTAGGTGATTATGGTTTTAGTCAGCAATTTGTTTGGATTAATGATCGCTTCGGTGTGTCTTGGCAAATCAATCTACCTTAATTAAAAAAGATGGCAAGGGTTATACATTCCCTTTTGCCATCTTTTTCTTTTTGTGTCCCCAACTTTAGTAAACCTGAAGTCACTCCTGCAGCGCTCCTGTGATAGTTGTGTCTCCTTATTTGATTCCACATTTTATTGCTAATGAAAACGTGAGAATATCTACATGAATCATCAAACGATGTTTAATGATAGGCATGGGTATTAGTGATAACAAAAGCATTCGCTAAAAAATCAACCACCAACAAATAAGCTCATTGAGGTAACAGCTGAGTAATTATTTATATTTAGGGAGTCTAAATAATTGATATTTCAGAAAAATTAGTTTTGTAAATTTTATGTATATTTTTCTTTAATTTTTATTTAAAAAAGAGATGTAATAGGATGATTTAAATTTAAATATGTTGTAGTAAACAAGAGGAAATATAAGTATTTACGAGAATTATAAAGGTTTTGATAGATAGGTGCGCGATAGTGAACGCACAGCTTTAAATATCCTCGGTAATTCTTTCTATTTACAATTTCAATGTATTAATAATATAATAGAAAAGTATTTTGTAATAAATTGCTTAATCTTTTTTCTAAGAACGGGGGACCCAATTTTTACAGCGGACATGTCCGTTTGGGGTGAATCTATGTATGTTAGAGGGGCTTACTGTTTCCCTTAGCCCTAACCCGAAAGCTAACCTCGTCAGCATTAAAGGAAACAAAAGGAGTTTATATGATTGCGGGAAAATAACTGAAAAGGCTTTTTTTTTGGTTTATTTTCACCTTAAATTAATTAACCTTGTTTCCCTTGCCTAAGCACTTGATCAAATTTATAGAAGGTGAGGTTTTTTTATGAAAAAAATATTTAAAATGAGTCTAGCTACTCAAATTTTGATTGGTCTTATTTTAGGTATCGTTATCGGTGGTATTTTCTACGGAAATGAAACCGCTCAAAGTATTTTACAGCCTTTTGGTGATTTATTTATCCGTTTAATTAAAATGATTGTCGTACCGATCGTCCTTTCAACAATCATTGTTGCTATTGCTGGTGTGGGTGACATTAAATCAGTCGGTAAGCTCGGCGGTAAATCACTGTTTTATTTCATTGGAATGACAATGGTAGCGATTGCAGTTGGACTTATTTCCGCTAATATATTCCAACCTGGAGCAGGTTTGGATATGGAGAGCCTAGAACAGAATGATATTTCTGGCTATGTTGAAACAAATGAAGAGCAAGAAGGAAAAACAATAGCCGAAACACTATTGCATATTGTACCAACAAATCCGGTTCAAGCGATGGTTGAAGGCGACATGCTTGCGATTATTTTCTTTGCCGTTGTATTTGGACTAGGAGTCGCAGCAATTGGTGAAAAAGGGAAACCAGTATTAAGATTTTTTGAAGGCACAGCTAAGGCTATGTTTTATGTAACAAACTTATTTATGAAGTACGCGCCGATAGGGGTTTTTGCGTTAATCGGTGTAACTATTTCAAAATATGGTTTTGAATCATTGATTCCGTTAGGGAAATTAGCGTTAACAGTGTATGGAACAATGGCATTCTTCGTGGTCGTTATTTTAGGTATTATGGCTAAAATAATCGGTGTAAATATCTTTAAATTACTGGGATCCATTAAAGAAGAATTACTTCTAGCTTTCTCAACAGCGAGCTCAGAGACAGTTCTTCCAAGAATTATGGACAAGATGGAACAAGCAGGAAGCCCGAAACATATTGCTTCTTTTGTTATTCCAACTGGTTATTCGTTTAACCTCGATGGTTCCGTATTATACCAAGCCATTGCAGCATTATTTATTGCACAAATGTTTGGTATTGATTTAAGTATTGTTGACCAAATCACATTAATGCTTGTACTAATGATTACTTCTAAAGGTATGGCAGGTGTACCAGGCGTTTCGTTTGTTGTTCTACTAGCTACTTTCAGTACAATTGGACTGCCTGCAGCAGGTCTTGCTTTTATCGCAGGTATCGACCGTATCCTAGATATGGGTCGTACAGCAGTTAACGTAGTTGGTAATTCACTTGCAGCACTTGTTATCGCAAAGTGGGAAGGCCAATTTAACCCGCCAACTGATAATAAAGTTCAAAAAGCTTCTTAAAAGTGATTATAGATTGAAATTGCATGCCACAGAATTTAATTCTGTGGTATTTTTTTTTGTTTGCGATCAATAGTCGATTTTGGCTACCTAACCTTAGGAAATACCTCCTTCTCTAATTGATCATTTTATGTTTTCCAATTGCGTTTTATACAAGAAAAATATGGTATAATTTTCTAAATAAGGAGGAGTCTATATGCCGTTTCAATTTAATAGAATGGCGCAACAAGAAGCTGAACAAATTGCTTTTACTTGGCTGTATGATGCCCCCTATGATTTTTATAATATGGAGGAAGATGAGGAGGATTTAGCAGCATTTTTGGATGACAAAGAACGGGGAGAGTTTGTTTTTTCTGTCAAAGATGGAGAAGAGCTTATCGGCTTTTTGATGATTGAGCACAAAGGTGACACAGTGGATATAGGTCTTGGAATGCGACCGGACTTAACTGGTCAAGGAAAAGGAGTAACTTTCTTAAAGGCGGCGATGAGCTTTTTAAGAAAGACTTATGAACCTAAACAGTTGACATTATCTGTAGCTACTTTCAACAAAAGGGCCATTAAACTGTATAAACGAATGGGGTTTCACACGAGCCACATATATATACAAGAAACGAACGGAAGTACATATGAGTTTATGAGCATGGTTTTTGATTGTTATAAAAGTGAATAGGGAGAGTGTTTGCCTTTGCAGATTAAACGACAAGTAGATAAATTATCGGAACATGAGGCAAGGTCTATACTATTACAAATGTTATTACGTACTGAAATGCTTCAATCGGGAAACTACCCTAAAGAGGATTATATGACTAGCATGAATGACATTTATCAAGCAGTGTTAACCTTTGATAAGGCTATTCCTCCTCTTCAAGGAGGGAATATCCATATTGTTTTCAGCGATTCGAGTGCGGGGAGTTTAAAACAAGCAATAAAGGAATTAAAGATAAATGATATAGTCATTACGATTCCGATTAATTTTTCGATAGGGCCATTATGGCAATTGCATCAATTAGAGGGTCTTGAGAAGCGTAGGGATTGGTTGCTTGAACATATTAATTTAGAGGATGAATTTATTTTTGACTATATTCCACGTATAGAAGAAAGTTTGATGAAGTTACAGGCATTTCCTGAACAATGTAAAATTTTTATTTGGGGATGCGAAAATGCGCATGAACAGGCAGGAGCAGCCTATGCAGTCTATTTATTACGGGAGACAAGCAATCAAATATATATAGGTTTAGATCAGGAGCGCCAGAAAAGGTTAACACGTCAAGATATTTTACATACGGGTGAGCTTACGCCCGAGCAGTGGGTGGAATATATAAAAAATGGCGAGAAGTATTTCTGTTTATCTATTGATGAACGTCAAAAATGGGTACAACAGTGGGTTACGCTTGCTCAATCGAAGGACGTCTTTTTAAGGATATGGAAAGAAGGACGGTTGACTTCTATCAGTGAAAACTATTTTGATGAGATGATTATTGCTAAGGCAAGAGAACTTCAAAAGGGAAATGATTTTATAAAGTCTGCCCGCCTAATTGGTGAGGTCATCGGGCACCTAGACCAACCTATTGAAGATCTGTTTATTGAATATCGTTTGAGAACGCTAGCGTTATTAGGTATTTTTGAATTGAAGGGTGTGCCGAGGGCAATGAGATATTATAGTGTACGCCTCAAGCCCAAAGAATCATCAAAATGATAAGGCCTCCCACAAAAAGGAGGTTTTTTTTATTGGAAATTTTAATTTGTTTTTAATGTTCTTTTGGTAAGCTAATAATAACTGTAAAAGGAGGAGTGGTGGATGGCAGAGGAGATTTTGATTGTTGAGGATGAGGAAAAAATTGCGCGCTTATTAGAGCTTGAATTAACGTATGAAGGTTATCAAGTGACAAAGGTGTATGATGGCATGGAGGCGATGCATCAATACCGAGAAAAAGAGTGGGATCTTATCCTCTTAGATGTGATGTTGCCAGGTTTAAGTGGGATGGAAATTCTACGTAGAATTAGAGGGAATGACACGGTTACACCGGTTATATTACTAACGGCTAAAGGGGCAGTAGAAGATAAAGTAACAGGACTTGATTTTGGGGCGAATGACTATGTCACAAAGCCTTTTCAAATAGAAGAGTTACTAGCACGAGTGAGAGCAGCTTTGCGATTGAAACAAAAAGGAGGTAAGGAAGAAGGGGGGAAATGGTTAACTTGTAGCGATTTAAAAATGAATGAGCAGACGAGAGAAGTCATGCGAGGAGAACAAGCGATTGAGTTGACTGCTAAGGAATTCGATCTGTTGCTTTATTTAGTTGAGAATGAACGCCAAGTGCTGACACGAGACCAAATATTGTCTAAAGTGTGGGGGTACGATTACAGTGGTGATACGAATGTGGTCGATGTGTATATTCGTTATTTAAGAAGGAAGTTAGAAGTATCTAATGATGTGAAACCGCTGATTCAAACAGTAAGAGGTGTAGGCTATACCCTCAGGCAACCAACATGAAAATCAAAAATAGAATTCATTTATATACTGCGGTCTTATTTATTGTTTTACTCATTGTAATGAACTTAACAATATACTTTATCTTTCAATCAATTACGCTAGAAGGTGAGAAGGCACAGGCAAAAGATGAACTAAATAAAGTTTTAACTGAGTTCCATCAATCCTTGGGCACTCTCCCTCAAGGCAGCTTATTACGGGCATATGTACCGGTTGATGGGTTTATAAGAATCATTCATGAAAATGGAGAAGCAACGACAACAACCTCGATGGATAATGAAAAGGTAGATCAGCTGGCTTTTCAGTTTGGAGCAAGTGATAAGACAGAAATCCTTAAGAACAACCATATCGTTATTAGTTCAACGCCAATGATTTTACCTAGTGGAGAAGTGGCAAACTTACAAATAGGAAGAGATATTGAAGCAAGTTTTCAAAATTTAAATATATTAAAGACCGTTCTCATTATCGTAACACTAGTTGCAACAATCCCTGTATTCCTTTCTAGTAGGTTTGTCGGCAATGTGATTATTACGCCTATTCTTTCCTTAACGGCAACAATGAGGGAAATTAGAAATAGTGGGCAATTTAAACAGTTGAAGCTCCATCGAAATGCAGACATAGAATTGAGGGAAATGGGTGAAACCTTCAATCATATGATTACACTGCTTGAGGAGAATGATGAGAAACAAAAGCAATTTATTGCTAATGCTTCTCATGAATTAAAAACACCATTAACAATCATAGAGAGTTATGCTAATTTGCTTAAAAGACGTGGGTACCAAGATAAGGATTTAGTTGATGAGTCTGTTGAAGCTATCCACTCAGAGGCAATAAGGATGCGAGAACTAACTGAACAATTGCTTCTATTGGCAAAGAATAACGAAGAATGGAATGTACAAAAACAAGAGATTGCGCTCTCCCCGTTCCTTTCTGAAGTTAGCCGTTCATTCGAGAGGGCGTATCAGCGGCATATTATAATATCTGGTTTAAAAGAAATGACGGTCACTTCTGATGAACAGAAGCTTAAGCAACTATTATTTATCTTATTAGATAACGCTAGGAAATATAGTGAGAATGAGATTGAAATTGTTATCGGTAAGGCAAATGAGCAAACATTTATTGAAGTGATTGATACAGGAGTTGGTATTTCTAAAGCTGATCAGGCGAGAGTGTTTGATCGCTTTTACCAAGTAGATCCTGCAAGGAAGCGAGGGAAAAATGGTAGTGGGCTAGGTTTATCTTTGGCAAAAGAAATCTCAGGAGCGATTGATGTTCAGTTAATGCTTCAAAGTGAATTAGGGATAGGGACGAAAGTGAAAATACTTTTTGATAAAGGGCGAAGTCAGGAGTGATGAGAAAATGAAGAAGAAGGTGATTAGTAGCTTAGGATTTATTCTGGTTTTTTTCATTATGATCATTATTGTCTGGCTCTTGCTCAAACAGTTTGTATTGACACCGGATGAATTAGCTGAGAGCGAGGTAAAACAGATAGTGGAGGAACGATATGGAGGCGTTATCCAAGAAACAGAGAATAAGGGCAAAGAATTTATCGTTTCTTTCGATCGTGCAGGGCAAATGTACCAACTACACATTAATCGTACAAGTGGTGAAATAGAAGAAATGTCAAGAATAGGAGGAGAAAAGCAACGTTTAACGGAACAAGAAGTCAAGGAGTTGGTGCAAACTGCTTCTTTAGGGGAAATTGATTCAGTCAACTTAAAAGAAAAGTCTGGCGAAGAAGTATTTGTCGCTCAAGTGGTTAAAGACGGCGAAGCACGTGAAATCACCTTACATGCAGTAACTGGGAAGGTTCTTTCAAATGAGCTAGCCAATGAACAGCCTCCAAGAAATACTATTTTGACAGAAGAGGAAGCGATAGAAATCGCTCTCCAAGCTGTTCAAGGCGAAGTGGATGATGTCGACTTGGAAAATGCAGACGATCATGTTTTTTATCTTATCGAAATTGAAACCAATGATGAAAAAGAGGCTATAGTTGAAGTGAATGCTATTACAGGTGAATCAACTGTGACTTGGGATTAATAAAATATAGTTGAATTTTAATCTTATTTTAATCTTCCTCACAATCTTCTCTCATGATAGCTGTTTAATATAACAGTATAGACATAACAAATAGGAGGAAATTAAAATGAAAAAAGTAGGAGTAGGTTTATTAGCAGGAGCTATTACATTAGGAGGCGTTTATGCCGCAACCGCATTTGCCAATGATGATACCCCAAAAGCAACGGTAACAACTGGTGAAGAAGTGAAACAAAAACAAACAAGTAATACAAATGAAGAAATCCTTTCAATTGAAGAAGCAATCAAGATAGCACAAGAGGAAGGGAAAGGAAACGTAACTGATGTTGAATTAGAGTGGGAAAGAGGAAATCTCGTATATCATGTTGAGCTACAAGGGAATGGTACTGAAACAGATGTAGAGTTAAATGCAAAAACTGGTGAAGTGTTTAAAGTAAAATTAGAGAAAGAAGATGACCAGGACGAAGAAATTACACTGGATCAAAAGCTATTCTCTGCAAATGAAGCCATTCAATTAGCTGAAAAAGAAGCAGACGGAAAGTTCAATGAGCTGCAACTTGATGACGATCATGGGACACTTATTTACGATATTGAATTAGAAGGCAAACAAGAAGCAGAAATAAAAATTGATGCTTTAACTGGTAAAGTACTAGAAGTTGAACTAGATGATTAATGAAAAATTTATAAGAGAGTGCTCATCTTCTGGTGAGCACTTTTATTATGAACCAAAGTACAAATAACGAGTGTATATCACTAACAGCTGAAATTGTTTGTTACCTAGTAAAACCGCTTTACTCCCAAGTGCGAGTTGTTTTCCTTGTTTTTAATTGTTATACTCTCTATTATAGATATTAAGGGTCTATAATATATTTATATTGGAGAGTGATATGATGTTAGATTGTGTGATTATTGGTGGCGGTCCAGCAGGGATGAATGCGGCACTTGTATTAGGGAGAGCAAGAAAAAATATTATGCTTTTTGATGAAGATAAACCGAGGAATAGTGTTACACATGAATCACATGGTTTTATTACACGAGATGGAATTGCACCAGCTGAATTTAAGCGTTTAGCAAAAGAAGATCTTCAGAAATACCCAAGCATTTCATTAAAGAACGAAAAGGTGACGGGGCTTAAAAAAGAAAACAATATCTTCCTAATTAAGACAAGCTCAGGTAATTTTATGCAATCGAGAAAAGTGATTTTAGCAACGGGAGTGAAGGATCAGTTACCTCCTATTAAAGGATTAAAAGAGTTATATGGCAAAAGTGTTTTTCATTGTCCTTTTTGTGATGGTTGGGAGTTACAGGAGAGAAAACTTGTGGTTGTATCAGAAATGGAAGGTATTACCCATATGGTGAAATTACTGACGAATTGGAGCGATGATATTATTGTATGCTCTAATGGGAAACAGATTTTAACAGGGGAAGAAAAAGAATTGTTAGCCTCGAAAGGAATCCGCGTATTAGAGGATGAAATTGCTTACTTACATGGTGAAGATGGACAATTGCAAGAAGTTGTCTTTACAAATGGAGAAAGAATAGAAAGAAATGGTGGGTTTGTTGGAATGAAGTCAAAGCAAGCTTCTCCTTTAGCTGATATAATAGGTTGTAAAGTGAATGAAAATGGTGGTATTATCACAGACGAATTTGGTAGGACAAATATAGAAGGTCTATATGCTAGTGGTGACACTTCGACAATGCCAATGGCTCAACTTATATTTGCGGCTAGTGACGGAAGTAAAGCGGGCATTGCTGTCGTAAGTGATTTATTAGCCGAAGATTTTTAGAAAAAAGGAGTAGTAAAAATGAAATATTCAAGTGCGACGAATTATGGTTTACACACAATGGCGTTCTTATACTTGGCTCCAAAAGGTGAATCTGTCGGAGTAGATGTGTTAGCAAAAGTGCAAGATCTCTCGCCGACTTATTTATCAAAAATATTAACAAAGCTAGTAAAGGCGGGGTTAATCGAATCCACACCTGGAGCAAAAGGTGGTTACCGTATAGTTAAACGTAATGGAGATATTTCATTTTTACAAGTGATCCAAGCGATAGAAGGAAGTAATCATCTGTTTCACTGTTCACTTGATCACGACCATCCACATAATGAAGACTGTTTAATTGAGCAGGCAATGCTTAGAGCAGAAGAGCAAATGGTGAAACATCTAGAGCAAACCTTCATTAGTGACATCGCTGAACAAATGAAAGCATCTCAAGAAGCAGTCGATTAAATTAAGTGAAAATAGACTACAACTTTAAAGAAAGCATCAAAAGGCTCGAGACTCTAAATGATTGATAACTTGAGCCTTTTTTATGTAAAAAATGACATTTAGGGCATTCCTACACATTGGATAAAAATGTTAAGATAGGATGTATATGTAGTTATGTTAAAAAGAGAGGTGACCCTCCCTGAATTTGGTTTTATGGGTTCTTTTTGCGTATGCTTGTGGTTGTTTCAATGGGGCCTATTATATTGGCCGATTTTTATATGGTGAAGATATTAGAGTAAAGGGAAGTGGTAATGCAGGTGCACGTAATGCTGGTAGAGTGATGGGTAGAAGAGCATTTGTGTATACCGTAATAATTGATGCACTCAAAACCATTTTCCCGATATTAGTAGTCATTTATTTGGGGGAAGCTAGTAATCTAGTGATCGCTTGCGTTGTGGTAGCCATCTTATGTGGTCATATCTGGCCGGTGCAATTACATTTCCATGGGGGAAAGGGAATCGTTGTCTATCTAGCTGCCTCATTGGTACTGTTGCCAAAGGGTTTACTAATCGTTGGTGGACTCATTTTTCTGTTATATATCATCACAAAGAAGTTGACTATACCTACACTAACTAGTTTTTTTATCATGCCTATTCTATTCATGTTAAAAAGTAGTTGGATGTTAGCGGCGGCATACTTTTTTATGCTGTTCATTATTGTAAGGCTGCATAGAAGTGGAGGAGTGGAATGATGACAGCAATTGTTTATAAACGGGCAGATCAAAGGTCTGAGCTGGAGCAGATTCATCAATTAAACTATGAAACATTTGTAGAGGAAATACCGCAACATAGAGTGAATGAACAGAGAATATTAGTTGATCGCTTTCATGATACCAATACATATATTATCGCTAAAAAAGACGATGAAGTCGTGGGGATGATTGCTGTGAAAGGAACGAGGCCATTTTCATTAGACGAAAAGCTTGATCAATTAGACTCGTACCTGCCAAAGAATGAAACATTATGTGAGATACGGTTATTATCTATCAAAACACCTTATCGTGGGAGTCGCGTATTTTACGAGTTAAGCAAAGCATTAGTTGATTTCTGTCTTGAAGAGCATTATACGATGGCTATCATCTCTGGGACATTAAGACAGACAAAGTTATATAAACATCTTGGATTCCGTCCTTTTGGTCCTTTAGTAGGTACAAAGGAAGCGCCATATCAACCAATGTATTTAACAAAAGAAAGTTTTGAGGCAGCATCTAAGCTTTTTCAAAAAATGTTGAAGCGAAATAGGAAAGGGAATGGAACTTATTTCCTCCCTGGACCCGTTTCGATAGCGGATAAGGTGAAGGAGGCGTGGGGAAAAGAGCCAGTATCTCACCGTTCTCATGAAGTAAGTTCCATGTTGAGTCAGGTGAAAAAGAAGCTTTGCGCATTAACGAATGCTAATGAAGTCGAGATAGCCGTTGGTACAGGAACAATGGCAAATGATATGGTTGCTGCTCATTTATCAATAGGAAATGAGAAGGGACTCATCTTAGCAAACGGTGAATTTGGGTACCGACTCATTGAGCATGGCAAGCGTTTCAAATTACCGTTTACGACAGTTGAGAAACCATGGAACACACCTGTAGGTATAAGCGAAGTAGAGAACGTCTTACGGAACAATCGAGATATTGGCTGGATATGGACTGTACACTGTGAAACATCAACAGGTTATCTTTTTCCATTAGAAGAATTGGAACAACTCTGTCTTCGCTATAATGTGAAGCTTTGTGTAGATGCTTGCAGTTCGCTAGGGATTGTTCCGGTTCATCTAAAGAATGTGTATATCACGAGTGCAGTTAGTGGGAAGGGTTTAGGTTCTTATCCTGGATTAGCACTGGTTTTTCATCAAACTCAAATACAACCTCATCACCAATTACCGAAATATCTTGATATTGGCGTGTATCATGCTAATGGGAGTATTCCGTTTACACATTCATCAAATGGACTGTATGCACTTTCTGTAGCAATAGAGAATCATCATTTTGCCAGTCATAATTTATATGAATTAGTACGTCAAAAGTTAGTAGAGGCAGGCTTAAGCGTGTTAGGTGGGGAAAATTACTCTCCGGGTATTTTGACTGTTCAATTAGAGACAGAAATGAGTTCGAGAGAGTTTGGCGATCAATTGAAGCTGTTAGGGATTTATGTCAGTTATGAAAGCAACTATTTGCTAGAGAGAAACTGGTTTCAGATTGCACTAATGGGGGAACAGAAAAAGGCAGATGTTGAGTATGCGGTGATTCGCTTACTTAAAGTCTATGACAGCTTTCATAGTAGGAAGGAAATGGGATGAAAAACTTCATAAATTGGGTTGGTAAGCATTATCTCACCGTACTCTTTGTCATGCTATGGGTAAAGGTAGTGGTTGTTACATGGGTAGGCTTCAATTTAACTGTCGAGACATGGCTAGATTTTCTCGTACTTCTCATTAATCCAATGGGTATTAGCCTACTACTTATGGGTCTTGCCTTTATATTTAAAAAAAGATTTTCTATGATAGGCGTGTTAATTGCCTATGTGTTGCTTATTGGTTTATTATATGCAAATTTACTATATTATCGTTTTTATATTGATTTTGTAACAGTATCTGTACTTATGCAGCTAAATAATGTTGGTGGACTTGGACCAAGTACGTTAGAGTTAATTTCGCCTTTCGATCTGCTATTATTCTTAGATATTATCTTTTTTGTTTATGTATGGCGAAAAACAAAACACACAAAGTGGCAACCAACGATGCCTCATAAAAAGAAGTATGTCGCCTTGTCCATGGTCCTAATCATGATGACCTTTTCCCTCGCCTTAATGAGAAATCCTTACGTGCTTCAAGCGAACTATGACAGGGAACAGCTTGTTGAGTCATTAGGGCTTTATAATTATCAAGTGTTCAATATTATTAATAGTTTGCAATCACCAATGATGAAAGTAGTAGCTAGTGATAAAAGTGTTGAGCCTGTAACTAGCTATTTACAGGGGATGTCTGATGCTAAATCAGACTATTTTGGTCTTGCTGAGGGAAAGAATTTAGTATTGATTAGCTTAGAGTCTACGCAGAATTTCGTCATTAACCGTAAAGTCAATGGGGAAGAAATTACCCCTTTTCTTAACTCCTTAATAGAAGATAGTTATTATTTTTCAAATATATATGAGCAAGCAGCACAAGGAAAAACGTCCGATGCAGAATTCATGATTCATACGGGCTTATATCCTTTATCTAGCGGTTCTGTCTTTGTTAGACGTCCTGAGAATGAGTTTATTTCTTTACCTAAATTATTAAAAACAAAAAATAATTATAGCGCTGCCACTTTCCACGGTAACAGCATTAATTTTTGGAATCGAAAGCAAATGTATCCGAGCTTAGGATATAATCAATATTTTTCTGAAGAGGACTATCATATTACAGAAGAGAATTCCGTAAACTATGGTATTAAAGATATTCCATTCTTTGAACAATCAATCACACATCTTTCAACGTTGACGGAACCCTATATGGCTAGTTTCCTTACATTAACCAATCATTTTCCTTTTCTATTAGAAAGTGAGGACCAACGTATTCCCCCTGCTGATACGTCGGTTGACGTTGTTAATCGCTATGTGACAACGGTTAATTATGAAGATGCAGCGATTGAGAGATTCTTTGATTTGTTAAAAAAAGAAGGAATGTATGAAGATACGATTTTCGTTATATATGGTGATCATTATGGGATTTCCCAAGAATTTGAAGAAGGCGTTCATGAGTTATTAGATCAACCGGAAACGCCGATTAATCATCTCCAATTGCAGCAAATTCCAGTCATCATTCATATACCTGGCCAGGAAGGTGCGACGTTTGAGACAATCGGTGGCGAAATTGATATTCATGCCACTATCCTCGAATTAATGGGTATTGATGAGGATCAAAGAACAAACTTTAGTGAAAACCTATTTACGAGAGATCCTGATAAACCTGTTGTCTTTCGTGATGGCAGTATGGTAGCCAGTGAATATGCCTATCTTAACAATGCTTGTTACAGCATGCATACTGAATCACTAACTGAAGAAGAAAACTGTGCAACGTATCTAGAAACGGTACGTAAAGAACTTAAGCTATCTGATGAAATGATTTTAGGGGATTTATTGAGGTTTATAGAATAGGGGAGGAATACGATGGAACAACAAAAAACAAATACAAAAGCAGTGGTTTCCCTAACACTAGGGATTCTCTCACTGCTCGTTCCATTTATCGGCTTCATATTAGGGATTATTAGTATTGTGTTTGGTAGGTTGTCAGCAAAAGAAATCCCCCAAACGGGAGAAAAAGGGAAATCGCTAGCAACGGCCGGTCTTATTTGTAGTATTATTGGGATTGTTCTTACGGTTATTTGGATACTATTTGCGTTGCTTGGTATCTTTGCTTTTACTACATTTGAAACTGAAATACAAGAAATGCCTTAACGGGAAATGCGCTTCTTCATACGGAAGGAGCGTTTTTTATGCTCAAAAAGCGGATGGAAAAGGGTGGATTTTTATTGTTAATTTATCCCACTTCAATTATAATTGCTGTTAATAAAAAGAGCTGGAGTGAACAAGTTAATGGCAGAATTGATCACAGCAAAATTACTTTTGATCGCATGTTTTTTATTAATCGTTACATTAATAGAGACTTTAGCTTATTCAACGAGGATTGCTGGAACAAGAGTGAGGTTGATTGCTACAGCGATCTCACTGTTTAGTACATTAGTGATTGTTTCGCGGTTTTCGACGATGATTCAGCAACCAATGACGGCGAAGCTGATTAATGAGGCACCTGAAGGGAATGTCATGAAGTTCATTGAAGAACAGTATCGTCTGTTAATAGGTGTGACTTCAATCGGTGTATTGCTAGGCATGTTACTTTTCCCTACATTTATATTGATATTTTCAAAGGCAATCGTGCAAATGTCAGAACAACGGGGGTCAATCCCCGCATTATTCAAGAAAAATATGAATTTACGAGGAATCAAGCGTATGCTTTCATGTATAAGAATCCCTCGTTTCAATTATTTAAAAGGAATTACGTTACAAACCATTCCTAAGCGTTTATTTTGTTTGAATGTAATTGTCACAGCGGTGTTTACGACAGGGGTGCTTTCTTCTATCTATGCATCTATTATTGCACCAGAGTATGCGCAAGCAGCGTTAATGTCGTCAGGTATTATAAATGGTGTCGCAACCATTATTTTGACATTATTTATTGATCCCAAAGCTTCAGTATTAGCTGATAGAGTGATGACTAACCCAGGCAAATATATTTATTTGAAAAGTTATTCACTAACAATGGTCAGTTCTAAGTTCGTTGGCACATTGGCAGCGCAAATCATATTCTTGCCTGCTGCTTACTATGTAGCTTGGTTTGCAAGTTGGATATAACAATGGGGGGATACATATGTTAAAAAAACCACAAAGGTTGCAAAGAGGCGACCGAGTAGCAACGGTAAGTCCTTCATGGGGAGGTGCAGGAGAAGAAGAAATTAGATGGCGTTATGAGCAAGGGGTTAGGCGGCTTGAAGAGGTGTTTGGCCTAGAAGTAGTCGCAATGCCGCACAGTCTGAAGGGGGCAGATTATTTATATCATCATCCTGAAGCACGCGCCGAAGACTTAATGACAGCTTTTTCTGATCCTCGTATTAAAGCCATTATTGCCAATATTGGTGGAGAAGACAGCATTCGCTTGCTGCCCTATATTGATTTTAATGTGATAAAAGAAAATCCTAAAATATTTATGGGCTATTCAGATGTCACGATTACTCATTTATTCTGTCATAAAGCAGGGCTATCGTCTTTCTATGGACCTGCGATTTTAACAGATTTTGCTGAGAATGTAGAGATGGATCCGTACACTGTTGAAAACATCGAACGTACGCTATTTTCCTCTTCTACGATTGGTGAATTGTCGCCTGCTCCGCATTGGACGAGTGAGAGGCTTAAGTGGATAGAGGTCAATAAAGAGACGCGACGAAAAATGAATAAGAATAACGGCTATGAGGTCCTGCAAGGAAGCGGTATGGTGCAAGGACCGTTAATCGGCGGCTGTATTGAGGTGCTGGAGTTTGCTAAGCAAACCATTCTTTGGCCAGAGAAAGCGTATTGGGAAGGTAGTATTTTGTTTTTTGAAACGTCTGAAGAGAAGACGGTCCCTGCCTATGTGAAGTATTGGCTCAGGAATTATGCAGCACAAGGGATATTACAAGCAGCAAACGGAATCGTATTTGCTAAGCCTTATGATGAAGCATACTATGAAGAATATAAGATGGTTATATTAACCGTTTTACAGGAATACGGTTTAACGGATGTACCTGTCCTTTATAACTTAAATTTTGGACATACGGAACCAAAATTCATTTTGCCGTATGGGGCAACTGCTCAGATTGATGCTGATCGTGGGTCCTTTGCCATCTTAGAGAGTGGTGTGAAGTAGTGTTCGTTTATAACTATTGGATGAGTTCATTAATTGGTTTTATTTTATTGCAATGTATTGTTGAATTTTGGTTGTTAACCAAAAAAGTAAATAAAGCAAAGAGAAGTTTACTTTTCTCCATACTATTTACATTCTGGATGCTTTTGAATACGGTGTTTTTCTATCAGTTCGCTGGCACATCAAGGTCTTTTTGGGGATCACTATTGTTTTTCTTAATCGGGGGCTTACTTATAATTTATTTTTTGAAACGTCAGAATAAGGAATGAAAAAAATGGAGAGACGGTGAAGGATATGGGTTTGTTTTTTGAAGAAAGGAAAGAAGAACCTATCAAAGCTTTCACGATACTACGGTTCATTCTCGCTTTTTTGCTATTATTCTATGTCATAATAGGAATCAAACACACTGAATTCCTTATATCAGGTTGGTTTTATTTCATACTTGCCTCTAGTTTTCTACTAGATTCAATAGAGGCGTGGATACAAAAAAGTAAATATATATTTCTAAATATGATAATAGGTCTACTTTTTTTGTGGCTGTTTTTCATTAGTTGAAAGAAACCCGATTTAGGATGGTGATAGAGGTGGGGCAGTACAAAGGACAGAAAATGCTTATTCCTTTATTGTTGTTGTTGGTAAATATCGTTCTTATTTCTTTAATTATTCAAGAGTTTTTAAATGGTAAAGTCTATGGCATCTTGGGATTGCTCACCCCCATTTTAGCTATCATTTCTTTCTTTTATATTAGAAATAAAAATAGCATGAGCCCGCTCATTATCTTTTTGCAAGGGTTAAATGGTTTTTTTGTCCTTTTTCCTATTTTTGTTTTGCTTGTCTCTTTTGTTTGATTGTGAGTATTGCATTTGGTCGCCTTGATATTGGAATCGGAACTGAGACGTTGCAAATTGCCGGTCTCAGAGAGAAAAAGGATAGAACTGCACACAAGTTGAGTTTATGAGTAAAAGTCATTATTAAAAGGCAAGAGAATAGGTAGTATACCCTCAAAATAAGTGTTGATATATAATGTCACACATTATATTAGGGGAAAATAAAAGGATAGGTAAGCAGAAATAAATACTGCTTTTCCTATCTATTTTTGTACTACAAACGACTTCATTTACTACAACAACTCATTTTTTGTTCTTCAACTAAGCCCCCGTTAGTTCAATAGGGGCGTAAATAGTTATTTTGATAACACACTATATATTGCAGTGCTTTCAACAATAGCACCAACAACTAGGAACAGAAGCGAAACAATTATAAATCCGATTTCTAGTTTAGAGAAAAAAAGTTGCTTCCATTTTATGGTTGTTGTTTTCTTTCCTGTAGTGAAAACCAATGATTTATTTGAGAATACAGATGTCATCATGATAATACTAGTTATTTCCCAGATTGCTGAGCGTTGAGTTACATCAAATAAACCAAGAATTTTATAGAGTAGTGAGACATTTTCTACTTGAATCCCAAACGAATTTGTTCCTAATACTAAACCAAAAAGAACAGCTAAAACAATCAAAACATTTGCTCCGTATGAATGATAAATATCCTTTTCCTTTTTCCTTCTTGCAAATAAACTTCCAATGACAATACATATAATTGAAATCAAATTATAGGTTAAGATTTGAAGTGTAGAGACAAAAAAATTTGATGATAACTCTAAGTTTCCACCAGTTATTTTTCCTAACAGTAATCCTTCAGGTAGAGATAAATGACTAATTACTATAGTAGTAACAAATAATACCCAAAATGTAAGAAGAAAGGCGAAAAATCTAGTGAGCAAACCTTCTGTAAATAATAACTTTTTATAATTCATATATTTCTCCTTATTTAAGCTCTTCGTTTATTACATTAAATCGCAAATTATTCCTAGTGGATAGAAGGCTACACTGTATTAGGGTAACATATAAGCTAAATTATTTACGAAAGGAGTATATTTATTCTTTAATGCTTAAACTTATATAATAATTATAAATAACTAGTTTGTGAATAAGTTCACTTAAACTAACTAACCTGCCCTTATGTGACATAAGAAAGGAACAATACCATTCATCAAGTATTGCCCCGTTAGTTTAAGTATTTTATTTCACAATCTTTGCTTTAATAATAAAAATGGTTGCACAACAACCATTAACGATTCAGATAACGTCCATAATAATAAATAATTATCGATGAGTCTGCTCTCCGATAATATTACCAATACGGCTTAATCCTTTTTCTGCTGTTAAAATCATTTCATCAAATAATTCCTGAACAGTAGGAATATTGTTAATAATCCCGATTACTTGTCCAGCCCATCCAAAACCTTCATCTTCATTTCCATCATAGATATATCTGCAAGAAATAATTAGCATTTCCGCTAATTATTTCTTGCAGATCTTCATAGGTGGCGCCTTCTTTTTCACGTTCGATAATATCCAGAGTAAATTCACTTTTCAAGACTCGGCCTGGTGAACCTATTGTTCTCTTAATAACGACTGTATCCGACTCTTTCGCATTAACAATTGCCTGCTTATATTTCTTGTTTGCATGAACGCACTCTTTAGTAGCAATAAAGCGAGTACCCATTTCAATTCCTTCTGCTCCAAGTGCAAAAGCTGCCAATAAACCTCGTCCATCGCCAATCCCACCGCTCGCTAACACTGGAATCGATATGGAATCGACTACACGAGGAATAAGTACCATTGTACCAATATCGTCTCGCCCTAAATGTCCACCGCCTTCCTGTCCAACTGCCATTACAGCGTCAGCACCAAGTTGTTCTGCTTTCTGTGCCTGTCTAGCGCCTGCAACAAGGACAAGCGTCCGAATATTTTCTCCTTTTATACGTTCAAAAATAGGTTGAGGATTAGCTCCTGTAATAGAAATTGCAGGTACCTTTTCTTCAATAGCAACTTCAAGCAATTCCTTATATTGTCCATCGTGCCTTGCAATGGCAAAGTTTATGGCGAATGGATTATTGGTAAGTGTGCGTAATTTACGAATTTCCTCCCGAAGTTTTTCAGGTGAACGCAATGTTGCCGCAGTAATTTGTCCAAGTCCTCCAGCATTCGAAACCGCAGCCGCCAGTTCAGCATAAGCAAGGTAAGCGAGCCCTCCTTGTACTATTGGATATTTAATTCCAAAAATCTCGGATACGCGTGTTTTCATAGTTTATCCCACTCCTTTTCAGATGTTCTATGTATGAGGTTAAACATTCCACACAAAAGATTATTAATCCTGCAAAGTAAGTTCTTGTTGGGCTATTCTGCGACGTTAGTTTAGATCACTTCTTTTTAATTTTACGCCAGTTATTTTGTGAAAAGTTCCCAACATGAACAAATAAAGACGAAAAAATCAAAAATCATGAACAATTTTTGTTCTAGTTTGAATTTTCATTTTTCACTACACTAACAGTAGAAACTTAATTAAAGGGAAAATTTGAATCAACAATGTAAGCGATGTCAAATTAATTGTTTTTATATTCTATAAATGGGGTGTGTAACAATGAATGTTAAGACGATGGACAATGTGACGGAAGAAGCGTTATTACAGGGAGCGGAGAAGATTGGTAAGCTCGCTGAAGAAGAAGCGCATGAGGCGGATCAAAATGCCACTGTTTCAGCAAATGTCGTAAATTTAATAAAAGAAACACAAATTTCAAGGATGATGTTACCGAGGGAATATGGTGGGCCACAAGCGAGTTTATCTACCTTTGCAAAAGTGATTCAAAAGGTGGCAAATTATAATCTTTCTGCTGCTTGGTTAACCTTCCTTTACCCTTTACACAATTCATTACCATCTTATTTACCGAAAGCAGGAAGAGATGAAATAGTTAATCAAGGTGGCTTGATTGCAGATATCTTTGCCGCATTAGGTACAGCAGAACCTGATGGAGATGGATTAAGGATTAGTGGAAAATGGAATTTCGTCAGCGGTATTCTTCATAGTGATTGGGTTGGTGTTGGGGTGAAAGTTAAATTACCTGGACGTGATAAACCAGTAGTTTGCCTACCCATTTTGAAAACATCTGAAGTTGAAATCGTCGAAAATTGGGATACTTTTGGATTAAGAGGGACGGGAAGTAACCAAATTATTGCAGACAATGTGTACGTACCGAAAGAGCGTATTCTCGATTTAGAAAAAGCGGAATCAACAAGAAGGCCACCAGATGAAGATTATGATAAAGATTATCCGTTTTATCATGTGCCATTTTATCCGGCATTTTATATCGGATTCCCAGCGATTGCAATCGGTGGTGCAGAGCGAGTGATTGAAGAGTTTAAAATGTTAACTGAAAAACGGGTTCGTTTGATGGATGGTGTGAGAGAAAGCGAATCTCCTCGAAGCCAACGTGTAATAGCAGAAATTTCTACCGACTTGCATTCAGCAAAAGGATTAATGGCTCAATACATTTCGTTATTAGAAAATTACGAAAAGGATGGCGAGATCACACCACTCGGGGAGTTTTTTGCCATTCGAACGAAAATTATAAAGCTTTGTACAGATATCGCTGTTCGTGCCATGTTAACACTTGGTGGGGCTGCACTGTATAAGGGTGGCACTTTAGAAATGTTTATCCGCGATATTTTATCCGTGGCTACACATAAAACATCACTTTATGAAGATTCTGTTGCAGCGTACGGACAAGACTTATTCGGTTTTGAGAGTGGCGTTAGAGGTTAATGAAGGGAGAGGTAAAGATGGATGATCGTTTATTTAGAAATGCGATGAGTAAGTTTGCCACCGGCGTAACGGTGATTGCAACTGAAACAAATGGGAAAGTTCATGGGATGACGGCCAATGCTTTTATGTCGGTATCACTTGATCCTAAATTAATCGTTATCTCTATTGGGGAACGAGCGAATATCCTTTCGAAAATTAAGGATAGTGGGATATTCACCGTTAATATATTGGCTGATGATCAAAAAGAACTGTCTATGAATTTTGCTGGTCAGTTAAAAGAAACGAAGGAAGTGTCATTCGCACGATTAAATGACATGCCGGTGATTGACGGGGCAGTGGCACAGATAGCTTGTGAAGTATCAGCCATACACGTAGAAGGTGACCATACGTTATTTATTGGTCGCGTGAAGGATGTGTATTTAGAAGAAAAAGATCCATTATTATTCTTTAACGGGAAATACCGTTCAATGATAGCAGTAGAAGAACCCATTTCTTAACAATAAAGGAGGGAAGTCAGATGAAAACCATCGTTTTAAATGAGGAAGAACGCCAAGGCGTATTAGCTAAAAACGCAGAACCTTGTGTGATGGCGCTCGGATTTTTTGATGGCCTTCATATTGGTCATCAAGAAGTCATTCGCCAAGCAAAGGTAGAGGCAAATAAGCGCAATCTGCCACTAGCCATCATGAGTTTCTTTCCTCATCCGAAAACGGTGTTAATGAAGCAATCTGACTTTCCTTATTTAATGCCATTAGAGGAGAAGAAAAAGAGCATGAGTTCTCTTGGTGTTGACCTTTTCTATGTCGTTCCTTTTAATCAGGCATTTGCTAGCCTCACACCAGAAGCATTTGTTAAGCAGTATTTACTCACACTCGGCGTGAAACATGCAGTCGCTGGCTTCGACTTTCATTATGGTAATAAGGGAGTCGGTCATATGGACAGATTAGCTGCTGATTCAGGAAATTTAATAACGACAACATCCGTTTCAAAATTGAGCAGAAATGGGTTGAAAATTAGTTCCTCTTATATCCGCAGCTGTTTACAGCAGGGGGAAGTAGATTTAGCAAGTGCACTTCTTGGTAGACCGTATCAAGTGGAGTTGCAAAGGAAGGGGAGCACGTACTGGGTTAAACCTTATTATACTTTACCTGCACTTGGTGAATATGAAGTGAATTGTCAAGGGGATAAGGGTATGCATACAGTCAAAGTCCTCAGTAAAGAAGAAGTAGAATGGCAATCGGGTAAGACCTTACCAAAAGAATTAAGCATTCATTGGTTGAAAAAAATAGAAGCAAAAGAGCAAATCAGTTAAATCCATATATTGATCAATAGGAGAGTGAAGAGTAATGATTCTTCGTTTAGGGCAAATCGAACTGTTTGTAACAGATTTAAATAAGTCAAAAGATTTTTATGTAGATGTACTAGGGTTTATTGAAGTAGAAAGAACAGAGTCCAGTCTATATCTACGTGCTATTGATGAATTTGATCGCTATTCTTTAATTTTAACGCAAAAGCCAAAAGCAGCTCTTGGTAGCTTTAGTCTTCGTGTATCTAGTCCTGAGTATTTAAGAGAGTTAGAGAAGCAACATCAAGAAATGGGAATTGCTACGCAATATGTCGAGAATAGTATCCACCCAGGAAAAGGACCGGTTCTTAAAGTTGCTGAGCCAAATGGTCATCCCGTTGAATTCTATCATGCAATGGAAGAGATAAATGTAGGGAATAAAAGTGGTGGTGTCGATGCTTTGCCAATGAGATACTCCCATTTACATCGTGGTATACCACCAGTAGCAATCGATCATATGAATCTGCGTGTAACAAATGTAGATAAAGCGTTAGAATACTGGCAAGCAATTGGCTTCAGCATTTCAGAATATGTTCAAGGAGATGAGGGGAAATTCGCTGCATGGACAAGAGCGAAAACATCGACTCATGACGTGGCCCTTGTGCAACATAAAGAAACATCTCTTCATCATATTGCTTATATTGTAGATGGTATTTCTTCCGTTGTGAAAACGGCTGACTTACTTGCAGATGCTGGCTACCGTGCAAATATCGATTATGGACCAGGTCGTCATGGGGTAACAAATGCTTTCTTCTTATATGTAAGAGACCCAGACGGTCATCGTATTGAAATTTATTCTGGTGATTATAAACGTGATACAGATTTACCACCAATTGGTTGGACGAAGGAAGAATATGATACAAAGGGACGTCTATGGTGGGGACCATCAGTACCGGATTCGTTCTTTGAAACAACACCAGTCAATGATGAGTGGATGAAAGAGAAAGTTACAAAATAAAGAGAATAGGAGAGGATTAAATGTCTATTTGGAACGATTTAGCAGATATCGAATTTAAACTTCATTTTGTCGATGCAGATGGTGTGAAAACGAGAGTACTAGAATCGGGAACCGGAGAGCCTCTTTTGCTTTTACACGGTACAGGGGGTCATATCGAGGCTTACGCAAGAAACATCAAAGGATTGGCTGAGCACTTCCGCGTGATCTGTATCGATATGTTAGGTCATGGATATACAGAAAAGCCAGACTATCCGTACGGTATTGATAGTTACAGTGACCATTTATTAGCTGTAATCAAAGCACTTGGTTTAGAGAAAGTATATTTATCTGGAGAGTCTCTTGGTGGATGGGTGGCTGCTTGGTTTGCTGCTCACCATCCGGAATATGTGGAATCCATGGTGCTCAATACGCCTGGTAATGTAAATAACAAACCTGAAGTGATGGCTGGGCTAAAAGCTTCAACATTAAAAGCGGTACTTGAAGCAAACTATGAAAATGTGAAAACGAGATTAGAATGGTTAATGTATGATAAATCACAAGTAACAGATGAGTTAATAGAATCTCGTTACAATATTTATACGCAACCTGCTTATCAGGAAGCTGTCCATCATATTGTCCATTTGCAAAATATCGAAGCTAGAAAGCAATTTAGTTGGGATCCATCATGGTGCGGCAAAATCAATGTACCAACATTACTCGCTTGGACTGACCATGATCCAACTTCAACAGTGGAAGAAGCACAACCGATTAAAGACATGATTCCAGGGAGTGAACTGACAGTAATCAATGATGCGGGTCACTGGCCACAATGGGAAAAACCAGAAGAATTCAATCAGGTGACTATTGATTTTTTAAAAAAACAAGTGGTATCTAAATAAATATTTAAACACCCGTCACTTAACAAAGTGGCGGGGTCTTTCCATATAGAAGGAGGTTCAATTATGAAACTACAGTTAAATGATCAACTAAAAGAAGCTGCTCAAGCGCTTTTAGAAGCGGAGAAAACAAAGAAATCCCTCCAACCATTAACAGATAAAATCTCGCATCTATCAGTTGATGAGGCTTATCAAATTCAGATGGAAAATATTGATGTGAAGTTGGCACAAGGAGAAAAGGTTGTTGGAAAGAAAATCGGTTTAACCTCACTAGCTATGCAAAAGGCATTAGGGGTTGATCAGCCAGATTATGGCCATTTATTAAGTAGCATGGATGTCACAATGCAAAAATCGGCTATTCCTATGGATCAATTATTTGAGCCGAAAATTGAGGGAGAAATTGCGTTTGTATTGAAGCATGATCTTCGGGGACCGAACGTAACAGAGGACGATGTTGTAGCAGCCACTGCTTATATTATCCCTGCTTTAGAAATTGTGGACAGTCGAATCGAAAATTGGCGGATTAAACTTGAAGATACTATTGCTGACAATGCCTCAAGTGCCCAATTTGTCTTAGGTGAAGGACGATATACTGTTGATCGTGAGAAGCTAAAAGAATTGGAAATGAAATTATATAAAAATAATAAATTGATTAATAAAGGCTATGGTGTAGATGTATTAGGCAATCCGATAATTTGTGTTGCTTGGTTAGCTAATAAGCTTTCTGACTATGGAGTTCACTTGAAGGCAGGAGAAGTCATATTATCAGGTGCATTATCTGCAGCAATCCCTGTTGAGAAAGGCGATACATTTAAAGCAGCATTTAGTGGACTTGAGAGTGTAGAAGTGGGTTTTTAAAAGCCTAGCGGAGCGTTGATCTTCGCATACTTTTCTTAAAAATTTTGAGAGTGAGGTCATATAAATGGCAAAAAATCCTCGTGCGAAAGAAGGTAAAATCTCGCGTCAGGCTTTTCTAATTATTATCTTATTATTTTTACTGACAGTTATTAGCAATGCAGATAAAGCGATTATTGGATTTGCATCTGTTCCCCTGATGGAAGAATTAGGATTAAATGCTGAACAGTGGGGTATTATTGGCAGTGCTTTTTTCTTTTTATATTCTATTTTTGCTATTATCGGTGGTACTTTAGCTGACAGATTCGGTGCGAAAATTGTTATTGCTTGTATGGCAATTGTTTGGGCGACCGTGCAGTTTTCTACCCTATTTGTGTCAAGCTTTACCTTTTTACTGATAACGCGCATTATATTAGGCGCAGGAGAGGGACCGTCTTATTCACTTGCAATGACTGCTGCAACAAAATATCTACCAAAGGAAAAGCTTGGAATAGGTTTAACACTCGTATCTGTAGGTGGTCCTTTAGGCGTGGCTATGTCGGCACCTATCCTTATTTCATTAATCACCCAATTTGGTTGGCGTTCGGCATTTCTAGCGACTTGTATTGTCGGTTTGATTTGGGTTGTATTTTGGCTAATGATTGCAGAAAATGATCGCAAAGAAGCAATAGCAAAATTCAAAGCTAATCGACAACAAGACCAACAAACAGCAGTAAGTAAATTTGGGCCCGTGCTAAGGTCAAAAAACTTTATTCTTATAGCCATCTGTGGTTTTGCGACGTATTGGTCTTTTACTATAGGGTTAAATTGGCTTCCTAATTACTTGGAAAATGTTCGTCAATTGAGTGCGGAAACCTTATCCATAGTAGCAGCACTCCCATGGATCATGATTACACTTTCTCAAATCATTTTCTCTACTGTCTCAGACCGATTATTTAAGAAAACGAAAAGTATTGTGAAGGGCCGGGTGTTTGTACTAGGTCCGGTCATGTTAGCGGGAGCAGTTAGTTACTTTATTGGTACATTATTAAATGCGAATATGTTGGTTATTGCCTTTCTCTCTTTAGGACTTACTTTCGGTTGTATTACACTTGTGCTTGGTCCGACTATTCTATCGAGTATGGTCTCAAAAGAGCATATAGGTAAAGTACAAGGGTGGTTTATGGCGTTTACCTCTTTAGGAGGAATTGTTGGTCCTTATATTACGGGTCTCCTTATTGAAAGATCTGCCACGCAAGCAGCGGGCTTTCATATGGCCTTTCAATTATGCGGTATAATCCTGCTTGTTTGCGGTGGACTTGTCTGGTTATTTGTCCGACCGAATAAGGATGAGAATATCCAATCGAATGTAGCTTAATGAAGAAAATGAATGCGGTTACAACCCGATTTTTAAAAAAATAAAAAATCAGAATAATTTATATTGACAAACAAAAGGAAAACATCCTACAATTTTAATATGATATTAACGAATGTCATTCGATATTATCGAACTACGGAGGATGTATGACGATACAATCAGTTTTGCGGGCAACAGATATTTTAGAATTATTTCTTAGTGGACAAAAAGAGCTAAGTGTAAAAGAAATAGCGGAAGCCATGGAACTTTCTAAAAGCACGGTCCATGGTTTAATAAAAACATTGGCTTCGAAAGGTTATCTTTATCAAAATCAGGAGAGTGGTAAGTACCGTTTAGGTATGAAGCTTTTTCAACTAGGACATATCGTTGAAAACCAATTAGATTTTGCTGAAGTTTCGAGACCAATCATCAACAGGCTCGTTACTACTCTAAAAGAAACGGTGCATTTAGTATCTTTTGAGCAAGGTGAAGCGATTTACATTGAAAAGAAGGAAGGTACTCATTCTTTGCGAATCTATTCGCAGGTTGGTAGGAAGGCACCCTTTCACTGTACGGGAGTAGGGAAAGCGATATTGGCTTTTTTACCTAAAAAAGAACAAGAGGAAATCATCGAAACCCTTCCATTAGAGCCGTTCACTGAGAAAACCATTCTCACTAAACAAGCATTAGTAAAGGAATTAGCTGTAGTGAAAGAGCAGGGATTTGCTGTTGATAACGAGGAGATTGAGATCGGTCTTAAATGTACTGCAAGCCCGATCTTTAATTATCAAGGAAGAGTAGTTGGTTCCATTAGTTGCGCGGTACCAACCGTGCGATTAAATGAGACACATCAACAAGAGGTTATTTCTGGGATTAAAAAGGCAGCCAATGATATTTCAACTGCACTTGGATATCAGAAGGAAATTAAGGAGGGAACTGAGGTTTGAGTAAAGTAAAAGTAGCGATTTTAGGATCAGGTAATATTGGTACAGATTTAATGATTAAATTAGGTCGTTCAGACATTTTAGAACTTACAACGGTTATTGGCATTGACGCAAATTCTGATGGCTTAAGACGTGCGAAGGAATTAGGGTATGTCGCCATTGATACTGGGATTGATGGATTTTTAGAACAAGCAGAACTTGCAGATATTGTTTTTGATGCGACATCAGCAAAGGCGCATATTCATCATGCAAAAGCTTTAAAAGCGGCAGGTAAGAAGGTGATTGATATGACACCAGCAGCTGTAGGTAAGTTGATTGTTCCCCCAGTTAATTTAAAGGAACATTTAGAGGCTGAGAATATCAATTTAATTACATGTGGTGGTCAGGCAACGATTCCAATGGTACATGCGGTGAACCGAGTAAGCCCAGTTGCCTATGCTGAAATCGTTGCGACAATCTCTAGTAAAAGCGCCGGACCTGGTACGAGGGCTAATATCGACGAATTTACTGAAACAACTTCAAGGGCGATTCAAGAAGTGGGTGGCGCGAAAAAAGGAAAAGCTATTATTATATTAAACCCAGCTGAACCACCAATTCTCATGAGAGATACCGTCTACACGTTAGTGGAAGAGGGGACGATGAAAGAAGAAGAGATTAAAGCATCTATTGCTGACATGGAAAAAACCGTGCAAAGCTATGTACCGGGATATCGATTACGTACGGAGCCAATTATCGACGGTAATCAAGTAACTATTTTTATAGAAGTAGAAGGAGCAGGCGATTATTTACCTAAATATTCAGGGAATCTAGATATTATGACAGCGGCTGGTGTGAAGGTAGCTGAAGAGTTTGCAAGGAATTTAATTACACAGTAAAAGGAGAGAGATTCATATGACCGAACGTCAAAAGGTATTATTAACGGAAGTGGCATTGCGAGATGGGAGTCATGCGCTTTCACATCAATATACTGTTCAGCAAGTGGAGAAGATTGCGAAAGGCTTGAATGAAGCTAAGGTGCCTTATATTGAAGTAGCTCATGGGGACGGTCTAGCAGGATCATCTTTGCAATATGGAAGGTCAAAAACGAATGAGTTTGAATTAATCGAAGCAGCTGTGGCTGTAACTGACTTTTCAAAGGTGGCTGTCTTATTAATTCCTGGTATAGGAACAGTTAAAGAATTGAAACAAGCGCAGCAACTAGGGGCGAAGATGGCGCGTATCGCTACACATGTGACAGAAGCAGATGTGTCTGCCCAACATATTTATGCTGCTAAAGAGCTTGGGATGGAAACGGTTGGATTCTTAATGATGTCTCATATGGCAGAACCGGAGAAAATCGTTGAACAAGCAAAACTAATGGAAAGTTACGGTGCTGATATTGTTTATGTCGTGGATTCTGCTGGAGCTTTATTACCGAATCAAGTGACAACAAGAATCAAAGCAATGAAAGAAAATATTGGTGTGGAAATTGGTTTCCACGCTCATAATAATCTCTCATTAGCAATGGCAAATACGTTAGCTGCCATTGAAGCAGGCGCAACAAGAATCGATGGAAGTGTTCGTTGTCTTGGAGCCGGTGCGGGTAATACGCAAACAGAAGTGTTAGTTGGTGTATTAGATCGAATGGGCATTGAAACAGGTGTGGATTTTTATAAAATGATGGATCTAGCTGAAGACGTTGTGGCACCTATCTTACCTGTTCCTCAAGAAATTACTAAAAATAGTTTAGTGCTTGGATATGCAGGCGTTTATTCTAGTTTTGCTTTACATGCCCAGCGTGCAGCAGAAAAATTCAACTTAGACGCACGAGATATTTTAATTGAACTAGGTAACCGAAAAGTTGTCGGAGGGCAAGAAGATATGATTGTGGATGTCGCGGCAGAGTTAGCGAAAGTAAAAACATTCGTCTAAAGTTTAAAGCATGTGAACTTTCGTTTCAAAACTAGCAAATCATTCAATCTTCTAATAAAATAGACTGAAAGGGGCGAAATTTCCCCTTTTTTTAAAGAAATAGAAATGTTTGCGCTTTCAATCTTGGGATTTAGGAGGTTATCTATGCATATTGTTGTTGATGAAGTTTCAATCAATCCTATTACAAAAGGGCATGAAAGAGTCGTTTCGACACCATCGGCATCATTAGGTATTTTGCGTCATCAACTCGTTAAGCATATAGGTTTTGAGCGCCTTAAGAGTTTCTTATTTTCTTTCGGATGGGAGAACGGGGTAAAGGATGCTAAAAAGGCAATGAAAGAGCATACTTCGATTCCTTACTTAATCAAGCACGGTCCCCTGTATCATAAGGAAAATGGGCAAATTACGGGTGTGAAGCATATTTGTCATTTAACAATGTGTGAAAACAATCAGTATGTAAAATCTCTCTATTCAGAGGGGATTTGGTATGGTTCTTATGAAGCTGAAGAACATATTCGACTACATGGATATAGTGATACACCGCAATGTCATACATTAGTAGGTTATGCAAGCGGCTATATGACTACCATCACAGGTGTGTCACTGCTAGTAAAAGAAACTTGTTGTGTGGCGAAGGGTGATGCCGAATGCAAATGGACAATCCAATCACAAGAGCAATGGGCGATGAAAGGGGAAGATGCTCATTCACCCTATGAAGAAACCCCCATTGTTAAAGAGTTAGCTTATACATATGAACAATTATTAGATCAGCGTAATTTTGTAACAAAACTAGCTGAGTTTCAAAGCAAATTAACTGAAGAGATTTCCGGGGGTAGTAGTTTAGAAGAAATTACTGAACTTGTCTACGATCATATGCAATTACCGATTGTGATAGAGTCAATTGATTTTTATCAAATGTCTAGTGCAGGCTTATCTCCAGATGAATGCCGTGAACTGACGGATGATATGAAGCAATATTTTTCACTTCATATGAATGATAAAGAAGAAAAGCATCCTACCTATCCATTATTTTTTCAAAAGAGAATCGTCCATACTGAAAAGCAGACAAGGCTGATGGCCCCTATTTTAGTTCAAAAGAAAATTCAAGGGTACTGCTCATTTGTTTATGAACCAACGATAGATAACAGTCATGAATCTGACTATTTATTACTGGAACGCTTTGCTAATGCTGCTTCCCTAATATTATTAAATGAAAAAACACGCTTTGAATCGTTAGAGAGAATGAAAGGTAGTTTCTTAGAACGTATATTAGAAGGAAAAACGTCTAAAGCAGAGATTATTAAAAGGGGTAAATATACAGGTATCGATTTAACACAGTCCTATTTCTTGGCCATGATTGATTTTAGTATCGGTACAGAATCATTTGAGGAAGAATTTCAGTTACAGGAAGATATATATGAATGGATGATTCGCTACTTTAGTGAAAAAAAGAAAAGTGTATTAATCAATATGCGTGATCATCATCTAATCATTTTGGTCCCTGATGCGGCACTTTCCTATGAACATCATGAAAAATTTTTCCGTCCATTAATGAAAACTTTACGTATGGACTTTCCTAATGGTGAATTTACCATTGGTCTTAGCAATCAAGGAAATGAGATTACAAGCGCCCATCAACACTATGAAGAGGCTCTTGTTTCTTTAAGACTATCTTCAAAGGAAAATATGATGTCCTTTAAACAGTTAGGAATCGTTGGCGTTCTCATTAATTCTAAAAATACAGCTGGGGTGAAAACAATCGCCAAACAAGAATTAGGCGCACTATATGATTTATCAGACTGTAAGATGGTAGACCTATTGCAAACCTTATATGTGTTTTTATTAAACGGAGGAAAGTTGGAACAAACCACAATTGATTTAAATTTATCTATGAGCGGTCTTCGCCATCGAATTCGAAAGATTGAACATCTATTAGAAAAGGACTTGCGTAATCCACAAGAAACACATCAACTATTTTTAATTATTCAATCTTTAATTGCTTTAGGGGAAATGAAAATAAATTAATTATAAGATCAAATAATCCACCAGAGTTGGTTTCTGGTGGTTTTTTTATGTGCTTTTATATCAACTATTCCTATCTATTTAATCTTTGTTGTAATGAGCATTCTAAGTAAAAGTTGTTATAGAAAGAAACATAAAAAGTAGTTGTCCTTCATATTAAATTAAAAGAAAGACAGAGAAGAATATGGAGGGAAATATGGACGAAAATAACGAAAAACATCAGCGACAAGCAAAGATTCATTTCAATAGTCGAGGAAATCAACCAGAAGAAGAAGTGCAAGATAGAGATTTAAATAAATGGAAAGGGGACGAACCGGCAAAGCTTCATTCACAAACTGTTGGCAAAAGAGGACCTATCTTAAAACAGGATAGTGTAGAACATGAAACACTCCAAGAATTTATCCATGAGAAAATCCTTGAGCGACCTGTTCATGTCAAAGGTTTCGGTGCTTTCGGCTATTTTCAAACCGTGCATTCGATGAAAGAGCATACAAAGCTAAGCTTTTTGCAGCGCCCTGGTCAACAAGTACCTGTCATGGTGCGATTTTCATTAGCAGTAAGTACGAAAGGAACGCCTGATACGTCAAGAAATGTAAGAGGGTTTGCAACTAAGTTTTATACAGACGAAGGGATATTTGATTTAATTTGTAATCATATTCCTGTTTTCTCTGTGCGTGATACGATCCGTTTCCCAGAGGCGATTAAAGCGTTTTTACCATCTCCAGTTAATAATTTAATTGATCCGAATCGTTTTTGGAGCTTTGTAGCAAGGGCACCAGAGTCGTTAAATTTTGTCGTCCACCTTTATTCCGATGCTGGAACGGTGAAAAGCTTGCGGCATATCCCAGGGCATAGTGTGAATACATATGTTTGGCGGAATGCGAAGGGAGAAAGGAAATATGTGAAATATCATTGGTATCCGTTTGCAGGGATTGAATATATTACGAGGCAGGAAGCAGGGAAACTAGCCGGTGAGAATCCAGATTACGCTGGGAAAGACCTTTTTGATACAATTGCGGCTGGCAAAACAGTAGAATACGGATTGTACGTCCAATTAATGGATCCTACCGATAAGGAAAAGTTAACCTTTGATCCGCTTGATGATACGAAAGTGTGGGATGAAAGACAGTATCCATTGGTACCTGTTGGTCGAATGGTTTTAAATAGAAACCCGCAAAATTATATGGAAGAAGTAGAGAAAGTCTCTTTTTCACCGGTTAATCTGCTAGAGGGAGCAGAGTTATCAGATGATAAGATGCTACAAGGTCGAGCGAATATTTATAGCGATTCACAAAGAAGGAGGATCGGGCCGGGGTTTAGGAAGTTACCGGTAAATGACCAAGCAGATTGGACGCCTGCCAATCAGGTGACAAGTGGAGATGGCCGATTTGTTGAAGGGAAATTACAAAGAAGTGATTTAATAAAGCAAAATGATTATGCCCAGGCTGGGGAATTTTATCATTCTTTAAATCCACAAGAGAAGGAGCATTTAATCGATAATATTGCTGCAGATTTAAAAGGGATTGATCGAGATATAAAAGAAGTGGTATTGTCCTATTTCCATCAAGCTTCTTCAGAACTTGGAGAAGCGATTGCCAAACATGCCTAAAAATCTCAACATAACCTCTGTTTAAAATAATCTGTTACGAGGTAATAAATAGTTAAGAGATGGAGGCGATAGGAAATGGCAGAATTAACAGCTGTGAAAATCGTATTACAGGATGAAATGGAAGAATATTTTACAGACGATAATGAACAGAAGGAAGCAGCAGATGCTTTATTAAGAGTAGATACAGTTTTGTTTTATGGGAAAAATATGGAGCTTCTAAATGATTATGAGCCGGCGAAAGAATGGGACCACTTTTATGATTTTGAATTCAATTCAGCTGATGATATTAAGACAGAAATTGCTGAGAGATTAGATATTAGTCCTGATATTGTGGAGGTAGAATAAACCAGCTATTGGCTGGTTTTTCTATGTGTGCATAAAGATAAGTGAACGCCTACTTCTTGTGAGTCCCATTCAAGCAACTTCGTTTTAAGATGGTCAATAGATTGGTATACTAGCTTGTATGAAAACGTGCGTTTAGAAAGGGTATGAAGCATGCATCTAGGAATACTTGATCAAATGCCGAGGCCTCGCTACTTCTCAGTTGAGGAAACGGTAGAAGAAACCATTAAAAAAGTACAATTGGCAGAAGAGTGGGGATATGAGCGTTATTGGTTTGCTGAGCATCATGGGACAAAAGGGATGACTGCTAGTGCACCTGAAATCCTCATGGCAACGGCAGCGGCAAAAACCAAGTCCATTCATGTAGGGAGTGGCGGGATTTTGTTGTCTCAGTATAGTCCGTATAAAGTAGCTACGCAGATGCTGCAACTTCAATCAATTTTTCCAGGAAGAATCGAAGCGGGTATAGGGCGTTCACCAGGGGGACCGGAAAGAATTCGTTCGGCTTTAGCTAATGGCGTAAAGAATGAAACGGGTATCTATCCTGAAAAAGTAAAACAGCTGTTGCATTACTTCGAAGGAGATCAATCGGTACAAGCAACCCCAAGAACGAGGGTATTGCCAAACCTTTATAGTCTAGGGTTAGGAGAAAATAGTGCCCAGTTAGCAGCAGAGCTGGGAATCGGCTATGTGTTTGGTCACTTTATTCAGCCGGGAAGAGGTGTGCATGCGCACAAACAATATCAGCAGGATTTTCAACCGGGGCTTTTAGCTAATCCCCAAGCTATTACTGCTGCCTTAGTCATATGTGGTGCGACAGATGAAGAGGCGGAGGAGTTAGCAATTACGCAAGATATATGGTTATTAAGAACGGAAAAGGGTATCGATAGTCGCATCCCGACATATGAGGAAGCAAAAGCAATGCGGTTAACAACAGAAGATAAGAAAAGAATCGCAGCAAATAGAAAAAGAATGATTATCGGTGGGCCAGCAAAAGTAAAAACAGAGCTCAGCAAATGGAGTGAACTTTACGAATGTGACCACTGGTTATTATTGAATAACACCTATCATTTTGCTGATCAACGCCAATCTTATGAACGCATTGCGGATATTTTTGCTTGAGTTTGCAGATAAAACATCTGTTTAAATAGTGGAGGTAAATGCCTTAGTTTGATTTAGCAAGATTCTTAAGAGTATAAAGGACGTCCAGAAAGTCATTTTGCGACTTCTGGACGTCCTTTTATGTTATATTCCATTTTGGAATGACCAGGTTTTTATTATTTCAAAAACTCAGGGTCAGCAAAACTTGGGTTCGGATATTTATAGAAGCCTTCTCCTGTTTCACGTCCGAGTTTCCCTTTATCAATATACTCTGTTTTTAAAAGGTTCGCTAATTTTTTAAAGGCTTCATTACCAGTAGCATCTGCTTTTGCTTGTGAGATATTGTATGCTGTGCGGATTCCAACGACATCTAGAATAGCGAACGGACCTAGTGGAGCACCAGTACCAATCATCCATGTTTTATCGATGGTTTCTGGGTCAGCTACTTCATTCACTAATAACATTTGACCTGCCTCTAATAATGGAACAAGCAAAGAATTTAAGATATAACCTGGTTGTTCTTTGTGCAATTGAAGCGGGACCATCCCGATTTCTCTTGCAAATTCAACGATTTGGTTAAAAACAACCATGTCTGTACCTGGGTGTTTCATTACTTCAGCCGTATTGTTTTTCCAAATTTCATTCGCAAAATGCAATGCTAGAAATTGTGATGGTCTCCCTGTGAAAGCGACAAATTGCCTAGGAAGTAATGTGGATGAATTCGTTGCAAAAATGGTTTCTTTCGGTGCGACTGCACTTAACTTTTTATAAAAGTCTTCTTTAATGCTTACGACTTCTGGAACAGCTTCAATCACTAAATCAGCTTGCTCAACAGCTTTAGATAAATCAGTATAAAAAGCCATCCGGTCGAATGCCGCATCGACTTGTTCATCGGTTGCCTGTAAATCATGTTTATAGTTTTCCTTTAGCTTCAGTATTCTACCTTTAGCTGTTTCTAATGCTTCTTCAGAAATATCATATACACTTACTTGAAAACCACTATACGCTGTTTGGTAAGCAATCTGGCTGCCAAGTACCCCACTACCTGCAACTGTAATATGTTTGAATCCCATTGTAATCCCCTCTTTATTAGTAATTTCATACTGCACTTTTATTATGTCATAGTATGGTAGACAATGACTTTCGTCTTATAAAAGGATTGTTAAGTAAAACTGAAACATCTTTATTCTGTTATGATTGCTCTTCATTTATGTATGTAAACGGAGGGTTTAGTAAACATAAATATTTTTTACCTTTACAGAAAACAAAAAGGGGAGTAATATAACTTCATCAATTAAATATCATCTCAATCGCTGAGTCCTTAATTGGAGCGGAGGAACCACTTTTGTAGAGACTAATCTACTTGGGGTGAATCCTTTAAAGAAAAAAGGAAGGGTTATTCTTGACCCTAATCCGACAGCTAACTTCGTAAGCGTTAAGAAAGGATGGAAACTTGTGATCAAATAACGTGACCACGGGGGATCCCTCTGTGGTCTTTTTGCTGTTCTTTTTTTTCTCATTGAAATATTTACAAGTCGATAGTAAGGAAGGGATAGAATATGAAGAAAACATTTGCTTTGTTTGGTCTGGGGCATTTTGGGTCAACGATGCTACAAGAATTGAATGAGATGAATGTTGAAGTTTTAGCGGTCGATAAGGATGAAATGAAAGTAATCAAACATCGTGACCTTTCTACACATGCTGTCTGTTTACAGTCACTAGATGAGCAATCCTTAAGGCAAATTGGGGTGAATAATGTGGATCATGCCTTTATTTCATTTGGAGAAGATGTACAGGGAAGTATTTTAACTGCTTTTCTTCTGAAGGATATGGGTATTCCTAAGATTTGGGTCAAAGCACATAACGAGTATCATGCGAAGGTTTTAGAAAAGATAGGTGTTGACCGAGTGATCCAACCAGAAAGAGAGATGGCGATCAGAGTGGCGCGAAATATTGTCTCAAATTCAATGGTTGATTATATTGAACTAGCTCATGATTATAGTATCGCTGAAATTCTTGTTGGAAAGAAATTTGGTGGTTGTAAATTAAAAGATTTACGAATGGCTAAGCGGTTTGATTGTCATATTGTCGGGATTCAACGAGAGCACACCTTTATCGTTTCGCCAAGTGAACAAGAACCAATTCAAATGAATGATATTTTAATAGTAGTAGGTAAAAAAAGAGATATTATACGCTTTGAAAAAGAAGGAGCATAGAAAGATGAACAACGCAATCGTTCGGTTAAACCCATCTCAGTTGCTAGTGTTAGTGTTCTTGTTTTTCATTATATTAGGGACGGTTTTATTAAAACTCCCATTTGCAACAACAACACAGGTTACCTGGACAGATGCATTATTTACAGCGACTTCATCTATGACGGTAACGGGGTTAGCTGTTGTAGATACTGGTACAGTCTATACACTATTTGGACAATTAGTTATCCTTGCGTTAATACAAATCGGCGGCTTAGGGATTATGTCTTTTGCAGTGTTAATTTTTATGCTTCTTGGGAAAAGGATAGGGTTTAGAGAACGGTTATTAGTCCAACAGTCATTAAATCATACCTCTATTGGTGGAGTGATTAAATTAGTAAAAAGTTTGTTCATTTATTCCTTTACGATTGAACTAATTGCTATGTGTTTTTTAGCCATTACTTGGGTCCCTGAATTTGGTTGGAGCAGGGGTATGTACCTCAGCTTCTTTCACTCCATTTCTGCTTTCAATAATGCCGGCTTATCGCTGTTTCCTGATAATTTAATGGGATATGTGGGAGACCCGATTGTTAATATTGTGATTTCATTTTTGTTTATTATTGGTGGGATTGGTTTTACTGTTTTAGCGGATATTTGGTATAAACGTAAATTTAAGAAGCTGAGTTTACATTCAAAACTGATGATTATTGGGACTTTCATTATCAATGCTTTTGCGATGTTCGTTGTATTTGTGATGGAGTTTCATAATCCCCATACATTAGGCGCTATGTCTGAAATGAGTAATAAACTTTGGGCAGCTTACTTTCAAGCGACATCACCGAGGACGGCAGGATTCAATACAATCGATATAGGTCATATGCATGAAGCAACCATTACTTTCATGCTACTTCTCATGTTTGTTGGTGCGGGTAGCGGCTCTACGGGTGGTGGAATTAAGTTAACGACTTTTTTAGTAATCGTATTATCAGTTATGAGTTTTTTAAAGCAAAAGCAGCAAATTACCATTGCTAATAGAGCCATTAAAGAAACCATCATATTTAGATCATTGGCTATTTCTATGATTAGTTTCTTATTTATCTTCTTAGCTGTATTTATTTTGAATATTACAGAACCAGAGCCGTTTTTAAAATTATTGTTTGAAACGGTCTCAGCTTTTGGGACGGTTGGGCTTTCTATGGGGATTACGGCTGATCTCTCTAACATTGGTAAAATTATTATTGTATTTATTATGTTTCTCGGAAAAGTTGGGCCATTAACATTTGCCTTTTCTCTAGCCAAACCAAGACAAGAGAAGATTAGATATCCGAGTGAAGATATCATGACAGGTTAAATAAAATTGAGTCAGCTTTTATTCTTCATATAGGTAAGGGCTGACTCGAGAAACTCGATAACTTCTTGCTTAATAGGATATAAGTTTAATTCTTCTGATTCCTCTTTTGATCGTCGTGTTTTCCAAAATTGTTCAGCGAGTGTTTGGTCACCTTTGAACATCTCCATTGAGTAGATTTCCACATCACTCGCAATCAATTGGGCAACATCAGAAGAAGGCGCTTCTCCGTTTTTTAAACAAAGTTCTATGCGTTTAATAATATTCATCCATTTCTTAATTTGACCATCATCATTCTCTAATTTGGGAAGTGATGTCTCCCATTCCTTTGCCTGCGGTGTATGATCCTCACTCTCTTTTAACGTTAATGGAAGAAGTTGTTCCCAACCAATCTCTCCTTCTAAATCTACGATGTTCCTTAAAGTTTGCGTATATTTTTGCGCTTGTCCGATATCGTTAATTGTCGCTTTCAATGTTTGAAGATGGATATCTAGCACTGATGATACAGTCGTCTCGTCAATGAGCTTTTGTATATCTTCTAACGACATATTTGCTTTCTTTAATAGCAATACCTTTTGCAGACGAAGTAAGTCCAGTTTGGTATAGAAACGTTTGCCATAATCGTCTTTATATGTAGGGGTGACTAATTGAATTTCATCATAATATCGTAAAGTTCTAACAGAAATTGACCAATCTTTAGCAATTTTACCCGTCGAAAAATAATTCATTTTTTCTCTCCTTTGGACTTGAAGGTGACGTTACGTAACCAGGTACTCTTAATATATCAAAAAAATTGGGGGTAAATGGAATGAATACGTTATTTTTAAAAGAATTACGCTGGTCAATACAAACGTTTTTACTTATTCTGATGTTTGTCTTCATCATCGTGCCGATATTAATTGAAAATTGGGCACATGACCTATTACAGCAATGGTTTCAAAACGATTTATATGCGGGGACTTTGACAGGGTTAATCATGGCAATTGTCTTTACAGTGGCTCTTTATTATATTACGATTAAACCATATGGATTGAATTGGCAGTCGCTTGGCTTGAGGCCGTTTGCTAAGAGCTATTGGCTACCGATTATCGGATGGACAATTTTTCTCATTGTGGGCAGTGTATTGCTTGTTATTCTCATGGACTTATTCAGTGTTGGCGTAGAAAATAAAAAAACGGCTTCATTAACAGCAGAATTGAATGGATTGACGATTCTAATTGCCTTTATATCTGCGGCCATTGTGTCACCCATTTATGAAGAAATTTTGTATCGTGGCTTTATTTACAGGTGGTTAAGGGCTAAATGTAATATTGGACTGAGTATGCTCATTAGTTCCACAATCTTTACGGTGGTACATTTACCGACTTATAACACATTACCAGTTAATTTTTTCAGTGGACTGATCTTTGCTTGGACTTACGAGAAAACAGGCTCCATCTATCCTGCGATGATTATCCATAGCATTTTTAACGGACTGGCGATTCTATTAACTGCCTTTGCTTAATTATCTTAATCTTTAGTTTTTACGAAACATTAGAAGGGGGTTTTCGTAAACAATAGAGGGGGTGAATAGAATGAAATGGTTATTTGCTATTTTACTGCTTATGTTATTAATTTTTTATTATTATCGTTTATTTAATGTTTTCTTTAAGATTAAGAAAAATAGGGTATTCCCATTGCCAGATGAAGTATTAGAGGACATTCGTATTGAGGCGCAAAGGCCGATAGCAGAACCAAAGGTAGCTAGTCAGAAGGGTAGTGTTTTTACTTTTATTTTTATCACAAGTTGGGTGTTTATCGCGATCATGTTCATTGTTTTTACTGATCAGTTAAATGTCGCGAATTATATGCTGTTACTTTTACCTCTTTTTCAAATGGAATTTCTGTTTAACCAATTGGTTTTTCTTCAAAAAGGGATGGTGAAAGGACTAAAGTATATTCCTTGGCATAAAATTGATTCTTATGAGGTTCAGTCTATTGATATTAATAACCGTCATTTTGGTTTTGATAAAAAAGTAAATGATGGTTTTGAGATGAAGCTTCATTTAGGTCGTTCGAGTCAGGTAAGCTTACTCATTACTTCAATAGAGGCACATGATCAGTTGCAAATCCTGTTAGCCTCTCATGGTATTAAACAAAAAGCCTAAATAATGGGGGGACGAGATGAGTAATCACGAACAATTTTTAACAGAGGCAGTGGATCTAGCGGTAGAAAACGTCATAAATGCAGGTGGACCTTTCGGAGCAGTCATTGTAAAGGATGGGAAGGTGATTGCCAAAGGTGTGAATAGGGTAACGGATCTTCATGACCCAACAGCACACGCGGAAGTAATGGCTATTAGGGAAGCTTGTACGAAATTACAATCTTTCACATTAACAGGCTGTACGCTTTATACAAGCTGTGAACCTTGTCCCATGTGCTTAGGTGCGATTTATTGGGCGCGTTTGGATAAAGTTTATTACGCAGCGGATCGAAAAGATGCAGCAAGCGCGCTTTTTGATGATGATTTTATTTACCAAGAGATTGCCGTAGACCCGAAAGATAGAGGTCTTCCGTTTGTACAATTAACACTTAAGCAATCACAGCTCCCTTTTGATGCTTGGAGTAAGCAAGTCGATCGAACTTCATATTGACTTCACGGAAATTCCTTATTTTCTGCATAAGAATATATTATTCTTAAAAGTGGTACATCTACATAAAGGAGAGCAGTATGAGCGCAAATAAGAATCAATTCCAACCGATGAAGTTATTATTTTTTATTACGATTATTGTCGTTATAGCAGTTGTTATCATGGTGTTCATAAACAATCAAGATAATGAAAAGGATGCGTATACATCTTTTGAAGAGGCTCCCTCTATTGAAGGGCAGCCTGTTTTGGGCGAGGTGGAATCAACTGTCCAGGTCGTAGAATTTGGCGACTTTAAATGTCCAGCGTGTAAACAATGGGGTGAAACCATTTATCCGCAATTAGTGGAAGATTATGTAGACACGAATCAAGTAAGTTTCTCTTATATCAACGTGCTCTTCCACGGGGATGAGTCTAAATTAGGTTCAGTCGCAGCCGAAGCTGTTCATCAATTGGAACCTGATTCGTACTGGGCATTCCATAAAGGGTTGTTCGATATGCAACCAGAGAGTGGTCAACATGATTCTGTTTGGCTAACAACGGAAGTGCTAGAGGAAGTCGTCGCAGAAACGACGTCAATTCCACAAGAAGATCTGTTGGCAGAAATGAAAAAAAGCGTAACAATAGAGGCGGTTAATCATGATACTTCACTCGTAAATGAATATGAAGTCAAGCTCACACCAACGATTATGATTAACGAGAAAATGGTGACAGATCCATTTGATTATGATTCAATCAAACGTTTGATTGAAGAGGAGTTAGAGGGATAAGAATGAAGAAAAATCAAATCATGCTGTATTTTTCTTGGGTGGTCGCACTTATAGCCACATTAGGCAGTTTATATTTTAGTGAAATTAAGCAGTTTATTCCTTGTGAGCTTTGTTGGTATCAACGAATATTCATGTATCCACTCGTTTTAATCTTGGGCATTGGTACGTTCTATCAAGATATTTCTGTGAGAAGATTTGCCCTACCAATGGCGTTTATTGGCTGGTGTATTTCTCTCTATCATTATCTTGTACAAAAAGTGCCTGGACTCGCTGAAGTCACGCCGTGTACAAATGGTGTACCATGTAGTGGCCAATATATCAATTGGCTCGGGTTTATCACCATTCCTTTCTTGGCATTAACGGCTTTCACGTTTATTATCATCTTTTGCCTGATGATGAAAAAAGACAATCAAGCATCATGAACCTTTCCTCGTACATATGATTGTACGGGGTTTTTTATTTTTTGAAAGAGAAGCCGTTGTGAATTTGAAAATGGCATAACGGGGCGCGAAAATCCGGAATGCATGCAATGTATACGAAAATCCTAGGTTAATTGCGTTTAAATCCGCCTTGCCCACTTCCATCTACTTTTCTTGTTTGACATGTGTGTACAAAAGAGGCATTTGTATTTTTTCTTCGGTTCATGTTCCGACAATGTCTGAATATCCCCATCTGTTATTGAACTAATGATATATGTTTTTTTATGCTTAATCCCCTTGAAAATGGGTAAAATAATGTTAATTATAATCTGCCATTTATTAAAGGAGGAAATGTGATGAAAAACCCAATAAAACAAGGGATGATGTTAGGGCTAGGTTTAGCAGCAGCAGGGAAAGACCGTGCGCAAGAAATGATGGATGAGTTAGTGAAAAGAGGAGAGCTAACAAAACAGGAAGCGAAAGATTTTATGCAGGAGGTAAGGACGAAAGGCCAAGAGAAGCAAACGCAGATAGATGACAAGGCCCATCAACGAATGACGAGTTTATTGCATGATTTGAATATCGCAACAACGGATGATGTCCTAAGATTAGAAGAACGGATTCTAGCGCTTGAGGCAAAACATCGAGAAGAGGATTAAGGGAGGTTTTTTCCATTTTCAAACCAAAGATGAACCATATTCATCGCTATCGTGAAATTGCTGTAGCCTTCTCTCATTACGGTTTTGGTTATCTCTTAAAAGAATTAGGCTTGCATGAGGTGTTGTCTCTACCTAAGCGGATGTTCATGCGAAAGCAAGAAGAACATCATGAAAAGACAACAGGGGAACGTGTTCGTCTGTTTTTAGAAGAGCTTGGACCGACGTTTATTAAAGTTGGTCAGATTGCGAGTACAAGGTCAGATATTTTTCCGGAATCAATCATTAGGGAATTGGAAAAATTACAGGAACATGCCCCCTCATTTCCATTTGCAGAGGTAAAAAAAATTGTTGAAACAGAACTAGGCGAAGAAATACATGACGTCTTTACAGAATTTCAAGAAGAGCCACTAGGATCGGCATCTATCGGTCAAGTCCATTATGGTGTCCTCCATTCTGGTGAAAAAGTGGCTGTTAAGGTACAACGACCTGATATTGAGAAGACCATGAGAACAGATTTAGAAATTTTATTAGAAATTGCTAAAATCGCAGAAAAAAGGCTGCATTGGGCATCGCAATATCAATTAGTCGAAATGATGAAGGAATTTTCTAAAGCATTGTTAAATGAGTTGAATTATTTACTTGAAGGTCGTAATGCAGATAAAATTGCCAATCAATTTGAAGACAATAATCATTATAAAATCCCAAAAACATACTGGAAATATACGACGAAAAAAGTTTTAACAATGGAATATATTGAAGGTTGTGGCATACTTGAAAATAATAGTTTAGCGGAACAAGGGTTCAATAAACAACTGATTGCCGAAAGAATCGTTGAAGGCATCCTTCAGCAAATATTAGAGGAAGGTGTGTTTCATGCAGACCCCCATCCCGGTAATATTTGTGTATTACCAGGGAATGTGATTGTTTTCATGGATTTTGGTATGGTCGGTCGTTTAACTGAGGATATGAAAGAAAATTTAACATCATTAATTATTGCCATGTTGCAGCAAAGCACGGATGGGGTCATTAAAGCCATCACTAAAATGGGTATTGTCAAAGACGATGTCGATGTTGAACTTTTAAAAATTGATGTTGATTTACTAAGAGAAAGATACTATGATGTCCCCTTTAGTGAAATATCTATTGGCGAGGCGGTTAATGACTTGTTTTCCGTTGCCAATCACCATCATATACATATCCCAACAAACTTAACGTTGGTGGGGAAAACATTATTGACAATGGAAGGGATTGTGGAGAAGCTTGATCCTCATATAAGCATTTTAAAAATTGCTGAGCCTTTTGGTAGACGATTAATTATTAATAAATATCGACCGGATCATTTGGCGAAAGATTCGCTAGCGCATATCGGTGAGTATTTTGATATTTTAAAAGAAGCGCCGTATAATTTGAAAGATTTGATTGCTCTTATCAAAAAGGGGAAAATCCCGCTCGAACTGAACTTGCCCAACAGTGAAAAATTCCTAACGAGAATTGATCGTATCAGCAACCGGCTAGCATTTAGTATCGTGTTGCTGGCATTTAGCATTATAATGGTGGGCTTAATTATCGGTTCCGCCCTTGGTAGGCAATCATCTCTCCTATGGAATATACCGGCAGTAGAAATCGGCTTTGTCATTGCGATATTAATGTTCTTATTTCTTATATACACCATCATTAGAGCAGGGAGATTCTAACGATTCTCTGCTTTTTGTTTTGGATAGAATTTTTCTTGTTTTACTACACAAGCAAATCATGGTGAGAATATAGTGTAGAGAGGTGAACGGTTTTGTCTACAAACGTTAATGTTGCTTATGATTAATACAAAAATTCTCATTGGTAGTCCAATTAATCAAGAACCCGTTATTTTAAAAGAGTTTCTACTTTCGTTAGCCAATTTAAAAACGGATACAATGGAAATTCATTATTATTTCATAGATGATAATCAGGATGAAGAATCAAGTAGACTACTACGTCATTTTGCCAAATGGAAGAACAATGTTGCGATATTATCTGCAAAAGAAGATAGTATCTATATTCGCACCGACTTGACACATTTCTGGAATGATACCCTCATCTGGAAGGTTGCGCGCTTCAAAGATATGCTTATTGAGCAGGCGAAATTTGAAGCATTTGATTATCTGTTTTTAATTGACTCTGATTTGCTTTTACACCCGGATACCCTTCATACACTTATTGCCGCAAATAAAGAAATTGTCTCTGAGGTCTTTTGGACGGCTTGGCAAGAAGGGACCATCCCTTATCCGCAAGTTTGGTTAACAGATGAATATACCCACTGGAGACAGGCGGATGATGGCGTCATAACAGATGAAGAAAAACAAGTTCAAACCGAGGCGTTTATTCAACAGTTACAAACTCCAGGTGTTTATGAAGTAGGGGGATTAGGTGCGTGCACCTTAATTAGCAGGAAGGCTTTGTTAGCAGGTGTTCATTTTAGTAAAATTAAAAATCTCAGTTTTTGGGGAGAAGATCGGCATTTTTGTGTGAGAGCAGTGGCATTAGGATTGGATTTACATGTCGACACACATCTCCCTGCTTATCATATTTATCGCTCTTCTGACTTAAAAGGTATACCTACTTTTAAAGAAAAATGTCAGTATGTTCATAGCGAACTACCTATTTATCCAGAAAAAGCAGAAAACCATCAAATACGCTTATCTATGATTGTGAAGAATGAAGAAGGTCGTTATTTACAAACGATGTTAAAGAAAGTCAAGCCCTTTATCGATGAAGCTGTGATTATAGATGATGCTAGTACTGATCAGACTATATCGATTTTCTTGCAAGAACTAAAAGGTGTGCCAATTAAATTGGTCAAGAATGCAAGTTCCCAGTTTGCCAATGAAGTAGAACTAAGAAAACAGCAGTGGTTAGAAGCAACAAATGGATTTTTAGGTTGGGTATTAAATCTTGATGCAGATGAATGGTTTGAGGAGAGTTTTATTGATTATATTGATGACTTTGTTAAACAGGATACCATCGATTTGTACTGTTTTAGACTGTATGATATGTGGGATGAAGATCATTATCGTGAAGATGAATATTGGCAAGCACATTTCCTATACCGTCCATTTCTAGCAAGAGTCGATTCAACCTTTCAGCCCGTCTGGAAAGAAACGCCCCAACATTGTGGGAGATTTCCAGAAAATATCTTTCAACTTACCCACAGCTTATCCACAATAAGAGTCAAGCATTTAGGCTGGGCAAAAGAAAAAGATCGTTTGGAAAAATACGAGAGATATAAGCTGCTTGACCCGAATAGTCTCTATGGTAATGAGAAACAATATGAATCGATTTTAGATAAGAATCCCCGTGTCATGCGATGGGAAGAAACATAAAGCGATTGGTCAAGTTGGAAATTAACCTCGATTCATAGCTATGCGACTATTTATATGCTAAACTAAAAATAATTAAAATTGTTGCAGGGGGACTCAGAATATGAGTTGAGAAGGTTAAAACCTGACCCTTAGAACCTGTTCGTTAAGACGATCGTAGGGAGCATTTTCCAACTATATGAATACGTATGGTAGGCTCTCCATTTTCGGGGAGCCTTTTGTTTTGTTTCCCTGAACATTTTTAATGACATCGATTGAAAAGAGGGAATAGCGTGAGAGAAGAAGTTGTGTTAGTAACAGGCGCAAGTCGTGGATTAGGAGCTGCAATTGCTAAGAAGTTCGGTAAGGAAGGCTATAAAGTAGTCGTTAATTATTATAGTAGTAAAGAAAAAGCTGATGCCGTAGTTGAAGAAATCGGGCATGATCGTGCATTGGCCATCCAAGCAGATGTCAGAAATCAAGAAGCAGTAAAAGCGATGGTGGCAAACGCTATTGCTCATTTTGGTCGCTTGGATATCGTTGTAAATAATGCATTAGTTCAATTTAAATTTGATCCTGTGGCACAGGCAAAAGTAGAAGAATTATCTTGGACTAGCTATCAAACCCAGTTTGAAGGTGCGATAAAAGCAAGCTTACATGTTGTACAAGCTGCTTTCCCAGCTTTAAAGGATTCACAGCAAGCCCGTGTGATTGGTATTGGCACGAATCTTTACCAGAATCCCGTCGTTGCCTATCATGAATATACAACAGCGAAAGCGGCATTAATTGGCTTTACACGCAATATGGCCAAAGAGCTTGGACAATATGACATTAATGTGAATATGGTTTCTGGTGGATTATTAGAAACAACGGATGCAAGTGCTGTTACTACCCCTGAAGTATTTGCGATTGTTGCTGATAACGCTGCTATCCGCCGTGTGACAAAACCAGAAGATGTAGCAGAAGCCGTTGTTTTCTTAGCCTCTCCAGGTGCTAGAGCGATTACGGGACAAAATCTAGTAGTCGATCATGGATTGACGATGAACTAAGATAAAAAAGGTCGTCATCTTTGTATGGCGGCCTTTTTCAATCATTAGATTCAGTTTGCGGGTCTATAATTGAGTAAGGCGTTTATATAGATGGGCGTATAAAAGCAAATGTGTGAGCTAAAATCCAATTTATTCGCAGAAGATGATAAAATGATTATTACTTCTAATTATCTCAACTACATCTAATTGATTGAACGCTCAATCAGGATTGTTCAAATTTTCCCCTGTTTATATCGATAGCCAAACATAGAAGATGCTTGTAGATGAAACGCCAGCAGTTGCTTGCTCATCGGATCCGTTACTTCATTTGGCATGTTATCGTTAAATCCAACCACTGTCACTGCACCGAGTAATTGATTCTGGTAGTCTAGCAAAGGGACGGAAGCAGACGAAATCGATGGAATTAAAGGTTCGGTTGCGAAGGAGATTTTCGATTGTTGAATCATTTGCCATTCTTCGTTATCGATTGATTGCTCGTTTCCTAGCCATTCTTTTGTCAGTGCAGGGTTTAAGAAACTTAAGAAAATCTTCCCCGCAGCAGATGTTGGTGGCAAGCTTCCGCCAAGTTGTGTACCAATATGAAGTGGTTCATTGGAATGACAAATCTTTGTCGTAATCGGACCGTTGTTTGTCCATAATGAAAACGAAACGGTGCAGGAAGTTAGCGAAGAAAGTTCCTGCATATAAGGAGTAATCGCATCGGCAATATCACGACTACCAAAGGCAGCTGTACCATATTGAATCAATTTGTTGCCAAGATAATACAGGTTTGTTCCTTTTTCACGATAGAGCATATTCAATTGTGTAAGTGTATTTAAATATTTATATAAATTACTTTTTGTAATACCGGTTTCTTCTTGAATGGTCGAGAATTTCATCGGGGTATCTTTTTGATAGATTAATTCGATGATAGAAATGCCAATTTGCAAGGATTGAATCGTCGTACTGCTTTTTTGTATCTCCATGTATGTAACTCCTCATTATGCTAGTCATGTTGAATCCTAATTTATCAGAAACCACATCAAACAACAACCTACCTTTAAAGGGTTGGTAGGATATTCCTATAAATTTAGTATATTTAAGAATAGTTAGTGAGTTGGCGACTATTAACTTAGTCAGAGAAGGTGCACAACTCACGAAAAATAGGAAGCGGTCAAACAAAATTACTTTAACCTTTTCCATTTTTGTAGCTCTTTTTGAACATAGGATAATGATTGTAGTTTTTCTTTTAGTTCAGCTACAGAGAGACGATACGTATTATTGGAGTGATATTCTTCTACAGAGTTTGTATCAGTTTCTATTCTTGTATCTCGAGGAATGCGATAGAAGCCTTCAAGATCAATGGCTTTTGCTGCTTCTTCTTTTGTTAGTAGCACTTCATAGAGCTTTTCTCCTGGGCGTGTGCCAATTAATTCTAAAGGAAGATTAACGTGAAAAAGTTCTTTAATCGCTTGTGCTAAATCTGTAATATAGGCTGCAGGTGATTTTTGTACCATAATATCCCCATTACAAGCCTTCTCAAAAGCGTACAATACAAGTTCGACTGCCTCATCTAAACTCATCATAAAACGGGTCATTAAAGGATGCGTAACAGTTAGCGGCTTTCCGGCCTTTACTTGTTCTATAAGTAGCGGGATGATTGATCCCCGTGATGCCATGACATTTCCGTATCTTGTGCCACATATAATGGTACCACGTGCATTAGCTTGTCTCGATTTAGCGATAAATGTTTTTTCCATTAAAGCTTTAGACATTCCCATTGCATTAATTGGATAGGCTGCTTTGTCTGTTGATAGACAGACAATTTTCTTCACCCCTGCCTGTATGCCTGCACTTAATACATGATCGGTGCCAAGTATATTCGTTTTCACTGCTTCAAGTGGATGTGACTCACATGAGGGTACTTGTTTTAAGGCTGCTGCGTGGAAAATATAATCAACCCCGTCTACAGCTGGTATTAAAGTACTCATATCCCGAACATCGCCGAGGATAAAGGAGATTCTTGCATCGCCGTACTGTTTTTGCATATCGTCTTGTTTTTTTTCATCACGAGAAAAGATGCGTATTTCTTTTATTTCACTATGCAAAAACCGTTCTAACACGACATGGCCAAACGAGCCGGTTCCACCTGTAATTAATAGCGTTTTATTATTAAACATAAGTATGGAACGCACCTTTCTGTTATTTACCAAAATGGCCTTACTTTAATCCAAAATAGTATAAATAATATTCAGAGTTTACTCGTGGGTAGTTATACCAATAAGCGATAATCCCTGTTATGTGCACAGAAGGGTTTTGGACTAAGAGTGCTTGATGAAAATCACAGTCTCCCGCCATATCCGGTCTTTCTGAAAATCTCGCCTCGCCCACACAGCTTCTCCTCATAATTCTAAATTGCCCACACCATTCACGATAATTGTCTTCCGTTGCTTGAAAGAGCTGACCATCCTTTGTCATCATGCTGTAATAATAAATGTCGTACTCACCATCTATTTTCGCGAGTACTTCGCGAATGGTTGGTAAATAAATATCATCGCTATCAATAATGGCAATATAATCTCCAGTTGCGGCTTCGATACAACGATTATATGAATAGCTAGCGCCACGATTTTCCCCATTTTCTAAGATTTTTAGTTGAGGGTATTGTTGTTGATATTCTTTTAACATCGCTAATGTTTGATCGGTTGAGCCGTCGTCACAAACAATGATTTCATCGGCATATTCTTTTGGAATGCTGTCTAGCATCAAACGAACCCATTGTTCACCGTTATAAACTGGGGATAAAAAGCTGAATCTCATGATTTTTCCTCACTTTATTAAGCATGATTTTTGCGGCAGGTGTTATATCGATTAGTGTATGCGCCTAATAAAAAGTGGTGAATTTGAAAAGAAAATATTTACAGTAAATTACTTTTAGTGTAGTATTACACTAAAAAAGGGGCGAGGGGATGTTTATGGTGAGTTTACCGTTATGGTTTTGGTTATTGTATTACCTCTCTTTGTTTATTTCATTTTTGATGGCGTTAAGAATGTTATGGAGGAAACGAAGTAGAAAAACAGCATTGTTTGTCATCTTTTTTGTTCTAACAATCCCTTTTATTTCTATTTTCAATGCTATTGGTCGCGGTGAAGAAATGAATGAAGGGGAGTTTTTCCTTCATGAGCTTGCTGATGGTGCACTATGGGCCTTGTATAGTGTCTTTGGTTATCTTGTTTTGTTGTGGTATTGGTGGAAGGCTATCATATTGTCTGTAAAAAGAAGGGGATGAACGCTGACATGAAGATGTTTTTTCGAGTTTTATTACCCGCAATATGTATGTTTATATTCACATGGATATGTTCATTTTTTCCGTTTAGCAAAATTTTATTATTAGGGATTTATGTCCTGTTTCCGCTAGCCTTTATTATCCAAGGTATCATTTGCGCCCGCTTAAAAAAGCAGATGATCATAGGCTTTATCTTTTCATCTGCTGCGATAATGATGTCGGTTTCATATTGGTTTGAGGTAGGTAGTATGGTGAATGCTGTTATAGTTTATACCATATTAGGGTTCATTTCATTCCTCTTATATGGACGGAAGATGAAAAGTGCTTAGTCTATTTAAGCTACTTCATATTTGCTCTGATTTTCTCTGGGATCATAACGACTTCTGTATTTAAATTAACCGGTTGGTAGGTTTCATCTATACACTCTTGCCAATATTGGAGATGTTTTTTATCTACCCAGTGAGTCGATTCAGTCACTTCAACTCCGCCTCTACCTTGTACAGAATACCAGTAAAGATATTCATCTTCGTTTTGTACTTCACGAAAAATCGTTTCAATATACATTTTTTCTCCTTCAAGTGTGAGGAGTACTTCTTCCATATGATGATTGAGGAATTGTAACCATTCATCTACAGCTTTTGTTTTCCCTTTTTTTACTTTAAAGCGTGTGAGTTCAATGTTCATAGAATCTCTCCTTTTATTAGAATTTTAACATAAAAAGGAATAAAGAGAGCTGAGATCGAATAGTATGAGAGGCTTGAAGGAGAAAAGTGGGGGTGTTTGAAGTGGAATGCATGTTAAGTAATGGTGAAGTGTATGATTATCTGAAAAAGGATGGGGGAGAGAAAGTTCTTCTTCTCGTTCATGGCAATTATGCCTCAGCGAATCATTGGGACGTATTTTTAGAGAAAATACCTTCAAAGTATACGGTCTATGCCCCGGATTTAAGAGGTTATGGCCTATCTACTTACAATCAACCAATAGAGGATTTTAAGACATTCGCTTATGATTTGAAATTATTTTGTGATCATTTTTCTTTAAATAAAATAACAATCATCGGTTGGTCAAATGGGGGTGGTATTGCGATGCAATTTGCAGCCATGTATCCAAATCTTGTTGAAAAAATGGTTTTGCTCGCCTCCATGCCAGCCGGTGGTTATCCAGCCTATGATGAAAACAATCAGCGCTATCAAACAAGAGAGACAATAGAAAAAGATCCAATGTTAAATCGGTTGGTAGAAGCACAGAAGATGAAAGAGTTGCCATTTTTCACCGAAGCGATGGAACAGTTGATGTTTGTTAAAGGCAGGCAGGTATTAGGGGAACGGTTTGAAAGATATATAGAAGCAGCCATACAACAAAGGAATATCATGGATGTTGCTCATGCAGCTAATGTGTTTAATATAACTGATATTGATAATGAAATAGCTGCAGGAACAGGAGAAATAAACAATATTAAAGCAGAGACTTTTCTAATGTGGGGAAATAAGGATGTCTTAACGACAAGGGAAATGACGACTACATTATTACAGGATTTAAAGCAGTCTGGCGTTAATGTCATTTTTAGAGAATTAGATGCAGGCCATGCGTTTGTCATAGAAGAAGTGGATGAAGTGATAAGGGAATTAGAAAGCTTTTTCCATAGATAACTAGGAAAATGAAAAGAGCCAAAATAGATGGCTCTTTTTTTTACATCTCAATTAATTAGCAACTTTCATCGTTTCATCCTCTTTTACCAAAGCAGCTTCAGGCTTATAGGCCCGTTTAATCGGCACGAGAGCTAAGGCAATTGCAGCAATCAACCCTGGAATCGCAAATGCGATAAAGTTCATATGAATAGGGAGAGCAGCTGTTAATAAGAATCCGCCGAGCAGTGGCCCAAGCATGCCGCCGAATCTCCCAATTCCTGAAGCCATTCCTAATGCTGTGGACCGGATATTCGGAGGATAATATTGAGAGACATAAGCTTGTACAAGGTTTTGGGCACCGATTGTACTAGCACCAGCTATAGCAACGAGTATATAAATGAATAATTCACTGCCGCCAAATCCAAGTAATGTTAAGCTTACTGCACCAAGGGCATATAATGGAACGAGCATTTTCTTTGAACCGTATTTATCACAAAGCCAGCCAATAATGAGTGTACCAACAATGGCTCCACCTTGTAGTGTAATAAGGAAGGCAAGGCTGGAATTTAAGGCATAGCCTGCTTCAATCATTAAATTCGGTAACCAAGTATTTAGGCCATAAACCATTAATAAGCACATGAAAAAGGCAATCCAGAACATGACGGTACTTAGACCGCGGTTATTTTTGAAAAGTCCGACAACAGGGACTTTGTTTTCCTCTTGGACTTGTAGGAAGAATTCTGTGCTTTCATCCATTTTTTGTGCAGGGTTCACTTTACGCAACACAGATAATAGCTCTTGTTTCTTATTTTTCTTAATTAAATGGGCTGAAGATTCAGGTAAAAATTTGTATATAAAAGGTAACAGTAATAAAGGTAGGCCAGCAAACCAGAAAATCGATTCCCAACCGAGTTTAGGCATAACGAAGATTCCTAGAATCGGTGCAAGCATCCCACCAAAAGAGTATCCACATAATACAATGGAGACAGCCATACTTTTCATTTTTGTAGGCGCATAGTCTGTCAATAAGGCAATAACGTTAGGCATAATTCCACCTAAACCTAAACCAGCAATGAAACGATAAACAGAGAAGGTTGTAGGTGAAGAGGCAAATCCACAAAGAAACGTAAATAAGCTAAAAAGAATGAGTGAAATGGCAATCACATTTTTTCTTCCCATTTTATCCGCGAGAATACCAAAAAAGATGGCACCAAACATCATCCCTAATAATCCATAACTACTCATGGCTCCAGCTTGGACAGAACTTAATCCCCATTCTTCAATTAAAACTGGTACGGCTGTACCATAAACAACCAAATCATAGCCATCAAAGAGAATAATAAGGAAGCTCCAGGCAAGTAAGCCAAAATGAAACCGATTAAACTTACTATTATTAATCACTTCCGCTGTGTTTATTTTGTTCATTGGTTACCCCCATTAATTAGAAGTTGCAATCGCTTACACATATATGAAAAGAGAGAAGAAAGGATCAAGCCTTTCTTCTCCAGATGAGACCATTAATGATGACTTTATGGAGAACGGTCTTAAGCTTCAATTAGTTTTGCATTTTTATTATAGCCATGGAATTGATCGACAAATTCAAAGTCATTTGATTGTCTTTTTCCTAAAATAATGTTTCTAAGTAAAATACCTTCGTTTGTTGTATTGTGAATAATTTCACCCCATGTCCGTGCAGAACCTTGGACATAGGCTGTTCGCGGTTGTCTTTCTTTTTGGAACGCTGCAAATGCTGCAGGGATATCTTCACCATGTTCACTGAGCATATCTGACATGTATGCAGCATCTTCAAGCGCTTGGCAAGCACCTTGAGCAAGATATTGTAGCATTGGGTGAGCGGCATCCCCAGTTAGCGTAATGTGACCTTGCGTCCAGTTTTCAATTGGTAAGCGATCGAACATTGGCCAACGTTTTTGACGAGAGATAAATGAAATTGCGTTTTGCACTAATTCACATGAACCAGCGAACACAGCGTCCATTTCTTCCGGAGTGCCCCAATCTTCTGTCTTTTCAATTTCAGGACGGTAGTTTTTACTTTTGAATACAACGACTTGGTTATAAAGTTCACCACGACGAACTGGATATTGTACTAAGTGAAGATCTGGTCCAATCCACATATAGACGTCATCCATAGCTCCAATAGAGGTTTTCACTTCTTCAATCGGGATGGCCCCACGATAAGCAACATATCCGGAACATACAGGTTGGTCATCAGAGAACATTTTCCGAACATTAGACCATAGACCATCTGCACCGATTACTGCGATTCCTTTATGAACATCACCGTTTTCTGCTTTAACAGTTATCCCTTGATCGTTTTCTTCTGTTGTCGTAATTCTTTGGTTTGTCGCAAGTTCAATATATGGGTTTTCCTGACAAGCTTCGAGAAGCACACGATGTAGATCAGAGCGGTGTAATACAATATAAGGAGCACCGTATCTTTTCTGATAAACCTCGCCTAAATCAAGTGCAGATAATTCTTTACCTGAGAAAGCATCCATAAGGACAAGACGTTTAGGGAAAACAGCAATTTCATTGATTTTATCCATTACTCCTAAGCGTTGCAAGACATTAGTTGCATTGGCTGCTAGTTGGATACCGGCCCCGACTTCTCCAAATTCAGGAGCTTGTTCTAGTACTTTTACATATTGTTGGTTTTCAGCTACGCCCAGTGCAGTAGCTAATCCGCCAATTCCTCCGCCGATTACGATAAATGGATTCTGTGCTGTGTTTGCCATTATATTATCCTCCTTTTGTTTTACAAAAAATAAATATTCTGTTTTATAAGCGTTTTCATTTACTGTTATATTTCGAATCTTTTAAGAACAACCGGGCCGAAACCCGGTTGTTCTTGTGCAGTTAACGGAAAGCTTTAAATTCACCTGTGATTTTTTGTTCTCCGTTGTTTTCTTCAAGCTTTTGTGACTTTTCTAAGTCAAATCGCTCCATAATTGGAAGGTCGTTGACTGAGAAAAGATAGCTATCTTCAGCAGGTACATGTTCGTGCCATGCCCAGTTTGGAATACAGAAGTAATCTCCTTTTTTCCAATCGAAGCGTTCACCATTTATTACTGTATAACCAGAACCTTGATGTACTTGGTAAATGGTAGAATGTGTGTGTCGATGTGCCTTTGTACGGAAGCCTTTTGGTAATAATTGCATCCAGGCACCCATTGTTGGATTAGCTGTTTGTCCATTTGACGGATTGATATATTCAACAGCGTAGCCATCATATGGATCTGGCTCAAATTTAGTTAATCCTTTAATCGCATCTTCAGTACGTTTCCACTTGTAATTTGCGAGTGGTGCAACGCTAGAATAGCGGTCATTAATTGGCCTTACCATTCCACCACTGTATCTTTGTTCAGAGAAGTTATCTGGACGAGTAGGTGTTTCAATCTTATGAGGGAATGGTTCAAAGAATGTACCCCCGATTGAATAGATGGTTGGGATATCAAGGGCATCCATCCAAATCATCGGTTTATCGCCAACATGACCATGTCCATGCCAGAGGTTCTTCGGTGTAATAAGGAAGTCACCTTCTTGCATGAAGATCCGTTCACCTTCAACAATTGTGTAAGCCCCTTCTCCATCAGTGATAAAGCGCAGAGCACTTTGAGAGTGACGGTGTGAAGGTGCTACTTCACCAGGAAGCAGCAACTGCACAGCAGCATACAATGTTTGAGTGGTTGAAGCCCATCCCCATGGTTGTCTATAAGTTAAACCAGGGTTTTGAAAGTATATCGCGCGTCTTTCTCCACCACGATCAGGTGTGAAGATTTCAGCCGCTTCAGATAATTTCTTCTTTAAAAGCTCATCTGACCATAAATATGGAACAGCATGAGGTTTTGGTGTATGGTTCATCAGTGCAGGGATGGCTTCCCATAATGGACCGAGATGATATTCTTGGATTTCTTTCGTAAAGTCCTTTACGTCTTGATCCTCCATATATGCATGTTTTTCAGCCATAATATTTCGCCACCTTAATATTATTTTGCAAGCTTAGACAAGTTACGTTGAATTTGGTTGTAATGACCAGCGGCATGCTCATCGATAAAGTGATCAACAATAAAGAATACAGGTTTATTGCCGAATTTGGCAAAGTTACGATGAGGTGATTCCTGAGCCAATGTGTCAGCAGATAAAACAGATAATTTAGTTTGAACATCTTGTTTGATTAGAGCTAATTTTTTCAATTCGTCTTCAACTATTTGTTGTTCAGTATTTTCTACTGCTGCGAGGCGAGCAGGGTCCTGTAAGCCACGTCCCCATTGGGAACCAGGGGCCTTTACAACTGTATCTATTTCACCTAGCCAATAAGGAAGAGCCTCATTTAAGTGAGTAATAATTTGCATAATGGACCATTCATCTTCTGTTGGATTCCAACGTATGGATTCTTCAGATAATCCTGAAACGGTTTCAATGATTTGATCTAATGATGTTTGAATAGATTCAATAGATTGTTCAATCGTTTTCGTTTCGCTCATAATTATTTTTCCACCTTTGAAACTTTATTTTCGAGAACGCCGACTTTATCTATTTCAATGCGAACGACATCGCCATCTTTCAAGAAAACTTGAGGATCACGAGCGAATCCTACGCCACCAGGAGTTCCTGTTAATACGATGTCACCAGGTTCTAAAGTCATTAAGTTAGATAAGAATTCTACAAGTGTTGGAACATCAAAGACAAAGTTGGCTGTATTCGTTTTTTGTCTTTCTTCGCCATTAACAGTTAAAAGAACACCTAAACCAGATGGATCTTGTAATTCATCAGAAGTGATTAACCAAGGACCCATTGGTGCACTTCCTTCAACTGTTTTACCTTGCAACCATTGAAGCGTACGACGTTGGATATCGCGGTAAGTGACATCATTAGCGATTGTATATCCTGCTACATAATTGAGTGCGTCTTCTTTTGCTACGTTTCTAGCTTTTTTACCTACAACAAAAGCAAATTCGGCTTCATAATCTAATTGTTCAGAAATTGGATAGAAAGGAATATCATCTTGTGGTCCAATAACTGTGTTGGCAAATTTAGCAAACACTACTGGATGAGGCGGTAATTCTCTTCCCATTTCAGCAATATGTTCACGGTAATTATGACCTACACAAATGATTTTTCCGGGTTTTGTTACAGGTGCTTCGATTTTTACATCTTCAAATGCATGTACAAGTGGATGTTTGAACGATTCACGATTATTTAATGCATAATCAACCATTTCCTTTGCGATGGAAAGGCTTTCATTTCCCCCTTGTAGGAAACCTTCCATTTGTGCTGGAATGTATGCTTCAGCAATCAATTCAGAACGTAGTTTACCTTCTGCTTCAAGAAAAGCTTGGTAAGCAAAGTTTAAGTCTACTACTTCATTTCCCTCAGTAACTGCTCCGATACGCGTGTTGTTATTGTAAGTGAAAGTAACTAATTTCATATTCAAACCCCTTTATGAAAAGTTTTTTTGTCTAGGAATGGCCCTTAAATAACATGGGCAAAAAGTAAAAACGCTCTGTGTGGAAGTGTTAGGCATGCGTTTCTTACATTCTATTTGTTTTAAATTCCATTAATAGTGAACAATGTTATCTATTAATGATAAAGTAATAGTATCCTAATTTTCAGATAAACTCAAGTGAATTTATTGTGGTTTTTTAAACTTTTCGAAAAATAACACCTTTCAAAAAGGCGCAAAACATAGATGAAATCTGAAAACATAGTGTTTTTCTGATATACTAAAAAAAATATAAAATAGGGGTTTTTACATGAAAAATCAAAAACAAGCTACGATCCAATCGATCCAAGTTGGCATGAGAATTATTGACCTTTTAGTTGCTAGTGGAGAACCATTGCGGTTATCTGATATACAGGAAAAAACAGGCATTACAAAAAGTAATCTTTATAAATACTTGAACACTTTTACTGACCTCGACATTCTATACAAGGACAAACATAATGGAAATTATCAGCTTGGAAGTAAATTAATTGAATATGGGATGGCAGCCATAGGGCAGGAAGATGTGATTTCACGCGTTCTACCTTATCTGAAGGATTTAAGTCACCAACTAGACAATACATGCCTCTTAACAACGTGGACATATAATGGTCCGATTATCTCGAAAATATGGAACCCAGGACATGCCTATAATATTGGTGCACAGCTCGGTTCACTTTTACCACCTTTATCATCAACTGGGAAAATTTTTGAGAGCTTCCTTGATTCAGTTACAACTAAAGATTGGATTAAGCTTATGGGGAAAGAAGGAAAAGGAAATGCAGTAGAAGAAATCAACCGCGTCAGGCAGGAAGGGATTGCCTTTGCTAATGAGCCCTTGATTCCTACTGTATCTTCTGTGTCTATACCAGTCTTTAATTATAACCAAGAATTATTAAGTGCGATAACAGTAGTTGGATTCTCAGAGTCGATTCCAAAAGATCCCTCTGCAAATAAAAGTCAATCTATTATAAAAGTAGGAAAGGAAATCTCTGCACAATTTGGTTATCGACCTTTATGAAGCAATTGCAACGAAGGAAAAGTTGTGTATCGTGGCTAACAGCGATGTTTTAGGCTATCAGCCACGAAATAGGTCTGAATGAAGCTAATATAGGGCTGGTATGAAATATGAGCTGTGGAAACATGTGAAATGAAGCTAATGAAGGATTGGATTGGGATATGAGAGATGGAAAATTGCGGAACGAAGCTAATAAAGGATTGGATTGAAATATGAGCGATGGAAAATCGCGGAACGAAGCTAATAAAGGATTGGATTGAAATATGAGCTGTGGAAAATCGTGAAACAAAGCAAATAAAGGATCGGAACGAAATATGAGCCATGAAAAACCCGGAAGCGAAGCAAATAAAGAAACGGAACGAAATATCAGCCACGAAAAGCCCCGAAGCGAAGCAAATAAAGAAACGGAACGAAATATGAGCCACGAGAAATCCCGAAACAAAGCAAATAAAGAAACGGATCGAAATATGAGCCATGGAAAATCCCGAAATAAAGCAAATAAAGAAACGGATCGAAAGATGAGCGACGTAAAATCCCGAAACGATGCTAATAAAGAAACGGAACGAAATATGAGCCACGAAAAACCCGGAAGCGAAGCAAATAAAGAAACTGAACGAAATATGAGCCACGAAAAACCCGGAAGCGAAGCAAATAAAGAAACAGATCAAAATATCAGCCACGAAAAACCCAAAAACAAAGCAAATAAAGAAACAAATCAAAATATCAGCCACAAAAATTAAACTCCATCCAATCCCATTGCGGCCACTGTATCTATTATTTTGAAATGAAGACATAGCTATTAATTAAAAATCGTTTCTTGTGATTTTATTGAATATTTAAAAGAGAAGGTCTATAATTTTATATAAATAGTAAAGGTGGTGCTCTAATAGTGAACAACAATAAAGATATGTCCAATCATGTATTTTTTGATATATTAGCAGAGAAAATTAAAAGAGATAGTCATGAGGAGTACAATCAATTTGTTAATTATGTAAGCGCATTAGCTAAGGATAAAGGGTGGAGAGAATTACAAGAAGAGGTTGTGCATTTACAAGCTTTTCTTCCGTATTTAGATGATAAGTTAGCTATCATCGATGATTATGAAGATATTATGAATATGAAAGCAACTTTGCTTGATATGCTCGTAAACGATTTAGATGATGCGTCTGTTTATCTTTTAGTGGAGGCTCTTATGTATAATAAAGAGCTGAATCATTTGCACGCCTTTGTATCTCCAGTTGAATATTGGGTATCAGTAATAAAGGCAAAAGAAAGGCTTCAGGTTGCATAAAGGATTTACAATCAAAAGCGGTTAACAGAGCGGATTGATAAGGTCGATTTATCCCGAGAGGTAGAGGGATTGGCCCTTTGAAGCCTCAGCAACCGACCAAAAATAGGGTAAGTCCTCTCTTTTTTATCAAGAACGGCTTGATTTATGCCGATCTAAAGGCGGCTTTCAATGAAAGAGTACAATTTCTTTTTTGAAAGTGGTCTTTTTCTGTTCTTGGGAAAAGGGTTAAAAGACAATCCACAAAAGCAACGATTCCGCTGCATAACCATAAGCTCATCACTGATAGATTGGTCTGAGCTAAGTTTGTTCATTTTTTGTTCCTTTGCCAGATACTATGTTGAATAAAGTATTAACAAAGAAAGTGCCATCAACACTGATGTCTACCATTACAATGCCCTTGTTTCCTTTTATGGAAAAGAGGGGTAGTGAATCACTGTGGATGAAACTTTTTCATTTTCCGTTCGTAAGGATTGGAAAACAGAACGGAGAGAGGAGTAATAAATATGAATAGACCCGTACTTAAATTGCCTAGGACAAAATCGGAATGGGGATGGGATATACTTGGTCTGGTTGTATTCATTGGGTCGATTATATTCTTAGTTGTTTCTTGGTCATCTATACCTGAACAAGTACCGGGACATTATAATGCTGCCGGAGAAGTTGATAGGTGGGGTTCTAAATATGAATTATTTATATTACCAATAATCGGCGTGTTTCTATGGTTCATGATGCAGATATTTGAAAGGTTTCCTCATATTCATAATTACCCTGCTCGCATCAATGAATCGAATGCAGCGGCGTTTTATTTAACGAGTAGAAAACTGCTAAATGTCACAAAGAATATATGCCTCGTATTTTTTGGTGTTATACTTATTCAATCCATTAGGGTAGCATTAGGGTGGGCGGATACTTTAGGTATTTGGTTTCTACCAGTGTTTTTAATTGCCACGATTGCTCCATCTATATTTGCCTTGATTAAGTTTAGGCGAATTCAATAGTTCAACTTATCCTTTTCGGATAGGTTGTTTTTTTATTTCTGACCAATAAGAACTAAAGGAAATTGATAAAAAGATCATTTTAATAGGTATGGTCACAGGCGAAATGGATTTACTGTTTGTAATATATATAAAAGGATAAGAAGGTGAAAAATAGTGAGCAAGTTTAATAAAAAAGGTTTTTGTTTGCCTGGAGGTTATCGGTATTGCGGTCCAGGTTGTAGCGGTCCGGGCAAGCCTATTAATTATGTGGATTCATGCTGTCAGCAACATGATGCATGCATTGATCGGTATGGCCATTGCTATCAATGTGACCAAATGTTAATTGATTGTGTAAATCGAAAGAAATATACATCCAGGCATGAAGGGGCGACAGCTAGAGTAATTGATGCAGCGATGCGTTTTCGCATATTTTGGGGATAACTTAGATAGCTAGAGGGAAGGGAACGACTATTCCTTCCTCTAGCTATTTTTTATATTAGGGAATATTTAGTAGGAGAATAGCAAAACTTAGACACAAGAATGGTAATTTTTATAAAAGTAGGTGACGGAATGGTCAATCGAAGTAAAATGACATCTACAGAAATAGGTGCACTGTGGATTACTTATCAAAAGAAAACATTGATATTAAGGGTTTTAGAACATTTTATAGAAGTGTCTGATGATAAAAGAGCGAAAAAGCTTATGAAAGGTTTATGGTCTGAGTTAGATCCGAATGTCGATCGTATTGAAAAGATGTTTAAAGATGAAGGTGCTGTCATACCTCAAGGTTTTACTAAAGCCGATGTAAACCTACAAGCGCCTAAACTTTTCGGGGAGGGGTTTGATATTCTCTTGTGTATGATTTTAAAGGAAATCAGCATGGGACTGTATACCCTTCATATAGCAACGTCCTATCGAAATGATATTATTGATTTATATCGTGAGATGACAAATATCACGCAGAAATATTATCAAAAGTTTTTAAATTATGCGGTGGATGAGGGATATTACCCATTACCTAATTTTATTAATGTCCCTACAACGGTCGACTTTGTCTCAGATAAGAATTATATAAAAGGTTATCGTTTATTTGGTGATAAAAGAGAAATTAATACGATTGAGTTTAGTTATTTATATCAGTCAATCCAAACGAATACTATTGGTATGGAGCTCATGACGGGATTCGCCCAAACGGCGGAACATACAGAAGTGAAAGAGTACCTTATTAAAGGGAAAGAGCTTAGCAAGGATATCTTGGAGGGAACATATGACATTTTAATAAAGGATGATATTAGAGTACCGACAATTAAAGGGTTATCGCTTACTAAGTCTAACATTCCACCGTTTTCGGATAAATTAATGGTGTATTTAACTTTTTTATTAAGTAATTTTGGTCTTGGTAGTCAAGGGTTTGGTGCAGGTTTTAGTATAAGAGATGACATCAATGTCAAATTAGGTTTATATGTAAAAGATATCATGTTATTTATTAGAGAAAATATAAAAATTATGATCGAAAATGGATGGTTAGAAGAGCCACCAAGAATGAGTATGAATAATTTAAAAGAATAAATTTTGGTTGGAAAGTCTGTTTCATCATGAAGCACTTTCCTTTTTTTATTTCTGAAATAACGATTGCGATTATTCGGGAATTAGATTAACATCAAATTAGATTATTATCTAATTAATTAAGGGGGGAAGAGAATGATTTCTATATTAAAAGAAGAGAAAGACTATGCGCGCTTATTTTTTGCGGGTGTTCTCAATGGAATAGGTGATCGGTTTAGTCAAGTTGCGTTATTAGCACTGTTATTGCAAGTAACAGGATCTGGTCTTGCTGTTGGTCTTGCTTTAGCGATAAGGGTCATTCCATTTCTGTTCTTTGGCCCATTAGGGGGAATGATGGCAGACCGTTTTTCACGGAGAACCATATTAGTTTGTACAGATTTAGGACGTATTCTGTTTGCTTTGTCGTTTGTGTTTGTAAATGATGCTTCATCTGTCTGGATTGTTTATCTGTCGAGTTTTTTCTTGGCTGCAGGCGAAGCCATCTATGCACCAACGAGGAAGTCTGCGATACCATTGATGGTTAAAGAAAAAAACATGATTAAAGTTAATAGCCTTGAACAAGTAATGGTTGGAGTGGTTCTGATTGGAGGATCGTTTTCAGGTGGAGTGGTCACTTCTTTATTCGGTGCTAATTTCACCTTTTTGGTAAATGGTGTTTCCTTTTTAATTGCTGCTGTTTTGTTATCTAAATTGCGGGTCTTAGATATAGAAACAGGGAAATCAGTGTCCAGAAATAAGGAGAAAGCTTCATTTTTTATAGTTAAGGATATTATTTTTTCTTCCAGTTTATTATGTATCATTTTTCTATCAGAACTGTTAATTCCTCTATTTAATGGCATTGATAATGTGTTATTAAGCGTGTATGCAGTTCAAGAATTTCATTTAGGAGATGTTGGTGTCGGCATATTCTATGGTTCATTAGGAATCGGTTTAATGCTAAGCTTTCCTGTAGCAGAGAAGCTAAAAAATCATTTAATGAGAATCGCTTTAAGTGCGCTTGTTTGCCAAGGATTTTGTCTCATTTTATTAAGCCAGTCACAACAAGTGTGGATGGCAATTGTTTTTTTAATAATGGCCGCGTTTTTCTCTGGATTAGGCAACACCTGCTTTGATACGATGCTAATGAGAGAGACACCTAAAGAAAAGAGTGGACTTATATTTGGTCTATTTACAACGATTTCTAATACAATGATAGGTATCTCGATGTTTTTAGCTGGGCTTGCCACGGTATGGATGCCTAATCGCTTGCTTGGATTATTAGGTGGGATGGGTTTTATTCTTTCTAGTATTCTCCTATTTTCAATTTATTATTTCATCCAAAACAAGAAGAAGGAAAATAGGCCTGGCAATATAATATAGAGTTTAAGAAAGAGGTGTTTATTTTGAACTTTATTGAGACCATCGTTCCGTTTGCACAGAAAATAGCTAAACAATATCACATATTGCCGTCACTCGTGATCGCACAAGCGATGCATGAATCTAATCATGGGAAAAGTAAATTGGCCATAGAAGGTAAGAATTTGTTCGGTATAAAAGGGGAGTATAACGGACAGTCGGTAAAGATGCTGACGAAGGAATTTATTGATGGACAAATGGTTACGACGGAAGCGGTATTTAGAAAGTATCCTTCATGGGAGGAATCAATTGAGGACTTAGCTAAGCTTTATAAGAATGGTGTATCTTGGGATCGAAATAAATACCTTGCTATTATAGAAGAAAAGGATTATAAAAAAGCTGCAGAGCAGGTACAGTTATCAGGTTACGCAACAGATCCTGATTATAGCAAAAAAATCATTCGTACCATTGAGACCTATCAATTACTACAATATGATACCAACCCTAAATATCATTTATCAACAGATAAAAAAGGTTATGTAACAGTGGAAGAGGCAAAGAAAGAAATTAGGGAAAAGTCCCTGCTAAAGGCAGGAAGTTATTATATTTTTAAAAATGTAGGAGAAATACTCAATCTATCAAAAGTGGAAGGTATGCCAGGGGCTTGGGTGAATCTCAATCAATTAGAGGAAGTGGCGTTTAGCTATACAGTCAAATCTGGCGATACGCTTTCGAAAATAGCAGCTATGCATGATACAAGTATCAGTAGCTTGCAAAAAATCAATCATATTCCTAATCCTCACTTGATTACGATTGGACAAATAATCAAGACAGGGGAAAAACATTACTATTACACCGTTCAGCAAGGTGATACAGTCACAACTATCGTAAAGAGATTTAAACTAACGGCGCAACAGTTACAAGAATGGAACCATTTGAAAGATATCAATGTGATTTCAGTTGGACAAAAGTTACGAGTGAAATAATCGGAGGTGCAATCAAGTAATGGTGAGAGCAGTGATGTTTGATTTAGACGGAACTCTTCATAATCGAGAGGCATCTATTTTATCGTTTATTGAGAATCAGCAAGAGAGACTCTTTCCACATTTAGATAAGACATTATATGCAGAGGGGTTCATTGATTTAGATCAAGGCGGCTATGTTTGGAAAGATAAAGTGTATCAACAGATGATAGAAGAGTTTTCTATATTAAACTTTTCTTGGCAAGAATTACTGCAGGATTATTTAACTCATTTTCCTTTACACGCCGAACTGTATCCTCAGGCAATCACAGGGCTTAAAAGGTTGAAAAAAAAGGGCATGAAAATGGCAATCATTTCGAATGGGTACAGTAAGTTTCAGCGAGAAGTAATTAAGTCATTGCAGATAGAAACATTTTTTGATGAAATCGTTATTTCAGAAGAGGTTGGTGTAAAGAAACCACATCCTTATATCTTTGAACATACTCTTTCAAGACTTGGCGTATCAGCAGATGAGACAATATATGTAGGAGACCATTTCAAAAATGATATCGTTGCTGCTGTTGGAGTGGGGATATATACGATATGGAAACAGCCCCGCCCTGCCTTTACGACAATAGGGGAAGAGCATGTTTCCGATTTATCAGCAGCATTTGCAGCTATTATGAAAAAGGTAAATACTGAATGGTGTCAGGACCAAATCTTGTAGATGGATGCGGTCTTTTTATTTTAGCCAGATTGGTTTCGGCAAAGGGATATTTTTAAACGTTTTGCGAGAGAGAAGGAGAAAAGCCAAAAAAATTGAATGTGAGTAGTATCAAGATTCATTTAAAAAAGGGGGTACCTAATGTTATATCATCAAAACGAAAATAAAATCGAGACGAACCAATTAATGCTTCGTCTGTTGAATGAGGCCGATATACCAGAGGTTGTTAAACTATGTAACAATTATAATCTTTATAAAAGTACTTTAAATCTCCCCTATCCCTATTCAACTGAACATGCTCTGATTTGGATGAAAAATCATCTTAGTCATTTCAATCAAGATAAGCGGTTTGAGTTGGCAATAACGGATAAAATGACTGGCAAGTTATACGGCGCAATTGCACTCTCGCATCATCAACAGTTCAATCATGGAGAACTTGCTTATTGGATTGGAGAAGAATATTGGGGGAATGGCTATGCTACAGAGGCTGCTAAAGCATTAATTGAGTTTGCCTTTAGCGCAAAAAATTACAATAAAGTGTTTGCACGCTCATTCGAATCAAATCCAGCTTCAATGAGAGTGATTGAAAAGACCGGTATGAAGAAAGAAGGCGTGTTGAAACAACATGTAAGAAAAGACGGAAAATATATAGATCTCGTATGTTATGGCATTCTTAAACAAGAAGCTGAAGTTTTAAGTTGAATGGAATATGTAGATTTGTATGTGGGAAAAGTCCCTTACTATTTATAAAAATCAATGGAGGGTTCAATAAGAACAAAAGAAAAGGCAACCTTAAGAAGTATTGGTAAATGCATAAAATGCGAATAATAATACCAAAGGCGTTCTAAAAAAGGCAAAAAATAAATAACCCGAAACGAGTTTCGGGTTATTCTCATCTATATGAGGTTATTTCTCTACAGATACAGAGATATGGTTAAAGGTGTTGACATCAAAGAGGCCAAGGTCTGTTAGTTTTAGTGATGGAATAACAGGTAGTGCAAGGAAGCTTAATGTTAAGAATGGATTAAATGTATGGTTAGCTCCGATTTTAACCAATGCTTGATTGATTTCCACTAGCATCTTATTCACTTTCTCATATGGTTCATGTGACATGAGACCGGCGATTGGCAAGTTTAATTGAGCAAGCACCTTTCCTTTATCGACAACTACAAGTCCTCCTTGCATGTCACGGATTGCATTGGCAGCGACTGCCATATCCTTATCCGTTGTACCCGCAAGAATTACGTTATGGGAATCATGGGCTACCGTTGTAGCGATGGCGCCCGATTGTAGTCCGAGCCCTTTTAAGACGCCAAGTCCAATGTTGCCAGTATGATGATGACGTTCCATGACAGCAATTTTTAAATGATCTTTCTCAATAGAGGCGATGAAACGATCGTGTTCATTTTTCTGAACGGCTTCAATCACATGATCAGTCACTATGCTGTTCGGAATTACTTCAATAATATGTGCCTGTTCTCCGACAATGTCTAAATGAAACGATTCTTCAGTAATGAAAGGTAGGTGTACGGTATTAGTGAGATGAGAAAATTCTTTTTGTTCTAATTCTTTAGGAAAAGCAGTTAATTCTCCTTCACTAAAAACGCACTGTCCATTTTTATAAACAGATTGAATCTCAATTTGCTCAAGATCGTCTAATAAAACAAAATCAGCTTTATATCCTGGAGCGATGGCACCTTGTTCCTTAAGCCCGAAGCACTCGGCAGTATTAAGAGAGCCCATTTGAATCGCTGTAATTGGATCCAGCCCTTTCTGAATCGCTTTCCGAATCATATAGTCAATACTACCTTCGCTAATAATATCATCAAGGTGGCGGTCATCTGTAACAAACAGAAATCTCCGTGCATTTTTCTCATTCACAATTGGTAGGATCCGACATAATTCTTTTGCTGCTGTACCTTCGCGAATCATGACATACATCCCTTTTTGCAATCGTTCTTTTGCTTCTTTTGCAGTAGTTGCTTCGTGATCGGTTCGGATCCCAGCTGTCATATATACATCTAATTGTTTGCCTTTTAGCCCTGCCGCGTGACCATCAACTTTTTTTCCTCTTTCGTGAGCTTCGAGAATTTTAGTCAATAAGTCGTGATCACCTTTCATCACACCGGGATAATTCATGACTTCCGCTAAACCAATCACTCTCTCATATTCATAAAAAGGAGATAGGTCGTTTGCGGTTAATGTAGCACCTGCATTTTCAAAAGGTGTTGCTGGTACACAAGAGGGTAGCATAAAATAAGCATCAAATGGAATATCATCAGATGCATGAAGCATAAACTCGATCCCTTTTCCACCAACGACATTAGCAATCTCATGTGGATCACAAATGACAGCTGTAATCCCATGCTGCAAGAGGATTTTTGAAAACTCAACAGGGGTTACCATGGAGGATTCTATATGTACATGTCCATCTATAAAAGAAGGGGCTAAAAAACGGTTTTGAGCGTCAACTGTTTCTATTCCTTTATAGTCACCAATTCCAACAATATATCCATCTGTGATGGCCACATCTCCAGAAATAATTTCACTTGAAAACACATCAACGATTTGCGCATTTTTGATGACAAGGTCTGCAGGTGACTTACCTGAAGCTACTTCAATTCGTTTTTTCATCTTTTCCATTAAGGCTCCTCCTCCAAAAGTGGCTCCGTTCAATTTCGATTTTTTAATATTTATTGTACCATTAAGTAGTTGGTTCACTTATGACATTGTTAATTGTTCTTACAACAATAAGTGAGAAAGCTTAAACTATTTAGGTCATTATACTAGTGTTCTTAAACTAAGAAAAATAAAAGAGAATTTCGACTCTTTATAAAGATGATAGTTAAGGTTGGAACCAAATAATGTAAATACACTCTTATATAAGATATGATGTTAGTTGCTTTTTAATCAATAAAGGTGGTAGTCACTCGATGATTATTTATGAAAAACAGTTGAAAGAAATGTTAGAACAAAATGAGGAAATGATTCGTTTATTATATTGTTTATCGGATTTAGATCTACCCTTTGATTATTATGTAGCTGCGGGATGTGTGGCGAATACCGTGTGGAATCGATTATCTGGCAACGCAATCGATTATGGCATATCAGATGTCGATCTTGTTTACTATGACAAGGAAAACCAATTGAGCGAAAAGGAGTTTCAGCGAATATTAAGTGGTCTGCTCAAGTCGTTTCCGTATCAATTAGATATAAAGAATCAAGCGAATGTCCATTTATGGTACGAGGAAAAATTTGGCTTTGCAATTCCTGCTTATACAAGTGTAAAAGAGGCAATTGCGAGCTGGCCAACAACAGCTACTGCGGTGGGGGTGAAAATGGAGAAAAATAAAAAGATGACTGTATATGCCCCTTATCATTTAGATGACCTGTTTAGCATGAAGGTTGTACCGAATAAAGTAATCGTCACGAAGGAGATATATGAGTGTAAGGCAAGGAAATGGAAAGCGAAATGGCCCCATCTTGTCGTATATGATTGGTGAGGTCGGGGATGGGTAAACATGCCCCGGCCCCGTTACCTTAATCAAATCTACGGTTCTTATAAATGACGATGGTGAGTAGGAAGGAAACGGCTACCCACAAAAATAAAATGAACAAATTCATGAGGATATCAGCCGCCCCTTTACCGTCACTTAAACCAAACCAAATCTGGTTTAATTGTTCATTAGGTAACAACTCGATTATATTGATTAATGTAGCATTCTCAACCATTGGTTTGAACATGGAGCTCATGCCGAATATAACTAATACAGGCATACCGATAATGCTTGTTTCCATGACTGTTCGTGAAAGCAGACCAAGAATCGTTCCTGTTGCAAGGTAAAACACTAAGCCTAATAAAATGCTAAGAGAAAAAAGTAGAAGGGATGGGACTGCGTATCCTGAAAAAATAATTGATCCGATAATAACAAGGATGGTCATCAGTCCAGACAATGCGCTTTTTCCAATCAAGATTTCTAATGTACTGGCAGGAGATAATAACAAGCCCCTCAAAGTATTTTTCTCTTTTTCTTCTGCAACCATCGCAGCTTGGATAAAGGCACCAGCAATAATCAGTGCGAGATTAATTGGATAAGTAGAAAGGACGGTTGTTGCTTCATTCATTCGACCTAACATTGCGGCAAAAACTAATGGAATCGCTAAGGTGAAAAGAATATATGAATTCCTTTGTAAATCTTTCCAATCCTTAATAAATATCGCGTTGACACGTTTAAATGATCATAATAATTTCCTCCCCGTTAATTTTACAAATACATCACCAAGTGTTGGCTCATCTGAATGAATGGATACGATTTCTCCGACTTTCATATAGTTATATATTTCTTTTGCACCTGCTTCATCTTTTTGCACAACCACTTTACGGTTGTCTCGCAATAATAGGGAGATGGAAGAAGTGCTTTGTTGTGTTTTAATATTCTCTGGCGTATCCATTAAGCTGACTTCTCCATTATGTAAGAATGCCACTCGATCACAAATGGTCTCTGCTTCTTGCATATCATGGGTGGTTAAAAATATTGTTGTTCCTTCTTGGTTTAGCTTTTTAAGTCCTTGGTGGATATGCATCGTGTTAACAGGATCCAAGGCGGAAGTAGGCTCATCTAAAAAGAGTAATTCCGGTTGATGAAGCATGGCTCTAGCTAATGTCACTCGTTGCTTCATTCCTTTTGACAGTTTTTGCACGATTTTTTGACTTTCTTCTATTAAATTTACCGTCGCCAGCACTTCAGCGATTCTTTTTTTCTCTACTTCATATAAATCACAATATAATGCGAGATTATCATATATACTAAGCCTTTCGTATAAGCCACTATTATCAGTTAATATACCAATTCTCTTCATATAAGTAGGATCTTTTAGTTTAGCAATTGGCTCTCCGAATACTTTGACTTCTCCAGCGGTTGCATGGAGTTGAGCAGTTAGGATTTTGATTGTTGTTGTTTTACCCGAACCACTCGGTCCTAAGAAACCAATTGTTTCTCCTTTTTTTACTTGAAAACTTACTTTCTTTAAGGCTAGTTGATTTTGAAAAGACTTTTCAAGGTCTCTTACTTCGATGACATTTTCCATTTAATAGGCCCCTTTTCGCGTTTTGCATTTCTTGTCTCCATATTAGCTGTGAAAAGGGATAAATACAGTAATATTAAGGTGAAAAGAGCCTATATTTAGATGAATGGAAGCCATTTAGCGGTGAATGGAGCAAGGAAAGTAGGTGAAAATAGGGTGTCATTCGTTGTTAGGCTCAAGGTGGTAAACAACTTATATGCCCTAATCTCTTTCAACTCATTTAATTTTCCTTTTGATAATGGAATCGAACTCTTTTTTGCGTCATCGAGAATGAGGCTATAACTATTTCTCGTCCAAGTAATGACTTCTCTCACTTTCTGCAAATTAACAATATAAGAACGATGACAGCGGAAGAATCCAAAAGGATGCAGTCTTTCAAATAATGTATTGAGCGTAAGGGCACAAGGAAAACTTTCACCATTTACATGTAAATGGGAAATGCCGTCATTACTCTCAACGTAAACAATTTCAGTCGGATCAAAAAGAATGATTTTGTCATCCACTTTTGCAGGGATTTTTTCAAGACGCAATGGATTGTTCATGTTTTGGATCTTTTCTGAAGAAGGTGAACCGGCTTCTTCGATAGGCAATATCTCTTGTTGCGGCTGTAATTCTTCCTTTTCGATATCTTGGTGACCGTTCTCTTCATCCATGACCTCGATTTTTTTTAGGCCGTGCTCATTTAAACGATACACAATATCCGTCATTGATAGTGCACTTTCGTAATTGTTAGTAATGATTAGTGCCACTTTACCCTGTTTTTTATGGTCTTCTAATACTTTCTGTAGTGTGATTTTACTTTCTATATCAATGTTTTGGTCGGGTTCTTCCAAAATAAGCAAATCTGGTTGATGGAGGATTGCCCTTCCTAAATGCAGCCTTTTCTTTTCAGAAAAAGTAAGTTTACTAATCTTCGTATTGCCCTTGTCTATTAAGTTTATCTTTTGTAATAAAGTATCTATTTCTATATTGACGTCATGTAGGTTCTTATAAAAGGTTAGAAATTCTCGGGGAGTTAACCGGTCGTAGAGGGCATCGTCTAGTAGAGAGAGCCCAATTCTATTAGATAAGCTTTTGAAATGCTTATTTAACTCTGTATCTTCCAATAATATTTGTCCATTTGAAATGTGGTTCTTTCCGATCATCATCATGATGAGATGTTTGCCCACATCGTTATGACATTGGAGTGCGACAATTTCATTTCTATGTAAAGTTAAATCGAATTTAGGGAAAATAATTGTATTTCCGATTGTTTTTTCAAGTTGATTCATCTGCAATAGCTTCATGTCGACACCTCATGGTAGATTAGTATTTTACATTGACTCTACGATTTCCGTTAAAACAAGCATAAACGATTTGAAGAGGAGGGTGATGAATGTCGTATTTCTAAATAGTTAAATATACCTTAATTGGATTTTACAGGATTTTATAACTGATTAAAAGTGGGAATAGTAAAATGATGAGGCTTTATATGAAAAAAGAAGGAGGTTGGGACATAAGTATTCTAGCTAATGATTTATCCGAATGATTAGAAGTCTAGCATCTAATCATTCGGTTTTTTTGAGTGATTTGAAACCTTATATGAAAAGAATAGTGAAATGGAGCGGAAGACACTCGACTCCTGCGGGAAATAGAGGGAAAGCTGAGATCCCACAGGCAATGCCTTAGGAGGCTCAGCCCCTCCCCGCGGTATGACTGTAGCGCAATGGAACGGACTTTTTTTCAAATGATGTTTTAAGATCAATTTGTTATTGTTCTTTTTTTGAGGTTAGCTCATTTAGTTATGTCCCGCCTCGTTCTTTGACTTATTGCCATTTCTTTTTCTGTTGTAGAAGTTGCTGGAATTCCTTTTCTAGCTCCTCTGTTGGCTCGATACTTAATCGTGATAGGACTTCTGTTATTTTTGTTTCGATGAGTAAACGTTCTTCCTCATGATTATCCCTCTTCACCTCTGGTACAAATGATTCATAAGCTTCGTGATTGCCTCTGAATACTTCAATTTGTTTATTTTTAATAATCAGTAACCTGTTTGCTACCTTATTCGTCAGACGGCGATCATGAGAGACGAAGAGGATGGTTCCCTTATATTGCAATAATAGTTCTTCTAATGCTTCTACAGCTTCAATATCGAGAAAATTTGTCGGCTCATCTAGCACTAATGTATTCACTTCACTCACAAGGATTTTGGCTAATGCGACTTTCACTCGTTCGCCGCCACTAAGAAGTGCTACTTTTTTATATACATCGTCTCGGAAAAAGCGTAGCCTCGCAAGTATTGTACGAATAATCGTTTCTTCTTGAATAGAGGTTTCTTTAACATTTTCTATAATCGTTTTATCCTTTTGCAGGATATCTAAGTTTTGACTAAAATAGCCAATTTTTAAAGAAGGAGAGACAGTCAATTCTTGCCCTTGCAAAATCTTTTTAATCAAGGTTGTCTTTCCAGAGCCATTAGGGCCAATAATCGCCCATTTTTCTCCTCCGCGAATTTGAAAAGAGGCGGGTTCGAAAAGCAGGTGATCATCTATTTTTCCTTTTAGGTTTTCCGCTCTAATAATAATTCGGTTCTTCGTATTTTTTTCATTAGGTAAGGTCATTTGTAAAGCCGGGAGATCCTTTATTTTTTCTACTTTCTCAAGCTTTTCCAATCTTGTTTCAATTGATTTAGCCGTTTGTTGCAGCTTTTTTTGTTTTTTAGCAAAGTAAGGCTTTGATCCCGTGATCCGTGCTTCAGAAGAACTTAAATTTTTTGGTTTTTTAGTTGCTCTTTCTGCCTTCTTAGCCTTCAAGGTGAGGGCATTTTCTAATTGTGCTTTTTTCTGTTCATATTGTTCGTAAGCTTGCTGTTTCTCTTTTAATGCTAATTCTTTTTGCTGCTTATATTGCGAGTAATTACCAGAATAAATCTTTATTTTCTCCTCATCAATTTCCCAAATTTTTGTACACACACGATCAAGAAAAGTTCGGTCATGCGAGACTAGAATAAGAGCACCTTGCCAATGCTTAAGAATCTTTTCTAACCATTCAATATGTGAAGTATCCAGATGAGTCGTTGGTTCATCTGCAAGTAATATTTCCGGGTTTTTAGCTAGTGCTTCTTTTATATATTGTTGCGTTGTTTCTCCACCACTTTTGTATTGATCATCGTGTTTTAATTGTGGTAATAATTCCATTGTGCCGTTGCGGGTGATTTGACCATCTTCGGCAGCCATTTTTCCTACAAGTGTATCTAAAATTGTCGTCTTTCCCGTTCCGTTCCGACCGATTAAACCAATACGATCGTTTTGGTGTACAGTTAGTCTCTCGGCAGTAGCTAATAGCCGGTCACCTACAGTGATTTTCAAGTCAGTGGCTTCTAATAATAGCATATGGATCTTCTCCTCTCGTTTTAGGGAGACAGATTCTCGAAAAAAAATGCCCCCTATTTCTTCAGAATAGGAGGCATAAAGGTACACAAAAAAAGTGGGAGAAATCCCGCGGGTAACCTTATGAAGTGCAATCCTATTCTGAAAACATTGTTTGAAAGCATAGCAAAATAAAGCGTTCCTTTACTCATTACCTTCAATTGTTTGTTTTCGATAAATAGGATTCTTACTTCATTGACTTAGAGTCACCCTTTCGCATTTAATAATATTATCATACTTAAATGGATAGAAATTGTCAAAGTTCTGTGTTTTAATGTTTGTTGAAAAGGGAATAAAATAAGTTAGATTTTATTGATCCATTCATGTCTTAATTTAAAATAGTTATTTTCACTCATGCACTTTCGGTTTTATCTTGTCTTTTTTAATGGAAAATATAGCAAAAAAACCAGGTGTAATATACTATGATACTATCAACTATTTTGATGTGGGGTGACCGGCAATGGAAAAGGTCTTACAGGATAAAGAAAAAATGAACCTTTTATTAAAAGGTGTCCAGACTTCAATTGGACAGCTAATTCCCATGAATCATGAATTAGTGAGCAGGTCTGAGCTAGAAGGTTCATTCCTTGTTCGATATGGGGTATTCATCGGTTTCTCAGGGGACATATCCGGTAAATTGTTCATTGGTGGTGATCGTTCACTTTTTTCGTTGCTGGGAGAATCTATGTTTGGAGTGGAATTAGAAGGTGAAATGTTAACATCTTTCAGTGGAGAACTAGGGAATATGATTGCTGGTGGTTCAGTATCAGCCATTGAAGGGAAGGGAATAGAAGTAGATATTACCTCCCCGACAATATTGGATGGTCATAGCTTTATATCAGGGTATACGAAAGGATATATTCTTACATATAACTTACCAGATCATGTGGAACTTTTTGTCCATGTTTTAATTGATTAACTATTGTTGATACGATAAGTATTCATATTCATCTAATGGAGTGGCTTTAATGACTTCCTGCTCGTCGTTTCTATAAACCTCGAATTGTTGATATTTTTCAACAATGACATCATCTTTATAAACCGTGTCCACTAATTGCAGTTCTAACGTAGGGACTAACCCATCAAGTTCCGTTTCATCAACGGTTTGACTTACTTCTTCGTTGTCATTATTCTCATTAATAACCGGAAAATAGGGATACTTACTTTCTCTTTCGTTCTCATGGTGGAGGATTGAATTAGGGGATTCGGCTAAGGAAACAAAGCAAATAATGATGGCTACTCCAACTAGATAAACAACTTTATTCATCATTTCTCCTCCTTAAATAGTCTCCTATCTTAGCTTATGCATGTCCTATTAATGATAGAACGTTAATAAAGTCATTGCCTATTTATAGAGGGCATAACAAAAAAAGGGCTATTCATTAGTAGAATGCCCCTTTTTATTGCACTTATAGGTGCTGAGGTAAAAACTTCACACAAACTGGTTCAGGGACAGAAACATTTTGTTGCAATAATTGAAGGTACCCTGATTCAGTGTCTCGTTTAAATAGTGTTAGATTATTTGATCGTTCATTGGCTGCAATTAAGTATTCTTCTGTTGGGTCTAATACAAAGTCACGTGGCCAATCTCCATATGTCGATGCATGAGCAACAAAGGTTAAATGCAAACGGTCTTCTGTAACTGCAAATATCGCAATTGAATTATGGCCTCTGTTACCAGCGTATAAAAATTTGCCGTCTTGAGAAAGGTGGATGGCGCTGCCTTGGTTGTTTGCTGAAAAATCCTCGGGTATCGTCTTATAATAAGAAGCTTCTTTCAATTCTCCTTTCTCGGCGTCATATTGAAGTGTAATGATTTCTGAGCTAAGTTCAGTCATGCAGTAGGCCCATTTCCCATTGGGATGAAAGGTGATATGTCTTGGCCCAGAGCCTGGCTGTGTGGCTAAAGTAAAATGGGTGGTGAGTTGATCCCCATCTCTATGATATAGAATGATTTCATCTGCTCCTAAATCGACGGCGACGACATACTTCTCATCCGGTGTGAGTCCAGCAAAATGAGTATGTGGTTTTTCTTGGCGCTCATGTGGTCCCGAACCATGAATTTCTTTTGTAGTTAGAAGGTTTTTAATTTCCCCGTTTTGTAGTCCATAATAGTCAACCGTTCCTTTATGATAATTGGCACTCAATAAGTATTGACTCTTTTGATCTAAACTTACATGACAAGGCGAGGCACCTGGTGAAAGATGTTTATTTAATAAAGTGAGCCCATGATGTCTGTTGTTTAACTCATAAGCGGCGACACCGCCTAAATCTCCTTCTTTCATTACAGCGTATAGATGTGATTGATTCGAACTGACCGTTAAATAAGTTGGGTTTTCAAGTTTTGCAGCAAGTTCGATATTTTTAATTTGATTATCCTCTAATTGGAATGAGTAAATGCCTTGGCTATCCTTTTTCGTATAGGTACCAACATAGCCCGTGTAAGTAGTTGGTGTCATAAGTATTCCTCCATCATTTTATGTATAGCCTTACTGTATCATATTTGCACATGAGATTGAAAAGCAGACATAAGGAAAAAATGTTGTTGGAAAGGGAAGGATCGAGTTAAATGTATGGGAAGGGGAAAGTAGAAAAAAGTAATAGATTGTATCCCAAACAACCTGATTTTAAGATTTGTATGTTTTTTGAATTTTTAACAAATACATTTGCTTTTACTTGTTAAAGAATGTTATCCTTTTACATTATATTGACAGGAGGCCGCGGAAGAATTATGTCACTTGAAAGTGTTAAAGCTCACTTAGAAAAATACGGTAGAGATAAAGATATATTGGAGTTTGATACGCCGAGTGCAACTGTTGATCAAGCTGCCGAAGCAATTGGTGTTATTCCAGCGAAAATTGCTAAAACTCTCTCTTTTAGAGGTGAGGGAGAAAAAGCTCTACTAGTTGTTGCTGCAGGTGATGCAAGAATAGATAATAAGAAATTTCGTCATACATTTGGAATGAAAGCGAGAATGCTCTCAGCTGAAGAAGTGCTTGACCATACAGGGCATATGGTAGGCGGTGTCTGTCCATTTGGATTGGCAAAAGAAATGAATATCTTTCTTGATGCATCCCTAAAGCGTTTTGAAATGGTGTATCCAGCATGTGGTAGCATAAACTCAGCAATTGAACTAACTTGTGAGGAATTATATCAATATGCAGGGGCAAAACAATGGGTAGATGTAACAAAAGATTGGCATGGCGAGGCTCGAGAACAAACTGCGGCTACAACGGAAAATTGATTGTATATGATGTAATGGGAGACGGAGAGGTACTTGCCTAACAAAGGTTGGTACCTTTTTTTATGTAGAAAAGAATTCAAATGATGAAGTGATGCCTCCATTGGAGAATCTTAACAATTCGCAAAGTTAATAAGGTGAAAAATAGTTTTATTTCTTTTTTTTAGATGAAAAGACCTAAATTTACTTCGTGTTCTTATGTTACTATAGTACTATTCGTGTTGTGTGAACGGGTTTAGTCATGAATGAAACGTATCTTATTTTCTAGATTAATAGTAAGATAAAGGTGTATATATGCAAAAGGGGTTGCATTTATGGGAGTTGTTGTCACTGGAATGGGATTGATTGGCCCAAACATTACATCAATCAAAGATTTTTCAAATATATTAAAAGATAAAAAAACGATATTAAATAGAGAAGAATTTAAAGGTGAGCACATTTTTACTGGCAGAGTAAAAGGGGATGAAATGAGCTACCCGTATTTAAATGCGCATAAATTACCAAAGTCAGCGCAAATGCTCCTACATGCAACAGATCGGGCAATAGAAATGGCGCAGATTCAACCGAGAGATTATGCAACTGCTATCATTGTTGGCTCTTCTGGTGGTGTAATAACAGAGGTTTTTAACCATTCAATAAAGTTACACAAAGGGAAAAGGATGAGTCCGTATGCCATTGGGAATATGAATGGCCATACATTGGCGAACTGTTTAAGTACTTTCTTGCAAATTGAAGGTCCAACCTTTTCTTTAGCAAATAGTTGTACATCTAGTTTAGACGCCATTCATATGGCTAAAATCCTTCTGCAGGCAAATGAGGTAGATGTGTGTATTGTCGGTGGGGTAGACTCTACCATTAACGATTTAGTATTGTCTGGTTTTCTGCCACTGAAAATTATGCAAACGGGAGAGACATTCATGGGTCCCTTTTCAACAGGCGAGGGTTTTGCTATGTCTGAAGGTGCAGGGGTATTAGTATTGGAATCAGAGGAAGTTGCGGTTAAACGAGAAAAAGAGATAATAGGGTATTTAACGGAATCTAGTATGTTCCAATCCGCTTATTCCTCTTACATTGCTGATCCAGAAGGTCGGGCAATGGTTAAGGCTGTAGAAAGAACGATTAAGAAAGGGATGCCGACTTATATTAATAGTCAGGCGTTAGGATCCCAATTAAACGATGATATTGAGGCAATGGTTTATGGAGAGTTTTTTGTAGATAAAGGCGTGCCGATTACTTCTATAAAGGGGAATGTTGGTCATGCGATGGGAGCATCGGGCATGTTTCAAGTAATGGCCGGTTTAATTAGTATACAGGATCAGTTTATTCCGCCAACCGTCAGAGTAGATGTTGGTAAGTATGAGCAGCTTCCGGTTGTTGATGAAGTGATGCATTGCCCAGTGGAACAAGTACTTGTTACTTCACAAGGCTATGGTGGAAACAATCATGCTGCCCTTTTCTCTAAGGTAAGGATGACATAAGATGGAGTTTGTTTTATTATTAACTGTTTCTTTCATCCCCTTATTTATTTCTGTATCGATCTTATTCTATTCTAAAACCTCCTTAACAAAAGCTTTGTCCATTTTCCTCTTACTATTGTCGTTTTGGCAAATGGATATTGCCTTTCTTTATGCTGAACAGTTTCTGTCTTTACAAGTGATTGATTTGTTGTTCCGGATTTTAAGGATGGGTCCGATTTTCATTATGCCAACGATGTATTATTTTTCTTACTATTTAGTAAAAGAAAATCCTTTTTTGCATCGATTTGGGATAATGTTTAATAAATCGGGCATGTGTTTAGTTATGATGATTAGTATCATTACGTATTTGATAAACTTTACTTCACTTGGAGTCGAATCTTACAGATTTGTTGAAGCGGGGGACATTTCACCTGCCCATTGGATTCCAATTTATGGTCCTTTGAATTTTACGTTTATCATTAATGTTTTACTTGTTTTTATTAATTGGTTTTTCCTGTTTATTGTCACATTACATTTAAAAGGTGTTTATTATAGAAGCTTTTACTTACAATTAGTCATAGCAGCAATGATTATTTTTATTAATGGTGTTATTAGTGGTTTTTCTTTTGCTCCGCTTTATTTCTCTAGTTTTAACTCAATCATTGCAGCCTTAATTTTATTTTTAGGTTTTTTTCAAATGCAATCGCAAAGAATTCGCAATATCAATATTGAGTTAATTAAACAGAGTGAGCTATTAGAAGAAATCATGGATATTAATCCTAATTATTTGCTTGTTACGGGTAGTGATCAGCGAATTGTGAAGGTGAATCGCTCCTTTTGTCAATTATTTAATGAGAGAGAACATACTTTATTAGGGAAAAAAATATCTACACTTATACACTTTTTGCCAATGATTGCATATGGGTTTGAACAACCTTACCGCTATACAGATTATAAAGGAAAAAATTATTATATTCAGTGGGGAATGAAGCAGCTATATCAAAATTCTGGGCAATCGTTCACCATCTTTTTTGGTAATGATGTAACAGAGCAGAAGAAGAATGAGCAGTTGCTTCTTTCATCAGAGAAAATGAAAGTCATTGGTGAAATGGCTGCGGGTGTAGCGCATGAAATAAGAAATCCATTAACAACGATTCGTGGTTTCATACAATTGTTAAGAGAAAGAAACCCTGACTCGACCTATGAGAGAATTCTTATTGAAGAAATTGATCGGATTAATCAAGTATTAAAAGAATTACTAATTTTAGGGAAGCCTGAAGCTAAATCTGATGAACTAGCTTCTGTTGAACCATTTGATGCAGTTGATGAAGTGAAGAATATTAACCTTCTATTCAATGCCATGGCGACAGAGGAAGGGAAGAAAATCCAACTTACTAACAAATTAATGCAAAAGCAAAATATAATGATGGATAAATCTCATTTCAAACAAGTTATGATTAATATTATTAAAAATAGTTTGGAAGCCATTCGTGAAGGTGGTAAGGTTAAAATTGTTTTAGATGAGCACAAAGAGTATATCCGTATCCGCGTCATGGATAATGGAGAAGGAATCTCTAAAGAAAGATTAGCTAGGATTGGCGAACCGTATTTCACAAGTAAAGAAAAAGGAAACGGCATTGGCTTAACGATTTGTTTTAAAATAATGAGCGAAAATAAAGGGAAAATGTTTGTAAAAAGTAAAGAAAGATATGGAACAGTTGTAACAATGCTCTATAAAGCAAACTAAAAAATCCGAGGGCAAATGGAGGTGGTTGAATATCCTTTGTCTTCGGTTAGAAGCTTTTTGAAATTGACATTTCCATAAAATCACTTTAAAATGAATGATATTCAGTCATATTTAAGGAGTTTGATAATGGATAAAAAAGAGCGTATTGTACATGCAGCAATTGAAGTTTTTCAAGAAAAGGGTATAGAAAAAACTAAAATTGCAGATATTGTCAAACTAGCAGGTATTGCTCAAGGGACATATTATTTGTATTTCCCATCGAAACTTTCTGTTATGCCGGCAATTGCAGAAGTGATGGTAGAAAAATTAATTGCCAGAGTACATCATGAAGTAAATAGTGAAGCGATATTTGTTGATCGATTAAAGCAACTGGTGGATAGCATCTTTTTATATACGAGTGAGTATCGAGAAGTGCTTGCTTTAGTATATGCTGGCCTTGCTTCTAGCGAACATATTCGTCAATGGGAGACGGTTTACCAACCATTTTACGAGTGGATTAGTCATTTTTTGCAGACGGCTAAAGAAGAAGGAGTCGTACGTTCCAATCTTAACATAGAAAGTACAGCAAAGATTTTGATTGGATTAGTGGAATCGGCAGCGGAGCAAATTTACTTGTATGATCACACAGATGAAGACAAAGCAAAGCAACAAAAAGAAGAAGTGCTAACCTTTTTAAAATGCGGTTTAGGATATCAACCTTCTGCTAATTAACTTATGATTTTTGGAATCTAAAAAAATCTCAACAGTGGTGGGTTTTTGATTAAAAAATGACTGAAATTCAGTCAGTTGGAGATGAGAAAGATGAATCAATCTTGGGTTTATGTTATTTTAACGTGTTTATTTGAACTAGTTTGGGTTTTTGGCTTTAATACAGCGTATCTTTGGTGGCATTGGGTCCTTGTAGTCGCTGTGATTTTATTAGATTTTCACTGTTTATCAAAAGCATGTGAGAATCTACCAACTGGCACCGTTTATGCTATTTTTGCCGGAGTTGGTACTGTAGGGACGTCTTTAATGGATGTTTTTCTCTTCAATGGAGAAATGGGGTTAGCGAAAATAGTCTTTATTTTATTCATTTTAGTTGGTGTTATCGGTTTGAAGCTAGCTGATAATCAAATAGAAGAACATAGTAGGGAGGATCAAGTAGCATGATGGGCTGGATTCTTGTGCTTTTAGCAGCAATAAGTGAAATTACTGGTGTCATTGGGTTAAAAAAATATAGTGAACAAAAAACAATTCGGAATGCTGTCATATATATGGGCGGATTTGGAATATCCTTTGCGCTACTGTATGCCTCCTTTCAATATTTACAAGTGAGTATTGCTTATACGGTATGGATTGGGATTGGTACAGCAGGGGCTGTTTTACTTAGTATGTTCCTATTCGGAGAACCAAAAAGTAAAAAACGTATCATCAGCGTATTGTTTATCATTGTCGGCGTCATTGGTTTGAAGGCGACTTCATAATATCGGTGCAAGGAGGAGGAAAGGGATTTGGGGATTATAACCCTTTGGGTGCGCATATAAAAATGCGCACCCAAAGGAGTAATGACTGTGCGGGGGAAATTCTATAAGCAACTTTTCCCCTTCTTTCTCCTTTATTTTACTAACCAATGTAAGTGAAGCCAGAGTGAAATAATTAGATCCATTGTATGTCTACAAACGATTATCTTTATGGTTAACCACTGATCGATCATATAAAGCAACGCGAAAGCCGATGATAATGGATAGTAAGATAACAATAAACGGCGCATAAAAAATAATAAATGAACTCATCTAAAATGATCTCCCTTCTTAAACATGACTATCATTTCGCCCTTCTACATACTCCTTATTAAATAAGAAAAGCCGCAATAAAAGATAGAGCGATGGTAGTAGCAAACCTAAACCGGCTATAAAGGCAATGATTAAAGCGATTGCCATAGCTTCATTTGTGAAACTATCAAATATTGATAAATGGGGATACAGTAGATACGGATAATGTGAAATACCATAAGCAAAGAAGGCAAGGTAATATTGTCCGCATAATAAAGTGAATGCAAGTCCATAATTTTTTCTCTTATATATGAGGATAAACGTCCCTATGAAAAATAGTACAGACAATGCAAACATCCACCATAAATCAAAAAGTCGTTCAAAATGCTCTGGGTTGTGGAACTTTAACTCAACGATGATCCCAATTGCTGTAATGAGGGAGGGGATGGCCCATATTAATGCATATTTCCTCAATAAAGTAGTTGCCTCTTCGTCCTTGGCATAATGGGCATACCATGTTAAGAAAACAGCTGAGATATAAAGAACTGCTGTGATACTGAGTACAACAATGCTCCAGGTTAGTGGGCTTGTGAACAGGGAGGCTATATCCAACACAGGTCCATTTTGTTCGATTGAAATAAAGCCGCCTTCAGAGATGGTAAAGACAATCGAAAGCGAGGCTGGTATCAATAAGCCAGATAATCCATAAACGTATGTATACCTCTTAGGCATACGTTTTCCATATGTTGAAAAAGCATAATAAGAACCACGAATCGCTAATAAAATGGTGGCTAAGCTAATCGGCACTAACAGAGTGGTCCCATAATAATAAGCTGTTTGTGGAAAAAACCCAACGATACCGACAAAGAAAAAGACGAGAAATACATTGGTGACTTCCCATACCGGGGATAAGTAACGTTGAATAATTTTATTTAAAATATGTTGATTGCCTCTATATAAGCTGTAGGCATTAAAAAATCCTGCGCCAAAATCAATAGAGGCAACAATCACGTAACCGAACAAAAACAGCCAAAGTACAAAAATACCGATTATCTCAAGAGTCAAAAGTGTCACCGCCTTTTTCTATTTTTCGATCAGCTAATTCTTGTTCAACCGTGTTTCTTTTGAACATACTTGTGAGTACGTAAATACTTCCTGCACCGAGCAAGAGATATAAACAGGCAAACAGAACAAGCATCCAGCCTACATGTTCATTGCTCGTTGCCGCTTCAGCTGTTCGCATTAATCCATGGAGAATCCAAGGCTGTCTACCTACTTCTGTGAACCACCACCCCACTTCAATGGCGATCATTGAAAGTGGTCCGGAAAGCACCATTGTCCATAAAAACCATTTGGCATGGATAAAGGACCAATTCCTCATCAGCCCAATAATATACAGTAGGGCAATGAAAATAAGGAGCATACCTAAAGTCACCATAATATCGAATAAATAATGAATATATAAAGGTGGCGTAACATCTTCATCAAACTGATCCAAACCGATGACTTCGGCAAATGGATTGCTGTGTGCAAGTATACTTAAAGCGTAAGGAATACGAATCGCATACTTAATCTCTTCACCATCTAATACACCATACAGAATAAGAGGCGCATTTTCTTCTGTTTCAAAATGCCACTCGGCAGCGGCAAGCTTCTCCGGTTGATATTCTGCTAAATATTTTCCAGCGAAATCACCTAAAAGGGCGGTGGTGATGGAGAAAACGAGTGCGAGTTTTAAAGTTAGATAAAGTGCTTTTTTATGATAGAGATGGGTTGAACCTCTAAGCATACGATAAGCAGCAATACTAGCAAGTATAAACGCTGAAGTCATATATGCCGTACTTAAAACATGTGCCACCTTTGTCGGCATAGCTGGATTAAACATGGCTAGCAATGGAGAAATATTAACAAGCTGTCCATCGACAATATCAAACCCTTGTGGTGAATTCATAAAGGCATTGACCACAGTAATAAACACTGCCGAAAATGAAGCACCTAAAGCAACAGGGATTAGCAATAGTAAATGTTTTTTTTGATTTTCAAATCGATCCCATGTATATAAGTAAATACCAAGAAAGATCGCCTCAAAGAAGAAAGCAAATACTTCCATAAATAATGGAAGAGCAATAATATGTCCTACTAGTTCCATAAAGCGTGGCCAAAGAAGAGAAAGCTGCAAGCCGATGGCAGTTCCTGTTACAACGCCAACTGCTACGGTAATGACGAATCCTCTTGCCCAGCGACGAGCCAGTAATATGTAATGATCATCTTGCTTTTTAATTCCGATCCATTGGGCAATCATAATCATTAGTGGGATTCCTACACCAATAGTTGCGTAAATGATATGGAAAGTTAATGTTAACTCTGTCAAAGCACGGCTAAATAAAACACTTTGTTCACTAGCCAATTGAATCCCTTCTTTCGTTATTTTCTTTTATATTTAGTGGAATAAGCGCCCTAGGATGGATAAGCCGAGAATAAAGGCGATTGAAAAGGCTAAGAAAATAAGCTTTGTCTCCTGTTTTTTATACATTTTTGTCTCCTCCTTTATTTCAAACTAAGTTTGCCCATAATATGGGATATTATTAAGAATCAGACAGAAACTTTGTTATAAAGGATGAGAATAATTAAGTTATAATAGAAGTAACTGTTTTTAGGGGTAAATTTTTCGTTAGAAAGGGATGATAGGGAATTTATTCTATCTATGTATCAATTTGAAAAAGTAAAGAGGAGATTATGATGGAAACAAAGAGTAAAAAGAAAAGTAAACAAAATATATTAAAAATGGTGATGAGATGTCTGATTGTCATTATAGGTGGTTTTATCGCTGCTTATGGACTAGAGGCGGTCTTGATTCCTAATAATGTATCAGATGGAGGCGTTACGGGTATCAGTATTGTAGGTTCGCAACTATTTGATATCCCATTAGGTGTTTTAATCGCAATTCTTAATATACCTTTTGTTTGGTTAGGTTATAAACAAATTGGTAAAACATTTGCCATTTATTCAATTATTGGTATTGCTTCTTTAGCTGCAGGTACAAGCCTTATGCATCATATACCAGTCATTATTCAAGGTGATACACTCCTTGTCACAGTTGTAGGTGGGATTATTCTTGGTTTTGGTATGGGGTTAGCTTTACGTAATGGTGGGGCACTTGATGGCATCGACATGCTTGCTGTGCTACTTTCACGAAAACTCCCATTCGGAACAAGTGATTTAATTCTATTCCTGAATTTATTTGTCTTTATTATTGTTTCTACTGTATTTGGTCTGCAGGGCGCGTTCTTATCTGCGATTGCTTATTTTATTGCAAGTAAAGTGATACATATTGTTGAAGAAGGTTTAAGTGGTTCGAAAACATTTAAGATCATTACAACAGAACCAGTCACTATGGTAGAAACCATTCGCGACCGTCTTGGACGTAGTGCTACGTACAAAGAAGCGTATGGCGGTTATTCGCATGAAAAGTTCATCGAAATTACTTGTGTCATTAACCGTTTAGAGGAAAGCAAAATGAAAGAAATCATTTCGGAAATTGATGAAGAGGCATTCGTCACCGTTTACGATGTAGCAGAAGTTAAAGGTGGAAGTTTTAGGAAAACGAACATTCACTAATTCATTTTTTTTACTCATCCTTAACCAAACTTGACCGTTTGGGGGGATGAGTTTTTTCGTTTTAGAAATAAAAGAAATTTCAGTGAAAAAGTACCCTACATAAATGAGAATTCTTAATATGAACGGATCTTCTATATAGAGTATGACAATTTATATCGTATTTAAGTATTGATTAAGAGAAGGCTAGTTGATTATAACGCTTTTAATTAACGGAAAATTATAAAAACATTACGCTGTTTATGCAGGGAATGAAAGGGTAAAAGGGAAAATAGTAGATAGGTAAATAAAGGATTAAGGGGGGCTCATCGTGACAGAGAAGTTTGAGGTCACAGTTAATGGCGAAGCAACCAGTGTGAGTAATCAGAAGTCGGTCATGCAACTATTAAATACAGAGAATATAGACATACCATCACTTTGTTATCTTCCTAGTTTAGGAGCTATTGAAACTTGCGACACTTGTATTGTGAAAGTAAATGGCGAATATGTTCGTTCGTGCTCTACGACCATACGGCCAAATGATGAAATTGAAACAGTAGGTGAGGATATCCATGAAGCACAGATCATCGCTATGGATCGGATTCTGGGTAATCATGAATTATATTGCACAGTTTGTGACTTTAACAACGGTAATTGCGAAATACATAATACCGTCAAAGAAATGAAGATTTCTCATCAAGAGACTGATCATACACCAAAAGATGCAGAGGTACAAAGAAATGCGTTTTATCGCTATGATCCTGATCAATGTATCCTTTGCGGTAGATGTGTCGAAGCATGTCAAAACTTACAAGTGAATGAAACGTTAACAATTGATTGGGACTTAAAACGACCACGAGTAATCTGGGACAAGGATTCACCGATTGAAGAATCATCATGTGTAAACTGTGGTCATTGTTCAACTGTTTGCCCTTGTAATGCCATGATGGAAGTAGGGATGGAAGGAGAAGCCGGATTCTTAACCGGTGTGAAACAACAATCTCTTCGTCCGATGATTGAACTAACGAAGAATATTGAAACAGGTTATGATTCCCTTTTAACCATTTCAGATATTGAAGCAACTATGCGAGAAGAAAGAATCAAAAAGACTAAGACAGTCTGTACATATTGTGGTGTTGGCTGTTCGTTTGATGTGTGGACAAAAGGAAGGCAAATATTAAAAGTAGAACCACAGGAAGAAGCACCAGCAAATGGTGTGTCAACTTGTGTGAAAGGCAAATTCGGGTGGGATTTTGTTAATAGTGAAGAACGATTGACCAAGCCATTAATAAGAGATGAAGAAGGTTTCAGAGAAGTGGAATGGGAGGAAGCGCTTACTTTTATTCGCTCAAAAATGACTGATATAAAAACGAATCATGGTCCTGATTCATTAGCTTTTGTTTCCTCTTCTAAATGTACAAATGAAGAGTCCTATTTAATGCAAAAGTTAGCGAGAGCTGTCATCGGGACAAATAATGTGGATAATTGTTCACGTTATTGCCAATCTCCAGCAACAAAAGGACTTTGGAGAACAGTAGGTTACGGAGGCGATTCCGGTAGTATTAGTGATATTGCCCAAGCCGAGTTGATCATTTCTATTGGCTCCAATACAGCAGAATCCCATCCTGTTTTGGCGACAAGAGTAAAACGAGCGCAAAAATTAAACGGTCAAAAAGTGATTGTGGCTGATATTCGGAAGCATGAATTAGCTGAACGAGCAGACCTTTTCGTTCAACCTGCTCCGGGCAGCGACCTCGTTTGGCTTTCAGCAGTCACAAAATATATAGTCGATCAAGGCTGGCATGATGAAGCGTTCTTAGCTGCGCACGTCAATGATGTAGAAGTTTTCTTCGAAAGTTTAACGCCTTATACATTATCATATGCTTCTGAAGTGACGCACTTATCAGAAGAAGAGCTCATCTCAATCGCTGAACGAATCCATGAAGCAAAAACAACATCTATCCTTTGGGCGATGGGTGTGACACAACATGGTGGAGGCAGTGACACAAGTACAGCTATCTCTAATTTGCTCCTTGTAACAGGGAATTATATGAAACCAGGTGCAGGTGCTTATCCACTTAGAGGTCATAATAATGTGCAAGGAACAAGTGATTTTGGCAGTATGCCAGATCGTTTCCCTGGTTATCAATTTGTAACCGATGAAAATGTAAGACAACGTTTTGAGAAGCATTGGGGTGTAGACCTCCCTAGTGAGCCGGGGTTAAATAATCAAGAGATGGTTGAAGCCATCCATGAAGGGAAATTAAAGGCTTTATATATAAAAGGCGAAGATATGGGTATTGTTGATACGAATATAAATCATGTACAAGCAGCTTTTGAAAAACTAGATTTATTTATTGTGCAAGATATCTTTTTCTCTAAAACATGCCAATATGCGGATGTTGTCTTACCAGCAAGCCCTAGTTTGGAGAAAGAAGGAACATTTACCAATACTGAAAGAAGAATTCAACGGTTATATAGAGTAATGGAACCGTTAGGTGATTCTAAGCCAGATTGGGAAATTATTATGGCTATTGCTAATCAACTAGGTGGAAATTGGAACTATAAACATCCAAGTGAGATTATGGATGAAGTCGCCTCCCTTACCCCGTTAATGGCTGGAGTCAATTATGATCGTTTAGAAGGCTATAAAAGTTTACAATGGCCAGTAGCAGCAGATGGCAAAGATACTCCTCTTTTGTTCACAGATGGATTTCCACTTCCAGGTGGGAAAGCTATTCTCCATCCAGTGAAATGGACACAACCGCTCGCTTTCACGGGAGAATATGATATTCATGTCAACAATGGTCGACTGCTAGAACATTTTCATGAAGGCAATATGACTTACAAGTCTAAATCAATTTCCGGTAAAACACCTAATGTCTTTCTGGAGGTGTCCGACCAATTGGCAGCAGAAAGAGGGATCAAAGATGGCACGAAGGTCAGGTTAACTTCTCCATATGGCAGTGTGAAAGTAAGCTGTCTCGTCACTGATCGAGTTAAAGGTAAGCAAGTTTATCTACCAATGAATACATCTGGAGAAGGCGCTATTAACTATTTAACTAGTTCGCATACAGATAAAGATACAGATACACCTGCATATAAAGAGATCTCAGCAAAGCTTGAGGTGATAGAAGAAGATGGCGAATCTCCACTACCACGAAAGAATCATCGTTTCGGCACACCTCAGCCGCAAGTAGGTGTGAATGTTGAAGGGAAATGGCGGAGAAGTGACTATATTTTCCCTGGAGATCTTGTGAGAGAGAGGAGGAGGAACCATGGCTAAAGCAACAACAGTCATTCGTAAAATAGATGTGTCGCCTGAAGAGCAGAGGAAGAAGGAATTAAAGGAATTAGAAGATAGTATTGTAAATAACCGCCAAGCAATCATTGATTCTATTCATTTAATACAAAGAATCCACGAAAAAGGCATCCTTCATATCGTTGAAAGTATGCTTGGGCAGAGTGACAAAATTCTCGACCGTGTCGTCTTATCACTGGATCATCCTGAAGTGACAGGATCAATTAAAAATGCGTTTCTTCTTCTTGAAGTCTTGGGAAAAATGGATTTAAAGGAATGGGAACCGATGATTGATAAAGTAAATACTGCACTCACCCGCATGGTAGAAGTTCAACAATCAGATAAGGAAAAAAAGGAGGGTACCATGCTATCTATGCTAAGGGACACAGAGGTGAGGGAAGGGATGAGTATTTTACTTGCTTTTGTGAAGGGACTTGGTTCAAAAAGTGAGGGTAAGGAAGAGAAAGAGGTAGAGAAAGGCAAACAAAATTCCGAGAGCCGCAAGTTTAATAAGAATTGGCTCTTGTTTATAGGTGGAGCAGCAGTGATGTCTATCCCGTTATTTATAAAAAGAAAATAAAAAAATTAAATTCCGGCCGATGCGCCGGGATTTTTTTGGAGAAAATAGTGATGATGCCTCTGCTAAGAATAAAATGACCACAAGATGACTCAAAAACCACCTATGTGGGCAAAAGGCATTGCCCACATAAGTGATTTCCGATGAAAAGACCCCTATAGATACGCTATATGGGGATTTTGTCATTCTTATTCAGCTGGCAACCATTCTTGCGACCACTTCTCTATTTCGCGTAAAACGGGCTCTAAGGCCATTCCTTGGTCTGTTAGCGAATACTCTATTCTTACGGGCGTTTCTGGGTACACCTCTCGTTTAACAATACCTTGTTGTTCAAGGTCCTTTAATCTTTCGGACAAAACTCTACCGCTAATGCCCATCGAAGACTCTAATGTACAAAAGCGTTTAGGTCCTGTTAATAGTTGGTAGATTACTAGACCAGTCCAACGCTGGCTCATGATACTCATGGCTTTTTCGAATCGAGGACATATCAGTGCTTGATTCAAAATGGTCACCCCTATTCGATGATTTCCTTATATTATTACAATACATGATTATTGTACTTGACACAAGTAGTTAACAAAAATATAATTACTTACATAAAGTAACTAGCATAACGAAAAGAAAGGTAAAGGGGTCGATGCAAATGAATACGTTTCATGCAGAGCCAAATATTTACGCACAAAAAATAGATCTTAAAGTAACAGATTTACAAACATCACTAAAATTCTATCAAGATATATTAGGTTTCCAAGTATTGCATCAAAGCAAGCATGAAGTGTCTTTATCAGCTGATGGGAATCAAACTTTAGTGCAATTACATGCGCCAGAAGGTTTGCAGAAAAAAGAGCTGAGAAGAACAGGGTTATATCATTTTGCTATCTTGCTTCCAACGAGAAATGATTTAGCCAAGATCATTCGCCACTTTATTAAAGTGAATTATCCTTTACAAGGGGCGTCAGATCATGATGTGAGTGAAGCCCTTTATTTAGCTGACCCAGACGGAAATGGCATTGAAATTTACGCTGATCGCCCAAAAACGTCTTGGGACTGGAGGGGCGAAGAAGTTGTAATGGGCACCAATGCCTTAGATGTTCAAAGTATTATGAGTGAATGGGACGGTAATGAGTGGAGTGGTATGCCGAAAGAAACAATTATGGGGCATATTCATTTACATGTAAATAATATAGAAGAAGCAAAGACTTTTTACTGTGATGGTTTAGGGTTTGAAGTAGTTACTCATTATGGTAATCAAGCATTGTTTATTTCTACTGGGAAGTACCATCATCATATTGGCTTAAATATTTGGAACGGAACCATGGCTGTAGCACCTTCAGCCAATAGTGTTGGGATGGCTTTCTATACGCTCGTTTTCCCGAAAAATAAGCTTGAACAGGCTGTTGAAAGACTGCAAGCGATGAATATTGAGGTCGTGAAGCAAGCGGACAGTTATATGGTGAGTGACCCTGCTGGAAATAATATTAAGTTAGTCGTTGAATAGAAAGGTGAACCTTATGGATGTTAACTACGATGTATGTATTGTTGGTGCCGGGCCTGGCGGCGCATTATTAGGATATTTATTAGCGAAAAATGGCATCAATGTCATCGTGCTAGAACGTAATGAAAATATGGATAAAGAATTCAGAGGAGAACATTTAAATCACTTAGGTGAAAATGTACTGAAAAAGTATCAATTGTTTGACCAAGTCAAACAATTAGGTATATTGCCGATGGAAGGTATAGAGTACTGGCGAAACGGGAGAATTCTTAGGACGGTTTCTCCGGCACCGGATGAAAGACATGTTGGCATTCATGTACCGCAAAAGCATTTATTATCCGTCTTATTAAAAGAATCTTTACAGTTCTCCACCTATCGACTATTAACAGGCACAAGGGCTACTGAATTGATAATGTCAGATGGGAAAGTTAAAGGGGTCAGAGCGAAAAGGAAAAATGGAGAAGAAATAACGATTCACTCCTCCATTGTTATTGGTTCAGATGGTAGGCATTCAACGATCAGAAAGCTTGCTAAAATTCCCTTTGAAAAAATTGAACATGATTATGATTTACTTTGGGCAAAATTCCCCGCACCAAAAAACTGGCAACCCGTTATACGACAAGGCTTAGTAATGGATCATCAATTAGCGCTTTTTACACAAACGAATTCTTTCATTCAAGTGGGATGGAATATAGATAAAGGTGCTTTTGCAGAAATTAGGAAACAACCAGTGGAAACATATGTAGAAAAGTTAATTCAGGCATTTCCAGATTTACAACAATCTGTGTTAAAGTATATTCAATCGTGGCAGGATTTTATTTTACTAAATGTACAAAGTTGTCGTTGCCAAACTTGGGTCAAGGATGGCTTAGTATTAATGGGAGACGCAGCTCATACGATGAGTCCCACAGGTGCATTTGGCTTGAATAGTGCCTTGATTGATGCAGAAACATTATATCCAACGATAGTTAAAGCTTTAGCGGCAAACGATACAAGTGCAGCATGCTTAAATGAGTTTGAAAGATATAGAAGAACGGATATTGAATCACTACAATTAGAGCAACAAAAGATGGAGGCCTCATACAGAGAGCAGTTTGTCTCTGCCTGAGTCTTAGGGGGGAAAATAGATGAACCAAATTAATCTAGAAACAAGAGCAATTGAAATATTAGAAAAAAAGATTCAGAGAATTGATCGAGGTGATCGTTCTGTTTATTTAGTAGGACCGATACGCTTACCTGTAAACCTAGATGGAGAAACTGTGCATTTCAAATGGTATTGCTGGTTAGACAGTGCTGAAATGATGGAAGATACTAGCAAGGTAGTTGCTCACTTATCTTCTGCTAACCTTGCTGATTCACAGCAATCGAGTGTCCTTGTATACGGTGATTTTGAGGAAAGTGAAGATGCCTTGGTCCGTTTTCACTCGATTTGTCATACCGGAGATATTTTTGGTAGCAAACGGTGTGATTGCGGATATCAACTCAAACAATCTATGAAAATGATGGTGGCAAATGGTTCGGGAGCATTGTTTTACTTAGCTAATCATGAGGGAAGAGGAATAGGTTTATTTAGTAAGGCAATGGCTTATGTGCTGCAGGAAAATGGTTATGATACCGTCGAGGCAAATGAAGAGCTTGGCTTTGTGGATGACTCTCGTAAATATGATGAAGCAATTGCTGTATTACAACAATTGAGGAAGAAGCCTATTACATTAATCACGAATAATCCTAAAAAGCTAGATGCACTAACAGATGCAGGAGCCTTATTAGTTGGCCGTACACCGCTATGGGGGGATATCTCTGATTTTAATGAAAAGTATTTGCAGACAAAGGTATTAAAATCCGGGCATCTTCAGGCAGAAGAGGTGTCGAGAGATGAGTAATGATCAGTTTTACATGGAGTTAGCACTGCAAAATGCCAAAGCGATGAAGGGGCAAACAGATCCGAATCCGCTTGTAGGTGCCGTGATTGTTAATAACCAGCGGATTGTGGGTATCGGCGCACATATGAAAGCAGGCGAACCACATGCAGAAATTCATGCGCTCAATATGGCAGGCGATCAAGCAAGAGGAGCGACGATTTATGTCACTCTGGAACCTTGCTCTCATCATGGCCGAACGGGTCCATGCGCGGAGGCGCTTGTTCAAGCGGGGATTAAAAAATGTGTCATTGCTTCATTAGACCCCAACCCGATTGTAAGTGGGAATGGAGTAAAAATATTAGAAAAAGCAGGTATCGAAGTAGTAATTGGCGTTTGTGAACAAGCGGCTAGAGAGATAAATGAGGTATTTAATCATTATATAACTGCTGAGCGTCCATTTATTACATTGAAGTCAGGTGTTTCATTGGATGGTAAAATTGCGACCCATACTGCTAGTAGTAAATGGATTACATCAGAAGAAGCAAGATTAGATGTACACCAGTTAAGAAGTAGCAATCAAGCGATTTTAGTTGGGATTGGAACGGTGTTACATGATGACCCAGCTTTAACGGCTAGAATACAAAATGGTAGAAATCCTATTAGACTTGTGTTAGATTCATCTTTACGTATCCCTATGGAAAGTCAGCTTGTTAATGATGGGTTAGCGCCAACATGGATTTTTACTGGTAATCACTATGATCATGAGAAGAAAGCACAGTTAGAAGAAAAGGGTATTCGTCTTTTCCATACATCAACAGAAAAAGTCAGCATCGTTGAAGTAATGACTATGTTAAAAGAAGAGCAGATTGCTTCTGTTCTAATTGAAGGTGGCGGAAATGTCAGTGCGTCCTTTTTAGAGGCTGGTTATATTGATAAAGTAGTCATTTATTTAGCGCCTAAGTTAGTTGGCGGAAAAGAGGCCCCAACCTTTTTAGAAGGTAATGGTGTAACTCTTATGAGTGATGCGATAGAATTAGAGCATGTAACGGTGACTCCTATTGGCAAAGACTTTAAGTTTGTTGGATATCCTACTAACAAATAAAGGACTGAAATGATGAGGTTTGGTTTTGATATTGATGATACTTTAATCGATTTAAGAGGACATGCATTAAGTATTTATAATCGGAAATTAAAGAAGGCCGTTGAACCGTCTGCACTTCAACAATTAAATACGCTTGAAATCCATTCATTATATGATTTGACTGATGACGAAGGTTTCAAAATGTGGAATCAACATCAAGAGGAAATCTTTTTTACGAATTGTAAGGCTTTTCCTGGTGCACTAGAACTTTTACAGAAACTGGCGGCAATGGGGCATGAAATCTTTTATATTACAGCAAGAGGTGCGGATTATTGCCAGCAAACGAAGGTTTGGATGAAGCAATTCGGTTTTCCAATTGAAGAAGGTCATTTTTTCTGTGGAATGAAGGATCACGAAAAAGTGAATATTATTAAAGACCTTCAGCTAGATTATTATGTCGACGATAAACCACAAATATTGCAAACACTTAAAGAGACAAAGGTTACATGTTTGTTAAAGGACCAATCATACAACCAAGCGGCTTGTGATTGGGAAAGAATAAAAGACTGGCAAGTGTACTTAAGAAATATCGACCAATAAAAAACTGACTCAGATTGTCGTATACGTACGACAATATAGAGTCAGTTTTTTTATTAGTATAAGCATCACATGGGAATAAGGAAAGTGGTGGAAACTGATTGCGAAATATGATAGGTGCTTCGTATCATATAAAAATATCTTGATCCGACGCCGAGGCTTCAAGACGTTGGTTTTTTTTGCATTGGCTAAAAAGTGATTGGTTTGATGAAAAAGAGGAGGGGAGTTTTGCGTAATTGGAAAATGAATTAATCGAAATCGTAGTATCACTTTGTGGAACAGATTAGCTCCCTTCATTAATGGGGAGATTCAGTACAGAAAAATCGTTCACAAAAGGGCTGTAACACAAGATATGTACAACTCTTTGTGAATCAATTTTTCCTTGATGCTAGTAAAATACCTTTACTTCACTTTATCTACTAAAGGTTGTTCAGATGATTGAGTCATGGCGATGAATCCATTAACAATTAATATGTATATAGGGTAAAGCATGACACAAATAAGAATGATGGTACTGGTAACTGGGTTAGGTGCTTCGATTGTCATTGAAAACGGTAAGAATAGTGCAGTGATAAGCATCAAGATGGAAAAGAAAGGAATCCATGTTATGCTGGTAAAAAACCTTATTTTTTTATGGTGCAGCCATTTTGTAGTTAAATGAAAAATATAGGCAGTGCCTAATAGAAGAATAATCAAAATAAGTGTATTACTAATAATGATAACCATACTGACATTTATGCCTGTCCATCGACTGATTCTATTAACATTGCTCGAAAGTAGGATGGGGAAATAAGCGATGAGTGCATAAAATAGGCTCAGCAGATTCATTTTTTTAAATGTAGTCATGGGGATTCTTCCTTTCTGGAGTTTTACAATTACACTCGACAAAACCACTAAAGTTCCGCCAAAATAAGGATAAAGCGTAATAATAAGAAGGTGTATAGGATATGATGAATAATCAAATACAACAGTTATTAGCAAATGATCCACTTATTAAAAAGTTAGTAAAATATGAACCATTATTATGGTTGAATCAACAATATGATTCTACGATTCGTGGTTCTTTATCAATTGTCCATGTTGAAGACGCAATAAAACGTTTAGAAAGGTTTGCTCCATATATTGCGAAAGCTTTTCCTGAAACAAGCAAGCAGAAGGGTATCATTGAATCTCCTCTACTCACATTGTTCAATATGAAGGAAAAACATGTAAATGTCAAAGGAGACTTACTGCTAAAGGCAGATAATGAACTTCCTATATCTGGATCTATTAAAGCCAGAGGTGGGATATATGAAGTATTAAAGCATGCAGAACACCTTGCTTTATCTGAAGGGATTCTAAACCTTACTGATGATTATAGCAAATTATTTAATGAGCAGGCATTTTTTTCACAGTATAGTATAGCTGTTGGTTCTACAGGTAATCTTGGTTTAAGTATCGGCATAATGGGTGCCAAACTTGGTTTTCGCGTGTATGTACATATGTCGAGTGAGGCGAAAAAGTGGAAGAAGGATTTGTTGAAGCAAAAAGGTGTACAAGTCATCGAGCATACTTCAGATTTTAGCGCGGCCGTAGCTGAAGGGAGAAGACAAGCAGAGAGCAATCCGACCATGTATTTTATAGATGATGAACATTCTGAGCATCTTTTTCTTGGCTATGCAGTGGCTGCTTTTCGTCTGAAAAAACAGCTAGAAGAAAAGCAAATCAGCATTGGTCAAGATCATCCATTATTTGTCTACTTACCTTGTGGGGTAGGTGGGGGGCCAGGGGGCATTACCTTTGGTTTGAAGCAGGTCTTTGGTGAGCATGTGCATTGCTTCTTTGCTGAACCGACACACGCACCTGCTATGTTATTAGGTTTACGGACAGGCTTGCATGAGAAGATTTCAGTACAGGATATTGGAATCGAGTTGAAAACAGAGGCGGATGGACTTGCTGTTGGGCGCCCCTCTCAATTGGTTGGTCATATGTTAGAAAAAGCGATAAGTGGTGTTTATACTGTTTCGGACCGGGAGTTATATGAAATGATGCATTTTCTAAAGGATGAGGAGGATATGTTCTTGGAGCCTTCAGCCTTAGCGGGGTTTTTAGGTCCGAAAAAAATTCTTGAATCAAAGTACTCTGAACAAGTTGGTATCACTAATATGAGTGAAGCTACTCATCTCGTATGGGGGACAGGTGGTAGTATGGTCCCTGAAGAAATACAACGTCAATACTTACATTTCGCAAAAAAGCTGGGGGGAATAGACTAATGAATTTCACGAAAAAGTTATTTTATGATGATGCTTATATACAAACATTTACAACAAATATTTCGCAGGTAGGTAAAGATACAGAAGGTAGCTACGTCGTGTTAGAAGAAACGGCATTTTATCCAAGCGGTGGTGGGCAACCTGCTGATAAGGGATGGTTAAATGGTGTAGAGGTAATAAATGTTGAAGAAAAAGAGGGTGAGATTAGGCATTATTTGGCGCAGTTGTTAGACAAGGGAGAGAAAGTCGATGGTGAAATAAATTGGCACCGTCGCTTCGATCATATGCAGCAGCATGCGGGTCAGCATATTCTTTCAGCTGCATTTGCTGAAACGTTTCAATTTCAAACGATTAGCTTTCACTTAGGGAAAGAAATTGTTTCAATAGATTTGGATATTGAGGATGTAACGGATGAAGAACTCGAGCGGGTGGAAAATGTTGCGAATCAAATCATTCTTGAAAACAGAGCAATAGAGACAGTGTGGGTAGAGAAAGAAGATCTTTACAAGTATCCACTCCGCAAAGAAACATCGGTCTCTCAGCATATTCGCTTAGTGATTATTCCATCATTTGACTATAATGGCTGTGGCGGTACACATCCTTCTTCGACTGGTGAAGTAAGTGCGATTAAAATTCTCGGAACAGAGAGACATAAAAAGAAAACGCGAATTTACTTTGTTTGTGGTGGAAGGGTATTACAGCAATTGCATGAGAAAAATAATGTTTTGAAGGAAGCAACCAAGTTATTAAGTGCACCTGAGGAAGACGTAGCGCAAACAATTAAGAAGCTTTTATTGGATATGAAAAGCCTACAAAAGCAATTAGAAGGAAATAGAGAACAACTTTTGCAATTTGAAGCACATCAATTAATGACTACAGCAAAGGCAATCGATGACCGCTTGGTTGTTGGTAAGGTTTTTGTTGATCGTTCAATCAGTGAATTGCAATGGATGGCCAAATGGATGACAGCAGAGAAAGATAATAGTCTTATCGTGTTTATTAATGAAACGGAAACGAAGCTACAATGTATTTGTGCGAGTGGAACGCAAGTGGACTTTAGCATGAAGGAAATATGTAGCAAGTTGCTCCAAGAGATAAAAGGTAAAGGTGGCGGTAATCAAACTTTTGCTCAAGGTGGCGGGGAGCGCAGTATAGAGGGAAAAGTCCTGCTAGACAAGGCGCTTTCATATGTTATATAATCTAACATAAATAAGGCGAAATTAAAAAAATATTAAGAAAAATATTGAAAATTGATTGTCAAAGATAGGACGAATGGTTTACAATTCTAAGTAAGGGTCTTATGCATTACAATGAATGTTTATGTTCTTACATAAGCACCTCATGTAATATCCATACTGGCTAGGAGGAAGAATAATGTTTCCGCCAAATACCCTCTATATTATTGGAGAGAGTAAAACCTCTTCTAACAATGCAATTATGCAACAATACAATGGTTTTTTTATTGCCTTTGTGGTTGAGCGAGATTCTGGGAAGATTATTGATGCTGAATGCTCATCAACCATAAGTTTAACATCAGCTTTCATCCAATCTATTTTCGTTGGGCAAAGTTTGTTGGAGTCGGACTTCTTATTAAATGAAATCGAAACGAGATATTTTGGATCATCGCAGAAAGCCATTATGGTTGCATATCGAAATGCACTTATTAAATATAACCAATTAAAAACGAAATAGCTGCTTTTTCTGTTTATCACAGTTAAAATCCAGCGACTAAAGGCTTCTTTCTTTATGCCTTGGTCGTTGGATTTTTTTTAGTTTCTAATGATGAACTTAAGGTATTTGTAAAATATTTTCAATTTTCTAATAAACATAAGCTGGAGGAGACCAAATGAAATTATATGTGTCAGTCGATATGGAAGGAATTACAGGACTTGCTGATCATACTCAAGTAGATTCAGCTAAAAACAACTATGAACGCGGTCGGAGAATTATGACTGATGAGGCGAACTATGTGATCACAGAGGCCTTCAATCAAGGTTTTGAAGAGGTGCTTGTGAATGATAGTCATTCAAAAATGAATAATTTGATGATTGAATACCTCCATCCAGATACAAGTTTGATCACAGGTGATGTGAAGCCCTATTCAATGGTTGAAGGCTTAGATGAATCTTATGCTGGGGCAATTTTTGTCGGATATCATGCCCGCGCTTCCATGAAGGGTGTAATGTCGCATTCTATGTTTTTTAATGTGAGAAATATGTTTATTAATGATGTAGTCGTTGGAGAGTTGGGGTTCAATGCATATGTCGCTGGATACTACGGTGTCCCTGTCATTATGGTGGCTGGTGATGACCAAGCAGCGAAAGAAGCAGAAAGTTTGATTCCTCATATAACGACAGCGGTAGTGAAAGAAACGATTACCCGGTCAGCGGTGAAGTCCCTGACACCAGCAAAGGCGGAGATATTACTAAAAGAAAAGACAGTGCAAGCCATCGAAAATAAAGAAAGGGTAAAACCGCTTGTCCCGCCCGAAAACCCAGTACTTAAAATTGAATTTGCTAATTATGGTCAAGCAGAGTGGGCGGCCTTAATGCCTGGCACTTATTTAGAAGAGGGAACAACCATTGTCCAATTTCAAGCGAAAGACATCTTAGAGGCTTATCGTGCCATGCTTGTCATGACTGAATTAGCTTCGAGAACATCATATTGCTAAGGAGGTGTGTCTATGCTTAAGTACATTGGAAAACGACTCGGGGCGATGGTCATCACCTTATGGGTAATCATCACACTTACATTCTTTCTAATGCATGCTATACCGGGTTCGCCATTTAATAATGAACGTGCGACAAGTGAGGCAGTACAAAGAAACTTAGAAGCATTCTATCATTTAGATGAACCACTATATGTCCAGTATTTTTCTTATATCCAATCTGTCGTTACCTTTGATTTCGGCCCGTCGATTAAAAAGCCGGCGCAATCGGTTAATGATATGCTCGGTCGGGGCTTTCCTGTTTCTTTTGAATTAGGGATGGTGACCCTCATAGTTGCCGTTATATCTGGGATTACCCTCGGTGTGATTGCCGCTCTTAGGCATAATGGCTTTATAGATTACTTAGCCATGACTGTAGCTGTGTTAGGTATTTCCATTCCGAACTTTGTGATGGCAACCATGCTCATTCAGCAACTTGCTGTTAACCTTCCGATTTTCCCTGTTGCAACATGGTCGAGTCCGATGCATATGGTGCTACCGACTTTAGCGCTTGCAACTGGCCCGATGGCAATTATTGCCCGACTTACAAGATCCAGCATGCTAGAAGTGCTAACACAGGATTATATTCGTACAGCAAAAGCGAAAGGTCTGAAACCTGTGACGATTGTTTTCAGGCATGCATTACGGAATGCGCTTTTACCAGTAGTGACGGTGCTAGGTACATTGGCTGCTAGTATTCTTACAGGTACATTTGTGATTGAAAAGATATTTGCCATCCCGGGAATGGGGAAATATTTCGTTGAAAGTATCAATACGCGTGACTATCCAGTCATTATGGGGACTACCGTGTTTTACAGCTCCATATTAATCATCATGTTATTTCTTGTCGACATTGCTTACGGCATATTAGACCCTAGAATTAAGCTTCATAAAAAGGAGGGGAACTGATGGAAACACAAAAGCAAACAAACGATACATATATGCAAGATATTCCAGATGATTGGTTTTCCCCAAAAGAAAAAGATGAAAGAAAAGCTGAAGCGGTTGTCAGACCGAGTCTTTCTTACTGGCAAGATGCATGGAAAAGGTTATTGAAGAATAAATTGGCAATGTCAGGGCTCGTTTTTCTTGTTCTTTTAACCATTATGTCTTTTGTGGGGCCGTTGATTTCCCCTCATAATGGATCGGAACAAATGCTAGCGAATCAAAACTTAGCACCATCTTCAGAATTTTGGTTCGGGACAGATGAACTGGGTAGAGATGTTTTTACTCGTGTGTGGGAAGGAGCCCAAGTTTCCTTATTTGTTGGTCTTGCTGCAGCACTTATTGACTTTGCCATCGGTGTTGCTTATGGCGGCATCGCTGGATATAAGGGTGGACGCACAGACAATGTAATGATGCGGATTGTTGAAGTATTATACGGTCTTCCTTATTTGTTAGTCGTGATTTTGATTAGTGTGGTCATGGGACCAGGATTATTCACCATCATTTTTGCCCTATCGATAACAGGTTGGGTAGGAATGGCAAGAATTGTTCGTGGGCAAGTGCTTCAGGTGAAAAACTATGAATTTGTGATGGCATCGAAAACCTTTGGTACGAAAACAGGGAGAATCATTCGCAAAAACTTACTTCCGAATACAATGGGGCCGATAATCGTTCAGATGACTTTAACAGTTCCATCAGCTATTTTTGCTGAAGCCTTTCTTAGTTTCTTAGGCTTAGGGATTCAACCCCCACTAGCTAGTTGGGGTTCGATGGCTAATGATGCACTCACTTCCATATTAACTGGAGATTGGTGGAGACTGTTCTTCCCAGCGCTATTTATTAGTTTAACGATGTTTTCATTTAATGTGCTAGGTGATGGTTTGCAAGACGCTTTGGATCCTAAGTTAAGGAGGTAACAAACATGGAGAAAATACTTGAAGTGGAAGATCTGCATGTCACGTTTAAGACGTATGGCGGAGAAGTAAAAGCGGTAAGAGGTGTTACCTTCGACTTAAATAAAGGAGAAACATTAGCCATTGTTGGTGAATCAGGTTGTGGGAAAAGTGTGACCTCACAAAGTATTATGAGGCTCATCCCTTCACCACCAGGAAAGATTGCGTCTGGTGCGATTCGGTTTAAAAATAAAGACCTCGTGAATATCTCGGAAAAAGAAATGAGAACTGTACGCGGAAAGGATATTTCAATGATTTTCCAAGATCCGATGACGGCATTAAACCCGACATTAACTGTAGGAAAGCAACTAATAGAAGGAATTATACAACATGATGGCTCAACGAAAGAAAAGGCGAGAAAACGAGCACTGGATATGTTGAACCTCGTCGGTATTCCTGATGCAGAAATGCGTATGAAGAACTACCCTCATGAATTTAGTGGGGGGATGAGACAACGGCTGATGATTGCCATTGCCCTAGTATGCGAGCCGGAAATTCTTATTGCTGATGAACCAACAACAGCTTTGGATGTAACAATCCAAGCACAAATACTCGATTTATTTAAAGAAATACAAAAGAAGACGGATGTATCTATTATTTTGATTACACATGATTTAGGTGTTGTCGCCCAAGTAGCTGACCGCATTGCCGTGATGTATGCTGGTAAAATTGTTGAGGAAGGCACAAGGAGAGAAATTTTTTATCAGCCCCAGCATCCTTATACGAAAGGGTTGTTGCAATCTGTGCCGCGACTCGATCTCATTGGTGGGGAGCTGGTTCCTATTTTAGGTTCACCACCCGATTTATTTTCACCACCGGTTGGTTGTCCATTTACAGCAAGATGTGATTTTGCTATGGAAGTATGTGATAAGGTTATTCCGCGTGAAAAGCAACTTTCCAATACACATAAGGTTGATTGTTGGTTGCAAGACGAAAGGGCACAAAAATTAAAAATGATGGTCAAGTAAGCAGTATGAATATTTATCAGCTGAAATGGCTGAAAATATATAATTTTAAAAAGATGAAGGGGGAAATATGATGAAGAAGCTATTCTCACTTGTATTATTACTAGTTTTCACTCTTGTTCTATCTGCTTGTACAGCGAATGAGGAGGCAGGGAAGGAAACAGATGGTGAAACTGGAGGAGGAGAAGAGGCGGCAGAAAAAGTATTGTATATGAATAATGCCCAAGAACCGACTTCTTTTGACCCGCCAATCGGTTTTGATAGTGTCTCTTGGTCGGCATTGAATAACTTGATGGAAGGCTTAACAAGATTAGGAGAAGATCACCAACCAGCTCCAGCAATTGCTGAGAAATGGGATGTTTCTGAGGATGGTAAAGTTTATACATTCCATTTAAGAGACGATGCGAAATGGTCTAATGGCGATGATGTAACAGCGGGCGATTTCGTTTATGCGTGGAAAAGGCTACTAAACCCAGATACTGGTTCGGCTGCCGCGTTTTTAGGTTATTTCATTGAAGGTGGAGAAGCTTTTAATAACGGAGATGGTTCTGCAGATGATGTTCAAGTAAAGGCTGTCGATGAAAAAACATTCGAAGTAACATTAACAAGTCCACAAGCTTACTTCTTGAGCGTTATCACGAATCCGGCGTTCTTCCCGATTAATGAAAAAGTAGCTGAAGAAAATCCAAAATGGTTCGCAGAAGCTGATTCATATGTTTCAAATGGACCTTTCAAATTAACAGAATGGCAACATGATAGCCATTTTGTAATGGAGAAAAATGAAAACTATTGGGATGCAACTAATGTGAAGTTAGACAAAGTTCACTGGGCTATGGTGGATGATGAAACAACAGAATATCAAATGTATAAAACTGGTGAACTTGATACATCAGCTGTTCCAGCGGAGTTGAGCGAAGAATTATTTGCTGATGGTTCTGCACAAATGGTCGAACAGGCTGGAGATTATTTCTACCGTTTTAATGTAACGATGGAACCATTCCAAAATGTGAATATTCGTAAGGCGTTTGTCATGGCAATCAATCAACAAGAGATTGTTGATTACGTCACAAAAAATGGTGAAGAGCCAGCGTATGGATTTGTATCCCCAGGGTTTAAAGATCCATCAGGTAAGGATTTCCGTGAAGCTGGTGGAAATCTGGTAGAAACTAATCTTGAGGAAGCGAAGGCGCTTTTAGCAAAAGGAATGGAAGAAGAAGGATATGATACCCTTCCTGAAGTCACGTTAACTTATAGCACAAGTGAGAATCACAAAAAAATGGCAGAAGCGATCCAACAAATGCTTAAAGAAAACTTAGATGTGAATGTGAAATTGGCGAATATGGAATGGAATGTCTTTTCAGAAGAGCAAACAGCCCTTAAGTTTCAATTCTCTAGAAGTTCTTTCTTAGCTGACTATGCCGATCCCATTAACTTCCTAGAAAATTTCCAAACAGGACATTCTATGAACCGTACAGGTTGGTCTAATGAAGAATATGACAAATTGATTAAAGATGCTAAGAACGAAGCAAATGAAGAAAAGCGTTTTGAAATGATGTATGAAGCAGAGAAAATCCTTTTTGAAGAAATGCCGATTATGCCGATTCATTTCTACAATCAAGTGTATTTACAAAATGAAGATGTAACTGGTATTGTTCGCCATCCAGTAGGCTATATCGAATTGAAATGGGCAGATAAAAAGTAGTTTCATTAAGATATGATATTTTAAGGTTAGGTGAGCCCTTTCGGGGGTTCACTCTTCCCTTATAGTAAGGAAATGAAAGGTGAAAAAGCTCTTATACTTCGACAATATTTCCTGAGAAATAAATAGATTGATGTCTAGTTTTGCCTAATCACGCATGAAAGATTGCTTGTGTTGATATGTAGTAATGAAATAACCGAATACAGATACGCATATATTGAAGTAATGTCAATGAAAAGGATGTGGGGAAATGATCATCAAACCGGCTAGATTACGTATGGGGGATACAGTCGGAGTAATCGCACCTGCAAGCCCACCAAACCAAGAAAACTTAAAACGTTCATTTGCTTTTTTAGAGAAAGAATTAGGATTGAAAATAAAGCTCGGCCAGTCGCTCTTTGAGCAATACGGTTATTTAGCTGGACCGAATGAGAATAGATTAAAAGATTTACATACGATGTTTGCTGATAAGGAAGTCAAAGCCATTATCTGTGCAGGAGGTGGCTATGGAACAGCTAGAATCGCTGGTGATATTGATTATCATATGATCGCTGAAAATCCAAAGGTTTTCTGGGGCTATAGTGATATTACTTTTCTCCATACAGCTATTCGACAAAAGACAGGATTAGTTACTTTTCATGGACCGATGTTAGCATCAGATATCGGCTCAGAGCAAGAGGATCAAACGTTATCAAAGTCTTTTATGAAGCAAATAATGGAACCAGAAGATAGGATTTATCCGAAGACATTGGGGAGTCTTGAGACAATCGTTTCAGGAGTAGCAGAAGGTGACATTGTCGGTGGTAATCTGTGTTTGCTTACTAGCACAATAGGAACTGCATTTGAGATTGATACGAAGGATAAAATTATCTTAATCGAAGATATTCATGAAGAGCCGAGAGCGATTGACCGCATGCTGAATCAATTATATATGGCCGGGAAGCTCCAACAAGCAGCCGGATTCGTTATTGGGAATTTTAAGCATTGTACGCCTGAAAGAGAACAATCATTATCACTGGATGAAGTGTTAGATCACTATTTTAAACTTATCGGAAAGCCAGCAGTTAAAGGCTTCATGATTGGTCATTGTACACCGCATTTCTCTTTACCGCTTGGTGTGCCTGCAAAACTTAATGCCGATACACAAGATTTAACGATTGAACATGGAGTTTTATAAAGGTGGATGTCAAATATGAAAATCAAAAGAATTGAGACACATCGCGTAGCTATACCACTCATAAAGCCATTTAAAACCGCGCTGCGCACAGTTTATACAGCTGATAGTGTCATTATCAAAATAATATGTGATAACGGAATAGTGGGTTGGGGAGAAGCGCCACCAACAGCTGTCATTACAGGTGATACGATGGGAAGTATTGAAGCGGCTATTAACGAAGTGATGGCACCGAATCTAATGAATAAGGATTTTTCCCAATATGAACAAATGCTTTCGACCGTCCAAACGGCAATAGTTGGTAATGCAAGTGCAAAGGCAGCAATCGATATGGCTATCTATGATTGCTTATCACAATTATGTAAGTTACCACTCTACCAATTTTTAGGTGGATATACGCATGAAATAGAAACCGATTATACAGTAAGTGTAAATGGCCCAGAGGAAATGGGAGAAGATGCTGTAAACTATGTGCAACAAGGGTTTGATGTATTAAAAATCAAGGTAGGAAAAGATAGTATTGCCACTGATATTGAGCGTATTAAAGAGGTGCGCCGTAGAATTGGTAATAAGATTAAGTTAAGACTAGATGCTAATCAAGGATGGGGCAAGAAGGAAGCCATTTTTGCTATTCGAAAACTGGAAGATTTAGATTTAGGCATTGAGTTAGTTGAGCAACCAGTGAAAGCTTGGGATATCGACGGCTTAAAACAAGTAACAGATCATGTTGATACATTAATCATGGCCGATGAAAGTATTTTTACACCGAGGCAAGCGTTGGAAGTCGTAAAAAACCGTAGTGCAGATTTAATTAATATTAAGCTGATGAAGGCTGGTGGGATTTATCAGGCGCAGATGATCAATCAATTGGCAGAAGCGAGCGGGATAGAATGCATGGTTGGTAGCATGATTGAAACGAAAGTAGGTATTACTGCTGCCGCTCATTTTGCTGCAAGCAAAAGAAATATTACGCGATTTGACTTTGATGCCCCATTAATGATGGCGAAAGATATCGTCGATGGTGGTATTCAATATAAAAGCAAAAAGATCACATTTCCTAACGAATCGGGTTTAGGCATTAGAGATGTAGATATTAAAGGAGGGGTCTCTCTTGGCAAATAAATGGATTACGAATGTTCCTGTCGCTACGTTATGGACGAATGCCCAATCTCCTAGAGTAATAGATGAGAAAGGTATCAAGGAAAATCCTGATCTTGATGCTTGGATTGCATCACTAGATTACGAGAAAGCTTTAGAGCTATGTGATGCCAATCTCGTACAATCACAACTTTTATATGGTGAAGAAGTCGTCGTGTTAGAAGAGACAGATGAATGGTTTCATGTGGTTGTACCGACTCAGCCTTCCTCCAAACATAGTGGTGGTTACCCTGGTTGGGTACCGAAATGTCAAATGGTAGCTTGTGAAAACTGGGATGTCATACAAGGGCCGATTGCTGTGGTCACTGCGGAAAAAGCCCAATTAACGAAAACAAATCAAGTGCTCACGCTAAGTTACTTAACAATCTTACCATTTATTTCAGAAAAAGGTGAGTTGGTTCGTGTACAAACACCTGACGGGGAAGGGGTTTTAGAGCGGAGTGACGTTGAAATTTTTTCTTCTCGATCTGATTGGTCAGTGAAAGATGGTGAGAAAGTGATTGAAGCAGCTGAACAATTTCTCGACTTACCGTATTTTTGGGGTGGGATGAGTAGCTACGGTTATGATTGTTCTGGATTAAGTTATACTGCGTGTAAAGCGAATGGTGTCATCATACCAAGAGATGCGCATGATCAATCTGTTGAAGGCGAAGAAGTTTCGCTTGATTCCTTACAACGAGGTGACCTTCTATTCTTCGCTTATGAAGAAGGGAAAGGAGCACTGCACCATGTCGGTATTTATTATGGGGATGGTAAATTGCTGCATTCACCAAAGACGGGAAAGAATGTTGAGATTATCCCACTGGCGGGGACAGTATACGAGAAAGAATTAATGGCAGCAAGGCGTTTTTGGAAAAAAGGGGAAGATTCACATGCAAGCTGAAACGATATTATCGGTCCAACAATTAAAGAAGCATTTTCAATTAGGGAAAGATCGCGTATTAAAAGCTGTTGATGGCGTTTCTTTTGACATAAAAAAAGGAGAAACTTTCGGGATTGTTGGCGAGTCAGGTTGTGGTAAATCGACGGCAGGCAGAACAATCATTGGCTTATATGATCGTACGGATGGAGAGGTTTTATATGGTGGTAAAAATATTCATGATATGAATGAAAGAGAGAAATTTCAATTCCATCGCAAAATGCAAATGATTTTCCAAGATCCATATGCGTCATTAAATCCTCGTTCAACTGTACAAGAGATTATTTCTGAACCGATGGAAGTTCAAGGACTTTATCAAAATAGAAAAGAACGACTAGAACGGGTGTATCAATTACTTGAGGATGTCGGGTTAAATCGAGATCATGCAAACCGCTATCCTCATGAATTTAGTGGGGGACAACGGCAAAGGATTGGTATTGCTAGAGCACTCTCTTTGGATCCAGAATTTATTATTGCTGATGAACCTATCTCAGCATTAGATGTATCTGTACAAGCGCAAGTTGTGAATCTATTAAAAGATTTACAAAAGAAAAAAGGCTTAACCTACCTTTTTATCGCCCATGATTTGTCCATGGTTAAGCATATTAGTGATCGAATCGGTGTGATGTATTTAGGTCATTTAGTAGAGTTAACTTCAAGTGAAAACCTTTATCAGAAACCTTTACACCCATATACGCAAGCACTTCTATCAGCAATCCCTATACCTGATCCTGATGTAGAGGATAGGCGGGAACGAATTATTTTAAAAGGAGAACTGCCAAGTCCAGTCAATCCACCGAGTGGCTGTGTGTTTCGGACGAGATGTCCACATGCTATGGAAGTCTGTGCGACACAAGCTCCTGTTTGGCAAGAAGTGGATGATAAACATTTTGTCGCTTGCCACTTATATAATGAAGACATTCAAGACGGTAAGAATGGTAAGCAAGCAGCGGCATCGAGAGAATCATGAATAAATTTGAGTTAATGAAACAGGTTGTTGAAGCGTTATTACAGCAACATCGTATAGATGCAGCTGTACATATAGAAACAGATGAAGGTATTTTATCAGTCAATCCCCATCAAGTGTTTTCATCAGCCAGCTTAATAAAGGTGCCCATTTTATTAACAGCATTTAATGAAGTGGAAAAAGGTCGCTTGCACTTGGAAGAAGAAGTAAAGGGGGGAATTCTCGTAGACGGGGCAGGGGTATTGTCTGCTCTATCATCGAATTCTTCCTTTACATGGCAAGACATACTGACATTGATGATGATTGTCTCAGATAATAGTGCAACAAATTGGATCATTGAGCGATTGGGGATGGAGACAATCAATCGTTTGATTGAAAGCTTAGGTTTAGAACAAACGTGTTTAAACAGAAAAATGATGGACTTTCAAGCGATTGAAAAAGGCATAAATAATGTAACAAGTGCTTACGATATGGTTCAATTGCTTAAAGTATTGAAAAACAAGCAGCGATGGGCGAAGGAAAGCTTCATAATTATGGATCAGATCATGACGAAACAACAATTCACATTATTGACGGCAGAGTTAGAGGAAGAGAGCTACTCTAAGGTTAGCTATGGAAGTAAAAGTGGCTCACTACTAGGTATTCAACACGATTGTGCGTATTTTTATCATGAAAATAAGTATGTGCATGCAGCTATTTTAACAGCCAATTTACCTAATCAATTGATTGGTAAACAACTTATTGGTGAAATAGGTATGGCCATTAAAAGGTATATCATATAGTTGTTGCTACCAATTAGGCTCCGAAACACATTTCACCTTCAACTAGTGATGAATGTGTTTCGGCGTTTTTGTTTAGGTCAATGAGGGCTGTAAGTTTGTTTAGGATTTGGCACTCGATTTTTTGTGACGGAAAAGTTGTAGAGGAGCAATTGCTACACTGGTTAAGCGTTTTAGTTGGACACCCGCCTCGCTTCACAGAGAGCTCAAACTTATCCACGAACCAATCTTACGAAAAAGCCCCTAAGTACATCCATCCTTTGAAAAAATCCTGCTTAAGTAAGTGATGTACCAAAAAAATTTCAATAAATAGGCGTACGACTATAGTATTGTATATAGATTTAAATCTGCAATATGTATTCTTTTTCCGAAATAGTAATATACATGCCTATTTAAATTTACATTTATCAAACCATTCCTCCTTTCTATGGGAATTCGCGGTTGTTTTAGGTTTTTTTATACTATATAATAATAAATGGACTTAGATTGATAATCATTTTCAGTTGTCATGATGAGAATAAACAGATAATGAGGTTTACATATGAGAATATGGATGTTGATCGTTGCAGCTATAGTCCTGTCATTTATATCACTATTTATCGGTGCTATTGATATTAAACCAATGGATTTGCTAGATTGGGAGTCTGATGAAACACAAATTTTCCTGATTAGTCGAGTACCTAGATTAATAGCGATTATTTTGGCTGGTGCAGGAATGAGTATCGCTGGTTTGATTATGCAAAGTTTGAGTAGAAATAAATTTGTTTCCCCGACAACAGCGGGAACGTTAGATGCTGCTAAGCTAGGTATTATGATTTCCATGCTATTCTTTACAAACGTAACGTATACTCAGCAAGTTCTTTTTAGCTTTGCCTTTGCGCTTGTCGGTACGATGGTATTTATGCAAATACTTGATCGTATCAAATTTAAAGATGTTATATTTGTTCCTCTAATTGGAATTATGTACGGGAATATTTTGTCTTCTGTTACCACTTTTTTTGCGTATGAAGCGGATGTTCTACAAAATATATCTTCATGGTTAATGGGGAGCTTTACTCTAGTAATCTCTGGCCGTTATGAACTTTTATATGTAAGTATACCTGTATTCATTTTAGCGTATTTATATGCTAATAAATTTACTGTTGCAGGTATGGGAGAAGAATTTGCGAAAAATTTAGGGTTGAGCTATAAATGGGTTTTAAATATCGGTCTCATCCTTGTTGCTATCATTGCTACGACTGTTGTACTAACTGTCGGTGTCATTCCATTTTTAGGCTTAATTGTACCTAATATTGTGTCTTTATATATGGGAGATAATCTCCGAAAAACGATTCCACATACGGCTCTTTTAGGCGTTGTGTTCTTATTAATCTGTGATATTATTGGGCGCATTGTGATCCACCCTTATGAGATACCGGTGAACGTAACAGTTGCGGTAATCGGTAGTGTCATCTTCTTAATTATGTTATTTAGGGGGAGAGCATATGCGAAAAAATAGTACGAAATTAATCGTTTTGGCAGTCATATCTATCGTTTGTATTTTACTGTACGGTTTTTACGATATAAAAGGTGGGTTTGATTATGCTTTCCCAAGGCGTATGATTCGTGTGGCAGCTATGGTGGTTACCGGTGTTGCAATTGCTTATTCTACAGTTGTATTCCAAACAATCACTAATAATCGAATCTTAACTCCTTCTGTGATGGGAATCGATTCCATGTATGAAGTGGTTCAGACGTTGATTTACTTCTTTGCGGGTTCGATGTCGATATGGGTATTAAACAAGTATTTGAATTTTGGTGCAGCCATTTGTGCCATGGTCATTTTTGCCTTATTGTTATACCGCTTCTTATTCAGAGCTGATAAACACCCGATTTACTTACTTTTATTAATTGGGATGATTATTGGTACACTACTTGGTAGCTTGGTGACATTCTTACAAGTAATGATTGATCCTGTTGAATATTTAAGTTTACAAAGCAAGTTATTTGCAAGTTTTACAAATGTAAAAGCAGACTTATTACTAATTGCTTTTGGCATACTATTAGTTGCTTTTATATACGGATATTTCATTATGGATAAATTGGATGTTATGTCGCTTGGGCGTGAAAATGCGATTAACCTGGGCATTAACTATGATCGTATGGTTATGAATGTATTAATTCTATCATCAGTCTTGATTGCCACTTCTACTGCGTTAGTTGGACCAATTACATTCTTTGGACTGATTGTTGCTAACTTGTCTTATCAATTTTTATCGTCATATAAGCACTCTACGCTCATACTTGGTGCTAGTTTAATTAGTATCATCGCCTTAGTCGGAGGACAATTCCTGGTTGAGCATGTATTTGAATTGAAGACAACATTAAGTGTTATCATTAACTTTATTGGTGGTATTTACTTCATCTATTTATTATTAAAAGAAAGTAGGTCAGCCGGATGATTGAAATAAAAGGATTAACGAAACGTTTTAATAAAAAACCTGTTGTTGAAGACGTTACAGTGACAATTCAGCCAGGGACCATTACTTCTTTTATCGGACCGAATGGTGCAGGAAAATCAACACTTCTTTCGATGGTGAGTAGATTGTTAGAAGCAGATACAGGAGAGGTATTGCTTGATCAAAATGATGTGAAGAAATGGAAGTCTAATGAATTTGCGAAGCGCGTTTCGATTTTAAAGCAAGCCAATCATATTAATGTCAGGTTAACAGTGAGAGATCTTGTAGAGTTTGGAAGATATCCCTATTCTAAAGGCAGATTAAATGACGCTGATAAGAAATTTGTTGATCAGGCAATTGACTATATGAATCTTTCAGACATGCAGGATAAGTTTTTAGACGAGTTATCAGGTGGGCAAAAGCAGCGAGCTTTTATTGCTATGGTTATTGCACAAGATACCGATTATGTCTTACTTGATGAGCCGTTGAATAACTTGGATATGAAACACTCTGTCCAAATTATGAAGATTCTTCGTAAATTAGTTGACGATCTTGGAAAAACCGTCATCATTGTGTTGCATGATATTAATTTTGCCTCTGTATATTCCGATCGGATAGTTGCATTAAAAGACGGTAAAGTAGTCAAGAATGGACGGACTGAAGAGATTATTAATTCGGTCGCATTACGAGAAATTTATGATATGGATATTCCTATTCAAGAGCAAGATGGTTGCCGTATATGTGTATATTTTAATTCGCAAATCTCTTGATAAAATTCCTTATAGGACGGGTTACTATCACCCCTTTCTATAAGGGATTAAATATCAAACAAATGCATAATTATACATGTTTGTGCTTATTTTTATGAATAGCTTTTTTTATGTTAGCAAATGTTAAAAATCTAATTTTGACAAGAGTTTCGGGAGATGAAATAAATGGTGAGTAGAATAATTAATTTCCATTTATAGCATTTTCTCCTAAAAAAATTCAAAATAATTATGCAAATGGTATTGACGATTTGTGTAAATCAATTTATAATGATTATTGTTATCAGTGATAATGATTATCATTGCTAATAAGAGATTAAACAATAGGGAGAGGTCATACATATGAAGAAATGGAAGTTAGCTAGTATTTTTCTAGCGCTTGTTTTAATGCTTGCTGCCTGTGGTTCTAATGATGATACTACTGAAAATGCAGACAAATCAGAAGATAAACAAACTGAAAATAATGCAGCAGAAGGTTCTGCTTATCCAATGACTGTGTCTCCGACTGTTGCTTCAACTGAAAGTCGTGATGCCGGAACAACAGTTAACTTTGAAGATGTAGAATTTGAAAGTATGCCTGAAAAAATTGTTGTTTTTGACTACGGTTTCTTAGATACACTAGATGCACTTGGAGTTGAAGGGATAGTTGGTTTACCTCAAGAATCTACATTACCTTCTCACTTAGAGGCTTATGCATCTGATGAATACACAAATGTTGGTTCTTTAAAAGGTCCTCTTTTAGAAGATATTGCTGAACTTGATCCAGACGTTATCTTTATTTCTGGTCGTCAATCAGCATTTTATGAAGAATTAAAAGAAATTGCACCTGTTGTATTCGTAGGTACTAGCGAAGATGCTTATTGGGATACATTCCAAAATTCTGTTGACGTAGCTGCAAAAATGTTTGATAAAGAAAAAGAAGCAGAAGAATATCTTGCAAAATACGATACAGCACTTGAAGAAATTAACGAGTTAGCTGGTAACTATGAAACTTCTTTAGTGACTATGTACAATGAAGGAAAACTTTCTGGATTTGCTGAAAACTCTCGTTTTGCTTATATCTATGATGTATATGGTTTCAAACCAGTTACACAAGATATCGAATCTTCATCTCACGGTTCAAACTTCGGTTTCGAAGCGATTCTAGAATTTGACCCAGAAGTATTATTTGTTATCGACCGTACAGCGGCTGTAGATGGTAACTCTAATATCGAAAAAGATCTTGAAAACGATATTATTAAGAAAACACAAGCGTACAAAAATGATCGTGTCATCTACCTTGATGGTGCACTTTGGTACCTAAGTGGTGGCGGCTTACAATCTGAGCTTGCTAAAATCGAAGAAGTATTAGCTGAATTAAAATAATCTGCTGTTCAAGTAAGCGATTATCCTATAAGAAAAAGAAGCATTCTTAAAAAGGTGCTTCTTTTTTGTTTTAAGTACAAGTTTTATGTGTGTCCGAAGGAGTTTGTGCGTTCATCGAAGAGGGGGAGAACCAAAGATAGCGGAGTAAAATGTGTTTGCTCGTGCAACGAGAATGAAAATACCAAAGATAGAGGAGGAAAAAGGATTTGTACGTGCATCTAGAGTGAGAGTATCAAAGATAGCGGAGCAAAGAGGAATTGCTCGTGCATCTAGAGAGAAAGAATCAAAGATAGTGTAGCAAATGGGGTTTGTTCGTGCATCTAGAGTGAAAGAACCAAAGATAGCAGAACAAAGCGGATTTGCTCGTGCAACGAGAGTGAAGGAAACAAAGATAGCGTAACAAAATAAGTTTGCTCGTACATCGAGAAAAAAAGAATTAAAGATAACTAAGTAAAAGTGCCTTTAGATAATCAATCCCCAATAAAACGAAAGTTAACTAATGCTTCCTTTTGTTCTGTGTTAATGGGCATAGTGCCAGTTAACGCGATGAAAAACCCCCATTTTCCATTTCTCACAGATTGTTAAACAGTCACAACTAAAGAAAATAGAATGGGCAACAATTGTTGCACCACCCATAGATGTATAACAGTGAACGCTCTTTATTAACATATCAATGTGGAATAATAATATCAAAATATATAGAGAAATCTATGTATAGCCTAAGTGTTTATTTTATTTAACAATGGCCTCTCCCAAGCTTGTTGAGTGAAGGAAGGAAAGTCTTTTAGCCATTTCTTCAGGCGTTGTTTGGAAGTCTTCTTTTATCCAAAAGATAAACAGTCCTAAAAGGGCGTATGTTTCATAGAAATTAATCGCTTCTATATCAAACCATATCTCTTCTTTCAATTGTAACTCACTTCGACTAATGCTAGTAATGGTTTCGCAAAAATGGTTTTGAGAACCTGGTATCACTTCGCCAACCAACATAAGGGAGAAGACGAATTGATTTTTTTGTACGTATTCGAAGATTGGGACATTTCGTGTTGGGTCAGATAATAAGAAGCTTTTTTTTCCTTTAAAGCTATCGCGGAAATATTGGGCGAGTTGTTCTAGGTAGTCTTGAAATATGTCCTCTAATAAATGAGAGCTATCTTTATAATGCGAGTAAAATGTCACACGATTACAATTGGCAACTTTAGATATTTCTGTTATTGAGATCTCTTTAAAGTCTTTTTCGGCTAACAGTTGTAACATGGCACTTTTTAAATTCTTACGTGTTCGCAAGACTCGACGGTCTTCTTTTACCACAATGACTACCACCTTTCATACTGTGTCTTAATAAAGAGTATAACATGAAAAATAGAGCGATAAGCAAATACTATTTTCATACTCGAAACATTTGTTTTGACAACTCATTAAAATTCTGTTAATTTACATATGTAGTATAAAAGATGACAATTTTCCTATTTTCAACATTGATAGATTTGAGGAGGAGTTATACATGGCAAGATTAGAAGGTAAAATAGCAATTATTACTGGGGCGGCTCAAGGAATGGGTGCGGCGCATGCGCGTCTTTTTATTGAAGAAGGGGCCAAAGTAGTCATTACTGATTTAAACACAGAAAAAGGTGAGGCTGTTGCCAAGGAATTAGGTGAAAATGCTTTATTCGTAAAACAAAACGTGACAACCGAACAAGACTGGGCAACTGTTGTAGCTAAAGCAGAAGAAGTATTCGGTCCTGTTAATGTGTTGGTAAATAATGCGGGTATTACCATGTCTAAATCATTACTTGAAACGACTGAAGAAGAATACCGTCGTATTGTAGATATTAACCAAGTATCTGTTTTCTTAGGAATGAAAGCGGTTATTCCTTCCATGCAAAAAGCAGAAGGTGGCTCTATCGTTAACATTTCATCTATGAATGGTATTGTTGCTGGTGCAGTGGGTTATACAGATACGAAATTCGCTGTTCGTGGGATCACAAAAGCCGCAGCAATGGAATGCTCTCATTATGGAATTCGTGTAAACTCTGTACATCCTGGAGTAATTGAGACACCAATGATTGTCCAAGAAGATACGAAAGCACAGGTAGAAGAGTTCGCTAAACATATTCCACTTAAACGTATGGCAAAACCTGAAGAAGTGTCTAACCTTGTATTATATTTAGCATCAGATGAATCAAGCTATTCAACAGGTTCTGAATTCATCGTTGATGGTGGATTAACTGCAATGTAATAAATTCAAGAAAAAAGCGGGGTCATATTGACCTCGCTTTTTTTACGAACGCAAAGAGCGTCTATATTTATATTGATTGTATTGAAAGTGAATAAAACAGCCAATACAAAAGCCACAAAGAGCAATCGTTGCTGCTAATCCGACAATAATGGCGAAAGAGTATGATAGTATTGTCCATCCAATGATTGAGCTAATCCATGCAATACTTAAACATACGACAGCAATTAACTGATTAAATTGTTGTTGCTCTTTATCTTCAGGTATATAAGAGGATAAAGGTTTTTTGAGAAATTTTTTAGCTATCATCATCACCGGATTATTCCCTGTTAGTAAGCCCATCAAGCCAGCAAGTAAAGGAATAAGCAAAATGAAGAATTGCCCTGTAATCAATGTGGCGATTACACTTAAGGTGATTACCCACTGATTCGTTTTAACGAGAGGACGTGGAATAGAAGCGATTTGTTGGTTGTTCATTCTAAAAACCAACCTTTCCAATGTGTTTTGTTCATTATATCATGGAATTTAGTTGATTATACCTAATTTCGTCTCTTTATCCCTTCTATCCTTTTTATCATTCTTGATCATAAACTCAGCATTGTTCATAATCATGCAGTCATTAGGTTCATATGATAGATGTTTTCTCTGTGGCATCAGAGAGAATATGCAGATGTTTGGCTACAGCCGTGCGACTGATTGAAAAATGAGCAAGAACAGACTTGATTACTGTCATGATTGCTCTATTACCATCCTTAAACGTTTTTGCACGATCGCTTCCCAGCCGATATTCATACGTTCACGAATTATTTCGCTTTTTTCGTTTGGTTTAGTAAAAATGGTACCAGCTTCTGGGTTCATCAATTTCTAGTACGCGGCATGGTGAAGGGCCAAACGGAGATTGTACTTCAAATGCGATTCCCTCTATTGCTTGAAAGTTATTCGGCATAAACCATTCTGCAATTCCCTTACTAGTTGCTACATGCTGCCATACTGTATTTATTGGTGCATTTAAAATGATAGATTGTTGAATATCCTTTAATTCATTCATCTAATTACCCCCTTAGCAAAGATCAGCCCTTATCGTTTTTTTGATAATATAACACCAAAAAGTTTTATGTCAATCAATAATCAAATTGAATGGTAAGTCTTCGTTTATTTGTTATTTTAAAGCGAAGATGAGGGAAGTAAGATAAGAGAGGAGGTGTTGGTATGATTATCTTTCGAGAGGCAAAAAGAGAGGATTTAGAAAGAATTGTTCTATTATTAGCAGATGATATGTTAGGAACAGGGAGAGAAGATGTGTCCATCCCCCTGCATCAGGCTTATGAGCAGGCGTTTGAAGCGATTAGCAAAGATAAACATAATGAATTAATAGTAGCAGAATGGGATGAGAAGGTTGTCGGTGTTTGTCAATTGACCTATATCCCTTATTTAACCTATCGTGGATCCTGGAGAGCAATCATTGAAGGTGTCCGCATAGCAAGTGAATTTAGAGGAAAAGGTTTTGGTGAAGCCCTTATAAAAGAGGCCATAGTTAGAGCGAAAGAAAAAGGAGTGCTGCTCGTACAATTAACAACAGATAAGCAACGCTCTAAAGCGAAACATTTTTATGAGAAAATAGGGTTTAAAGCAACGCATGAGGGGATGAAGTTGGAATTGTAAATCTGGGGTGTACTGAAAAATAATGAGGTTCCTCCTAAAAGATCATTTCAGCAGGAACCTATAAACCTATTAAAAAAAATTATACTTTTTCTATAACATTTGTAGCAATATGTGCAGCGAACATTTCCGCGGGTGAAGGAAGGTCCTCTTTTGCAAGCCAAGTTTCAGGCTTCCAAATACCGGCTCGGTTAAATGAGTTAGCGCAATGGAGGAAACACTCTTCAACTTCCACAGCGATTCCTAAGAGAGGTGCCTTTCCTTTATCGGCCATTTTAGCTAAGATATCTTCATCTTGAATAATTGCAGCTTTTCCGTTAATTCTTAATGTTTCATTTAATCCAGGAATGATAAATAATAATCCAACATGTGGGTTCTTTAATATGTTGTGCATACTATCTAATCTTCTGTTACCAGGTCTATCAGGTATAACTAGATGCTTTTCATCTAACACTTGTACAAACCCGGGATAATCTCCACGTGGTGAATTATCACATTGCCCATCTTTATTCGTTGTTGCTAAAAAAAGAAACGGTGAACGAGCAAGAAAGTCTTTGCAATGTTCGTCGATTACAGTAATGACCTTATTAGCAGCGGCTTTACTTGGGGGAGTGAATAGCGCTTTTAATTCTTCTTCTGATTGAATGACTTTTTTGAACATTTGTTGCCTCCTTTAACTGAGATGTCGTTAGTTGTCTTGTATTCATTATAAAGGGCAACACTTAAATAAAAAAGAAGCGATTGGTGAATCGACTGAAAAACTTTAGTCGAACTCGTTCGCTTCTTTGTTTATATCTATTAAATTTACATGAAACCTCTTAACCTAGATAAGCGTTAAGCATCCAAATATGTTTATCTACTGCATTTATTAAGCCCACAGCATAATCTTCGATAGCCGGCTCGTTTTCATCATCGGCTAAATGTATTATTTCTTTTAATTCGGCACGTAGTTGTTGATAATCACCGATCAAACTTTCAACCATTTTTTGCGCAGATTGTTCTTGGAGGTTTTCTTGAAGTGTCGCTACCTCAAGATATTCTTTCAATGAAGCGACTGGTTTGCCACCGATTGTTAGAAGGCGTTCAGCCATTTCATCGACTACCTCAGCTGCCTCATTATATAACTCTTCAAATTTCTCATGTAGTGTAAAAAAGTGTGGACCTGTAACATACCAATGATAGCGATGTAGTTTCGTATAAAGTAGGCTCCAGTTAGCAACTTGTGTATTTAGTGCAGCGTTTAATTTTGTATCTAATGTAATCATTATTTACTCATCTCCTCAAGAATGTTTTGTCTTAATTACATTATAACTGATTTAAAATTAAAATCAATACTTAATTATAATAATTATAAATAAGGAATTACTTTAATCTATTTTTGATATATTGTGTTGTGATGAAGCTAATAATAATGAGTATAGCCATATAAATGGTTAGCACTGAAAAGTGCTCTTTTATGAAAGGTACAGCCTTATCGCCTAATTGGTGGATGAGAAAGGCTTCAAAATAAAATCTTGCTCCTCTTCCAATCGTTGCCCATAAGACGACGGTCTGTATTTTCACTTTTGAGATGCCAGATAAAATCGTAAATATTTTAAAAGGTAAAGGCGTAAAGGCAGAGATCAGAATCGCCAATGGACCAAGTTTTTGAAAGTAATGTTCTACTTTCATAATTTGTTGTTCTTTAAAAAGTAATCGTAGGACAGGCCGGCCAATCCGCAAGCCAATATACCAGCCAAAGATAGCACCTACAACAGAAGCAAATGTAGTGAGAAAGGCGTACCAATACACATGCTCGCTATTTGCTAGTCCCATCGGAATCAAAAGTAAATCAGGAGGGAGGGGAAAGAAAGAAGAGTCAGCGAACGAGACAAAAAACAGTCCAAACACACCATATTCCAATAACCATTCTTTAAGAAGATGTAAAGTTTCTTGCATATATGAAAACCCCTTTTTAAGATTGAGTGGTTTGTCCTTTAGAAATTATATGTACACTTTTTCTTTTCATTACTATGGGGTATGATGGGGATGGTTGTTTGCATAGAAAGGTGATGGAATTGTGGAATTGATATTGTTTTTTTTACTAGGTGCCTTAATCAGTGTGTTGTCAGGTTTTTTTGGCATCGGTGGAGGGTTTATATTAACCCCATTATTAATGCTCCTTGGACTTGCTCCTATTGAGGCAATTGCGACAAGTTTGTTATTTACCATTGGGAGTTCATCTTCTGGGATTATCGGTCATATAAAATTAAAAAACATTCATTGGAAAGCGGGGGTTATTATAGGGGTGAGCGGGATCGTTGCTACTCAAATTGCCCATCCTTTTGTTGTGTTTTTAGATGCTTATCAGTTAGATGAGTGGGCGATCCCCGCTATGTATATTGTGCTGCTTTCTTTCTTTTCTGTTCAAATGTTTAAGAAGAAAAGTGCGCAGCAAGTAACGAATCATGAAGTTCAACCTTCCATTTTAAAAATGGTTTTAATCGGCTTGTTTGCAGGGTTTGTTTCCACTTCCTTAGGTGTAGGAGGAGGGTTTATTATTGTACCAATGTCGATTGCCTTTTTAGGTATGTTACCTAAGAAAGCGGTAGGAACGAGTTTGTTTGCGGTACTATTTATCGTTTCAGCAGGTTTCTTATCCTATGCATTCACTGTAGAAATCAATTATTTTATGGGGATATTCTTACTTGCTGGTGGGCTAATAGGTTCTCAATTCGGAGCTAGATCAACTGATGTTTTCGACAACAAAGAAATAACTACACTACTAGCATTTCTATACTTAACGACGATTTTGAGTGTGGCCTTAAAGGCATTTGAACAAAATGTTTTCGGATTAATCATCGTTATTCTCTATCTTCTCTACTTTTTCACTGTGCTAGGAAAAAGGCATATTACGCATTGGCGAGAAGAAAAAGGGTACTCTTAAACAGGGAAAATACAGGGGAGGCTGAGTTTAGCATGGAAATTAAGTACGATGAGGTAAGCCAGTTTGTGGTTCCTTCCTGATAGAGTGCATTTTCCAATTGCCTACAGTCAACAAAGTAGCTCCCAATTATTAAGGGAGCTTGGCACACAAGGTGGGATTACATCTTCTGTGGTGCTTTCATACCAAGTAAATGCAGACCATCAGTTAAGATGATTGTTACTGCTTTTACAAGACCGAGCCTCGAAGATAAATGTTCATCTTCATGAAGGATTTTTTCGTTAGCGTAGTATTTGTTAAAGCTTTGTGCAAGCCGAATTAAGTATTTGGCAATGATGGACGGTGCTGATTTTTCTTGGGCAAGGACGAGCTTATTTGGATAGAGGGATAAAAGTTTTGCTACTTGCCAAGCGTATGCACTTGATAAACCTTCTATTTGATAAGTTTGTTGCCGACTTTTGTGTAAAATAGATTGTGCTCTTGCTTGGGTATACTGTACATACGGACCTGTTTCACCTTCAAATGTTAACATGTCTTCTAAAGAAAACTCTATTTGTTTCATTCGTTCATTTTTTAAATCGTGGAAAATGATTGCTCCTACACCAACAGATTTAGCGACCTCCTCTTTGTTCTTTAGATGAGGATTTTTTTGATCGATATTCTCAGCTGCCAACTGTATGGCATCTTGTAAAACTTCCTCTAATAATATGACACGACCTTTTCTTGTTGACATCTTCTTACCTTCTTGCAAATACAACCCAAATGGGATGTGATGGATATGTGCCGCCCACGAATGTCCCATTTTAGATAATACAGCTTTGACTTGTTGGAAGTGAATGGACTGCTCTGGACCGACGATATAGAGTGCCTCGTCAAATTGATATGTTTGTTTACGATAAATGGCTGCCGTAATATCACGTGTTGCATAAAGAGTTGCGCCATCCGATTTCTTAATTAAGCACGGAGGTAGATTTTCCTCTGATAAGGGAACGATCTCTGCTCCATCAGAGGTGTATAGCAAGTCCGAGTGTTGCAGTGTGTCGACAATCGCGTTCATTTGCTTGTTGTAAAAGGCCTCCCCGTGATTAGAATCAAAAGAGACGCCAAGCAGTTGATAGGTTTTCTCGAATTCTTTTAAAGATTCGTCTCTAAACCAAGACCAAAGTTGCTTTGCCTCCTCATCGTCAAGTTCAAGTTTTCTGAACCAAGCTCTTGCTTCTTCATGCAAATGGGGATGCTCCTCAGCTTTCTCGTGAAATTTCACATATAATTGAAGTAATTCCTTAATTGGCTCCTTTTTAATTAAAGCTTCGTTTCCCCAATGTTTATAGGCAGTAATGAGTTTGCCAAATTGTGTACCCCAGTCGCCTAAATGATTAATCTTAACTGTGTCATATCCATGCTTTTCTGCTATAAGTGCAAGGGAATGACCAATGACTGTCGAACGAAGATGCCCCATCGAGAATGGTTTAGCGATATTTGGGCTGGAGAAGTCTAATACGATTGTCTTACCTTTACCGATTCCTGACTGTCCGTAATTCTCTCCTTGATGTAGGACTGCTTGTATAATGAGTTGACTGATTGCCTTTTTATTTAGAAAAATATTTACATATGGCCCCACTGCTTTAACATGATCGATCCATTCATGAGTTAGCTTTGTTGTTAAGGCTTTTGCCACTAGACTTGGGTTTTCTTTATCAATCTTTGCTAGTGCAAAACATGGGAAAGAGAGGTCGCCATGTTCGGGTATTTTAGGGGTTTCTAACAAGCGTCGAATCTCACCTTCACTTAAGGCGTAATTTGTTGCAACTTGAATACAGGAACTGATTGTCTTTTTCATATCTATCACCTTTTTCACCTCCAAAAATAAAGAAGAACACAAAAAAGCCCGTCTCTCATCATTTGAGAGACGAGCTATAAACCCGCGGTACCACTCTAATTGTTCCGTAACGAACCCCTTTACTACTTGCCTGTAACGGGGCGAACAACCGACATGACCTACTTAAATTCTGCCATGCTTCTATCGAAGTGCGCTTCAATGTGGCTTTTTCTCGCAGGCTCTCACCATCCCTGCTTCGCTTTAGAATTCACCTACATCTACTCTCTTCGTCACTGAATTTCCGTTTGATTTTCCATTATTATACGCTAGATTTTTAAAAAAGCAACCTTAAGATGCACGATAATATTTAGAGCTATCTTGGAACATATAACTCTTTTGGTGAAATCTAATGCTAAAAATAAGCCCCATAGCCATCATATTGCCGATTAAGGAACTCCCTCCATAACTGATAAAAGGAAGAGGGATACCAGTGATTGGTAACACTTGAATAGTCATACCGATATTTTGAAATACATGGAAGGTAATATAACTAATGACACCTACGCAGACATAAGTATTAAATGGGTCGTTGACAGTTAAGGCAATTTTCGTTAGATGAAAAATGAGAATAAAGTATAAGCAAATGACAATGCTTGCACCAATAAAGCCATATTCTTCACCAATGACACTGAATATAAAGTCGGTGTGAACATCGGGAATATAAACTTGTCTTTCATAAAAACCTTTACCACCTAACTCTCCTGAACCGATGGCATGAAGAGAATTGTATAATTGTAAGCCAGCTCCTTGTTTATGTGTATAAGGATCTAACCAAGCGTAAATCCGCATCAATTGATAGTTATCGACTGAAAGATATTTTAATAAAGTTTCAGGGGCCCAAATTATATAGTAAATGATGGTTCCACCAATAGCTGCAACCGTTCCATAAACAGGTAGGATGATTTTCCAGGTGATACCCGAAACAAGTAGAATCCCTGTGAAAATAGCAATAATAACTAGGGCAGTACCTAAATCCTCCAATATAATGAGTCCGAGTGGCACGCATGTAACGAGCCCAAGTTTAATAAAGAGAATGAGATCATTCTTGACCGTTTTCATGGTGTATTTTTCATAATGACTAACGATTACTTTACTTAGTGCGAGAATAAGAAAAATTTTAAAGAATTCGGATGGTTGCAAGGAAGGTCCTGGTAGGCCGTTATACCAAAGTTTTGCTCCTTTTACTTCATAGGCAATAGACTCTGGTACAATAAAAAGCCCAACTTGAAGTATCGTTCCAATACCGAATAATATCCATGTCATACGCTTAATCTGATCGGAATCAAAATACATGATGGCTGCAATCACAATTATACCCACACTATAAAAGATAATTTGCTGTAATACGAAGTTATCAGGGTATTGTGCTGTCGTTTGCCCACTGTAAATGGCTGTGCAACTAATGATGCAGAACAAAAATAATATCAGGCATAATGTCCAATCAAAGCGATCATTCTTTTTTTGTATGCGATCCATATATAAACACCTATCTTTATTTTATACATTAAGGTAATGCTACGAATAGAAAAAAACACATGAGGGGTCTTTTGCAAAAATATGTTTAAACGTATATATAGACGTACAGAATTGAAAAAGAGTTTCCTTATTTACAAAAAAAGCAATGCTAAATTAAGTACGAAATAAACATTGTGGCAATACCAAAATACGAAACAAGAGAGAAAATATCATTTAATGTTGTAATAAGTGGTCCGGAAGCTATGGCTGGGTCTATGCCAAATTTGTATAACAGTAGTGGAATAGTTGCGCCCGAAAGTGTGCCAATAATTAACGTAAGAAGAAGGGAAACGCCAACTACTAAGCCTAAATAAACATTTCCTTGCCAGAAAAATGCAATCAGTGCGATTAAAATACCACAAGTTACCCCAATAATAACGCCAACCCCTAATTCCCTAAGGATTAATTTCGTGACCACTTTTTTATTTAAATTATTGGAAACAAGACCTCTGACAACGACAGCTAATGATTGCGTACCTGTGTTACCTGTCATACCAGAAATCATGGGCATGAAAAAGGCGAGGGCTACGACTTGCGATAAAGTTGCTTCATACCCGCTAATGATACTGCCTGATATAATGCCGATGAATAATAAAAGGATGAGCCACGGCAACCTTCGATAAGCGGCAACGAAAGCTTTCGTATCAAAGTCTATTGCCTTACCGGAAGCTGATAGCTTTTCAATATCTTCATTCGCTTCTTGCACAACAACATCCATCAAGTCATCAACTGTTGCAATTCCCATTAGCACATTTTCATCATTTACAATGGGGATAGCAAGAAAATCATATTTTAAGACCATGTTGGCCACTTCTTCTTGGTCTGTCGTCACTGCCGCTGAAATGACTCTTTCATACATAATGTCTTGGATGACCTCAAGAGGCTCTGCGATTAGTAAGTCACGGTGAGAGACAACCCCCACTAACTTTCTATCTTGATCAATCACGTATAAATAATTAATCGTTTCCGCATATTCTGCAAAGGATTTTAACTTTTCTACTGCTTCTCGGACTGTGTAATAATCACGGATCCATACAAAGCGGTTAGTCATTAAGCGCCCAGCTGTTTCTGGAGGATAGGTCATCATATTTTGAATAATGCGGGATTCACTTTGTTTCATGCCGGCAAGGAGACCTTCTATTTTCTTAGCTGACATATCATGAAGTAAAAGGGCGAGATCGTCATTGTCCATTAGATCAAGGACTTTTCCTGTTTTCTCATTTTCTAATTTATTTAAAACCTCAAGCTGCATGTCTTTATTAAGTTCTTCTAGTAGTTGGGCCAGGCGCTCAGCTGTCATAAATAATAAGAAACGTTTCTTATGTTTTTCAGGTAGATGATCATAAACTTGAGCAATATCATACGGTTGCAGTTCATCTAATATCCTGTCAAACTCTTTTTGTTTATTATCTTTTAGTGCTTTGATGATTAATAAAGCGATTTGGTTTTCTGTCATCGTCTGAATCATAAAGCTCAAGTCCTTTCAACCGAGGATATACCTTAAATTGTAAACACAGATTACATGATTATCTTACCATTTTTTAACTGGGGAATTCATAATTTTTTTCTTAAATGATTGGATGGTTTAAAAGTTATGACTGTATGCTAAAACCTTAGTTATTTTCATAGTATGTGTTAGAAGTGGAATGTTATCATTGGTTTGATACAAAAAGGTTCTTTAAGGGTTTGAACAAAACGCTGGAATTGAAATAGTTATTTTGTAATGTTTTTTTAATAATCGTATTTCCTTATCTTTGCTAAAATGAAGTGGATGAATGGACGTATTGTTATCGGTTATTTTTGCTTAGCGTGCATGTAGTATAAATTATTGCAGTAAAACGAATAGTGTGTGGTATAAGGGTGATTGCAAAGGTAGTACAATTTAATTTGCTCTTCGTCTTTCTATAATCAGTTCGGAGGTTTCTAAATTGCGAAAGAAAAATCATAGTGTTCGAGATCTCATCTATATTTTATTAAACGAAAAGGACCAGTCTGTTATTTCTTATGGAATTGAATTTTCTGAGTTTATGAAATCCTTACAGAACAACACTGGGCATCTCCTATTAATGAAGCATCAGTATGAAAACGGGGAACGGAATGTACATACCATGTTTGATTGGGTGTCTCATGAGGAATTGCCAGCACTTATAAACGAAGATGTTTATAGTTATGGTGATTTTTGCTGGATAGATTTCGAGGAGGAAGAATCGTTAAATGAACTACCTGCCCAAGCAATTGCTGAGCTCCTATATCTTAGTCATGTAAAGGAGCATTTAAAGAAACCTTTCTATAACCATTTAAGCAATCGTTATTGCTATTTAGCCTATGATGACGGTTGGTTAAATAAGGTCTATTACCGAGACTGGCAGGATTTTTACAAAATGCTTGGCGATGTGGCAGCGATGAAGATGGAGCATTTAAAAGTAGAAAAATCTTTATTAGGCCTGAAAAAGAAAAAAACATATCCGCAAGTGCCAGAAGATGTTTTACGAGCATTAAGAAATTTAATGAAGGAAGGTCTGGTCATTTCTTATGAACAAAGTGAGCAGACACGAACGAAAATTAGTATCCCACTCTGGACAATTGGCGATTTCGCTAATATGGATGATATGTATGATGAGTTCGAAGCAATGAGAAAGGAAGCCACTCCGGACGCGAAATTGGTTTTTGATAAAAAACTGAAAGAATGGCAAGTAACTGATTCATAAAAATAATAATGCACCACAATATATGATAAGGTATAATAAAATCGACAGAAAATTGTAGATTTAAGGAAATAGGTGTCATTTTATGACTTAATAGGGGAAATTGGTGTAAAACCAATGCGGTCCCGCCACTGTAAATGGTTGATAACAAAGAAACCTGCTATCTATGTAATAGCAGGAATCTGTGATATTAAACCATGAGCCAGGAAACCTGCCTATCTTCCATAAACACTGTAACCTACGAGGATAGGAGGTGTTTGGTAAGGCTTCTTTGTCGTGATTTATTCCTTCCAAACATCTCCTACTACTGGGGATGTTTTATATTTTAAGGAGGGTTAATCATGAAGAAATGGTATTTATTTTTAGTCTCGATTTTACTATCAGCAGGTATTCTTGCTGGATGTGGGAACGACACAGCTGAGCCGAAAACAGGTGGAGAAGAAAAGGTTGAAGAGAGTACTGAAACTAGCGCTTTTCCTGTAACATTAACGGATGCTTGGGATCATGAAGTGGTAATTGAAGAGGAACCAGAAGCGATTGTTTCGTTAATGCCGAGTAATACTGAAATCGCTTTCGAATTAGGATTAGGTGAGAAGGTAGTCGGTGTTTCTGATTTTGATAATTATCCAGAAGAAGTGGCTGATATTGAAAAGATCGGTGGACAGGAATTTAATGTAGAAGCAATTATTGCTTTAAATCCGGACATCGTATTAGCACATAATTCAAGTGCACATAATAGTACTGAAGGTTTAGATCAAATAAGAAGTGCTGGTATTCCTGTTCTTATTGTCAATGATGCCCAGGATTTTGAAGAAATGTATGATTCTATTGAAATGATTGGTAAAGCAACAGGAGCAACAGAAGAAGCAAATCAAACAGTTGATGAAATGAAAACCCGTTTGGCAGAAATCGGAGAAAAGGCAAAATCCGTTGAAGAGAAAAAATCTGTTTTTGTAGAAATCTCTGCAGCACCTTCTTTATATACTGCCGGACAGAAAACATTTATTGATAATATGCTCAATTTGATCCAAGCGGAAAATGTAATAGATGAAGAGGGTTGGCCACAAATTGACGAGGAAGCTGTCATCGAAAAGAATCCTGATGTGATTATTACTACATACGGATATTATACGGAAAATGCAGTAGAAACCCTTTTAAGTCGAGAAGGATGGCAAGATGTAACAGCCGTTAAAGAGAAGCAAGTGTATGATGTGCACTCTGATAAGGTAACTCGTACAGGTCCTAGACTTGTAGAAGGAGTAGAGGAGCTTGCAAAAGCGATTTACCCAGAAGTATTTAAATAATAGAGGGGTTGCTTATTTCTGTGCATTCGTTTTCCTATGTGTAGCCATGCTTATGGGGATTTCTATAGGTACGGTTTCAGTGCTACCGTTAGATATATTGAATATCATTGGAGCGGAAATCTTACGTTTACCAATAAGTAATGATGTTGATCCAATGCACAGTAATATTGTTATGAATATTCGCTTGCCTAGAGTCGTATTGGCAGGATTCGTCGGGGCATCACTTGCAATGGCAGGTGCTGCCTTTCAAGGTTTATTAAGAAACCCTTTAGCAGACCCTTATACATTGGGGGTGTCTTCAGGAGCTTCTGTTGGTGCTGTATTGACTATCTTTCTCGGTTTATCCATCCCGTTTATTGGCACATTTACTTTACCATTATTAAGTATTACAACAGCTTTTCTAACGATAATTGTTGTCCTTTTCTTTGCGCGACAAATTGATCGTGGTATGAGAGTAGAGACAATTATTTTAACAGGTATTATCTTCAGTTCTTTTCTAGGTGCATTTATTTCCTTAATGATTGCTTTAACGGGGGATGAACTGAGACAGATTATCGGTTGGTTGTTAGGAAGCGTATCGATGAGGGGTTGGGACTATGTTCAAATCATCCTTCCTTTCTTTATCATTGGTTCTGTGATGCTTCTAGCCAATAGCCAGGAATTAAATGCGATGTCATTCGGCGAAGAAAGAGCCCGTCATATCGGGGTGAATGTACAGAAACGTAAGATGATGGTCTTAATTGCCGGATCGATTTTAACTGGTGCGGCGGTAGCGGTGTCAGGTACCATCGGATTTGTCGGCTTGGTCATTCCGCACCTGACCCGATTGCTATGGGGACCGGACCATAGACACTTACTTCCTTTATCGATGATGACAGGTGCTGGGTTTTTAATACTTGCTGATTTATTCGCAAGAACAGTCATTTCACCAACTGAGTTACCTATTGGTGTCATTACTGCGTTAATTGGTGCACCAGTTTTTGCGATCATTCTAATGAAACGAAGAGCGGAAGGCAGAGGATAATGTGATGATGTATAGCTTACGGCAAATTAATGGTGGTTATGGAGGCAAGCAGGTCATTCATGATGTTTCCTTTGACGTAGAGAAGGGACAGTTATTTGGCATCCTTGGACCAAATGGGAGTGGCAAGTCGACTGTTTTAAAGATGTTGAGTGGTCTTATACCGGTTACGTCTGGTGAAGTTTATTTAAAGGAACAACCAGTACAAAGTTATAACACGAAGGAAATGGCGAAAATCGTTGCTGTCCTACCTCAACATGCCGAATATAGTTTTTCTTATACAGTGAAAGAAATTGTATCACTCGGTCGCTATGCTCATCAAAGTGGTTGGTTCCAAACATGGTCTGATGATGATGATGAAGTGGTGCAACGTTCTATGAAACAAACAGGCGTACATCATTTTGCGCATAAAAATATTACTGAGCTATCAGGTGGAGAGAGACAACGTGTGTTTTTGGCACAAAGTCTCGCACAAGAACCAGAAATATTGTTACTAGATGAACCAACCAATCATTTAGACTTATCTTACCAAAAAGAATTGCTAGATATGTTAAAAGAGTGGACAGAGAAAAAAGGTTTAACGGTCATATCCATTTTTCATGATTTAAATTTAGCCGGTTTATATTGTGATCAAATCGTTTTGTTAAATGAGGGACAAATCGTCAGTAATGATAAACCTAATGAAGTATTGCAAGAAGCACGTATTATCGAGGTTTATGAGACTGAAGTGAAGAAACACGGACACCCGAAAGTCCCAGCACCACAAGTAGTTCTTATACCTGAGGAGAAATGGCAAAATGAAGAGATCATTACACCGGCTAGATTAATGATCAATAAGGAGTATATTACACTTCAGTCTGACCAACCGCTAAGGGTCATGTCATCAGGTGTTGTTGGTTCTGGTATTGGTTGGTATCAAACATTCGTTAATCGCCATGTGGATAAAAGTTATAACTGTGATGACTTTTATGAGGAGATGGTGGATTTTCTTATAGAAAAAGGGTTTGAGCCTTCGGAAACGGTTGGAATGATGACAGCGGTATATATGGATGATGTGGTCTACGGTTTTTACGAAATGGATCTGTTCTCTGTGTTGATCGTGGTAACAGCAGGTGTAGGCAACGCTGTCGATGTTTCGATGGCGAGCAAACATAAAGAGGTAGTAACTCCGGGCACGATTAATAGTTGGATATTTGTCAATGGCCATCTTTCTGAAGAGGCGTTTATTCAAGCAATGATGACGGCTACTGAAGCGAAAGTAAAAGTATTAATGGATTTAGATGTGAGAGACAAAGAAACAGGGACAGTTGCTACGGGCACATCTACGGATAGTATCTTAGTTGCTGCAACACAAAGCGGAGAGAAAATCGATTTCGCTGGAACGGTTACACCACTAGGGAAAATAATAGGAAAAGGTATTTACGAATGTACACAAAAAGCGATTCACAAGAATCGTAAAAGAAAAAAGGAAACAGATAATGATTGAACATTTAGTTGCATTAACAGTAGCGGTGGTCATTGACCGATTCATAGGTGACCCACCGCGATGGCCGCATCCTGTAAAGTGGATGGGTTCTTTCATAGGCATTTTAAGAAAGAAATGGAATATAGGGGAACATAGAAAATGGAAAGGTGTAGCTATGTTAACAACAGTCTTAGTGATTGTATTAGCTGCATCGATAAGTATTGTTGTGATTGCCTATGCGGTCCACCCTATTGTTGGAATATTACTTGAGGCGGTGTTAATCGCAACTACCATCGCCCAAAAAAGTTTAAAGGAAGCGGCATTAGAAGTATACGAGCCTTTAGTGAATGAACAATTAAGTGAGGCAAGGCAAAAGCTTTCATATATTGTTGGTCGGGATACAGAGAAGCTAAATGAAGCAGAGATTGTTAGAGGAACAGTTGAAACAGTAGCAGAAAATACAAGTGATGGTATTACTGCCCCATTGTTCTTTGCCTTCATTGGTGGTGCACCGCTTGCCTTAGTTTATCGCGCTATTAATACTTGTGACTCAATGGTTGGTTATAAAAATGAGAAATACATTGACTTTGGCTGGGCGTCGGCAAAGCTTGATGATGTGGTGAACTGGGTACCGAGTAGACTGACAGCATTTTGTATGCTTCTCATGAATCAACCAAGATTTATTCAAAAGAGAGAGAGTTTTCGATTAGTGATGAGCGATGCCAAAAAACATCCAAGCCCGAATAGTGGTTGGGGCGAAGCGGCTGTGGCTTATTTATTAGGCGTTCAGCTAGGTGGTAAAAATACATATGAAGGGCATGTTTCGTATCGTGCCACGATGGGAGAAGACAATATGCCATTATCAAGTATTCATATTATAGAGGCGAATGCAATCATTGCTAAAACCATTCCTCTGTACCTTTTGATTTTATGGCTAGGGGGTGTATGGATTGCAATGGCCTAAGCATGGTGCGAATCCACAATATTTATACGAAGTATTAAAGTTAGATATGCCCGCAAACACAATTGACTTTAGTGCGAATATTAACCCATTAGGGCCTCCTGAAGATGTGAAAAGGCAATGGGGAAGCTTACTTTCATCATTATTAGAATACCCCGACCCGTTTGCCACGAGATTAACAGAGCGTATTAGTAAAACTACAATCCTTCCTAAAGAAAATGTACTCATCGCCAACGGAGGAGCCGAGATTATCTCAATGATTGGACATTTATTTGCTAGAAAGCGTGTAATGATTGTCCAACCTGCTTTTTCCGAATATGAGACAGCTTGCCGGGCGAGTGCGTGTGAAATTGATTATTTTTACTTAAATGAGAACTGGGAGTTAGACATAGAAGGTTTGATAGCTACTTTTAGGGAATTGATGTAGTTTTTTTGACGAACCCGAATAATCCTACGGGTAAATACTTCTCAAAAGCTTCAATCAAACGTTTGATTGAAGCCGCTGAATGTTTAGGTGTTTACCTCATAGTGGATGAAGCTTTTTATGATTTTGTAGATGGATATGAACCAATTTCATCATTATTACACGAGTACAATCAATTAGTTATTATTCGCTCTATGACTAAAATGTTTGCCATTCCTGGGATTCGCTTAGGGTATGTGCTCGCGAGTGAACAGTTTATAAGCGATTTAAGGACGATACAACCGCATTGGAGTGTCAATAGTGTGGCGCAGGAAATAGGATTACTGTGTATAGAGGATAACGACTTTCAGCAGAAAACACGTGAGTTGATGAAGATAGAACGGAAGAAAATCTTTTCCTTTTTAGCACATAATGATTACCTTTATTCAGATTCATCCACTAATTTTTACTTAATGAAAGATTCGTTTTCCAAAGAAAGCAAGCGTCTTTTTCTCTTTTTATTAAAAAAGGGACTGATCCCAAGGCATACATACAATTTTCCCGGATTGGAAGGGAATTGGCTTAGACTAGCAATAAAATCACCGGATGAAAACATTCGATTGATGGAGGCATTAAAGCAATGGCGCGAATCATCTTTATAAGCGGAGGGGTAAGAAGTGGTAAGAGTCAGCTTGCTGAGAGGTTAGCAATTGATTTGGCACACTACCATGGGAAGCAATTACATTACATAGCGACAGCTCAACCAAGCGATAAAGAAATGATGTTGCGCATTAAGCATCATCAAAAGCAGAGGCAAGAAAGTGGCAAACAGTGGATGACATGGGAACAACCAAGAAAAGTTCATCAACTTGCTACCCACTTTTCTTCAAATGATATTATTCTTCTAGATTGCATAACCACTCTCCTTAATAATGAATTTTTTTATGAAAATCGCTGGTCTAATTACGAATTTCAGCAACAAATTTATGAAAAGCTTGTCCAAGGAATCACAGAACTTTCGAGTAAAGTTGATACGTTAATTCTCGTAAGTAACGACATATTCCATGACGTGATAAGTGATGAACCACTTGTTCGTGTGTATGGAAAGATGCTAGGGCGACTCCATCAAAAAATAGTAGCGCTTGCAGATGAAGCTTATCTAGTAGATGCTGGTTGTCTTATTCAGATGAAAGGAGGAGAACCAATATGAAAGGCATAATGGTCGTTGGAACAGCCTCTGATGTAGGGAAAAGTATAATTGCCACAGCTATATGTCGTGCTTTAGTAGAAGAAGGTGTGCGTGTTGCCCCGTTTAAGTCACAAAATATGTCTAATAATTCTTATGTAACGGAAGATGGCAAAGAAATTGGACGAGCACAAGGGGTACAGGCAGAAGCTGCGAGAATAGAAGCTACAGTCTATATGAATCCAATTCTCTTAAAACCAACGTCAGACTCGACTTCTGAGGTAGTTTTGTTTGGGAAAGCTGGGGCGATTCAGTCTGGTCGTGACTATAGAACATCTTTCTATGAAAAGGGGCTTGAGGCGATTACGAAAGCACTTCATAAACTAGAAAATACTTATGATGTGATTGTGATGGAAGGTGCCGGCTCTCCTGTAGAAATGAACTTAAAGACTCGTGAACTAGTCAATATGAAAGTGGCTGAAATGGCGGATGTGCCTGTGTTGTTAGTAGCTGATATCGATAGAGGCGGTGTGTTTGCAAGTATCGTAGGGACGTTATCATTACTAGAAGAAAACGAAAGAAGTCGAGTAAAAGGGGTTATTATTAATAAATTTAGAGGAGATCTGTCTCTGTTTGCGGACGGTAAGAAGTGGATTGAAGATCACTGTGGTATTCCAGTTATCGGAGTGATGCCATATATCCATCATCATATGATTGATGCAGAGGATTCCTTATCTATACAAGTTTCTAAAAAGAATAACCCAATAGACATTGCTATATTTAAACCACCGTATCTTTCAAATTTTACCGATATAGATCCGTTTTTACATGAAGGTGATGTGTCTTTCCGCTGGGTTAATCGAATTGATGAAATGGGCATGCCTGATGCTGTTATTTTACCAGGAACGAAAAGCACGATTGATGATTGGCAATATTTCTGTGATAGAACGCTCGATAAATGGTTAAAGCATTATATAGAAAATGGCGGAAGAGTAATCGGAATTTGCGGTGGTTTTCAAATGTTAGGCAGGCGATTAGCCGACCCTTATGGTGCGGATACCGGCATCGAAGGGAAGGAAATAAATGGCCTCGGCGTGATTCCTGCTATCACCACTTTTATCACTGAAAAAACAACCATTCAAGTGGAAGGAACGCTTCACCCCAAGTTAAAAGGATCATTTGTACAATCATTAAAAGGGTATGAAATCCATTTAGGCGAAACAGTAGTAGAGAATCATGATAGGCACTATTTTATGAAAAAAGCTGATGGTCATTATGATGGTTATACAAGTAACGATGGAAAGATTATCGGTACATATATGCATCATGTTTTTCATCACGACGAATGGCGTGCACAATGGTTAAATCAGATTCGTGCAGATAAAGGTTTGCCTTTAAGAGATCCGGTTTATATCCGTACCAAGAAGGACCAAAAGTATGCAGAACTGGCAGCACACTTCAAAGCAAATGTTGACTTTGACCTTCTTAAAGAAATCATCGGTATAGAGGATCGCATCTTATGAAAATATGGCTAAAAGGAGTATTAATGAATCTACAATTCTTCACTGCCATTCCGATTCCTATCCAATTACCGATGGATAAAAAGCATTTAAATGGCGCGATTAAAACCTTTCCATTGTTAGGTATGATACAAGGGGTCATCTATGCGTTTATATTTTATTTGTTATTAATGATTTCTCCTTTCTCGCCATTAACAGCTGCCATTATTCTTTGGGTGACATTCATCGTTGTCACAGGTGGGATTCATTTAGACGGCTGGATGGATGCAAGTGATGCATACTTTTCCTATGGTGATCGACAAAAGCGATTAGAAGTGATGAAGGATCCAAGAGTTGGTGCTTTTGGTGTGCTGTCGGTCATTCTCTTATTAAGTACGAAACTATTTTTTATTTATGAAATCGCGATTAAATTAGAAAGCGCATCTGTATTCTTTTTTATTGCTTGTATTCCTTTTTTTAGTCGTATGGTCATGGGCATGATGCTAATGAAGGTGAAGACAGCTAAAAATAGCGGGTTAGGTTACATGTTTCAGGATGCAGCTACATCGAGAAGTGTTGTTATCTATGGTGTATATATTTTACTAGTTGTTATATGGCTGTTTTTCTTTTTTCCTTCCCTTTTATTCGGGTTTACTTGCATGTTCATCATTTCGTTAGGCTTATTTATAATTATGAAACGAAAAAGCGTAAGTTGGTTTGGAGGCACAACAGGCGATGTGATTGGTGCATGTGTGGAAGGAGTGGAATGGAGTTTATGGATGGTTCTTTGGTTATTACATTATTTCGTCATGGGATGACAGAGGCCAATAGGAAGAAAGTCTATCTAGGTTGGAGTGATTCTCCGCTTGTTTCGGCGCAATCTATCGTCCCGATAGTACCACCTTGCGATATCATCGTCATAAGTGATTTAGGTAGATGTATAGAAACGAGTAAGAAATTATTCCCTAATGAACCGCTAGTTTTGATGAGAGAATGGAGAGAAATGAACTTTGGTGAATGGGAAGGTTGCACGTATGAGCAATTAAAGAACCATCAATCGTATCGAAAGTGGTTGGATCATTGGCAAACATTGTCACCCCCTAATGGTGAGAGTTATAGTGAATTTAGTCAACGACTTAATCGCGCATGGGACTCGTTAGTAGCAGAAGCGTTGGAGAAATCCATTTCAACAATGGCGATTGTCACGCACGGTGGAGTAATCCGCCATATCTTACATACGAAAGTAAAAAATAAAAAAGCGTTTTGGGACTGGGAGATTCCTTATAATGGGGGCTACCAAATCGATGTTAAATGGAAAGGTGGGGAGATTATATGCACTTTGTTACAGGAGGAGCCTATAACGGAAAGGGAGAATGGGTAGCAAAACAATATGGTATTCACCGAGCAAGTAACTCCTGGTATTCCGCCTATCATAGTTCACCGCCACCTGATGTAGACAATTTTACAGAAATGGATGGTGTAATTGTCTGGGAAGGAATAGAATATTGGGTAAAGGATGTCTTAACTTACAGTCGAGAAGAGGAGATACAACAAAGAATCCAGCAATTCCTCATTGACTTTGCAGCATGGGAAAACAACGAACGTACACGTAAAGTCATCATCATTGGTACGGATATAACCAAAGGGATTGTACCAGTAGATGAAAAAGATCGACTTTTACGAGATGTTTGCGGACGAGTGTATCAACAAATTGCCAAACAGGCATCGCAAATGGATATTATTTGGTATGGAATAGCTCAGAAAATTAAATAAGGGAGTGGGCGATTAGATGAAAATTTATACGAGAACAGGAGATAAAGGAAAAACGAGCATTATTGGCGGCAGAGTAGAAAAGGACGATATACGTGTTGAAGCCTATGGTACAGTTGATGAAGTCAATTGTTTTGTCGGTCAGGCTGTTACGGAGTTGGATCAAGCAAAATTCGCAGACGTCTTGGATGATTTAGAGAAGATACAACATGAACTTTTTGATTGTGGTGGAGACTTAGCAAACGTAACAAAGAAACGTGAGCTGAAGCTAAAACAAGAGTCAATTGATTATTTAGAAGAGAGAATTGATGAGTTTATTGCAGAAGCACCAGCATTAGAGCGTTTCATCTTACCAGGTGGTGCCAAGGCATCTGCTTCTATTCACATTGCGAGAACCGTCACAAGAAGGGCAGAAAGATTAGTCGTATCACTTAAGAAAACAGATGATACGGTTCCAGATGTAGCTGTTATGTTTTTAAATCGTTTGTCTGATTACTTTTTTGCATTAGCCCGCGTCATCAACTTTCGCTTAGGGAATCCGGATGTAGAATATGTACGTAGTGCGAAAGTGTTCCGTGGGGGTAAAAGAAAAGGGGAATAACTGATGGGTCTTTTAAAAGGAATAAAAATAACATGGCTAAGTGTTTTTGTTGCCCTATCGGTGATTGGTGCAGCAATTAAGATTCCAGCTGGGATTGTTACTAGTGTGGCACTAGATTCATTTCCCGCGTTGCTCGCTAGTGCCTTATTAGGAGGGCCGGCTGGGGCAATCGTTGGAGGTACAGGTCATTTATTGTCAGCATTATTAGGTGGGTTGCCGATGGGGCCGTTTCATTTGGTAGTAGCGATTGAGATGGCCATTCTAAGTTTTATATTTGCTGTATTTTACCGCAATGGACATAGGTGGGTCGCTTCTATTCTCTTTGTCCTTGGTAACTCGTTTGCAGCCCCACTTCCATTTCTCTTTATTATGGGAGAAGCGTTTTATTTGGCACTCGTTCCGTCGCTTTTAGTAGGTTCTATTTTTAACGTAGCTATTGCACTTATCCTTATTCCAAGATTGGCAAAAGTCATTCAACCAGTAAAAACATCTATGGGAAATGCCAAATGAGAGATGTACTAGTGATTCCATATAACAAGGAAGAATCACTTGTCATAGCAAGTGATAATAGTGGCGGTATCGGATTAAAGCATGATGATCATATTAAGGTTTCATATGAGGTTGTGGCTTATTATGCTTTAAGGGTATCGATGATGGAATGTATAGCTATAGGTGCAACGCCCTTAGCGATTATTTTGCAAAATTTTTCTGGAGATCAAGTGTGGCGATCATTAGTGACAGGAATTGAAAAGGGTTTGCTGGAACTAGACATGACAGAATTACCTATAACAGGAAGTACAGAAAGTAATTTTGAGCTCAAGCAATCTGCAACAGCCGTATCTGTTATGGGAAAAATAAATGCGAGTAAAGATATTCATGCGATTGAGTTTAACAAAGAAAATCGGTTAGCGGTTATCGGTAAACCATTAGTAGGAGAAGCGGTCATTAATGATGCGCTCCATATAGCTCCGCTAGCGCTTTGTTCACAACTCGCAAATATGGAAAAAGTGACAGTCATGCCTGTTGGTTCTAAAGGAATATTAGCTGAGTTAAACCAATTATTTAAGGATCGTGTCTTTACCCTAACTGATCTCACTTGTGAATTAGACTTACTTACTTCTTCAGGGCCTGCAACCTGCTTCATTATTAGTTATTTACCTGAAAATGAAGAGAAAATAAAAGAAATGGCTACTGGCTATTTTTATCCTGTAAAGGTGAAGGCATGAGTTTAACTGTTTTTTTTACAAGGCATGGAGAAACGGAATGGAATATAGAGAAGAGAATGCAAGGTCGATTAAATTCTCCTTTAACTAACAAAGGAAAGCAAGATGCCTTAAAACTTGGGCAAAGGTTAGCGCAAACTAAATTTACAAAGGTGTTCTCCTCTCCTAGTGGTCGAGCATTAGAAACGGCACAAATCATTACAGGTGGGGAAGCGGTTGTCAAAGATGAGCGATTGATGGAGATAATGCTTGGTGAGTGGCAAGGGAAAACTGAAGGGGAAATTTGGGCGCACGACCCTTTGTTATTTGCGCAATATTGGCAACACCCTCATGAATATGACAACCCATATGGTGAAAGCTTTCAAAATGTGATTGATCGCATGCGTGACTTTCTAGCAGAATTAGCTTTAACGACAAGTGGGAACGTGTTAGTGGTTACTCATGGTGTCGCATTGAGGGCCATTTACTCTATTTGCCGCATGCTGCCAGTTCATCAATTTTGGAACGGCGCACCAGATATTGAGGGTACAAGTTTAACCATCCTTACATATGAATCACAGCAGTTTCAGATTGTGAAAGAAGCATGTACGGCACATTGCCAATAACTGGCGTGCGGGTGCTTCTTTTTACTTTCACAGCAGTCAATGTGGCTAGGTATATGAAGAAAATGTGTAGGTATTTTGACTGACTTTATTCACCTAATGAAATGGTACGATGCTATGATAAATCTTGCCATTTATTTTAGCTAGTATAAAATATATAAATAAGGTAAAATAGGCTGGCAATCATTTGCGCCTATTTAGTGAATGATGCCTAAGAGCGTTATAAAGAAGTTTATACATTATATATAGATAATGATTACAGATATTAATCTTTTTGTAATAGAAAACTAGAGCTTTTGTAACATAATGTTAACAGAGAAGTAAGTGAAAAAAAGTATAATAGTGGTATATCAATAGGGGGATACTTTTTGGGATAATGGGAATTAGGTCTTTATATCCAGAAATGAGTTCATATCAGTGCCATTAATAATCGATATGAGGACAATCTCCAATGACGAGATAACTTTTTAAAGAGATAAATGGCTATTTTTTAATTGAAGTAAGCTCCTTTTTCCATCGTTATACATACATATACTTTTATAGGCATTTATCTTAGTGAAACATTTACTCTCTTATTTTATAAAGTGGTAAAATAAATATAAGTTACTTGTTAAAATTGGAGGTTTTATTGATGACAATCAAGATCGGACTTTTGTACGGTGGGAAATCTGCTGAACATCATGTTTCTATGCAGACAGCGCTTGCGGTGATTAAAGCATTAAACACAAATAAATTTGATATTTACCCTATTTATATTTCCGAAGAAGGTCAATGGATTAAGGGGCAACAAATTACTGGGCCTGTTGAGACAGTGAAAGAATTATCTTTTTCAGAAGGCCAACAGCTTTCACCATTAGCGTTAGCACCAACTCTTTTCGAGTCAGAAGAAAGTCGACCTTTTGATGTGATTTTTCCATTATTGCATGGTCCAAATGGAGAAGATGGAACGGTTCAAGGAATGCTTGAGCTTCTGAATTTACCGTATGTTGGAAATGGTGTCCTTTCTTCTTCAGCAGGAATGGATAAAGTTATTATGAAAAATATCTTTGCTCAAGCTGGATTAACTCAGGTCAATTATGTTTGGTTCCTTCGAGGGGAATGGGAAGCTGCGGAAGAGGATGCTTATCGTCAAGTAGAAGATACGATCGGATACCCGTGCTTTGTAAAGCCTGCAAATTTAGGCTCAAGTGTAGGAATTAGCAAATGTACGAATCGTAGTGAGCTTCATGAGGCATTCGTTGAAGCATTTAAATACGACCGTAAAATTATTATCGAACAAGGTGTAGATGCAAGAGAGATTGAACTAGGTGTAGTAGGAAATGATCACCCCGAGTGCTCTGTTGCCGGTGAAATTATTCCGAAAGATAAAAATTTCTACGATTATACAGCAAAATATGAAGATGGGAATACAATCTTAATGATTCCTGCTGATGTCACAAATGCTGAATATAGTGAATTAGAAACGATGGCAATTAAAGCCTTTAAAGCATTAGATTGTTCGGGACTTGTTCGAGCGGATTTCTTCTTAACAAAAGAAGGAAAAGTCTATATAAATGAAGTGAATACAATGCCAGGCTTTACACCATACAGTATGTTCCCATTACTTTGGAAGCATTCAGGTGTAGAATATCCAGCCCTTATTGAGCGTCTTGTTAACTTAGCAATTGAAAGACATCAAGAAAAACAAAAAATTAAGCACACAAAGTAATTGTAGGCGGGACAGTGAAGCTGTAACGGATACAGTTACATAGAAAGATAGGCTTTGCACCCCATAGTGCACCTGTCAAAAAGGAGGCAGGAAAAGTTGATTAAGAGAACCTTGAATGATTTAGCAGAAATGATTCAAATAGAGAATGATCTTTCACCATATGGTAACAAAGAAATTCAAGGTGTAAGTATAAATTCTCGTGAGATTACTCCAGGACAACTATTTATCCCCTTTAAAGGAGAGCGAACAGATGGGCATCGGTACGTGTCGGATGCTATAGAAAAAGGAGCTGCTGCTGCTTTTTGGCAAGAGGATGTACCAAATCCACCGACTCACTTACCCATTATCATCGTTAAAGATACGTTAACTGCATTACAAGAGCTTGCAAGAGCCTATCGTAATCAGCTAAGTATTAAAGTGGTAGGGATTACTGGTAGTAATGGTAAAACGACAACAAAAGATATGATGGCGAATCTTTTAGCAGTGAAATATAAAGTCCAAAAAACAGAAGGCAATTATAATAATCATATTGGTCTTCCGCTTACCATTTTAGCGTTAGAAGAAACAACAGAAGTAGCTGTATTAGAGATGGGTATGAGTGCGAAAGGAGAAATTGACTTTCTAACTAGACTCGCACGCCCTGATGCAACGATTATTACAAATATCGGCGAATCACATCTACAAGATTTAGGTTCAAGAGAAGGAATTGCTGAAGCAAAGCTTGAGATTATAAATGGCTTAAAGCCAGATGGATTGATGGTATACATGGGGGATGAACCCCTTTTAAGGAATTACTTTGATTCATATGAAGGGCAAGCTACGGTTAAGACTTTTGGAAGAACCGAACAAAATGATCTATATCCTGTGAATATCCAACAATTAGACAACGGCAGTAAGTTTCAGGTCAATGCGAGCGAGATAGAATTCACTTTACCTATTTTAGGTATGCATAATGTCTTAAATGCTCTATCAGCTATGATTGTTGCACAACATTTTAATGTGTCATTTGCGGAAATGGAAGCAGGATTAGTGAAAGTGAGACTGACAAATATGAGGATGGAAATACTACAAGGTCAAAATGGCGAGAAAATAATTAATGATGCATACAATGCGAGCCCTACTTCAACGCAAGCTTCAATAGAATTATTAGCGAATTTGCCAGGATATAAGAAGAAAATACTTATTCTTGGTGATATGTTGGAATTGGGGGCAGATGAGGAGAGATTTCATGAAGAAATTGGGCTATCCATCTGTGCGGAAAACATCGATGCCGTCTTTACCTATGGTCGATTAGGACATTTTATTGCAAAAGGAGCAAAGGCAGTATTGTCTGAAGACCGTGTATTTGCTTTTGATGAAAAGGCGCCATTAATTGAAGAACTAAAAAAACATGTCAATGATGAAACCATTGTACTCGTTAAGGCTTCTAGAGGAATGAAGTTAGAAGAAGTCGTTGAGGGATTACAATAATACTATACTAAAATTCAAAAAACCTTATTGTTTCACATGGAACATAAGGTTTTTTCTATCCATTGAATTATATTATAATAATGAACTCTTTTTCGCATTGTAAGGATTTAATTTAACTTATTGAGGGTACAAATAAATAGATGTTTTCTTATGTTAAATTTGAAAAGCTGGTAAGAAGCCTGATAAATTTTCCATTGGCGGTGTAAAAAGATGATTGGATGTTTATGCATACATGGATTTACAGGTGCGCCTTATGAAGTCGCCCCATTGGCGAATTATATAAAGGAACATACAGATTGGGAAATAGTTGTTCCTACATTACCTGGTCATGGTGAAAGGCAGTCCTTAAAGGGGATTGTTTTTCAAAAATGGATCAATCATGCAGAGGAAGAATTAAAAAACTTACTAGAAAAATGTGAAGTAGTTTATATTATTGGATTCTCCATGGGAGGCATGATTGCTAGTGAATTAGCGGTAAAATATCCGGTAGCGAAACTGGTTTTACTAAGTGCAGCTGCCTACTATTTGAATCCAAGACAAATTTTCCTTGATATTAAAGGGCTATTAAGAGAAAGTCTCCAAGGGACAAGAATAACGCAAAATCCATTATTTATACATTACAAACAAAAGATCAGCTCCACTCCGATTGCTGCAGCGAGGCAGTTCCAAAAGTTAGTAGCGACGGTTCGTCCGCATTTAAAAGAAGTGAAGGTGCCAACTTTCATCGCTCAAGGAGAAGATGATGGTATCGTTCCTGTTCGCAGTGCGGATTATCTTTACAAACACATCACCTCAGAACAGAAACACAAAATGATTATTAAGCGGTCAAAACATCTAATTTGTCATTGTGATGAAAGTGAGAAACTGTTTAAAGAAGTGCTTCAATTTCTTTCATAACATCTGATTATTTTTACTCTCCTGTCATACTATGTCCTGCTAAAGCATTGCAAATCATGCGTTGAGATGGTAATATATACAACAAAGTGTCAACAGGAACTCCATTGAAACCCGGACATACTCCATTGGTAGGAGAATGTCTTTTTTCATTACATGTCTGAATAAACATTTCTATTTGTAATTGTTCGTTAGATTTAGGATGCGGAAGTCATCATACATTTATATTTTATACAAATAAGCATAGCACAATTAATGCATTGGTAATAAATTCTCCCTCATCCTCCTCTATAGTGGGTTTCTCTTAAATCGTTGTCATCATAACAACTTTCATTGGGGAAATTTCCTGCCTACTTGATGAAATAAAATATTTTTCAAAGAACAGAAGGAGATTGAATACATTGACTAAGTTTCAAGATTTGGGTATTAGCCCTGAAACAATGAAGTCTCTTAAAAGAATGGGGTTTGAAGAGGCAACTCCGATTCAAGCAGAGACGATTCCTTTAAGCTTACAGAATAAGGACTTAATTGGACAAGCACAAACAGGTACAGGTAAAACAGCCGCTTTCGGTATTCCTATGATTGACCATATTGACTATAATGAAGGTTTTATTCAAGGTTTAGTCATCGCACCGACTAGAGAATTAGCCATTCAAGTGTCAGAGGAATTATACAAATTAGGTTTTGGGAAAAGAACGAGAGTGTTATCGATTTATGGTGGTCAAGATATTAATCGCCAAATACGTGCTTTAAAAAATCGCCCTCATATTATTGTCGGTACACCTGGAAGAATTCTTGATCATATTAATCGAAAAACAATTAAACTTGATCATGTTAAAAAAGTAATTTTAGATGAAGCAGATGAAATGTTAAATATGGGCTTTATTGATGATATTGAAAAAATCTTATCAAGTGTCCCAGAAGAGAAGCATACTCTACTCTTCTCTGCGACGATGCCACCAGCCATTCAACGTATTGCTGAACGGTTTATGAAAGAGCCACAAATCGTTCGAGTGAAAGCGAAGGAAATGACTGTACCACTCATCGAGCAATATTATATTGAAGTACAAGAGAAAACTAAATTTGATGTGTTAACAAGACTACTTGATATTCAATCACCTGAACTTGCAATTGTTTTCGGACGTACGAAAAGAAGGGTGGATGAACTTTCTGAAGCCTTAAGTTTAAGAGGTTACAATGCAGAAGGAATACATGGCGACTTGAGCCAGGCTAAACGTATGTCTGTCCTTCGTAAATTTAAAGAAAGATCGATTGATGTCCTTGTCGCAACAGATGTAGCAGCTCGTGGATTAGATATTTCTGGTGTTACACATGTATATAACTTTGATATACCACAAGATCCAGAAAGTTATGTTCACCGTATTGGTCGAACAGGTCGTGCGGGTAAAGAAGGAATGGCCATGACATTTATTAACCCGCGTGAGAAATCATACTTACGTATCGTTGAAAAAACAACGAAAAAGAAAATGGAAAGAATGGCTGCTCCGACGTTAGATCAAGCACTAGAGGGGCAACAGAAAGCTGTTGCTGAAAAAGTTGAGCAAATCATTGAGGAAAATCATCTTCAATATTATCAACAATCTGCACAACAATTACTTGAACAACATGACGCAACAACGGTTGTTCAAGCATTGTTGAAGCTCATGATCAAAGAACCGGACACGACTCCAGTAAAATTAACGGAAGAAAAACCTTTACCAGCTAAACGAGACAGAAGATCAACCGATAGAAATAAACGTCCTAGAGGTGGATATAGCCCGAAAGGAAGACAAAGTAATTCCTATCGCTCCCGTGATGGTAAACCTTCAGGTAAAAGGAATTATCAAGGAAATAAGAAAACAAATGCAAATAGCTATAGATAACATTTAGGGAGAACCGAGCATTGAAATGAGATGCTCGGTTCTTTGTGTTATTAAGTAGAATCTCCTAAAAACTAAGAACTCAAAGTATGAGGAGAATAAAAAAGGAAATGAAAATGCCTACATATAAGAAGGTTCAAAATCTAAACGTTAAGCTATTCATTCATTTTTATTAGGAGTTCAAAGTAAATACGGCTTGCACTCCCGCTGACTTTTGTCCATAAACATGACTTGCGAAAAAACAACCTGCCAACCCCACTCATAAGAGCGCAAGTCATGAACATGAATCTCCACATATATTTTTAACTATAGTATTTGCTCCTGCTTCAGTATAATGAATAGGATGCATATAAATTTATTGAAAACAAGATGAGGTGAGTGCCAGTATGATTAAAGGTTTGAACCATATGTTATTTTCTGTTTCTGATTTAGATCGTTCTATTGCTTTTTATGAAAAGGTATTTGCAGCTAAATTGCTTGTAAAGGGGAGAACGACAGCTTATTTTGATTGTCAAGGCATGTGGATAGCCCTTAATGAAGAAAGAGATATACCTCGTAATGAAATTACCGAATCTTATACTCATATTGCGTTTTCTATTGATGAAGATGATTTTGAAAGTTGTTATCAACGATTACAAGACTTAAAAGTGAATATCTTATCTGGTCGCATAAGGGACGAAAAAGATAAGCGTTCAATATATTTTACTGATCCAGATGGACATAAATTTGAGTTTCATACGGGGACATTACAAGATCGATTAGCTTACTACCGACAAGATAAAGATCATATGACATTTTATAAGTAAATAAATTAGGTAGGTAACTTCACTCCGATTGAAACCTTTTCCTTAGACTATCGTATAGAAATAATAAATAAGAATGAAAAAAATATCCAAGTTTTTACTGAGACATAGTGTGGCTTTCATGTATACTATAGTTGATGAAAAAGGAATTTTAGGGGGTTTACATATATGTTATCAAAGCCGCAAAAGCGTATTTCTAAACGGGGTCTGACTGTTTGGAAAATATCTGGTGCACTACATTCCCTTATCCCATTTGTATTGGCAATTGGCGCTATCGTTTTAACATTTATTTTTGATTGGCAGATGTGGATAATTGGTGTTGCATTAATTATATTTGCTCTTTATGCCTATTTAGCGATTAAAGTTTTTCCCACTGTGAGGTGGAAAAGATGGCGTTATGAAGTGAGAGAGAATGAAATAGAACTACAGCATGGAATATTTATCATCAAACGTACACTCGTCCCAATGATCAGGGTGCAGCATGTAGATACTCACCAAGGACCAATTCTACGAAAATATAAACTAGCTACTGTGACGGTTTCAACTGCGGCAACTGTCCATGAGATACCTGCTTTAGATTTAGAAGAAGCAGAAGAACTGCGGTTTTTTATATCTAACTTAGCAAGGGTGGCTGTAGATGATGTCTGAGCCGAGAAGACTTCATTTTATTGCAGCCGTATCAAATGTACTGAAAACATTAAAGGACTCCATTATTCCGATTTTAATTATTGTCGTATTTGGTAATAGCGAAGGAAAGATTCAGCTTTTTATTACGTTAGGTATTATCGCTCTTATACTTGTATCTGGTATCCTTACTTGGCTCCGTTTTACTTATAGGATAGAAGAGGGAGAATTACGAATCGAATCAGGGTTAATTATTCGTAAAAAAAGATATATACCCTTCGAACGCATTCAAAGTCTTGATTTATCTGAAGGTATTTTACAGAGACCTTTTGGTTTAGTGAAAATGACCATTGAAACAGCTGGTTCAGGAATAGAGGCAGAAGCGATATTGACTGCCATATCTAAAAATGAGGCGCAGCAAATTCAAGAGATTCTATCGCAATCTAAAAAGGCACATATAGAGTTAGATGAGCAAATCGAAACAGAACAAAAAGAGGAACAAATACTTTATCAAATTAAACCAGGTGAGTTGATTTTACTTTCTTCGACCTCTGGGGGAGTAGGTGTTGTGATATCAGCTGTTTTTGCCTTTTTATCCCAATTTTCTGAAGTGATTCCTTATGAGAAGGTATTTGACGAATTGAGTGTCTTTATTACGGGCGGTGTGATGCTAATCAGTTTAATGGTTTTCCTTGGTTTCGTTCTTGCCTGGCTCATTGCTCTCATTGGATCAGTGTTAAAGTATGCTAATTTTACAGTGAGAAAAGTGGGAGATGAATTAATTATTACACGCGGTTTACTAGAGAAGAAGCAACTAACGATTCCCCTACATCGTATTCAAGCATTAAGGATAAATGAGAATCCAGTTCGCCAAGCGATTGGCTATGCATCTGTTTACATTGAGAGTGCAGGTGGGTCTTTGAAAGATGCGGATAGCTCGAAAGTGATGCTTTTACCTATTATTAAGCGGAACCGGATTCGCGAGAAGATTGAAACTGGACTAAAAGATTACCAATTGACAGATATGTTCGTTCCAGCACCAAAAAGGGCTTTAAGAAGATACATATTCAGAGGGTTGTTTTTCTCTATTCCAGTGGCAGCTATCCTTCTTTATTTATTCCCTGTGTGGGGGTTATTTAGTTTAGTTTTCGTTGGATTGATACTTATTTTATCTTATTATCGTTATAAAGCGGCTGGTTGGACGATTTTAGAAAATCAACTCGTTCTTCGTTCACGATTTATTTCTAAAACAACTGTTTATTTGAGGAAGAATCGAACACAATCAATAACAATGAAAGAAACCTATTTTCAGAAGAAAAATCAGTTAGCTACTATTTCTGCTAAGGCTATGTCTGGTTCTGGTGCGACTGGTGGAGATGTAGTTGACCTAGAAGTAGATGATGTATTATCTATTTACAAATGGTATTCATATACTCCTGAGAATAGTGATTGAAACAGCAAATCCGAACATTTATGTTCGGATTTGCTGTCTGTATGCACGATTTCGTTAACGTGACAAAAGGCCAATAATTGCTAGAAGAATAATGCCCCCAAAGATCAGAATGGTTGATAGAGGAACGCCTTTTAATTTTCTAGCTGAAGACTTCCATTGGCTTGGCGGTCTCGTTGCATGATAGCCATCTTTTAATCTCGTCTTAATCATTGCTGATCCAGTGAGGAAACCTGCTAATAGACCAAATAGATGGGCAATCACATTTACATTCGCTTGCAAGAAGGTCATAATCACACCAATCACTGTGATGGCAAGAATGAGTTGTGTATTTTGCTGTGAAAGTAAATCTCTGCGGTACACAATAATAGCAATAAAGAAACCGAAGATACCATAAATCGCTCCGCTCGCTCCAACGTGAATATATGTTAACGGTTCAAGGATGAGTGTTGCGATATTAGCGCCAATACCAGCTAGGAAGTAAACAAGGAGGAAACGCCCCTTGCCAATTGCTCTCTCAAGTGGTGGTCCAAATAAAACAAGTGAGAAGCAATTAAATAAAAGATGAGCAAATCCGCTATGCATGAAAATAGGTGTAAAAAGTCTCCATATTTCTCCTTGCATAATATAAATATTAATACCTGCAAAATGCGCCATTAACCAATTAGTTGGAAGGATGGGCAAGACAGTAAGTAAATACAATACAATATTAATTGCGATAATAGAAGTAACGATGGGATAGAAGCGAATAAATTCTCTAAAGCTTTCTGTCCTGATAAACAATAATTGACTCCTCCTAAAATGTTCTCATACATTAAATATACTATAGTTTGTTTTATGCAGCATTTATTTTATTTAGAAGAGGGTGATTAGAATGATTAAAGGCATTGGCATCGATATAATTGAATTAAAGAGAGTGAAACAATTAGTAGAAAGAAAAGAACGGTTTGCAGAACGTATTTTAACAACAAACGAAAAACAGAAATATGAGACACTAACGGGGCATAGGAAAATAGAGTTTTTAGCAGGGAGATTTGCTGCGAAAGAAGCCTTTGCTAAAGCGAAAGGAACAGGTATCGGACAATCACTTTCATTTCTAGATATTGAAACAGCTAACCATATGACCGGACAACCGATTATTGTTCGACCGGTTGAAGGCTGTCATGTACACTTATCTATTTCCCATAGTAAAGAGTATGCCGTTGCTCAAGTGATAATTGAAGAAGACTCGTATTAATAGGAAAGAAAGGTTAGTTGTTTATAGCTACTATTCCTTCAAACCAAATAAACCCTAGACTCCAAAAAAATATTCTTAATCGATGAGAACGTCTGGAATAATCTTTGAGGTTGTCTCATATATTCAATAGTGCAATGGAGGAGACAAGGCCACGGAAGCGTTTGACTGCACTGTTGATTATAAGACAAAGGGGTTGAAGGAATGAAAAAGAAGTTTTTCTGGCTACTCATGGGACTGGCCATAACTGTCACACTAGCTGCATGTGGGACAAAATCCCAGGAGGATGTGACAAAAGATTTAACGAGCAAAATAGAATCATTAAAAAGCTATAAGGCGGAAGCGAAAATGACGCTGCAAACAGGTTCCGAGCCGCAATCCTATGATATAGAAATATGGCATAAGAACCCGGAATTTTATCGTGTGGCACTTAAAAATACTGAAAAAGATCAAAGTCAAATGATCTTAAAGAACAAAGAAGGTGTGTTTGTTCTTACGCCAGCTTTGAATAAAAGTTTTCGTTTCCAAAGTGACTGGCCAAACAATAGTAGTCAAGCGTACCTTTATGAGTCATTGATTGAAGATATTCAAAATGATAAGGAAGCGAAATTTAAAGCAACTGAAGATCATTATGTTTATGAAACAAAAACGAGTTATCAAAACAATCAAATGCTACCTCTACAAGAGATTACCTTAAATAAATCGGATTTATCGCCAGTTAGTGTGAAGGTGATGGATGCAGAAAGAACACCAGTAGTGACGGTAGATTTCTCCAATGTGAAATTTAATGAAGAGCTAGATAATAAAGATTTCGATACGAAGAAAAATATGACAGGTGCACAGCTAGAATTCCCAGTAATGGCTGAAGTGGCAGAGGAAGAAGATTTCACTGTCTTCTATCCAGAATCGCTTCCTGAAGTTGAACTTGTTTCTGAAAAAGAAGTAGAAACAGAAGAAGGTAAACGTGTCGTTCTAACCTATGAAGGTGAAGAAAAATCATTCACAATGATTCAAGAGAAGGCTGTTATTGTTCAAACTTCTGGTGGCGAAGAGGAGATGATGAATGGTGACCCTGTTGACCTTGGCTTCACTGTAGGAGCAGTGTCAGATAATATGGTTTCCTGGACGCAAAATGGCGTGGATTATATGATTGCATCGAATAACTTATCGAAAGAAGAAATGATCCAAATTGCACAGTCTGTACAAGGGGAAGTTGTAAAATAAATATAGTTAAGATAAACCCGAGGTAGATTCCTCGGGTTTCTTTCCGATGGTTGCCGTTTATAGCTTCATAGGGGTTTTTTTGCGAAAATAAACTACATATATCTAGAGTATTTGGTAATACATAGTAACGTCTGCTTGCATGTTTAATATACTTCTTAAATTTGTCCTACGCTGCTTTTCTTGTGGTAGATAGAAGAAGAAAGTTTATCTTTTCTGTTATACGTTAATGTGACATAATCAAAAGATAGAAGGAAAAGTATAAAGGGGAAGTGGACGGTATGAATCAACAGGTCCCATATTTTCGTGATACTTGGGCAGAGATAAATTTGGATTATATCACATATAATGTAGAGTCAATGATTAAGCATATTGGTGAAGAAACAGAATTGTTTGCTGTTGTGAAGGCAAATGCATATGGCCATGGAGATATTGAGGTAGCCAAGACAGCTCTAAAGGCAGGTGCTACTTACTTAGCGGTGGCGACTTTAGATGAGGCATTTGCTCTTAGGAATAAAGGGATTGACGCGCCGATATTAGTGTTAGGACTAACACGACCAGAGGACGCTGGGCTAGCTGAACAAGCAGCAATTACTTTAACGGTTTGCCAAGCCGAGTGGTTGAAGAAAGCTTCATCATTCATCAATAAAGAACTAAAAGTTCATGTAAAGATGGACTCGGGGATGGGCAGATTAGGAATTAAATCAAAAGAAGAATGGAGAATATTTCAATACCAACTACAGCAAGGAAAATTCCATGTTGAAGGAGTTTTCACGCATTTTGCGACAGCAGATGAACTTGAGGCAGCCTATTTTAATGAACAGTTAAGCACTTTTAATGAAATGATAAGCTGGATGGATGAGAAACCAAGATATATTCATGCAAGTAATAGTGCAGCTGGCATGAGGCATCCTGAGGCGAAATTCAATGCCGTAAGATTTGGAATTTCAATGTATGGCCTGTCACCATCTTCCGAAATTAAAAATCATTTACCTTTTACCTTAAAAGAAGCGTTTTCACTTCATACGAAAATTGTTCATGTAAAAAAATTGCTACCGGGCGAGAAGGTGAGTTACGGAGCAACGTACGAAGCGGAAACAGAAGAATTCATTGGTACATTGCCAATCGGTTATGCTGACGGGTGGATTAGAAAGTTAGGCACACAAGAGGTTCTAGTGAATGGAAGAAGAGTAAGGATTGTCGGAAGAATTTGTATGGATCAATGTATGATTCGTATTAGTGAAGAAGATCAAATAGGAGATGTCGTTACGTTAATTGGGAGGCAAAATGATCAAACCATCTCTGTAGATGATATAGCTAACACACTTGAAACAATTAATTACGAAGTAACTTGTCAAATGGGTGCGCGCATACCAAGAATATATATTCAGGATAAAGCAAAAATTTCTGTAAGAAATGGGATTCTTTAATGCATATCAATGCAGATGTTGGTAGATAATAGTTATTAATCATTTGGGAAATTATCACTGAAATTCCTAGGAAGACATTGAAAGAAAATGCAACTGTTTTTATGGATAATTTCTTACTAAATTAAAAATCCCCTTTGCAGCCTAAGAGAATAATGGTAATATGAAAATTGGTAGATATAAAAAATATGGTGTGTAGTGATGGTGGAGGTGTATGTTTGTGTCTGAATCCAGCGCAACAACAGAAATTGTGGTGAAACTGCCGCAACATCTATTAACGGAATTAGATGGTTATGCGAAGCAAGAAAACGTGAACAGAAGTGAGTTTATTTATCAAGCAACGAAAATGTATTTGCGTGAACGAAAGAAAAGACATATTCGTGAGTCCATGAGACGTGGTTACATGGAGATGGCAAAATTAAACTTGACGATAGCATCTGAAGCATTTCAAGCGGAATACGAGGCAGAAAACGCAGTTGAACGTCTTGTAAGCGGAGGCTGATCCTTTGATTGTTAAACGTGGTGACGTTTATTTTGCAGACCTATCCCCAGTTGTTGGCTCAGAACAAGGCGGTGTCCGTCCAGTACTTGTTATACAAAACGACATCGGGAATCGGTTTAGTCCCACAGTAATCATCGCAGCAATTACCGCTCAGATTCAAAAAGCAAAGCTGCCTACTCACGTTGAAATTGATGCGAAGCGATATGCTTTTGAAAGAGATTCAGTAATATTGTTGGAACAAATCCGTACAATTGATAAGCAGAGATTAACCGATAAAATCACCCATCTTGATGACGAAATGATGGATAAGGTGAACGAAGCCTTACAAGTCAGTTTAGGTCTTATAGAATTTTAGAAAACGCTCAAAAGTTGGGGCGTTTTTTTATATGCCGCAAATCTAAAACAAATCCATTGACCGGGCTTATTAATATATGTAATACACTTATTGATACGGGCTTAAACTTTAAATCCTCCTATTTTATATTATTAGATCATTCTGAACAAAAAGAAATAAAAAGAATGAAAGTTTTAGGTTTGATTAAAAGCATAAAAGGGTACACACTTAATTTGGATATATTGTTAAAGACGTTTCAAATAGAAAGCGTTATAATACAAGACAATAGTAGATATTTACTGATTTTTTTACAAACATGTAGATTTTTTTACAATCAATGAAATAAGGAAAAACTAACCAATAGATGTGCTAGTATAGGAGGTAAAGGAAGACAAATGACTTTGAATTATATTCAAAACAATAAAGATAATATTTTTAAAGAATGGTTGGACCGATTGAAGGAGGATTCAGACGAAACAATTACCAATGTCATCCTCGATCAAAATTTCGAAACATATGGAAGAGAGTTAGTGGAGCTCGCTATTTTAAAAATTTCTGGAAAACAGGACGAGTATGAACGTCAATCAGAGAATTTTTCCGATAGAATGGTGAACTTAGGCTGGCCACTACGTTTTGTCGTAAATGCGCTAGATATATTTGGCGATGTTGTATTCGATGAAATGGTCAAAGATAAATATATCCGTCAAGAAAATGAATTGAAAGTGATGCATGATTTGAATCATTGGTTAAAAGCCATGAATAGTGAAATCATTAATGATTACACCGATTCTTGGGAAAGAACGATAGCGAATCAAAAAATTGCTTTGCAGGAACTATCGGCGCCTTTAATTCCTGTATTTGAGGGTATTACAGTTATGCCTTTAATTGGGATGATTGATACAGAACGAGCGAAGCAAATTATGGAAAACCTTCTTCAAGGTGTAGTAAAACATCGTTCAGAAGTTGTCTTGATTGATATTACAGGTGTCCCTGTTGTTGATACAATGGTTGCTCATCATATTATCCAAGCTGCAGATGCAGTCCATTTAGTAGGAGCCAAATGCATGCTTGTAGGTATTCGTTCGGAAATCGCGCAGACGATTGTGAGCCTTGGTATCGACTTAAACCGAATTATTACAAAAAATACAATGAAATCTGGCGTAGAAGCAGCATTGGAAATGACTAAACGTAAAATTGTGCCATTGGAGGGGTGACGTTTTGAGAATTCCGATTTTAAAACTACATGATTGTTTACTCGTTTCAATTCAATGGGAACTAGATGACCACACGGCACTTCAATTCCAAGAAGACTTATTAAAGAAAATACACAATACGAGTGCAAATGGTGTTGTAATCGATTTAACATCTATCGATTTTATTGATTCTTTTATCGCTAAAGTATTAGGTGATGTGATTGAAATGTCCCATTTAATGGGTGCTAAAGTTGTCATTACAGGCATTCAACCAGCAGTAGCAATTACGTTAACTGAATTAGGAATCGGTCTGAATAATGTATTGACCGCCCTTGATTTAGAAAAAGGTTTGGAGAAATTACATCAGGAATTGGGGGAATAGCCGAATGGACAACCAATCCTGCGTTAAAATAATCAATGAATGGGATATCGTCTCAGCGCGTCAGCTAGGTAGGAATGTGGCAAAAGAGCTGGGCTTTGGGACGGTTGACCAAGCAAGAATTACAACAGCAATAAGTGAACTTGCGAGAAACATATTCTTATATGCAGGTCAAGGTCAAATTTGTATAGAAAAGCTCTATGAAAATGGCAAAACGGGACTGAGGTTATTATCGATTGATAGTGGTCCAGGGATTAAAGATTTGCGCCAAGTAATGGAGGATGGATATTCAACATCGGGCGGCCTAGGAGCAGGTCTTCCAGGGGTAAAAAGACTGATGGATGATTTTCAAATAGATTCAAGCCCGGGTGAAGGTACAGATATAAGGGCGATTAAATGGCTCCGTTAGGGGGAACTTGAGATGGATTTCAGACAGAAATTGGAGTCCAAATATAGAGAGATATTAACGAATTATTTAGCTGACCGTTCAGAGCAGGCATTATATCAAGGACAAAAGTTAAGTAGGAATGCAATTGAACGGAACATTCCTCCAGAGGAAATTGTCAGCATCCATAGAAATATTATGGCTGAGATGTTTCCAGAAAAATTTAACGATAAAATGCAGGAGTCTTTTGATATACTGCTTGAAGTGATGGTGGCATATGGTTTTGCTTACCGCGAACACCAAAATTTAAAGCATATTCAACAGGAATTAAGAACCGAAATGGAAATCGCGGCTAATGTGCAGAAAACTTTGCTGGGGACAGAGGTGCCATGTAAAAAAGGCATGGATATTGGAGCAATCAGCGTCCCAGCAAAACATATGAACGGTGATTATTTTAATTTTGTTGAGGATGAAAATAATAGTGTAAGTATCGCAATAGCTGATGTTATTGGGAAAGGGTTACCAGCGGCCCTTTGTATGTCTATGATTAAATATGCTATGGACAGTTTACCAGAAAATCGTAAAACACCCACTTTGGTGTTGGAGAATTTAAATCGTGTTGTGGAACAAAATGTGGATTTAACGATGTTTATTACGATGTTTTATGGCACATACCATATCGATGATCATATCTTTTCCTATGCTTCTGCTGGGCATGAACCAGGCTTATTTTATCACGCGGAAACACAGACATTTTCTGAGTTGCCTGCAAAGGGTTTATTATTAGGCATTGAAAAGAATACCAAATATAGAAAATACGAAAAAGAAGTTATGCCTGGGGATATGATTATTTTGATGTCTGATGGCGTAACTGAATCAAGAACAAAAGAAGGCTTTATTGAACGGGAAGAATTACTAGCCTTAATTGAGAAAAACATACACTTAAAAGCACAAAATATTGTACAAAATGTATATAAGGAACTTGAAAAATTACAAGATTTCCAATTAAGGGATGATTTTACTTTAATTATATTAAGAAGAAATGTTTTAAGCTAAAATTAAAGGGTATATAAGGAGTAACCAGTTATTCCTAAAAGGTGGGCAAAATATGAACATTAATATAGATGTAAATCATAATGAAAATATTACTGAGGTAACTGTAGGTGGAGAGATTGATGTGTACACTGCACCAGAATTAAAGAAAGAACTGATTCCGCTTTCTGAGAAAGATAATGTGGAGATGATTGTTGATCTTTCAGGTGTATCTTATATGGATAGCACCGGCTTAGGTGTTTTTGTAGGACTTTTTAAAAATGTACGTGCGCATGATGGTCAATTTAAAATCATTGGGCTTTCAAGTCGTTTGAAAAGGCTATTCGAAATTACTGGTCTTGCTGATATTATTGATATCAGCACCAAAATGGAAGGTGAAAAAAAATGACCGAGTCGTACGACTACATTGAGATGAAAATCCCATCGAAGCCGGAATACGTCGGTATTATTAGATTAACATTATCTGGTATTGCCAGTAGAATGGGATTTAACTATGACGAAATTGAAGACTTGAAGATTGCAACGAGTGAAGCTTGTACAAATGCTGTGCAGCATGCATACAAAAACAACGAAAATGGTGAAGTGCTTGTAGGATTCGGCCTTTATAAAAATAAACTAGAAGTCATGGTTGCTGATGAAGGTGAGAGCTTGGACTTTCAACAAGCAAGAGACAATGCAGGGCCATATCAAGCAAATGATTCGGTTGAATTTTTACGAGAAGGAGGATTAGGCCTTTACCTAATAGAAACATTAATGGATGAAGTGAAAATTCATCATCAAAAAGGTGTGACAGTCTTCATGACTAAATACCTAGAAGGAGAGCAGGTGGAGAGTGATGCAGAAGCAATCTCAACCTAAACAACGAACAAAAGAAGAGATTAATGATCTTATACAGCAATATCAATTACATCAGGACGAAGATGCACAGGAACAACTTGTTGAACAGTATTACAAATTGGTTGAGTCCATCGCAAGGAAATACTCTAAAGGTAGACCTTATCACGAAGATATTGTTCAAGTAGGTGTGATTGGGTTACTTGGCGCGATTCGCAGATATGATGCCTCTTTTGGCAAAACGTTTGAAGCATTTGCGATTCCGACAATTATCGGTGAGATTAAACGTTTTCTGCGTGATAAGACGTGGAGTGTGCATGTACCGAGACGAATAAAAGAATTAGGCCCAAAGATTAAAGCTACGGCGGAAGAATTAACAACTGCGCTGCAAAGGTCGCCTAAGGTAGAGGAAATTGCTGATGCGCTAGAAGTTACAGAAGAAGAAGTGTTAGAAGCTATGGAGATGGGCAAAAGTTATCAGGCGTTATCAGTTGACCATTCCATTGAAGCCGATTCTGATGGCGGTACGGTTACACTCCTGGATATTGTCGGCAATGTGGATGATGGCTATGAAAAAGTCAACCAAATGCTCGTACTAGAAAAAGTGTTGCACGTTTTATCAGATCGAGAGAAACAAGTGATCCAGTACACATTCCTAGAAAATCTGAGTCAAAAGGAAACAGGAGAAAGACTGGATATTTCCCAAATGCATGTATCAAGGCTGCAAAGAAAAGCCATTAAAAAATTGCAAGAAGCCATCCATGCAGAAAATGAAGGTTCGGAGTATATTCTATGATGAATGATCCACATCAAATGGACGTCATTACCGATCAGCTTGCTAAACGTGGTCAGTCCGTTTGTGGTGATTCCTATTATTATCACACAACTGATGATTATTTTATTTGTGTATTAGCTGATGGGTTAGGCAGTGGAGAATATGCAAATGAAGCTTCATCTGCTGTTGTCAATACCGTTAAAGAAAATCACGATTTAGATATTTCAACCATTATGGATTTAAGTAATCAGTCACTTTTACATAAAAGAGGCGCTGCAGTAGGTGTGATCAAGATTAATTTTAACACGAAAGAATTAGCCTACTGTTGTACTGGAAATATTCGTTTTTTCTTTTATGGAGATACTGAGAAACTCATTTATCCTCTGCCAACAACGGGTTATTTGTCAGGCAAGCGTCAAGCATTTAAGATTCACCGGTTTGATTATACAAAGGGAATTAAATTCTTGATGTTTTCAGATGGATACCCAATTTCTGGTATTAAAAAACTGATGAATAAATATTTATCAATAGAAGCAACTGCGAAGTTAATTAAGGCGCAGAACATGAATCTTATAGACGATGCAACATTTATCATCGGAAGCTTGCAATGATTGTTTCAATCAGCAAGCTTTTTGTTTTGTTCTTTTATGTTCTACATAAAACACGAAGACCCAAGACAGGGCTATAGCCAAAAATGCTTTACCTAAAAAAATTTGGTAGAATAAAGCAATAGTATAGTTTGCACTTAGGAAGGTGAAGAGACATGGATGATAAGAAAGATATTTTTGAACGAATAGCAAAAGAATTTTCATTATCCACAAAACAAATTGATCGAACCATCGCCTTAATTGAAGAGGGAAATACGGTTCCGTTTATTGCGCGTTATCGAAAAGAAATGACCGGTGCGTTAAATGAAGTACAAATCAAAGATATTGTTGAAAGATGGCAATACATACAAAACGTAAAGCAGAGAAAACAAGAAGTGCTTAGGTTAATAGAAGAGCAAGGGAAATTAACTCCGGAATTATCTAATCAAATAGAAAAAGCGGAGAAATTGCAGGAAGTAGAAGATTTATATCGTCCGTATAAACAGAAAAGAAGAACAAAAGCAACGGTAGCGAAGGAAAAAGAGCTAGAACCATTAGCCAATTGGTTATTATCCTATCAAAATGATGATACACCTGAAGAAAAGGCGAAACACTTTCTTAATGAGGAAAAAGGTGTCACAACAGTTGAGGAAGCACTCCAGGGAGCACGAGATATCATTGCAGAAATGGTATCTGATGATGCGCAAAGTAGAAAGTGGATTCGGGAAAAAACATATAAACAAGGAATCATTGAATCAGCTGTAAAGGATGAAAGCATCGACGAAAAACATGTGTATGAGATGTATTATGAATATAGTGAAAGCGTAGGTAAAATCGTTCCTCACCGTATACTAGCATTAAATCGTGGGGAAAAAGAAGGCGTGCTGAAAGTCAGTATTAAGGTGGAACAAGAGCCAATCTTACAGTATTTAAATCGAAAATGGATCACTGTATCAAACCATATCAATGCACCATTTGTGGAAGAGGCGATTGAAGATGGTTATAAACGCTTAATTCAACCATCAATTGAAAGAGAATTAAGGGGTGAACTTACTGAAAAAGGTGAGGAACAAGCGATTAAAATTTTCTCTGAAAATCTTAAGAATCTCCTTTTACAACCACCGCTAAAAGGGAAAGTCGTCCTTGCTGTTGATCCAGCTTATCGTACAGGTTGCAAATTAGCGGTCATTGATGAAACAGGTAAAGTATTAAAGATTGATGTAATCTACCCTCATCCGCCTGTATCTAAATTAGGTGCAGCCAAAGACAAAGTCCTTTCCATGCTCAAAGCATATGAAGTGAAGATGGTGGCCATAGGTAATGGAACGGCATCAAGAGAGACAGAGCAGTTTATTGCTGACTTGCTGAAAGAATTGAATGGAGATATCTATTATTTAATCGTAAATGAAGCGGGGGCTAGTGTCTATTCCGCATCTGATATTGCACGTGAAGAATTTCCTGACTTTCAAGTCGAGGAAAGAAGCGCTGTTTCAATTGGAAGAAGACTACAAGATCCACTTGCCGAATTAGTAAAAATTGATCCTAAATCAGTAGGTGTCGGTCAATACCAACATGATGTCTCGCAAAAAAGGTTAACGGAATCATTAGATTTTGTTGTCGAGACTGCTGTAAACCAAGTTGGAGTCAATGTAAATACAGCTTCCCCTTCATTGTTACAACATGTAGCAGGTTTATCGAAGGCTGTTGCAACGAATATTGTTAAGAAAAGAGAAGAAGAAGGCAAATTTACTAATCGTAAACAATTGAAGAAGATTCCTCGCTTAGGCGCGAAAACGTACGAGCAAGCCATTGGGTTCTTACGAATTGTTGATGGGGAGGAAGCATTAGACAGAACCTCCATTCACCCTGAAACCTATGGGGAAGTAAGTAAGTTGCTTAAGATGTTAAAGATGACTTCGAACGATTTAGGGTCTGCACAATTAATCGAAGCGTTAAGTCAGCTATCAATAAAAGAAACAGCAGAAGAATTAAATATTGGTGAATTAACACTCAAGGATATAATTGATGCATTAATGAAACCTGGTCGAGATCCTAGGGATGAACTACCTGCTCCCCTATTAAAGAAAGAAGTATTAAAGTTAGATGATTTGAAGGAAGGAATGGAACTTCAAGGAACCGTTCGAAATGTTGTTGATTTCGGCGCTTTTGTTGATATTGGTGTTAAGCAAGATGGTCTAGTACACATCTCGAAGCTAAGTAATCGATTTGTGAAACATCCGTTAGATGTCGTATCTGTTGGTGATGTTGTTACTGTATGGGTAGATTCGGTTGACCAACAAAAAGGCAGAGTGGCATTAACCATGCTGCAACAAGGCAAATAAATACGTATAAAAAGCCGTTTTGTTCAACGGCTTTTTATGTGATTAATTGTGGAGTTTTGAGAAGGCGTTTCCTACGTACCAGAACAATGCTTTTTTCTATAAAAGTACCAGCATTGATTCAATAATTTAATTTGATAACGGTCCTTCTCTAAGAAAGCACGTTTCATTTGGTTCTGTAACCAAACCGGCATGGGAATAGCCTCCTTTCTCTCACTTTCCACAGTCCTTTATGCTATGCTAATGTATATCAATTGTATGCGCTGATAGGTTGTCACGTGCTAATTTTATCCTTGCTAGGAGTGAAGAAATGAGTGATAAGGAATTACAAAGGTTAGTTGAAGAAGTATCTTTAAGGTGGTTCAATCAGCCTTTTCGTCATATAGCGAAATTTAATAGTAGATTAAGAACAACCGGTGGACGATATATGTTGACTGATCATCGTATTGAAATTAATCCGACATATTATCAGCATTTAGGAATGGAAGAATTAGTTGGTATTATTAAACATGAACTATGTCATTACCATCTTCATCTGGCTGGTAGAGGTTATCAACATCGAGATAGTGATTTTCGGAGGCTAATGGCTAAAGTGGGTGCACCGCGGCATTGTTCGTCTTTACCACAGAAAGTTTCTTACATTATGTATAAATGTGATCAATGTAATCAAGTCTATAGAAGGAAACGCCGAATCAACACAAACAAGTATAGATGTGGACAATGTATGGGCAAATTAGTGCTAATATCTGCTGATAAAAATAATTAAAATTCATGCTTGACTTTTTATATGGTGGTAATTATAATTTAAAGAGTCGATAAGGAAGTCCTTGTTGACTACATATTCTTTTTAACATATTCCGCAGTAGCTCAGTGGTAGAGCATTCGGCTGTTAACCGAACGGTCGTAGGTTCGAATCCTACCTGCGGAGCCATTTTGGAGAAGTACTCAAGTGGCTGAAGAGGCGCCCCTGCTAAGGGTGTAGGTCGGGCAACTGGCGCGAGGGTTCAAATCCCTCCTTCTCCGCCATTTATATATACATATTTGTTTTTATTTTTTATGTTATGGCCCCTTGGTCAAGCGGTTAAGACACCGCCCTTTCACGGCGGTAACACGGGTTCGAATCCCGTAGGGGTCATCTTTTCAAAGGTTAGGTCCGGTAGTTCAGTTGGTTAGAATGCCTGCCTGTCACGCAGGAGGTCGCGGGTTCGAGTCCCGTCCGGACCGCCATAATTTAGATAAATGGGCTATAGCCAAGCGGTAAGGCAACGGATTTTGATTCCGTCATTCGCAGGTTCGATCCCTGCTAGCCCAGCCATTTTTATGAGCCATTAGCTCAGTTGGTAGAGCATCTGACTTTTAATCAGAGGGTCGAAGGTTCGAGTCCTTCATGGCTCATCTTTAACAATTTATGCGGTCGTGGCGGAATGGCAGACGCGCTAGGTTGAGGGCCTAGTGGGTGAATAACCCGTGGAGGTTCAAGTCCTCTCGGCCGCATCGAAAAAGTTTTAAAAAAATAGTTGACGCATTAAAATTAGTATGATATTATAATAGAGTTGCTTCAAGGCGCCCGTAGCTCAATTGGATAGAGCGTTTGACTACGGATCAAAAGGTTAGGGGTTCGACTCCTCTCGGGCGCGCCATTATAGATACGGGAAGTAGCTCAGCTTGGTAGAGCACTTGGTTTGGGACCAAGGGGTCGCAGGTTCGAATCCTGTCTTCCCGATTATGTGAAACCAACAAAACAAATTAATGCGGGTGTAGTTTAGTGGTAAAACCTCAGCCTTCCAAGCTGATGATGAGGGTTCGATTCCCTTCACCCGCTCCATTACCGAAAAGATTGTTCTTTGAAAACTGAACGAACACAAAACGTCAAGCGTAATTCTAAAAAAGCTGATTTATCAGCAACAAAGCACCATAGGTGCAAACGAGCTAATCAAACACTTTATTGGAGAGTTTGATCCTGGCTCAGGACGAACGCTGG
>NZ_JACSQT010000003.1:99181-374646 GCF_014836495.1 Cytobacillus stercorigallinarum | reverse complement strand
TGATGTAATCTTTCCACGGTTTGTTTGATTTGATTGTTGGCCGACTCGGCATGTTGGTGTAAACGGTTATCATCCAAACGCGGCAAGGAGACGATATCACCGACTGATTGGATGGTGCGGTTGCCTTCGTCTGTTAAATCGCTTGTGATGTTTTCTGTTCTTCTGATACTTTGGGATAGGTCTTGTTGAAGGAAGCTTTCTCGTATCATTGCTCGGCTAGATGAGTCTAACGAACGTAATGATTGGGTAAGTTCCTTTAAAGTTGCTTCATATTGTTCTACCATTTGTTTCATCGATTGGAGAAAGGGGAGATGGACGTCTTTGTAAAACGCGCGGATGGAATTTCCGCCTTCCCCGCGGAGCTCACTTTCTAAGCTACTAATAGAAAGGATGCTCATTTTTAGCGTTTCGAGCTGGTTTCTTAAGTGCTTCAATCCATTTTGCGTGTTATTTATGCCCGAATGTAACTCATCAGCATCTAATACTTTCATTATATGTCACCTCGTAGGTCTCGTACAAATATGGCCATTTGTTAAAATTGGAAATATATATGTAAATTGTAGGAGTAATGGGTAAATAGTTCAATATGAGGATAGTAGTAGTTTATTTTTACTATATATGAAGCAATTTTCTGGCACATAACAATTGGAAAAGACAAATGCACTCTTGCCCAACTGAGTTACGTTTTTTATTCAACGAACCCGATTCCTGGTTTTAGTGATGTGATCACTTCCTGCTTTTTCTCAGCCGTAATTCGGCCTGTTAGTGTATAGATAAAATGGATGGGTTTTCTCCACATTATGCACCTCTATTCGTTTGTTTGGGTAAGAAGAAAAATAAGGACAATTTCCCAAGAAGGAAACAGTGGGGACGGGTGGATCGCCTAGAAAATGCAAAAGAATGGATAGTTCAATTTAAAGGGAATCGTATCATTAAATCGTATGCTAAGTAGTAGGGTGTTAATAAAAGATGTGGCTTAAATGAGATTGAGAAAAGAAGAAGGCAGTCAATAAATAGCAGACCTTCTTCAGCTCATTCCTCGTAACATTCATATGATCAAACGTATTCTAAAATATCTTCGCTTATTTTGTTTTGTCCAGTAAATCATGTTCCAGTCCAAAAAAGTCCCTAAAACCGGATTTACCCACGGTAGTTATAGTGATTTCCCTCGAGTTTTCTCTAGATTCTATCCACCCCAATTCGAGATATCTTTCAAATAAACCATTCCCTAAAGCGCCGCCTAAATGATGTGTACGTTCACTCCAGTCAAGACAGGCGTGGCAGAAGGAGCGGCGTTTTTTGGATAGAGCAATTACATCTATCCCTAATTCTTTGAAAAAATGCTCGCCTTTTGTTGTTATGATAAATCGCTTGTTGGATTTCTCAATATATCCTTCTTCTTCCATGATATTGGTTAGTTTCACACTCAGACGTCCGGCTAAATGGTCGTAACAAGTTCGGGCGTTTTCTAATCTTTTTAGCTGGCTTGATTGTTTTAAAGAGCGAACTTCAGGTGGAGGGGAGATGGACATGAAAATTTCTAGTGTGTTGGCCACTTTATCATTTGCTATACGGAAATAGCGAAATCGGCCATTTTTTTCACTGATTACGAGATTGTTTTCTACTAGTTTGGCAAGATGAAAACTGGCTGTCTGGGGTTTAATGGTGGCCATGTAGGCTAGCTCGCTTGCTGTATGGAATTTCCCATCCATTAAAGCTGCCAGTATAGTGGCTCTTGATTTTTCAGCAAGTAGCGCCGTTAGTGCCGTAATATTCGGATGTATACTCATTTTTTCACACCTCTGTAATCCATACTTCGATAAGTATCGTATGATATAGGTTTTATAATAGTTCAAAGAAAACCTATTTACAAGGTAGGTGGGGATATTTTTGGGGAGGGTCATATACATGAAGAAATTTAATTTTTTTACTTTAATTATTTTGACTACAGCACTAATGGGTTCATCTTTTGCCATAGGGAAAATAGGGTTAGGCTACTCATCTCCTTTGTTATTGGCAGGTTTACGCTTTTTTCTAGCTGGTTTGATCATGATGGTGATTGTGATGATACAGAAGAGGGAGCACCCTAGTAGCATGAAAAATTGGGGAAGAGTGCTATTGATTGGGTCGTTTCAAACGGCTGGGGTCATGGGATGCATATTTATCAGCTTAAGAACGATAACAGCCAGTGAATCTTCTATTTTAACTTTTATGAATCCGCTATTGGTCATTATTTTTGGCACTATTTTATTGGGTCACCGTTATAAATGGTATCAGTGGAGTGGGGTTGTCTTGGGCTTCATAGGTGTAGGAATTACATTAGGGGGCATTAGTGATTTTAGGATTGGTCTTGTGTTTGGGGCTTTTTCTGCTGTTTTTTGGGCAATTTCTACTTTATTAGTTAATCGCTGGAGTGGGCATTTCGATACATGGGTGCTTTCCGCCTATCAAATGTTGCTTGGCGGTGGCATTCTCTTATTTTTAAGTAGCGTACTGGAAGAGCCATTCTTCCATGTGACGAGGCATTCAGTATTTATTTTGTTATGGCTAAGTATTATGTCTTCTATCGTGCAATTTGCGGTTTGGTATTTCCTTTTACAAAAAGGCGATCCAGGCAGGACGAGTTCCTATTTATTTTTAGCTCCATTCTTTGGTGTTTTGACTGGATCTGTCCTGCTTGATGAACCGATTTCTTTGTCACTTTTAGTTGGGGGCTCATTTATCTTAATAGGTATTTATCTCGTAAATATTACTTTCAAAAAAGAAGTGATAGGCGACATGCGTTTCGTTCAAAATAAAGCAAAAAGTGGATAATAACTAAACAAAAAGGTCGCCATCCTAAAGCGACCTTTATTCACTCATTCTCTGCAACTATACCCCGAAATATCACTACTACCAAATGCACCATACCGGCCAGATGGCCAAAATACGCCTTGTGTTTGCCCGTTTGCGTCGTGCCCTGTAATATGCATTAATAGTATTTGCCCGTCTGTTAACTGGATGATGCTCCATTTGTTTACACAGGCGGAACCTTTGCTTTGTAGAATGTTTTTGGCGGTTTGTGGGTTTTTGAGTAGAGAGTAATATTTGTTGACGATATAGTGTGATGGTGGTGCGGGTAAGGCAGGGGCTGTTGCTCCTTCCTCGCCAGCGCTTTCACCTGATTGTCCGTTGCCATTTGTCCCGCTGTTGCCTTCTGGTTGCCCGTTTTGTCCGTTTGACTCGTTCGGCTGTGGGAGAAGTTCGGTTAGGTCCTCTAAGCTTGGCATGCCGCCATTTGCTCCGGATTCTCCTTGTCCAGGAAGGATGTCTTGTAAGTTCGGTAACCCTCCGCCATTACTGTTGGAGCCGTTTTGTCCTGGTAATAATTCCTGGAAGTTTGGCATGCCGCCTCCATTTCCATTTTGTCCCGGTAGGAAGTCAGCTGGATTGGGCATACTTCCCCCATTATTTTGCCCTGGCATCAAGTCACCTAAGTTAGGCAACCCGCCGCCGTTATTAGGTGAGCCTTGGCTCGGCATGAAATCATCTAAGTGTGGTGCGCCGCCTGATGGGGGGCCATCTCCTCCTGAAAAGCCACCAGCGCCAGGAAATCCTCCGGGTAAGCCGCGAGCGTTGTTTTTATTGGCCTGAGGTTGATTATAAGGTTGTGGCCCGAATGGACCGTAATAATAATACATGTTGTGCCTCCTCATTCAAATCTCCATAAAGTGTCTAGATAAATTATGATGAAATTACCTATTTGTGAATGGTTTTGCATTGGTAAATAGTCATTTTTTAAATATTAATTACTATGTCTCTTACTTTTTTTAGTGAGAAGGCTATTTTGTCTAGGGAATGGCATCTGATACGGAGTTAAATATCTATAATTATTAAATAATTCTATATTATCTAAAAATTATGTTGACATCTTTACTGTTACCGTTTAAGATATGATTAATTTATTAAAAAGATAGCCGACTGGAACACTAGAGGCTCTCTATACAGCGTGTGAAATGCTGTATAGAGAGTCTTTTTATTTTTTATAATTCCTACTAAATTAGTGCGAATAATTGGATTAAAACAGTAAAGAGGTGGCGTGGTGATGTCAGGAAAAGAGCTAGTAACATCAGATAAAGCAATGACAATAGATTCCTGTGAGATGGAGGAACTATTAATAGCAATTGCGCAAGATGCGAAAAAGAGAAGAGAAGATGGTAGTGATGCCAGACCTTTTTACGCGATGAGATTAATTAAAGAGAACAAAATAGGAGCATTGAGGGTACCTAAAGCGCTTGGTGGAGGCGGTATTGAATTGAAGGAATTAATACAAGTCGTCATCCGTTTAGCCGAGGCAGATCCAGATGTTGCTCATTTATTAAGGTCTCATTTCTCACACGTGGAAAGGTTGATTCAGCTAGGGGACGAAACGAAACGTGAACAAGAGTTGGATAAAATTGTAAATGGAGAGATCATCGGCAATGCTTATACGGAAATCTCGAAGAATGCGGCAGGCAGTTCAAAGTTCGAAACGACCTTATCCGTAGATGGAGAAAATTTTCGATTAAACGGTACAAAGTATTTTTGTACAGGAACCATGTATGCCGATTGGGTGAGTGTGATGGCAGAAACGTCGTCTGGTAAAGTAGTGTCTGCTTTTATTCCGACAGATAGAGAGGGTGTCATAATAAAAGATGATTGGGACGGGTTTGGACAAAAGGGGACAGGAAGTGGAACGACCATCTTTAAAGATGTCACGGTTTACCCGGAAGAAATCAAGGAGCTCAAGGAGGATAAAAAATCATTTAACGCCTTTCTGCAATTAATCCTACAAGCTGTGATTGCCGGTATTGTCCGCAATGTGGTGACGGATGCGAAAGATTTGATACATAAACGAAAACGCACGTTTAGTTATGCACCGGCAGAACAACCGAAGGACGATCCCTTATTACAACAAAAAGTGGGTGAGATTGCCAGTATCGCTTTTGCTGTAGAAGCAACGGTGTTAGCAGCCGCGGAAGCGTTAGAGAGGGCGACGAGTCAATCAGGTAATACGGAACAAAATTATGAGCTTAACCATGAAGCGTCATTGCAGGCAGCACAAGCAAAAGTAGTTGTGGATGAATTAGCATTAAAAGCAGCGACTCTTCTATTTGAGGTAGGAGGTGCATCAGCGACGAAGCAGTCAGCTTATTTAGATCGTCATTGGCGCAACATCCGCACGATATCTTCTCATAATCCAACTGTTTATAAAGCACAAGCGGTTGGTAAATACATCATCAATAATGAACAGCTCCCAGTAGGGGTTGTGTATTTCTAATCACATTTAAGAAAAGCCGACTAGATCAACTAAAGGCAGACTTCTTTTATAGAAGGCTGCCTTTTTGTATTTAAAGAAATGAGTTTTAGAGGGGGAAAAGGTTTGATTCGATTTACGAATGTAAGTAAAACATTTGGCACAAAGGAGAATGTCGTAAAAGCCGTTCAAGATGTAAGTCTAGAAGTGAAGAAGGGTGAGATTTTTGGGGTTATTGGGTTTAGTGGGGCGGGAAAAAGCACCTTGTTACGTTTAGTTAATTTGCTCGAGCGACCGACTTCAGGTGAAATCATAGTTAATGACAAAAGAATTGATGCTCTCTCACAAAAAGAGTTGCGTCAATTAAGAAGCCGTATCGGGATGATTTTTCAATCTTTTAATCTCTTTAGTTCGCGAACAGTCTATGGCAATATTGCTTACCCACTTAAGCTTGCTGGCTGGTCAAAAGCAAAGCTCGATCAACGAGTGAAGGAAATGCTGAGGTTCGTAGGTTTGGAGGATAAGGCAACTAAATACCCGGAAAGTTTATCAGGCGGTCAGAAGCAAAGGGTGGGCATTGCCCGTGCCTTGGCAACATCGCCAGACATTCTCATTTGTGATGAGGCTACATCCGCACTAGATCCAGAGACAACGGAAGAGATTCTTCAGCTCCTATTGAAGGTGAATAAGGAATATAACATTACGATTATGCTCATTACCCATGAGATGCATGTGATTAAGAGAGTATGTAACCGTGTGGCTGTCATGGAGGATGGCAGAGTGATAGAAGAAGGTCAAGTATTTAACGTGTTCACGAAACCACAGAACGAGACGACTAAAAATTTCATTCGTTCCGTCCAGAATGACCAACTTTCCTCACATCTATTAGAAAAATTACAGGAGAGCAAGCGGGGGAAACTGTATCGCATTATCTATAAAGAAGGGGTTAGTAATCAGCCCATCCTATCAAAAATTAGTAAGAAATATCAGGTAGACTTCAATATTCTTTATGGCAATATTAGTGAACTGCAAGAAAGATTGTTTGGTAGTTTAATAGTCGAATTCATTGGTGAAGAAGTAGAAGTAAGTAAAGTGATTAAGGAGTTAGAAAAAATTGTTGAGTTGAAGGAGGTTCATTATGCAAGTTGATTGGGCGACATTTTGGCCAAGAATTATAGAAGCAACTGGGGAAACGATTTTGATGGTGATCTTGACTTTAATATTTGCTACTATTCTCGGTCTTGTAATTGGTTTGCTACTCTTTGTTACGAGAAAAGGAAATATTTTAGAGAATCGTTGGATTTTCTATTTCTTAAATTTATTGATTAATATTATTCGACCAATCCCATTTATCATATTTCTCGTTGCCATTAGTCCCTTTACGAGAATGATTATGGGCACAACAATCGGTACGGCCGCGGCGGTGTTGCCAATGACGATTGCCGCAGCCTTTGCTGTCGCTCGCATTGTAGAAAATAATCTTGTATCAATCGACCCGGGAATTATTGAAGCGGCTCAGGCGATGGGAGCTAGTCCATTAAGAATTATCTTTACGGTGCTCATACCGGAGGCACTTGGCCCGCTGATTCTTGGGATTACTTTTATCACTGTTGGTTTAATCGACTTCTCCGCGATGGCAGGGACAGTTGGTGGCGGTGGATTGGGTGACTTGGCGATGACTTATGGTTATCAACGATTCGATACGTCAGTCATGATCGTCACGGTTGTGATCCTTATTTTACTTGTACAAATCGCTCAGTTTTTAGGAAATATGCTTTCAAGGTTCTTTTTAAGAAGATGAAGAAAAGAGGGGTTTTTAATTGAAAAAAGGAAAATTTGTTTTCGTGCTATTTCTATTAACTGCGGTATTTTTAAGTGGATGTGGTTCTGATTCAGCTTCTGGTGACACAAAACATGTCAAAATCGGTGTGACAGGTTCAGATGGTCAGTATTGGCAGATCATTCAAGAAAGGGCAAAGGAAGAGGGAATTGAGGTCGAGTTAGTCGAGTTTTCCGATTACACTTTACCCAATAACGCTTTAATCAATGGAGAAATTGACGTGAACTCCTTTCAACATTTAGCGTTTCTAAGTCAGTTTATCGTCGAAAATGACGATGCAGATATTCAACCGATTGGCTCGACAGTTGTCGCACCAATGGGGTTATATTCGGAAAAATACGATCATCCAGACGATATCCCGGGGGGTGCAACAATTGCTATCCCAAATGATCCAGCAAATACGGGGCGGGGGTTAAAAGTATTGGAGGAAGCGGGCTTAATTACTTTGAGAGAGGATGTTGGGTTATATCCAACACCTGATGATATTGTAGACAATCCGCGAAACATAGAAATATTGACTGTTGTTGCACAACAAACGCCAAGAGTCTTACCTGATGTTGCCGCTTCGATTATTAATAGTGGAATTGCTGGTCAAGCAGGTTATCTTCTAGAGGATGCGATTTATCACGATGACCCACATAGTGAAGAAACACGGCCATACTTAAACGTTTTTGCGGTTCGTGGGGAGGATGCGGATGATGAAACTTATCAAACGATTGCTAGAATTTATCAAGAAGAAAGAGTCGTAGAGGCTGTGAAGGAAGACTCCAATGGCGGGAATGTCGTTGTTGATATTCCAATTGCAGAATTACAGGACACGCTTGATCAACTTCTAGCAGATATTAAATCTGGTAAACAGTAAGAGGAGGAGAGTCGATGGGTAAGCAAATTCAATTGAATGCATTTGAAATGGCTGGTGCCATGCATAATTCACATGGCTTATGGAAGCATCCTCAAAGTAGGCGGCATCGCCATTACAATGATTTGTCTTATTGGATAGATTTAGCAAAACTTTTAGAAAGGGGCAAGTTTGACGCCCTTTTCTTTGCTGATGTAGCAGGCGTATATGATGTCTATCGTAATAATAAAGAACCAGCGATAAGAGACGGTTTGCAATTTCCTTTAAATGATCCAGCGATGATGATTTCGGCGATGGCTAGTGTGACAACGGATTTATCATTTGCTGTGACAGTGAGTACAACATATGAACATCCCTTTAGTCATGCCCGTCGTTTTTCAACATTAGACCATTTAACAAAAGGGAGAATCGCTTGGAATATTGTCACATCCTATTTACCGAATGCTGCGCGAAATTATGGCTTAACAAATATGATTAAGCATGATGAACGCTACGAGCGGGCAGATGAATTTTTAGATGTTGTCTATCAATTATGGGAAGGTAGCTGGGAGGATGGCGCGATGATAGCAGATGTCGAACGCGGCATTTTAGTCGACCCTGAAAAAGTGCATTCTATTAACCATGAAGGCCATTATTATCAAGTAGAAGGACCTCATCTAACAGACCCTTCTTTACAAAGAACGCCTGTGATTTATCAAGCGGGCACTTCTGAGAGAGGAAAAGAATTTGCCGCCAAGCATGCGGAGTGTGTCTTCATTGGCGGTCCAACAAACGAGAAAATCCGTGAGCATATTAAGGATATTAAAGCACGGGCAAAAAGGTATGGCAGAAACCCAGAACAGGTGAAATTATATACATTTTTAAATGTGATTGTAGCGGAAACGACGGAGGAAGCGGAAGCGAAGTTTGAAACGTATCAAAAACTGTGGAGTGCAGAGGCCGCAAAAGCGCAGTATGGTGGTTCAAGTGGATATGATTTATCAAAATATACCGATTTAGATAGTTATTTTGAATACAAGCATACTGAGCATGGACAATCGCGAGCAGCCTCACTAACAAAGGATGCGCCGAAAAAATTAACGGTGCGGGAAGTGTTAAACCGTTTTGAAACAATCAATCGTGATCATGTGATTGTCGGTAATCCTAAGGAAGTTGCAGATGCCATTCAGTTTTTCTTTGAGGATACAGGCATTGATGGCTTTAATTTAGCGCATTTTGTCACCCCACAAAATTTACAGGAGTTTATTGATTTAGTGATTCCTGAATTACAAGATAGAGGGTTGTATAAAAAGGATTATGCAGAAGGAACGTTTCGCGAAAAAATATTTGGTAAGGGGCAGAGCTTATTACCTAACGGACATCCAGGAAGTAGATATAGGCAAACGCACACGACAAAACTGTAAGGAGCGAGAATAGTGACTAATCGATTAGTAGGGAAAACAGGTATCAAGGTGTCCAATCTATGTTTTGGCACGATGTCATTTGGTGGAAATGCAGATAAACAGACATCTAAAGAGATGTTTCATTTAACGAGAGAGGCTGGTATTAACTTTTTTGATACAGCAAACGTATATAGTCAGGGCAGGTCAGAAGAAATTTTAGGTGAATGCATCAGCAATTGTCGTAACGAGGTGATTATTTCTTCTAAAGTAGGTTTTCCCGTTGGTGAAAATATGAATAGTAGAGGGGCATCAAGGCGTCATATTTTTCAAGCAGTTGAAGATAGTCTGAGGAGATTAAAGACAGACCGAATTGAATTTTATTTCATCCATTTGTTTGATCCTCATACAGATATAGAAGAAACGATACTTGCGCTAGATGATTTACAAAGGCAAGGGAAAATTCTTTACCCGGCAGTGAGTAATTGGTCAGCATGGCAAATTATGAAGGCACTTGGCATTTCTGCTAGAAAAGGGCTTGCTCGGTTTGAGCTCATTCAACCGATGTACAATTTAGTGAAGCGCCAAGCGGAAGTAGAACTTTTCCCGTTAGCGGAGGAAGAACAATTAGGGGTCATTTCCTATAGTCCTTTAGGTGGCGGCTTATTATCTGGAAAATATAATCATGACAACTTACCCGCTCAAGGTAGATTGATAGAATTAAAAAATTATGCAAGACGGTATGGAACGAAGCAATACTATACGACGACTGAGCAATTTATCCAATTGGCACAAGAATATGGTTATCATCCAGTCTCATTAGCCATAGCCTGGGTGTTAAGGAACCCTGTAATCACGGCCCCAATCATCGGTGCACGTAGTGTGGAACAATTACAGTATGCTATTCGTGCAAGGGAAGTTCACTTAAGTGATGAGCTCTATGAAGCGATTACTAACTTATCGGAAGCACCCCCTCTTTCCACCGATCATAGTCGCGAAGAGGATTTATTTAAAGGAGTGAAGCTATAAATGCTATTAACCAAAACAAAGGACATCCACCTACGGAATGAACGGGAAGCAGCTTTAGCGGAAAAGTTTGATGAAGTAGCAAAGCAGCTAGAATCTTATGCGACTGAAAATGACGAGCGAGGGACGTTTCCGTTTGCCTCTTTTAACATATTAAGAGAGGCAGGCTTCTTTTCGTTAACGACCCCTGAGAAATACGGTGGGTACGAGGCATCATTATATGAAATGACATTAGTTTTAGAACGGTTGGCTAAGGGGGATGGAGCAGTTGCCCTTGCAGCCGGTTGGCAGTCTTGTTTATTCCTTAATTATCGTGAGGGAAACCGTTGGAAAGAGGAGGTGTTTGCGAAGGTCTGTCAAGGTGTTGTGCAAAACGGAGACATTCTTAATATCTTTGCAACTGAAAAGAAAGGCGGCAATATTTTTAGAGGCAGCCAACCAGAGACGATTGCGAGAAAAACCGCTAATGGTTACCTCATTTCAGGGGAAAAGACATTCGCCACGCTGGCACCGATTGCTGATCCACTGATAGTGATGGCCTGGGTGGAGGATGAAGGTGTACTTGGGGAATTTCTCGTTCGCAAATCAGATAAAGTAGTAGTGAAAGAAACATGGAACACAATCGGTATGCGTTCGACAGGTAGTGATACGATTGTATTAAATGAAGTGTTCGTACCAGAGGAGGCACTGCTGGCAAAAGCAACTGGCAAGGACGGAGGCTTAAAAAACCGCTCCACCTTTCTGTTCATCGCCTCAGTCTTTCTTGGTGTTGCCCATGCAGCCAGAGATTTTATTATCGACTTTGCCAAACACCAACAAGCAGGCAGTTTAAAAAAACCAATAGCCGAAGTCCCCCACATCCAACAAAAAATCGGCGAAATGGAAATTTCCTTAACCACATCCCGTACATTACTGTATTCACTAGCAGACAAATGGGATCGCTTCCCCCACCAAAGAAATGACTTACTAAACGACTTTCAAGCAGCGAAATACACCATCTGTCACCAAGCGATACGAATCGTGGAACTCGCCATGAGAGTAGCTGGTGGAATAGGACTGTCAAAAGACTTTAAACTAGAACGCCATTTCCGAGACGTGCAATGTGGCCTGTCTATGCATCCGGCTGATGATATGATTGTGGAGGGGTTGGCGAAAGCTGCTTTATTTTCTGAGTAACGAATGCTTGCTATAAAATGATAATACGGACCCAATAGGAGAGAAAGATGTGGGGTATGTAAAAGTGCGACCAGCCTTAATGTTAAAGGGTGGTCGCTTTTTGTATCTTATTGACTATAAGGATGCCACGGCATATAGGCACACCAAGGTGTCACCATAATGTTTGCTTTTTTTAAAGTAACTATTTAGTCGAAAGCTTGTCTTATTTCCCGGAAAATGATTGGATATGTAGAATTTTGATGAAGGTAGTCAGGGAGAACGGATAGATATGCTGCTTTTAGTGTGATCAGTAGTATTTATGCTTAAAAAACATCTGTTTACCAATGTTAGCATGCTTGAAAATTTAATCACGTTTCTCGCTTTTTCTAAGTTCGTGTGAAAATAGGGAGTCAGTTGAGACAAGGAGCAATGACACTAACGGTTATTTTCAATATTGTTAATTTCCTTAATGAATGTGGTGAGATAGTAAATGAATCTTGCCACATAGTTTTCTCAAAATGTCCTTTTCTCTGTGCCATTATGTATACCCATTTTTTATTATTTGCCATTAGGAGCCACTATTTCCCCAATTATAATATGATAAATTTCCGTCTGAAAAATTGCGTACTCCAATGAAAAACAGTTATTGTATCATAAATTAACGTATCAGTTTTATACACCCCGATAAAAATGAATGTCCACTCGTTTAGGCGTAAATAATAAAAGGATGAGTTTAACCAAGATTTGCTCCCTTTTCGTTTGCTTTTTCCTCTTTTTCGTTCATTATGAAGGTACCACTTATAGAAATCCGTCATAATAAATAGGTTCAGAAGGAGAAGAGTGTAAATGTCATTAATCTTTGAAGGTTTTGGAAAGGTCGTTGGCAATACAGTTGTCCTGCCTTCTATACAATTGAACATTGAAAAAAAAGATGTAATTGCGATTCAAGCAGACATGGAATATATGCATGCATTTTTATCCTTAATGGAGGAAGATAGAAGTTATATGACAAATGAAATCCGTCTTTCAGACGGTGTTCTCTGTGGGGTGGAGGATTTATTCTTTTACCGGACGAATATGGGCGAATATAAACGGTTAACCCCTGAACAGACGGTTCGTTTTTGGTGTGACTTGTATGGTGTGAAAGTGGATATAGATAGAATTTTAGCTCTTGTCGAATTAAATGAAGTACGTAGAAAGAAAAATAAGGGACTAACGTTCTCAGAGAAAAAAAGATTGCAATTTGCACGCAGTTTGATTCAACCTACGAACATTTATATTTTCCAAGAACCCACTTATCACATTGATCTCCAATCGAAGCAAGTGTTGAATCGTATTCTAAATGAATTGCTGAAAAAGGATGGTTTCATTATTATTCTTACCTCTTCATTAGAAGAGAGCATTCGTATAGGGACAAAAGTATTCCGTTTGACCGATAGAGGACTACAGCAGCTTGAATATAACGAGGATGCCGAAGAAGAGGTAGAGGAAAAAGAGGCTAGTGACATAGAGGACGAAACAATTTACCAACAAAGATTTGAGAAAATATCAGCTAAATCAGACGATAAATTTATTCTATTTGATCCATTGGAGATTGATTTTGTGGAATCGAGAGATAGACAAACAATTCTCCATGTGAATAATGAAGAGTTTATATCAACTGTTTCAATGAAGGATATTGAAACGAGATTACATATATACGGTTTTTTCCGTTGTCATCGCTCTTACTTAGTGAATTTGCAGCGGGTTAGGGAAGTTGTGGTATGGAGTAAGAATAGTTATAGCCTCACATTGGAAAATGAAAAGACGGTCCCTTTATCCAAATCAAGATATGGGGAGTTAAAAGAACTGTTGAACTGGTAAAAGGGGTGAGTCGGATGAATGTACGACAAATTAAGGTTTTAATGGTAAGGGAACTCAAAGATTTGCGCTTTAATGGGCAAGTATTACTACTCTTTTTCACTGCCTTCGCGATGATTTTTCTCATTTACATATTAAATAATCTGACAATCACCTTTTCAAATGAACAGATTACCTTTTTCAAAGGCATGACTTCACTGCTGAGTTTTATTAGTATATTGGTGACAATGTACACACAAGGAAACATAATGGTTGAAGAAAAAGAGCAAGGGACAGGAATAGTATATCGATTGATGAAGGTAAGGCGAATCAATATTTTCTTAGCTAAATCCATCGTCACCTATAGCATGTCTTATCTTTTGTTCACTATTGGCATGATTATTTATGGCTATAGTTTACCGCAAATACTGATGGCCAGTATATTTACCATCCCCTTTTTCAGTATGTGGCTTTTTATAGGGACGGCTATCGCTGAATATGCAAAAAATACAATTGATGTAAGTTTATATGGATGGCCAATTATGATAGCTTATTTCTTAATAGAAGGATTTGTTTATTCTTCGCTCCTGAATAAGTTAACGATTCTTTTTCCCAATTATCATATTGAACGGGGTCTTACTCTGATTGAAAATGATGACTTTACCTCTGTATTGAAGTTTATGGTTGTGCCATTTATTTGGAGTGGCATGGCTTTACTATTCCTTATAAAGAGAAGGCAAAAGAACGGTCTCCATTGAGGCATAAATCGTCTCCACTCGGAATGAATTTCCCTCCTTTCATGCAAAAGTGGCTGATATAGAAGGGATTATCCTTCATACTAAAAGTAGGCAAACATGAGAGGGGAGAACTTATGCAAGACATACAAGATTTCTATTTGAACTTAATGCCAGCACTAGAAGATAATTTATTTCTACAATTACTGAGTATTTTTGTTTTATCGCTCATCCCATTTTTTGAATCATACGGTGCGATTCCATTCGGGTTCCTTTTGGGATTTCCTGGAATACCCGTTATTTTAATAGCGATATTAGGTAACTGGGTATCAGTCATGGCTTTTATATGGGTTATTAATGCGTTGAGGTCAAAGTTGATGAAAGGAAAGAAAAAGGAAAAAGAACCAACTAAACGTATGATCAAAGCAAAGAAATATTTTGGAAAATATGGTGTACCAGGCGTTTCTTTAGCAGGACTTCTATGGGGATTTCATATTTCGGCTGCAATCGGATTAGCAGGAGGGGCAAAAAAAAGCTATGTCAGCTTATGGGCAACCATTGCTATCGTAGCACAGGCACTTATTATTGGAATTTTAATCATGTCTGGTATTAATTTATTCTCTTAAAATGAAATACTTCCATTGATTATTACAAATACTTTTATCAGTATGCCTTGTATTTCTTACTAAAAATGAAATTTAGAAAGGAGTGTTGGCGTGTTTAAAAAAAGAGAGACCCGTTTTGTAGAAATATTGAAAGAAAGTTACTCATCAGGGCTGCTTTCCATCCTCGTTGATCGTGAAACCGGGGTCCATTATGTTCATACATGGGCAAGTACAGGCGGAAGTGGACTTACTCCGTTGTTAGATGAAACCGGGAAGGTTGTTGTGAAGAAACCAGAGTAACCTTTTATGCCAGAGACCGTTGTTTTTAACTCTCAGACTGTAGAAAACCCTACCTTGCATTAATCGAAGGTGGGGTTTTCTGCTGCTTTAGAAGATTTTCTTCTTTTTTAGGTTGGCACCATGCGGAAGCCAAAGATATAAGCCATGTAAAACAAGGAAACGACGCTAATAGAGCGGAAGCCAAAAATATAAGCAATGTAAAACGGTGAAACGACGCAAATAGAGCGGAAGACAAGGATATAAGCAATGTAAAACGGTGAAACGACGCAAATAGAGCGGAAGGCAAAAATATAAGCAAATTAAAATGGTGAAACGACGCTAATAGAGCGGAGGACAAAGATATAAGCAAAGTAAAACGAAGAAACGATGCTAATAGAGCGGAAGCCAAAGATATAAGCAATGTAAAACGGTGAAACGATGCTAATAGAGCGGAAGACAAAAATATAAGCAATGTAAAACGGTGAAACGACGCAAATAGAGCGGAAGTCAAAAATATAAGCAATGTAAAACGGTGAAACGACGCAAATAGAGCGGAAGGCAAAAATATAAGCCATGTAAAACGAGGAAACGACGCTAATAGAAAGGAAGCCAAAGATATAAGCCATGTAAAACGAGGAAACAACGCTAATAGAGCGGAAGCCAAAGATATAAGCAAAGTAAAACGAAGAAACGATGCTAATAGAGCGGAAGCTAAAGATATAAGCAATGTAAAACGGTGAAACGACGCAAATAGAGCGGAAGCCAAAGATATAAGCAATGTAAAACGAAGAAACAACGCTAATAGGGCGAAAGTCAAAGATATAAGCCATGTAAAACGAGGAAACGACGCTAATAGAAAGGAAGCCAAAGATATAAGCCATGTAAAACGGTGAAACGACGCTAATAGAGCGGAGGACAAAGATATAAGCAAAGTAAAAGGAAACAACGCTAATAGAACAGAAGCCAAAGATATAAGCCATGTAAAACGAAAAAACAACGCTAATAAAACCGAAAACAAAAATATAAGCAATGTAAAACAAAGGAACAACGCAAATAAAACGAAAGACAGAGGAATAAGCAACGCAATATGAGTAAACACCAAACCAAGGCCACCCACCAACATTAGCTATTATCCGTAACTAATTTACACATATAAAATGAGTGGCCCGAATACAAGTCATCCCCGTATCCTTAACTCCTTATCCATGGAGACAAAGGAAAAACCCTGCTCAACTTTTAGAGCAAGGTTTTCTTAAACCGACCATGAATATTATTCCACTTATACGTACCTGCTTCGCTAAATTCATATAGTTCCATTGATAAAGCAAAATAGCGGTGATCATATAGTTCCTGGAAGTGTTCCTTCATCATGGTAAAGAGTTCATCACATACCGATGCCTTTTCTTGTTCACTTCGTCCGGAGCCGATTTTGAGGGTTGCATGAACGAAGGCATCGTCTGCCTGACCATCTGCAATATAGTAGTCTTTTAGTTCAATTGCCCTTGAACGGATACCGCCTATTGGAAAAGTAGGCGATTTACTGATGAGGATCTTGTTCGCTTTTTCCAATAAAGCGGGAATATGTGCATCACTTTTGATGTTACTTGTATATTCAATAATGAAATGTGGCATAAATATCCTCCTTTTACTGATAGACCGGTTCACTAACAATGGTGTTCTTGAGTCGACCGATGCCTTCGATTTCAGTGATGACCGTGTCGCCCACTTTCGTATCGACTGAACCTTTTGGCGTCCCAGTGAGAATGATATCGTTTTTATTGAGTGTCATGAAACTGCTTAAATAAGCGATGAGCTTTGGAATACTAAAAATCATATCTTTCGTTGTTCCTTCTTGGACGATTTTGTCATTTACATAGGTGCGTAATGCGAGATTCATTGGATCTTTTATTTCATCTGCGCTGACAAACCAGGGGCCGAGCGGTGTCAATGTATCACGATTTTTCACACGTAAGTTCGGGCGATAGTAGTTTTCCAAATAATCGCGGATGGCATAATCATTGGCCACGGTATACCCAGCGATATAGTCATATGCATCCTTCTCTTGAATGTTTTTACCAGATCGGCCAATCACAACTGCTAGCTCACATTCATAATGCATATAGGTGACATCGGCAGGGCGAAAAGTTTCCCCGTTATGACCGATAAGTGTATTAGGTCCTTTTAAAAAAACAAGTGGCTCTTTCGGTGCGTTAAAAGCAAGCTCTGCCGCGTGATCAGCATAGTTGAGTCCTAGTGCAAAAATTGTTTGTGGCACAATAGGAGGAAGCCAAACGACATCATCCTCTGAAACGGTGGCGCCAGTATCTAATTGTAGCTTACCGTCCCATTCTGTGGCCTCATGAATATTTCCTTGATAAGCGACACGTGCGGTTTTCATATCGTATTCTCCTTTACAGCTTGTTTTGTGACAACCACTTGGTTTTCAAGTGAGCCGATGCCAGCAATCGTTATTTTAACAACATCCCCATTACGAGCAAGAGGTGGGTTCTCTGGTACACCGATCAGTAATGTATCTCCTTCATACAAGGTCATAAAGGAAGTAACTTCTGCAATCAGCTCGTCGACAGAGCGGATTAAGTTTCTTGTTGTTTGCTGCTGCTTTAACTCGCCGTTAATATGGACAGTAATGTCTAAATCATCAGGGTTTGGTATTTCCTCATTTTCAACAATCCAAGGTCCAATAGGGCAAAATCCATCTCTTGCTTTTTCTTTGATGGCAGGACGATACACACTGCTGTGTGGGATACTGACATCGTTGGCGACTGTGTAGCCCAAAATATAATCCCGTACTTCTTTTTTTGAGACTTTACTTGCTTTTTTACCGATGACTACTGCAAGAGCAGCACCTATTTGTAAGGAATCTTCTTCTTGTGGCAAAGGAATGGTCGCTTGATGGTTGTTGATTGTATTGACTGGTTTGATATAAAGAATTGGTGCTTTCGGTGGTTGTTGGTAAGGGCTTTCATAAATAGCTGAACCGAGTGCTTCTAGCTCACCTTTGTAGTTAAGTAGTGTTCCATAAATTGTTCCTGATACAGGGGGAAGGACGTCAAGCTGGTCCATTGGGGTTGTTTCTTCTCCAATGGTTATTAACTGTTTAGTAGGTTCGACAAGAACTTCTTGTAAAATCAATTGTCCATTATATCTCATCATTGCTTTTATCAATGGATTCAACACTCCTTCAACAAAATGGTGATTAAATCATAATAGATTACGAGTTATTTTTCAAATTATTAAAATAGTCAATTAGTTATTTACTGATGTAACGATTTAACGTAAAGAATAGAGAGAGTAAGGAGCAGAGGGGTTTTCGCAAGATGATCTGGGAGATCTATACTTTTTTTATATTAGAAACCAATGAAATTGGTATTTTTCTAATTTTGGACGGTCATGATAGAGTGTTTTTGAAAAGGCTTTCAAATTAATAGACTGAATTTTTAGATAAGTAATTAAATAAGGATGTGATAGTCTATGCAAAATGAAGTGCGCAATCATCATTCCCATGTAACTAAATATGATCGAATAGCAGAGATGGATGAATTTCGAGTGTTAATGGCAGAAAAGAAAAAGTTTATTCTCTCGTATACACTGTTCTATGTTGGTTACTCATTACTTTTGCCCTTTTTAGCTCTGTACACGGATGTATTAAATGTCCATGTTTTTGGAGAAGTGACACTTGCTTGGTTATATGGTGTTTCTTTTATCCCTGTTTCCCTTTGGGTGTGCAATGTTTATGTGAAACGAGCCGCTCATTTTGATGAAGTGGTGAAAAGTATATTAGAAAGGGAGAATGTATAACATGGATATGCAGGTTATTATACTTTTTTCAATTATTACTATTGGCACCTTGCTAATAACGTATTTCGCTTCGAAAAAAACAAAAACGGCTGGCTCTTTTTATACAGCAGGCGGTGGATTAACTGCTAGGCAAAATGGTTTGGCTTTAGCAGGTGACTTTATGTCTGCCTCGACCTTTTTAGGATTAATTGGCGCCTTTGCTTTGTCAGGTTTCGATGGATTCTTCCTTATGTATCCTGCATTACTATCCTTCTTAGTGATTTTATTTTTAGTAGCTGAACCTTTACGTAACTTAGGTAAGTACACATTAGGTGACATGATTACTGCACGTTACCGTTTCAAGCAGGTGCGCGCGGTCACTGCCATTAACACAATTGTTATATCCATTTTTTATATGCTTGGCCAATTGGTTGCGGCTGGTGCTTTGTTCAAATTGTTATTAGGTATTCCATTTCATATCTCAATCATTATTGTTGGTATTGGTATGCTCACATTTGTACTCTTCGGTGGAATGACGGCAACGAGCTGGGTCCAGATTATTAAGGCGATATTACTCGTGGGCGGAACCTTTATTTTGTTTATCATGGTGATGTGGCAATTTAATTTTAACTTCATTGGGATGTTTGCTGAGATGAAAACTGCTACACCAGTTGGAGCCGATTTCTTGAACCCTGGGGTAAAGTATTTAAGCGGATTGGATGCAGCCTCATTGGTGTTAGGGTTGTTGCTTGGGGCGGCAGGCTTACCGCATATTTTAGTCAGATTCTTGACTGTTCCAAATGCCCAAGTTGCGCGTAAGTCCGTTGTTTGGGTCATGTGGATTATGGGGTGTTTTCATTTTATGGTGATCTTCTTAGGATTTGGTGCGGCGAAGTTAGTAGGAATGCCAACCATTATTGAAGCCAATCCAGCCGGTAATATGGCGGCACCATTATTGGCGCAACTTGTTGGTGGGGATTTGATGTTTGCCTTCATTTCAGCGGTTTCATTTGCAACGATTCTAGCAGTTGTAGCGGGGATTGTTGTGACAGGGGCAGCTGCGTTCTCTCATGATTTGTATAATGAAATTTTCAAAAATGGACAAGCGACAGAGAAACAGCAAATGACCATGGTTCGCTTAGCTTCAATAGTGATTACGGCGGTATCCATCGTACTCTCCCTTTCTTTACAAAGCTTCAATGTTGCTTTCTTAGCTTCCCTTGCTTTTACTTTGGCAGCAAGCTCGAATCTTCCAGTTATTTTATTTACGGTATTCTGGCGAAAGTTTAATAAAACGGGGGCGGTTTTCGGGATGTTGGTCGGTTTACTGGGGACGCTTACACTCGTTGCCTTAAGCCCAAATGTGTGGAATCCTGTACCAGGTGCGGCACTCCTAACAGGTGAAGCTATCTTCCCGCTTTCTTCACCAGGTATCGTTTCCATCCCACTTGGTTTCTTAGCTTGTTACATCGGGACAAAAATTGGTGCCAAGAAAGCAGCTTTGGAAGAAGATCGCTATACAGAAATATTAGTAAAATCACATACAGGTAGCGATGTGAAAGGTGTAATTAAACATTAAATATTGGTGAACGAGATGCCTGGTTGTTGGCGGGTATCTTGTTTTTTTATGAGGAGAGATGTTACGGCTCTTGTAGGAAGAGCGGGGGATGAGAGCGACGCAAAAAGAGAAATTGTTGCTCTCAGTTTACCAAGCGAATCGAAAAAAATCACCGGTAAAAAGGAACTGTGAAAATCCCCTTTCCCCCCGTTCGAAACCAAATATACCCATCTCAAAAAACTACTCTATCAACCTATCTCACCCAATTCAATCAAACGTTTGTTTGAAAGGTCTCTATCATCCGACTCGCACTTTTGGAGAGGTAACGATTTTTCAACCAGATAATGGCTGATTCTGATTGGATGGTTGCATCTTCTAGTTCTACGACCATCGTCTTGTCTGCATAATAGGATTGCAGTGTAGATTTAGGCACAATCGTTGCGCCAACACCGGCACTCACAAGGGATAATAGCATAGAGGCATCAGGACACTCCAAAATCACTTTCGGTTCGAAGCCGTGACGTCGGCATTCATTTGTGACGATTTCGAATTGACCTTTGCCATTGATGCGATGGAGTAAGAGTAATGGGAAGTTTTTGATATCTTTCATTCTGATTGAGGTCTTGTTGTGGATATGTTGTTGCCATGATTCCGGGATGACGAGGACGTATGGTTCTGTCGGAAAACGAATCATCTCAATATCATCCATCTCTAGTGGGAGGCGAGTGACAGCTAGTTCGATTTCACGATTCTTCAGCAGCTCGCCAATGTAGTATGTGTCACCTTCTCTTAACTGAAAAGTAACGAGAGGGTATTTTTCACGAAAAGCACGCAGGCGATCGGGTAAAAAGGCGAAACATGATTTGCTCGCGCCGATAGCCAATTTTCCTTTTATGCCTTCATTTGTTTCTTTGACTTCATTTTTTGCCTCATCTAACTCAGATAATATTTGCAAGGCGCGTTCATAAAGGACCCTGCCTGATTTGGTCAGTTCCATTTTCCTGCCGATGCGATCGAATAATTTGACTTCTAGTTCATCTTCTAACTGTTTCAGCTGGTGACTAAGTGGTGGTTGTGCCATATGTAACTTCTTTGCTGCTCGAGTGATTTGCCCTTCTTGAACAATTGTACAAAAGTATTGCAGCTGCTTTATGTCCATATTGCGCCTCCTTGAAACTATACTTTTTTTATATCCAAAACAAACAAAAACAATATTTTTTATATAATCTAACACATGTTAAACTGCAATTGAAAGAGCTTACAGTAAAAATATTCTAAAATTTCAGAACTAAATAAAAAGAAGGAGTGTTTGTAAATGACGAAGTTTGCAGAAGTAAAACAAAGATTAAGAGGTTCGATTGCCCCGATTATTACACCATTTCATGAAGATGAATCGATAGACTTTGAATCATTTAAAAAACTCATCCATTGGCATATTGAAAGCGGAAGTCATGGCATTTCTGTTACGGGAACAACTGGAGAACCAAGTTCATTGACAATCGATGAACGAATCAAAGTGATGGAAGTGGCAAAAGAAACGATTAACGGAAGAGTACCATTTGTACCAGGTACAGGCTCAACAAACCATCAAGAAACGTTGTATTTAACGAAGAAAGCAGAAGAAATGGGTGCAGACGCTGCCCTTATTATCGTTCCTTATTATAATAAGCCTTCGCAACATGCGTTATATAAACATTTTAAGCTCGTCGCTGACTCTGTACCTGATCTTCCCCTTATTGTATATAACATCCCAGGTCGAACAGGAACAAATATGCATGTGGAAACACTTGCGAAGTTAAGTAAAGATTGTCCAAATATTATTGGTGTAAAAGAATCAAATAAAGATTTCGAACATGTGAATCGTGTGTTACTAAATTGCGGTCGTGACTTCCTACTCTATTCAGGAATTGAACTCCTCTGTTACCCGATGCTGGCCATTGGTGGCGCGGGACATATTAGTGCAACAGCAAATATTGTTCCTGATAAAGTGGCAGCGATTTATGATGCATGGAAAAATGGCGATGTCGAGCAATCTCAAAACTTGCATTACGAACTCATGGAGTTAAATGATGTTTTGTTCAAAGATACGAACCCTGCCCCATTAAAAGCAGCGCTAGGTCAAATGGGCAAAATTAAGCCCGTTCTCAGATTGCCAATGGATTTACCAACGAAGAGCTTACAAGATGAAATTGCAGAAGTATTAAAACAATATGTAGAGCTTCCAGGCGGTGTCGTGCAGAAGTAAGCCGATTTTAAAAAGGAGTGAATCAATATGGCCAATCATGTAACCGAGACGAACCAACCGACACAAAATCTAGCTGTTGAGGACGTATCGCTGTTTATCAACGGTGAATTTGTTGATAGTGTTTCAAAGAAAACGTTTGCCAATTTAAGTCCTTTTACGAATGAAACGATTAATCTTGTAGCTGAAGGTAGGAAGGAAGATATTGATGCCGCGGTAGAAAGTGCGAAAACCGCTTTTGATACGACTTGGAAAACAATGAAAATCTCAGAGCGTATGGTTTATATTAACCGCATCGCTGACCTTATTGATGAAGAAGCGGAAGAGATTGCGAGATTAGAAGCGATTGATACAGGGTTACCGATCAGTCAAACGAAAAAACAAGCAGCACGTGCGGCGATGAACTTCCGATTTTACGCGAAAATGGTTGAATCTACCTTGCATGGTGAGGCTTATCAAGTGGACGATGAATTTATCAATTACACAATCTATAAACCGCTTGGGGTGGTGGGGTTAATTACTCCGTGGAATGCGCCGTTTATGTTAGAAACATGGAAGGTGGCGCCTGCTTTAGCGACTGGGAATACAGTCGTCCTTAAACCTGCGGAGCTATCTCCTTTAACGGCAAATAAACTGGCTGAAGTGATACAAAAAGCCGGTTTGCCGAAAGGGGTATTCAATATTGTCCACGGTTTCGGGGAAACGGCCGGTGATGCGCTTGTTCGTCATCCTGATGTGGAAGCGATTTCATTTACGGGTGAAACAACGACTGGCTCGACCATTATTAAAAATGCTGCCGATACGTTGAAGAAAACCTCAATGGAATTAGGGGGGAAATCACCGTTGATTGTTTTTGAGGATGCCGATTTAGATCGCGCCCTTGATGCAGCTGTTTGGGGGATATTCTCGTTTAATGGTGAGCGCTGTACATCGAATTCCCGCGTGTTTTTACACAAAAATATTAAAGAAAAGTTCGTTGCAGCACTTAAAGAACGGGTGAAGAACATTGTCGTTGGTGATCCGATGGATAAGTCCACTGAACTTGGCCCGCTGATTGAAACGGCCCATTATAACAAAGTGAAAAAATATATTGAAATCGCGGGAGAAGAAGGTTGTGACGTTTTCCAAGGGGACGTGCCAGCAGCATTCTCTGCCGGTAACTATGTTCCGCCTACTTTATTATTAAATGCGACGAATGATATGAAGGTTTGTCAGGAAGAAATTTTCGGACCAGTGATGGCTGTAATTGAATTTGAAACAGAAGAAGAGGTCATCAAAGTGGCGAACGACGTTAAATACGGCTTAGCTGGGTTCGTTTGGACGAATGATATTAAGCGTGGTCACCGCGTGGCCCAAGCTGTAGAGGCAGGAATGATTTGGATTAATTCACAAAATACACGGGATTTACGCATTCCGTTTGGTGGAACGAAGGCGAGTGGTATCGGCAGAGAAGGTGGACATTATGCCATTTTCGAGTTTTATACAGAACCTAAAGTCATTCATGTCGCCATCAGTGATCACCATATTCCACAATTCGGTAAGAAAAAATAAGGAGGGGAATAGATGGGGGCAAAGAATGGGAAGCAATATATTGAGCGGCTACAAACAGCAAGCAATAATATTTATTTGCACGGCGAAAGAGTGCAAGATGTAACAACACATCCCAGTTTAAAAGGTGTCGTGAAATCAATGGCGAACCTATACGATTTGCAGTTTGAAAAACCGGAGAAAATGCTTTACACATCACCGACAACAGGTGAACAAGTAGGCATGACTTGGCTGCAACCAAAAACGATTGAAGATGTAATAAAAAGACGTGAAGCCATTCAAGAGTGGGCCCTCACATCTGGCGGTATGATGGGACGATCACCAGATTACTTGAATGCAGAAGTGATGGCGATGGGTGTAGCTAATAGTCTATTTGCTGAGGCAGACCCGATGTTCGCAGAAAATGCCCGTAAGTATTACGAGTTTGCTAGAGAAAATGATATTAGCTTGACTCATACATTGATTCATCCACAAGTGAACCGTGCTAAGGCACAACATGAACAGAAGGATGCTAATGTCGCTCTCCATTTAGTGAAGAAAACAGATGAAGGGATATATGTGGATGGTATCCGTTTATTAGCGACGCAAGGCGGCATCACTGATGAGATTCTCGTGTTTCCATCTACGGTGAAAAAAGCGGGTGAACTAGATGATCCGTACTCACTCGCCTTTGCCATTCCAAATAATACTCCAGGTTTAAAATTCATTAGCAGGGAATCATTTGATTACGGTAAAAACAGTTTTGACCATCCACTTAGTTCCCGTTTTGAAGAAGGGGATGCGATTGTTTCATTTGAAAATGTTTTTGTGCCTTGGGAGCGCGTATTTGTGTGCGGGAATTCATCGATTTGTAACCGCACTTTCCGCGAAACAAATGCAGTCGTGCATATGTCGCACCAAGTTGTCTCCAAAAATATTATCAAGACGGAATTTATACTTGGCGTGGCTTTGTCGATGATGGATGCTATCGGTATTGATGGTTTCCAACATGTGAAAGACAAAGGAACAGAAATCATGTTGGCACTTGAAACAATGAAATCTCATATGTACCGTGCTGAACATAATGCAAAGCTCGATAAGTGGGGGACGATGACACCTGATTACGAGGCACTCGATGCTGCACGTAACTGGTATCCAAGAGTTTATCCACGTCTCATTGAAATTCTGCGTGTACTAGGTGCATCTGGATTAATGGGTATTCCGACACAAGCGGATTTCCAAAATGAAGAAATTGGCGATATTATTCACCGTGGATTACAAGGAAAAAATCTAGAAGGTTACGAGAGAGTCCAACTATTTAGGTTAGCTTGGGATATCACGATGAGTGCATTTGGCAGCAGGCAGATGCATTATGAATACTACTTCTTCGGCGATCCTATCCGTATGGGGATGACATACTTTGATAATTATCAAGCAAAGGATGAGTTAAAGGTCAGAGTCCAAGAATTTTTAGGCAAAGGGTCTAATTCAAAGTTTTTAAACGTATAAGGGGGAGCGCGTGATGAGTGTAGATTTTGATATTATTCGCACGGCAAGAGCGGTTTTACATGTGACTGATTTAGAGCGGTCTCGTGATTTTTATATAAAAGGGCTTGGTTTAGTTGAAACCGAATCTGATGAAAATACGATTTATTTAAGGGGTTTAGAGGAACATGTTCATCATAGTTTAGTGTTGAAGAAAGCAGACGCACCACATGTCGAAGTAACAAGCTATAAAGTGCGCTCAGAAGCAGATCTCGATGCATTAGCTGCTTTATTTGAAAAACGCGGAATGAAAACGAAATGGCTAGAAGAAGGTAGCCAACATGCAATAGGCAGAGCCTTACGCGTACAGGATGTCAGCGGAATTCCCTTAGAATTCTTTGCGAAAATGGATACAGTGGAACGCCTATTACAGCGCTACGACTTATATCAAGGCGCAAAAGCCCAACGGATTGACCATTTCAATAATATGGTCTCTGATGTGGAAGCCGCTTATGATTTTTATACTAAAGATCTCGGTTTCTCCTGTTCAGAATACACGGCAACTGAAGATGATAAAATCTGGGCAGCCTGGATTCACCGGAAACCGTCTGTGCATGATGTGGCATTTATGAATGGGAATGGCCCAAGAGTACATCATATTGCTTACTGGTTAAGTGATCCGATGAGTCTAATCCATGGTTGTGATGTGCTAGCAGCACTCGGTTATGCAGAAAATATTGAACGCGGTCCAGCAAGACACGGTTTATCCAATGCCTTCTTCCTCTATTTAAGAGACCCAGATGGCCATCGTATCGAACTATATAATGGCGATTATTTAACGAGTGATCCTGACTTCAAACCAATCCGCTGGGAACTCAACGACAAACGTCGCCAAACATTTTGGGGCGCTGAAGCACCGGACTGCTGGTTTAATGAAGCATCAACCGTTCTAGATGTACACACTGGCAAACCGCTTGAAACCGTAGCAGGGAAACTAAAGCAGGCGAAACCGATATTTATTGTGTAATACAAGTAGCGAGTCTTTATAAGAGGACTCGCCTACTGCTCTTTGGCCGGAGCGCGTTCACTCGTTAGGAGGTATAAGCATGGAAATCTATCACTTAAATGAAAAAACGATGAACCTTCACAACGTAACATCATGTGTTCTTGCCTTAGGATTTTTTGATGGCGTACATAAAGGACATAGGCGTTTGTTAGAAACAGCTAAGAGAATGGCTACAGAAAAAAATCTGACGTTTTCTGTCATGACGTTCTTCCCTCATCCTAGTCAATGCATCCCACACGCTCAAACAATTGATAAGTATATAACACCGCTCCCCATGAAAATAGAAATTTTCAAGCGATTAGGTGTAGAAAAACTTTATATTGTTCAATTTAATCTTCAATTTTCACGCATTACTCATACACAATTTGTTGAGCGGTATATCGTTGGTCTTGCATGTGCACATGTGGTGGCCGGTTTTGATTTTACCTATGGATTTAAAGGAAAAGGCAATATGAAGCAACTGGAACAAGATAGCGACGGACGCTTTTCGGTAACGACTGTGGAAAAATATGAGCATCATCATCATAAAATAAGCTCAACAGCCATTCGCCATCTTCTTCAAAGTGGAGATGTACAGACAATCCCGAATTACTTGGCAGCTTATTATTCTGTTCGCGGCAAACTATGTTACCATTACCGACCGGATGCAAGCGAATTCGTACTGTGTATTCAGATCGATCCCACTTATTTTTTACCAAAAACGGGCTTGTACCACGCCGCTCTCGTGATGGATAGTGATGAATTATCCGGCCTATTGGAAGTCTCTAACCCTTCAACATCAACATTGAAATTTTTCGTAAAAAAACCACAGCTAGCATTGACTTACGAAGAAGTAACTATTCATTTTCTTTCATATGCAGATGATATAGCCTTTGAACAGGCTGCAACTTAGGGTACTGATTGGTACTCTATTTTCTTTTGTGGAAAAAGAAGGGAAATACAGGTTGAGACGAGAATGAATGGATAACTTCAATAAGGAAGGGTGTATGTTATGAGTCAGCAGAATCCGACAATGATAGTAAACAATCATAATGGGTCCATCTATTTGGACACCGAGCGCGTCATTATTACTTCATCCTCAGTATTCGGTACTTTACGTAAAGATTTGATTAAAAATATTGGTTTAGATCGAATGAAAGGATTTCTCATAAGGTATGGTTGGAACCTTGGGATAAACGATGCGAAAAGAGTACTGGAACAACCGTTTTCGTCCATTCGGGAAATTTTGAGCCAAGGTCCGATTTTGCATATGATGAAAGGGTATACGAAGGTAAAAACCTCTTATTTACATATAGATCAGCAAGCAGATGGTACGGTAAAATCCGTTCATGTAGCAGGTGATTGGTTAAGTTCGTATGAAGCAGAAGAACATCTTACGCAATCAGGCCCAGCTGAACAGCCCATTTGTTATACGCTTATTGGTTATGCAAGCGGCTATTATTCTAGTATTTGCGGTCATACCGTTATTTTTAAAGAACAATCATGCAAAGCAAATGGGGCACAAACTTGCCATTATATCGGGAAATCGTTACACGATTGGGATGACACTATTCGTGAGGAACTACATTACTACGAAAATCATACAATCGTTGATGAATTAGAACAAACCTACGAAAACCTTCTAGAAGAAAGGAATAATCTCCAGACGACCCTCACCTTACATAAGCTATTAATGGATGAACTAACGAAAGGAAGTGACCTGACTTCTATTGCCCTCGTACTTTATGAAAAAACCGGTATCTCCATTTTGATAGAAGATGCTGACCACAAGCCTCTTGCTGTCGTTGGCATGGTAGAAGGATTGCCAATAGAAAGGCAAGGCGTTCAGCATACGGAGCTTTTTGAGTATGAGGAATATAAACGTATGATTACACCGATACGACTGGAGAAAAAGACGTTCGGCTACTGTTCTTTTATTTACCAAAAGGGAGAAAAGCAACCGGCAGTTGTAGACGAAATGATACTAGAACGAGTGGCGACGGCTTGTTCGTTATTTATGTTAAATGAGAAAACGTCTTTCGAAGCGATGGAACGGATGAAGGGGCATTTTTTAGAACAAATATTGAATGGACAATATCAGGCAGTAAGTGATGTTTTACAAAAAGGGAGGTATCTAAACATTTATTTAGATCGCCCTTATTACATATTAGCTATGCGTTATGTGCAGAAGACATCCTCAGAGGACAACGAACTGTTTTTCCATGAGCAGTTGCTAGCATTTATGTTCAAATATTTTCAGAAAGACGATGGTACATTAATTGGTCAACGAAATGGACAAATTATTTTTTTAATGCAGCCTTCGCAAACGGAATCAATGAAAGAGCAGTCGCTCAGGTTGCTGAGAGCGGTGAAAAGAGCTTTTCCTTCCATCCTGATAAAAATAGGCATGAGTGCGCGCGCTGAAAATATCGGTAAAGCAGCAACTCACTATGAAGAGTCGTTAACGTCACTCAGTCTTGCCACTAGTTCCCATCCATTTGTTTCGTTTGAAGAAGTGGGCGTTGTCGGAATGCTTATTCAAACAAGTGGGAATGGAACCATTTTGAAAAAAGCTAAAGACACGTTGGAACCGTTGTTGACGTATAAGAATGACCAATTATCTTTATTGAAAACACTGTACTATTTTCTTTCGAACGCATGTAATTTAGAAAAAACGATGGAAGATTTATCTTTATCGATGAGTGGTTTACGTTATCGTGTGAAGAAGATAGAAACCTTATTAGGGAAGGACGTACGGGACCCTTCATATGGTTACCAACTATACTTAACACTACAAATCTTAATCGTTAATGGTGATCTAGAAATTTTTTAGACAAAAAGATGTGAAAACGCTTAAATTTATAAGCAAGTATTGTTGTAGAAACCCTTGTTATCCTTTTATTAATAAACAAATAAATAAATGGAGGGTTTCACTATGCTAACTGGTAAAGAATATTTAGAGAGTCTACGTGATGGCCGTGTGGTTTATTTAAATGGAGAAACAGTCAAGGATGTGACCACCCATCCAGCTTATCGCAATGCAGCAAGGTCAATCGCGCGAATGTATGATGCGTTACATGATCCGAGTACGGCACCCGTCCTAACAACTGAGTCTGAATTTGGCTTCCGTACCCATAAGTTCTTCAAAGGATCAAAAAATGCGCAAGAATTGCTCGAGGCAAGAGATGCCATGGCCGAGTGGTCACGAATGAGCTATGGATTCATGGGCAGAACACCAGACTATAAGGCAGCATTTACCGGATCACTTGGACCTTATGCTGACTTTTATAAAGGGTTTGAAGACAATGCCAGAAGATGGTACAAAAAAGCACAAAAAGATGTTCCTTTTTGTAATCACACCATCGTTAATCCACAATTAGACCGCGGCCAACCGTTAGAAAAGAATAAGGATGTTTTTGTACGTGCGGTTGAAGAGAAGGAGAATGGCATTATTGTAAGCGGTGCCAAAATGGTCGGTACATCCGCGGCGCTAACCCATTATAATTTTGTCGCTAACTATGCGCCAGTGATGGATGGTGATCAGAGCCACGCCTTGATTTTCTTTGTACCGATGAATGCACCGGGTTTGAAAGTCATTAGTCGTCAATCTTATGAAGAAATCGCTACAACATTAGGCAGCCCATTTGATTATCCACTATCTAGCCGGTTTGATGAGAATGATGCCGTCATCGTGTTGGATAATGTTTTTATTCCGTGGGAAGATGTATTGGCTTATAAAAATGTAGAAATTACGAACGGTTTCCGACCGAAAACGGGCTGGATCAATCGCTATACTTTCCAAGGATGTACCCGTTTTGCCGTTAAGCTAGACTTTATGGTTGGCTTGCTAATGAAGGCAACGGAAGCAGCCGGATCTCACCAATTCCGTGGTGTGCAAGCTAGTATTGGTGAAGTCATCGCCTGGCGTAATATGTTCTGGTCGATCTCTACTGCTATGGCCCTTGATCCAGAAGAAGCGCCGGGGGGATATGTGTTGCCGAATAGCACCTATGCCACCGCTTATCGTACTTTTGCACCGGTTGTTTGGCCAAAAATCAAGGAAATCTTCGAGCAAGTAGTGGCAGGCGGTTTGATTCAGCTTCCTTCCAGTGCGAAAGATTTCCAAAATCCTGAAATCCGCACGTATTTGGATAAATATTATAAAGGATCGGACGGGATTACAGCAGAAGAACGTGTCAAACTATTGAAGCTTGTTTGGGATGCCATTGGCACCGAATTCGGCGGCCGCAATGAACTCTATGAAATTAACTACGCCGGTAATCAAGATGGCATCCGCTTAGACAACTTGAAAATGGCAGACGCCGCAGGTCACACCGCTCAATTCAAATCCTTCGTCGATCAAGCACTAAGCGATTATAACCTAGATGGCTGGGTCGGTTCTACGTGGATAAACGGTTCGGGTGGGAAAGAAAAAGTATTTTATTAATAATTAGTATGAGAGCCCGCAGTGGAGTTGTGGGCTTTTTTTGGATTTGTGTGGTGTTAGGGATGATGTTTAGTATAGTAAACATTCTGTACGGGAAACAGGAGGGGGAAGTTAGAGCTGAGAGCGGCGCGAAATGGGAAACCGAAGCAAATAGAGTGTCTGGCTGAAATATGAGCAACGTAAAAGAGGAAACCGAAGCAGATAGAGTGTCTGGCTGAAATATGAGCAACGAAAAAAGAGAAAGCAAAGCAAATAGAGTGTCTGGCTGAAATATGAGCAACGATAAAAGAGGAATGAAAGCAGATAGAGTGTCTGGTTGAAGTATGAGCAACGATAAAAGAGGAATCAAAGCAGATAGAGTGTCTGGTTGAAGTATGAGCAACGAAAAAGGGGAAACCGAAGCAGATAGAGTGTCTAGTTGAAGTATGAGCAACGAAAAAGGGGAAACCGAAGCAGATAGAGTGTCTAGTTGAAGTATGAGCAACGAAAAAGGAGGAATCAAAGCAGATAGAGTGTCTGGCTGAAATATGAGCAACGAAAAAAGAGAAAGCAAAGCAAATAGAGTCCCCATCAGAAATATGAGCAACGAAAAAAGGGGAACCCAAGCAAATAGAGCCCCCATCAGAAAAATGAGCAACGCAAAAGGAGAAAGCAAAGCAAATAGAGTCCCCATCAGAAAAATGAGCAACGGAAAAATAGAAAGCAAAGCAAACAAAGCCCCCACCAGAAAAATGAGCAACGCAAAAGGGGAAACCCAAGCAAATAGAGTCCCCATCAGAAATATGAGCAATGAAAGAGGGGGAACCCAAGCAAACAGAGTGTCTATCTGAAATATGAGCAACGAAAAAAGAGAAAGCAAAGCAAATAGAGCCCTCATCAGAAATATGAGCAACGAAAAAGGGGAAAGCCAAGCAAATAGAGCCCCCACCAGAAAAATGAGCAACGCAAACGGAGAAAGCCAAGCAAATAGAGCCCCCATCAGAAAAATGAGCAACGCAAAAGGAGAAAGCAAAGCAAACAGACCCCCCACCAGATATATGAGCAACGCAAAAGAAGAAACCCAAGCAAACAAAGCCCCCACCAGAAATATGAGCAACGCAAAAGGAGAAAGCAAAGCAAACAGAGTCCCCATCAGAAAAATGAGCAACTTAAAAATAGAAAGCAAAGCAAACAAAGCCCCCACCAGAAAAATGAGCAATGCAAAAGGGGAAAGCAAAGCAAACAGAGTCCCCATCAGAAAAATGAGCAACGCAAAAGAAGAAACCCAAGCAAACGGAGTCCCAGCCTGAAATAAGAGCAACGCAAAAAGGGAAACCCAAGCAAACAGAGCCCCCACCAGAAATATGAGCAACACAAAAAGAAAAGAAAGTTTTAAGGCTAAAGCCTCGAATACTCGTAACCAAAAGCAAATCTAATAGTTATAAAGAAAACAAACGAATAATTAACGAGCATAGATAGCGACGACTAATAAAAGTCGTCGCTAGTAGAATTAATTGGTTCTTATCTATTCGTAGTAAACACCTCTTGATTTCCCTTTTTCAGTATAGTTTTGTTGCAAGACTCTTAATATTGAATCTCCACTTATTTCCTTGCCGCACCAATCATAAATGGTACTTTTTTTGATTTTACGTTGCGGGAATAGGAGTTTGTATTGCTTGATCATTTCTAAGACTACTTTTTTTAATACAATGATTTGAGAGCAATGAGTGCATTTAAAACTTTTTTTGCTTATCCGCATCATCCTCCCACAACACCCGTTACAAAAGACGCCCTTTGCCAATTCTTCGTAGTCATATTCTGGTTTGACGAGCATTGTAAGTTTGCTCTTATGGTTGGTTAGTAAAGTATCGATGACTTTCGTATGGAGACCTGTTGGCGAGATTGTTTGATTTTTAAAGGTGTCTAGGAATGCTGGAATTTGTCCAGGGAAAATAACGTTTTGATTTGGCGTCGCACCGTATAAAACAAATTCGGGATGGACGAATATAAGGTGATAGTCAAAGGGGATTGGAAGCTGATGCTTTTTAAGAAATTGGTGAATGAGTGTTTCGTTACGTTTGATTTGGAGGAGGGGGTCTTTCATTTCCTTTTTTGTTGGGCTAAACCATTGATTATCTACTATTGAATAATTTCCTCTGTAGTTTTTGATTTCAAATATAACCATTTTGTTTTGTAGGATACAGAGGGCGTCGATTTGAAAAACGGTTTGGTTTATTTCTAAATTGAGATCATAGAGAATGGGTATGTCATCTGGCAGTTCGTTTAAGAGGGTTGTCCAACGTATTTCACCATCTGCTCCTTTTTTCATTGATTGTAGGTGATGGAGCTGGCCTGACGATAATTCTTTTCTAGCATGGAGTGCGTTGAGAAAACGGAGTTGTTGGGGAAGAAAGAGGGGTTTCATAATAGTCAAACAAAATCATCCTTTCCTATTTTTAACTATTATAAAACAAATCTACGCTAAAGCCTACAAAAATAAAGCGGTATAACATTCTCTGAAAAATCATACCATGTACTACAGCCTAGTGCTGACAAGCGTATTAGGGGGAGTTAGGAATGAATCGTTTGGCAGAGAGATTTTCAAAAATTGTTGAAAGATTTTTGCCGGATGCCTTTGTCATTGCCGTGATACTGATGTTGCTTATGATGGTTATTGCTTTAGTGATGAATCCAAGTGATCCATTGACGATTGTGGAGTCTTATGGTGATGGCTTTTGGGCCTATCTGACTTTCACTATGCAAATGATTTTATTATTAATGACAGGTATGGCGCTAGCGAAAGTCCCTTTTATTGAACGTTTTCTTATTAGAGTCGCGTCCCTAGCTAAAAGCGCAAATCAAGCTTATGTGCTAACATTTCTCGTGACTTCATTTGCTTATTATATTAATTGGGGATTGGCGGTTATTGTCGGTGCGATTATTGCTCGAGAAGTGGGGAAAAGAAATCAGAAAGCACATTTTCCCTTACTAGTAGCGGCTGCTTATGCACCAACAGTTTTATATACTGCTGGGTTATCAAGTTCAATTGGATTATCGGTGGCGACAGAAGGGCATTTCCTTGAAAGTATGATTGGTGTTATCCCCACATCAGAAACGATTTTTCATTCAGGTACTATTATCATCTTGTTAGCTTTATTGATTACTATGCCTATTTTTCTCGTCTTAATGGCTCCAAAGAAAAACATTATTCCTTTTGTGGAAAAAGAAAAAAAGATCTCTTCTCGGATAGATGGCGATGAAGCAAATAAACATTCGTTTGCCTCTCGGTTAGAACATGCCAGAATATGGGGGATAATCACAGGAATTATAGGCTTATTATATGTTTTTATTTCTTTTTTTAATGGTAGAGATTTAGACTTGAATATTATTAATCTTACATTCTTATCTCTCGGTTTATTATGTCACCAGTCTCTCTTTCGATATGCTGAGGCATTTAAAGATGCCGCAACATCGATTTCGCCGATTATCTTACAGTTTCCTTTTTATGCGGGAATTATTGCTGTCTTAGGAAGTTCTGGGTTAGCAGAAAATATTGTTAATTGGATGGCATCGGTAGCATCGACAGAAACGTTTAGGTTATTTACTTACTGGACTGCTGGGTTTGTTAATTTACTTGCTCCTTCAGGTGGGGGCCAATGGGCGTTGCAAGGTCCTTTACAAGTAGCGGCTGGAGCAAAATTAGGAGTGGATCATGCAATCACGGCGATGGCTGTTGGATGGGGAGATGGCTGGACGAATCTTATACAGCCATTTTGGGCACTCCCTATTTTAAGTGTAGTAGGTCTGCATATTCGTCATATTATGGGCTATTGTATTTTATTGAGTGTTTGGGTTGGTGTGATTACTTCTATTCTCATATTTTGGGTCTATTAAACCAAAGGGAGCTTTTTTACGAAGCTCCTTTTAACAATTATGCCATACAACACTACCGCATGGGAACGGGTCATTCCGTCCGATTTTTTTTTTGTCACCGGCTGTTGGAAGTACACATCTAACAGTTGTTTGGCGTGTGCCTGTTGTTGAAGAACATTGTTTTTCATTTCATTTATATAGGGCTTATCTATTTGTTGGAGCACCAAGTTTGCATAAAGAGATTCATCTAATTCTAGGATGCTCGCATCAAAACCTTCTTCTAACAAATGTTCTACTTTATGAATGGCTGCAATAGATAGTTGTTGACACAGGGCATCAGCTATTACTGTTTGAATGGATATATTCTTTGTTTGCTCAAAAAGTCGGAGTAAGGCTTTTTCAGACGCATCTGTTCTTATTTTTGCTAATCTATCGATACAATGAATGTAGTTCTCGTTTAAAGCAATTTTTTCAACCTCTTTAATAACCGTATCATTACCTATTCGAATCAATGAGCGACAAGCCTCTTCTAATTATCTTTAAAAGGGCTTGAAGTGCGCCTTCGTATTTAATTTTTCCAGCAAAATATAGAAAGTAAATAGCATCGTAAGTAAAAAAAGGTTTCTTAAGGTTTTCTTCTAGAACGATATCAATTTCGCTCGTCAATAGTTCGTTCCTAAGGAGAAGTTCATCTACAATGTATATTCCATAAGGATGTAGTTCTGGGTTAAATTTCTTGTCCGGTTCGGCTAAAACCATACCAAAGTCTTCCCAGAGACTTTCGTTATTAGCTGCTTTCAAACCTTCCAACCATTCTAATAGTGATGGTTCTACATATGACTTCAATTTCTTCTTATTCGCAAGTAGTAATTCTGGTGATGCTTGTAAAAGTAAATATTGATAATGGAAAGATCTAGAGGATGGGAAGATTCAATCCTTTTAATTAAGAGATCGATACTTTTTTTATCTAATGCATATATTTGATATGTGGAATAAGCGCATCAGCATATTGAGAATCTAATACTTTATTAAGCGTATCAGGAGTTGAAAGAAAAGTATGTTCTAATGTCTCTGACGCATAAGTCCGGATGATAGAATTTGAACTTAAAAGAGCCGACTCCCAAGTTTTTAATAAATCCATAAAGAACCTCCTATAGTCTCGTGTCCTTTTAGTATAAATAGTTTGATGGCAGATGAATAGGGAAAAGATGGGGACTCTGTTTGTTTGGTTTTCCCGTTTTGCGTTGCTCATATTTCTGATGGAAGCTCTGTTTGCTTGGTTTTCTCCTTTTGCGTTGCTCATATTTCTGATGGAAGCTCTGTTTGCATTGCTTTCTCTTTTTGCGTTGCTCATATTTCAGATGGGGACTCTGTTTGCTTTGCTTTCTCCTTTTGCGTTGCTCATATTTCAGATGGGGACTCTGTTTGCTTGTTTTTCTCCTTTTGCGTTGCTCATATTTCTGGTGGGTGCTCTGTTTGCTTTGCTTTCTCTTTTTGCGTTGCTCATATTTCTGATGGGGACTCTGTTTGCTTGGTTTCCCCGTTTTGCGTTGCTCATATTTCTGGTGGGTGCTCTGTTTGCTTTGCTTTCTCTTTTTGCGTTGCTCATATATCTGGTGGGGGCACTATTTGCTTGGGTTTCCCCTTTTACGTTGCACATATTTCTGATGGGGACTCTGTTTGCTTGGGTTTCCCCTTTTGCGTTGCTCATATATCTGGTGGGGGACTCTATTTGCTTGGTTTTCTCCTTTTGCGTTGCTCATATATCTGGTGGGGGCACTATTTGCTTGGGTTTCCCTTTTTACGTTGCACATATTTCTGATCGGGACTCTGTTTGCTTTGCTTTCTCTTTTTGCGTTGCACATATTTCTGATGGGGACTCTGTTTGCTTGTGTTCCCCGTTTTGCGTTGCTCATATATCTGGTGGGTGCTCTGTTTGCTTTGCTTTCTCTTTTTGCGTTGCTCATATTTCTTAAGGGGACTCTGTTTGCTTGTGTTCCCCGTTTTGCGTTGCTCATATTTCTGATAGGGGCTCTGTTTGCTTGTTTTTCTCCTTTTGCGTTGCTCATATTTCTGATGGGGACTCTGTTTGCTTTGCTTTCTCCTTTTGCGTTGCTCATATTTCAGATAGACACTCTGTTTGCATTGCTTTCTCTTTTTGCGTTGCTCATATTTCAGATGGGGACTCTGTTTGCTTTGCTTTCTCTTTTTGCGTTGCTCATATTTCTGATGGAAGCTCTGTTTGCTTGGTTTTCTCCTTTTGCGTTGCTCATATTTCTGATAGGGGCTCTATTTGCTTGGTTTTCTCCTTTTACGTTGCTCATATTTCAGGCTGGGACTCCGTTTGCTTGGGTTTCCCCTTTTGCGTTGCTCATATTTCTGATGGGGACTCTGTTTGCTTGGGTTCCCCCTTTTGCGTTGCTCATATTTCAGATAGACACTCTGTTTGCTTTGCTTTCTCTTTTTACGTTGCCCATATTTCTGATTGGGAATCTATTTGCTTTAATTTCTCTTTTTACATTGCTCATATTTCTGATGGAAGCTCTGTTTGCTTTAAGTTCAATGATTTTTAAGTGGGAAAAAATATAAGAAGATTAGAGGTTTATACATTTGTATTATACAGATTCGTTTAGAGGTCAGCATCGATTTGCCTAAAATCGCATGGGACTTCCAAAATCATCTAATCATATTGCATTTCGCAAGTAGTTGCAGCAAATGGGACGGTTAACTCTGTTCTCTCCCCTTGCCCTAGTGATGCCACTCCACTAACTGAAACTCTCCTTGAAGTGAAAAGTAGTTGTCTTCAAAAAAGCACAAATCTCTCATCGGAGATTCATGCTTTTTCTTTCTATTATTTTGCAACCACTGTCTCCCGCACCTGCGCTACCCAATGGCCTGGCGTTACTTCTACCAGTTCAGCTTGATCGAGTTGATATGCCTCACGTCGATCTTCTTGTGCGGACAAAGTCTCGCGTTTTTTCTGCCGTTCAATCGCTGGGTCAGGGATTGGAATGGCAGCGAGGAGTGATTTTGTATATGGGTGTTGCGGATTAGCATACAGTTCTTCACTTTCTGCGAGTTCAACGATTTTCCCACCGAACATGACGGCTACACGGTCACTAATATGTTTGACCATTGAGAGGTCGTGGGCGATAAATAGATAGGTTAATCCAAGCTTTTGCTGTAAGTCTTCAAGTAATTTAACGACTTGTGCTTGGATGGATACGTCTAGTGCAGAGAGTGGTTCATCACAGACGATGAATTTTGGTTCAACGGCGAGTGCGCGGGCAATCCCAATTCGCTGTCTTTGTCCCCCTGAAAATTCATGGGGATAACGCATTGCATGCTCCTTCTCCAAACCTACCATTTCTAGTAATTCTTCAACGCGTTTCCGACGTTCTTGCTTATTTTTTACAAGCTTATGAATATCTAGTGCTTGCCCGATAATATCAATTACTTTAAAGCGCGGGTTTAACGAAGCATAAGGATCTTGAAAAATCATTTGCATATGCCTGCGCATCATCTTCATTTCCTTTGCTGTTAGTTGATTTACAGGAATACCCTGGTACAACACTTCACCAGCGGTCGGTTCGTTTAATCTTAAAATCGCACGCCCGGTTGTGGACTTACCTGAACCTGACTCCCCGACAAGACCAAGTGTCTCGCCTGGCTGAATAAAGAAGCTAATATCATCAACTGCCTTCAATACTTGGCCTTTGCCTAAATCAAAGTGTTGTTTCAATGATTTCACTTCGAGAAGAGGTTCATTTGCATTAATATGCTCGCTAATACGCGGAGCTGGTTTTGCTTTCTTTTTCTCATGAAGCTTTGGTAAAGCATTGAGTAATCGTAATGTATAAGGGTGAGTGGCTTGCTCAAAAATTTCTTCGGTGGTGCCTTTTTCAACAATTTCCCCGTCTTTCATGACGACAACACGGTCACACATGCCAGCAACAACGCCAAGGTCATGGGTGATTAAAATAATCGCAGTGCCAAATTTTTCTTGCATATGCTTCATTAGGTTCAGTATTTGCGCTTGTATAGTTACATCAAGTGCTGTTGTTGGTTCATCAGCGATCAGGAGCTTAGGACGACAAGCAAGAGCGATAGCAATCATTGCCCGTTGCCGCATCCCGCCAGAAAACTCATGTGGGTATTGAGCAAAACGAACTTCTGGCTTTGGAATCCCTACTAATCTTAAAAGCTCAATTGCTTCAGCCTTTGCTTGTGTTTTAGGTAATCCTTTTGTATGTTTAAGCATCGTTTCAGTTAATTGTTGACCAATACGCATCGTCGGATTCAACGATGTCATCGGATCTTGGAAAATCATGCTAATATCTTTCCCTCTGATCGCTTCCATTTCTTGATCACTTGCATTGACTAGATCTTTACCGGAAAATATAATCTCGCCGTCTTTTAAAAGGGAAGGAGGAGACGGGAGTAGTCTCATAATCGAGCGGGCAGTCACACTCTTGCCACTGCCTGATTCACCGACAATGCCTAATGTTTCTCCTTTATTGACAGTTAAGCTGACACCTTTCACAGCTTCAAATTCCTTCTCTCGAGACATAAAGGATACTTGTAAATTTTCTATTTTTAATAACGGTTCCACATTCTCCACCTACCAAACTTTGATGTTTACTCTCGAACGATATTGACAGTCATATTATACTAGAATTAAAATATAGTATACAACTAGGAATTATCGGGACTAGAGGGGGTGAACGGATGAATGAATACAGTGAAAAATGCGCCACAAAGACATTCATCTAGCGTTCCAAATGTGCTTTCGACACTCAGTCAAACCTTTGGGAAAATGAACCAATACCCATTTTTAAAATGGGGGATGTTGATTATAGGTTTACCAGTTTATGTAATTAGCTTCATTATTTACCTAATGAAGAGAAAAGATGATGCTTATCAGCGGTTATGGCATGAACTTCATCAAGCATGTACAGATGCCGGATTAAAAGAAAAATTAATTACAAAGCATTTAGAACAGCAAAGGCGAAAGCAAACTTTCTTTCAGCAAAAGATAGACGAGTTGAAGATAAAACAAGTAGCTGAAAAGAGAGCAGAAGATGAATTTCTTCAGATAGTAGAGGATAAAGTGCAAGAGGAATTAGCGCAGCGAGGAGAAAATCAATTAACTTTCTCAGGTATCATGCGGACATTATTAAAACATCCAGTATTTGTTGTCCTTACGTTCATACCTGGATTATTGTTCTATATCCTTATTTTCTTGTATATGAATCCGTATATAAAGTATATCTTTGAAAGGCTTGTTTCCACCCTGTTTGTCATTATAGGGGTCGCTTTTTTTGTGTTTACGATTTTGTATATTTCACCGTTTGATCCAGCTGCCAATATTTTAGGAGTAACGGCTACGAAGGAACAAATCGCAACATTTAACCAGATTTATGGGTTAGATCAACCGTATTGGGTTCAGTTATGGCAAGCCATTCAAGGTATTTTTACATTTGACTTAGGCGCTTCTTTTGCCGGAAATGAAAATGTTGTTGATGCCATCGCTAGAAAAATTCCAATTACATTATTTTTAACGTTTATTGCCTTAATTTTAGCGGTTGTTATTGCTATTCCCATTGGGATCATTTCCGCTACAAGGTCTAATACGTTTTTAGATTATACGCTCATGTTCGTAGCTTTAATTGGATTATCGATTCCGAACTTTTGGCAAGGTTTAATCTTTATTTTAACATTTTCAATTGAGTTACAGTGGCTGCCGGCTACTTTTACACCAGGCAATTTACTTTCGATCATCATGCCAGCGGTTGTTCTGGGAACCGGTTTAATGGCTTCCATTGCTCGGATGACTCGTTCATCTACGCTAGAAGTCATTCATGAAGATTATATTATTACTGCAAGAGCAAAGGGGCTTAATGAGCGCCGAATACTATGGCGTCATGCTTTTGGAAATGCATTGATTCCAATTATTACTGTAATTGGTTTAATGTTTGGCGGTATGCTCGGTGGAGCTGCTGTTACAGAAAAAGTTTTTAATATAAGCGGAATTGGCAGTTATATTGTTGATAAACAGTTTATCCCTGATATTCCCGCAATTATGGGCGGTGTTGTATACATTGCCATTACAATCTCATTAGTGAACTTATTCATTGATATTTTATATGCATTTATCGATCCAAGAATACGTTCAAAAATGAAACAATATTAAAAGTAGGTGCAGCATGTCTACTCATAAAGATAGCTTGTTAAAAAAATTCGCCTTAAAGGCGACATCTGAATATACGCAGGCAAACTTTGCCCTTGTTGTCTCGATTGCCTTAACGCTGATTTTTCTGCTTGCAGGCATTGATTTTTCCGCGGGGGCAATCAAGCCATTTTTCTTTACTTTATTTATTGCCTATGCCGTTTTCTCTATCATTCAAGCTTTTATTGCTTATCAAGTAAAGCGGGATTTGAAAAGAGATGGCGTTATTCGCGCATCGACAAGAATTTGGGGTTATATTCAGCTATTAAGTGTACTGGTGGGGAATATTTTCACAACCGCTTTTGCATTTGGGCTCATTAAAAAGAAAAAAAACCCACAATACTTATTTACAATGTTTATGTTGATGACGCAATTCTATTGTTTGGCCGTATCTGCATTAAACTTATTTAAACCGTATGTAGCGAACACGTTTTTAATGGGTATGTTTCTGTTACTGGTCATTTTTGTTTTCCAGTTGGTTGTACTATTCCTTGTGATAAAGGATAAAGGCCAGTCACCGAAATGGAAGTTATATGTTGGGATTTTATTGATTATCACTTCATTTACTGGGAACTTATTTGCCCTTGCCTTAGGTCTATTTATGCTATTAGAAGTGCTTAGCAAAACGCCATCTACTGTTGCCAAATGGTATACGATATGGGAGAAAATTGCGAGTAATATGACAGCGATGCTAGGATTATTTTTCATTCTGTTTATTTTCACCTTATCGATTTGCAGTTATTGGACCTTTGATTATGATATGGCGATTGAAAATAATTATGGTGCTACATTACAAATGCCGAGTCTTGCCTATCCTTTAGGTACAGATAATTTTGGTCGCGATGTTTTTTCCCGCATTGTCTTTGGGGCGAGAATATCTCTGATTGTAGGGGTATTATCAACCTTAATTCCGTTTGTGGTTGGTGGGATTCTAGGAGCGATTTCTGGTTATTATGGAAAACGAACGGATAATATTTTAATGCGCTTATTAGACGTTTTATATGCGATTCCAGGTATTTTACTTGCGATTGTTATTATCGCAGCTTTCGGAGCAAGCACAACGACACTAGTGATTGCCTTAAGTGTTGGTTCCATTCCAACATATGCAAGAACAATGCGAGCAAATGTGCTGATGATTTCCAACATGGAATATGTCATGTCGGCTCGTGCGCTGGGAGCAAGTAATTTATCGATTATTTTTAAACAGATTGTCCCAAATAGTCTGGCACCAATGATTGTAAAGGCAACGTTAACAATCGGAGGCGCAGTGATTGCCACAAGTAGTTTAAGTTACTTAGGATTAGGAATTGAGCCGCATATACCGGAGTGGGGGAATATCTTAAAAGTAGGTAGTGCATATTTGGAATCACATTCTTACTTAGCCATTTACCCTGGTATTGCTATTATTGCACTTGTTTTATCGTTTAACTTTCTTGGGGATGGGTTGCGTGACGCACTTGACCCTAAGCTTGATTAATAAATTAAAAGACTTTCAGGGGGGAAAGCAGATGAAAAAGGCGGTACTATCATTCTTGTTAATATTTACATTAATTTTAACAGGATGTGTGAATACAAAATCTGATGTTGAGAATGAAGGTTCAGGTAGTGGTGATGGCTCTAAGCCAACAATAGAGATTCTTGGCATGAGCAGTAATGAAGAGGACATGAACATTGTTCGTGACCAATTAACGAAAAATGGTTTTGATGTAAAACTAAACATCCAACCTGACTATGGCAGCTTTACTGCACAACAAGATGCAGGAAACTATGATGTTGCTTTAACAAGTTGGACGACTGTAACAGGAAACCCAGATTACGCTGTGCGTTCATTGTTTATTAGCGACGGAGATTACAGCATTATGGCTGATAAAGAGATTGATGAGTTAATAAATAAAGCAAGTACTGAAACACCAGAAGAATACGCGAAAACATATAAGGAATTCGAGGAAAAACTTGTATTTGATAAAGCTTATATTGCACCATTATATAGCTCATACAAAACACAAGCATTGAATAAAGATGTGCTAGTACCAGATTCTGTTCGCCTTTCTAAATCCCGCTCTTTAGCATGGGAAACGATTGATTTCCAAGATGAAGCGAAGAGAGAAACAGATCCACTCGTATTGTCACAAACACTTTCAACATTAACTTCCCTTGATCCAATTAAAGGGAATGATGGTTCGATCAATATGTTAAATTCGAATATGTATATTCGCCTTGTAAACTTAACAGATGATGATGTTGTTACGGCTGATGGTTCCCTATCTCGTAATTTTAGTATTGCAGACGGCAATTCTGAGTATTATTTCTTATTAAGAGATGATGTTAATTTTGCCAAAGTTACTGATAAAAAAGTAGAAGAAACAGATGATCTTGTTGGTGCAGAGGATGTTGTCTTCTCACTAGAACGTGCGAAAGACAAAAATTCTGTACCAGATCACCGCACATATAGCTTACATGAGCATATTGAAACAGCTGAAGTGGTGACAGATGTTTCAGAATTAGAAAAGGTACAAACTTCAGGCGGCGAGGGAACGGTTAAAGCAGCACTTGAAGAAGGCTTAGAAACAGAGATTGCCGAGTTAGTGGCTGAAGATAATGCAGCAGACAATGCGTCAGGTAAATACCAAGTGGTGAAGGTAACAACAACTGAACCTTTCCCACAAGTATTAAACTATCTTGCGCACCAATCAGCAGGTATTGTATCAAAAGAACAAGTCGAATCAATCAATACGTATAAAGTAGAAGACTTTGATGTAAACAAGGACATCGCTTATGGTGACCAAAACACAATAACTGAAGGCGATAGCTATGACAATACGTTATATGCAAGTGGCCCATACATCTTATCTCATAAAAATGATTATGAAGCTGTATTCTACAAAAACCCAGGCTATATGACAGGTACCGAAAATGAACCAAACATTAACCAAGTAAACGTTCGATTCATTGCCGATATCGATAGCTCACTATCTGCCTTACGTAACGGAGAAACACATATTCAATACAGCGTTCCAGAAAATAAATATGAAACAGTGGAAGGCGATAGCAAATTACAATTACAAAGCATTCCAAGTAATGCTGTATCCTACCTTCTATTCAATACAGAAGGTCGTGCCGTTTCTGAAAGTGCCGATCTAAGAAGAGCTGTGCTTTACTCAATCAACCAAGAGGAAATCATTGATTACTACCAAGGTAATAAACTCAAAGCCTCATCTACAGTAAGTCCACTCGTAGACACTGGCAATGAATTAAAAGCCGATGCGGATAAAGTGAAGGAATTCTTAGGTAAGTATCAAGCTGAATAATGGAGAGAAACGAAAGATGCCCCTCACAGAAGTTCTAGTGGGGGGCTTTTTTATGTGGCGTCATCGACTTCATCGTTTATGGCGGCAGATGATTTACTTGCGTTTAAAAATCAGTGAATGGCCGCAATCGAACGTATTGCCAAAGTTCAAAGCGAAAAAAGGCTCAGAACAAGAAAATTAGTAACGCAGGAACATTCTAAAACTATTTACGCTTATCACCAAATCCATTGTATTGATTTCTGCAACAATCTTTTTACCTTTCCCCCATTGCCAACAAACCATTCGTGTAATCCACTAGCTTTTAAAAATAAAATAAAAATTTTAGTAATCAAATAAACATTTTTTAACATTATATGGTATATTTTACTTGTGGTAAAAAGAATCGGCTATCGTTTTTGGAGTGCTTTTAAAATTTTTATGAAGACATTAACAAAGTATGAACAATTAAAAATTTGATATTGGAGGGAATTATGTCTAATACTCTAATGAAGACAATCGATGATGATGAATTCAGTATTAGTGTAAAAAATTTAACTAAAAGTTTTAAAAACCAAAAAGTTATTGAAAACTTAAATCTCAATATTCATGCAAAAGAGATACATGGGATTATTGGTAGAAATGGAGCAGAAAAGACCACATTGATTGAAAGTATTGTCGGTTTTAACGAAATTGATCAAGGTGAAATTCGCCTATTAAACTTTGACTCTAGTATAAATAGAGAAGAATTGATGAAACATATCGGGATTCAACCCCAAGTAGCTAACCTTTTACCTAGGCAAACAGTTAATGAAACAATATATTTGTTTAGTAGTTTTTATAAAGAGACAATGGAACCAAAAGAAATAATGGAATTGCTTGAGTTGACAGAAATATCGGCGAAAAGGGTGAAAGATTTATCTGTCGGCCAAAAACAAAGATTATTGGTAGCGTTGGCTTTAATCGGCAATCCTAGTTTAATCATTTTGGATGAACCTACCACGGGAATTGATCCTCAAATAAGGCAATTAATTTGGAATGTTCTTCGAGGGATTAGGAATGAAGGTTGTACAATTGTATTAACTACTCACTATATGGAGGAAGCAGAAAAACTTTGTGACCGTATCTCAATATTACATGACAAAAAAATAATAGTTTCTGGGACACCTAAAGAGATTATAAATACCCATAGGAAAAAAACTTCTGACTCATTAGAAGATGTATTCTTATACTTAACTGGGAGTAATCTAAGGAAAGAGGTTGATTAGGAAATGAGTAGTCAAAATGTTGTGAAAAATTTAATGATCTCTGGTCTAAAAGAGATTATTCGCGAGCCTAAAATTTTGTTTTTTACATTGTTTTTTCCTCTCTTTTTTCTTGTGTTATTTTATAGTATGAGCTCTATCATGGGGCCATCAGTAGAATCTGGACTTTCTTTTATTGAATATTTATTTCCGGGTATTCTCATTTTTGCATTGATTTCTATCGGATTTCTCGGAACATCGGAACCAATTATTGAAATGAGAGAAAAGGGAATCCTCAAGACATTTAGAACCACCCCTCTAAAGGAAAGTACATTTGTGATTTCCCAAATCATGGTTCGCCTGATTTTAGCCGCAGTACAAATTCTTATTTTTGTAATCGTAGGTGTATTTTTAGATGTACTAAACGTATCTAATATCATTCCTTTTTTACTGATTTCTTTATTAGGTATGTGTTTCATATTAATTTTAGGTTTTTTAATGGGGGGACTATTTAACAATACAGAATTGGCATCTGGTGTATTAAGCGTTGGAATGATGCCTCTTATTATGTTAAGTGGAGCTATGCTTCCATTGTATATACTACCTGATATATTTGAAACGATTTCTTACTTTATTCCGTTTACATACCTTACAGATATTTACCACCAGATATTATTTGATTTCGATGGAAAGTTGCCAATCTTAGGGAATATTTCAATTATACTTGGCTTAAGTATTGTTTTTTATCTAATTACAATTAAAACATTTAAGTGGCTCTGAAGTGAAAATAGACTAAACATATAAGAGAATAGACTTAGCAGTCCAGTTACTATGGTTGGTTTACAGCGAAAAATGTACTCTATAAGTAGATAATTAAAAAAGTCTACCTATAGGGTACTTTTTATGAAGTTATTGGTCTCGTCGTTGGCAGAGGAAGAACGGTAACATCTAATTTAAAACCGCAAGCTAGATCTAAAACTATTTACGCCCATCACCAATCAAATCCATTGTATTGAGTTCTGTGATAATCTTTTCGCATTTCCCCATTGCCCACAAGTAGTGCTTGGATGTATTAGCAGCAAAATAGCTATATAGATTGCCTGTTTTTGTCCATTTGTAATGCTTTTTCGTGATGACTTCTTCAGTGGTATGGGACCTGATAATGTTCATGATTCGCTCATGGCTTAATTTACCTTTTATGATTGCTTGGTTGAGTTTCATATCTTGGTAGTTTTCCTAAATTTGTTGATTAAGCTGTTGGATCTTGCGCCACTTATACCCGGGTGCCGGCATGGATGGTGTATCTCCGGCCATGCCTTCTCTATACCATCGTTCCAACATCGCATGCCATTCATATAGATGCATAAGAATATCGCGGAAATTTTTATCCCGGCCATAGTATACCCCTATAAACGATATTTTCTATTAAACAATCAGGTGTATTAATCCAACAATTGGAAAAAAACGAAACGCTTCTTTACTTATGCCCTTGTTGAAAAAGTGATACTTATGAGGACAGCGAGCATTCGATAAATTGTATTCAGTTTTCTAAATAAAGGATGCTACTACTGAAAATAATAACAAATTTTCCCTAGTTTTACATGTTGAGGATTTACCATTAATTGCTGTGGTCAATTAGCTAAAGAAACAGAATACTCGTGGAATGATGAGACTTATTTGACTATTTCTCATCACTTTACGAACCTTTCCCCCACTATGTTCAAAAAAATATTATAAATCGCTAAGATCTAATCCCTGAAGGAAATCAGAAATGAAATTATTTTTATTTCAAAAATAGTTTATACTAGGAATAGTAGTATTTATACTATTGTTAGATAGTATGGTCAGGCTATTTGTAAGCGTTTTAATGGAGCCTGAGATTACCAAGGAGGAATGACATTATGACAAAATTAAAAGATAAAGTAGCAATTATAACTGGCGGAGCTGGTGGAATCGGGAAAGTAACAGCGAAACAATTCCTAGATGAAGGAGCAACTGTCGTACTGGTTGATTTATTTGATGAAGCATTAGCCAATACAAAGGAAGAATTGCTGTCATATGGTGAAGTACATATCATTCAAGCAGATGTGTCCAAAGAAGCAGATGTCGAAAACTATGTTCGTGAAACAGTTGAACGATATGGAAAAATAGATATCTTCTTTAACAATGCTGGTATTGAAGGAAAAGTAGCTCCAATCACGGAACAAAAAGTGGAAGATCTAGATAAAGTACTTGCAGTAAATGTTCGTGGTGTATTCCTTGGCTTAAAACACGTTCTTCGTGTCATGAAAGAACAAGGATACGGTAGCATTATCAACACATCTTCTGTAGCGGGATTACACGGTAGTCCTGGTGTAACGCCATACATTGCTTCTAAACATGCAGTTGTTGGCTTAACCAAAGCCGCTTCCATTGAGGTTGCTCCATATAATGTTCGTGTAAATAGCGTTCATCCATCTCCTGTAAACACTCGTATGATGCGTTCACTAGAAGAAGGTATGGGAACAGATCAAGATGCGTTGGCAAAAGCGATTCCACTCGGACGATATGCTGAATCGGACGACATTTCAAACCTTGTCTTGTTCCTCGCTTCTGACGAGAGTGGCTTCATAACAGGTGGTCAATATCGTGTAGATGGTGGTATGGGCGCGTTATAGGAAATAGAGTTACATTACTCACGAAGGTGGTCTATAAAGACTGCCTTCTTTTTTTATAACCATTTACTATTGACTATAATTAAACGATATTTTGTATTATGAGGACAGCGAGCATACGGTTTCACTCTTCGAAATAAAGTATGCTACTATTGAAAATAATAACAAATTTGGTTTATTAAAACATTAAGACAACATTTTTTATAAAATACCTTGTTATTCGATGTATATCGTATTACAATATATTTAGTAACTTTCCAAATAAAGGAGAAAAAGAATGGATAAAGAGATTATGAAGGGCAGTATTGATATTTTGTTGCTTTCATTATTATCGAAAAAAGATATGTACGGATATGAGATGGTTAAGAGCTTAAAGGAAAACAGTCATGAGTTGTATAACATGAGTGAAGGGACATTGTATCCGGCTTTAAAGAGGCTGGAGAAGAATGGCTGGATTGAATCATATTGGGAAGATTCACAGCTTGGTGGTCGAAGAAAGTACTATCAATTAACAAACGGTGGAAAAACAGAATTAAGTAGGAAACTAGGCGAGTGGCAAAAAGTGAATGATTTGATTAACGTAACAACGGAGGGGCTCAAGTGGACAAAGAAATTGAATCCTATATCAAACAAATTGTAAATACTATTGATTGTAACCATGTTGAAAAACAGGAGATCATTGATGAAATGACTGACCATATTTTACTACTGAAACAAGAACATATGCTAAATGGCAAGAGTGAAAAAGAGGCCGTACAGTTGGCTCTAGCTGATTTTGGCAATCAGAAAAGCATTGCCCATGGGTATAATCAATCTATCTTCCCATTCTATCGACTCTTTAAGGTGAGTAGCTGGTTGCTGTTTTCATTGTTTGCGCTAGTCGTCTCATGGAAGTTAATTTTTGGTCGGCTTTTGGAGAGAGTGATGAATTATGCTAATGGTTATGGATATAATTTTTATTTTTTTTCAAGAGAAGAACAAATGAGCTTTTTTAACTTTAATTTTTCTGAATGGGGAATGAATTTGAATATTATCCCTTTTAAAACAACAATCAACTATCTGTTAAATGCTGATCTTTTTAATTTGGATATTATTATAACTAACACAATTGGAAATATCCTTATTTTTCTTCCATTAGGATTATTACTTCCGGTGCTTTTTAAACAATGTCGTCTTTTTTCAGTCGTAACCATCACTGCCATTACTGCGAGTTTTTCTATTGAGCTTCTACAGTTTTTCTTGCAAGTCGGGCAGTTTGATATTGATGATATTATCCTCAATACGATGGGGGCAATGATCGGTTATTTGATGTATAAAACTATCCTTAATGTGAATTTGTTCATAAGAAAAGCCAATTTAAAACTGAATAAAGGATAAAAGAGGAGTTGGTTCGAGTTTTCGGACTAACTTTTTTTAGGTATTTATTCTCAAAAATGAGATTTTTCATAAATAAACATTTTTAAACGAATTAACTAAGTGTATAATTACACTGAATTAAACAAAAAGAGGCATTTCATTTGTTTACTCCTTAGCACGCTATTTGTCATATTTGGTCAAGATTTTGCTTATTACCTTAATGCCATGTTGCCTAATAGTTATCCAATCACTTTCTTAACGATAAGCAGTTATTTATTTTATATGCTTAGGGTTGCGGTAACATTTTACAGAATAATTTAACATAAAATGTAGTTATTATAAGCTCATCATGTCAGGCTGGTCAACTTTTGTGTTAGCCGTGTGGTGGGGTTGAGAAAGGTGGAGATTATGTTGCCAAGTGATGAAGAGTTGATGATAGAAAAGGTGAAAAAGACTAGTAATAAAGTGAAAGAAGAAAGAAAAGAAGGGGAACCATCAGCAGCTTTTAAAGGTGCTTCATGGGCAGCGCTATTAATCGGTGTGGCGGCTTATATTATTGGTCTATTTAATGCCGCGATGGAATTGAATGAGAAAGGCTATTATTTTGCTGTTCTAATATTTGGATTGTATGCCGCAATTTCTTTACAAAAGGCGGTAAGGGATAAGGAAGATGGTATTCCTGTGACAGGTATTTATTATGGTATCAGTTGGTTTGCTTTAATTGTCGCCGTTTCATTAATGGCCATTGGGTTATATAACGCTGGCAGTATTATTCTAAGCGAAAAAGGATTTTATGCGATGGCTTTTGTCCTTAGTTTATTTGCAAGTGTGGCAGTACAAAAGAATATTCGCGATACACAAGCTGCAAGAGAAAGAGAATGACAGTGGCGATAGGGAAAATGCAGTAAATATAGCTATCTATTGCTTTTCCCTAAAATGAAAACAAAAAGGGGTGGTTAAATGCCTTCAGAAGATAGAAAGAAGAAGGAGTTGGAGAATCATCCCACAGTTACGCTAAATGATAGCATCAATAAAAGTCAGAGTCCATCACCTGATGTAAGTGGGATGGGTTGGAAAGATTTATTGTTACTCATAATCATTGCTATTGGGGGATTTTTCTTTTATCAGTGGTTCTTTTGATATCGGGAAGAACAGCTCTCAATAGAAGCCTTTATTTTCCCTTTGCTAACATAAGCATGTAATCAATCAACAATTTAAATCGGTGGTGATCATATCAATAAACAAACAATATTTAAACAGTTAGTGGAAAAAAGGGAAAACCTATATCATCCTATGCCATATGAAGACTTAGCAAAGATTAATAATAATTTTGGCTAACTGCTGCTGGAGAAAAAGGGATTTTTCTTGAGTAGTGATACACGATATAGACAAGTTAACATAACACAAAAAAATGGATGCGTAACGCATGAAATTTTTTACATTAATAAGGGGCAACAGAAATTTGAAATACCGGTAGAGATTTATTTAAAATTATTTAAATAAATAGTTTCAAAGGGCAAAGTGTAACTGCCCTTTTTATTTAGATTATAATATTGTTGAAATATCCTATAACGCTGCAACAACATTAGTAATTTTAGCAGCTGGATTAAATTGAAATATGATGGCTAAGATCGATAATGGCTTCACCTAAATCTGTCCAAGAAAAGTTACCATCAAATGAAAGATGAATAATCTTTAGTTTAGGAGTTAGGTTATCGGTTAAACGTTGAACATCTTTATTATTGTTCTAAAAAATAAAAGTTAATTTTGTCTCAGAGCTATTCTCAGACATAAAAACCGCAAAAAATATCTTATTATACCGAGCTTTTTCTTCCATATATATAGTGTTTCTTTTGAAAACAATTTTTTATTAAAATCCCCTCGAATAGGTACACTCATAAATAGTAATTATTTCGGGGTTTTCACGCTTCTTCTAAATAATACATATTACGATAATCAATGCGACCATTTTTATCGAATATGACATGCTTATATGGTGTATCTTCTCGCAAATAAACAATATGTTTACGGTGTGTTAAAAACTTAACAACATAATTTTCTTGAATATACCTCTCGATATCTTTGAAAATCTCAAAGTTATCATTCTTCTCTATAAAGGTTTGTAGCAGTTCTCTTACATATTTAGCCTGTTGACTCTCCATGAAAGTGCTAATAATTTTTGGCTCTGCTAGATATACATTTATCAGTGCTAAATAAATATTATGTCCTAGCGCAATCCCCCCGATAAAGAGATCAATTTGTGTGTGTAGATTGACTTGTTTCTCTTTAAAATCTATGCATTTTAAAGTTGAGTGAATCCCAACACTTTTCAACAACTGTTGTAAAATTTTCGCCTTCTCTTCATGGTTCACCCCTTGGCGAATTTGTTGATACCCAATTACTAAAGGTTTAGTGAAAATAGGTTTATAAGAAGGTTTTGGCAAATTAAATAAATCGTCGCCTATAATCCAACTATAAGCAATATCCTCTCTTAACGGATAAATAATAAACTGCGAAGGTTCAATTAAATGCCAAATATATTCTCGCTTATCTTTTCCTTGTAATTCTCCAAATTGGGCATTTAAACAAATAAAATCTGCCCCAAGCTCTTGAGTAATAATTTTTCTGTTCGGTACGGAGGCTTCAAAAGGTTCGTAGCGAATGGAATCTAGTAGAAATTGATTATTATAGACAATTTCTACTAGATCAATCCATGGTCGGTGTTTAAAGTATTGGGGGAATGCCTCCAATTTTAATAGTCTTTTACTTTGTTCAATTAAGGAAAACGGTCCGCAGCCTATGTTTTTTGTTCCATCTGCCGGTGTAATCGCGAACCGAATTCTTGACAAAAAATAAGGCAGCAAAGCACAGGGACTGTTTAAGGTAATATATACTTCATACCGATTAACTTCTTGAATGTCCTTGATTTTTAAGGAATGTGAATAGAGGTGCGCAGCAGTTTTCAGTGATGAGACAACATCTGTGGCCGTAACCTCTTGTAGATTATGAAATTGTATCCCTTTCCTCAAAATGAAATGCCACTGTACAAAATCTTCATTGTTCACATGAAACAATAAATTCTTACGGGCATTACCTTTTTCATCAATATAAAACAAAGTTTCATGTATCTGTTCTAATACATGATGATCATGACGTGATAAAGCCTTTACTGGATCTAAACAAAGTTCAACAAAATACATACTGTGTCGAAAAATATGTAGGTTTTTTTCATTTTGTAGTCCAAATTTGACATTTAACCATTGTTGAATTTTGGGATGTGTAAATAGTTCCATTTTTTTAGCGATTTGAAAAGCTTCTTCATATTTTGACTTATGCCAAAGTATTTGCATGACATCTATTAATACTGAGATTGGATCTCTTAGCAGTGTTAGAAATGGTTTTTTTCCTCGACCTCTTTTTGTTTCCCACTCTATCACTTGCTGTTGGTGCAATAGATGTATTTGTGTTTTTGCATGACGAGTTGAACAATGCCAAATAGTTGCTAAAAAGTCGATTGAAGTTTGTGTTCGAACATTCGATTTAAAGTGTTTATATAACTCTAATTCATAAAAATACATATTCTCCTCCTAAAAGGTGAATTAAATAATTTAACTTTTCACTTTTTGTTCTCCTTTTTATATTTTACACTTTTTATGGGAGGGAAGAGAATGAATTTACATAAAAATCAAATTTTTCAAAAGATATATGCATTGCACTTTTTCATCAATCTATCGATGACCATTTTTTCGTTTATTTTACCGATTATTTTATATGAATATACAAAATCAGCGCTTGCCATGAGTATAATGCGAATCATGGATTTTTTGCCAAATGTTTTGCTAGGTATGCTAATCGGGGTTTTAGTTGATCGAATAAATCGGAGATATATTATAATTTATGGAAACGTGATTCGAATGATTATTTCCTTTGTATTCGTCTTTCTATTAACGAACACAGATTTTATGCTGTGGCACATTTATATACTTGGTTTTTTGATATCTACTATCAGTTACACAATTGGTAGTGCGACCAATGCCATAGTGCCTCAGTTGTTTGATATATCCTTGATGACGGAAATACAAGCAAAATTCGCTTTATTGTCAACGATGATCACCATTATTGGTCCTGGCCTACTCGGTATTTTGCTTCTCTGGATGTCAAATTCTCTTTTTCTATGGTTGTTTTTAGGATGTCAGTTATGTATGACGATTATTGCATTCTTTATCGAAAAAGTACCTACACCAATTAGTAAGGTGAAACGTTCTCTTTTAGAGGATATGAAAGAAGGAATCGTTGCACTTATTGGCAATAAGTCACTCCTTCTTCAGACATGGACTATTTTTTTCTCTAATTTTGCATCGAGTTTAATTATTGGTGTGTTAACGTTTTATTCTCTGGATCAATTACATTTTACAAAAGAAGAGCTTGGGATGATGCTTACGATTTCAGCGATTGGAGGTATCATCGGAGCTAAGATTATACGCCCATTGCAAAAACGTTATACACGTGGGCAAATATATACAAATAGTATGTTTATTGAGGTATTTGTACTCGTATTATTTTATTTTGCTGATCATTGGATCGGCTTAGGGATTTTACTGGCGACTCGAACTACTACCATAACAATGACAAATATCGTTTACTTAGCCATTCGGCAAGAAACAACACCTAATCATTTGCTAGGACGTGTTGCTGGAACAACTTCAATGATTATGAAGTTAGCAGTGCCAATAGGTCTTTTTATCGGAGGAATTTGGGCAGAAAGCTTACCAATTGCACCAATTTTTATACTAAGTGCTGCTTTTGTTTTATTTAATTTTATATTGTTGAAAAAAAATAAATTTGAACTGATTGTTTAAGGGAAAGTCCTAAAAAGTAGATTCCTTGGGTAGAGTCAGGATTTGGCGGATAAACATTGTTAAGAAAAAAGGATGTGTTTGTTATAGCAAAGGCTACAGTGTTACCTCAATAGGGTGGATTAATCTATTGAGGTAAATTCAATTATATATGAAAAAATTCTAGCTGGGCAATTTATGAGGGCTTAAATGGATTAGTTAAACTCTTTGCTTAATTAACAGGAGCATAACTTTTGCATATATATCTTTGTAGCTTGAAGCAAACTGATAACCAAAAAAGTGAAGAATCGCAAAGTTTCCTTCACTGGTCCCGTGTGTATCCATAGAATGTATCTCAAGTTGGATATCAGTGTTATTGTAAAGAATATCGAAAACATAATGACTTTCATGTTCGTTGGCGCCGAATTATTCGGTCATTCCCGGAATGTGGTTGGCAACCATTGTATAAGAAACGTTACAGATTTATATTTACATATTTTATTGCATTTCCTAACCCCTTGAGAATCCTTCGTTTTATATTTTTTCCCGAAAGTGCATTTTTTTTTTTAGTTGCAAGCCCATTCAAAAGTTCCGTAAACAACAGTTTATGGTGCATACTTAGATTTCGATTTAAAAGAATTGAAATCCGTTTATTTATGGACCAAAACTCAATTTCAATTTTCAAAGTACCATTTATTAAGAGTAAAAACCTTTTTGATAAGGTCTTAGCGTTATAAATTTTCTTATCGTACAAAATTTCCCATTAAAAAATTTAAATACATACTGGATGAATATAGCAGGTAGTCTTAGTTACGTTGCCAATAAGCGCCAAGATCAGCTTCCACAAGGGCAAATAACCTTATTGGCATCCAACTTTTTTGAGCAATTCCCAACCTATGAGTTTTTAAAATGGGTAATGAAAGATTATCCTCTTTTTTTAGATAAATATCTGCTGTACGATGAGGTGCGTGTGTTGCTGTTAGCGTATTTGGTAGAATAGAAGTTAATAAAAAAATAATATTCTTGTATCAAAAGTTTTTGTGAAATCATTCGGGTTTTTCCGAAGGAGGGCGGAGTGGACAAGCTGTTGTTTCAGTTTATACTATTAGTAGCCTATGTGGGAAAATAAAGAGTGGCTCTATGGAAATGTTGACTATATACTAATTAAACAATAAGATATTCATTCAGTTGGGAGTAGAAATCATGGGGTTTGGGGATATGTTTGCGTTAGTTAATGGGATAATAATATTGGCTTTTGTTATTATCATTCCTACCGTACTTATCATCGTATTTGTAGCAGCGTGTAAAGTAATAAAAAGATATTTGAAAAACGGAAAACTAATGGAGGAAAAATTAAGAATGGAGCTTGCTGAAAGGCAGGAATTAGAGCATCGTGTAACGGAGCTAGAAAATAAATTAAAGATGAAGGAAAAATAAAGTAAACCGCTATTTTACAATAACGGCTTTCAAGTCATTTCTATTGATACTCCCCCTAGTGCTCCAGCTAAAACAATGAGCCACGGTGGAAGTTTCCAATAAACCAACATAAAGAATAATATGGCTGCTAAGGAAAAATCTAATGGCGTAATCATGGCACTCGTCCATATGGGCTTATAAAAGGCTGATATTAATATTCCAACAACTGCAGCATTAATGGCAATGAATGCTCCTTTTATATGTTGATTCTTTCTTAATGAATGCCAAAAAGGTAAGACACCAAAGATCAGTAGTATGGCAGGTAAAAAGATAGAAAATGTTGCAACCATACCTCCTAACCAACCATTCATATCCGCGCCAATAAATGCTGCAAAGGTAAATAGAGGTCCAGGCACAGCCTGAGCAGCCGCATACCCTGATAAAAAGGCTTCTTCACTAATTAATCCAGTAGGAACAAATTCTCTTTCTAATAAGGGAAGAACGACATGTCCTCCTCCAAATACCAATGCTCCAGCCCGGTAGAAACTGTCAACCATACTTAGCCAAGTACTTGAAATTAAATTGTTTAAAATCGGAAGGATGGTTAAGAGCCCAAAAAATAAACTTAAGCAAACCAATCCTATCTTCTTTGATAACGGTACTTGTAATGATAAACCGTCATGCTCCTCTTTTTTACTAAACATAAAATAACCAAGCAATCCAGCTACAAGAATGACCCCAATTTGCGATAGGTTATGGGGAATAAGTAAGGTGATTAAAAGCGCGAATAAAGCGATTGATTTCCTAGTCAAGTCAGGGGTTAAACTCTTCGCCATTCCTAAAATCGCATGAGCAACAATGACCACAGCAACTATTTTCAACCCTTGGATAATACCAAATTCCAATAGACCAAGCTGTTGAGCAAAATAAGCGAATAAAATAAGAGCAATGACTGAGGGCATTGTAAAGCCAATAAAAGATACAATCCCACCTAAAACGCCACCTCTCATGACCCCAATGCCAATGCCGACTTGACTGCTTGCTGGGCCAGGTAAAAATTGACTTAATGCTACAAGATCGGCATAACTTTTTTCATCCATCCATTTTCTTTTACGAACATATTCCTGATGAAAGTAACCTAAATGCGCGACTGGTCCTCCAAAAGAGGTGAAACCAAGTCTTGTTGATACAATGAAAATTTCAAGTAGTTGTTTAAAGTATTGCATGCAGGACCCCTTTACTCTTTAATTTCTTTGAATAATTCATATGCTTTTGCTCTTGCTTCAATTAAGATAGCTGCACCCTTTTCAGTAATGCGATAATATTTTCTTATTTTTCCATCTACCAATTGCTCCTCTTTTAGCAATAAGCCATCAGCTTCCATCCCGTGGAGTATTGGGTATAGTGTACCTGCGCTAATGGTATAACCATGTTCTCTTAATTCGTCCAACATCCAGCTCCCATATATGGGGTGCTCCTTCGCATGATGTAAAATATGAATATGAATAAAGCCTAAAAATAACTTTCTTATTATTTTATTGTTTTCCAAAGTAAAGACTCCTTGATTTGTAAAATCGATATCGGTTTTCGATTTCATAGTAATATAAATTTTCGTTTATGTAAATATGTAAAGAGTTTAATTCTCTTTGACTAGGGTGGTATTTTTCTGATAATATAGAAGTATCAAAATAAAATATAACCATTTTGGTCATGTGTTCATGAGAGACCTCAATAAATCGTTAGCTTAAATAGTTAATGCATTTTTTGAGGTCTTTTTTATGGTTTAGAAAGGATGAGGTTATATGTTTAAAGCAAGAAGATTGCGAAGAATATTTTCTGAAGATGGGAAAGCATTAGTTCTCGCTCTGGATGGGTTTTATTTTTCAAACAAAACAAATGGGATTGAACAATCGATTAAATTATTGCCTGAAATGATTGAACAGGGTCTAGATGCCATATTAGTTACTTACGGAATGGCTAAAATGTATGTGGAAGAGTTTTCTGGTGTAGGTATGCTATTGCGTGCAGATATGTCTAGTAAAATTTATGATCCAAGTGTACCTTTTACTCAAACTACCTTTTCAGTTGAAGATGCATTGAGAATAGGAGCAGATGGTGTGATATCCATGACTTTTCCAGGTGCTAAAAATGAGGGCATTGCTCATGAAATTGCTTTGAAATTAGCGAAAGACGCAGATCATTGGCAGATGCCTTTTATGTGTGAAACCTTACCTTATGGTTATGCTGTAACAAATGAAGCCTCCAATAGACCTGAAGTCATTGCCACAGCTGCTAGGTTAGGTACAGAATTAGGAGCAGATATAATTAAAACAAGGTTTACAGGTACGTTGGATGATCAGTTAATTGTTCAGGCTGCTAAACGTCCAGTATTAGCATTGGGTGGGCCAAAGACAAATGATTTTAAAGAGTATTTAGAGTTTGTTCATCATTGTATGAATGTTGGGGCAAAGGGAGTAGCGGTAGGGAGAAACGTAACACAAAATGAACATCCTGTTGCTGCTATAGCGGCACTTCATACGATTATTCATAAAGGTGGCAATGTGGCCGAAGCCCATCAGGATTATAAGGCATTAAGCGAAAGATAGGGTCATAGACTGGAAGTAAAACAGATTGACACTCTTTTGTAAGCGTTTTACGATAAAATTATCAAATAATAGAAGGTGTCATATGTTTAATGAAAAAACAGTTATTCCATCCATTCGACAGTTAAAATATTTAGATGATGCTTTAAAGAGTCAGTCGCCATTTATATTGTTATCTGATGTTCATATTGGTAACTTAGGTCAATTAACGAAAAGATGCCATGAACATAATAAAAAAGTACTTGTCCATATTGATTTAGTCGAAGGATTAACAAAGGATGCAAAAGGTGTAAAGTGGTTGAAGGATTTATTTAAAGTTGATGGGGTCATTTCACCCAATCAGCGTGTTCTCCAACAAGCAAGGAAGATAGGGTTAATAGCAATATATCGAATTTTTCTATTGGATTCACGTTCTTTTGAACAATCTCTTAGTGCTTTAAATGGATCGCAATTCGATGCAGTAGAAGTTCTACCAGGTCCATTTGCGACTCAGTATATTAAACGTATTAGAGAGGTTTTGCCACATAAACCATTGTTGGCAGGGGGATTTATTGATCAAAAAGAACAACTTGATTCTGTTTTTGCAGCTGGCTTTTTGGCTGTAACAACGAGTCAACCTTCTTTATGGTTATATTAACAAAAAAATAGATTTGAGGGTTCAGTGTCCATGAGAAAACCCCCATATGGAATGGGTATGTGTAGTACCTTTTCTTTGTGGGGGAATTTTTTAATTTAAAGTGTTTAGGGGGAGCTTTATGGAACTGATAAATTGGGTAATTGATTTAGGTCCATCTGTCATGATGCCGATTATTTTCTTTATATTGGCACTATGCTTCAGGGTACCTATTGGTAAAGCATTTAAAGCTGCCATGCTAGTTGGAATTGGTTTTGTTGGTATTAATCTCATTATAACCTTATTGCTTGAAAGTATTGGACCAGCTGCAGAATCAATGGTTGAGCGTTTTAATTTGAACTTAACTATTATAGATCCAGGCTGGCCAGTAGCTGCAGCGGTTGGTTGGGGTTCACCAATAGTGCCATTCGCTGTTTTTGGGCTTATACTAGTAAATATAATATTGCTTTTCTTGAAGGCAACAAAAACAGTGAATATTGATATCTTTAATTTTTGGATTTTTATGATTGTTGGCGCAATTGTTTACACACTCTCAGGAAGTATTTGGTTAGGGGTTGTAGCATCAATTGTACATTTTCTAGTGACACTCTATATTGCGGACAAGACAGCTACCCGTATACAAGAGGATTATCAATTAAAAGGTATTTCATTTCCACATGGGACCACGGCCATATTTGTTCCTGTGGGTATAGCGATCAATTGGATAATAGAAAGAATTCCAGGTTTAAGGGATGTAAAGGCAGATCCTGAAACGGTTACAAAGAAGTTTGGGATATTTGGAGAGCCTATGACATTGGGCGCAATTATAGGAACATTATTAGGAATTTTAGCTGGGTTTGATGTAGCGGCTGTAATGACACTAGGCATAACAGTTGCGGCAGTAATGGTACTACTACCTAAAATGGTTGATGTGCTTGTGGAAGGTTTAAATATTATTAGAGAAGCTGCTGAAACTTTTCTAAAGAGAAGATTTCCAGATCGAGAGTTTTATATTGCGATGGACACGGCATTATTGATTGCAAGGCCAGCGGTGTTGGCTACTGGTTTACTAATGATACCGACGACATTATTACTCGCTGTTATTTTACCAGGTAATCGTTTATTGCCATTCACTGATTTGGCATCGCTTTCATTTCTGTTTGCCATGTGTGCGCCATATCTTAAACAAAATATGGTGAGATTATATATAACCGGAATAGCTATTATGACATTAGTGCTTTATATAGGGACAGATATTGCTGCTGGTTTTACAGAAGCTGCTAACCTATCTAATGTCACTTTACCAAGTAGTATTCATGAAAAGACAGAGCTTGCTAATCTTGTTGGTGGAGCGACCACACCGTTAGGGTGGATAATTATTAAGATTGCTGGATTATTATCTTAGGGGGTAGAACAATGGAGAAGTATATTATGGGAATCGATAATGGAGGTACGATCACAAAAGCAGCATTATATACTTTGAGTGGCAAAGAAATTGGCATAGCATCAAAAAAGACAAAAATGATTATGCCAAAACCCTATCATACTGAACGTGATATGGATGAATTATGGGAAGCGAATCTAGCAGTCATTCGAGAATTAATTAATAATTATTCAATTGATACAAGCACGATTGTGGGTCTTGCCATTACTGGACATGGGAATGGTTTATATCTATCAGATAAAAAAGGGGAGCCTGTATATAACGGGATTATCTCGACCGATAATCGTGCCAAGAAATATATAGAAGAATGGTATGGCGATAGTCGTTTTGAAGAAAAGGTGCTACCAAAGACAATGCAATCTGTTTGGGCTGGTCAGCCTGTAGCGTTACTACGATGGTTAAAGGATCACCAACCATCTGTTATAGAAGCGGCAGATTATATATTTACTGTGAAAGATTATATACGCTTCAAATTAACGGGCGAAGCTTTTCTAGAACTAACAGATGTCTCAGGAACAAATTTGTTAAATGTCCGCGACCGCTGTTATGATCAACAATTATTATCCTTTTTTGGTATCGATGATCTCATAGATAAATTACCGCCACTTAAACAGTCAACAGATTATTGTGGGGCCATTACTAAAGAGATAGCTGATATGACAGGGTTAAAAGAAGGAACGCCTGTTGCGGGTGGGATTTTTGATATCGCAGCTTCCGCAGTTGCCTCAGGTTTGGTAAAAGAAGACCGGTTAGCGATTGTTGCAGGTACATGGAGTATAAATGAATACATTACGAAGAAACCGGTCATTGATCGTGAGTTATTTATGACATCAATTTATTGCTTGGATGACTATTGGTTAACCACGGAAGCAAGCCCGACCTCAGCAAGTAATCTGGAATGGTTTATTGATCATTTTATGATAGAAGAAAAACAACAATGTGCCCTGACAGGTCAATCGATCTATGATATTTGTAATGAGCTGGTGGAAGAAACGACACCAGAGGAGAGTCAGCTTGTATTCTTCCCGTTTTTATTCGGTTCAAATACAGTGCCACATGCTACATCATGCTTTATTGGAATGAATAGTTGGCATGAAAAGAAACATTTTATTCGAGCCGTTTATGAAGGGATTGTTTTTGGACATATCTATCATATTGAAAGGTTGTTAAAATATATTGAAAAACCTGAAGCTTCTAGAATAGCTGGCGGTGTGACAAAATCTGATGTGTGGTTACAGATATTTGCTGATAGCTTGCAAGTACCATTAGAAATTGTGGAAGTAAAAGAGCATGGAACATTGGGAACTGCCATGTGTGCAGCAGTTATGAACGGGGACTACGAATCAGTTAAAGAAGCAGCTGAAGCAATGGTTAAGGTGAATCGTGTTATTCAACCTCGCCCTGAAAAAAAGGCAATCTATGAAAATAAATATCAACAGTATAAAGAGACACTAGCGAAAATGGAAGAGGTATGGAAGGTAGGGAGATAAGGATGGATTTAGGTTTAAGGGGAAAAACAGCCGTTGTGACCGGCGCCTCTCGTGGCGTAGGCAAAGAGATTGCTAGAACACTTGGTAGAGAGGGGGCGAATGTTGTCCTTACTTACCAAGGGAACAGAGAACAAGCAGAGGCAGTAGTTAAAGAGATAGAAGGGTATGGACAAAAATCAGTGGCTATTCAACTGGACCTCTCGAATGAGGAAGCAGTAGCAGAGTTAGTGGAAAAGGCAAGTGAACGGATAGAAGAATCTATTGATATTTTAGTTAATAATGCTGCGGTATGGCCAACCAATTATATTAAAGATATGTCATTGCAAGAATGGCAGAAGACAATCGGAATTAATCTGGATAGTGTGTTTCTAACTTCACAAGGGTTTATCAAACACTGTTTATTTCATAAGAAAAGTGGTCGTATTTTAAATATTACTTCACAGGCAGCGTTTTATGGCTCAACAACAGGCCATTCACACTATGCAGCTAGTAAGTCTGGGATGATTGCGTTTGCGATCTCACTTGCTAGAGAACATGCAAAGGATGACATTACAGTTAATAACTTGGCACTCGGTATTGTAGAAACCGATATGATTAAAGATTCTTTACAGCAAAAAGGCGACTATTATGTCAATCGGATTCCAGTTGGTAGAGTAGCAAAACCAGAAGAAATGGCAGATATTGCGGCTTTTTTAGTATCAGAAAAATCTAAGTATATGACCGGGGCGACAGTTGATGCTACTGGCGGAATGTTAATGAGATAAGGAGAGAAGCACAGATGAAATGTTTAGCTATTGCGGATTTATTCATCACGAAGGAAATGATGGAACAAGGATTAAACACTTTAATAGATAGTGGTTTCGAGTTGACGATTCGAGAGTGGCGACATGAGAATTTAGAAGCGTTGCAAAAGGATAATCTTGCTATCGAGCAACAAGGTAGTGAGGTAGTATGTTTACCAGAAAACTTATATGACGATATCGATCAGTATGATGTGATCATTACACAATTTGCACCTATTGGCCAAAAAGTGATTGAGAAAGCCACATCTCTTAAATTAATAGGTGTTTTACGGGGTGGTGTAGAAAATATTCACATAAATGAGGCTAAAGCAAGAGGGGTAGAAGTGATTAATACTCCCGGTAGAAATGCAAGAAGTGTAGCTGAATTTACGGTGGGCATGATTCTATCTGAAATTCGAAATATTGCCCGTTCACATGCTGCCTTAAAACAAGGAGATTGGCGCAAAGATTTTAGTAATGTTGATTTCGTACCAGAATTAGAAGATAGAACAATAGGGATAATTGGATATGGTCATATTGGGCAACTTGTTGGAAAATTTCTAAGTGGTTTTGATACTAGAATTATTTTCTATGATCCTTATTTTCAGGGGGAAACAGCATTTGAAGAAGTTGATTTAGAGACTTTATTGTCAGATTCAGATGTTGTGACTCTACATGGGAGATTAACGGAGGAAACGAAGCATCTTATCCGGTATGAACAGTTAGCAATGATGAAAAATACGGCTGTTCTTATCAACACAGCTAGATCGGGATTAGTATGTGAAGATGATCTTATTCGAGCATTAAATGAGAAGCAAATTGCTGGTGCAGCTATTGATACCTTTGACCAAGAACCTTTAGGAGAGGCGAGCCCGTTTGTAGACCTTGATAATGTAACAATTACGGCGCATTTAGCTGGGAGCACAATAGATGCTTTTAAAAATACGCCAAAAAAATTAGGTAAGTTAATTCTACAATGGAAAGAGAGTCAAGAGGCATAAGAGGGTTTTATTAGAAATAGAAAGTCGGGCTTGTTCGGTTTAGGGGCAGCCCGACTTTCACTTTTAAAAATAGTTGTTGCACGAATCATTTACTTCACCCGCAAAACTTGCCCTGGATAAATTGTATAATTAGCATCTAAGCCATTCCAACTTTGGATTTGTGCAATCGTGCTTCCATACCTTTGTGATAAGGCGTATACAGTATCTCCGCTGACAACTGTATGATGGATAGCGCCACCTGAAGGAACCAGGTTGAAGGCGCGTACGAGTCCATTTACATGTCCTTGGGCAATGGCTTGAATAAATGAAGCTTGTTTTAATTTATTAGCATCAGCGACTGTGTCAATAAAACCGTTCTCTGTTAAAATGGCCGGCATATTGCTTTCTCTTAATACATGAAAGTTGGCTTGTTTTTTACCACGATCGGCGAAGTTAACGACTTTCATTATTTCTTCATGAATGATATTTTGATAGGTTGTTGTAGGAGTGCTGGATCCAGGATAGATATAATCCTCATAGCCAGTACCGCCACCGGCATTAATATGAATGGATAAGAAATAATTTGCCCCCCAAGCGTTGGCATCATTTGTTCTTTGGGTAAGGGAAACGGTTTGGTCATTTGTTCGACTCATTCTCACTTCGGCATTACTATATCCTGATAATAAATCTCTCACTTTAATCGCTATTTGTAATGTGAGATTCTTTTCTTGTAAACCATTCCCGACAGCTCCTGGATCGGTACCGCCATGACCTGGATCAATGTATATTTTGACCATATGAAAAATACCTCCTTTTTTAATAGCTTTATGCAGGGAGTAGCATTACTGCTTGTACACTTAAACTATTTTTGGTGTTGATTCGTAAAAAAAAGGAGGTTTAGTAGGGGAAAGTGGATTTTAAGAGAGGTATGTATGAAAATAAGAAGGCAGTAATTTTTTCTTTCATTACTGCTCTCCATCACGTACTACATGTGCTATCCTTTTCGATATTGGCATAATCGGTATGCTTCAATATCTTCATAGAAATCAGATAGGCAAGGACATCGGCGATATGTACCATCCCCACTTGTTCGTTGGAGAAGGACCGTTCGTATGTCCCAAAGTTTAGCTATCTGTCCGATTTAATGGGACACCGATAAAGGCTTTGATACCAAGTGCTTCGGTCATTTTATTGCCTGCTTTTTTGGCTATCTATGCAGAATTGACATCTAAGTTTTTAGTTAACAAACCAATTATTTAGTAGAAGTATCCACTAGTGATTGGTGTACCCTCAACGAACATCTCTTCAAAATTGATTGATACTATAATTTAGAATCATTGATTACAGATGGAAGAGCTTAATTCTTTTCGTTCTTCATCAATTCTTCTTCAAAGAAAAATGTGCCAGGATATTTATCAACGACATAAGAGTACCTTTTCATATTTTTTACATACTGACTTTTTGAAATGATCACTTGCTCTTTCGTTTTTTTTATACTTACCTTTTCCCCGATACGAAACATTTCTACGCTCATCATCTCAATCCCTTTCATTAGTGAAGATAATGTGTTCTTATAGTGAATGAAAAAAAGACCCCTAGATGGAGTCTTTCATTCTATAGTAATTATGCTTTGTTAACGTTAGCAGCTTGTAGGCCACGTTGACCTTGCTCGATGTCAAATGTTACTTTTTGACCTTCGTCTAAAGATTTGAATCCTTCGCTTTGAATCGCGCTGAAATGTACGAATACATCTTCTCCGCCTTCTTGCTCAATAAATCCGAATCCTTTTTCTGCGTTAAACCATTTTACTGTACCTGTTTCCATGTTATCGTCTCCTATTGTGGGAATTCCACAAATGTATTACTACCCTTGTTCAATCATACGATCTTAAGATTAAAAATTTCTTGGAAGAGATTTCCTCTCTCTCAATTTTACACCGAACAAAAATAATTAACTTCATCATAACATCTATCCATGAGATTAGCAAATACAGGAAGGGTGTTTTTTTGTTGGAAAGATTTGCAATAGGTGATGAATAGCGTTGTTCCTATACAAATTGTGAAAAAAAGATACCCGCTAGTAACTTAGCGAGTATCTTATCCTTATAATGAGTCATTTACTTGTACATGGTACCGTCCTCTAGGCACAACCAATGGAGAGAGGGAGACAGGATCGTTGATAACCATACAATCTAGACCAAAGACTTGTTTCACGAGGTCACTGGTGATGACTTCAGAAGGCTCACCTTCTGCAATGAGTTGTCCTTTTTCTAATGCGAAAATATAATCGGCATAGCGTGCGGAAAGATTAATATCGTGCAGCACCATGACAATCGTAGTACCATAATTCCGGTTCAAGTCTGTTAATAAATCTAGTATTTCTACTTGATAGGCAATGTCTAAAAACGTCGTGGGTTCATCTAGAAACAAAATATCCGTTTGTTGCGTCAGTGCCATAGCGATCCATACTCTTTGCCGCTGTCCACCAGATAGTTCGTCAATATTACGATCAGCCAGTTCTGCGATATTCATAATTTCCATTGCTTCTGCTACCGCTTCATAATCCTTCTTAGACCAACCACTGAACATTTTCTGGTGAGGATAACGCCCCCTACCAACGAGGTCAGTTACTGTAATCCCCTCTGGCACAATAGGGGACTGTGGTAAAATACCGAGTACCCGAGCGAGTTGCTTCGGGGGAATCTGATCAATTGATTTCCCATCAAGAATAACTTGACCGGACTGTGGTTTGATTAGTCTCGCCATCGTTTTTAACAAAGTCGATTTCCCACAAGCATTTGCCCCGATAATGACATTTATCTTATTGCTTGGAATCTCCACATCCAACCCGTGAAGAATCGTTTTTTGATCATAGCCGGCTACGACTTCCTTCGTTTCAAATTGGTGTATTGTTTTCATTATAAACTACCCTTTCGATTCATACGGATAAGTAAGTAAATTAGATATGGTGCCCCGAGTAAACCAGTAACAATACCAACAGGATATCTAGTTGTAAAAGCAAATTGACCAATCAAGTCAGCTGCTAAAACAAGATTCACACCAACGAGGCCTGCAGGAATAACATTCGAATACCCGACACCAACTAGTCTTTTTGCAATCGGTCCAGCTAAAAAGGCAACAAAAGCAATCGGTCCGGTCGTTGCAGTGGCAATGGCTAGCATGGCGACAGAGCTAAGTACAAGGAGTATTCTTGTTTGATTCGTATTGAGTCCGAGTGATGTCGCGGATTCTTCACCTAATTCAAGAATGCCGAGCTGTCTACCCAAAATTGCCACAATAGGCGCAAAAAGGATGACAGTAATCATTAATGGAATCGTTGAATCTAGCTGAGCACCATTCAAGCTACCGTTTAACCATCGTAAGGCAGTAGGTATATCTTCTTGCGCGCCTCGCATTAATAGAAAAGAAATTGCTGCACTCAACATAGCTTGGATACCAATACCGACTAGTATTAAACGTCCGATGGAAAAAGATTTTCCTTTAGATAAAATAAATATAAGGAAAACCGTTAATAATCCAGCAATGACTGATGCAATAGATACGACCGTGTTACTTGTATGGAAAATAAGAATACAAATTAAAGCGGCCACACTTGAGCCAGCAGTAATACCGAGAATATCGGGGTTAGCAAGCGGGTTCCTTAGCATCGTTTGAAATGTATTCCCTGCGATACCAAAAGCAATGCCTGCAAAAAAACCGGCTAACATTCTCGGGAGACGGATTGTATTGACGGCAAAGGAAGCACCGCCAGCAGCATCCCCTGTTAGCGCACTCCAAATCTCTTGTGGTGGATAATAAGAGTTACCAAACATAAGCATGGCGCAGCATAAGGCTAAGGCTGTAGCAAAGAGTAAGCTATTAATCAGTAACCAGCGCTGTCTTCTTTTTTTTCGTCCTTGTTTAATAACGGATAACAATGAATGTCTCATAGTGAACGCACCTTCATTCTAATCGCTAAAAATATTAATAAAGGCGCACCGATAAAGGCTGTCACAACTCCAGCTTCTAACTCCCCGGGGCTACCGATGAGTCGACCTATGATATCAGCGATTGTTAAAATGACTGCCCCTGATATCGCTGACATGGGAATGGTGAATCTAAGGTCAGCACCTAGAATGAGTCGCATCAAGTGCATCGCTAATAAACCGACAAAGCCAATTGGACCGGCTAGTGCAGTCGCGGCGCCACATAAAATGACCCCTGCAAATGCAGCGATTAAACGAATCATACCGGTTCTGACACCTTGTCCGGTAGCCACTTCGTCCCCGAGTGCTAATGCATTTAAAGCAGAAGCAGTCATAATCGCGAGCAAAATTCCTATAATTAAAAAAGGTAAGAATGTGAGGATTAAGTCCCAGTTAGCAGACCCTACGCTACCTACTTGCCAAAATCTAAACTGATCCATGACATATGTACGGGATAGCATAATGGCACTAACGAGGGAAGAGAGAGCGGCACTTGTCGCTGCCCCTGCTAAGACGAGCTTAAGTGGGGTCGCACCTGAACCCCCCATAGAACCAATTCCATATACAAAAATGGCTGTTAGCATAGCGCCAACAATCGCAAACCAAATATATTCCGCTGCACTGCTAATTTGAAAAAAAGCAATCCCACAGACGACAAAAAGCGCTGCCCCTGTATTTACGCCAAGAATACTAGGGTCAGCAATTGGATTTCTTGTTACAGATTGCATGAGTGCACCGGAAACACCAAGAGCAGCACCACATAATAAACTAAAAACTGTACGAGGGATGCGTTCTTGCACAACACTTGAACTAAAAGACGCTACTTCTGGATGAAAAAGACCGGTGATTAACTCATTCCATGTTACAAACCTTGCGCCAAATGCCAAAGAGGCAACAACACATAAGCATAATAGAATGATAGATGCGGTGAGCACAATTATCAAATGCTTTGGTAGATGCCTTTTTGGGACTTGCTTTTCAATTAGATTATTCATCAACTTTCTCAACCGCATCTGCGATTAATTCTAAGTATTCATCGATTGTATATTCGATAGAAAGCGGGTTAGGATTCCCAGAAGCTGCAAGTGGTGTGTTGTTACCAATAAAGACAACCGATCCTCTTTCTATAGCCTTGATTTTGCCAAGACGAGCGTCTGCTTTTACAGCATCATATGTGCTTTCATCATTATAACCGATGATAATATCAGCATCATTAAGTACATCAGCATTTTCAGCACTCAAAGATAAAGAGAATGCATTTTCATCTTTGATTAGATTGGTAATACTCTCAGGTGTTTCTAATCCCATTTCCATAAGGAAAGACACACGTGGATCAGCAGGTGTATAGAGGTGGAACTGAGACAAATCGTTTGCTGAGAAGTTAGCCCAAACTACTTTTTTTCCCTTTAATTCAGGATATTCCGCAACTTTTTCCGCAACTAAATCCTCTGTATCTTTAATGAGTTGTTCTCCCTCTTGCTCCATCCCCATTCCTTTGGCATTTAGAAGAACTTGTTCACGCCATGTTGTTGTCCAAGGAGTAGTTGGATAGGCAACAACTGGTGCAATTTGTGTTAATAAATCGTAATCTTCTTGTGTAATTCCAGAGTAACCAGCAAGAATAACATCTGGGTTGGAGTCTGCAATCGCTTCAAAATCAAGACCATCTGTATCTTGATAAATATTAGGGTCTTTAATATCTAGTTCTTCAAGTTTCTTCGTAGTCCATGGAAGTAAGCCACTACCATCTTCTACACCATAGTTTGCTGCAGAAAAACCGACAGGTTCAACGCCTAAGGCTAGTACAACATCATGGTTCGCCCATTGAATCGTTGCCACTCTTTCAGGTTTTTCTTCAATCACTGTTTCACCAAAGGCGTGTTCAATCGTAATTGGATATTCTGTTTCGGATGCTTCATCTGTAGTTGTTTCTGCCTCTTTATCTTTTTCATCTTCAGAAGCAGTTGATTCATTATTTGAGCAACCAATTAAGGCAAACATGACGGTAGATACAAGTAATAGTAGTAATAAGAACGACTTCTTTGCTTTCATTTTTTTCCCCTTCTCTTCTATTAAACTGTGACAATCGTATGTAGTGATTTAATAACGATAATCATTCTCATTCAGTGTATAATTACCTAGAGTAGAAGTCAACGATTTTCGGAAATTTAAAACAACTTTATAGGTGAAGGATTAATGGAATCTAACTATTTTTGATAGGATTCTGTCATGTGGAAAATGTACAAAAGAAGAAATCATTGTTTGAAGGGAAATCCATGAATGGGGGATGGGGGGAGCATAGAAACGAGCATCACCGTACATGATCAAGAAATGGTCCACTTTCATGAGATAACTGCCAAGATGTATAGGCAAAAAGTAAATGCGGCCACAAGAGATGAGAAACCGGTCAGGATGTGTGGGCAAAAGGGAAATGCGGCCACAAGAGATGAGAAACCGGTCAGGATGTGTGGGCAAAAGGGAAATGCGGCCACAAGAGGTGAGAAACTGGCTAAGATGTGTGGGCAAAAGGGAAATGCACACATAAGAGATGGGAAACTGGCTAAGATGTGTGGGCAAAAGGGAAATGCGCCCATAAGAGATGGGAAACTGGCTAAGATGTGTGGGTAAAAGGGAAATGCACCCACAAGAGATGAAAAACCGGCTAAGATGTGTGGGCAAAGAGATGGGGAACTGGCTAAGATGTGTGGGCAAAAGGGAAATGCACACACAAGAGATAGGAAACTGGCTAAGATGTGTGGGCAAAAGGGAAATGCACACACAAGAGATAGGAAACCGGCTAAGATGTGTGGGCAAAAGTCAAATGCGCCCACAAGAGATGAAAAACCCGCTAAGATGTGTGGGCAAAAAACAAATGCGCCCACAAGAAATGAGAAACCAGTCAAGATGTGTGGACAAAAAACAAATGCACCCACAAGAGATGAAAAACCGGCTAAGATGTATTGGCAAACCCCGTAAAACCCCACATCATATATCAAATATGTACATCGCTAGCTTGACACTGACAGTTGTAATGTAATTAGAGAGCGCAGCAAAGGAGCAGTCACACGCCTTTAATATAGCCACCAGAATGCCGTGGTCGCCTCCTTTGACCGTGTGAAAACAATCACTCTAGATGACTACCAATATCATTTTGAGTGAATGTATAATAATACCAAGTGAATAAAAGGAGCTTATTCAAATTTATGAAGTTCACTCAAGCAGTTTTATCTCTGCTAGTTATCGTAACGATATTGTACTTGATGTAATCTTCATACGGTGCTATATGTCATTTTACCAAGTGTATGGGATTTTTTATGTGTGTGGTTTGCGATAAAATGCTTACATCCAAATGGGAGGGAGAAGCGTAAGCAACTTTGGTTGTTTTCTTTAGCATTGGTATTGCTAATCGTATTGATTATCCTACGAGTTTTAATGGAGTCCAAGCCAAATTTAATGAACTGGATTGGAGAAATAAATCACACGAACGAGTGGGAATGATAGACGATTTGTTAAATACATATGATTTAAAAAATAGACATTATAACGAAGTGATTGAAAAACTAGGAACACCAACAGAAAACACGTATTTTATAAGTGACAATAACATCGTTTATTATTTGGATAATAAAAAGAGTATCATTAGTACCGATAGTGAATGGCTAATAATTACATTTAAAGATAATCGAGTAGCTAATTATGAATTGAAAACAGATTAATAGAAAAAGGGGCTGCAATCAATTGCGCCCCTTTTTTATCATCATGCTTTTACTAAAGTTTGATCAACAACCTTACCCTCAAAGGCAGCTTCATAAATTGCATATATATCTTCTTTACTTAGTTCCATTGGACTTCGCGCGAGTAAACGAGTTTGTTTTGTTGCGTCTTCTGTTAACGAATCAAGTGCATCATGGCCAATGTTAAACCCTTTTAAAGAGGACGGGATGCCAACATCTTCGACTAAGCGTTTTAGTTCTTCGACACAACGGTGGGAAGCTTCTTCTTGTGAAAGATAGGTAGAGCTGAAGCCCATTGTATCGAGAATATCCTTCATTCTTTTTTCACATGCAGAACGAATATAGCCCATCACATATGGTAGGAGAACGGCATTTGAATCACCATGAGCAATATGGAATTGCCCGCCTAGTGGATAAGCAAGTGCATGAACACCAGCTACACCTGCGTTAAAGAAGGCAATACCAGCTAAATAACTACCATAGCTCAAGTCAATACGTGCTTGTTTATTGTCGCCATGATGCACAGCTGTGCGGATGGATTGACTGATTAGGCGAATAGCTTGTAGTGCTAAAGCGTCCGTGACTGGGCTCGCATTTTTTGACACATATGCTTCAATCGCATGTGTAAGGGCATCAATACCAGTAGCAGCTGTTACCTTTGCAGGTAGAGACATCGTGAGTTTTGGGTCAACAATAGCTACATCTGCAAGTAAATAATCATGTGTGACAACATCCTTTGTTGTTTCCAATGAAAGGACGGAGATATTTGTTACTTCTGATCCTGTGCCAGAAGTAGTTGGGATTAAGATACTCGGTAATCCTTTTTTTGTAATCGCTTTTGTACCGGTTAGATTTAAATAATCAGCTACATCACCTTCATGAACAGCGATGACACCAGCTAGTTTTGTTAAGTCAAGAGCACTGCCGCCACCAATGCCGATGACCATATCAAAAGCGTGTTGGCGCGTATAGGAGACCAGTTTTTCCCCAATGGCTAGTGGTGGTTCAGGGATGACATCAGTGTAAACATCAGTGGTATATCCTGCCTCATTCAGTGGGTGTGTCACTTTATCTGTTAAGCCAATTTCTTTTAAAAAAGGGTCAGTAATTACAAGGATTTTTTTGACGTTAAACTTTTCTACTTCTTCAACGAGGTGGGAAAGGGCATCCCAACCAGTGTAGCTTATTGGGGTAAAGGTGATTTTTTCAGACATGATGGTCACTCCTCTAGTTAATTTTGGTTCCAAACAATTAATTTTGTTTCTGTCATTTCGTGAATCGCGTATTTCAAACCTTCTTTGCCAGTACCGCTTTCTTTCACTCCGCCATATGGCATTTGGTCTACACGATAGGTCGGAATATCATTAATCATCACGCCGCCCACTTCAAGCGCTTTAGAAGCATGGAAGGCAGTTTGAATATCATTAGTGAAAATCCCTGCTTGCAAACCATAGTCAGAATCATTGATTGCATGAATACCCTCTTCAATTGAAGCGATTCGGTTTACAATAACAATAGGGGCAAACACTTCTTGGCAAGAAACCTTTGCTGTCGCATCGACATTCGTTAAGATGGTTGGTAAAAATACACCATTTTCAATTTTTCCGCCTGTAATAATCTCTGCTCCTAAGGAGACTGCTTCATCAACCCAACTCAATGCTCGCTCCTGTTCAGCCGAATGAATCATCGCTGATAGGTCAGTTGTTGTATTCATTGGATCACCGATTGTTAATGCCTGAGTGGCTTCGGCAAACTTTTTAACGAAAGTAGTAAATATCTCTTCTAGTACGTAAGTGCGTTGTAGAGAAATACATACTTGACCTTGGTTAGAAAAGGCACCTGTTACGCACTTTGGAACGATTTCATCTAAGTCTACGTTTCTATCAATAATTAGTCCTGCATTCGAGCCAAGCTCTAAAGCAACTTTCTTTAACCCTGCTTTATTGCGAATGCCAATCCCAACCGCTGGGCTACCAGTGAAAGTAATCATTTTCACAAGCGGATTTTCGACAAGTGCATCTCCAACAATACGACCACTGCCAGTAACTACGTTAAATGCACCTTTGGGTAAAGAAGTTTGGTCAATGAGTTCTGCAAGAAATAGAGCGGATAAAGGTGTTTGCGATGCTGGTTTTAATACAATCGGGTTACCAGAGGCAATCGCTGGTCCCACTTTATGTGCTACTAAATTTTGTGGAAAGTTAAATGGTGTAATGGCTCCAATTACGCCAATCGGTTCCTCGATGGTATAACCGAATCGGTTAGCCCCGTTTTTGGCTGCATCCATTGGAATCATTTCTCCTGTTAAGCGCTTTGCTTCCTCAGCGGCGAACTTATATGTTTCAATTGTACGGTCAATTTCACCGAGTGAGAATTTCAAAGGTTTCGCTGATTCTAAAGAAATGATTTCAGCCGCTTTTTGCCGATTTTCCTTAAATAATTGAACAAGCTCTTCTAGTATTTCTGCACGCTCGTAGGCCGTCAAACGAGCCATCTCTGTTCTTTTTTGATGCGCAATCTCAATGGTTTCTTCCACTTCCTCTTTTGAAGCTTGTGGAATTTGCGCAATCACTTTATTTGTATAAGGGGAGAGGAGCTCAGCATAGTTTGCTGAGTCTCTCCATTCACCATTAATATATAATTGTTTCTTCATATTAACTCACCTGCTTTTCTTGTTTTTTTAGTTCTTCACTATCTTTATTAAACGTTTTGTCAATTTCTCCTTTAAAGAAATCTTTTCCGTATAATAATAGACAAAGCATGATGCCAACTGCAAATGCCAAAGCGGCACCTTTCGTACAAAGGACAGCAGCGACGATACCCGCTACACCTAAATCTTTTTGACTTCTTGCTTCTAGAACACCGATTTTAATGTTGACATACCCTTGAATGAGTAAGGTTAATGCCATTGCTACACCTAGTATAGGTTCAACTAAACTAACAATAGGAAGCAAAAATAATCCGGTATTCGTACCCCAACGGAAAGAACCAACTCCGCCGAAAATGGAGTCCATTGCTTTTCTACCTTTCTTGTAGCGCTCAATCATTACAACTTGCATCGCGCTCCAAACAGGTCCACCCATCGTTACATCTGGACCAAGGATACTCATTGCGCTATTGCGTATACCAAAGATCCAGTGAGAGCGGTTAGGATTGTATTCTACCTTTTCGTCCGGACGAACAGATTGCCCATCTTCAACTAATGCTTTCACTTGCAGTACATCACCGAAAAGAACGATATAAGCTGCTAGGACAGTTGGGATAGCTGTAATGAACATCATCAATGGTGGCAACCCTAGACCGAATACCGTGTATTCATTCCAAAGAGTAATGAAATCAGGTGATGAGAAACCCCATTCAATCGATGGCCACTTTGCTTCACTAAATATTGGCGCAATCAGTACAGCGAGTAGGATAACAGGAAGTATACCTAATTTAGCAATGGTTTTCCAAAAAGAATTTCGGTTTTGAAATTGAGTGAAATGCTTAGAAAATAGTAAGTAAAAGCCAATGCCGATTGCAATCGAGATCGTCCAAGGGAATAGTTCAAAACGACCGCCCACTTGGAACACTGAGATAATAGCTGCCAAACCAGCGCCTAAGATAATCCCAGATTTTAGAGCAGGTGGAATAAAGCGAACAACCTTTGATGCCAATCCAGTAGCGCCGAGTAATAATGATAGAATACCGAGTGTTAATTGGAAGGCGATCAGTGAGTGAACACGTTCAGGGCCTTCCGGAAATTGCTGACAATACAACATGATCAAAGGAATGGCTGGCGTTATCCAACCAGGTACAGCCGGATCACCTAGTAAATGATGTAATAAGTAAAAAAGTCCATTTAAAACAACAATAGCAAGTGCTACTTCAAAAGGCATACCGAGTAAGTCCATTAAAAGCGGGATGGCTGATAAATCAACAGCACACATTAATAGTCCTTGCACATAATCGGGCCATTCAAAGCGGTAATGGATAAAAGGTAAACGAACCTTAAAGGGTCCAGCTGGGATATACGGTGACTCCTCGCCGTATTTTCTGTTTTTCCATTTCATTAGGGTATTCTCCTCCTTATTTTGTAAACCCTTACAAGTTTGAATATTAAATTATGAATACGTAACCATTTTTTTATAAAGCGATTCCATATGAGTCGTTTAAGCTCATATGGAAGAGGGTATGGGATTATGCTTCAATGGTTACGTATTCATTTTTGCATAAATAAAAATTATTGATATGCCTTTGTTGTTTTTCTATTAAATACTTTAACAGATTCAGTGATTTTTACGCAACTATTTTTTTTATTTTCAATCATTTCAATCAGTTCGCTGATAGCGAGGTAACCTAAATTTTGCTCAGAAACGCTGCCGATTGTCGTTAATTCAATCCTACCATGTTTACTAATATCAACATTATCGATGCCAACAACACTGATGTCTAATGGCACATGAAATCCGGCTTTTGTAGCTTCATCAATCGTTTGTAAAGCGATTGCATCAGTGGCAGCACAAATAGCTGTAGGTGGAGTGGGCAAATGCATTAACTTTTCAAACGCTTCTTTGACACCTTGTTTCGTTGTATCTGTTTGAATGACATATTGCTGTGAAAGCATATGGTCACTCATGGTATGGGCAAAGCCATCATATCTATTCTTAAATGTACTAACTGTAGAAGGTCCACCAATCCAGGCAATTTGTTTATGACCAAGCTCAAGAACATGCTGAGCTGAAAGCACACCAGCTTGATAGTTATCTATTTCAACAAAATGTTTATTATTTATATGTTTGCGATTATAGGTGATAAATGGAATGTCCATTTTTTCGAACTTCTCAAAAATAGGGTCATCAAGTAAGATGCATGACATTACAACACCATCTACCTTGTTTTCAACGGCAGATGTATAGGCTTCATTCAATTTTTCATCATTCACAAATTGAACATGAACACGATATCCTTTGCTATTTGCGTAATTAACAATGGCTGCTGTTGTATCGACAAAGAATGGGTTATGAAGCGGGCCTGAAAGAAGCGCAATCGTATACGTTTTATTTTGTACAAGTGAACGCGCATGAGCATTTGGAATGTAATGAAGTTCTTCGATCGCAGCCATCACTTTATCTACTGTCGGTTTTTTAACAAGGTTTGGTGTATTGAGTACACGTGATACGGTCGTTTGAGAAACGCCAGCATGTTTGGCAACATCCTTAGAAGAGACCATCTAGTTTCCTCCTTTCAAGAAAAGCTGTGCTTCCTTATTTTATCAGATTCTATAAGGAGAGAGAAGTTAAAATGACCTAGATTAACCGGCTCAGAAAAGGGGTAAGTAGAGAGTATGAAAGGAAGCGAGTGAAATGAAAAGAATGATGATTTTAGCGTTTACGAGTATTTTGTTGTTTTCTGGCTCTGCTGTGTCGGCTAAAACAATCCATTCATTTAGCGAGCAGACAACCATTTATGATTATATCGTCTCTGAAAGCTACAGTGAGAACGGTGCAAAAATAGCGGTTATTGGCAGTAGTGTGGCTCGTGGAAAAGGGGCATCTCATCCGATGTTTTCTTGGTTTCATTTATTAGAAAAGGAAGTGCGTGAACGCCATTTACCACATAAAAAACAGCTGTCATTTCATAACTTTGCTAAAAGTGGCTACACATTAAATATGCTCCTTACGGAAGGAACGGTTGATCAATTGGTAAAAGCAGAGCCTGATTTGGTAATGATTGAAACAGGTGTTGTTAATAGTTATCAGTATCATCAAAGCATAAAAGAAACAGAGCAAGCAATTGAAAAAACCGTTGATAAAATTAAAAAGGCCACTCCTCATACGAAAATTCTATTTCTTTCTCCTAATCCTACAACTGTTCTATATAACGGAAAAGTTGAAAACAAGCGCAATCATTCTTATCAAGACTATTTAAAAGCAACAGAACAGTATATTAAAGAAAACGAATGGCCATATATAGATATTTATCAACCGATGACAAAAAGATTGGCGGACAGTTCAATTGAGTTAGAAGACACATTGGCAGATGGGGTGCATCCGAATAATATTGGTTACTATATTTGGTTTCAAGTAATGAATGAGTACTTTAATCAGCCCATCCCGTGGTAAAATGAAAGAAAACCTCGGAGCTGATGAACTTTGAAACAACAATTAACTTTAATGGAAGCATATATGATTGAACTATTACGTAATCAAGGTGTAACGGATGAAGAAATTATCAAAAAATCATTGTCTAACGACACGACAGAGTGGAGAAAGTATAACGAGCAGTTCGAATTTGAACAATTAGCTCATCTGGCACAAAAAGATGAGGCGAACTTTGTTTCAATGATTAACAATGGTTACCGCATCAAATTCCTTACTTTCCCTGGTTTGCAACGCATTCTAAGTATGAAGTTCGGATTAGAGAAAGACCAAGATTACATGCTCGTAGAAAACGGAGTGTCTAATATAAAAGTAAGTGAGGGGCAATTAAAGGAGATTGAAAAAGTTTTATCGCTCAACTGGAAAATTAAGAGAGAAGAAACTTCAATTTCTATTCAAAATGGTTAAAAGAAAGATAGCATTCGTTTTTTTACTAGGCGAATGCTTTTATCATTTCTGTTTACTAGAAGACCATAAATAATAGAATAGAGACAAGAATAAAGAAGCTCCTATTGCGTATGGTATGGGAGAGCGAAAAAGAATTAATAGACAAAGGGGCATGGCAATTACGATGGCTTTTTTCCAAAACAAGCAATGATCTTCCTTTCCAAAAAAGGTTGAATGTGCGAAAAAACAAAACATAGGAGGAAATAAACACTTGATGAATTATAAATTCTCACCTGAATTAAGTCAGGCGATTGTTGATGGGATATTAAAAGGATATAGACACTACATTCATGAGCGTGAACAGAAGAAACGTGAAATGCTTATTAGTACAGGTTATGCATGGGTAAAAGGCAATCATATTGAAGATGCCGTAGCCCAAGAATGTCGCAAACTGGGGATTCAATTTGAATTTTCTAAAGCAGGCTATGCATGGGGTTACTTGAAATTTGAAAATACGGCAACAAACTCTTTGTTTATCATTAAAAGTGGAGGCCCTTCACCACAATCATCACCTAGTCGAAAAGAGGAGCACTATTTAGTTGAACTCTCCAAGATTAATCGCCATATTGATTGGCAGCAATTAGAACAAATGAATGAAGGAGGCGAACAGTTAATCTTAGAAGACGTCACTTCTCAGAACTTTGAACAATTAAGCTTTGGTGAATTCGATTTTCTTAAACAAACGTTTGATCAATTTTATATTGTTTCTTATGAAATGGATGAATCAAAACTATTATCAAAAATTCAACTGCTTATGCCAACCCCAGGCATGAAGAAAATTCATTTAGTTGAAGACTGGTTACCTTTGGCATTTCATTCATCTTATCATATTACTGAGATTGAAGTAGAAGGAATTAGAGGAGAATAACAAAAGGGCTAGCTATAGTAGATAGCCCTTCTTAATATTATTTTTGTTCTTTTATCCAGTGAGTAATTGTATCGATGATCGTTTCTTGTTGTTTCTTAATAGAAATATCAGCTTGGTTGTCACCTGATTGTTCTCCGTATACACCGAAATAGGCATGGTTTCCACCTTCGATTTCTACGAAGTCGGCTTCATCTGGAAGAAGAACTTTCTTCTCCTCAATTTTAGCAGGCGTGCTTAATCCGTCATTTGAGCCACTTATGGATAAGACAGGTAATTGCGAATTTGTCAGTGTTTCATTATCAGAGGCGTAGGCACCCAATAGTATTAAACCATTTACTTGATGTATATTTTGATCAGCATACATGGCTGCTGCTGCCCCGCCCATTGAATGACCGCCAACAAACCAATCCACATCGTTATACATATGAATAATTTCGTTCGCTTTGGACACATCAAATATGGCCATGTTAAGTGTCATATGAGGTAGAGCGATAAATAAATTTTCTTTAGCTAATTCTTGAGCAAGATAGGCATAGGCTTCAGGTTCAACTTTTGCACCAGGATAAAGTATAAGCCCTACTTGGCTATTAGGGTTACCGAATAAGAGCCAATCATCTTCAACGCTCATTTGGTTGTCTAAATGGATCGTTGGCTCATTCACTGAATGATAAGTGATCTGAGCCCAGATAATAAATCCTCCGATTGCTGTCACTAATAGTGCTGATAGGATAAGGAATATTTTAGATTTGAATAGTTTCTTCATAATTTGCCTCTTATAATGTATCTACTTTTTGAAAAATTTATAGAGCGTATAGATAAAAATAACGATTAATAAAAGGATGAGGATCATCACAAACGTTTTCAAAGTATCATTAGGTGTTTTTGCATAAATACCAATGTATGCCCAAATAAAAACAATTGTATAAATAAAGTCTTTAAATCGAATAGAGAAAAGTATCGCTATTATCGTAACAACTGATAACGTAATAAAGGTCCAAGTCAATTCATCCATTCCAAGAAATACAGTTTGTTCCATTCCTACAAACCAAACAAATACATTTAAAATGCTTGCTACAGAAACCCAACCAATATAAATGGAAAATGGAAGTTTTTCAAAGAAAGTGTGAGGTGTATTGTTTATTCTGCCATAAATCAGAATTAATGTGACAAGTAATGCAAAAATGATGACTACTGATGTAAGTAATGCTTGAGCAGTAAAGGCAAGAATCCAACAGCCATTTAATAAAAAGTTAAGAGCTGGTAGGTAGCTAGTATTTTCATAAACAGCATCATTCTTTACAAAAAAAGCTCTTATCACCCAAATGAATAAAAGGAAATAAATAAAACCCCAGATGGAAAATGCAAAACCAGCAGGTTGCAATAATGGTTGATTCGCATCAGCAACATTGCCAACATTTGTAGCGGACCAATAATTTAAGAAAATCATGATAGCGAATGTAATAAGGTAGACGATACCTAGTTTCTTTGACCGATTCATGAATGAACCTCCCCTTGATAATTAATTGATGGTATTTATTGTAATACCCTAAAGTGAACGGTAATAATCATGGGGAGGATGAAGTTTCTTATTTGTTAATTTGCTAGTAGATGTTTAATCTTTTCCTCAAAATCTCTTGGTTTATCCGTAGGACCGAATCGCTCTACCACATGCCCGTTTTGATCAATGAGAAACTTGGTAAAGTTCCATTTAATGCTTTTGCTTAAAAAGCCTTTTGCTTCTGTCGTTAAATAATTAAATAGAGGGTGTGCTTCTTTCCCATTTACTTTTATGATTTCATGCATAGGGAATGAAACACCGTAGGTCATCCGACAAGCTTCACTTGCTTCCTCAGCAGAGTCGAGCTCTTGTTTAAATTGATCCGATGGAAATCCTAATATAACCAGTCCCGCATCCTTATAATTTTGATAGAGGCTCTCGAGTTCTTCAAATTGTGGAGCCAAACCACATTTCGTTGCAGTATTGACAACTAATAATACCTTGCCTTCATATTGCTCCAATGTATAATTGGTCCCGTTTTCGAGTGTTACATTTATATCATATAAACTCATTTTTTCTCCTCCAAGTCATTTAAATGGGATAACAGTGTATTCAATTCTTGTAATTTTAATTTGAATTGATGATCAAATACAGTAAAAGAATCACATTCAGTAGCTTTAGTTGAAATCATTTCTGATATCGTCTTTTCGGAGTTTTTCCCCTTTGGTGTCAATGAAATGACTACAGATCGTTTGTCCATTGGTGAAGGTGTTTTTGTAACATAATCTTTTTCAACTAATTTAGAAATAATGGGGTTTAATGTGCCGATCCCTAATGATAACTTTTCACTTAATTGTTTAATAATCATATGATCACTTTCCCACAGGGCGAGTAGGACAATATATTGTGGGTAAGTTAGGTCAAATGGTTCCAGTGCTTTTCGATATAGCTTCGTATATTGATTTGTTGCTTTATAAATAGCGAAACATAATTGGTCCTCTAGAGGTTGTGCTTTTACTTTGGCCACCTCCTCATTTACATCGTATACGATTTATTATATATCGTGTGCGATGTAAATACAAAAATAAAAGATGACAATTAAATCATATGTAACAGTTGTTTTCAGATTCTGTAAATTCTTCCTTTACATAACGTCAGTGATGTTATAATACGAGCAATCATTGCGCAAGGAGGCCTATATTCATGATACTTCAGGAAGAAATTAAAGGACTAACGACGAAAGTATTCGGAAAAAATAATCAACTCATATATGATGAAGAATCGTTTATTTTTAAAAATGCGGAATTAAGGATCACTGGTTCAAATAATAAAATCCATATTGGAAAAGGGACAAAACTATCGAATATATTAATTCACATACGAGGATCAAACAATGAAATTACAATAGGGGAAGATACCGACTTGATTGGTCATATATTATTAAAAGGCAAAAAACAATCGATTAAGATTGGTGATCGAACAACCTTTAAAAATGTTTATCTATTATCTCAAGAAGGAAAGAATATTCACATTGGCGCAGATTGTATGTTTTCTTATGACATAGCAATAAGAACAACAGATGCTCATTCCGTTCTTGACATTGAAACAAATGAAAGATTGAACGGTGCAAAGGATGTTGTCATTGGTAATCATGTTTGGATTGCTGCCAGTTGTTTGATTTCTAAAGGAGCGGTGCTACCAGACGATACGATTATCGGGGCAAGGTCTGTGGTTACAAAACCTTTCTCCGAAGCACATACAACCATTGCAGGCTCTCCAGCTAAGGTAATCAAAACAGGAACAACTTGGAGTCGAGAGCGGTTATAGGTGCGGAGCGATAATCATGTTGAATTTTGTTTTCAAAAATAATAGCCTTATTATTTTTATAATGTAATAAGGCTTTCAAAGTCTTTATAAAGCGAATGGAATCGTAAGGTGATTTTCAGTCTCTATGGAGATTGTGGAAGAATATAAATCAATAGCCTATTCTTAGCTCATTTTTTTGGCAAATCCAATACTTTTTTCTACATAACCATTCTTTTTATAAAAATGGTGCGCGTTAATCCTCTCAGGTCTATCCCCACTGTTCAGCCCTATTCCTGTTGCTCCAATATTATTTGCCCAACTTTCTGCATTTTCTAATAGTTGTTTACCTATTCCTTTATTACGATAGTTTTTATCTACCACAAGGACGACAATACGAATATATAATCCATCCAGTTCATAGTAATATCCCTTAACAAGACCAATCATTCCAACTATTTTGCCGTTATCTGAGGCTATTAAAGTATGATAATCCGGACTTGAATAGATATTATTTAGTCTTATTTTCATTTTATTGAATGTGGTAGGATACCCAAGATGCCCCATCAATTCGGTTATTCCTTCGATATCATTCATTGTTGCCTTTCTCATTTCCATTATCACTCACACCTAACAAATATTATTTCTATAAGGTTTCGATAATGATCAAAACTTTCCTTCCTTAACAACTTTATATATAGATTCTATTAAAATCAGAACGAGAGAGTAGCCGTTCCACCAAAACTATTTAATTGAAAGGTTGGTATCCTTTTTTGGGAAACGTTATCTATTCACACCTACCAAAAATTGCTATACTTAGGAATAGAACAACCATTATATATCAACTACCTCAAAACCCTTCCATCCCAATATTCGAAATGCAGGTGAAGCATGTGTTAATAAATGATTCTTGGTTTACTGTGCAATTAATTGATAAGAAAACGTATGCAATTAGTGAATATGGCCACTGGGAAAAAGTGCACTCGTTTTTACTCATTGGTGAAGAAAAGGCGGTTCTCATTGATACTGGCCTTGGAATTGATGACATTAAACGTATAACCGACCAATTAACTTCCTTACCTATTGAGGTCATTACGACGCATGTTCATGTCGACCATATTGGTGGTCATGGATTGTACGATACCATTTACGTTCATGAGCTAGATAAAGACTGGTTAGTAAATGGCATTAGTGGTCTAACGATCGAGCAAATTCGCACGGATATCCAAAGGGATATAACAATCCCGACCCCAAAAACATTTAATCCTGAAACATATCAGCCTTTTACAGGAGAGCCAACCGCTTTACTGGCGGATGGTGATGTGTTGCAATTAGGGAATAGAACTCTCATTATCTATCATACGCCAGGACACTCTCCGGGACATATTACTATTTTTGATGAAACAAATAACTACTTATTCACAGGTGATTTATTGTATGATACCGAGCCGATATTCGCTTTTTATCCTTCTACGAGTCCATCTGATCTCGTGCAATCAATTGAAAAAATAGCGATGATTCCCAATGTGGAAAAAGTGTTCGGATCACATCATACATTAGGATTAGCACCGACTGTTTTGCAGGAAGCTTATGATGCCGTTCAGTATTTAAAGAGTCATCAATTGGATCAATTTGGGACAGGTATTCATTCCTTTCATCAAATTAGTTTCCGATTTTAGTTTTTGTACAGAAAGAAGGATGAATAGTGAAAATATACATAACAAGACATGGTCAGACAGAATGGAATAGAGAAAGAAGGCTACAAGGGAGATTAGATTCTAACCTAACAACAACGGGGAGTGAGAACGCCAAATTATTAGGCGAACATTTAAGCAAAGTCCCGTTTGAAGCTATTTATGCCAGTCCAAGTGGAAGAACGATGATGACAGCGAGCCTGATTAAAGGCAATCGCTCTATTAGGATTTTTACTGATGAGGATTTACAAGAGATTTATATGGGAAGTTGGGAAGGGCAGCAACAATCAGATGTAGAAAAACAATACGCAGCTGAATTCCATGCTTTTTGGCGTGCGCCCCATCTCTATCACCCAACAGAGCGGGAAAGTTTTCAGCAAGTACAAGACCGAGCGGTAAAAATGTTAGAAAGAGTGATGACAAATCATAAGAATGGTCATGTTTTGCTTGTCACACATACGGTCGTAATTAAAACGCTTCTTGCCTACTTAAAACAAATACCTATGGAAAATCTTTGGGATGCCCCGTACATTCATGATACTTGTCTTTCAGTAATTGAAATCGTAAATGGGCAGAAAAATATCCTATTGGAAGCAGATATGTCTCACCTTCAACCGGACCAATATGAATTCACCTAGGGAGGTAAATACTGTGCAAAGAGAAATGACGGAAACTGGCCATCTTCTAAATAATAAAGGTGAGCTTATGCAGACTGGTTATGCCAAACAGCTCCTACTTACATATGATAGAAAGGCAATCAAGGCTCAAGGCTGGCGAATAAAAGAATGGGATTATTATTTAATTACTAATGATGACTTTGGTGTGGCTTTAACTATTGCGGATAACTCGTACATGGCTTTAATCAGTGTTTCTTTCATAGATTTTAAACGTGCTTCCTTTCAAACGACTAGTGTGATAAAGCCTCTTACCTTTGGAAAGTTGAACTTGCCATCAACCTCTAAAAAAGGGGATATTGTATACCAAGATAAGCGAATCCAGATGTCCTTTTTGCATACGGTGAATGGAAGAAAGTTATGTTGCCGTATGAAAAATTTTGATGGCAAAAAAGATTTCGCCTGTGATATTGATTTATTTAATGAACCTCAAGATTCTATCGTAATGGCCATTCCATTTAAGGAAGATAAGAAAGCTTTTTACTATAATCAAAAGATCAATGGGATGCGCGCAAAGGGGCATGTTCATTATGGCGCAACAGAATATCAATTTCATGAGAGTACGACTTTTGCTACGTTAGACTGGGGTAGAGGGGTTTGGACATATAAAAATACTTGGTATTGGGGCGCCGCATCTGGAGTCGTGAATGGGAAATCATTTGGATTTAATATTGGCTATGGATTTGGCGACACTTCTAACGCCAGTGAAAATATGCTCTTCTATGACGGCGTGGGCCATAAACTAGATGAAGTCACTTTTCATATTCCACAAAAGAATGGAAACTTTGATTATCTAGAGCCTTGGCAGTTCACCTCAAATGACGGCAGATTTGAAATGGATTTCATCCCGATTTTAGATCGTAAAGACTACACTTCGGTTATGATCATATCCAGTGACCAGCACCAAGTATTTGGTCGTTTTACAGGAAAAGCAGTATTGGATGATGGAAGCATCATTCAGGTGAAAGACTTTCTTGGCTTTGCGGAGAAAGTGTCGAATAAGTGGTAAGGGAAAGGGAATCATTTTGGATTGGTTGAATATAGGTAGTCTTATTTTAGGAGTAACCGCTTGGGTACTACCATTTCTTCACTTTAATCGGAAGCAGGAACATGCTACACGGTGGGTTACGTATTCATTTTTTAGCTTTATTTGTTGTGGTATGGCCATTTTATTCCAATTAATGTTTCAATACCACTTGGTGAAAATAGAGGATTTTAGTGCCATGATGGATACGGCAGGTTTTGCGGTTTTTGCTGCAAGTGTGCTCTTCGGTGTAACGATTATTTTAAATATGTTTGCATGGTTGAATGATAGGCAGACGAAGTAAAGGTAGAATGGGGACGAGGTCAGTGATTACACGGGAATATTAATAAGAAGAACTATGTTTCAAAAGAGAGGTGCCCCCATAAGAGGGTTCAAGATCAGGAAGAAGTGTGGGTAAAAGAGAGATGCCCCCAAAAGAGGGTTCAAGATTAGGGAGAAGTGTGGGTAAAGGGGAAATGCCCCCAAAAGAGGGTTCAAGATTAGGGAGAAGTGTGGGCAAAAGAGAAATGCCCCCATGAGAGGGTTCAAGATCAGGAAGAAGTGTGGGCAAAAGAGAAATGCCCCCAAAAGAGGGTTCAAGATTAGGGAGAAGTGTGGGTAAAAGAGAGATGCCCCCAAAAGAGGGTTCAAGATTAGGGAGAAGTGTGGGTAAAAGAGAGATGCCCCCATAAGAGAGTTCAAGATCAGGAAGAAGTGTGGGCAAAAAAGAAATGCCCCCAAAAGAGGGTTCAAGATTAGGGAGAAGTGTGGGTAAAGGGGAAATGCCCCCATAAGAGAGTTTTAGAACAGAAAGAAGTGTGGGCAAAAAGGGAAAGCCCACCTAAGAGAGTTCAAAATTACGAAGAAGTGTGAGCAAAAAGGAAATACCCCCATAAGTGAGTTCAAAACCAGAAAGAACTGTGGGCAAATCAGAAATGACGAACCTACGAGGTGCCCACCCCAAAAACCCCCAGCCAAATAGAACCCCCACTCTTCCATCAAGAATGGGTGAACCTACTAATACCACCCACAACGCGCATCGACTTCCTCATAAAAAGAACACGAGAAAGTTTATTCTCTCGTGTTTGTTACTAGCAGTTCCTCATTTAAATTCAGCAATTGCCGATTCGGCAAGTTTTTGGATGGTGATGTTGTCCATTGGCGGATTATGAAGACCCGCACGAACGTCACGATAATATCTTTGTAGCGGATTGTTACGTTGTAAGCTTTTTGCTCCTGCGACGCGCATCGCTTTATCGACAACAGTCAGTGCTGCATGCGTCACTTGATATTTAGCAACAGCTAGTTCGTTTTCAATATATTTTCTTCTATCTTTATCATCGTATACTTCGGCCACATGATAGAGTAGGTGTCTCGCAGCAAGTAAAGCGGCATCGATTTCACCGAGAAGTGTTTGTACATTCGGTAGTTCACTAATAGACCCCTTTATGCTATTTGGTTTATGCTCTAAGGCAAATTGTACGGCATAATCTCTAGCGGCTTGCGCAATTCCGAGATAGCAGGCGGGGATATGTAGTACCCATCCGTTTAAAGCTTTTCCCCTGTCAGCAATTGTTTCAACGAGTGCCTCTTCAGGAATGACTACTTGATTTAATACAAGATCATGACTTCCTGTTCCTCTCATAGCAACGACATCCCATGTTTCGTCAATAGATAATCCTGGCGTATCTTTATGAATTAAGAAAAAGCCAATCGTTTGTTTCTCTTCTATCCAGGCAGAAGTGAGAAAATAGGTTAAAGCAGGCGACATGGTTGTGAAGTTTTTACGGCCATTAATAACCCACGAACCATTTTGGCGTACAGCTGTTGTTCCGGGGCGGCCACCTCTTGTCGGGCTACCCGTTTGTGCTTCGCTCACAGACCGGTTCACGAGTGCGCCTTTTTGTACATCATTTGCAAAAGATGCTAGTTGTTGATCTGTCCATAATTGATTTTCATAGATTTCGCCTAATCCACCAACATGCCAACCGATACTTAAGGCAGTGGCACTATCGTAGGAAGCAAGGGTTTCTTGGAAAAGAACCATGTCATACACACCAAGCCCCTCACCGCCATATATTTTAGGTAATGTCACTTTTGAATAACCTAATGTCACTAATTCACGAATATTCTCATGAGGGAATTTCGCCTCTTCATCTATTTCTTGTGAACGACTAAGAAATGCCGCTTTTTTCGTCTGTAATGCATGTAACCACTTTCTCTGCTCTTCCGTCTTCACGAATAATTGTGAAACCAATGTCTCTTCCTCCTCTAATTTAACTATCTAATTCCTACTTCCTTTGTTGGTTTAAATGTTAAACAAGTGGTTCTGGTTCGTCAAGGAGGGGATGCTTGTTTGTGTAAATATTTAAAAAATAGAAAAATTCCGACTTTACATATAGAAATTGTTTTGTTAATCTTTTTTTATAAAATTCAAACACCAATGCAGTAATGCAGGAAAGTGAGGTTTAAATGATCTTACTGAAGCATATTCATAAAAAGTTCAAAAATAACCATGTATTAAAAGGGATTGATTTAGAAGTTTCAAAAGGGGATGTTGTCACAATCATTGGTCCGAGCGGTTCAGGAAAAACAACGCTCCTTAGATGTGTGAACTATTTGGAAAAACCAGACGAAGGAATAATATCAATCAATGATTTAACGATACAAACAAAAAAACCAGTGAAGAAAGATATCCTCCAATTAAGAAGAAGGACGGCGATGGTTTTTCAACACTATAATCTTTTTGAGAATAAAACGGTTCTCGAAAATGTAACAGAAGGTTTAATCATCGCACAAAAGAAATCGAAAAAAATGGCGAGGGAAATCGGGGTAGACATTCTAACTAAGGTAGGATTAGCAGATAAAATCAATGCGTATCCGCAACAACTTTCTGGCGGACAAAAACAAAGAGTGGGGATTGCCCGGGCGTTAGCGCTAAATCCGGACGTCCTATTGTTTGATGAACCAACTTCTGCACTTGACCCAGAAATGGTAGGAGAAGTGTTAGAAATTATACGAGAAATCGCGAGTGGTGGGGTTACGATGATGATTGTCACACATGAGATTGATTTTGCTTGTGAGGTTTCGAATAGAGTGGTATTTATGGATGATGGTCAGATTATCGAACAAGGGCCACCCGATGACATTCTTATTCATCCGAAACAAGAGAGAACAAGAAAGTTTTTAAAAAGAATAATGAAGGAACCAGACTTTACTATCTAGGAGAATGGAGGACTAAAATGAAAGGGTTAAAAATTACATTCCTGCTTATAATAAGCGTTTTATTCGTTGCTGGATGCTCGTCTTCAAGTAATGGGACAACTGAAGATGGTAAGAAAATTATTACTGTCGCCATAAGTGACGAGGTGAATCCACCATTCCTATATGCGGATGATGATAATAAGCCAATTGGTTACGATATGGATTATTTGAAAGAAGTAGAGAAGAAATTAGAAGACTACCATTTTGAATATGTTTGGGGAGAAGAGGAAGCTAATTTAGTTGGCGTGGATACAGGAAAATATGATTTTGCGATTAATTGGTTCTTTAAAAACCCTGAAAGAGAAGAAAAGTTTCTTTATCCAGAACAGGAATTTGGTTATTCACTAACTTCCCTCGTAACACAACCAGATCGCGATGATATCAAAACATTAGAAGATATGGTTGGCAAAAAATTAGCACCGATGTCTCCTAGTGGTGGTTTAAGAACAATATTAAATAGTTATAACAAAAACAATCCTGATGAGCAAATCGAAATTGAGAGTATTGAATTTCCTTCTAATGCAGATAACCTACAGCGCGTTAATGATGGTAAAGATGATGCCATGTTTATTAATGTAACGACATTCAATGCGGTCCAAGAAGAGTTGGATTTAAATTTGAAAGTGGCTGGGATTGTGTCAAAGGAGCCTGTCTATGCCGTTTTTAATAAAGAACAAACAGAATTAGCCAAAGAGTTCGATGAAGTGACGAAAGAACTTATTGAGGATGGCACCTTACCAGATTTAGCTGAAAAGTGGTTTAAGATCAATTTTTTTGAGAACTTAGATTATATTAATGAGGAAAACTATAAATTTAATCCGTAATCATAGCGAATTACGGATTATTCTTTGTTATTTGAAAAGGGAGAGGGTTGAATGTCTGTGATGAATGATTGGTTTAGTTTGTTTATACAAGTATTAGATAAGCTGCCAATCACCTTATTTATGTTATTGATTTCATTAGTTTGTTCATTAGTATTGGGTGTAGCTATTGCGATTGTCCGTATTAAGAGATTCACAGTACTTTATCAAATTGCAACATTCTATTTATCGTTCTGCCGCTCCACACCTTTATTAGTGCAATTATTTCTTGTTTATTTTGGGTTACCCCAGCTGTTATTAGCTTTTCAAATTGATATTAATAGTCTGGATCGGATGATTTTTGTTTTAATTAGTCTCTCGCTGCATAATGCGGCCTATCTATCAGAAGTTGTACGTTCTGCCTATTTGGCAGTTGGTGAGGATCAATTTGAAGCAGCCTATAGTGTCGGAATGACCTATACACAAGCATTATGGAGAGTCGTGTTGCCGCAAGCCTTCGTTTTATCCTTACCGAATTTAGGTAATAACATTATCGAACTATTAAAAGATACTTCTTTAGCATTCACGATTGGTATTATCGATATCATGGGTCAAGTAAGGATTATATTAGGTAATAACCATGGTATAGGTATGTTTGAGATTTATGTTGTCATTTCTCTTATATATTGGGGCACTTGTATTTTAATAGAGATGGTCATTAGCACATTAGAAAAGGTTTTAAAGAAAGGAAAAGTCAGTTTATCCAAATCATAATGAAGGAATGAACGTTTAATGCCTATTATCAATTTTGAATTTGCTATTCAGGAAATTCCAGCGGTTTTAAAAGGGGTGCCAATCACCTTAGCGATTGCCGTTGTTGCCATGGTGTTTGGGTTAATATTCGGTCTTCTGATTGCTCTTTGCCGGATTTATCGCGTCCCTATCCTTAATCGCCTATTCATTATTTATATTTCATTTATTAGAGGTACACCATTATTGGTACAATTATATGTATTCTTTTACGGTGTTCCTGTTCTATTAGATAAGATGAATCAATCTTTCGGTACAGCTTATAATGCGGATCATATTTCACCACTGCTTTACGCTTTTATTGCATTCACAATTAATGTATCAGCATATCAAGCAGAAATCATGCGGGCCTCATTAAATGCTGTACAAATCGGTCAAATGGAAGCCGCTCATTCTGTGGGAATGACTACTTTTCAAGCGTTAAAAAGAATTGTTCTTCCGCAAGCGTTCTTAGTGGCCTTACCCAACTTAGGAAATACCTTTATTGGTTTAATAAAGGCGACGTCACTAGCATTTGCGGTGAAAGTAGTAGAAGTGATGGCGCTGGCAAAAATAATTGCTAATGATGGTTATCACTTTTTGGAAATGTATTTAGTCGCTGCTCTAATTTATTGGTTAATTTGTTGGTTATTGGAAGTGTTATTTACCTTTGTAGAAGAAAAAATGAGGAATAAAGAGATAAAGCAAAAGAAAATGAACACAACAATTAGTAAAGATCTCCCTTTAAGGGTATAAAGCAAAAATGAAGTCTGCGGGCTTCTTTTTTTTTGGTGAATTTCATTCAGTACCTTGCAATGTATAATAGCACCTGCTATAGTATGGTTACAGAATTTAATAACACATATTGTTTAGTACTATATAATATATAGTAGTGGAAGGAGGAAGAAAATGAACGTTCAGTTTAAGAAGGGTGTGCTTGAGTTGTGCGTATTAGTTTTGCTTGATAAGCAGGATCATTATGGATATGAGCTAGTACAGAAGATATCTGATCAAATTCAAATATCTGAGGGTACGGTTTATCCATTATTGCGCAGGTTAACGAAGGAAGAGTATTTTACAACCTATTTACAGGAATCGAAAGAGGGCCCACCAAGAAAGTATTATCAACTAACAGATAAGGGGCGCGGCTATTTGCAGACGTTGTTAGCAGAGTGGTATGAATTTACAAACGGGGTTAATCATTTAATAAAAGAGGGTGTTAAAGATGAATAAAAGTGAATTTCTCACCACCTTAGAAGCGGAATTAAAAGGTATTGATAAACAAGAGAGAGTTGAATTACTTCAAGATTATGAAGCTCATTTTGAATTTGGGTTAGAAGAAGGGAAAACAGAAGAGGAAATTGCTAAAGATCTCGGTTCACCGAGAAGCATTGCCAAGGAGGTTAAGGCGAGTTACCATATTGAGCAAGCCAAAAGTGATGGTGGCATCCAAAATATTTTGCAGGCAACACTAGCTGTTATTGGATTAGGTCTATTTAATCTCATCATTGTCCTCGGTCCTTTTCTTGCACTCGTTAGTATGATCTTTTCCGGTTGGATCGTAAGTTTTGTAGGTATTATTTCACCCTTATTAGTACTCATCGACATTTATATAGCCTCATCATTTGAATTAGTGAACTTATTTGCGGCTATTCTTTTTTGTGGGTTAGGGTTATTATTATTGGTCGCTATGATTTATGTGACTAAATTTATGAAGAAAGTTTTTATTCGTTATCTTTCTTATAACGTATCGATTGTTAAAGGAGGTATGAAGGGTGATTAAAAAGTTATTATTAATTGGTGGACTGCTCGTTTGTGTTGGAGGAGTAGGGGTTGCTTTTACCCATGGTCAAACGCAATCAGAAAATGTCTCGGATACGAAAACAATGGAAGAAGCCTTTAATAAAGTAGAGATTAAAACAGATAATACCCAAGTAATCCTCGCCCCAACCGATGGTGAAGCAGAGGTGAGATTAAGTGGTCAAATGAAAGAAAAAGAGAAGGAAGCTTTCAAAGTATCCGTAGCAGGAGATACATTGAAAGTAGAGCATAAAACGGATAAAAGTACGTTTCGCTTATTTAATGTTGATTTAGAAGAGCTTAATAAACAAATAGAAGTTTATTTACCAAGAGAAGCATATGAAGAAATAAGTGTCGAAAGTAGCAATGGCATGATAGAGATATCGGAGTTGAATGCCAATCAAGTCATATTAGATACGAAAAATGGAAAGCTACGATTAGAGCAACTTGATAGCGATTATATTCATGCGAAAACGAGTAATGGTGCGATCATCGCAAATGATATACAAGGTGAGATAAAAGCTCAAACAAGTAACGGAGCTATCGAAATGTCACTCCCAACCATCCACTCTCCGTTAGACTTAGCCACTTCCAATGGTGCGATTAATGTGGAGGTAGATGAAGCAGTTAACAATACAACGATCACAGCTAACACTTCCAATGGTTCGGTTTATATCCTTGGATCGAATGAAGGAAATCGAATCATTGGTGACGGGTCGATAGAGGTGAAGTTGAAGACAAGTAATGGAAGAATTGAATTAACGGAAAAATAATGAAAGTAGGAGGCAGTCATTTTGAGACTGTCTTTTTTTTAGAGGCAGATGCTCATTGATGAAAAATGTGGTCTCACCAGTATACATAACGGCTAGAAATCGAAGGTTAGTGTTGAGAAAAAGAAGTAATCGCGATACTCAAGACAGGAGGAAAAAACGAATGCATTGTGCATAAAAGGGAATACGCGCAAAAGCTAAGCAAAGCCCAGTGACAATTGCGCGTAAAATACAGCTTTGATGCATGCGGTTATCACACTTTTTTAGAGGCGTATCGAACAATGACATCAACCATAATGCTACCATAAGCCTATGAAAAGAAGTATCCGCCGCTCAGTGAAACCCACATCCTTAGACTCTAAGAGTGCCTGAGAATAGATCAAAGCGTCTCAATCACCGTGTTATCAACTACACCTTGTTGTTCCATATATTTTACTGTTGCTGTGGCGAGCATATTTGCTGCAATGAGCATGCCTCTTTCATCTATATCAAATTTGGGGTGATGATGAGGGTAAGGTGTTCTGCCAACAATAGCAGCACCGGTATTGAAGAAGGTGCCAGGAACTTTTTGTAAATAGTAGGCGAAGTCTTCACCGCCCATACGAGGGGAAACTTCAATAGCTGCAGTTACACCAGGAACCTTACCAGCTAATTGGGCAATAAATTTTGTCTCAGCTTCATGGTTGACGAGAGCTGGATAGCCATGAACATATTTATAGTCATAACTTGCCGCTGCGGTTAAGCAGGTACCTTCAATTACTCGCTCGATTTCCCTTTCCATTTTATTTCGGATATTCTCATCAAAGGTTCGAACCGTTCCTGTGAGTGTGACAGAATCAGCAATGACATTGAAAGCATTCTTAGCATCGAATTCTCCAATAGAAAGAACAGCAGATTCAAGTGGATCAATACGGCGGCTGACGATTTGTTGGAGATTAACAATGAGTTGAGCGCCGAGAACAATACTGTCATTTGCTTCGTGAGGATGGGCGCCATGTCCGCCTTTTCCCTGGAGTTTAATATGGAATCGGTCAGCTGCTGCCATGAGTGGTCCAGAACGATAGCCAATTTCACCTAACGGTTCACCGGATGAAATATGTTGACCAAAGATAACATCGACCCCGTCCAAGCAACCATCTTCAATCATGGCAATCGCACCACCCGGCATATATTCTTCCGCATGTTGATGAATGAAGACAACCGTGCCCTCGATTTCATCTTGTAGTTTATTGAGTACTTTTGCTAAAACAAGTAATGTTGCTGTGTGTGTATCGTGGCCGCAAGCATGCATGACGCCAGGATTTTTTGATTTATAAGGGAAATCATTTTCCTCATGAATGGGTAATGCATCGAAATCCGCTCTTAAAGCAATGGTTTTTCCGGGCTTTGCTCCATGTAATTTAGCAACAACACCACGCTCTCCTACACCAGTTTGGACTTCATGCCCAAGCTTTTCATGATAGTTAGCAATGAACTTAGGTGTTTCTACTTCTTGGAAAGAAAGTTCAGGGTGCTGGTGCAAATGTCTTCTGATTTCAACCATTTCGTTATAATGTTCTTGTAGTAATGAATAAAGCTTTTCTAACATATAAATCCTCCTTCTATGTAAAAAAATATGGAAAATCGTCCATCACGTTTGAGTGAATATGTTTATAATAGTTGAAGAGAGGAATAAATTCCAATATATTTTTTGAATATTTCGTTTTATTTCTTTGCAGGAGGTGTTTTTCATGTTTATTGAAGACCGTTCAAAGACAAGGGAGAAGCTAGAAAGAGAGGAATTCTTGAAAGTAAGGTATTGGATGTCTCCTGATCCACCGTGTATTTCATTAGGAGACACATTAGGACAAGCCAGTGAGAAAATGAATCGTTATCAAGTAAGTAGCTTACCAGTCATTGATGATCATAAGAAGTTAGTTGGCATCGTATCTATGAAAAAATTATTCTCTTATCTACTTAAAGGTCAAGATAAAGATGTCACCATTCATCCGGTGCCAACGAAGAATTTTGCTTATGTCCGGTTGGATGATTCCATCCTCTATGCAGCGTCCTTTCCTTATGAAGAACTGCCAGTAGTAGACGAAAATGATTATGTTGTCGGAATGATTCATACAAGAGATATGATGGATGGATATAAAAAATGGATCCATCGCATGGAACAGCAAGAGAATGCATCAGAAGTATTGAAGGTTATTTTAGAGCGAGCTTACGAAGGGATTGCTGTTGTTGATCAGTATGGGGTCGTGCAGGAATTTAATGAAGCTTATAGTCAGTTTATTGGTGTGAAGAGAGAGGATGCGATTGGGCGTCATGTGACTGAAGTGATTGAAAATACGAATCTTCATCAAACGGTTAAAACAGCTACACCAGAACGTGGGGTAGTCCAAAGAATCAATGGCCAAGATATGATCGTTCACCGAATTCCACTATGGCAAGATGGGAGAGTGATTGGTGCTATTGGCATGCTTATTTTTGAAGGTGTGACGGAAGTATATAAAATCTATCAATCATTACAAAAGAATCAACAAGAAGATAATCATGTTCGCCCCTTTGTCGAACAACTTAAAAACGATCGCCATGTTACATTAGACGATATTGTTGGTGAAAGTAGGGAAATTAAAGAAATTAAGCGATTAACAAGGCGTGCTGCGCGTACCATGGCCACAACATTGATTACGGGAGAAAGCGGGACAGGTAAGGAAATGATTGCGAAAAGCATGCATGCATTGAGTCCGTTTGCCGAAGGCCCTTTTATTAGTGTGAATTGTGGGGCAATCCCAGAGAGTCTGTTTGAATCAGAGCTATTTGGCTATGAAGAAGGTGCCTTTACTGGTGCAAAAAAAGGCGGGAAATTAGGTAAATTTGAATTGGCGCAGTATGGAACGCTCTTTTTGGATGAGATTGGCGAATTACCTTTAGTCATGCAAACAAAACTGTTACGAGTCTTGCAAGAAAAAGAAGGGGAGAGAATTGGTGGAAACAAGAAATACCCGATTCGTGCCCGTATCATTGCTGCAACGAATCGTAACTTAAAAAAATGTATTCAAGAGGGGAGCTTCCGTGAAGATTTATATTACCGCTTAAATATTATCGAAATTCCCCTTCCTTCCCTCAAAGAAAGGAAAACAGACATTCCGTTATTATTAAATGACTATACGAAAAAAATCTGCAAACAATATCAAATCGAAGAGAAAACCTACACACCAGAAGCGATTGGGGTACTTGTACAACGGGATTGGCCGGGTAATATTCGTGAACTCGTTAATGTCATAGAAAGGTTAGTTACTCTCGTCGAACAAACGGTGATTGACATTACTCATGTACATACTTATTTAGCAGAACAACCAAAAGCTATAACGAAGGAGCCTTCTTTAATAGAAGAAGCGAAAGATATGGGAAGAAAACGGGAAAGAGACCTTATAATAGATACTTTACGTCAAGTAGGTGGCAATAAGAAAAAGGCTGCGGAACGTTTAGGTATTCACCGCACCACATTATATCAAAAGTTGAAAAAGTTTCAAATACAAATGTAGTGTAGTTATTTCACTACACAAAATCTACACATGTAGTGATTCTCCTACACTAAAACTCTTACAATCTTTTAAATGTAAGGGTTTTCTTTTTGGCATATCAATTGCATATAAATGAGTAATAGAGGAGGGAGAACAATGAGTACACAGATTTTTAGAACACCACAAACGGTCATATATGGAAAAGGTTCTTTTGAAAAGCTTGGCGGGGAAGCCAGTTTAAGAGGAAAGAAAGCGCTTATTATTAGTGACCAAATTATTGATGGTTTAGGGTGGACGAAAAAAGCAGAAGCCATCTTAACAAAATCTAATGTTGAAACGATTCTTTATCTAGGTGTATCTACTGAACCAACTGATAAGTTTGTATCAGAAGCATTATCTCTTTTTCAAAAGGAAGCCTGTGATTTAATTATTTCGATTGGAGGAGGAAGTTGCATTGATACCGCTAAAGCGGTAGCTGTATTAGCTACTAATAGTGGCTATATTGGTGACTATATGGGCGCGGAAAAATTAGCAAGCCGTGCAGCTATCGATCATATTTCTATTCCAACAACCGCAGGAACGGGGTCTGAAGCAACAGATGCAACCATCATTACGAATACGACTAATGATGTCAAAATGATGATTAAACAACCAGTCTTTATGCCGACTGTGGCTATTGTTGATCCAGTGCTTTCGATGACGTCTCCCCAACATGTCACTGCGGCGACCGGGGTCGATGCGCTCAGTCATGCGATAGAAGCGTACATATCGAGAAAAGCACACCCGATGACGGATATGATGGCTTTATCAGCAATGAGATTAATTGTAGAGAATATCGAGAAAGCTTTTACAGATGGTGAAGATGTTGAGGCAAGAGAGGCAATGGCATTAGGTTCTATGCAAGCAGGGATGGCATTTTCTAACGCAAGTGTTTGTCTTGTGCACGGAATGTCGAGACCGATTGGTGCACTATTCCATGTGCCCCACGGCTACTCCAATGCTATGCTATTGCCGGCTGTTTTAGAATTTAGTAGAGGGGCTTGTGTCGATCGGCTAGCCGATTTAGGAAGAATCTTTGCTAATGGAAGTGAGCCACTCACAAACGAACAAGCTGCCGATTTGGCAGTAGAAGCCGTTAAAAAGTTATGTGTGAACTTAAAAATACCTAATCTTGCTGGATGGGGAATAGATGAGAATCTATTTAAACAATCGATTAGTAAAATGACACATGATGCCATTGCAAGTGGTAGTCCAGGGAATAACCCGAGAGTGCCGACAGTTCCTGAGCTAGAAGAATTATATCTTGCTTGCTACCATTACCAATTTGCCAAAAAGGAACAAGTGAAGTAATAGTCCAGGGGAGGGCGTTTAAATGTTAGGAATGCTAGGGTTAATATTAGGTTTAGTCCTACTGATGTTTTTAACATTAAGAGGCATTAATATTATTATTGCTGCCATTCTAAGCTCAATTGTTGTTGCCATAACAGGTGGCTTAAATTTAGAGACGGCGCTGGCAGGTTATTATATGGACGGCTTCACAAATTATTTTGCCTCATGGTTCTTAATTTTCTTACTAGGAGCGATTTTTGGGAAGATTATGCATGAGACAGGTGCCGCTGAGAGCATTGCCCAATGGATTAAGAGAACATTAGGGGCGAAAAGAGCTGTATTTGCCGTAGTGGCTGCAGCCGCAATCATGACTTATGGTGGTGTAAGTTTATTTGTGGTCGGTTTTGCTGTTTATCCAATTGCAGTTTCTTTATTTAGAGCGGCGAATCTTCCACATCGATTTATCCCTGCTGCTCTTGTGTTTGGATCGATTTCATTTACGATGACGGCGCCTGGTAGTCCAGAAATTCAAAACTTAATTCCAACTGAATTTTTCGGTACAACTCCTACGGCTGGCGGCTGGGTTGGGGTACTCATGGCACTTCTTGTAATGGTTGCAGGAGGACTGTTACTAAGCAAATTCGTACAGAATGCTGTTAAAAGAGGAGAAACTTTCTCATTACCAGGTAATAGGGCAAAAGAAGAAGTATCTGCAGGTTTAGCGGAGAAAACAGAAGGAGAAATCTTAGTAGAAGAAAAATCATTACCGCATATTATTTTCTCAATTTTGCCATTAGTCTGTGTTATTGTTATGCTAAATATTATCGCACAGTTTGCTTCTTCTACTGCAGCCGCACTTATTTCTTTAACGGCTGGAATTGTCATTGCTTGTCTGACGATGTATAAGTTTTTAGCCCAATTTTGGAATGCGTTAGCAAAAGGAGCGCAAGATGCACTGGTCGCCGTTGCGAATACTTGTGCGGTCGTGGGCTTTGGTAGTGTAGCTGCTCAAGTGTCCGCATTCGATACTGTAGTCGATGGACTTGTAAGTTTGCCAGGTCCACCTTTATTAGGTTTGGCGGTGGCTGTCACATTAATTTGTGGCATTACAGGATCAGCCTCAGGAGGGCTAGGTATTGCCCTACCTATCTTAGCGCCAATCTATTTAGCTCAAGGTGTCGATCCTGGAGCCATGCACCGTGTAGCGACATTAGCTTCAGGTGGTCTAGACTCTATGCCGCATAACGGTTATGTTGTTACAACTGTGCGAGCGATTTGTGGAGAAACACATAAACGGGCGTACTGGCCAATATTCTGGCTTAGTGTAGTGATTCCAACAATTGCTATGTTCCTAGCAGTAGTCTTGTATTCTATATTTTAAAATTTGAGAGGAGTATGACAAATGACAACAACTACAACATCTACATTAAAGAATTTTATTAACGGACAATGGGTAGAAGCAAAAACGGAAAACTATCAACCGGTTCCTAATCCAGCAACTGGTGAAGAATTAGCACAAGTACCAATCTCAACTATTGATGATGTCAATGAAGCAGTAAAAGCGGCAAGTGAGGCATTCAAAACTTGGAGTCAAACACCTGTACCAAAAAGAGCTCGCGTACTTTTTAAATATCAACAACTACTCGTCGACCACTGGGATGAGTTGGCACAGCTTGTAACCGAAGAAAATGGAAAAAGTTTTAAAGAAGCATATGGTGAAGTACAACGTGGAATAGAGTGTGTAGAATTTGCTGCGGGTGCACCGTCGTTAATGATGGGTAAACAATTACCTGATATCGCCACTAATATCGAATCTGGTATGTATCGCTATCCTGTGGGGGTAGTGGGCGGTATTACACCTTTTAATTTCCCAATGATGGTCCCATGCTGGATGTTCCCGTTAGCCATTGCTTGTGGTAACTCGTTTATCTTGAAGCCATCAGAAAGGACTCCTTTACTTGCCAATCGCCTAGCAGAATTATTTAAAGAAGCGGGATTACCAGACGGCGTATTGAATATCGTTCACGGTGCACATGATGTCGTGAATGGTTTACTTGAACATAAGGACGTACCAGCCATTTCATTTGTGGGCTCTCAACCTGTTGCTGAATATGTGTATAAAACAGCTTCCTCTCACGGCAAGCGAGTACAGGCGTTGGCGGGAGCGAAAAACCATTCTATCGTTATGCCAACAGCGGATTTAGACGCTGCTGTTAAAGAAATTATTGGTGCAGCATATGGCTCTGCAGGAGAGCGTTGCATGGCATGTTCAGTTGTCGTGGCAGTAGATGATGTGATTGAGCCATTATTGCAAAAATTAAATACCGCTGCTGATCAAATAACAATTGGTAATGGTATGGATGAAAATGTATTCTTAGGTCCAGTGATTCGCCCAGAGCATAAAGCACGTACAGCTAGTTATATTGAATCAGGGGAAGAAGAAGGTGCCGTTTTAGTACGCGATGGACGCAAGGATGAAGCTTACCATGAAGACGGTTATTTTATCGGGCCAACCATTTTTGATAAAGTAACACCGGAAATGAAGATTTGGAAGGATGAAATCTTCGCACCCGTTTTATCAATTATCCGTGTATCATCGCTCCAAGAAGCGATTGATCTAACGAACCAATCAGAATTCGGAAATGGTGCTTGCTTGTTTACGAAGAGCGGCAGTGATGTCCGTCAATTTAGGGAGCGCATCCAAGTCGGCATGCTTGGAGTTAATATCGGAGTACCAGCACCAATGGCTTTCTTCCCATTCTCAGGTTGGAAAAATTCCTTCTATGGTGATCTTCACGCAAATGGCAGTGATGGTGTAGAATTTTACACTCGTAGAAAAATGCTTACTCAACGCTGGGAGTTTTGATCGATTTAAAAGGAATTTGTCGAAAATAAAGGATTCTCTTCCTTTTTTCAAGAATATTTCTGGGGAAATAAAATGAATCGGAGGGGAATGTGTTGGCAAATGACAGTTTGTATCAAAAATCAAAGATTAGTAGGATTGGAGAATTAGGAAAGTCAGCAGCGGAAGCCAATAAAGCCTTTTTTGCTTTTGATAAGGCGGCATTAGCGGATGGCGCCATTACGGAAAGAACGAAAGAAATTATTGCTGTCGCCTGTGCTCATGTTACGGGGTGTCCGTATTGCATTGAAATCCATGTTGGTAACGCGAAGAAATTGGGGGTTTCAAAAGAGGAAATAACAGAAGCAGTCTTAGTAGCGACCGCCCTTAAAGCAGGTTCTGCTTTCGCACATGGCACTCATGCGTTAAATGCTTATGATGAAGTAGAAGCAGATAACCTCTACCGAGCGGAAAATATGAAGAGAATGACTGAGTTGAAAGACTATGCCCCAGATGCGGTAAAAGGTTTCTTCGGCTTTGATGAATCAGCTATGAAAGACGGGGCGATCAATAAGAAAGATAAAGAGCTTATTGCCGTCGCCGTTGCCCATATTACAGGTTGCGCCTACTGTATCAACATACACACAAAGAATGCGAAAAGACTCGGTATTACAAAAGAAGAACTTGTCGAAAGCATCTTTGTCGCAACGGCCTTAAAAGCTGGTTCCGCACTAGCACACGGTATCAATGCATTAAATGCCTATGATAAATAATTGAAATAGGATTATTCCACGGACATGATTGCCCGTGGATTTTTTTGAATGTTAAAGATTTGTGTTCATGGGGAGTCCAATAGTTTAGCATCCTTTCGGAAAGTAGGGGATACAACAAGGGGAAGAGGAGCTGCAAGAAGTGTTGGAAACTAGGAAATGCACACAATAGGTTAGAAAAACCCAAGTTGTCTCACATGAAGAGTGAATGCTCATCATCTAAAATAAACGTAATAAGCCCTATCTGTGGCTAACCCGTGAAGGATGTCAGCAACTAAGGTATAATAGCGTTATGACATATAAAGGACGACATGCTTATGAAAAAACTATTATATTGGCTCCCTAGTATTTTATGGATGGCAATTATTTTTATTTTATCTCATCAACCGGGGACACAATCAAGTCAATTAAGTGGTGGGATTACAGAAGTTATTGCTGCTTGGGTTCCATTTTCAATTGAAAACTTACATACTTTAGAGACTTTTATTCGTAAAAACGCGCATTTTTTTGCTTATTTTATTTTAGGTATATTTATTCTTTTTGCCATAAGACAAGGGAATATCCTTACGCGTCAAAAGCTATTTATATCCTGGATCCTCACAACACTTTATGCGGCGTCTGATGAGTTTCATCAACTTTTTATTCCAGGGCGTTCGGGTGAATTAAGGGATGTATTCATTGATAGTGTAGGAGCAGCAACCGGGCTCATTTTATTTTCTATCGCTTATTATTTGCGGAAAAGTAAAAGACGTAGATCTGTGTAGTTACAATAAGGGAGAAACGCCCACACAAGAAGGTTTCAAAACCAGTGGAAGTGTGGGCAAATTTAAATAGTCCATCACCCATTATGCAGAGCAAATCGCTTTTACCTAATCATATGCTTAATGACGAGGTGCTAGTAACATCACACCCACACCAACCAAGCAGATGGCAGCTCCAATCCAGTCATACATATCAGGCGCTTTTTTATCAATGCCCCAGCCCCAAAGGACAGACAAAACAATGAATACACCACCATAGGCAGCATACACTCGTCCGAAAGATGGGAAGGATTGAAAGGTAGCAATCACCCCATACAACGCTAAGGCAACCATGCCGCCAATTCCCCAATAAAAAGGTTTCCCCTCTCTTAGCCATAACCAAATGAAATAACCGCCGCCAATTTCTGCAATTCCGGCTAATAAAAATAGTATAATCGCACTCAAAATTTGCTCACTCCTATTCTTCATTATGGTAAAATATAGGTAGCGAAAATAACAAGAAAGAGGTTATTTGATGAAAAAATTCCTAATATTCTTACTAAGTTTTATCGTTCTCATTTATGTATTTGAAATCGGATCCGGTCTAATCTTGACACTTATGTATACACCCGAAATCACATATGGTACAACGCAAAGTCAAACAGTAGAATTTGGAACCATTGCTAACCAGTTCCCTTATTTATTTGCATTACTTGCCGGCTGTATCGCTTATTTTCTATCTCAACGATTATATCATGCGAAGTAAACTTGAGGTGATGGTTTGAAAAGGAAAAAAGACGAAGAGAGCAAAATGAAGACAGATGATGATTGGAATAGAACGTTTTACGGTGCGCCAACTGTTGGAGGAATGGTTATTGTTCTTGCCATCATAGGGTATATCATTTATCAAGTGCTAATGAGTTAGTACAATCATGATGATGTTCTTTAAGAGCATCTTTTTTTATGGAGCTTGAATATAAGGAGTGATTCCATGCTAACCTTCAGTTTTATCGGCTTCTATTTGATGCCAGTCCTATGTATTGTTTTTTGCTTAAATTTGGTTTCCCTTTTGAAGAAAATCCGTGATGAAAAAGAAACAGAAAAAAATACTTTTTGGCTGACAGTATCGTTTAGCTTAATCATTTATACGATTATGAATCTAGCAGCTATGTAGAAAATAAAAAAAGAGCCCCTTCGATTGAAGGGCTACTTTTCTTTCACTAATTGCGGGGCTCTCCGGCCACCGGCAGCTTTTTCATAGGCATACGCCATACCAAGGATGTCACCCTCGCTCCACATTGTACTGAAAAAGGCGAGGTTAAAGGGTGAGCCGTTATTGTAAAACCCTGCTGGTATTGTAATGAGTGGCAATCCACTAATATTAATTTCGGATATGGTTGAAGTCGCAACATCCTCACTATCTATAGTTGGTACATCTTCTAGCATTGTTGGGTAAACAAAGGCATCTAATTGTTGCTCAGCCATAATGTAGGTAATGGTGCGTAACAGTTCGTTCTTCGTTTCTTTAAAGCAGGTTAAATCAGGTAAGTGTTCAGCATTTTCGAAAGCTTTGTCGGTTTCAAGTGGTCGGACAAAGGAAGCTAAGGGCTGGTCTTCTGCCCAAGGTATCGCTCCCGCTTTTAAGCATACTTTTTCCATATTTAACGAAGGATCAAGGTTTTTGAAGTATTGATTAAGGTCGTAAAAAAAGGACTCTCTCCCAATCATTGTATCAATTGTTTTCATATATGGAGCCAGTGGCTTTGCATGAAAAGGATCTTCAATGACTTCTGCACCCAGTGATTGCAATATTGAAATGCTTTTTTTATAAAGTTCTTCCGTTTCTGCCGTCATTCTCGTTTCTCGCCAACTAGGGCCGTATAAACCAATCCTTTTTCCTTTTAAAGCATGTGATGAAAGGAAAGATGTATAGCCTTTCTTTGGAACCGTACTGGAAATAGTTTTAGGATCATCAGGTGAATAGCCAGCGATCACATCAAGCATGATTGCTGCATCCCGCACCGTTCTGGCATGTGGTCCAAGTACATCTCTTGTACTGCCAGCAAGCGGAGTCACACCTGTAGTAGGAATGAGTCCGAATGAAGGTTTGATCCCCACGATTCCTTGCGCTGCTGCTGGTACTTGTATGGAACCGGCTGTTTCTTCTGCTACTCCAAGAACGGTAAAATTACCAGATACGGCAGTAGCCGTTCCACTACTACTACCACCAGGTGTGAGTTTTCTATTTACCGCATTGTATGTAGGACCTTTCCAACTAGTATTTGCGTGGTAAGCACAACTAAAGGCAGGGATATTTGTTTTGCCGAGTATGATGGCATCAGCTGCTTTTAATCTAGAGATAATGGTGGCATCTTTCTGTGGTAATAATTCTATCCCACCTGCATCTTTAGCGAGTGGAGCCCAGCCAAATGTAGATGGAAACCCAACCATATCAACCGCTTCTTTTACAACTACTGGGATACCTGCTAATGGACCGAGCTTTTCCCCGCGCATTCGTTTCGCATCGATGGCTTTCGCATCAGTAAGGGCCTGTTCGTTCATAAAAGTAAAAGCATTATATGTCGATTCATATTGTTCAATACGATCAAGGAAAGATTGAATGACTTCTTCAACCGTATACTCACCTGTATCATACAATTTGTGAAGCTGTTCTATTGTTATCTCCTCGAATAAAAATAAATGCTGATTTTCTGATAGTAACGAGTTCGTTTTCATCACATAATCTCCCTTCAACATTTGTGTATTTAACCTATCTTATTACAAGCGAAGATCTTTTGCATGATTTTTGTGAGAAAATTTAACAAAAATTGTTATTGTGTTTGTAAGATTGGTAGATTAAAATCGGCCAAGAGGTGGTTACATGTTATCAAGAAAGAACGTATATATTTTACTGTTGCCAGTCTTTTTTCTCTTTGGTTGCCAAGGAACAGAAGAAGAAGTATTCCGATATAAGGGTGCTTATATTGGTGATAATAGTGCCGTGGGAAATATATTGAATGAGACAGCAGATTCGATCGATTATTTTGAATTAAAGACCGAGCAAGAACCGTATGGTGTAGAAGTATTTTATCATGAAGTCGATGATGGGGAGACATTAATGAAAAAGCAAGCGACTACTCTGTTTTCCTTAGTACAAAACGTGGAATGGATAAGCTTTCATGTAAATGGAATTGAAACGAAAGTAACAAAAGACGAAGTAAACAGTTGGTATGAAAAAGATATAGCAACTATAGGGAGCCAAGAAGAGCTAGAGCAATTGATAAACAGTTGGAACTAGATCTATTCTACCTATAACTTAAGAACTACAGGTCTACATAGACACTTTTGCAGATCCTTTTTGATACTAAAACTACATAGTAAATTGGAATGGGATATAAATATTTGGTAGAACAAGTGACCTATTAAATGCATGTAAAGGGTTGAATATTTTTCCTTATTTTTCTTGTTGTACTTATAGGTCATTGGATTTAAAAGTATTGCTAGCAAAGGAGTCGGTGCACTCATTCTCTATGATTTAAGTGGGAATGAGTGTAAATAATAGGAAGAATGAGAAAAACATAGATATCGATAATATATTCTGAATTTTTGCTAAACTATTACGTTTTTCATTATTATGCGTCTCATTTATACTACATATAGTGTTTTTTATCAAGAACAATATAGAACATATGAAAGAACAAATCACGAATGGAAGGGGGAAAGTGATGATTCTAGGATAAAAGTTGCGGCAGTGGATGACTAGCTTTGCTTTTTCCTAAAAATGAACACACATCTATGGTTGATTCCCCTACGAAAAATAAATGTGAGCAAGAAAGGACAGTATGAGGGTGAAAAAGGTAACGACCATCACAATCATTATTTGTCTCATGATTGGACTAACAGGTGTCTTCGTTCAAGCATTTTCGAGCGAATCCCTAGGAAAGTGGAGTAATGAATTAATCGAGTTAAGTGAGCAACAGACCAATATAGAACTGGCAACAGCCTATGAATCTTGGTCTGAACAAATGAAACAGCAAAAGTTGGATGCACAATTAACCTTTGAAGAGGAAATAGAAAAAAACGTAGTAGTTTCTAGTGAAGAAGCAAAAAAAGAGATCGACCAATACTTATATTTGTACAAAGTAGACCTTCAAAATATAAAAAAAGAACTAAGCGATTCATTTCATACTTATGAAGGTGAAAAGAAGGAAGAGCTAAATTCTGAGATGGATCAAGAAATACTATCATTCTTAGAAGAAACGTTAGAAAAATAAATTTCGACAAAAGGGGTCGGGAAGATGAAAAAGAAAATCATAGCTGGTGCAGTCACAGTCGGATTGCTAACGGGAGCAGGCTTTTCATTAGCAAATACAGATGCGGGACAAGCTTTAAAAACTTGGTATGATAACTTATTTAACCAAACAAGTGCTGAGGTTTTAAATGAGTCGGATGCCAATTTTGAACAGTTATTAACAGAACTCAGAGCAGAAAATGAAGCGTTAAAAGAATTAGCAGCCAGTCAAATTGATGAGAAAACATTAAGTGAAATTGAAGGGTCTACTTTAACTATTAACCAAGCAAAATATGAACATATTACCTCATTAGATAGTGAGAAATTATTGATTCTGGAAAATATGGATTATCAATTCTATCAATTATTTTTAGAAGGCTATTTTCATATTAAGGCAAAAGGAGATTTAATGGAGGAGGAAGCAACGGCTAATTTCCAAGCTTTTGCGAGTGAAAAGGGGCAGTCGGCTTTAGAGCAAGTCACAGCGGAATTAAATCAAGCGAAAGCAGATGCAGTGACAGAACTTGAACAAGAGATTGTAGCAGCGAAACAAGAAATTGTTACAAAAGTCGAATCTCAAGTTGAAATTAGTAGCCGAAACTTACGTAGCCAGGCAAATTGGAAGGCAGAAGAAATCCGAGAGGCATTAGATGCCATCTTAGCTAATTTAGTTGCAGAACAAGAGGCTGCAATCACAGCGAAAGCTGCTGAACTAGAGGCAGATGCAAAAACGAGCTTAGATGATGTTGTCAACAATATTGTCAATGATTAATTAGTTTCAGGGCCAAGTAATTTGGCCCTGGAAATCTCGAAAAGGGAGGAAAACAAAATGAATCATAAGAAAAGAAAATATGTCAAAATATTGTTTAGTTGCCTTTTCGCAGGTTTCCTTCTGTCTGTTAGTTTTCGACTTGTGTCTGCAGGTGAAGGTATGGAATCGATGCTAACGAATTGGTTCTCTGCAAAAAAAGCAGCGTCCATCGCCGAGATAGAAACGGCTGTAAACGAAGAAAAAAAGAAGCAAATTGCGAAATTAAAAGAAGAAATCCCACAAAAACTAGCGGCAGCAGATCAACAAATAAAAGAGAAAACACAGTCAGAAGTAGCCAAACGTGTAGCTGAATTAGAAGCGTACACAAATGAACTGATCCAAAATTACGATCCAACCATTGAAGAGAATCAAAAGAAAATCGCTGAGTTAGAAGCCATAATGGAAGCAGCAAAGGCTGATATGGCTGCAGTAGCTGAGGAGTAGTTGGGTCCAATCTTAACTGATTACACTACTTCATCACAATCATGGGCCCGTTCTTGATTCGATGTTGGCTGAAACCAATCAAACATAGATCCGCATTCGTAAATTTGACGCGATTCAAGTTTAAACGAATCAAAATTAGAGATACCTTCAGATAAATGACGCGATTCAAGAATAAACGAATCAAATTAAGCGATAGCTCCAGATAAATGACGCGATTCTGGAATAACCGAATCAAATTAAGCGATAGCTCCAGATAAATGACGCGTTTCCAATTTAATCAAATCAATTAATTCAATATCTACCTATATTGCTACGTTTTCATATGAATCAATCAAACAGACATCAAGGTTTAAAACTTCATCTAAACACAATCAAACCTCAATCTAACCCCTATCGATTCCAATTTCAATCCATAAAGGTACGCCACACTATAAAAAAGAACAAAGGCCAAAAAACCTTTGTTCACGGGTAATGTATTTTTCAATGGTTCTGACTGATAGTAAGTGCCATTTCCGTTCTATTAATAAAACTTCGCAACGCGTTCTAGTGGTAGCCTTGTTGTATTAAAGGCGGGTGCAGCACTTTTGCCGATAGCGATTAAAGTAATTGGGAATATGTTTTCTTCTAGTTCATATTGTTTGGCGAAGGCAGCTTTATCGAAGCCTCCCATTACGATTGTATCTAGCTCGCGTTCTTTTGCTAGCAGAAGCAATTGCATAGAAATCAGACCAGCATCATAGCTTGCGATGTTCATTAGTCCTTCTTTCGGTTGGCCAGGATATAGTTGGTGTGTATTGCTGATGGTACGGTCAGCAATGGATTGATCCATGTAACCAGCTTCGACATTTTGAGTATAGATTTCCTCGACATTTTTATAAGCCTCAATATCGCCAAGTACGGCAATAACAGCAGAAGCATTTTCTACAATCGCTTGATTATTGCCAAAGACAGGTAAAGCCTTTTTCATTGCTTCCTCTTGGATAACGATAAATCTCCATGATTGTAAATTACTAGAAGAAGGAGCTGAAATAGCATGTGCTAATAATTCTTCTAAACTTTCTTGCTGTATTTTAAAAGAAGGATCGAACACCCTAACAGATTTGCGTTCATTCATAAGAGTTACTAATTCTGACATTTATCTCTCCACCTTTACTTATGTATCGTAAGTTTATTTCGTTTTTTAAACTTACCATTCGTAAGTTATGTTGTCAACCAATGAATATATGATACTATTTAATGAGGACAGGTAAAGGAGCTATAAAGAATGGATTGTAACCATAATTTGAAAACGGATTCTAAGCATATCTGTAGCAACTACCATGAAGCGATTGAATTTATAGGTCGCAGGTGGATGGGCATGATCATCTATTCCTTAATGGACGGACCGAAGAGATTTTCTGAATTAGCTGATGAAATCAATGGTATTTCTGACCGATTACTTACAGAACGATTAAATGAACTCGTTAAGGAAGAACTTGTGAGTAAAACATATTTAGAAGATTCCTCGAAAAAAGTTGAATACGCCTTAACAGAAAGAGGAATGAGCCTGAAGAAAGTCATTGAAGCCATTCTTGCTTGGATTGCAGAAAACGAAAAGTAATAGCCGAGACAAATATTTTAGTGAAGAACGAACAGATCTATAGAGGATTTGTTCTTTTTTTGACTCTTTTTCTTATTAAAAGGGTGAATGATCTCCTGTTGAAAATTTAAATGAATAATAAATTGTAAAGGAAAAGGTGGAGTAAAAAATATCTATGGATCCATAATGGTTTGAGGAAATTTTCACACGTATCGATCATTTGAGAATCGTCGATAGGGAAATCCTAACTACAGAGCAGTTGTAGGAAACTTGGCCAAAGCGATTTTATAACGACCAATTTAATTGCAGATGAAAGGGATTTTAGAAAAAATTGCTGCAATTCCATGCTGATGGACCAGAAAAGTGTACAACCTATCCCCATTCTTTTCGGTAAACTGACCGCCGAGCAATGGGGAAGGGGATATACAAACATCTGGCTCATCATCTTCGTTCTTCTTTTATCTTCTTCATCAACGCTTCACAACCAGCGCTCACTAATTCATATGTTTCTTGGAAATCTCCGGTATAGTAAGGGTCAGGCACATCTTTTACACCTTCAGTTAAATCTAACAAACGGAAAATTTTTGGATGTTGAGGTTGACCAAGTATACTGTATATATCTTTTATATTCGATTCATCCATTGCCACAATATAATCAAATGCTTCAAAGTCTTCTTTCTGTAGTTGACGCCCTTTTAATCCTTTAGAGGAAATACGATAGTCGTTTAAAATAGCGAGTGTCCCTTTATGTGGAGGCGCGTCAATATGCCAAGCGCTCGTCGCTGCAGAATCTACGAATATTTCCTTCTCTAACCCAACTTGTTCCACCTTATGTCTAAATATCGCCTCCGCCATTGGTGAACGACAAATATTACCTAAACAAACAAATAACACTTTAATCATGAGGATGCCCCTTTCCTTTTACAAAAAAAGATTCAGTCGAAACGACCATCAGTTCAACAATTTGTTCTGCCATATAAGTGGGCGTATGCGGGAAGTCCTCTTCAATCCAACGAATAATGAGACCGGCAATGCCATTGGCGCGATAAATATATAACCATTTAGCGTCAACTGAACTGTCCTTAGGTAGGACATAGTCGTATTCATCTAAAAAAAGCTGTTCAATGGCCTTTGCCATTTGATAGCGGAAATCGACGCGAATATGGTCACTTAATAATAATTGATATAGTGATGCCTGTTCTTTGAAATAATTGAATAATGTAATCTCCTCAATCGGAAGTTCTCGTAAATAAACTTGTTCATAAGCTTGATAAGGAATACCAATTTGTTCAATCATCTCATGTAATGTTTCATCAATGACCTCTTTTAGTAACTCGTCCATTGAATGAAAATTGGCGTAAAATGTTCCGCGATTATAATTTGTCTCTCTTGCAATCTCAGATATAGTAATTTGGTCGAAAGACTTTTTATATAATAATTCAATAAATTTTGTTTTAATAGCCGCGCGTGATCGTTGTACGCGTTTATCTAAAAAATCATGCTCCAAGAGAATCACCTCTTTTCTTATTATGTTGAATTCCTACATATTTTGCAATTTTACTGAACAAAATAAAATTGGTTGAACATTACTGAACAAAATAACCCAATTTGTATATTGAGACACTAAAATTGATGAGATTTAATAGAAACTGAACAAAGGAAAGGGAGGAAAGAACAATGACATTTCCAGTATTAGAAGGTAAAGTCGCTATTGTTACAGGCGCAGCAATGGGCATGGGGGAAGCGACGGCTAAACTTTTTGCAGAGGCAAAAGCGAAAGTAGTAGTAGCTGATTTTAATGAAGAAAAAGGCCAAGCCGTAGTAGAAGAAATCAAAGCTAGTGGTGGAGAGGCCGCTTTTGTAAAAGTAGATATCTCGAAATCAAAAGAAGTACAAAACATGGTGCAATTTGCTGTAGACACATACGGTAAATTAGATGTGGCTGTAAACAATGCTGCGTTAACACCAGATGATAAATTAGCTGCTGAGTTCGATGAAGATTATTGGCACCGCTTAATGTCTGTTGACTTAACAGGTACGGCTCTTTGTTTGAAATATGAGCTACAACAACTAGAAAAACAAGGAAACGGTGGTTCCATCGTTAATATCTCATCTGTAAGCGGATTCCGTCCACAACCACAAAATATTGCTTATGTAGCAGCTAAGCACGGAGTAGTTGGAATGACAAAAGTAGCTGCTATGGAATATGGTCCACAAAATATACGTGTGAATTCAGTAGCTCCTGGTGCAATTGATACACCAATGCTTAGAGGTGCTCTTGATCAGTTTGGTTTTACGGAAGAAGAGTATGCACCACAACTAAGCTTGTTGAATCGCTTTGGTCAACCAAGAGAGATTGCACAAGCAAGTCTTTGGTTAGCATCGGATGCATCATCTTATATTACAGGTACTACGATTCATGCCGACGCTGGATATACATCTAGATAAGATACAATTGTTAGGGCTCTTTTTTAAAAAGGGCTCTATTTTATTTCCTCTTAATAATCTCATCCCTCACCCATATCGCTTTTGTATAGGCAACCCTCATTCCTGCCCGCTCCATATTCCTCTGACTAACTGAGCCATAGGAGGCTTGCCCAGCGATCCATTTGCAGCCAATTTCCTGCGCATGTTGCATTCTTTGTTGAATGAGTGCAGACTGCCCCCCTTTTTGACGAAAAGCAGGTAAGGTAGCAGCAGCGGCGAGGTTTGCCCCTTTTTCATTACAAAAAAGCACGCCGATTCCAGCAGGTTCATGATTGACTAGTGTTAAGTAAAATTTCCATTCAGGTAGCGGATAAAGGACGGCATTGTTCTGCGCTACGTCTTCTAGTAAGAAAGAGGGCATTTGAAAGCCTTGTATGTATATGTCAGCAAAAGTCTGGAATTCATCTTGGCGTAAAGTACGGATTTCTATCGCATGATTTACTGGTTTTATGGTATCGGGTAACTGCTTATATAAAGTGGTATGAAAATCTGTCTGATAAAAACCGCGCTTGTGCAATGCTTTTAATAATGATCGGGAATAATGACTTGGTGCAATTTCGAAGCGAGCAGGAATATGTTTCTCATCATACCAATCAATTATTTTATCAAGCAATAACTCGTCTTCCGCACAAAACCCTTTGATTACATTAAAAGCTGGCCCCGGAATATTTTTAACAGTGTAGGCCATTGTTTGTCCGAATGATTGGATGGATACACCGAGTGGATTATTTGGTCGGTTTCCAATAGCATGAAGGCGCGAAGTGAGTGTATCCATTTCGATTTGTTCCCATAATTTTTCATTCATATATTTCACATCCTCCGTTCAACCTTTTTCGACACCTTTCTGGATATTTCCTCTTTGAAAAATATTTTTCTATTTTATGTCAGCATCCGTTTCTTATGTCATCTATTTTTTATAAAAGAAATACCTACCTACGGACATAAAAAATATTTTATAAGAAGAACGGTTTGAACAATTAGAAAAAAATGTTTATTTATAGTGATTTACTCCTCGGGAATTGTAGTATTAATCCAAATCCTACTGTCATCTATCGGTAAAAAAAGTTTATTTCCATGTGATGGCAGTGAAATATTTATATATTAATATATTAATCGTGCCAATTTGACAATGAAAAAAAAGGAAAAGAGGAGGCGGGCATATGTGGATTATTGTTGTTTGCTGTCTCATTTTATTAACGGCAGGAATTATTGAAAAAAGAAAACATCGTAAAAGGCTAGATGCATTAAAGATACGAGTTAATATTAATGGAATCCGCGGGAAATCGACTGTCACAAGGCTTATTACTGGGATATTATTCGAAGCTGGTTATAAGACAGTAGGAAAAACAACGGGAACGGATGCGAGGATGATTTATTGGAATGATCCAGAAGAGAAACCAATTGTGAGAAAGCCTCAAGGGCCTAATATTGGTGAACAGAAGGAAGTAATTAAAGAGACGGTTAATCGTGGAGCAGAAGCATTAGTCAGTGAATGTATGGCGGTCAATCCCGATTACCAAATTACTTTCCAAGAAGAATTACTACAAGCGAATATCGGGGTTATCGTGAATGTCTTAGAGGACCATATGGATGTGATGGGACCAACATTAGATGAAGTTGCTGAAGCTTTTACAGCGACCATCCCTCATAACGGTTATTTAATTATTACTGATGATGCATATCGTGATTATTACGAAAAAGTAGCGGCTGAACGTAACACGACTGTGATTGTCGCTGATAATAGTAAGATTTCAGAAACATTTTTAAAACAGTTCGATTACATGGTTTTCCCTGATAATGCCTCTTTAGCACTGGCAGTAGCAGAAGCGATTGGTATTGATGAAAAAACGGCAAGACAAGGGATGCTCCATGCACCACCAGATCCAGGAGCGATGAGAATTTCGCCAATTGGACATTCGAAAGAACCATCCTATTTTGTGAATGGTTTTGCAGCAAATGATGCGTCTTCGACTTTGAATATTTGGAAGCGAGTAGAAGAAGTTGGATACCCGACAAAGGAACCAATCGTTATCATGAATTGCCGTGCAGACCGTGTCGATCGTACGGAACAATTTGCGAGAGATGTTTTACCATTTATCCCAATGAAAACGCTTGTTGTGATTGGGGAATCGGCAGAACCGATTGTGAAAGCATACGAGCTGGGACTTATCCCTGCACAATCATTAGAAAACTTAGAAGGATCGGATACGAGAGAAATTCTCGAGCATTTAAAAGGAGAAATGAAAGGTTCTACCATTTATGGAGTCGGCAATATACATGGTGCTGCAGAACCGTTAATAGAGGAAATTCAACATTTGAAAATAAAACAATTAGTCAGTTAAGGAGCGTTTTCCATGTTTGGTGATGATTTATACATATCTCTTATTCTAGGCGTCCTACTCAGTCTCTTATTTGCTGAGAAATTTGGGATCATGCCTGCTGGGTTAGTCGTGCCAGGTTATCTGGCTCTTGTATTGGACCAGCCAATCTTTGTTTTAATTATTTTGCTCGTCAGTTTATTAACCTATGTGATTGTAAAATATGGCGTATCAAAGGTCGTTATTTTATACGGACGTCGCAAGTTTGCTGCGATGCTGATTACCGGGATATGTCTCAAATTGATATTAGATTATTTTTACCCGATATTACCGTTTGAGATTAATGAATTTAGAGGGTTGGGGGTCATTGTCCCAGGATTGATTGCAAATACGATTCAAAAACAAGGAGTTACCATTACATTAGGTAGCACCCTGCTTTTATCCGCTGCAACATTTGGCATTATGTACGTGTATTACCTATTTTAAAGGAGTGAGAAGGCAAGAATGGAACAAAAAAAGAAACATAGGAAGCTCAATTTCCATGAACAACTTCTTCGTTTCTTAAAGAAGCAGAAAAGACGTATTCCTATACATATCATGATTCTTTTTCCGGTGCTAATTGTCGCATTTGCTATTATTTATAGTTTTGATATTCGTACGGAGGCAGATGCTCAGCCAGAAGAAAATGCGCAAGTAACGGGCGTGGCTGTTGGAGATGTAATGGTTGGGAGACATGTGGAAGAAGTAACAAAACGTTATGGTTATGACTATTTATTCCGTTATGTTGAGCCATTATTTAATCAGGCGGACTATGTCACAGGGAATTTCGAAAATGTAGCAAGTGATCGAGAGCTTGAACCGATGGAAAACAAAGAGATTACATTGCAAGCCAATCGTGAATCGGTTGCGGCGATGAAGGACGCTGGTTTTCAAACGATGGCCATGGCAAATAATCATATGATGGATTATGGCGAACAGGGAATGATTGATACCCTTGATGCCTTTCATGAACAAGGAATCGATGCCGTTGGCGCTGGGACAAATCATACCGATGCTAGAAATCGTATTTCTTATCAGGAAATCAATGGATTAACAATTGCGACACTGAGTTTTTCTGACTTAAGTTCTGATGAAACGAAGGCAGGAGAAAAAAAAGCCGGCATATTGGATTTTGATCCAGCTACTTTTATCCCTTTAACCGCAGAAGCAAAGAAAAAGGCAGATTACGTGATTGTCCATGCCCATTGGGGACGTGAATATAATAGTCGAGCGAGTGACCGCCAAAAAGAGTTGGGAAGAGCGTTGGCAGATGCTGGAGCAGATTTAGTTATTGGACACCATCCTCATGTATTAGAGTCTATTGAGGTCTATGATGACACAGTTATTTTTTATAGCTTAGGTAACTTTATTTTCGACCAAGGCTGGTCAAGAACGAGAGAAACAGCCCTCGTACAATTTCATCTCATGCCTACAGGGGAAACGAATTTCGAAATTACCCCTATGAAAATACGAGAAGCTACACCGGCCCCTTTATCAAACTGGGACAAGCTCTCAGAGCAGTCGATTATGCGTCAATTAACGAGAGATTTGGATGTGGATCACGCAACAGTTGATGATAAATTAACGTTTACAGTTAAACAAAGGGAGGGGGAAGAATGAAGAAGGTATTCAATCGTTTATTGCCTTATTTATTTGTAGCCGGTTTATTCCTTTTCATTGTGGGCTTTAGTCAAACAGATACACTAACAGAAAAAGAAGAACAAGAAATACAAATAGAATTGTTGAAGGTGAAAGTGCAACAAAGCCAAGATTAAAGAAGGAGGAGCAATGAAGAAAAAACTTATACTGCTAGGATTGCTGGTCGTTATTCTCATTGTGATTGTTCTTCTGTGGGTTTTTGATGGAAAGGGTGAGGAAGAGGTGAGCCTCCCGATGATAGGAACAGAGAGCGGTGAATACGGGGTAAGTGCAAGCCACCCGTTAGCTGTAAAGGTAGGAATGGAAGTATTAAACGAAGGGGGCAATGCAGTTGATGCAGCTGTTGCTGTGTCTTATGCATTAGCGGTTGTCGAACCATATGGCTCAGGCCTTGGCGGTGGTGGAGAAACTCTTGTATACCAAGAAGGCGCAAAGCCATTTGTTCAGCAATACAGAGAAATGGCTCCGCTTTCTTCTGAGGAAGTAGAATCAGATTCAGGCATACCTGGATTTGTAAAGGGAATGGAAGATATTCATGAAGCTGAAGGAAGTATGTCTTTTAAAAAGATTATGGATAAAGTGATTCCTCTAGCTGCAAATGGCTTCCAGGTAGATGAGGATTTATCTTATCGTTTTAAGGTGGCATTGAATAATCGGATAGACGAGGATGACGATTTGCCTTTTATCATTGATGGCGAACCGATAGAAGTGGGTGATCGTCTCGTCCAGCCAGCTCTTGCTGAAACGTTAAAAAAAATCCGTGATGGCGGTGCGGCAGCTTTTTATCGAGGTGACATGGCAGAATCGTTTGCTGAGCAACATGATTCATTTGACCGCAGTGATTTTAGTAAGTATACTTCACAAAAAATGAAAGCAGTGCATGGAGAGTTTATGGGATATGATGTATTTTCCTCTGCCCCACCATACTCAGGGCTGACTGTTATTCAATCATTGCAGATGGCAGAGAAAGTATTAGAGGAACAAGAATGGGACGATGAACCATCTTTTGTCGCCTCTTTCGGAGAAATTAGTAAAATTGCCTACGAGCAGAGATTATCACAAATAGGGGATATGGATTATACCGACCTTGATTTGGAAAAATCAATGAGTAAAGAGTTTACTGATGAGTTGGTAGAGGAACATAAGGACATTTTCAAAAGTGCCCGATTAAATGATTCAGAGGCAGAACGTAAAGATTATGGACATACGACTCATTTTGTTGTCGTAGATAAAAGCGGTATGATGGTGTCAACAACGAATTCATTAGGGAACTTTTTTGGAACAGGTGAGTATATGGAGGAAGGATTTTTCCTGAATAATGCACTCACCAATTACAGTGAAAATGAAAAAAGTCCGAATGTGTTTGAACCAGGAAAACGGCCAAGGAGCTTTATCTCACCAACGATTCTAGCCAATGATAAAGAAGTAATCGGCATTGGTTCACCTGGAGGAAGAAGAATTCCTGCAGTGATCACCGAATCCATTCTCTATCATCTTGTCTATGGTCATAGTTTACAACAAGCTGTAGAGCGACCACGTTTTTATATAGAAGATGACAAAATCGAAATTGAACCAGGCTTCAAACGTGAAACCTATAACGAACTACAAAGTAAAGGCTATAAAGTGAAAATCAATGACAATGCCACTTACTTCGGCAGTGTCAATGCCTTATCACTACAACTAAAAGACCGTACACTAGACGGAGCGGCAGATCCCCGTAGAATAGGGGAATGGAAGAAAGCTGAATAAATGAAACAGGCATTCAATCAAACGTTTGATTGAATGCCTTTTTTGATGAGTGCCCTTGATTTCCGGATGAGCTCGAAGTGGAAAATGGTTGCATGAATAAAGCGGGGTGGACGCTATTAATTCTATGAAGAACGAAGGGCAAATTAGGTAGGATATTCAGTTTGTTGAGCAAACAGACGAAATCGAAGTAGATAGTGGATAGTGTTGGAAGAAGGGGATATTCGCACTCAGGGGGGTGAACCCGAACTGAGTGCGTAGCAAAGAATTGTGTGCAAGTCGAATTCGCGTAAAAGTAATGAGGGAGAGGAGAAGGATTAAATCCAGAATACAAACAAAAGAAGGGAAAAAATCAGCAAGAAGTGTGAGCAAAAGGGAAAAGCCCACACAAGTGGAATCAAAATGAAGAGGAAGTGTGGTCAAAGAGGAAAAGCCCACACAAGTGGGATCAAAATGAATAAGAAGTGTGGGCAAAAGGGAAAAGCCCACACAAGTGGAATCAAAATGAAGAAGAAGTGTGGTCAAAGTGGGAAAGCCCACATAAGTGGGATCAAAATGAATAAGAAGTGTGGTCAAAGAGGAAAAGCCCACACAAGTGGGATCAAAATGAAGAAGAAGTGTGGGCAAAGTGGAAAAGCCCACACAAGTGAGATCAAAATGAATAAGAAGTGTGGTCAAAGAGGAAAAGCCCCCACAAGTGGGATCAAAATGAATAAGAAGTGTGGGCAAAAGGGAAATGTCCACTTAAGAAGGTTTGAAAAACCACAAGTTGTGTTGGTAAATGAGGATTACACCCATAAGAGGGAGAAGTGCACAAATGTTACGTAAACAAAAAAATACAGAGTTTGCGATTATAAATAGAAAAACCGCCAACAAAATGATTGTCTTCCTAGAGTATGAAATAATCAAAAATCTACACTGTGAGTTTGAGGTTACACGCAAAAAAATTCGTCTAACTCAACTAAGTATTCTATAGCACATCATCCCAGTGGAGATTGTTGTGAAAAGAAAATCTAGATCTACTCCCATTATTTAAATGACTTCTTCTAAATTGTAAACTCTCTATTAACTATTATAAAAATTTTCTAACAAATGTAAATATCTATTAAATGGTTTGTAAATAATCGGTAAATCCGTCATTTTTCGGCGATTGTCATGATACACTCTAGGCAAATAAAGCGTTAAATACAGCCGATGAATTTGGAGGATGCTAATGGCTCATTTCATGTTTATTCGAGGCAATCGCAATAAGAGGCTTTTTCATGATATTGGGGCTGAGTTGGAAGGAAAAGGTCATCAAGTTCATTTAATCCAGCTTGAATTAAATGAGTTATTAATGAAAACGACCATTCCAACCGTTTTTTTACCTCATCATGTGGCGAAAGAGGAATACCCGATTAGTGACGAGGAGTTAATGGATCTACAGATATATAATATTACTTTTACAAAAAGAGTACTGCAAAAGGAGATCCCGCTAAGTGAGCTTAGGATGTATAAGCGGTACATGGCAGCACTAGATCACCTGCTTGATAGACACAACATAGAAGTTATTTGCTTGTTTAATGGCTATCACTGGATTGACCAAATATGCCGTTATTTAGCAAAGAAGAAGGGTTTGCGGACGTATTTCTTTGAAGATGGGCTGTTCAGACCGTATACGATTACGTGTGATCCGAATGGGATTAATGCCTGTTCGAGCGTCCCGAGAGACTTCTCTTTCTATCAGGATATTGAGGTTGACCGTCCGCGTCTGATGAAATATATGTTCCGCCCTGAGGAAACATCACTTAAGCAATTAAAGAGGGAAAATTTACTGAAAGTTGCTTCAGCAAAACTATTATCAATGGCAGGGTCACTTTTGCGTATCCATCCAAACTATTTTGCTCATATTAATTTCTGGCAAGGACTCAAATATTTCGTTCATAAGAAATGGTATAGCCGAAGAAAAGAAGATGAGGTTGATTTGCGTGGTGAATATATCTTTCTCCCGTTTCAAGTGTCTCGTGATACGCAAATCTTTTATCATTCACCACATATTCAATCAATGGAGCAATTACTAGAGATTACTTTAAAAGCGGTGGAACAATATAACCAAACGTATCACAGGCAAATTAAAGTCATTGTAAAGGAACACCCTGAAGACTTATCACGACAAAACTATCAATCATTGAAGAACAAATATACAAATGTACAATTTGTTCAGAAATATCGGATGGACAAGCTTTTGAAGGCAAGCTTAGCTGTGGTAACGGTCAATTCAACGGTAGGAATAGAAGCGCTTGCTCACTACAAGAAAGTGATTACATTAGGAGATGCCTTATACAATATTGACCCACTTGTAGAAAGATGTCCGCATCCAGATCTTTTATATCAAAGTTTGCAAAAGTCATTATCGACTCCTTTATCTATAGATAAAATTGAAAAATTTCTCTATTATTTACGATTTCATTATCAAACAGAAGGTGTGCTTAATCGACCTAATAAACAAACAGCCAAAAATTTAGCGAATAGATTAGAAGATTATGAGAGAGGTGTATTGGATGAAAGCGATTGGAATCATTCCCGCAAGGTACGCATCGACTAGATTCCCAGGTAAACCACTTGCGCTTATTGCTGGCGTTCCAATGATTGAACGAGTATATCGCCAAGTGTGCCAATCGAAAGAATTAGAGCGTGTCATTGTCGCTACTGACCATGAAGAAATTAAGCGAGTAGTTGAATCAATCGGGGGTGAAGCGATATTAACAAGTGCCGCCCATGAAACGGGCTCTGACCGTATGGCTGAAGTAGCATCCAATATAGAAGGTGACTTTTTCATTAATATTCAAGGAGATGAGCCCCTCATCCAGCCTACCTTGATTGATGAGATGGTTCGAACCTCTCGAAAAGAGCAAAATAGGGCTGTAATTACCGCTATGAAAAAAATTGATCGCCCTGAAGATATCACGGACCCAAATGTGGTAAAAGTCGTGACAAATAAGGAAAATGAAGCACTCTACTTTTCGAGAGCACCGATTCCTTTCCAAAGAGGAGAAAAAACTGATTATTTCAAACATATTGGCGTCTATGGTTATCCACGAGAAATATTAATGAGATTCGTTATGCTCCCACAAACACCGCTTGAACAAGCAGAAATGCTTGAGCAACTGCGGCTGATAGAAAATAATATCATGATTAAGATGATTGCAACAGATGACCCGTTTCACGGTGTAGACACGAAAGAAGATATTCAAAAAATAGAAGAGATTCTAGGGGGAAAACAGTATGTCTAAAACAGTCAGATTAAATGATGAAATCGTATTTGGCGGTGAGCGTCCTTTTGTATTGATTGCTGGACCATGCATGTTAGAAAGCAAAGAAGTAGTGATGGAGACAGCGGCAAGATTAAAAGAAATTACATCCCATTTAGGCATTCCATTTATCTTCAAAGGGTCATTTGATAAAGCCAATCGATCTTCTATTTTTTCCGAAAGAGGGCCGGGACTTCAAGCGGGATTAAATATGTTAGCGAATGTAAAGGATGCCTTTCGCATTCCTGTGTTATCAGATATTCATGAACCTAGCCAAGCAGCACTAGCTAGTCAAGTGCTGGATATTATCCAAATCCCAGCCTTCCTTTGTAGACAAACAGACTTGCTTACTGCTGCAGCGAAAACAGGAAAAGTCATCAATGTAAAAAAGGGACAATTCCTCTCTCCTAATGACATGATCAATGTTGTGACAAAGTTAAAGGAAGCAGGTAATGACCGTATTTTACTTACAGAAAGAGGCTCAACATTTGGCTATAACAATTTAGTTGTTGATATGCGTTCATTACCAATGATGAGAGAAATGGCACCAGTTGTATTTGATGCGACACATAGTGTGCAAATTCCAGGGGGCAATGGTACGAGTACAGGAGGAAAGCGTGAATTTGTTCCTTACTTATCTCGTGCCGCGGCAGCAGTTGGTGTAGATGCCATTTTTATGGAGGTTCACCCTAACCCTGATAAAGCGTTATCTGATGGACCGAATATGGTGAAATTAAGTGATGTCGAACAAATCTTAAAACCGATTGTAGCCATGGATTGTTTATTAAAAGCGTCATCCTATGCAGGAGGGAATGAGCATGCTGAATATGAAAACGAACCAGCTGGATTATACTAATCACGTGATTTCTGTATTGGAAAAAGAAGCAACAGCTATTATGCAGTTAAAAGATCAAATCGGTCCACATATTAATGAAGCGATTGCCATGATTCTCCAATGTGAAGGAAGAGTGGTTATTACAGGCATAGGTAAATCAGGCATAATTGCCAGAAAAATCAATGCTACGATGGCGAGTACAGGTACACCTTCTATTTTCCTTCATCCATCGGAAGGGTTGCATGGAGATTTGGGGATGGTTACGGCTAAGGATGTAGTGATAGCGATATCAAATAGTGGGGAATCGGAAGAAGTATTACAGCTCATCCCGTCCATAAAAAGAATCGGTGCGAAAATGATTAGCATTGTGAAAAACCCATTATCGACATTGGCTAGAAAGTCAGAGATTGTCCTTTGCATTGGCAATGTAGTGGAAGCCTGCCCACATGGTTTAGCTCCTACAACGAGCACGACGGTTACTTTAGCTTTAGGAGACGCTTTAGCCATTGCCTTACTAGAAGCAAGAAACTTTCAGCCAGAAGATTTCGCCGTCTTTCATCCAGCAGGCTCATTAGGAAGAAGATTATTACTTAAAACAACCGATGTGGTTGCTAATACCCGCAAAAACCCGATCATTGCGACACATGCAACTGTTCAAGAAGCACTCTTCTCGATGACTTTACAAGGGATGGGCGCGATCAGTGTCGTCACAGAGAAAAATGAATTATTCGGGATTTTAACAGATGGCGATATTCGGAGAGCATTTGCGATGACGAATACAATACTCGAGGAACAAGTCCTTCAGTATTGTAACCCACAACCGTATTATCTGACAGAAAACCATCTCGCTTCTGAAGCGAAGACATTAATGGAACAGCATAAAGTAAATGTGCTACCGATTGTCAATGACAAACATGAGCCCGTAGGTATGATTCATATTCATGACCTTATGCATCTTGGGTTGTAGGAGGCACACTGATGAAAAATATTCGCTTAATCGTGTTAGATGTTGATGGTGTGTTAACCGATGGCAAACTCTTTTTATCGAGTAGTGGTGAAGAACTAAAGGCATTTCATGTACATGATGGCATGGGAATAAGCTTAGCGAAGTTTGTTGGGATAGAGGTCGCGATTATAACAGGCCGACGATCTGCGGCGGTTGAGAAACGAGCTGCGGAACTGAACATCAACCATGTGCAGCAAGGTGTGAAAGATAAAGTATCCACCCTTTTGCAATTAGCGGGTGAACTAGATATTGATGTGAATCAAATGTGTTATATCGGTGATGATCTGAATGATATAACAGCAATGAATATGGTCGGGTTAGCAGCATGTCCAGCAAACGCGATTGAGGAAGTGAAGCAAGAAGCGGAAATCGTTGCGGAACGGATGGGTGGCAATGGTGCAGTACGGGAGATTATTGAATCCATTCTTCGTCAAAGTTTTGATTACACGGCTCTTGTAAAGGATTTTCTTAACCAACAGGCGGTCAGACAGTAAGGAGTGTTTCTTTTGAATAGCTGTGCAATTTGTGAAAAACAGCTCGCTCATAAGCGTGAAGTAATTTATAAAAATGATCGGTGGATGCTTGTTGCGGTTGAATCAAAGACTGCATTAGGCTATTTACACTTGGAAACGAAGAGGCATATTGAACATTGGAGCGATTTAAACGAGGCAGAACAGCATGACTTTTTTCAGATCATCAAAGTGGTCGAAAGCGCACTGAAAGAAGTAATTGGCAGTGAACGTTTATATATGACTTCAATGAACGAACTTGTACGGCACCTTCATTTTCATCTTATCCCACGCCTAAAAGGGAGCGCTAAGCATGGGCTGCCATTCATTTCAGACGTCATGGGTGGAGCAGCAGCCACCTCTCTTAAGGAAGTGGATTGGGACGAAGGATTAAAAACACATTTCGTACATGTATAAAGGAAGGAGGTATTGTACGTATGGGTTGGAAAAAAACAATAAAAAAAAGTTTAAAACAACTTTCACTAAATAAAGGGAACGAACAAAAGCCATTTATTGAAATGGGAGAGAATTGGAGCAAAAGTGAGGCATTGCCTGTCGCTTTTATGTTCGGCTTTAATCCTTGGAAGAGGGAGCATAGCAGCAAATTTTTCTCGGAATATCGCACCGCGTTTGTTTTTGGACAAGGGGATTTAAAAAGATTGCAACCTTTCATCAAAAAGGCATCTCAGGTAGTATTTATCGTCTGGGGATTTAAAGAACCTGAAGGGCTAACTGCTTATGCAGCTAAGAAAGGTATTAAAGTCCTGCGTGTGGAAGATGGTTTTGTCCGCTCAGTAGGCTTAGGTGCAGCCCATACGTTTCCTTTATCCATCGCTGTTGATTCAAAGACGCTTTATTTCAATGCTCGGCAACCATCAGACTTAGAAGAATTATTAAATACTTACGAGGTATCAGTGGAATTGTTGCAGCGAGCAAGAAAATGTCGGCTACAGCTTATTGAACAGGGCGTATCAAAATATAACCATACTGCGCAAGCTGATATCAATAAGATATATGGTGAGAAAAAGTCAAAGCGGATTTTAGTCATTGGGCAAGTAGAAGATGACGCATCCATTCAATATGGACTAGAAGCGAAAATGACCAATAATGATCTCGTTCGTGCGGCTGCAAAAGAGCACCCAGAATGTGAAATCATTTATAAACCACATCCCGATGTTCTTGGCGGATATCGTAAGGCGTTTTCTAATCCGATGGACGTGACCGATGTGGCGAAAGTTGTAACTGAACCGCTTGGTATCGTTGATGCGCTCCAGACGATTGATCATGTGTACACAATGACTTCTCTTGTTGGCTTCGAGGCGCTTATTCGCGGTATACCAGTTACTTGTTACGGATCGCCATTTTATGCAGGCTGGGGCTTAACAACAGATAAGCAACCTAACGAGAGAAGACAACGGAAACGTACGATTGACGAGTTATTTGCGATTAGCTATCTTGTGTATCCGCGCTATATGAACCCGGATACCGGTGAACATATTCAATTAGAAGAAGCAATGAAAATCTTAATTAGACAACGTGCAGAAAGTATGGAGCTAGAGGGTGATAAGAAAAGACAAGCACTTGCCTTTTCTGAAGCTGAACAATTATATAAACAAGCATTAAATTTAGTTTATCAACCTGGAAGAGAGCAAGTGTATATTGAACTTTTAAATGATGCGAGACAATATGAAAAATGCTTGCAACTAATCGAAGAAAAACAGCAACAGAGCAGCTTACCTGACCCTCTCCATTGTGAAAAGGGCATTGCTCTTGCCGGTATTGGAGATTATCAGGCAGCACTTATCTCCTTATTAAAGGTAGAGAAAAAATCTAAGCGGCAAATGCTTGCTTTAATCAGATTACTATGGAAGATTGAAGGTCCATCAGATAGGTTATTACATGCAACAGAAGAGACGTTAAAAATGTTGGATGTCGATTTTTCTAGAGAAGATATCATGCAATTTGCAGCCATTCTTAATCATTGCGGTCACCCCTATAAGGCGAAACAGCTTTTACGAGAGAAGCAAATAGAACCAATAGAGGTGCCTTATCTTTCTTTGGCAGTCAATTTTGATTACGATCAATCAAACGCCTCCACTTATAGTGAGAAAGTGGTTGTTAATCAATTGATTCAATCAGAAGGCCGTTTTCAACAACTGCTGACCACGCATAAAAAGGTAGGGATTGTACTAGAAGCGACGTCACAAGAGGCGCTGCATCATTTCTGTCAAAAATTTGATAGCGTAATTTTTGTTACGCCACCATCCTTTCCATTGATTGATCGGAACAGTTCATTCATTTTATTTGGTACCATTCATCCTGAATTGCATGAGCAGGTGAACTTATCACAGGTGGAATTATTATTATGTAATGAACCTGGTCTCCTTCATCGCTATCCGCATGGCTCAGATTATATGCGTACACTGATTGAACGAGGAGTGGAGTTACAGTCTTACCCACAAGGTTTGTATCGTGAGCTAGTTAATCAACTGGGCAGAAAACCAAGCGATTGTGAATTATTACTCTACTGGGTCGTTCAACAAACAGGAGAAAAAATAGGCGAGGAACAAATTCTATATTCAGGTAGCAGTAAAGAGAAGGATATGCTCAAATCCTACATCGTAGAAGGTGTCTTACAGTGAAAAAATGGCGAGGGTTAGCAAAGAAAGGTGTTAGGAAAGTAAACGAGATACGGCAATATACAAAAACTGTTCGCCAGGTAAAAAGGAATAATGAAACAAAACCTATAGCGTTGGCATTCTACTTTTCTCATTGGAAACAAGAGTGTGTGAAAGAATTTTTTCGTGAATATGAAATTATTTTTATCCCCCATACTTTTACTACTGTATTTTTACACGGGTTGCTTCGCATAAACAGGGAAAAAGTATTCTTAATATGGGGATCTAAACAACATGTCCAACTGGAAGATATCGCCGAAGCCTATCAAGTTCCTATCTATCGTGTAGAAGACGGCTTTGTCCGCTCTGTTGGTTTAGGGGCACTGCATACTTTGCCATACTCGTTATGCATAGACAAAACAGGTATTTATTATGATAGTACCCAACCAAGTGACTTAGAGCATTTACTCAATCATCATCAGTTTGACCAAGATATCCTAGATCGTGCAGCGCACATCATAGAAGAAATAAAAGAAAATGGCTTAAGTAAATATAACCATCTTTCACATAAAGATGTGAATGTAGTCTACGGCAGGAAAATGAATAAACGGATATTAGTCATTGGACAAGTAGAAGATGATGCTTCGATTTTGATGGGAGCGGCCAGTCGATGGACGAACAATGACCTTGTCCGCTTAGCTCGGGAGGAAAATCCTCATGCACAAATTATTTATAAGCCGCATCCTGACGTACTATCCGGCAAGAGGCCGTTGCAATCCAATCCAAAAGACGTCTCTCATCTAGCACAGATTGTCAGCGAACCAATTAGCTTGCATGATTCACTAAAAACCGTCGACCATGTTTATACTATTACTTCTTTATCCGGTTTCGAAGCGCTTATGAGAGGCATTCCCGTTACAACAGTTGGAGCCCCTTTTTACTCCAACTGGGGCTTAACAGATGATCGTCAAATGGTAGCCAGAAGAAAGCGACAACGTACACTTGTTGAAGTATTCGCTGCCGCCTATTTACTTTATCCCAAATATATGAATCCTACTACCAAAGAGCCAATCACTCTAGAAGAGACAATTCGATTGATTAATGAAGAAAGGAATGCGCCTGTTCACACTTAATGGTGCGTTCCTTCTCGCCCCATCCTCTTTCTCAGGGATCTTCGTGCCCCTTCCCGCCACTGCTTCACAGCAGATATAGACACCCCCTCTTTAAGGGCAATCTCTCGAATCGAGTAATCATACATGAGCGTATACCATACCCACTTAAACTGCTTCTCCGTCAAACACCCTCGACAAATCCGCAAAAACTCTAACTCAACAGTAGAATCATCGCTCACTTCATCACTCGCCACCAATAACCAAAACTCTTCCTCTGCCACTACCCATCGCACTGAATAATTAATCGACCGCTTCAACTCATTCAACAACTTCCCCCTCACACAAGCATAAGCATAACTAATAAAAGGCTTCCCCAACCCTTCATCATATCGCTCCCATGCCTCCCACAAAGCAATCACAGCCACCTGATAATACTCCTCTTTCTCCCGATAAATCCCCAAACTCCTCATAATCTTAAAAATCATTGGCTCATACGACTGAAGCACAACCTCAAACTCCTGCACCCACCATCATCCTTATAGGAAGCGCGCTTACCGGTTTTTTCCTAGGTAGGGGTAGTTTAAGTGGTGGGGGTAGGGGAAGGCAAAGGAGAGGAAAGCTAGTTTTATAGATTTTTTTGTTTGTATTTTAGTAAAAAAACCAAATTTTAATTAATATCCTCTTGTTTTTATTAGTTTTATAAAAAACTTAAGAACTGTTAAAGACTGAGCTATACTTCTAATTGTAATTATTTCTCTTTAATACATTAAAAAGTAACTATATGTTATAATTTGAAAATGTGATTATTTTCAAATGTCGGTTTTATAAGGGGTGATGGGAAATGCTAGATTTTTATACCTATGATAAAAGTAATGAAATGATTTTGAATGACGGATATTGCGATTTTAATGGAAACACAATATTGTTGAAAAAAAGAGGAAATATAAACCATAAATACTATATATACAATCGTAAATCTGAAAAGCCTGTCATTGTGAAAGATATTGATCCTATGACTATAGTTAGCGTGGAAGAATTCTCTAAATTTAAGATAATATTTTATGTTGATACACATCATAAATTATCTTTTGTAAAAACTAAAAAGCATAAGACTTTAAGTGAGCGGGAAATAATAGATAAAGTAGAAAAATCGCCTTTCGTTAATATTAAAGTTTTTAATCTTTTTCAAAGTATTATTTTTATTGGTTTATTAAGATTTCGAACATATTCATATAAAGATGTAGAACTTTCCTTAGGTTATAATAAAGCTCAAAATTTAAAAGTTCATTTTCTCTTTCCTAAATTCTTAAGAGAGATGTTTTCAATGAATACAAATAAAATAGCTCTGTTAACTCATATATTTTGGTCGAGAGCTCCATTAGCTCATATTAACAAGCAGTATACTATAGATAGTAATATTAATGTGCCGGTCTTTATTAAAGTCATAAATCAAAAATTTAATTATTACTTTAATCTAAAGGGAAATACTAAAGATAAATATCACAAAAGACACTATTTATTTAATACTCGCTCTAGTAGAGTACTAAGGAATAATATTGAGATATTTGTTAGAAAATCTATAACCGGTCAATTTGTAATAGTCATCACTAGTGAATTAAAAAATAGAATTAAATTCATCGAGTCAATTGCGTATTTGTTTAGCTTAATAAATAAAAATAAAAGAATATACAATATATATTTTGAGAAATTTTGTGAGGGCGCTTCTGAATCAGGTTTTGAATTATTTAAAAGGGCAGTTAAAAAAGATAAGAATTCTGTTTATATTCTTGATAAGAAAAATAATAACTATGACATGCTGAAAAAAAGCTACCCAAGAAATATATTTGCTAAAAATTCTTTTTCAGCATTTTATCGAATATTTTTAGCAAATAGCTTTATATCGTCAGATTTAGTTACACATATACAAAGAAGGTTATATGATAATGACCAATTATTAAAAAGGAAAATTCTTTTTAATAAAAAGAAAATATTTTTACAACATGGAGTTTGCTTAGCAACTAATGTTTTTGAGAGAGGGTACTATAACACAAGGGTTCCAATTGCGCCTGATTTTATAGTTGTGAATTCGGAATTTGAAAAGGGAAAATTTCTTCATTATACTAATTATTCTAGTAATGAATTAATAAAAACGGGGCTCCCCAATTTAGATCTTTACGTGGATTCTAGAGACAAAATAAAAGATGAAATAACTTTTTTATTAACATGGAGACCTTGGGACTTAACAGGAAAATTAGAGAAACATAGTTATATTTCAAGGTATATCCAATTCATAGAGATGATTGAAAATAATAGTTTTTATAAAGACAAAAAAATTAATATTGTTTTACATCCAAAGTCAGAAAATATCTTAAAAGCCCAATTCCCATCAATTTATCATAAAAATGAGAAATACCTATACCAAGGAGATATAAAAGAAGCTTTGTTGAAAACAAAGGTTCTAATTACTGATTATTCTTCTGTTTCGTTTTATGGATTTGCTGGGGGAAGTAACGTGCTCTTTTTTTGGGGAGATAAAATTTTAGCAGAAAAAGAATACGGAGCTCCTAATATATTGCAAAAGAATATAGCATTTGGTGATATAGCATATAATTTTGAAGATATACATTCATTGGTTTTGGAAAATTATCATAATCCCCAAAAGGAATTATACGTGAAAAAGTATAGAACGTTAGTGGAATATCAAGATGGTAATAACACAGAAAACACATATAAATATTTATATGATAAAATACTAAGTCAAGAAGTTGGAACCGAAAGTTATAATTATGTTATAGAAAACTAGAATATGTGAGACATAACTAATTTATCTATGTCCAAAGGAAAACTGCACCCCAATTGTTAGGCACAATCTAACAACTGGAGATGCAGTTTCTCTATGGTCAAAATTAATGCTGAGGAAAAGTTAACTGTTGTCAATAGAGCACTCTATCTATTGCACAATCGATTGGTACGAACGATAAATCTCTTCACAAATGGAATAAACAATATGAATATAATGGGGTTCAAATAAGGAGTAGTAGAAGACACTACAGAACCTTCAAGCAGAAATCGACCGTCTACGTATGGAAATGCAATTAAAAAAGTTGAATGCCTTAGTTCAAGCCAAGGAGAAATCACCAAGAAGACAAAGTAAAAGTAATCTGTGAATTAAAGCAAAAATCCTCGGTGAAGGCACATGTGGCATGCGCAAAGATTCCACATAGCAAGTATTACGATTTAATAAAGAAGAGGAATCGATCCGATCAGGCTGCTGAAGTTCAAGGCAGAAATTCAAACAATCTACACGGAACACGAAGGCCATTATGGCTTTCGTCGTATTCAGGATGAGCTGGCGAATCGAGGGAAAAAGGTGAATCATAAGAATGTTCAACGCATTATGAAAGAGCTTGGTTTAAAGTGTATTGTACGAATGAAAAAGTATAAATCGTATCAAGGGTCGGTTGGTAAAATCGTACCCAATATTTTAGACCGTAACTTCACGGCTCAAGCACCAAATGAAAAGTGGGTAATGGACATTACAGAGTTTAAATTTTTTGATGAGAAGTTAAATGTATCACCTGTATTGGACTTGTTTAACGGAGAAATAATGGCCTATACAATTGGTCCAAAGCCAACCTATTCTCTTGTTTTAGAAATGTAGATCAAGCATTTAGCATTTGCACGTTTACCAGAGGACCACCAGCTATTGATACATTTCCGATCAAGGGTGGCACTATCAAATGAAAGTGTAGGGCATTTCAAAAAAGAAATAAAAAAATATGTGGAATACTACAACACGAAACGCATAAAGGCGAAATATAAAATGAGTCCGGTGCAATACGGAACTCATTTACCCGAGTTGCCTAATGAAATAACCATGTCTAATTTTTAGGGGTCACTTCATTATAGGTGTATTTAAAATAATGGTTCGAATTTTTGTTAGTTAAATCCTTTTGTCCTGGCCTTCTTTTTTGTAAGGTTTTATAACAAAATATCCTAAAATGTTACAAGATATGGTAAGATAATTAAAATTATTAAAGAATCTAAATTAAATTATTTTTTGCGGGGTGTTTTAATGAAAAAAGTCAAAAAAGCCATTATCCCAGCAGCCGGATTAGGAACAAGGTTCTTACCAGCTACAAAAGCTATGCCTAAAGAGATGCTCCCTATTGTGGATAAGCCGACCATTCAGTACATAATCGAGGAGGCTGTAGCTTCAGGTATTGAAGACATTATCATTGTAACAGGGAAAGGAAAGAGGGCAATCGAAGATCATTTTGATTATGCTCCAGAGTTAGAGAAGAACCTCTTAGATAAAGGTAAGTTAGATATTTTAGAAAGGGTAAGACACCCCTCTAAAATTGCCAATATTCATTATATAAGACAACAGGAACCAAAAGGTCTTGGACATGCAATTTGGTGTGCAAGGAATTTTATTGGCAATGAACCATTTGCTGTGTTACTAGGTGATGATATAGTGCAAAGTGATGTCCCATGTATTAAACAGTTAATAAATCAATATGATTTACTTGGGAGTTCAATTGTAGGTGTTCAGACTGTAGAAGCAGATGAAACCGATCGTTATGGTATTATTGATCCATTAAGTAATAATGGTAGACTGTATGAGGTGTGTCAATTTCTTGAAAAGCCCTTAAAAGGTACTGCCCCCTCTAACCTAGCTATAATGGGAAGGTATGTTTTGACCCCTGATATTTTTAGGTATCTAGAAAATCAAGAGATTGGTGCTGGTGGGGAAATTCAATTGACTGATGCTATTCAAGCATTGAATGAATATAAGTCGGTATTTTGCTATGATTTTGAGGGAACAAGATATGACGTAGGAGAAAAATTAGGGTTTATTAAAACTACGATAGAGTTCTCGCTCCAGAATGAGGAGTTAAAAGAAGATATTATGAAAATATTAGTAAATATAGTAGAATCAAATAAAAATAAAGAATACTCAAAATAGTAGTAATTAGCACATTTTTAATGAAAGAGGAGCAGATCATTTTGGCAAGTAATCTAATGAAATACTTCAGTCGCAAAGTTCCTTTTATTAAACAACCTATACGTGATTATATTAGGAATGAACGGTTTAAGATTCGCGCGAAGTATAATTATTATGTGAATCATTTAAAAGTGGAAGATCGAGTGATTTTGTATGAGGCATATCATGGTAAGAGTTTTACGTGTAATCCACTAGCTATTTTTTTAGCATTTGAAAAAAGAACTGATTTCGATCAGTTTCTTCATATTATAGTCGTGAATGAAAAAGATTCTTTTGTAGACGCATTACCAAAAAGAAAAAATATTAAAGTTGTGGCAGTAGATGATGATCTTTATTTAAAATCCTTAGCTACTGCCAAATATTTAATTAATAATACGTCCTTTCCTTATTATTTCATAAAAAGAGAAGGTCAAGTATATGTGAATACATGGCATGGGACACCTCTTAAGACGTTAGGCAAGGATATTAAACTAGCGGGTATGACCGATCATATGAATATCCAGAGAAATCTTTTGCAAACAGATATATTAGTTAGTCCTAATCAGTTTACATATGAAAAACTATTGTCTTCCCATGATATTTATGAAATCTTTCCAGGTTATGTAGCTGATATTGGTTATCCTCGTGTCGATCAAACACTACATGCTTCAAAAGAGAATGTATTATCACAATTAGGGGTACCGAGTGGAACGAAGGTGATATTATATGCTCCAACCTGGCGGGGGACGGTAGGAGATGAGGCAGATATGAGTGAGCAATTACTTCAGGATGTCCTCCAATTAAAGAGGAAATTAGGCAGTGAATATACTGTATTACTGAAGTCTCATTATTTTGCTTTTAAGTACTTTGAGGAAAATCAAAAACAAGAGCTATGTGTACCAAATGGCATCGATACAAATTTATTACTATCAGCAGTCGATATTTTAATAACTGATTATTCTAGCATTTTCTTTGACTTCTTACCGACCGGGCGATCAGTCATTTTCTATGGAGATGATATTGAACAATATAGTCATGAGAGAGGATTCTATCTCCCGATTGATCAATTACCTGGACCACTCACTCAACAATTAGAAGAAGTGATTGAGTATATTAAAAATATCGACTTAGAGCAAGAGATATATAATGAGAAGTACAAAAAATATCAAGATCAGTTTTGTTATAATGATGATGGACAGGCTGCTTCAAGACTGTTATCAATCCTATTAGACAACGAACAGAAACATTTAATCAAAACGGAAACAAATAAAGAGAAAATTATTATGTATTGCGGAGCTTTCTATAACAATGGCATAACGATGTCTGCTTTAACCTTATTAAATGCGATTGATTATGATAAATACGAAGTGGTTGTCATAGAGAATCCAAAAGGTTCTGAAGAAAAATGGGTGAATATTAAAAGAGCTAACCCTAACGTTCATTTTATTTATCGACCTGGGGTTCTTGGTAGAACAGTTCTCGATAGCTATAAACATCAGTGGATCTTGAATCGAGGTGTCAGTGGACAAATCGTAGAAAAGGTACTCCCAGCACATTTATATTATAATGAGTTTCGTCGGTTAGTTGGTGATGTGAATTTTGATCATGCAATAAATTTTGGTGGTTATAATGATTTTTGGAGTCTCTTGTTTGCCTTTTCGCGAATAAAGAATAAATCTATCTATCTTCATAATGATATGATGGAAGAATTTAATAAGAAAATCAAAGGGAAATTTAAACATAAAAAGAATCTAAAAGTGATTTTCTCTATTTATAAATATTATGATAGAATCATCTCAGTAGCAGAATCGACGCATGAAACGAATATGAAAAACTTACAGCAGTTAGTGCCAGATAGTCACAAAAAAATGACTTATGTCAATAATCTAGTTGATAGTAACCGTGTAAAGACACTGATGAATCAGTATGATTATATCGAAGTTAGCGGGAATAATTATCTTGTTACGGACCAATTAGCCGAGTCTGTTAAGTTAACTATTCAAGGAGTCATTGCTCCTGAAGAGGGAGATGTGAACTTTGTCACTGTCGGTAGACTTTCACCTGAAAAGGGTCATGAAAAATTAATTCATGCATTTTGGACTCTATACCAATACGATCAAGATATTAAGCTTTATATCGTTGGGGAAGGACCACTTAAAGAATCATTGCAATCTCTTATTCATAAGTTAAAAATGAATGATCGCATTATTTTAGTGGGGCAACTATCTAATCCCTTTGCTCTTATTAATCAGTGTGATTGTTTTGTCCTTTCTTCAAATTATGAGGGGCAAGGACTCGTTCTACTCGAGACATTGATTATAGGTAAACCGATTATAGCAACAGATGTAACAGGTGTTAGAAGTGTCCTTAAAGAAGGCTATGGTGAGTTAGTAGAGAACAATCAAGAAGCATTGGCTGAAAAGTTAATTCAATTTGTTGAGCGTTACCGACAAAAATGTTTACCTGAGAGAAGTTTATTTCATGACGAACAATATAATCAAGAAGCATTAAACCAATTTTATGGTAAAGTACTAGGTAAATCATTATAATATTGTTATCGGTAATGTAAGGGAATTATTTATCTTTTAATTCCCTTTTTATTTTTGCTCTGTCGCAACAGAAAATGACAATTTCATCATTCAATGATAAAATATTTTCTCGGGGAGAGTAATTCATTGTTAAAAGAAAATTAAAGGCACGGAAAGGAAAAACGCATGCGTTCTGTAGTGACAGTTTTAAAAGAACAAATCAAAAGTTTTTATTTAGTTAGACGCCTTTCTGTTTATGAAATGAAAAGTGCGAACAGAAACAACTATTTAGGGATTCTATGGGAAATTATCAACCCTATGATTCAAATTGCGATCTATTGGTTTGTGTTTGGCTATGGGATATTTAGATCTGTTGGTAGACCTGATGTGAATATAGGTGATGAAGTTTATATCCCCTATTTTTCTTGGATGTTATCAGGTATAGTCGTTTGGTTCTTCATTAGTCAATCGATCACAATGGGGTCAAAATCAGTTTATTCAAGAATCAAGATGGTATCCAAAATGAGTTTCCCAATGAGTGTCATACCTACCTATGTGATTTTTGCAAAGCTTTATCAACATTTAATGTTACTAGTTATTGTACTCATTATGTTCCAATTTATGGGTTATCCAATTTCTGTATACTATATACAATTACCTTATATGATGTTAGCGACCCTAATATTCTTGGTTGCGCTCTCACTAATCACCTCTACTATTTCAACAATTGTACGTGATTTTCAAATGGCTATTCAATCAGTCGTGAGGATTCTTATTTATGTATCTCCATTTTTATGGCCACCATATGCACTAAAGCCCGAGATAGTGCCAACATTAATGCAGCTGAACCCGATTTATTACTTAGCAGAAGGATATCGGGCGACGATCTTAGGTCTAAATTGGTATCCATTTGTGAATTGGGAATATAGTCTCTATTTCTGGGGAATTACTATATTATTATTTGTCGTTGGTTCGATTTTACATGTGAAATTTAGAGATCGCTTCGTAGACTTTCTATAAGATGGATGTGAATTATGGAACATTCAGTTATTTTAAACAATATTACAAAAAAATATAAAATGTATGAAGGTAATAAGGAAAAGTTATTAGATATTTTATTACCAAAAAGTTACGGTGAAGATTTTTACGCATTGCAAAATGTTAGTTTTACAGCTGAAAAAGGTGATGTTGTTGGATTTATTGGAGTGAATGGTTCTGGTAAATCCACGCTGTCCAATATCCTTGCTGGCATTATCCCACCTACTACAGGTGAGGTAACCATCAATGGGAAGACGGCATTAATTGCTGTAAATTCGGGTTTGAATAACCAATTAACAGGGCGTGAAAATATTGAATTAAAATGTCTGATGCTCGGATTTAGTAAAGCGCAGATAAAAGAGCTAGAACCGGAAATTATTGATTTTGCTGATATTGGTAAATTTATTGATCAACCAGTCAAAAGCTATTCCAGTGGGATGAAATCACGTTTAGGCTTTGCCATTTCAGTAAATATTGATCCGGATATTTTAGTGATTGATGAAGCACTTTCAGTCGGTGATCAGACATTTGCGGATAAATGCTTAGATAAGATGAATGAGTTTAAAGCAAAAGGAAAAACAATTTTCTTTATTAGTCACTCGATTGGTCAAATGAATCGTTTCTGTGAAAAGGCACTTTGGCTGGAGTATGGTGAAGTGAGAGAGTTTGGTCCGATTAAAGAAGTAATGCCAAAATATCAGGCTTTCTTAAAGGAATATAAAGCGATGAGTGCTTCCGAGAAGCGTGCTTTTAAAGAGAAGGCAATGAAGAAGCAAGCAGGACTTGTTACAAATTAAATAAATGTTTATTAAGTGCGGGGCTAAATTGATTTTTAGCCTTTTTTTCTTTGCAAAATTTGGTATAGTAAAAAGGACTAATTTAATAAATAATGGGGAAAAAGACATGGCCATTGAATCAGTTCATTTTGAAAATGTAACGAAGCGTTTTAAAATGTATCAAAACAACAAAGAAAAACTATTAGATATATTCGTACCTAAAGGATACGGTGAAGATTTCTACGGATTGCAACACATCAATTTCACTGCTTACCAAGGGGATGTCATTGGTGTAATTGGGATTAATGGTGCTGGAAAATCAACGCTGTCCAATCTTATAACGGGAGTAGTACCTCCCACCACTGGTAATATAACGATTAATGGTAGTGCGTCGCTTATTGCTATTGCATCAGGTCTTAACAATCAATTAACAGGCAGAGAGAATATTGAATTGAAATGTCTCATGCTAGGATTTAATAAGAGAGAAATTAAGCAATTGATGCCTGAGATTATTGACTTTGCTGATATTGGGAAGTTTATCGACCAACCAGTTAAAAACTATTCTAGTGGTATGAAGTCTCGATTAGGTTTTGCTATTTCTGTTAATATTGATCCTGATATTATTGTCATTGATGAAGCCCTCTCGGTTGGTGACCAAACGTTTACTGATAAATGTTTAGATAAGATGAATGAATATAAGCAAAAAGGTAAAACAATTTTCTTCATTAGTCATAGTATTGCACAGGTAAAGAAATTCTGCGATAAAGCCTTATGGCTAGAGGCGGGAGAAGTGAGAGATTACGGTACAATCGGAGAAATCATTCCAAAGTATGAAAAGTTCCTAAAGGATTTTAAATCTTTATCTAAAGAGGAACAGAAGAAATTCAGGCAGGACATTTTAGATAGGCGTAGTCAGTTGAATGATTATACCAACACTGAACCCAAAAATACTAACATTGGTTCTGATGATAGTCAGCGAACAAAGCCTGGTTATAAAAAATGGAAATTTATTTTAGGATTAAGTACACTCTTAATATTACTATCCGTTAGCACACTATTTCTAATAAATAACAATAACTCATCGACTCCGGCTGTGAAGAACAAATCATCTGCCGCATTAGAAGAACCGAACGTTGTCGAAGAAGAGTTAAAGGGTAAATCATTAGATATAAGGTATGTAACGGTCTCAAGTGCTAATATAAGACAAGAACCAACAATGGAGAGTGAAGCAATAGACTTTGCTATTTTTGGGTTTCCATACGAAGTATTAGAAGAGAAGGATGGATGGGCTAAAATCCAACAAAATGATAATGACGAAGGCTGGGTTAGTACAACGGTTTTGGCTAGATTAAATAATACAGTTGTTGACCCAGAGATGGATGCCAAATTAAATGGCATTGTCGGCCTTGAGTTCCCTTTAGAAAGAGTTAGGAACACTTTAGGAGAAGGACAAGTGTTGGATGAACCTCTCGAACATGCAGAATATATATATAAAGATGAAGTAATTAATGGCGTGGTTATTGATATGAATGGTCCGTCTACAGATACATTGTTTAATCAATTGGGAGAACCAGATATGCAGTTAGAAGAGACGAAATCTTTCTTATATCATGGAGAAGAATTTGATTACTTATTTCAAAGTGTAGAAGATGGAACAATAAGCTCACTGCAGTTGATTAAAAGAAGTTAAAAAAAGTCTTATTCTTAACCTAATTGGTTCATAGAATAAGACTTTTCTTCTTATATATCTAAGTGTGATTTCAATTCATTTTGTACTTTTGATTTTTCTTCATTTGAAACGATTAAATACCAAATGTCATTGATGCGTTGACCATTGCCAGATATGGTTAGTTGGTCAATTTTCCCGACTGCATTTTTATAATTTTTTTGGATATCACGCATTTCATTGAAAGATAAGTTCGTTCTAACATTCTTACCTAACGCACCTAAGATGTTATCATAGTTTGTGAGGGTGTTAAGGCTCATCCCTTTTTTAATAACCCCTTGAATCACTTGACGCTGACGATCTTGACGACCGAAGTCCCCGTTTGGATCTTCTTTTCTCATTCTGACATAAGATAATGCTTCATCGCCATTTAAGGTGTTTGTCCCTTCTGAAAAGGAAGAATTCCCCTGTTCAAATGCGAGGGAACTGTTCACTGTAATACCTCCAACCGCATCAACAATATCTTTAAACCCTTCCATATTTACTTTGATATAATAATCAATTGGGATATCAAGGAAGTTTTCTACTGTGGCCATCGCCATTTCCTCATTGCCGAATGCATAAGCATGATTAATCTTATCATCAATGCCCTTACCAACAATTTCAGTACGTGTATCTCTTGGAATACTTAACATTTTCATCGATTGGTCATTTGGATTAACAGTGATAACAATGATCGTATCAGAACGCCCTTTGTCTCCACTTCTTTCATCTACTCCGAGCATTAAAACAGAAAACGGCTCTTTTTCAGTCAGTGTAAGGTCCTGCTCTCTTTTCTCTGTTTTATACTTGATTGGTTGATGCATCGTTTCCACAGCCCCTGAAACAGAACGATAGACCATAAACCCATAAATACCAACTGCAATGACCATTAGCAGAACAATGGAACCGGTTATTTTTAACCATAACCGCTTTTTTTTCTTAGGTTGGCTACGCATTTCTTTTCCCCCATACAAATGTTAATTTTTTTGATATATGTTATAGAATACCAAATTATTAGTTCAGTGGATATAAAATAAATGTAAAATAGACAATATTAGACAAAAACTCTTCTTATTCGTAAAGTGAATGTAAAAAAAATAATAAATACTGTCATATTTTAATATGTTAATATGAATGGTGGGGTATGTAGAATTTAGCACTACTGGAAAAATAGTTATAAAGTATCATAACTTTAGAAAAGGAGGAGAAAATGACTAAACTAAAGAAACATATTTCCATGTTTCTTATTGCTTTATTAGTATTCAGTGTAACTTCGAATATAGGATATGCGAATGAGATAAATGATAAAAGTGTTGAACAAGAACCAATTACATATGTTGTAAATGAAGAGCAACAAGTTGCTGTATACCTTGAAGACTCACAAGAAAGCGAGATTTTATATCATTTATTCAAAGATTCAGTGTTTGAAATCCTTGAACAAGGAGAAGAGTACTCTTATATTCAAACAAAGGATGAAGAAGAGAATGAAGTGCTTGGCTACATCCTAAATGAAGAAATTGATGAATATGCAATTGTTCAAGATAAACTTACTGAAGAAGAGCTGAGCGATGAGAAACAGGAAGAAGCGGAAGAAGCAATTGAGCCCCCTTTGACAGAAGAACCGCAAGAGAATGCTCCTAATGAGGAAGAGGCGGTAAGTGAGGAGAATACTTCTATTGACTCAACAGAAGAACAAGATAATCTTACTGAAGAGAATGAACTCACTGAAGAAAGTCAAACAGATGAATTAAAACAAGACGAAGAACAACAAGCTGTACCAGATGAACAGGAAGTAAGTGATGAAGAACCTGTAAAATCAAGGATGCTCATGAGTAAAGCTTTAGTTACTGTACAAGGTGTTGCACTTAAAAACCCCACAAATGTTTATGCAGAATCCAGTCGAAATTCTACAGTGTTAAAGAGCTACTCACAAGGTAAAATCCTTAAATTTGAAAAGTCGAATAATCAATGGCTGCAAGCAACCGTTTATGTGAACGGTAAGGCCGTAACGGGTTACATCAATAGTGATGATGTTGACTTACTTGTTGAAAAGCAAGAGAGTTCAAGAGGAATCGTGTATAACAAAAATCTACATGTTTATGCTACGCCTTCTAAAAGCTCAAATGTCTTAAAGAGTTATAATGAAGGACATACTGTCATGTATAGTACTTATTCTGCACAATGGAATGAGGCAAGAGTTTATGCAAATGGTAAATGGCAATATGGCTTCATCCACGAAGATGATGTGATCCCAGAAAACACACCACAATCTACGTTAAATGGTGTGGTGAAAAATGAAAAACTTCATGTGTATAGCGGATTATCAAAGTCATCCAATGTGTTGAAAAGCTATAATGAAGGAAAAAGTATTAAATACAGAACACATACTGCGAATTGGTACGAAGCGACTGTCTATGTCAATGGTAAAGCAACTACAGGTTATATTCATAAAAATGATGTAATCAATGATGATGCGAAGCAAGAGACACTAAGTGGCATTGCAAAAAAACGTGTCAATGTATATAGCAGTACTTCCACTAGCTCAAGTATCCTAAAAAGCTATAGTGAAGGTAGTACTCTTAAATATAAAACCTACACGAAGAATTGGTATAAAGCTACCGTTTATGTGAATGGAAAAGCAACAACTGGATATATTCAGAAAGATGCAATGATGGATGAAGGTGTAACTAGAACGAATTACAGAGGGGTTGCGACTGCTTCGCCAACAAAGGTGTATGCAGATGTATCTGCTTCATCCAATGTACTGAAAAGCTATAGTTCAGGTTCAATCCTTAAATATCGTTCATACACTGATAACTGGTACGAAGCAACCGTTTATGTGAATGGAAAAGCAACAAAAGGTTATATCAATAAAAAAGATGTTGAAAATAGTAAGAATCCGCAACAAAGCATCACGGGTACGGCACAGTCGGAAGTGACTGTTTATAAAAAGGCATCTACTACCTCAAGTGTACTTAAAAGTTATAGTAAAGGTTCTAAGATAAAATATAAAACTTTCACTTCGAATTGGCATGAAGTGACTGTGTATGTAAACGGAAAAGCACATACTGGTTATATTAAAACGAACACCATGGAAAAAGGCTTAAAAGGAAAAGTCATTGTGCTGGATGCTGGTCATGGTGGTCATGATCCCGGGGCAATGGGTATAGAGAAAGATTTGAATCTTAACACAGCTAATTATCTTCGCTCTTATTTAATTGCAGAAGGAGCTGAGGTAATTATGACGCGTTCTACCGATGTATATTTAACATTGGCTGAACGTGTGGAAATTAGCCATGAATATAATGCTGATGCTTTCATTAGCATTCACTATAATTCAAATCCAGACCCCAGCCCACACGGTATTGAAACCTATTATTTACCTTCTAACGAAGACGAACGAGAGTTAGCTCAGTTAATTCAAGATGGAGTTATTGCTGAAACAGGGCTAAGAGATCGTGGAGTTAAAAATAATGGGAATTTTTATGTCATACGTGAGAATCAAAATATTTCTGTATTAGTCGAACTAGGATTTTTGTCAAACCCTAATGAATACGATACTGTTACTAAAGCTGCTTATCAACAAAAGGCAGCAAAAGGAATTTTTAATGGGTTAAATCAGTATTTTAATTAATTATATTATTTCTAAAAGGTGGTTCTTACAAAAGAATCACCTTTTAAGTTATCAATAATACTAATTAGTGGTAATATAATAAAATGGTATTTCCTGATTAATATTTAATTAGCAAATTTTATATGTTATATTTAAAAAGTTATTAAATTTTTATATTGTAAAGAAATGGAGTTTGTAAAGAAATGGTGAGAGAATGGAACCTATTGCGTACAATAGCTTGTCTAAGTGTTGTGTTCCTGCATAGTTCAACACAAATTGGTAGGTCTTTCGGATATCCTAGTATAGAAAATATGTACTTTCTAAGAGTGCTCTTAACTTATGCCACTCCTACCTTTATAGTTTTATCAGAAATTATTTTAGCAAATAGATATAAGGATAAGATACCGCCCAATTTTTTCACAAAACGAATAAAGCTAATTATATTACCATTCATTGCTTTTGCTATTATAGATGCATTAGTAGTGAACTATATGTCGGAAAGTGGTATAAACATCTTAGCTAAGATTCAAAGTAATTTAATGGGTAATTTTATAGGTTATTTTATTTTAATTATCTTTCAATTTTACATTTTACATTATCTGATAGTAAAATTCAGGATTTCGGTTTTGAAATTATTGCCCTGGAGTATCTTAATTATGGTGGCGCACTTATATATCTTAAATAGTGAAATTCCATTTGTAGTTGAGAACAGAGCTATGTTGAAATTGCCTTTTACTGCTTGGTTTGGTTATTTTACTGTTGCGTTTCTAATAGGGGCTTACTATGAAAAAATTATAGGTTTCTTGAAAACATATAAATGGATTCCGACAATTGCATTAACTTATGTAATCATACTTATTTTAATTGGATTCGAAGGCGGTTATAACCAAGTTGATTCTAGAAGACTAGATATTTTCCCACTATCTATAGCAATAAGCTTGACGATATTAGCTTGGGGGCAACTACTTCCGAACATAAATATAGTAAATAAAATTAGTAACTATTCATTAGGTATTTATCTTGTTCATTGGCAAGTACAAAGGATTTTTACGCCTTACTTGACAGAGAGTATACCTAATTTATCACCATATGTTTTGGTTGTAATATTATTTTTATTCTCTGTTGCTTTCTCAATGGTGCTCATAAAATTGATTTCGTTCCTACCCTTTGGAAAATATATAATAGGGAATACAAAACGAAAGTTTGATAAAAGTAAAACAACTCCTCAATTGAATTAATTTGGGGAGTTGTTTTACTTATTAATGAGTGAATGAATATATTTAGCTATTTCTTTACTGGAATTTCCGTTTGAATATTGATTCCATTCTTGTTTGAATTTCTTTACTTCATCTATATTAAAGTCACTTTCAATTATTGTTGAGATTATTTTTGAAGTAGATGAAACTACTGGCCCAGGAACTAATTGATGATAATCCTCCCAAAAGCCTCTTTCATTTTTATATTTGTCAAAATCATATGGATAGAAAATCATGGGCTTTTCTAAGATAGAATACTCGAAAGGCAATGATGAGTAATCAGTAATTAGAATATCAGTAATAAAGAGCAAGTCATTGGTGTTAGACATTTTTGAGAAATCATAGACAAAATGACTACAACTTTTAGGTATGTCAACACCTTGTTTAATTGCAGGATGTAATTTAAGTAATAAAATATACCCTCTTGTTGCAAGTTCTGTAGTCATCAATTCCAAATCAAGGTTTAGCTCAAAATTTTCAAGATCCTCGTTTCGATACGTAGGTGCATATAAAAGAATCTTCTTTCCGCGTAAATGTGGGAACTTACGGTATAACTGCTCTTTTTTTTCCTCTATGAGTACCTGATTATAAAAGATATCAGTTCGAGGAATACCAGATTTAATAAATCTTGAATCATCTAATCCAAAAGCCTTTTTGAATATTTCTTGCATCTTATCTGAACCAACGATAATCTTATGAAATTGATTGTAGACTTTATGAAATCGATTCATTGCTGCAGGTGTTCGTGTGTTGTTTCCGGGATCTAATAAACCGAATTTTTTTATAGCTCCATTTGCATGCCAAAGTTGGATGCAAGTTACATCCTTTTTAAACTTGATTGCGGATAAGAAGCCAAAATAATTATCTACAAAGATTACTTTAGATGTAGCTAAGTGAAATATCCCTTTTATAAATTGGAAAGGTGACCGCAAGTTAAATAATAAAATATCTGTATGAGCATCTTTATATTGTGTAAGGTAGTTAATGAAGTCTTTCCTTGTTAAAAAAATAGTGCGACAAGTATAATCTTGTCGCTTTTGTTCATTATATATATTAATATTATTCTCTAAAAAGGAAGTGACATAAACAACTTTATTTTGCACAGGAAATAGTTTAAAGAGTTGGAAAAGTAAACGAAAAGTAAATAAATAAAAGAATATTAGAAGTTCTCTAATCATCACTTTACTTTAAAGAGATCTTGTTTTATTTGTGAGGTAGAGATACCAACCGTTCTTGGTAAATAAATTACGTCACAATATTCATTTAGATAATCAAATTTCCCTTCCCAATCATCACCCATTACAAAGATGTCAATATTATGTTTAATTATGTCTTCTATTTTTTGTTCCCAGGTGTTCTCAGGGATTACTTTGTTAACATATCGAATAGATTCAAGAATCATTTTTCTGTTTTCATATGAGTGATATGCTTCTTTATTTTTTAATTTGTTAAATTCGTCGGAAGAAATAGCGACTGTTAAGTGGTCACCAAGGCTTTTAGCGCGTTTTAAAAGATTAATATGACCCCAGTGAAGTAGGTCGAATGTGCCGTATGTTATTACCTTTTTCATTAGAGTTACCTCCGAGTATTTGACATAAACTTTATATGGTTTGATAATATTTTCTATAGATGATACTCATTATTTTATTTTATGATATATAAATTTTTTTATCAAGTATTAGTAAGTATTACATAGAAGTGGCAAATGTTAATTAATTAAGTAATTGTTGAATAGCATTTAATATTCGTCTAAAATTGCTATTAGATAAAAATGGAGTATTTTTAAATGTTTACTGAAAGAAGGTTTTTACAATAAACACGAAAAACATGTTTGACTTTGCGAAAAAAGTTAAAAGAAAAGTTAGTCGTAAATTAAAAACTGAAAAGCAAAAGACAAAAGAGTATATTATCAATAATTTACTGAGTTATGGTGAATTAATGGACATAAAAGATGATGACTCAAAAATTGTTTTTAAAATAAAAGTTGAAAATAAGTTAGCTAATCATAAAAACATAAAACTTCTCTTTCATACAAAAGATGGTGAAGTATTCCAACAAATAGAAGGTATTAATCAAGAGAAACAGTCAAATGTCATTGAATTTATTATATCCAAAAGTGATATTTTGTTACCACCCAATAAGCGAACCTACCATGTTTCATTATTGATAGGAAAGAAAAAAATCAGGGTAAGGTTTTCGGATTGTTTCGTTCACAAAGATTTTCAGTACTTTTTAAGTAATTCCCATCTATTCTTACTTAGATGGGATAGGCACAATCGAGTTTTCTTCAAAATAAGTTATCTAAATGGAGAAATGGAATCTATATACGATATACCCAATACAATTGAATCGATTCGTTATGAAGAGAAGATCATTAAATTAAGTGGCTCTATTTATTTGAACTTCCTGGATGAAGAAATATTAAAAGAACAATTTTTCTTGGAAATAAGAAGACCTAACGGATATAGTGTAAAAACACCGATGAGTATAAATGGAAACCAATACACAGCAAATATTATACTGGAAAACACTTCTTTTTCTATAAAAGGAAAATGGAAGTTTTTTATTACAGTTAATCATGATACACAAAGTTTTCGCTTTCCTATGTACGTGCGAAATGAAAAAGCGAAAGAAAATACTGTTGAATTTTTTCTCCCTACCCATCGTGAAACGATGCATTTTCGTACTAAAGTAATCAACGGAAAAATATACGCTCATACAAGGTATTTATCTATCCGACCTAATAATATTTACTTTAAAAGAGAACAGAACATAGTAACTGTAACTCTGGAATTTACAAAAGATAAGATAGAAATCTTTAACGAGAGCGAGTCAGATATATTCTTACGTTTAAGGCAAAGGGATACAAATGAATTTACTAGCATTAAAATGGATAAAGAAGTAAAAGAAGACGTTTTAATGATATATACCAAATTGGATTATTCAATATTAGGTTATGATGCACTTGATAGACCAAGAAGATGGGATTTATTTATTGGTGTTGAAACAATTGAATCACAATATATTGATTTTCGGATTATTAATAATGTCATAAATAAAATTAAAAATTCGACAACTTATATTTTTGAGAATCAAAGGGATTGTTATTTCTTTGAATTCTACGGTACGAGGTATAATAAGCTTTCGTTAGTATATTCTCGTGCAAGGTTGAACAAATTTGTTAGCAAGTTCTATATGAAAGATCATCATTTTTATTTAGAAGGACAAATATATTTCGAATCGGAGTTCGTTAGAGAAAATATACAATATCACCCTTATATTGAATTAATTAATAGAAGAAATATGGAGGCTATCAGATATGAGGCCTCGGTTAAAAATGAGAGAGACTTCATCGTCTCCATTCCGATAAGTGAGTTCAAATCAATTGTGGATGAATTTAAAGAGATAATAGACTTTTATTTGATATTAGAAGGAGAATCGATTTTTCGGAAAGTGAAATTAGGATTAAGAGAGTATACGTATCACAAAGATAAAGTATTTCTTGATTTTATTTCAGAAGATGATACTCAAACGTATGAGTATAACTTAACTACTACTCCGAAAGGTAATATTAAATTTGAAAGCTTTATTTTTGAAAATAAGATCTATAAAGAAATGAAGACTATTTCTAAAACGCCCCAAAGTAATGAAATATGGCTTGTTGGGGAAAGGCCTGATACTGCTCAGGATAATGGCTATAGATTTTTTGAGTACTGCCGTAATCACTTTCCTGAGTTGCAGGTTTATTATGTAATTGATGGAAAATCCCCTGATATAGAGAAAGTTTCAGCATTCGGTAACGTCCTAGAAATAGGTAGCATTGAACACATTAAAAAGAGCTTACAGGCAAGTGCATTTATTGGTACTCATGATTTGGATTATATTCTTCCTTTTAAAGGAATAAAATATGAAAACTATAGAAAAGCAAAAAAAATCTTTTTGCAGCATGGTGTTTTAGGTAGAAAAAATGTTCCATATCATAAGGTTTACTATGAGTACCCTTTTGATTTATTCATTGTATCGTCTCAGGCAGAGAAGGATATGGTTATTGAGCAGTTTGGATATAATGAAGACGAAGTGGTAGTTACTGGGTTGGCTAGATTCGATAAATTACAAGAGAATCATCACCCAAAAAGAGAAATCTTACTTATTCCTACATGGAGAGAATGGATTAATAGTGAAGATAATTTAATCCAATCAAGTTACTTTGAAAAATACATGGGATTTATTCAATCGCAAGAATTATCATTAGTGCTTGAAAAATATAATTTAAGATTGAATTTCTATCCTCATTATAGAATGCAACAATATATTAAGGATCATGTTCCTATGAATAACAATAGGATTAAACTTGTAGAATTTGGAGAAAAAAGTGTTCAGGAGCTTTTGAAAGAAAATTCAATAATGGTTACAGATTACTCTTCAGTTTCCTTTGATTTTACTTTCTTAGGTAAGCCCGTAATCTATTTTCACTTTGATTCCGATTTATTTTTTGCAAATGGCATACTAAGACCAATAGAAGAAACTTTTCTAGGAGATATTGTTTCTTCACATGAAGAATTAGTCAATAAAATTGAAGAGGCAGTATTAAGGGATTTTAAAGAAAGGCCTGATATAATGACACGGAAATCTGATATATTTTCGGTGTTAGATAAAAATAATAATGAAAGAATTTTTAATTGCATTAACCATTTAAGAAAATAGTAAAGAGATGGGTCTTAAATAGGTATTAATGAATATTTAAAAAATAAATAAGATAAAAAAATTCCCCATCTAGTTTGTTTGGGAGGAAGATTCAGTGATTAGGAAGTTGTTAACAAAGGTTAAAAGACACCGTTGGATAAAAAAGGCTTATCAATTAGCTTTTAAAATAGTTGGTTTATTACCTAAGAAGAATAACCTAATCATTTTTGAAAGTTTTTTGGGTAAACAGTTTAGTTGTAATCCTCGTTCGATATACGAGTATCTAGAAGCAAATTATCCCGATTATGAAATGTATTGGAGCGTTGATCCTAGATACTCGGCTTCGTTTCAAAACAAAGGAGTTAAAACAATAAACCGTTTTTCTATACAGTGGCTCTTTAAAATGGCGAGGGCTAAATATTGGGTGTTTAATAGTAGAACACCTTCATGGATTCCGAAACCTAAGAATACAATATATTTACAGACATGGCACGGTACACCGTTAAAAAAACTTGCTGCTGATATGGAAGAAGTGCATATGCCTGGAACTGACACGGATCGTTATAAGCGAAATTTCTTAAATGAATCTGGAAAGTGGGATTATTTAATCTCTCCAAATCGGTATTCAACAGATATTTTTAGAAGCGCATTTGGATTTGATAAAGATATGATCGAATCTGGCTATCCAAGAAATGATTTTTTACTCTTAAATAATGGAAATGAAGCAGTTATTAATGGCATAAAAGAAAAATTAAAAATACCGCCTAACAAGAAAGTTATTTTATATGCACCGACTTGGAGAGATAATGAATATTATAGTGTGGGTAAATATAAATTTAACTTAAAATTAGATTTAGAAAAAATGAAAAAAGAATTAGGTAATCAGTACATTATATTAATGCGGATGCATTATTTAATTGCGGAAAATATGGATTTATCTATGTATGAAGGATTTGCAAAAGATGTATCCAGTTATGAGGATATAAGAGAGCTATATCTCATATCAGATATCTTGATTACGGATTATTCATCCGTGTTTTTTGATTATGGAAACTTGAAACGTCCAATGATATTCTTTACCTATGATATAGATAACTATAGGGATCAGTTAAGAGGGTTCTATTTTGATTTCGAAAAAGAAGCACCAGGCCCGTTAGTTAAAACAACTTCTGAAGTGTTAAAGGAAATTCGATTAATTGAAGAAGGTAAGATGTTAGATGAAAGTTTTGAACCGTTCTTTAATCGATTTTGTTATTTAGAGAAAGGGACTTCAAGTAGGCAAGTAGTAATGGAAGTTTTTAAGCGCTAAAAAGTAATGCATTAAAACAAACCCTAAAAATTTTGGGGTTTGTTTTTTATTGTTATAGATTATTTCATGATCTAATAAAATACCCAAATTAGATTAAAAGACAATGATTTTTGTCGATATAATAGTTGTTATTGTAATTGATTAAGTTAGTTAATCATATTTTGGGGAATTTAGGAGGTGTTTAACGGAGATAATTTCATATTTTTACAGTTTAATATAACTAAATCAGCTTAGTAGATAAATGACAATAGGATGTTATTTTAGTCTGTGTAATCTTTATATGTGGGGGAAACAGAAGTTGAAAAGTGTTCGCAAGTTGGCTATGTTAATGATGATTTTGTTATTAACATTTAATGGTGTTGTTAACTTTCAATACATAGCAAAGGCGCAAGAAAATACTATAGGTGAAGATTTAGTTTACGGTTTTATTTTTGGAGAATCAGTTGGAGCTCAAGTAAATGTTTATGAAAAGCCTGAAGTTGAGTCAGAGGTTAGTATTCAAATTGATGATGATACCAAAGTTAGAATTTTAGAACAGGAAGAGGAATTTTCTAAAATCGAACTACTAAATGAATCAAATCTGATTTCAAGTGTGAATAATATTGGTTATGTACAAAATCAGTATTTAGTAAAGGAAGAAGAAGCTGACATTTATCGTATTAATCGTTTAGATGGGGTAGACGATTCTACGGGTGCTCCAGAAATAGAAACTCCAGAAAATTCTTCTGAGGATTCTCCAGAAATAGAAACCCCAGAAAATCCTGATTTGAATTCTAAGGATACTCCTGAAGAGGATATTGAGAATAGTATTGATGATGATTTAATAAAGGATAGTGAAGAACCTATTCTTGAAGAAGAAGCTGAGTTAGAGGCAGAAGGTAGTATATTAGAAGAAGATTCACAAACAAATATTGATCAATCTGTTAATGAAAAAAACACAAAGGCTGATAATATTAATATACAAAGCCGGTTATCAACCTTCAGTTCTACAACCAACAAACTAGTTCAAGGGTTAGCCTTAAAAGAACCGACTTATGTATATGACTCTGCCAGTCAAAATGCCAAGTCATTAAAGCGTTACTCTCAAGGTAGCATTTTATATTATGAACACTATAATTCTAACTGGTATAGAACAGGTGTATATATTAATGGAATTAAGGTAGAATCTTTTATCAAAAAAAATGATGTAGAAACAATAAAAGAAAATACTTTAGTAACGGGTATTGCGAAATCTAATAAAACAAATGTGTATGAAAAGGCTGCAGACGGTTCAAAAGTAATTAAATCCTATTCAAGTGGATCTTTTCTACAGTTTAGAGCTTTTACTTCTGGTTGGTACTTAGCGACGGTATATGTAAATGGAGTTGCGAAAAAAGGATATATAAGGGCTAGTGATATTGAAGTAGGATCAACTGATGAAACAGTTATCAGTGGTATAGGAATGGCCTCCCCTACAAAAGTGTATCAAAAAACTTCAACCGGTTCTAAAGTGCTTAAATCATATAGCCAGGGTAATACCCTGATGTTTAAAAAGTTTGTTACTGGTTGGTATCAAACAAATGTATATGTTAATGGAAAATCTCAAAAGGGTTACATTAATGCTAATGATATAAGAATTCCAACAGAGAATAAAGTCAGTCATATTGGTGTGGGCCTAAAAGCGCCAACTAAAGTGTATAGCAATGCGTCAAATAATGCATCTGCACTAAAAGAATATTCATTAGGTAGTATCCTGCAGTATTCTACATTTATTGATGGTTGGTATTCCACCAATGTATATGTAAATGGTAAGAAACGCGCTGGTTTTATTAAACACGAAGATGTCGAAAACAGCACATCAACCCCTAAGTTAGTTTCACTTTATGCTGCAATTGACAAAGTTCACGTCTATACATCAGCTTCTAAGTCAGCTAAAGTTATAAAGTCATACAATAGTGGACATTTATTAAAAGTTAATACCTTTACTTCAAACTGGTACAAAGCAACTGTATATGTAAATGGGAAGAAATATACAGGCTACATCCACAAAGATGACCTCAGCACTGAAAAACCAGGTTATCTCAATCTTGATTTAAGAAAACCAGCAAAGCTGACTGTACAGGAGATCAAAGCGCTATTTGATCGTAAAGGTCATGGGGATAGTAAGTTAAAGGATTATGCTCAAGAGTTTATTAATGTCCAAAATAAATATGGGGTAAATGCAACTTACTTAGTAGCACATACCATTTTAGAGACTGGTTGGGGAAAGAAATCCAACTTATTCGATTATAAAAATAACTTATATGGATACGGGGCGTATGATGTTTGTCCGTTCACTTGCGGTTACTATTTTGATAGTGTAGAAGATAGTATTAGTAATGTAGCGTACCAAGTGAAATCGGATTATTTAACGCCTAATGGTAAATGGTACAATGGGCCAGATCTAGTTGGCATGAATGTGAAATATGCAACGGATAAAGATTGGCAAAATAAGATTGCTCGGTTAATGGAAGATTTACAGCCGTATGATGCGAAGTACTACTCTTCTACAAATGTTATAACGAGTAATGGTCCTGTACCATCAGGTAATTGGAGCAGGGATATTCCAGCAGGCAAGCCATATCCATCAGATGTTGTTAAAAACATGCCGGCTGGTACTACGGCAACAATTAACACCAATGCAAATTGGAGATCGTTCCCTTATGTGAATAATAATAGTAATGTCCTGGGCTCATTAAAAGTTTCAACTCAAGTGATTGTATTAGGATATAACACGGATGTAAAATCTAATGGCAGCTATCCTTATGATACAACTTGGTATCGCATTTCAGTTAATGGTAAACAGGGCTGGATTTACGGTGACTATTTAACCTTTACAAATGCAAAACAAGCAAAAGTTTTTACTTCTTCTTATGATTTACTACAGCAATTCAAATAATGACTATACCGAGGGATTTTTCCTCGGTTTTTTTCATTTTTCTAATAGAAAATCAATTTCAGAAGCACTTTTTTTGTACCTCTATAGTAAATTCCCAATTTCCTCACATACTAAAACCATAAAAATTCCACCAAAGGGTTGTTTATTTATGCTGAGGATTGAAAAGGGAAATCGGATGTTGTGGCTGATTATGGTTTTTTTGTTATTGCAGCCGGTGATTGATGTGCTTACATCTTTGTCTATTCGTTTGAATGATCAGGCATTTACGCTTGGTTTAGCGATGCGTTTTGGTTTCTTATTATTTATATGTGTTTACTTGTTATTTGCATCTTATGTAAGAAAGCCCGTGATTTTAGGGTATTTGTTGTTGTTTTGCTTGTTTGTTGTGTTATCGATTGGAGTTCAGTTTACGATGAAACCTGTTTTTATGTGGGGACCTGAGTTGAAATGGCTATTAAAAAATGTTTATTTTGTTGGCTGTTTTTTATTCTTTCTCGTGGTTTTTCGCAGAGGGTTTAGGATTTCTCCACTCTTTTATTTGATGTTAGCGGTGATTTTGACAGGGGCAATAATGACGGTAGCGGGGCTTTCTAATACTGCATTTGCTAGTTATGATTATTGGAAAAGTGGCCATGTTGGCTGGTTTTATGCTGGTAATGAGATTGGCGCCATTTTGGCTATGGGTTTACCAGTTGTATTATATTTTGCCTTAAAAGGCTCATGGTGGCTGATGGTAGGATTACTCATGGTAATGTATGGGTTGCTCGCTTTGGGGACGAAAGTAGGTTATGGGGCGATTTTGATTACATTGCTTATCGGGATCTGTACTTCTATTGTTCTTCGTTTGGTAAAAAGAGAATACATTCAAACATTCAAATTCGTTACGCTTAGCATTTTGTTTGTTGTTTTTATTCTTTTGACACCTTATACCCCAGTTGCCCATAACATGGAGCTACAACTTGATTGGCTAGGTGTTTCAAAAGAAGAAGGCGAAACGCCAGTGATGACAAGTGCACAACAGGATAACATCATCTATAGCGGTCGCGAAACTTATTGGGAAGATTATCAGGCTTATTTTCAAGCGGCACCATGGATGCAAAAACTTTTTGGCATGGGTTATGGTGGCAACTTTACGGATGAAGCGAAAACGATTGAGATGGATTTTTTAGACTTATTCTATTCATTAGGAATCATAGGGTTTAGTTTATATTTGCTGCCCTTTATCTATATGCTTTGGCAATTGATTAAACAAGTATTTCAAAATAGGAAGCAAATGATGGAATTAGAGGTTATTTTAGTACTCACTGGAATAGCGCTAGGTCTTGGGATTGCTTTTATCGCTGGGCATGTATTAACAGCGCCTGGTGTGAGTATATATTTAGCTGTATTGATGGCTTGGTTGACGTGTAGGATCCAATACGTGCAAGCTGAGAATTCTCTGAACTAAGAGTTCTCAGCTGCCAATTTCGAATGAACGCATTTTTAAAACAAACGTTTGATTGAATCTGTTACGTCCTTCTCTTCAGTGTCCTAGTCCATTCAGCGAACTTTTCCATTTCAGATATTCTTAATAATGTAGCCACTAGTATGGTGGCAATGATGGCAATGATGGTTGTCACTGATAATGACAGTAGTGCTGGTAAGTAGGTATGATAGAGCTTATGTAAGCCAAAAAGAACGCCAGTTACGAGTAAGAACATCGCGAGTACTTTCCCTTGGGAAAACAATAATTCCTTCATCTCTTGTCTCGGTATGCCTAAATCCTTCCGTAAAAAATACAGCAAAACAACGGTCTGAGAGACCATGCTGATAGAAGTAGCCAAGGCTACACCACCAATGCCCATTAACGGTGTTAAAATCAAACTAAAAATGATATTGACGATAATAGAGACGAGTGCAGCTATCATGGTCATTTTCTCATTTTGTAAGGCAATAAAAGAACGATTTAAAAATTCCTTTAATGCGATTGCGATCATACCAATTGTATAAAAGAAAAAAGCAATGGTCGTTAAACGAGTTGCCTCCGTATTGAATGCGCCTCTCTCATAAGCTACTTCAATCAATGTCCGACTTTCTATTAACATGACAGCACTAATAGGTATGCCTACTAAGCTAATAATCGTCATACCGCTAATAATCAGTGGAATAAGCTCTTTCTTATTCTCTGCAGCCGTATCAATAATGGATGGAAACAACACAGTGATAAAGGATAGGAGAATGATACTTAACGGCAAAAACATCAGCTTGTTCGCATAGTTTAAGGCCGAAACACTTCCATCTACCAATCCAGATGCAAAAAAACGATCAATGACTGTATTAAACTGAAAAGCAATGGACGTCATAATTAATGGCATAAAAGAAAAAAAGGTTCTTTTAATGAATGGAGAATAGGTTTTAAAATGAAAATTAAGTCGAATTACTTTATACTTCTTTATAAATGGGTATTGTACAAGAAATTGACTAATGGCTCCTAATAAAGTGGCAATGGCTACACCATATATTCCATAGAACTGTGAGAGTACGACAATACTAATGATAATTAGAATGTTTTGCGGAATGGCTCCCATCGCTGGTGGTGCGAATTCTTTTTCGTATTCTAAAATGCCAGTTGAAACGGCAGATAAAACATAGAAGCAGAAGCTTGGAAGCATGATTATCGTTAATACATTTGTGACATGCCATTGTTCTTTGGTAAACCCTGGTGCCATCCATTGGGTAACGATAGGGGTGATTAGAATGGCGATGATAGTAATCACTAATGCTACTATGAGGAATAAAGTCGTAAGTACCCCTACTACGTTTCGTGCTTCTAGTGAATGTCGTTTTTTTAATTCAGCATATAGAGGGATGATCCCTGTTGTAATCGACATGCCAACTGCTGAGAATAATAAAACAGGGATAATGGATGCTACAAAGTAAGCATCAGCCACTGTTGACGTACCGAAATAGGAGGCCATAAGCAATTCTCTTACAAAACCTAGAACCTTACTAATGATTGCAATACCTGTTATGAGTCCCGCAGCTTGGATAAGCTGTTTTTTCATCATGAATCTCCTTAAGGAAAAGTGCTTTTTATTATTAGTATAATCAGAACGGTGTAAACTAAAACACCGACCATTAAGATAAAGATTGAGGTTATAGAATGAGTCATGATTACGTAAATATACTTGGGGTTCCTTTTATTAATACAAGCTTTGCAGAAATGGAATCCATTTTAACCAATCATATAGACAAGCAAGAAAAAACATTTGTCGTGACAGCGAACCCGGAAATCGTTATGTATGCCAAAGAAAATAAGGATTATCAAAAGATCATTCAGTCTGCTCATTACGTAGTGCCTGATGGTAATGGCATTCTACTTGCAGCTAATATGCTTAAAAAGCCGATAACAGAGCGTGTAACAGGCTTTGATTTAACAATGGCCTTACTAGAAGAAGGAAATAAAAAAGGCTGGCATGTATATCTGCTCGGAGGAAGGGAACAAGTAAATAAAAGAGCAGCTGAAAATATAGCAAAAGATTATCCGGGAATTAACCTTGTCGGCAGACATAATGGTTATTTTGATTGGGCAGATGGGAAAGTGGCTGAAGAAGTAGCATCTTTAGCGCCAGATATTGTCTTGGTTGCTTTAGGCTTTCCACGTCAGGAAGAATGGATCACCACCAATTATCATCGCTTCTCTAAAGGGTTGTTTATTGGGGTTGGTGGCACGATTGACATTATTTCTGGTGAAATGAAACGAGCGCCTGAATTTTGGCAAAACCTTAAGTTAGAGTGGTTTTACCGTCTATTGAAGCAGCCCTCTCGTTGGAGAAGGATGCTTGTTTTACCTCAATTTGTGCAGCAAGTACGGCAATCCAGAAAGCGAGATTGAAGTAAAAATTCCTAGAATCTGCAACTATTTTCTAAGCTGTTCCGTCTGATACTATGAAGAAGGATGGAATATCAACGATGAAAGTACTCCATTTAAATGCAGGGAATGATACAGGTGGTGGCATGACACATATTCTTGATTTATTAGAGGATAGTGACCCTTCTGTTTTTACGCTAGGGATTTTTGAACCTGGGCCGATTTATCAGAAAGCATTACAGCGGGGGATTCGCGTAAAACTTTTCGCTACGAAAAAAAGATATGATCTATCAGTCATTCAGCGTTTAAAGAAATATATAAAATCTGAGCAAATGACGATGATTCATACACATGGTGCACGAGCAAATCTTTACGGTTACTTGCTAAAAAAATCCTACCGAGATTGTAAGTGGGTGACAACATTACATAGCAATCCCTATGATGATTTTCTTAATCAGGGCTTGAAAGGAAAAGCCTTCACTAGTTTACATTTATGGCTTTTGAAGCACCCAGATTATTATTTCGCCATTTCTAATCGTTCGAAAGAGCTCTTGCTTTCACATGGTGTGGAAGGGAGTAAAGTGAAGACTATTTTCAATGGCATCGATTTTAATAGACAGATGCAGTCTTGCACCCTTGAACGTAAAGAATTGGAACTAGAAGCGAATGATTTTGTCATTGCTATGGTGGCAAGACTTACACCTGTAAAGGGCCATCGTATTGCTTTAGAAGCCATCAGCCGTGTCATGGCTAAAGCACCTCAAGTCAAACTGCTTTTAATAGGAGATGGCTTTTTAGAACAAGAATTAAAAGCTTTTGTGAACAACAAAGGATTAGGAAAAAAAATAAAATTTCTAGGATATAGACAGGATATTGATGCCTTATTACAAATTTCGGATCTCCATCTATTATCATCATTAAGTGAGAATTTCCCAATTGTCTTATTAGAGGCAGCCAGGGCGAAAAAGCCAGTGATTTCGACCGATGTTGGTGGAGTCTGTGAATTGATTCCATCGAAAGAGTATGGCTGGCTTGTCCCGGTGAAAGATGTGGATGCCTTAACTCAAGCAATTGAAGAGGCGATAAATGCCCATTATGTAGGTTCCTTAAAAAAAATTGGTGAAAATCTATATAAACATGCATCAAGGTGGTTTAGTGTGGAGCATTTTCGGGAAAATGTGATGGACGCCTACAAAAATTGGACATAAATATTGCGGATTTTGTCAAAAAAAGTACCTTTTTAAATGGTACAACTGTGATATAATAGGTTCGATATACAATTGTACGAATTTGTAAATTATGCCTGGTTCCAAGTGTGAAAGCGGGGCATGCTATCCATAAGGAGGGTCTTTATGATTTATTTGACCTTAATATTATGTTTTATATGCTCCGTTCTTTTAACACCGCTGGTAAAACGACTAGCCTTTAAGATAGGAGCAACAGATAAACCAAATAATCGCAAAGTCCATGAAAAAGTGATGCCTCGATTGGGTGGTTTAGCGATCTATTTAAGCTTCATGCTTGGTGTGCTGATTTTCTCACCAAATAAAGAAGTGCATATCCCGATTATGGTCGGTGCGTTTATTATCGTCGTAATAGGTATGTTAGATGATAAATATCAATTACCTGCTAAGTATAAATTGCTAGGGCAAATTGCTGCTGCATTAATCGTCGTCTTTTGGGGAAATGTTGAAGTGGAGTTTATTAACAACCCATTCTTTGGCGATAATCGAATCGACTTTGGTTATTTTGCTATCCCGATTACAATCTTATGGATTGTTGGTGTGACCAATGCAATTAACTTAATTGATGGCCTAGACGGATTAGCAGCAGGAGTATCATCGATTGCGCTATTTACGATTGCTGGGATGGCAATATTTATGGGGAATACGTATGTAATTGCTATGGCTTCTTTGTTAATGGTAGCTACACTAGGATTCCTTGTCTTTAACTTTCATCCAGCGAAAATATTTATGGGCGATACAGGGGCTCTCTTTTTAGGATATATGATCGCTGTCTTGTCATTACTCGGTTTTAAAAATGTAACAGTGATCTCGTTTATTATCCCGATTTTAATATTAGGTGTCCCATTATCAGATACGATTTTTGCGATATTTAGAAGGATTTTAAACAAACAACCAATATCAGCGCCAGATAAATCACATCTCCATCATTGCTTATTGAATGCAGGCTTTACCCATCGCCAAACAGTCTTATTAATTTATGCGATGGCAGCCACATTTGGCATGATTGCCATTATCTTCTCTCAAGCAAAAGTATGGGGAGCCATCTTACTAATAGCCGTTGTCCTTGTCATGCTCGAACTATTTGCCGAACTGATCGGTCTACTCGGCAAAGACTACCAGCCACTCTTAAAAAGACTCAAAGGAAAAGGCAATTGATAAAAAACTAACCAATTTGGTTAGTTTTTTTTGTAGATTAAGAGGTTTGCAGACAGTTGTTAAGAGGGAGGGCCATGATATACAACCCGTATTCTAGCTTCAAATAAATAAAACCCCCAAACAAAATATACTGTTTGGGGGTTTTATAAAGAATAATTCTATTAATATCCGCTATTGTAACCAGCTTCACTTGATTCAGAAGAAATTTCGCCACCTGTTGAACCCTCGCCATTTGTCGGATTAGTAGATTCATTTTGTCCGAGGTTTGTAGTCCCTAAATCAAGATGGCTTTGTAGTTCTGAAATAACTTCCTGTAATCCAGTATCATCAATTTGATAATAGTACACGCGATTACCATTAGAGTTTGGTAAGTACATATCTTGACCTTTGAGATTGAGCGTTTCAATATCTGGTGTCATGCCACTAGAAGTCGCATAACTAATAAGTGATTTCATTTGGTCGAAGGAAAGGTCTGTCTCCATATTGTTTCCAACTGCTTCGATGACATTTCCGTATTTTGAAATAGCATCAACTGATACGGCTTTTTTCATCATCGCTTTCACGATTTCTTGTTGTCTTTGCCCGCGCATAATGTCATTATCTTGCTTTCTCGTTCGTGCTAGAGCTAATGCTTCTTCACCATTTAATGTTTGCAAGCCCTCTTCTAATTGAATAGCCCCGGCCTTGTCATTAGAGTCTTGCTCAGATAAGGCATAAGGTACTTCTACTTCAATTCCACCTAGTGCATCAATGATCTCAATGAATGCATCAAAATTTAACTTTAAGTAAAAATCAATGGGAATATCGAGTAGCTGCTCAACCGTTTCAATAGAAGTGAGTGGTCCGCCGTGAGCGTGAGCATGGGTGATTTTGTCTTGATAACCAAGCTTAGGAATCTGTACATAAGAATCTCGGGGGATGCTTAATAGTTTAATAGATTTCGATTCCTTATTAAATGTTGCAACCATTAATGCATCTGAACGCGCTGAATTACTAAAACCCCGCTTACTACTATCATCGACTCCAATAATGAGTAGTGAAAAGTTATCAACATCAGGTTGTACAGCGACATCTCGCTTGGTTTCTCTTTCTAGTGGGTTATATGTGCTGTTCATCGCTGTTTCTGCTTTATTATAGAGATAGGCACCGTAGGCTGTGGCACTTAGGGCAAGGACTAGTAGAGGAAGAAGGATAAATGCGAAAACACGTCTTCTGCGCTTCACTTTACGTCTACTCACCTTTTGGGCATTGCGACCATCATAAGACATATGATTGCTCCTTTATTATTAAAAATTTATCGTTTCTTTACATAGTTAATGTTTATTTTACAATGGATTAGCATATACGTAAAATATTTACTCAGAAATTGTCGATTCTAAATATAACACGTCGCCTTCTGTTATTTCTGCTTGTCCATTTGTTAATTCAATCATCCAGTCATTGAAATTTGTGGTTTCGTCGTCTTTTACATAAGTTTCAATTTCAACCAGATCGGCATAATGGATTTCTTTTATTGGATAAATTGAACTTCGTAATTCATTTTCAAGTTTTCCAAGAAACGTGTAATCCACTTTTGTATGCATAATGCGCATTAGCTTTCTTTCAACAATACCTGTAGCAAGTAAACCTTCGGATGTCGCTTTACCGTAAGCGCGAATTAAACCGCCAGCCCCAAGCTTAATGCCACCAAAGTAACGGGTGACTACCACAACAGTATCCTTTAATTGTCTCTTTTTTAACACTTCAAGCATCGGTACACCAGCTGTTCCACTCGGTTCACCATCATCGTTAGCTTTCTGAATTAAATCATGCTCACCAATTAAATAAGCAGAGCAATTATGCGTGGCATTCCAGTTTTGCTTCTTTATTTTTTGAATAAATTCTTGCGCTTCTTCTTCTGTTTCTGCTCGGTCAATATATGCAATAAATCTTGATTTTTGTATAATAATTTCATGTTCCCCGTAACCTTTGACGGTATGATATTGTGGAAGCAAAAATATCCGCTCCTTCCTGCAAGTCTCTTCCTATTATAATTCGACAATCTTCGGAAAACATAAATATTAATAGATTGTAAACAAACTTTAATATTGTCGAATCGTTGAAGTGATATAATAAGTTTATATCTGAGGATAACTAATAGAAATTGCTAATAATCCTCTTTTTTTAACATAAAATTAGGATATATGACATATAAATAATTTTCAAGCGTGCGACTATTTATCGAATTTTGTGTCAAATGGTATTATTTTCTGCCGCTACACATGGTCGAATACCGCTTTTCAAGGTAAAATAAGGAATAGCAGCAACAGGGTTATACCCTTGGAGGAATCGCGAATGAGTATAAAAAAGTTTGATACGAAGTCGCTCGATTTAATTTTAGAAAAAATGATAGAAACGGTCAGCACGAGTAAGAATGAAATTTTCCGGATTGGTGAGCAATGTCGAAAAGATTATGAGACTTTAACCGAAGAGCTGAAAGATGTAAAGGTAATGGTTATTAAAGTCATTGATGAAGGCGACCGTTTAGAAAGTCAAACACGTTTTGCGCGTAAACGATTATCTGAAGTCAGTATGCATTTCAAAGATTACACGGAAGCGCAAGTACGTGATGCATATGAAAAAGCCCATCAATTACAAATGGATTTATCGATGAATCGACAAATGGAAAAGCAGCTTCGGGACCGTAGAGACGACATTGAAAGAAGATTAGTGGGCGTTAGTGATACGATTGAGCGTGCCGAGCACTTAATCTCCCAAATTACTGTTGTCATGAACTACTTGATGAGTGACATCAAGCAAATGGGTGAGATGCTTGAAGATGCGAAGATGAAACAAGAATTTGGCTTACAAATCATTGAGGCGCAAGAAGAAGAGCGTAAAAGGCTCTCACGTGAAATACATGACGGTCCAGCGCAAATGATGGCGAATGTGATGATGCGCTCTGATTTAATTGAACGTGTATATAAAGAGCGTGGCACAGATGAGGCCATGGAGGAAATAAGAAATTTAAAGAAAATGGTCAGAAGTGCTTTATATGAGGTCCGTAGAATTATTTATGACTTGAGACCAATGGCTTTAGATGACTTAGGTCTTGTTCCTACACTAAAGAAGTATCTACAAACAATCGAAGAATATCATAATTCGACCAAAATTACTTTCATGAATGTCGGTAAAGAAGTCCGTTTACCAAGTCAATATGAAGTGGCGCTCTTCCGACTCATTCAAGAAGCTGTGCAAAATGCAATGAAGCATGCTTATGCAGATGAGATTATTGTTAAAACTGAGATTAATAATGATCGAATAGCAGTCGTAATTAGAGATAATGGTAAAGGCTTTGATATTAATGAGAAAAAAGCACAATCCTTTGGTATTATCGGCATGAGAGAAAGAGTTGAACTTCTGGAGGGCCAGCTTTCGATAGATTCCAATATTGGTAAAGGCACAATTATTATCATTCAAGTACCTTATATGAAATAATAATTGATGATTTTGAAACTGGTCAAACATCATGATAGATATAAAACAGTTGAAGATTGGGAGGGGAAGAACTTGAATACTAAAATAGTAATTATTGACGACCATCAACTTTTCCGAGAGGGCGTAAAACGTATTCTTGATTTTGAAAAAACATTTAACGTGGTAGCAGAAGGTGACGATGGCGACGAAGCGATCAGACTCGTTGAAGAATATCAACCAGACGTAATTATCATGGATATTAACATGCCGAATATTAATGGTGTTGAAGCAACGCGTCAATTAGTAGAGAAATATCCAGATTCTAAAGTAATCATTCTTTCAATCCATGATGATGAAAACTATGTAACGCACGCTTTAAAAACGGGAGCAAGTGGTTACCTGCTTAAAGAAATGGATGCAGATGCATTAGTTGAGGCTGTAAAAGTAGTTGCAGAAGGTGGTTCTTACCTTCATCCGAAAGTAACGCACAACCTTGTTAACGAATACCGTCGCCTTGCTTCAGAAGGAACTGGTACAACAGGCGCTTACGGACAAATTGAAATCCGTCGTCCGCTCCATTTACTTACACGTCGCGAATGTGAAGTACTACAACTCCTTGCAGACGGAAAAAGTAACCGCGGCATCGGTGAAGCACTATATATTAGTGAAAAAACAGTCAAAAACCATGTAAGTAACATTCTACAAAAAATGAACGTCAATGACCGTACACAAGCGGTTGTCGTAGCCATCAAAAACGGTTGGGTAGAAGTTCGCTAATCCCAGCTGTTGATACATATGAAAGAAACACTCCACATGTGAAGTGCCCCCCTTAAGTTGGACTAAAGAGTCCACTTAGGGGGTTTTTAGTTTGGTTAAGTTCTCAAGTGAATATAGAAAAAAGGTTGTAATGGATTATTTGAATGGAGGAGGAGGGAAAGATATAAGTGATGTAAAAGCAAAATCGAAGCAAATGGAAGAAGAGAGGGGGATATGAGCAACGCAAAAGCGGAAATCGAAGCAAATAGAAGAAGAGAGTAAGATATGAGCAACGCAAAAGTAGAAATCGTAGCAAATAGAAGAAGAAAGGGAGATATGAGCAATGCAAAAGTAGAAATCGAAGCAAATGGAAGAAGAGAGTAAGATATGAGCAACGCAAAAGCGGAAATCGAAGCAAATAGAAGAAGAGGGGAAGATATAAGCAACGCAAAAGCAGAAATCGAAGCAAATAAAAGAAGAGAGTAAGATATGAGCAACGCAAAAGCAGAAATCGAAGCAAATAGAAGAAGAGAGGGAGATATAAGCAACGCAAAAGCGTAAATCGAAGCAAATAGAAGAAGAGAGTAGGATATGAGCAACGCAAAAGTAGAAATCGAAGCAAATAGAAGAAGAGAGTAAGATATGAGCAACGCAAAAGTAGAAATCGAAGCAAATAGAAGGAGAGAGGAGGATATGAGCAACGCAAAAGCGTAAATCGAAGCAAATAGAAGAAGAGAGGAGGATATGAGCAACGCAAAAGTAGAAATCGAAGCAAATAGAAGAAGAGAGGGGGATATGAGCAACGCAAAAGCGTAAATCGAAGCAAATAGAAGGAGAGAAGAGGATATGAGCAACGCAAAAGTAGAAATCGAAGCAAATAGAAGAAGAGAGGGGGATATGAGCAAAGCAAAAAAGCGTAAATCGAAGCAAATAGAAGAAGAGAGTAAGATATGAGCAACGCAAAAGCAGAAATCGAAGCAAATAGAAGAAGAGAGTAAGATATGAGCAACGCAAAAGCGTAAATCGAAGCAAATAGAAGGAGAGGGTAAGATATGAGCAACGCAAAAGCGTAAATCGAAGCAAATAGAAGAAGAGAGTAAGATATAAGCAACGCAAAAGCGGAAAACAAAGCAAATAGAAGGAGAGGGTAAGATATGAGCAACGCAAAAGCGGAAAACAAAGCAAATAGAAGAAGAGAGTAAGATATGAGCAACGCAAAAGCGTAAATCGAAGCAAATAGAAGAAGAGAGGGAGATATGAGCAACGCAAAAGTAGAAAACAAAGCAAATAGAAGAAGGAAAGAAAATATAAGCAACGCAAGACCAGAAAACAAAGCAAATAAAAGAAGAGAAGAAGTTATAAGCAACGCAAAAAAACATAGATAAATAGTGGTCCCTTTGATAAGAACTACTAAATTTATTAAAATCTAGTTGATTAGCCGAACTAGAAAAAAACTCAAAGGTTTCTTAGGTCACTCTTGAGCCCGAGACGTTGTAAAAAGTGATTTCTCTGAAGAAAGAAAAGGAATCGAGCAAAGAACATCGCAAAAAAAATCGCCAGTCTCAAAAAAATCCCCAGCTCAGAAAACCGCAAAAGAAAAAATAACCAGCCTCAACCAAAGTACACGATCTGATACAGTCGTAAAGGTAAGAACCCCATCCCTCGAGTAAAACCCCTACCCAGCCCATTATAACAAAAATTAAAACCACACCCTGAGACCCTCACAAAACCAAACTCCGCAAACGAACGTCCACCCATCTCTATCCCGTTCCACAAAAAAGCGAGCACCGCCCCAAGCCCACGAAAGAAAAAGATTTCCCCTTAAACCTCTCTAAACTTAATGCATTTTTTTTTACTTTCATATAGAATGGTAACAGAACATATAGTAGAGAAAAAAGAGAAGGAGTTACTCTATTTATGAAAACGGCCGTAGTAACGGATAGTACATCTTATATCCCACAAGAATTGAGAGAAAAGCTGAATATACACATGATCCCGCTGAGTGTGATATTTGGCAATGAATCATATAAAGAAGAAATTGAAATCACAGCAGAAAGTTTTTATGAAGAAGTCAAACATAAGGATTTGCCGAAAACATCGCAGCCATCTGTAGGTGATTTTGTTACATTGTTTGAAACGTTAAAACAAGACTATGATGCCATCATCTCCATCCACTTATCAAGCGGGATTAGTGGCACCTATCAAGGGGCAGTCTCTGCCGGTAATATGGTTGAAGGCATTACCGTATACCCTTTTGACTCAGAGATTAGCGCACGAGTACAAGGTTTCTATGTCGTCAAAGCAGCTGAAATGGCAGCTGATGGGAAGTCACCAGCAGAAATTATGGACAAACTGAATGAAATGAAACAATCCATTCGTGCATATTTCATGGTTGATGATCTGTCACATCTACAAAGAGGTGGCCGCTTATCAAGTGCACAAGCAATTTTAGGTAGCCTTCTCCAAGTGAAGCCATTGCTTCATTTTGAAAATAAGCTCATCGTGCCATTCGAAAAAATCCGTACCCGTAAAAAAGCAATGAAACGGATCGTTGACTTGCTAGCGGAAGATGCGGCGGATGGAGAAGCTTATGAAGCCTCTATTATTCATGCAAACCGTTATGAAGAAGCGCAGAAATGGAAGGAAGAATTAGAAGCACAATTCCCGAATGTCACCTTTGGTATTAGCTATTTTGGGGCAGTTATTGGTACACATCTCGGCGAAGGCTCCATGGGTCTTGGCTGGGTAAAAAAATAATACATCTACTAAGGAGTTATTATCGCAGACAAAACCAAACCCTGCTGAAATAACTCCTTTTTGTAGCAAAGAAAGGAGTCCATATGCGAATACTCATGAAAGGTCACCTACTCACCCCCGCATTTCACCACGACTCAGCTTCTCACACGATTACAGAACTTCCGAACATTCCTCATCACAATCCCAACCCTACATTCCCTTTTAATCCACAAATCCAGACATTCCTATTCGGCAAACAATTACTGCTAGATGAAATCCCTCACCCTGTAGAAGAATTATTCACCCATGTGAACGCAGGTTATATTACGCTTCGACGACCCTTTATAAAAGACGGCAGAAAAATCAAATGTGCTCGCTGTGGCAGTAGTGATCATCTAGCCACATATCCTTGTGCTCGTTGTGGAAATGAGCAGTGCCATTATTGTCGCAACTGCTTGATGATGGGAAGAGTGTCTGCTTGTACACCACTTTTTCATTGGAGTGGACCAAGCCCGAGCACTCTAATAGTCGAACAACCGTTAAAATGGGATGGGACGCTTTCTACTGGACAGCAACAAGCATCCACAGCAGTAGTCGAAGCCATCAAAAACAAAAAGGAGTACCTTGTTTGGGCGGTATGAATAGCCCGTAATGAATACTAAAAAAATAATTTAATTAAAAACGCCAATCTATACTGACGTCATTTTCATTAACAGTAATGTTTTCTATCAAAGAGTTAACTATAGCTTGTTTATCGGAAAAGCTCATTTCGTCAAAATTAATAACCAGTTTATTAATTTTATCAAGCACTTTATTAGGTTCATTCTCTTTTGCTTGCTTCAACTTCTTTTCAAGTAATTTTTCTTTTTCTAGATTTATTTTTTCAACTTGTTTTTCTAAGATATCAGGACTTATGTTTGTATTAGTTGAATATAACTCTAAAATCCTTTCAAGTTTTAGATCAACTTCTTTTATTAGTTTATCGTAATTTATTTTATTAACTGGACCTTTATCATTATTTTTATTAACAATGATTTTTTTCATTTCGTTTAAAACCATTTGCTCTAGCTTTTGTCTATTCCAATTTTTATTGGCGCATTTTTCTTCGTACTCACTTGGGAAACGCCTAGCTCTACAAGTGTAATAATAATAAATTCTCCCATAACTTCGAGTTGCTCTTGAACTTGTAGAATACGATACATAATTTTCACCGCACTTATCACAAGTAATGAGACCCACAAGTAATGCTTTCTTTGCTTTATGTGCGTTATGACCTTTATGCCGTTCTAAAAGGTCTTGGACTCTATAAAATTGCTCTTCTTCTATAAAAGGAGTATGTTGTCCTTTGTAATGTTTTCCAGCGAAACTTACATATCCAATGTATAGTTTATTAGCTAATATATCTCGGTACCTTCTAAACCTCCATACTTTATATCCTTCTTCTTTTAACCGTTCTTGAATTTTCGTTATAGAATGATATTGTTCGTAAAGGTCAAAGGCTCTTTTAACATGTTTAGCTTCTTCTTCATTTACATGTAAAGCTCCATCTTTTCTAAAATAACCAGCTGGGTCATAATCGCCACCCATGCCCCTCAATCCATTTTCTGCTCTCTTTATATGCCCCATTCTCATACGCTCTGCGATTGTCTCTCTTTCTAGTTGAGCAAATACAGATAATATCCCAATCATTGCTTTACCAAAAGGAGTTGATGTGTCTAAAGTTTCTGTTATGGAGATGAAGTCGACTTTGTTCTTAAGAAAATATTCTTCAATTAATTCTAAAGTATCTTTTTGTGATCTAGATAAACGGTCAAGTTTGTAAACAATAACTGTATCTATTTCTTTAATGTCATTAAGCATACTTTTCAAAGCGGGTCTATTTAATGTTGCACCTGAGAAACCACCATCTATGTAGGTGTTATAAACATTTAGCCCTTTTGCTTTACAAAACGCTTCTAAGCGTTCTTTCTGTACTTCAATACTATAATTCTCTACTTGTTCTTGGGTACTGACTCTTATATATATCGCTGCATTTTTCAAAGTTCATCACCTTCTAGAGTTTTATATTTAAAGGAGCCATGTACCAAACAAGCCTTCCTTTAATATAAATAGGACTATGTTCTTGTTCTTCGGAACTATAGAACTGAGTAGTATTTTCAGGATTATAACTCTCAGGTTCCAATGCTATACCATCTTGGAACTTATAGAACCTTTTCAATGTTGCGTCATAACCGTTAACACTAACGGCAGCAATCTCACCATTCTTTACTTCAATTGTAGGGTCTATTAAAGCTAGTGCGCCTGAAGGAACGACCTTATTCATACTATCTCCAGTGACTTGTAACAAAAAAGCTTCAGGATATTGATCTGTTATTTCAATAGGGACATTAATCATTTCTTGAACTGGTATCATTTCAATTGGCAAACCAGCAGAAATCCTTCCTAAAAGAGGAACCTGTCTGCACCCATCAGAAATTTTATTTTTAGTAGTGTAAGGATATACCTTCTCATTGACAAATTTCCCTTTTATTTGTGGTCCTTCGATAATATCACTTTTTAAAATACCAAAATGGTCTGCGATTTTTTGAATAGCCCCCATACGAGGTTCTTTGGTTTCTTTTTCCCAACTAGATACAGCTTTATCAGAAACGCCTGCTATTTCGCCAAGTTCTCTTTGAGATAGGTCATGCTTCTCTCTTAATTTTTTTATATTCCTACCGATTGACATTTTTATCACCCGTTCACAAGATTTTATTAAATATATAATAAACTAAAAGTAGATTCTTTTCAATGTTTTGTCGAAAAATATCTACTTTGAGAGCGAAAATACTACTTTTAAGTACAATTTCCTATATGAACAGTTATTGACATTCTACTTTGAGTAGATTATTATATGCGTACAGGATAAAAAAAGTGAGGTGATGTAGATGAATTTAACATTAAGACAAGCTAGATTAATAAAAGGATTTACTCAAAAGGACATCGCTAAACGATTAGGTGTTCACGTGCACACTTATATGAAAATGGAAAAAGACCCTGAGGTGGTTACAATCAGAGATGCAAAAAAAATATGTAATATCCTAGAGTTAAGTTATGATTATATTTTTTTTAACCATGACTCTACTTTAAGTAGATATAGTGAAGAAGTTGTGAGACCTAATGACTAATTTTGAGATACTAAACCTTGAATTAGATGGACACAAGATTAATGTTTCACCACCTATAGCTGAATTATTCAATAGTATAGGCTCATGGGATATTGTGCAAAATGTCATTTCTGACGAGGGGTATGAAAGAAAAGTAATAAAAAGAAGTAATGGAAAGCTTAGAACACAGTTAACTTATATTGATAAAAATTGAGTGTAACTGTTTCCTTTTTATCTATCATGCAAAATTTGATGAACGAAATGAGTTCTAACTTAAAAGAGGTGAGCATAGTGAGTTTGGAAAATCAAAATTACCTAGTAAATATCAATCCCCAATCAGGAATGTTTAGCAAAGTAAGCTGCTTTGAGACTTTGGATGAAGCACAAGAATTTATTAAAGAACAAGTAAGCATTGGAGTTAAAGAAATTATTTTATCACAAATTATTCCATTGAAAGTGAAAATCGAAGTTGAATTTTAAGGAGGTGAGTATATGAAAATCAGTACTAAAGCATGGAATGAAATGAATCACGCGGACCGTTACATGGCAATCCATAGAGCATTTGTTAGAAATCAAAATAAAAGACCCGTTGCGCCAACAACAGGTCAAAAATAAGTTTAATAGTCATCTTCAGTTTATAAAAGGTTATTCAAAAAAGCAACTGGAGGTTTAGTAAATGCCTTACTTTGATTCAAAAAGTCGTACTGTTTTCAGTCCACAGGTTGATAAATTAGAGCCGTTTTATAAAATTCTTGAGCAATATCATCAAGCAATTGGCGGCAGCAATCTCTTTGATGACCTCGTGGAGACATATGAATATTTAGATTATGTATTTAGAGATAAGGAGGAAATGAATAATGAACCAATTACAACAAATCGAAATGATGGAAGTGGAAGAAATCCAATCACAAGAAACACCTTTTGAAATCAGTGATTTAAATAGCCTTAACTGGGCATTCCGTAAACTTGCAGCTCTTAAATCTAAGGAAAAGGAAATCAAGCAATTAGCAAATGTTGAACGTGATCGTATTGCACTATGGGAGCGCGGGGAGCTATCCACAATTGAAGGAAGTGTTGAGTTTTTCGAAAATATGATATCTGTTTATCATGCTAAGCAATTAGAAAGTGATCCTAAGGCAAAAACAATTACTACACCTTATGGGAAATCTAAGACTAGGAAGTCTAAGGAAGCTCCTGAGAAGGCTAATGAAGAAGAAATCCTGCAACATGTTATTGAAAATAACATGGACGATTATATCAAAAATAGCGTGAAATGGGCGGACCTCAAAAAGAACTTAAAGATTGTTGAAATCTCTGGGGAGAAAACAGTGGTTGATGAAAATGGACAACTTATTCCTGGAGTGACGGTTAAGCCTGAATCTATCTCGTATAGTGTGGAGGTCTAAAGATGGGCGCATACGATGAACCAACCAAAGAATGCCCTTATTGTAAGACGGAAATGGAAGCTGATTTTGTAGATGTAGGTGTAGGTATGGTGCAATGTGGTCCTTATCATTGTTATGAATGTGGAGCTAGTGAAATAGGTCCTGAACTAAATGATTGGTATTACAAGGATAGAGAAGGTAACGATATCTATCTTCAAGGTAAACGTATATATTGTAGCTGGGCGAAACGTGGTAAAGGAGCAAAACTGCAATTTAAAGATTTCCCAGTTTTAAGATATGATGCTCCTTTTTCAAAAACTGAATTGGAAACAGGTTTTTATGACCCATCTAAAAAGAAAATATCACCTTATGCAAATACTGTTGGGGGTCATTTAGTAGATCATAGAACAGCAAAAAAAGCATATAACATTGGATTATTGGATGAAAAGAAAGGTGTGAGCTAATTGGAAGTCACAAACGGTGCTCAAATTACCAAAAGCAAAAAGGCAAAAATCATTGTTTACTCAAAGCCAGGTGATGGCAAAACAACTGTAGCTGGTAAATTACCAGGCAAGACATTAGTACTAGATATCGATGGTACCAGCCAAGTGTTAGAAGGTTACGCAAATGTTGATGTTGCAAAAATCGATGTAGATGATCCGCATCAAAGCATTTTAAAATTTTTCGCATTAGCAAAAGCAAATATATCAAACTATGACAATATCTTTGTGGACAATCTTACACATTATCAAAAACTTTGGTTGATGAACAAAGGAGAAGACACAAAAAGTGGAATGCCGGAATTAAAGCACTACGCTTTATTCGATAACCATTTACTTAAAGTTGTTGAAACTTTCAATGGATTAGATGCAAATGTCATCTACACTGCTTGGGAAACTAGCAGAAGTATCACTCATGACGATGGACAACAATACAATCAATTCATACCAGATATTCGAGATAAAATAGTTAATCATGTAATGGGGATAGTCCATGTGGTTGCTCGACTAGTGAGAAAAGCAGATGGTGCGAGAGGATTTATTCTCGAAGGTAATCAAAGTATCTTTGCAAAAAATCATTTAGATCAGCGCAAAGGCTGCCTACAAGAGGAATTAATCGTTTTATCCACAAATCAAACAACAGGGGGAAATAAATAATGTCATTTTTTAAATTCGATGAAGAAAACGCAAGTGCAGGATTTGAGTTAGTTGCAGAAGGTAAATATGAAGCTGTTATTCAAAATGCTGAGGCAGGTACTACACAAGGTGGCAAACCTAAATTGCAAATAGATTTTGAGATTCGTAGTGATGTGCCGCAAAACCACCAAGGAGCAAAAATTTTATATAACACGTTTACATTTGAACATGAAGTTGCCGTTCGAATTGTCAATTCACTATTAAAAGCTTGTGGTTTTCCTAATGGGCATCCATTTAAATCAGCAGACGATATGGCGAATCAGTTGATCAATAAGAATTTAAAAATCACTGTGAAGCATGAAGAATATGAAAAAGTGGTTGATGGAGAAAAACAGAAACGTACAGCAGCTAAAGCGAAATATTATGACGTATCAGATGTAACTCCAGTAATGAGCCCAGGTGCTTTTACTATCAGCGATGAGGATATCCCGTTCTAATAAAATTTAATAGAGAGGTTGGTTTTACCGACTTCTCTTTTTTATACCCTAAAAAGCTAAATAGGAGGGCAAAATGAAAGAAAATCCATACAATTTCAATGAAATACCAGCTGAATTAAAAGCCCTTCCTCAATGGATTTTGTGGAAATCAGAAAAGAAAAACGGAAGATACACAAAGGTGCCTTGCCAAGTTAATGGTGAAATGGCCCAAGCCAATAATAGACGTACCTGGTCCACCTTTGCAACGGCAGTGAAGTTTTATCTCGAAGGCGACTATGATGGGATCGGTTTTGTTTTTAGCAGGCAAGACAACTACATAGGAATTGATATTGATAAATGTGTAGTTGATGGTAAGACGAATACCTTCTCTACAGAAATTATTGACACCTTAGATAGTTACACCGAATTTTCTCCATCTGGTAACGGAATCCACATCATTATCAAAGGTGGTCTTCCACAATCTGTTATGGGGACAGGGAGAAAGAATACAAAGCATGGTTTAGAAATTTACTCATATGGTCGTTACTTTACTTTTACCGGGAACCGAGAAAACTCAAATGATATATATGATCGTACAGACGAACTAGCTGAAGTATTCGAGAAATACTTTGACGATAGCGATATTCAAGGGCGAGTTAACTTAGCTGAATTTGAAAAAGATGAAATCAAAATTTCAAATGATGCTCTTTGGGAGAGGATTTTCCGAAGCAAAAATGGTGATGAGATACGCTCGTTATACAATGGCCAATTAATTAATGATGATCATTCAGCAAGTGACTTGGCACTTTGTAACCATCTAGCATTCTGGACTGGTAACTCTTCAACTCGAATGGATACGATGTTTCGCGAAACGGGTCTTATGCGAGATAAATGGGATGTCATCCACTATAGAGATACTAATGAAACATACGGTGAGCGCACTATTGCAACCGCAATTTCTTCCACTGCAACAACCATACTGGATAACAAAGAGCAATTCGCAGAGTTCTCTTTCGACTTCCTAGGAAAAGATAACGCAGCAGTAGATGAAGAGGAGAAACCAAAAAAGAAATTTCGCCTAACCGAGCTAGGGAATGCTGAAAGAATCGCCTATGAGTATGGCCATGTAATCAAATATGTTTCAGATATGGGTTGGCTTATATGGGATGGAAAGCGGTGGAAGATTGATACAAAGAAAGAGATTGAGAGAATTACAGCTAAAGTACTTAGGAGTCTTTACCAGTCAGAAGAAGAATCAGAAACAAAGTGGGCAAGAATGTGTGAACGAAGAAATATCCGTATGAATAGCATCAAGGATTTAATGCCCTTAGTTCCAGCAGAACGAGAGGATTTTAATCAACACAAATACTTATTCAATGTTGAAAATGGTGTTTTAGATCTTAAAACAGGAAACTTACAGCAACATGATCGCGAATTGAAAATCACAATGTTAGCCAATGTCGAGTTTGATCCCAAAGCTGAATGTCCTACGTGGCTAAAATTTCTTGAACAGATATTTCAAAAGGATAATGAATTAATCGATTTTATGCAACGGCTTGTAGGTTATTCCCTAACTGGAGATATCTCAGAGCAATCAATGTACTTTTTAGTTGGGGGAGGTTCAAATGGAAAATCAACCTTCGTCAACACAATTAAGAAGCTCATGTCTGACTACGGTTCACAGACTAAATCAGATACATTTATCAAGAAGAAGGATACGGGAGCAAATAACGATATTGCTCGTTTAGTAAATGCAAGATTTGTATCTGCTGTTGAATCGGAAGAAGGAGAGAAATTACAGGAATCACTTGTTAAAACAATTACAGGTGGAGAACCAATATTAGCCCGTTTCTTACGACAGGAATATTTCGAATTTATTCCAGAATTTAAAGTGTTCTTTACCACCAATCATAAACCGATTATCGGTGGTGTAGATGATGGGATATGGAGAAGGGTAAAAATCATTCCTTTCACCTTGAATTTAAAACCTCATGAGCGCGATAAGAAATTGGAAGAGAAGTTATCGTTTGAAATGCCAGGAATTTTAAACTGGGCGCTAGAAGGGTGTTTGAAATGGCAGCAGTCAGGGTTGCATGAACCCAAGGTTGTGAAAGATGCAACAGGGAATTACAAAGAGGAAATGGATATATTAGCTCCATTCCTCGGTGAAATTTGTTACATTGATGAACCCAAAAATGAAGCTATCAAAATTGAAGCAAAGGAATTATATAACGTATATGACAATTGGTGCTTTAAATCAGGTGAACGTTCTTTAGGAAACCGATCGTTTTATCGAATGTTAGAAACAAAAGGATTTGGAAAAATGAAGGGTGCTGGAAATAAGACGTATTTGACCGGAATCACCTTAAAAGAGCGTCGACCAGTTACTAAAAGGGTTACTGAAAATGAGGAAAATAGCTTTTTTAAGGTGGTTCAATAACTATTTTCCTTCTTCAATAACTTTTAATAACTTTTTAAAAATCCAGTAGTACCAAGGGTTTAAGTTAACTTTTATGGTTATTTAGTTACTTTAGTTATTGGGGTTTTATATAAATAAAAAAATAAAAAAAATATATAAGTATATTAGGAGCGGTAATACCCAAACCCCGATAATTTTAATAACTTTAGTCCTGAATCCGTTGGCGCTCTAAGGATAAGAGAGTTTTTCTTTAATAACTTTTGATGTTTTTAAAATAACTTCGTCGTTTTTTAATAACTCAAAGGGAGGAATTCCAGTAAATGCAAGTATTAATGATACTTAGTCAAATTTGGAAATCAGGTGCAGATATTTATTTAGATGCAAAAGATGATCGAATAGCTATAAAAAATCAAAAATTAATACCTAAACCAGTTATGGAAGCAGCTGAACAACATGGACAAGTCATTGATCAATGGTTTAAATCTTGGAAAAATGCAAATGGCGAAAAAGTCACTCTCATGAAAATGGTCCATCAAATGTGCGGATGGCAGCATAATCAAAAATTAAATGATTGGTTATGCAATGAAAAAGAATCTCTAACATTGTTTGATGATTGGATGGTTCTCCTTGCAAAGAATGGATGGACAGATATTTATGAAGACTTTCGCCAATACGAAAACAATCAATCTAATAAATTATCTCATGAATTATACAAACGTGCTGTTGCATACGCGAAGAAGGTGAATAAATGATTTCTTATCACTATACAGATAGTGAGTTAAATAAAATTCTCAAGACACTCACGGTTGTGATTGATACTCGTGAAAATGTAAATGGTCATATTCTTGATTACTTACGTCAAAAAGAAATACCACTTAAGAACAAAAAATTAGACACTGGCGACTACGGTTGTATGATTCCTAAAAATGAAGAGTTGGGAATTGCCCGGGATATCTACTTAGATAGTCGAGTAGAGCGAAAAGCACACATTGATGAGATCACAGGTAATCTTCAAAAAGATACACAAACGGCTTTTGAAAATGAATTGATTCGCTCAAAAGACATCCCATTTACTTTAATTGTGGAAGACCTCCATGGATATGAAAAAATACTAAGAGGTGATTACCGGTCAAAATATAGTCCCCTTGCATTGTTGGGTAGGTTGAATACTTTTAAAGCAAAATACAATTTTGAAATTGTCTATGTTGATCAAAAATTTAGTGGTAACTGGATTTATCACCACTTTTACTATCAAGCAAAGCATTTCTTAAAAACAGGTGCTTTTTAAAGGTAGGTGAGAATATTGGACAAAATGACAGAAATAAAAAGCAATGTGAAAAACGGCCGTATTAGATTACAAGATATGTGTTGGCTGTTTGATGAAATAGATCGTTTGCAACATGAAAATAAGTCATTAAAAGAGAGTAATAGATTTAAAAAATTCATGAAGATATCTGAAGAAAATCTGATTCTAGAAGAAAGCCTAAAACAGGTTCGTCAGCAAAGAGATTTTTATAAGAAAAAACGTTCCGAAGATAGTTTATTGAAACAAGCCCAATAAGGAGTGGAAATATGAGACGAGCTGGCATTGTTAGTAAAAGTAATGTTCCTAAGCACTTGAGAAAACAAATCTTATTAGAAGAATTGAAAGGGTACGGTGTTACTGAATCTCAAGAAGGCGCTCCTCTAGAAACACTATCTTATGACGACATAAAGCACGAAATTGTATTAGCAACTTTTCGCAGAAGAGATGTAGAAGCTGATGGAAATAGGTGGTTTTAATGAATATCAATTTTGAAGATTTACCCAAACACGAAGTCTCAATTAGATCTTTGAAAAACTTAGAAAAAGTTATGTTTGCTCAGGATGAATACGGCATTAAGAAATACAATAATCCCTTAAATTACACACAAAAATATGACTGGCTGGCAATGTTCACTGAGGAAATGGCTGATGCATTGAAATATATCCAATGTGAGATTGATCGTAAAGAAGAAGTAATCCAATTACTCAATGCGTCATTAAGAGTGAGTAATCCAAAAGATTATGTTGAAGCTGCACTGAATCTCTTAAATGTGGAGGGAACAGGCAAATGAGTGCAATAGATGAACTTAAAGAGATTATCCAGAATCAAAAATCCATTTCAACCAAGAAACTGGAATCCATAATTACGGAATTTGAAAGAATGTACATTGCCCAAGGTAAAAAGATTAGATCACAAAAGAACAATCTCTCAGTAATGAATACGAAGTATCAACGTGAAAGGGATAAAGCAAAAAAGCGTGAAGAGATGGCCAAACAATTAGAAGCCCTTAAATTACATCATCACAACCTGACAAGAGAGTTTAACTATTTGCTAGAAAAATATAAAAGGATGGCTAAAAAATGAATATGGAAAAATTGTTTGCTCAGCAACAGATTCTGAAAGATCGCATTGGCTATAACGGTGAAGATAGATTTGAAAAGTTAGTTCTAGCTTTATTGGTTGAATTAGGTGAATGCGCGAATGAGTGGAGAGGTTTTAAGTTTTGGAGTAAGAACCAGGAGCCTAGAAATCGAACCCTAGAGGAATATGTGGATGGTCTACATTTTGTATTAGAAATAGGGTTGGAACACGAATTTGATCCTGATGGGTTGGCAATTGAAGAATTAAAGTATCCCACTATTACACGACAATTCACTGCTTTATTTAAAACAGACTGGGAGATTTACGAAGAAGGTTGTGGTGGATATTTTCACGAGGGTTTGGAATTGTATATAGGTTTAGGAGGAATGCTCGGCTTTACCTGGGAACAAATCGAACAAGCCTATATGGATAAAAACGCAGTAAATCACGAACGTCAAAATAACGGATATTAATTAGGGGGAATTAACAATGGCAAAAGTACAACTTAATCAAAAGGAACAACATTACGCAGATACTCGTGAGGAAGCAGAAGAAATTGTAACAACAGCTAAAGAAAATGAAAATCTTCAAATGCACAAAATTACGGAGAAGTTTAATAAGTATGGTCAGTACTTTCTAATTGATCTAACTTACGCATATCAAACTCCTAAAGAAGTAATGGAGAGCAGACCACAGAATGATGGCCTTCCAGAAGGACAAATGAGTATTGATGATGCAGAAGAGGACGATTCACAGTTGAAAAGGGTTAAATAATGGCAAAGCATAAACGTCAAAGAAAATGGATGCTTCTCTTTCGAAAGGAAGAGGGGCAACCCGTTTACTTATATGAGCCGTTGCAAAAGCATGATTTGAATAGACGACTAAAAGATGGGTGGAGAATATGGGAATGAAATTAGTTAGTTGCAGCAATTGTTTTAATATTTTTCCCCTTAAGCAAACGGTAATTGTGGAGAAAAAACGTATTTGTGGGGAATGCCGAAGTAAATCGAAAGAATATGAGTTTATCGTCAATTGATCAACTGATTTTGTATTAAGTTTATTAAAAATAATCTCTAAGTATTATGGTTCCCCAATAAAGAAAGTTCATTATTACAAAGACACTCACAAAAGTAAGTAAGGGCTTAGGTAGTTTATTTTTTGTAGCGATTAAAATCAGTCCAATAAAAATATGAATCAGTACAAACATAAATAATGACATTGAATTACTTCCTTTTTTATTTAAATTGTATATGGGATATTTGGGAAATTCAAGAATTATTAAGTTAATTAATAATAAAAAATCCCTTCATTTAAAAGAAGAGATTAATTTTTATCCTTTTCAAGTAATTCAATAACTTTATCAAGTTTCTGTTCGATCCTATTATTTTCATTACTTTTTTTCTTGGAAAAAAGTGATTTAGAAGCACCAACAATGATAGAAATTATTCCTATAAGGAATAAGAACATTAATACTTGAAAGATAAAATCCCCCAGATTAAACATAGTTAACAATCCTTTTTTAAAATTATTATAACATTTGGAAGAACTTTATTGTAATTAACTTTACACAAGAGTAAAAACGTTAATTAGGGGTGAATTTATAAAATGGAAAATTTAGAAGAAATGAAAATGAAGTTCACAGTAATTAAAAATGACGATTTAGATACTTTGTATCTTACACAACCACAGGTTCATAGGGATTTTGAAAGAGGTTTAGAGTACGTTTCTAAAATAAGACAACAGGAAGGTAAGGATGATAATAAATATTTAGTTATTAATGCAGATGAACCATACGCAGGGGAAGTCATCGAGATATTAAAGCGCCACAATCATTGGGGTTAATTAACTGGATAAGCAATATGTAAATTAAGGAGGAAAGCAGATGAAACAACCAAACATTAAGATTTATGGCGTAGTCCATAAAGTGAAAGATATTAGGTTTAATGATAATGGGGAAATCGAGAAAATTTGTTACCAAATATCAGATGGTTCTTATCGTACAGTTTTTAAAGGTGATGAAATAATCACGAAATCCTTAACATCAACAAGAAAAATACAAAAGCCAACAGAACATCCTTATCATGATTTTTCTTATGCACCTAGCTTGGAAGGCTTACTGTGTTAACGAAACAAAATGATAGATCAGTTGATTAAAAGAAAGGTGGAAAAATTAATGGATTTATATAGAGCTAGATTAAAAACGGCAGGAAAAACTCCCGAGCAAATCCTTGCTGATTATGAGGGACCTAATCAAATTGGCCCGAAGCCAGATGAAAAAGAAGTAACTTTGTGGATTCAAGTTTATAACAATTTACATGGTATAGATGTAATTGTTGTGAAAGATTTTGTTGGTGATGACTATGTTGTGACATCTTGGAAAGATGAAGATGATTACAAGATTATGGAATACTTTTATCTAGCTGAACAAGACCCATTATTCGGCACCTATTTTGAAGAACGTGAAGAATTTTTGAAGGATTGGAAAAGCAATGAATATTGCCCATCCGCCACAGTTATTTTTGCTAATAATGATGTTGAAATTATAGAAAAATTAGAGAAAGCAAAGAATTGATAGATCAATTGATTAATTATTGTCTTTCTTTTTAGTTTTATAGGCGAGGAAATTACCTACTAATACACCTATAAGAATGGCAACTAAAGATTGCCAGTCAAAGTTATTACCAGAAAAAATGTAATAAAGTAATGATCCAGTTAGTGCACCTAGCATTGAGAATGATAAATGTTTAAAAAATTCCATATGTAACACCACCAAGAAATATTTAACAATAACAATGCTAATATAAAATGGTTTTTTTGTAAACAAAAGGTAGGATTAGTTGTTTTAAATAGTAAAGGGGGCAAATCATGGCTATTCCATGGGATAAGCGAATTTATGCGCTCTATAAGGGAGAAGAAAACATAACAGATGGCACTATTATAGAAATTGCTGAGAGGACAGGAAAGACAGTTAAGTCATTAAGATGGATGACTTATGATGCCTATAAAGAGCGTTGTAAGAAGAGTAAAAACATAATTGAATTGGTGCCTATAGATGATTAGAAAACAAAATAAAAGAACAGGATTGCTCCTGCCCTAACCAACTATCATTTTATCACAGGAGGGATCCTAACGGTGGGAAAACAATTATCATTATTGCTTCCAGAAATAGACCGTGAAGCAACGCAATTAAATGTTGAGAAGGAAATAGCAAAATATCGAGTATATTGTTTCAGCATTCCAGAAGAGAGACTTCCCAAAGTGACGGCATCATATTCGCTTGTTCCTCCTTCTAATACAAACGAATTTCATTCATCAACTGAAGAAATAGCAATTGATCGTGTGGATGACCAAAGGCGAAAAGAAAAATTTATCGAGCATTTTAGAAAAGCAGTGAATCGGTTGCCCTATAAAGAAAGACGAGCATGCATCATGAAATACTTAGGTGAAGAAGAATTATTTGATTATGAAGTATATAACGAATTGGGCATGAGTGAAACGTATTATCATAAAACATTTAAACCACGTATATTCTACAATCTAGCCTTTGCCTTACGTGTAGAAGTATACAAAGATAAAAAGGAGGAAACAATCTAATGGGATATTCTAAAGCTGAACAAGAAACAGTTCTAGCCTATGACAACGACAATCAATTGTGGAAGGTATACTCAACTGTTCCCAAACATATTCGTAAACTCCTTTCTATTGGAGAAATGAAAATTATAGAATCAGAGAATGATAAACCAATATGCGTTCAAGGTGAATTATCTACTAAACAAGTATCAATGAAAAAAGAGCGTGTATTAACGGAAGAAACGAAAGAGAAACTCCGATTAAGGGGATTAGCCCTGTCGGAGAAATCAAACTGAATTTTATAAGCAATTTCTTAAGAAAAACAGAAATAAAACCGATAATGGACATAATCTAAACCGAAAGAAGAACGAGCATTTCTTCTAAGAGCTGTTATTATGGTATTAATGAAATATAAAGCAACACTCATTCCATGGGTGTTGTCTTTTTTTTGAAAGGAAAGTTATTTCTTGAATATAAGTGAGAATATATATTAAGTTCTAAAAGATAAAACAAGTACCAATTAATTAAGCTATTAAATAACTTTAGATATTTCATTTATAACCCTGAAAATTTATCCATTAATGACATTTATCCTATTACTTATGGTATTATCTAGAAGAAAAAGAATACTTTTGGGGGAAATGTAATGATATCTAATAAACCGTCATATATAGCTAACTTTAACCTTACATTTGGGAAAAATGATCAACCCATGCTTTCAGAATTCGAATCAATTATTTTACCAGCTTTTACACAAGAAAATCCCGAATCTAAAAATATTAAACTAAATAAGAATTCACCTACTTTTTTCTTTGAAGAAGTTAGAGTAACTAATGTTAAAGGAGAGTATGTACTTGCTGGATTAATTGTAAAAAGTACAAAATTAGAAGTGAAGTCGAGAATTATAGATGGTAAGTTAACAAGAACAAACTTAGAATATCCGACAGACCCATATTCATATTTTATTATTAATTTAAAGAATCATAGAATGGTTTTGGTAAAAAATCAAAATGGTAGTCCTACATTAAAGAATTTTGCTTCTACAGCAAGTTTGCTCCTTAAAAACTTTATTAGAACAGAAAATGAATATAGGAATGAAGACAATAAGCTTCCCTATTCTAACTTGAATGTTGTAGCAATTCCTTTTAAAGGTAAGATTTTTGATGAGCTAAAGAAAGCAAAAAAAATTAATCAAATACAATTAAAGTTTTATCCGTTGAATGGAGATATTATTGATAATGAAACTGTAGATGATCTTACCGAGTCACTAAATAAATTAGGTAGCAAGACAGGACATGTACAATTTAATTCACCTGATAACGATGAGAATGTAGGCACACTAATTGAAGATACAAAAGGTTTATTAAAACCGACTGTCAGAGTTACTTATGAAAATGGAAGTAAGGCTACCTTGAAAGATGACTCATTTACAGAAGTAGTTTATATTCCTGTCAGTGAATCTGAAAGCTTCTATGAGAACATTGATAATATCTCAGGCAAGGTTATAAATAAACCTGAATTTAGCGATACTAGTGAAGAGAATAAAAGTATTTATGAAAGAGCTTATTCTAAAATAGAAAATATTTACAATAGATTATTTAAAAATATTTAGGTGGGGTTTATTTGGAAAAAAATCAAAAGCTAATAGAAAATGCTCGTGGATTGTTAGCTTTAAAGAAGAAGAAATCCTTTTCCTTATTTAGAAGCAGTTTATATTTATTTAAATTATCTTGGACAAGATTAATAACAATAGGCATAGTAGGCTTAATCCTTTTTAATTTTATTTTATTTGTTTTATTTAAACAAATAAGTGCAGTAAATTTAATTCTAGAGATTACGAATAAACTAAATGCAATAATTATCCCAATTTTTACTGTCTTAATTACTGGATATGCTATATTTCAAGCTTTAGCAAATGGGAATACATTAATTAGAATGATTTCAGTAAAACATGTTGATACTGATAATCAAAAACTTGAAAATCTTAGTAAGTTCGGTGTCTATAATTTATATTTTTATGGACTTTCAATTTTTTATCTCTCTTTAATTATTTTAAATTACTTATTATCTGTATCGCTTGTAATGGTTAATGAGGATTGGAGTTTTTCTTCTTTTAGTGCAACTCAGAATGAAATTATTTGTAGCTTAGCGATAACTATATATCTTATGGTTGTGCTAAATTTTCTAATTGAAATAAAGAGTTTTATCTTTAACCTGTTTCAAATATTTATTACTAATGGAGTTAATGAAATCACTAAGTATTTGGAAGAAAAAGATTCCGAAAAATAGTTTTATTGCATTTAAAGAGTATATTGGGCAGTTAGCAGAAAGTAAACAGGGCATTTTAAAGGTGACGAGAAGTTAAAAGAGATACAAAATAGCTGAGCATCCTTTCGAGGGTGCTTTTTATTATGAAAAAACATCCTAAAATACATAAATATAACAAAAAACTATTTACACGTGTTTTAATACGTGTTATAATAAGTATATAGAAAGGAGGAAGAAATGAAATCATACTCTTCAAGAGAATTAATCAAAATGATAGAGGATGATGGGTGGTACATAGTAAAAGTAGTGGGAAGCCATCACCAATACAAACATCCTACTAAAACAGGGAAGGTCACAATCCCACATCCTAAAAAGGACTTTCCATTAAAAACACAAAAGAATATTCTTAAGCAGTCAGGGTTATTATAACCCTGATTGCAAGGAGGTTTATATATATGGATTTAAAGAATAGCTACGTTTTCCCAGCAATATTTGATTATGCAGATGATGGTATTAGTGTTGAATTTCCTGATTTGCCAGGGTGTCTTACCTTTGGTAATACAGATGAAGAAGCTCTTGAAATGGCGAAAGAAGCAATGGGACTGCACTTATACAGTATGGAGAAAGATGGGGATTTAATTCCTAATCCAACTGGATTCAGAGATATTAGAGTAGAATCTAATCAAGTTGTTGTATTAGTTGAAGTGTGGATGCCGTTATTAAGGGATCAAGTTGATAATCAAGCTATAAAGAAAACATTAACCATTCCTCAATGGTTAGATGAAGCAGCAAAAGAAAAAAAGGTGAATTTTTCAAGAGTTCTACAAGACGCTCTGAAGGATTTACTTGGCATTAAGAATAAATAATTATTTGAAGTCATCTCTTAACGAGGTGGCTTTTTATTATGCTTAAGGGGTGTGAGCTGATGAAATTAATAAACATCATATTCCTGACGTTCATCATAGCTTTATTCAACACACAACCAGGAATAGAGAACGATCCAATAAGAACAAGAGACTGGAAGTACATATCTTAGAAAGGAGAATAACATGAATATCCAATGTGACAAATGCAATAAAGAGTTCTCAATATCCTCTATCGACACAGAGGACGAACAACTATTATCTAATAACGTAACGCGTTATTATATCTCTTGCCCATCATGTGGTGAGCAATACACTTCCTATTTCTTAGATGATTCAATGAGTGAAATCCAGCAGGAAATCAGGCGCTTAAAAAACAAGCAAGAATTAACAACTAAACAAAAGAACAAACTCATGCGACTTACTCAATCAATCACATCCATGAACATGGAGTACATGAATACCTATAAGGATATCCTCCAAGATAATGCCTAAGAAACCACTAAGACCATGTGCAGAAATATCCTGTGGTAATCTCACAGAGAAAGCCTACTGTAAAACGCATGAGAAAATAGGTGAGGAAAACCGTAGAGATTTCACACGTAAGTATAATCGATACGGTCGCAATCCTGAGATCAATAGCTTCTATCAATCATCAGCATGGAAGCAACTCAGGTCAATGGCATACAACCGAGACAATGGCTTATGTCAACGTTGCCTAAAGCAAGGAGTTATCCAACTAGCACACATTGTCCATCATATTGTGGAGGTAAAGGAGGACTGGAACAGGCGATTAGACATAGACAATCTCGAGTCTGTCTGCCACGTCTGCCACAACCGAGAGCACAAGGGTACCCCCCGGGGCTGATAATTTATTTTTCCTTCTGCCCAGAAGCGACCCGCCCTCTCGCGTGTACAAAAATCCGTTTATTCTCATTTTTAGGAGGTGATATTTATGGCAGGTAGACCAAAACAGCCTTTATCGGTGATTCAAGGGAAAGGGAAGTCTAATCATTTAACCAAAAATGTTATAAAAGAGCGTGAAAAACAGGAAAATATGATCCGAGGAAATACGGATAATATTGAAGCACCTAGTTATCTTACAAAGAAGCAGCAGGAAGAATTTTATAAAATTGCAGAAGAGCTTTTGAGGTTGAAAATATTCAGCAATTTGGATGTAGATGGTCTTGCAAGGTATATAGACAGCCGAGAAATGTATATTAGTCTTTTGAAAGAAATCAAAAAGGTAAAGGCGACTGAGGTTATAGAAAATGAAAAAGGAATGAAGAGGGTTATTCATAATGAATCTTATAACAAACTTCTTCGTTCAAAGAATATTCTTTTCAATGAATGTAAGGCAGCAGCGGGTGATCTTGGCCTGTCCATTACTTCACGCCTAAAACTGGTGATACCGCAGGATGATAAGAAAGAAGAAAAGTCAGAGTTTGATAAGAAGTTCGGTGATGTTTAATGAGCTTAAGAGAAAGATTAATTGAATATAGCAATCAAATCGTAAGCGGTGATACTATCGCTTGTATAAAACATAAGTGGGCATGTCAGCGCTTTTTGTATGATATTGAAAGAGAAAATACAGATGACTTCCCCTACATTTTTGATGAAGAAAGAGGGGAGCGGTTTCTTGATTGGCTAAGATTGTTTAAGCACCGTAAAGGGGTATTAGCTGGTCAAAATATTAAACCTCATATTATTCAAGAATTTAATTTTGGTAATATCTATGGGTGGATTCATAGAGATACAGAATATAGACGTTTTACAAAAGGGTATTGGCAAGTAGGGCGAAAGAATGCTAAATCTCAGTCCTTGGGTGGTGTAGGTAGTTATGAAGGTTCTGCATTTGGGGAACCATTTGCAGAAATTTATTGTGCTGCTACTAAAAAGGAACAAGCTAAGATTGTTTGGGATGAAATAGAAGGAATGATTATGGGCCATGCCGATTTAAGAGATCGATTTAAAGTTGCTTATGGCACCATTACTCATATAAAGAGCGGTTCAATCATTCGCCCATTAAGCAAAGAGGACAAGAAAAGCGGTGATGGCTATAACCCACAATGCGGAATTATCGATGAGTATCACGCCCACGAAACAGATGAAATGTATGAAATTATTGAATCTGGAATGGGGGCACGTCCACAGCCATTAATGATGATCATAACTACTGCAGGATTTAATTTGAATAATCCCTGCTACCGTGTGGAGTACCAATATGTCTCTCAGATACTTAATCCTGATAGTCCGATAGAAAATGAGAATTATTTTGTAATGATCAATGAATTGGATAAAGGGGACGACATAAAAGATGAAAAAGTGTGGGTAAAAGCGAATCCTATTCTTTGCTCGTATGAAAATGGTATTGAATATCTGAGAAAAAGGTTGAAAGCTGCACTGGATGTACCAGAAAAAATGGCGAAATACTTAACCAAAAATATGAATATATGGGTTGATGCAAAAGAAAATGGCTATATGGATATGTCTAAATGGAGCAAGTGTAAATCTAAAGTAGATGAAATCAAAACGGATTTAAGACAATATCCTGCGTGGTTAGGTAGTGATCTATCTACAACAACAGACTTAACAAGTTTAGGGCTAGTTTTCTCTCTACCTGATAACAAATTTTTAATTAAACAGCATTCATTTATTCCTGAAGATAAGCTACAAGAGCGAATTAAAACCGATAGAATGCCTTTTGACCTTTGGGAGCGACAGGGCCATTTAACGACAACACCAGGTAGCATTGTGGATTACTCTTATGTTGAACAACAAGCTGTAGAATGGCGGGAATATGGCTATCAAATTCAAGAAGTTGATTATGATAAATGGAATGCTTCGCATTTCGCTCAAAACCTAGATTCAGTTGGCTTTACAACTGTAGAAATCCCTCAGATGCTAAGACATCTATCCTTGCCAACAAAAGATTTTCGTAAGTTGGTTTATAGTGGTCGGATTATTCATCTCGATGATCCATTATTAACTTGGGCTGTAGGTAATGCCGTCATAAAAATGGATGCTCAAGAAAACATCATGCTAGATAAGGCAAAGTCAAAAGATCGTATTGACCCAATTGCTGCAATCATTAATGCCTTTTCAAGAGCAATGACAGGACAGTCTAACGATATGAGCAGTCATTTTTTAAACAACTGGAGGATGTAAAATGGCAAAGACAATCAAAAATTTTATAGTTTCATTTGTAACTGCATTCTTCACCAAATGGTTGGAGGATTTTTTTATTTTTGTCGGTGTTGCAGTGATTGTAATAAATACTTATTTGATAACAACTGTGGATGTAAACATAATTGCTGGTAATTACTTATTAGGTTTAATTTTAATCATTCTAGGTGTAGTGTTGGCCAAGCAATAGAAAGGAGGTGATAAAGTGATTTTTAAAAATGCACTATCTCCTAGAGCTGAAACAACTGATTTGAAAAACCCCGCCTCATGGTTCTTGAAAGCTTTTGGGCATCAGGCATCTAGTGGGGAGACAGTCACTGTTAATTCTGCTTTAGGAGTGCCTGCTGTCTATGCTTGTGTAAATATATTGGCCAATAGTATTGCGACACTTCCTTTTCAAGTATATAGAAAAACCGCAACTGGAAGAGAGAGGGATAAAAAACATTCGGTTTCTAAACTTTTAGAGAAAAGACCGAATCCCTATCAGAGTCCGTTCAAATTTAAGCATTTAATTGAAACTCATCGCAATTTATGGGGAAATGCTTATATCAATATAGAATGGGGAGCCGATGGCAGACCAAAGGGATATTGGTTGTTGAATCCTGCTAATACAGAACCAATCTTGGATGTTGATACAAATCAATTATGGTATCACACTGTTCTTCCCGATGGAAAGCAAGTGAAATTAGGGCATGGTGATATTATTCATATTCGATCGCTTTCTACTGATGGGATAAAAGGGAAACCTCCTATTGGTATAGCTAGAGAGATTATAGGAAGTTCACAGGCATCACAAAAATTCAAAGCAAGTTTCTTCAAAAATGGAGTCTCTACAAATGGATTTTTAAAAATTCCTGGCATGTTAAATCCAGAAGCTAAAGCAGTGATCCGTGAAGAGTGGGAAAAAGCAAATACTGGTATTAATAATGCTCAACGTATTGCTATTTTAGATGCAGGTTTGGATTATCAATCTGTCTCTATGCCCTTAAAAGATGCTCAATTTGTTGAGAGTATGCAGTTTGATAAAAAAGAAATAGCTACCTTTTTCAACATTCCGTTGCATATGGTTAATGAACTTGAAAGAGCTACACATACGAATATCGAGCAGCAGGCAATTGATTTTATCCGAAATACACTAAGTCCAATCTTTACACAGTACCAAGAAGAATTTACTTATCAATCTTTTTCTGAAAGAGAGCTTGAGAGGTATTACATCAAAGCAAATATCGAATCATTGCTAAGAGCAGATAAGAAAACTCAAGCGGAATTTTATGCAATCATGCTCGATAAAGGTGTTTATAGCATAAATGAGGTACGTGACTTAGAAGAAAAAGACGGGATAGAAGGTGGAGACAAGCACCGCGTAGATCTTAATCATGTATCTATTGATATTGCTGATGATTACCAGCTCGCAAAATCAGGATTGAAAGGAGGTGAGGGAAATGGAAACGAATAGTCAGTATCCAGTATATATGAGTGCAATCGCACCTCAATTAGCTAATAAAAATCAATTGATGACGGTGAAGAACCTCACCTCACAATCTGCTGACTTATATATTTATGGTGAGATTGTGGACAACACCGATTGGAAATGGGATGAATCTGATGTTATGCCTGATGACGTACTAAATGCCTTGCAACAAATAGAAGGACTTGATTCAGTTAATATCTACATCAATAGCCCAGGTGGATCAGTTTTTGCAGGTTTGGCAATTTACAATATGCTTACTCGTAATAAAGCTAAGAAAAAAGTATATGTTGATGGTGTAGCTGCTTCTATCGCTTCAATAATTGCGATGGCAGGCGATGAAATTTATATTCCATCCAACGCTTTTCTAATGATTCATAACCCATGGACATTCGCAATGGGAAATGCAAAAGAATTGCGGAAAGTTGCCGATGATTTAGATCAGATTAGCAAAGGTGCGATGGCTGTCTACAAGGACAATCTTGTGGAAGGTGTAGAAGAATCTACAATTCAAACTATGTTAGATAATGAAACCTGGTTGAATGCAGAAGAAGCGGCAAAGTATTTCAATATTAATATTGTGGAAGCAAAAGATTACGCTGCATCAGCAAAAGAATACTTAACAAAATATCAAAAAACACCACGAGCATTATTAGACAAAGAAGAACCTAAAGAACCGCAAATAGAGGAACCCAAATTTAATAAAATACAATTTCAAAATGAGCTGGACCTACTAACACTGTAAGGTCTATTTTTTATGCTCAAAATTAGGAGGATATCAATGAAAACATTACTATTTACTAACGCGTTATTTTCTTTAATGGCGAACAAAAATGTACTGGCTGTAAAAATGGATGGTTCACAAGGAATGACAAAGCGTGAACAAGCACTTCGTCAATCTGTAGCTGATTTAAAAGATGCTGCAAAATCTTTAATGGATGAAGGTAAGCAAGAAGAAGCGCAAAACAAATTGAATGAAGCGAAGGCTGCTAAGAAAGATTTAGATAATTTCCTTGCTTTACAGAAGGACTTTGAAGGACTGAACGTATCTTCTCCGCAAAATAGTGGAGCAGGATTGCAGCCACCTTCAACAAAAGACGAAGAAAAACCAGAATACAAAGCATTATTCTTCAAAGCCTTAAAGGGACAAAGCTTAACTTCTGAAGAATCGGAAGTGATTGGTGAATATTATGCTCGTCTTACTGCTGGTACAGGGGAAGATGGAGGCTACATCATACCAGAAGATATTTCAACGCAAATCAACGAGTTGGTACAAACTACTGATGATTTACGTCAATATGTAACGGTTGAGCCAGTTTCAACTAATAAAGGTGCTAGAACACTTGAAAGACGTGCGGACCATACACCATTAGCGCCTTTATCAGAATATGGTGATCCGAATGCTATGGCAGAGATTGCATCTCCGAAATTCGACCGATTATCGTACAATATTGATGATTACGCAGGGTTCTTACCAGTTGCTAACACTGTGTTAGCAGATACAGACCAAGCTTTATCATCCTATTTGGTGAAATGGATTGCCAAAAAGTCACGTGCTACTGGAAATCATTTAATTCTACAAGTGTTAGACACATTTAATAAAGTGGATTTAGGAGATTACACTGGAATTAAAACTACTCTCAATGTGACATTAGATCCTGCTTTTGCTGAGGGGGCAATCATCATTACGAACCAAGATGGTTTTAATTATCTTGATCAGCTTTACGACAAAAATGGACGTCCACTTCTTCAGCCGGACCCACAAGATGCAACGAAAAAGCTATTATTCGGTCGTAGAATTGTTGTGTTATCCAATAAAACAATTGCTACATCTAGTGGAAAAGCTCCATTTATCATTGGTGATTTGAAGGAAGCAATTGTGTATTGGGATCGTCAACAAATGTTATTAGATATGACTAAAGAAGGCGGACAAGCTTGGAGAACTAACACGACGGAATTCCGTGTTATCGAGCGTGAGGACGTTACTAAGTGGGATGAAGAAGCAGTTGTATATGGTCAAATTGATATCACAGTACAACCGGAAGAAATCCCAGAAGGGTAAGGTGATATAAATGAAAGCTAAAGTAATAAAGAAATTCAGAGATAAATATTCAAAAGAAGTATATAAGGTTGGCCAAATTTATGTAGGTGAAAATAAAAGAATTAAGGAACTTGAAGGGTTTGGTTGGGTAGAAAAATCAAAAGTCAATAAAACACCAGTTGGAGAGGGCGAGTAATCGTCCTCATTTTTTTGAGGTGATGAAATGGAAATTGCCGAATTAAAAAGGTATTTGAGGATGGATTATCCTATGGAGCCTGAAGAAGAACAGGATCTCATGAAGTTCTATTCGCGTGCTAAGATATACATTAAAAATCAAGGTGTATATCTTGATGAGGATAATTCAGATATGGTTGAACAATATAATCAGTCATGTGCTATGCTCACCCAACACTGGTTTGATAATCGTGAATCTTTTCGTATTGGTAATCAATCATATGAAATTCCCTACTCCTTAGATAGCATTGTTAGACAATTAAAATATTGCTATGGCGGTGCTAAAGAATGAACCCAGGTAAGTTTGACCAAAAATTATTGTTCCAAACCTCAGATGGAATTGACGATGATGGATTTCCGACTGATTCGCCCTCCACATTTACAATAGCGTGGGCAGAGTTAAAGACATTAAGAGGAAAAACTTTTTATTCTGCTGCTCAATCAAATATGGCCCATAATCGTATGTTTACTATTAGATATCAAAAAAGATTAATGGATGGTTTCCGCCCACACAATTTAATCGTGGTTTGGAGAGGTATCCAGCATGACATAGTCTCTATTGAAAATGATGATGGACAAAATGCGACTATGACTGTTGTAGTAAAGGCGGTGTCATAATGGATTTTCAGATGGATGGTTTATCGGAAATGATGAATCGATTAGCATCACTAGAAAACATGGACGAAATTAAGAGTGAAGCATTAAAAGAAGGTGCAAAGACTCTTAAGGAAGAGACTGAGAGGACAGTTGTCAAACGAACTGGAAATCTTTCTAGAAATATCTTAGTCTCGGACATAACCAACGATGAAATTTTTGTTCATGTGGATAATCAGGGAAAAGCATATTATGGCCATATGTTGGAGTTTGGTACATCTAAAATGTCTGCTCAACCATTCATGGGTCCTGCTTTTAACAGAAGTAAAACCAGTATTAATAATGCAATGGCTGAGAAAATAAGGCAGCATTTAAGGTGATAAATAATGAATTTAAACTCATTAATAATTGAATCCCTAAGTGATTTAAATGTACCTGTCGCATTTTTAAATTACACAGGAGACAAGAAAACCTATATTCGTTTTTTTGAGTATGATCAGGGCGCTGAACTGTCTGCTGATAACGAAGAATTATACACAGGACATTATATTCAAGTAGATGTTTTTTCTCCTTCTAACTACTTTGAGATTGTGGGAGGCGTAAAGCGAAATTTAAAAAATGTAGGATTTAAAAAGAATTTTGAAACAGAATTATATGAAGATGACACGAAGCTCTATCACAAGGTGCTTCGTTTTTATTTTATATCCGAAACGGAGGAAGATTAAATGGCAACTATTGGTTTAAGAGATGTATATTTTGCACCTATTATTGAAGATACAGAATCAGAGACAACATATGAAATTCCATTTAGAGTGGGGAAAGCAATTACTGCAAATGTCCAACCTCAATATAACACTGGAGAATTGAGAGCTGATGATGGGGTTTCTGAGACAGCTGAATCAAGAGGGGTAACAAATGTTGCTCTAAATACTGACGATTTATCACCTACTGTCCAATCTAAATTGCTTGGAAAAAAAATTAATAGTGATGGAGTTTTAATGGATAGTGAGGATGATAGACCACCTTATGGAGCATTAATGTTTAGGTCTGAAAAAGCAAATGGAGCGTATCGATATACAGTTTTATATAAAGGGAAGTTTACACCACCAGAAACAAATTATGAAACAAAACAAGAAACACCGACATTCCAAACACCAACTGTTAATGGTCGTTTCTTACGTAGACAATCTGATAATCAAATTGGTGGACAGGTAGATGAAGATGGAGAAGGTGTATCTGCAACTATAATCGATAATTGGTTTAAGTCAGTGTATGAAGAAACACCGGAGGGATAAAATATGAAGTTAGTTTTGCAAAGAATTACTGAAGAAAATGGGAGTCTAAAAGTTTCCGAGAGCGTTTATACTATTCCGCACGCAACTGCCCAACATTACAGGCAATTAGTTAAATTTGACGAGGTTATCAATTACACAGAAATGAGTGTGGAGGAATACGACAAAGTTGTTGGTTTTGTTTGTGAGGTATTCCGAAATCAGTTTACTGTTGATGATTTTTATGAAGGTATTCCTTCTCACAAACTCATAGACACGATTGTAGATGTATTTTCCTTTGTTCGTACTGGAAAAACTCCAGAAGAAATCAAATCATTGGAGAATAATGAGGGAAAGATATAACTCCTGAGGAAGCTTACCTTTCTCAGGTTAGACACGCAAGAAAACAGATGAATATGATCAAAAAAATGTATAAAAATTTATTAAAAAATGGATGGACACTCAATCAAATTGATGAGATGGACATCCATTTTTACTTTTCTTTAGAAGGTGCCGATCAAGAAGAAACGTTTATTGATGAAATTAAATTATTCTAGGAGGTGGTAGCATGGCTGATGTCGGTACTTTAAGAACGAGAATATCCCTGGATTCTGCTCAGTTTGAGCGAGGAATGGCAGGGATAAATCGTCAATTAAAATCACTACAATATGAACAAAGAGCTGCCACCTCATCTGGAACTGGCTTTGCTCGTGGAATTACTGAATTACGTGCTAAATCAGAGATATTGCAGAGAACTTTTGATGTGCAACAGGCGAAAGTTAGGGAACTTGCTAGGCGATATGAAGAAGCTAAACGATCAACATCTGAGAATTCTAGAGAAACTCAAAATGCTCAGATTGCATATCAACGAGCAGTTGCAGAAATGCGTAGTACTGAAAATGCATTACGAGGTGTAACTCAAGAGATTGAGAGACAAACAAACCCTTGGAATGTATTAAGTCAGAATATGAATAATGTCGGATCTCGAATGCAAGAGGTTGGTCGTTCCATGGCGAGTGCTGGTCGTACAATGACTATGTCAGTCACACTCCCAATCCTTGGTGTTGGAGGTGCAGCACTTAAGGCAGGCATGGATTTTGAAGCGGGTATGTCAAAGGTTGAAGCACTTACACAAGCTAGTACATCCGATATGAAATTACTAGAAGATCAAGCGAAAGAATTGGGTGCAACAACAAAATTTAGCGCTACTCAAGCAGCTGAAGGCATGGCCTTTCTTGGAATGGCGGGATGGAAGACAAATGAAATTTTAGCTGGTATGCCTGGGTTGTTAAGTTTAGCAGCAGCAGAAAATATGGAGTTAGGTAGAGCGGCAGATATCACATCGAATATCATGTCTGCGTTTAGTATTGAAGCAGAAAAAGCTGGTCATGTAGCAGATGTTCTTGCAATGGCCGCAACAAACTCTAATACCAATGTTGAACAGTTAGGGCAAGCCATGACTTATGTAGCTCCAGTTGCGAATACACTCGGATGGAATATTGAAGAGACGGCTGCAGCAATTATGGCGATGTCAGATGCAGGGATACAGGGTGAAAAAGCAGGTGCAGCATTTGCTACATCACTTCAACGTTTGGCTAATCCAACAGCAGAAATGTCTAGGGTTATGGATGATCTCAATATCAAATTTTTTGATGCAGAAGGTACTATTAAGCCTATGCCGAAATTAATCGGAGAACTAGAAAAAGCAACAAATGGAATGACATCTGAACAAAAAGCTGCTGCTTTATCCACACTCTTTGGAGCAGAGGCATACAAAAACTGGGCTGTAGTGTTAGAAGCTGGCTCCAAAACACTTGGCTCTAATACAAAAATGCTTGAGGAATCAGAAGGTGCGGCCAATAAAATGGCTGAAACAATGAATGATAATACAAAAGGTGCCATTGTAGAGTTTAAATCTGCCTTAGAAGGTATTGGAATAGCTTTATCAGAACATCTTATCCCAGCCACAACGGATATTATAAATAAAGGTACTGAAATGGTCCGTCAATTTGGTGAGTTAGATGAGAGTACCCAAAAAAATATCATCAAAATGGGTTTATTTGCTGCTGCTATTGGTCCTGCTGCTCTTGTTGCTGGTAATCTTACCACCGCGATTGGAGGACTAGTCAAAGTTGGTGGTACATTAACAGGATTACTTGGTAGAGCAGGCGGTACTGGATTATTAGGAAGAATAGGAATGATGGGAGTAGCTGGTGGTCCAGTAGGGTTAGCTGTTGCTGGTGTTGCAGCTTTAGCAGTGGGTGTTGCTGTTTTTACTAAGCGAATGAAAGAATCTAAAGAAGTTAATTTAGATCATGCTGAATCGTTGGTAAAACAACAGACAGATTTACAGAATCTAACTAATGAATTTGAAAAGTTAAGAGAAAAAAATAAGCTAACAACAGATGAAATGTTGAGATATCGTGATATCCAATCTGAAATGAAATTCGCTGAATCGGCAGAGCAAATGAAGGCTTTAACTGATGAACAGGAAAGACTCCTTAAAAAATCTGGTTTGACTAATGAAGAAATGGATAGATATCTTTCTCTTAATGACGATTTGATAAAAAAAGTTCCTGATGTTGATCTAGCCTTATCTAACCATGGACAAGCAATCATAGACAACACTGGGGCATTATCTGATGCAAATGCAAAATTAAGTGAACATATCAATTTGGAGTTAGAAAATCAGAGGATAAAGAATGAAGCTAAATTAGATACACATATTCGAAATTATATACAAGCAATTGAAGATTTAAATATAGTGGAAGCAGAAAGAGACGAAGCAGTTAAAAAAAGGGATGAACTAGAGAAGAAGGCAAATGAATTAAGGATTAAGGCCCAAAAAGAATTAAATGAGGGTAAAGAGCTTGCCTATCAATTAACTATTGATGAAATAGGAAAAACAGAATTTGAATTAATGCAACAAAACTCAAAGATTGAGAAGCTTTCTGAACAACATCAAAAGAAACAAGAGGCAATACAATTAGCAGATGAAGAAATTCAGAAGTCCCAAGAACTATATAATAAAATGATTAACCTCCGTCTTGCTCAAGTAGGGATTAACGAAGAGGGAGATAAAGGACTAAAAAAATTAAATGAATCTATCGAAAAGACGCAAAAAAGAATTTCTGAATTAAACAATTTAAAGAATGAGCAGGGTGGTCTAAACCAAAAACAACAAGAGGAATTAGATAACTTACTTGCAGCACTTGGGCTCTACAGAGAAACAAAAGGAGAAATAGAAAATTTACAAGTGAAGCAACAAGGAGTAAATAATAAGATCAATGAGGGTACCGGTAAAGCCAAAGACCTGAACCGTGAACTTGGCAAAGATGTAAATAAAGATGTCGATGTTGATGACCATGGCAGTGCTAAAAAGATTACGAATGAAGCCAAGAAAAAAGTAAATAAATCAGTTAAAGCTACAGATGGTGGAACAGTAGCAAGAATTGATAGAGATGCGAAAAAGTCCGTTTCCAAACGCGTTACTTTAAATGCTGTCTGGTCTGGTGTGCAATCAGGTTTAAGCGTTGCTTTAAGAACTTTAATTCCTGGGTTCGCAAAAGGTACTGACTACCACAAGGGTGGTCCTTTCATTGCGGGTGAAGAAGGATTCGAGTTAGGAAGGTTAGGCAATAGATGGGAAATACTTGATTATGGATTACACTCTCGCCCAGCGGGGTATGAAGTTTTTACCCACAATGAATCTAAAAGAATACTTTCATCTATGAGTAAATTGCCCGCCTACGCTAACGGTGCAACTTCTTTAGGTACTGCTGAAAGAACAATCCAAAGAATGAATAATCAAGATACATCACTATCTTCAAGAGTTGTGGAGGACTTATTAGGTCAATTAATAGTAGCTGTAAAAGAAGGCCAAACAATAGTTGTGGATGGAAAAGCACTTGGTGTTACTGTAGAACCTCATGTTACTCAAAGGCAATTACTGAAGCAAGGGAGGAAAAAACGATATGGTTAAAAGTATGACTTTTAATGGTATAAGGATGCCAGAAATTATCCTATTGGAAGGTAGAAGTAAACCTCCCTTTGCTCAACGTAAACATGAGTTTAGAAAACAAGATTATGGATACCGATTAAAAAAAACAACTACCGAACCTTTACCTATTTCCCAACCTATAGGCTTTGTTGTAGATGATGATTATAACGCACTTGAACTAAGAGATGAATTAACAAATTGGTTAATAACTGATGAACCAGCACCTTTACAATTTGATGATGAACCTGGTCGTACCTATTATGCTTTGATTGAAAATAGTATTGATGATTTTAGTCGTTTTGCATATCTAAGACAAGGCACTCTCCAATTTACTTGTCCTGATCCATATGCACATGGAGATACAAAAAAATTAGATGTTGAAATTCTAGAAAAGACTTTTCTCATTGGTGGACAAACCATAACGCCGTGGACTGTTAATGTCACTTTTTTAGAAGGAACTAATAGATTCGAATTAATCGGTAGTAACGGACTTTATCTTCTCCTTAACTATACATTTGTCGCAGGAGACAGATTGCAGATTGATTATGTTGGCCGCAAGGTATTTTTAAACGGTAACGATCTAAGGTCAGCAGTCAGTATGTCGTCTAATTACGTATTACTAAAACCAGGTGAAATTACATTAAAAGCAAGTCATGATTGTGATTTGATTTATGATGAAAGATATTATTAGGAGGGATAATGATGAGTGAAACAAAGTATGAGCCAGTAAGGGCAAAAGGTTATTACAGTTTTGAAGATGAACAAGGTGAAACTTTTTATATAGTACCTTCAGATGTGGCAGGTTTTACAGTAAAAAAAGAAACTCAGTTAGATAGAATCGAACAGAAAATGGACAGAGTCCTTAATCAGTTAGTAAGTAAAAAAGAATTATACCTTAGACCTAGGATTGATGGGAGAGTTCGACTAAAAGAGCAGGAGTAGTAATCCTGCTCTTTTCATAAAATTAATCAAAAATAATTTCTACTGATGATAAACTTCTTCCATCTTTTTGTATTTCTGTACCTGGGTTTCCTAGATGTAATGTCCCGTTTTTATCTTTAACATTTTGAAGGTCATCGATAAATTTAAAATCATACCCTTCCAATAAAGTATTCATTTCGACATTTTGTCCATTATCAAACTTGAAGACCATTTTCGGTTTAAAAGACATGTAATTCCACCCCCTTCAATAGACCTAATTCGACAAGGGATGACAATTTCCTGCTAGAAAGGATGTGAAAATTTGACAGAGTTATTCATTTTTAACCAAGATGACCAACCATTGACCATTATCTCTGAGGATAGTGGTCTTATTAGTTCTCCTTACCGTATCGAAGTTAATAAGATACCAGAAACTCCTTTTACTTTTACTGTAGAAGCTGACAGTGAAAACGCTAAATATGTACTTGAGGAAAATAAAGTAGTTTTCCGTGATCATGAAGGCGATTTAAGGCTGTTTGTTATTAAAGAGTTAGATGACTCGGACGGTATGGATGGACCATTAACTACAGCTACCTGTGAACCAGAGTTTTTAGAACTTGCAGAGCATATTATCTTAGATAAACGATTTTCTGATAAGACTGCACAAGTAGCATTAGATGCAGCTGTTGAAGGTACTGGTTGGATAGGCGAAGTAGAAGTAGATTTAGGGCTTGCCTCCACAAACTTTTACCACATGCGGGCAGTCGATGCTATTTGGGAGATTATCAAAGTTTGGGGCGGTGAAATTAAAGATGTCGTTGAGTTTGACGAGGAAAATAATATCGTCGCTCGTAAGATTAAAATCATTCAACGACTTGGCAAAGATACAGGTCAACGCTTTGAAATAGACCACAATACGACTGAGATTGGCAGACAAGTCTTAAGCTATCCTGTAACTGCTATGTACGGTTGGGGTGCTTCACTAGAGATTGAAGATGAAGAAGGAAATCATACTGGTGGTTATTCTCGATATATTGATTTCGGTGATATCGAAAAGTCGATTGCTAATGGTGATCCATTTGATAAACCCAAAGGGCAAAAATGGGTAGGAGATCCAGAAGCTTTTGCAAGTTATCGCCGCATTCGTGATGGTGTAGCTTTACATCGTTTTGGTCAGTTTAGCAACCAAGACTATGAGGACCCCGAGGAACTATTGTGGGCAACGTGGGATAATCTCCAAAATAATAATAAGCCAGTAGTTAATTATCGATTATCTGTTGATTTATTTGACGATAAAGTTAGTTTGGGTGATACCGCCATTGCAATAGACCGTAAGTTTGCTAGACCAATAGAAATACAATCTCGTATCATCGCCATGGAATATGACCTTTTAGACATTGATGGGACGATGGTTGTTGAGATGGGTCAATTTCTAGAATTAGATGATAATCGGCTTGAAGAATTAGAAAAAGAAGTTGAAAAAATCCGTGACCGCCCACAACAAGTAACTGAAGGTAGTTTCCCAGACATCAAGCCCACTACTCCAATCAATGTTGAAGCGGTAGGCGGAATAGGAGCTATACAATTATATTGGGATTACGGCAGTTCGATATATGTAAAACACTACGAAGTATATGGCTCACAGTTAAAAGACTTTGTGCCAGACACACAGCACTTATTGTGGAGGGGAAATACTAGTGGTTTCCTCCATTCGGTTGGTACTGATCAAGTTTGGTATTACCGTATTCGGGCAGTAAATCAGCATGGAACACCGAGTGATTGGTCAGAACAGGTAATGGGAGCTACTCATCGAGTAATTAGCGATGATATTTTATTTGGCCCCGATATAGCTGCAGAATTGCGAGAGCTATCAAAAACTGCTGACATACTGGCTGATGGCACTATTTACGCTGATATGATTCGCCAAGATGTATATGATCAAATCCAAGCTGATTCAAAGCAGTATACTGATGCTGAGATAACAGCAACAGAGGTTAGCCTGATGTCTGAGCTTGCAAATAAAGCAGGCTTTGATTATGTGGATGGAAAAATATATCTGGTCAATGAGGAATTATTTAATAAGGTAGACAACGGCGTTTATCAGAATAAAATTCTCCAAATTGATAACAGCCTAGATGGGTTGTCTTTACGAGCACAGAATGTGGAAGCTAATGTTAGTGAATTAACTGGTGAGGTTGGTAATGCTCTAAGTCAAATTGCTGCGGTTGATATTAAGGCGAACGGAATTTCTACTAGTGTGAATGAGCTAAGGTCTGATTTTAATAATTTGGAGATTGGTGGTAGGAACTTATACTACAACTCTCTATTTGATAGACCAGTAGGGATTTGGGGTTCTGTAACCCTAACAAAAGTGGATGGTAATCCTAATTCAATAATTGCAAAACGTTCCAATACATCGAGTCAAAATTTCGGATTTACCAACCATCCCGATGATAGAAACATCAATTTCAAGCAGGGTCAAGTTTATACTTTAAGCTTTGAAGTGCGTGGAACTGTTACTACATTGGACTATATTTTTCGGATGAGACCAACTGAGAGTAATGCGGTTTTACCACCACAGGCAGTCAATTCATCAACCGAATTTCAAAAGGTATCCATTACTTTTACTTCGACATGGAGTAGTGATTCGGGATATATATTGATTGGCTCTACTCAACCCGAAATTGGTAAATGGTTTGAGATACGGAGGGTAATGTTAGTAGAAGGTGAAAAAGAAACGGGTTGGAATCCTGCACCAGAAGATATAGATAGTCGCATCTCATCAGCAGAAACAAAAATTGACCAAACAGCATATGACTTAACATTTAAAGCATCTACTCAAGAAGTCAATTCATTAACCGGTAGAATGACTTCGGCAGAATCATCCATCAGGCTCTTATCTGATGATATTGAGTTGAAAGTAGACCGTGATGGCATTATTGGTGCGATTAATGTTCAGCCAGGTAATGTTCAGATTGAAGCAAGACTGATTGATCTCAAGGGCGACGTATATATCACTGATGGTAGAACTGTAATTTCTGATTTAGCTGTAAAAAATGCTGCAATTGCTAATGCTGCAATCTCAAGGGCCAAATTACAAGATGCCATTATCGGTACAGCACAAATTGATAATTTAGCAGTTACAGCTGCGAAAATTGCAAGCGTGAACGCTGATACCATTAATGCTGGTGCTATTCGAGGTATTGATATTTACGGGTCTCAATTTCGCTCAAGCGATGGTCTTACAAGGATGGACATTACAGGTGGTCATATTCGCTTAAGAGAAAACGATGGAACCTATGTTCATGTTAATCCTGATGGTTTATTCGGCTACAATTCGAGTGGTTCATTGCGTTTTAAAGCAGATAGAACATTAGTAATATCTGCAGCGCTCGGCACATCTAACGCAAATGTATACTTAGCTGCAATGACGAATGGAGAAGCAAGGGTGGTCAATTATGATGACATCCCTGGCGATGGATTAATTGGTAGTTATCGCTACTTACCTTTAAGGGCTAGTGGGTTTTACGGTAACTTCTGGAACATAAACCCTGCCATTTCAGCAACTCATCTTTATGCTCGACCACTTAGTAATGGTGAATTGAGGGTTACACTTAACGGTACTACGGATATCTATCAACCTATTAGAGTTGAGAGTGTTAAAACAAACCTCGTAGAAGTAAATTCATTATCTAGCTCATCCTCTCATTTGTATATCAAGTCATTATCAGGTGGAGAAATTAGAGCAACAGTAAGTGGAACCATAGATAATTATGTTGCAGTTAGAGGTAGTGGATTTTACGGTAGTTTTATTGACAGAGGTACAGCAGCAGGAGTGCATTTATACGCTAGACCTGCAGGTGGAGGGGAACTACAAGTTACTGTACGTGGGACAACTGATACTTATAGACCAGTAAGAGCTCTTTCTCATTACGGTAATTTACTTGAAGTGAATACATCTACACATCTTTATTTAAGACCTTCTTCTACTGGTTTAGTAAGAGTAACTGCAGCAGGAACCACTGATTCATGGAGAGGTGTAGAAGCCTCAACCTTTGAAAACAGATCATTAGAAAAATACAAACAAGATATCAAACCATGGGACGAACCTGCAATAGAAATCGTAAGGAAAAGCAAGGTTTATGAGTACTTTTTAAAAGATGATATTGAACAAGGAGTTTACAAGAAAAAGTATGGTTTTGTCATTGGTGAAGGCTACAATACACCAAATGAAATATTATCATCAAGTGCTGAATCTGTGGACTTGTATGTACGAGGTAACGTTAATTGGAAGGCTACTCAAGAGTTAATTTCAATTACTGATTCACATCAAGATGATATCAACTGGCTCAAAATCGATAATCAACACCTAAAGCAAACTGTGGAAAAACAAGGAAAACGAATCGCACATTTAGAAGGATTACTAAATGTAGCTTAGGAGGCAAATTAAAAATGAAATTAAAAATTCAACATAAACACTTAAACAATGTAGCAGATTTCTTACAAAATCAAGTTAGTGCCAAAGGAAAGAAAAACATACATCGAATGCGCATCGTAAATGTAATTGCAACTAAAAACAAATTAGTAGGGGAAGAAGAACTAGCCCTTCTGAAAGAATACGGGAAAACCGATGATGATAATGAATTGGTTTTAAATGAACAAGGTGGCATTCAGATGGAGGATGCCAAAGAATTCAAGAAGCAGCAAGAGGCGTTATATGATGAGTATTTTATTGTGGAAGATTCAAATTTAGAATCTGCATTAAAGACAGTTGAAAAATTAGTAAATGAATATGACAAAGAGCTTTCGGGGAAATCTGCGGAAGCTCATTTTGTTTTATGTGAAGCATTTGAAAATGAAGAGGAAAAAGGAGATGAAGAATGATGGATATGTATATAAGACCATTAACAGGTGGAGAAGTAAGAGTCACTGTTCCTGGTAAGGAATCTGATTATAAACCAGTTAGAGCATCTGAAATAACAAATCTTAAAGGAGATGAAGAATAATGTTTGATATTCAAATTACAGGTACAAATATTCGCTATGCTGATGATGGTATTTCAGTTGTGCATGTTCAATTTAGAGCCAATGATTCAGAGTCAACAGTCACCCTAAATGGTTATATTCCAATATCCGCAGAGGATTATCAAGGAAATGAATCTATTCCAGCATTGAAAAATGTAGTAAGAACTAAATTGATTGAACGATTAACACCAGAAGCCGAATAAGGCTTTTTTATTTTGCATAAGGGGGAGAAATTTTGACTTTCATCGGATTAACATTACAGGAATGGGCGGCGTTGCTTGCCATACTTGGTACTCTCTTTGGGGGTATCTCTTTTATTTTTAAAGGGATTATTGTAAAGCCATTAAGTGATGCCATTGCCAATCTACAAAAATCTATAGATGAGTTTCGCGAGCAAATGAAAGAAAGTGATGATGATCGTAAAGCCATCCACATGAGAATTAACAGATTAGATAAAAGGGTGCATGGTCTTGAAATTCAATTGAAGGGAGGTGATAGGCATGAATAAAGATGTTGTTGCTCAAGTAGTTGGTTTTTTATCAGCCATCATGATGTTTCTAGGCACTCTTAATGTTAAGTTTGAGTGGCTAACTGCCGAGAGCATTGACGCATTTGGCATTGTCCTTACAGCAGGAATTGCTCTAGGAATCACTTTATTTACAATTTATAAGAATCATTTTGGATTTACCAAAAAAGCTAAACAACAAAAGGCTTGGCTAGAAAAAGAAGATAAATTATAAGGCTGTCCAATCGGGCAGTCTTTGTTCTTTATAAAATATTAAAAGGGAGTGTTATATTAAATGGTTAAAATTTATATTGATCCAGGTCATGGTGGTACTGATCCAGGTGCAGTAGGTAATGGTTTACAAGAAAAGGCTTTGACTCTTCAAATTTCAACAAGAATACGTGATTTGTTAGCTGGGTATAGCAATGCTGAAGTTAGAATGAGTCGTACTGGTGATCAGACTCGTTCTCTATCTCAAAGAACTACAGATGCAAATAATTGGGGAGCTGACTTCTTCCTTTCAGTCCACATTAACGCTGGGGGTGGTACTGGCTATGAGGATTATGTCTATCCCGGAGTAGGTGCTCCAACAACGACATATCAAAGTCGTATTCATGAAGAAATTTTGAAGGTAGTAGACTTTCGTGATCGTGGTAAAAAGCAAGCCAATTTCCATGTGCTGAGAGAAACAAGAATGCCGGCACTTCTTACCGAGAATGGATTTATTGATATTGTGCCAGATGCGAATAAATTGAAACAATCTTCATTCTTGCAATCTATTGCTCAAGGACACGTAAACGGCTTAGTTCGGGCATTTAATTTAAGGCCATCGGGTGGGGCAGTTTATCATACTGTGGTTTCTGGTGATACCGTTTATGCATTATCACGCAGATATGGCAGTACGATTCAACAAATTCGTAGTTGGAATGGTTTAGATGCAAACTATACAATTCGTATTGGACAAGTTTTAAGAGTTAAATGATTTTAAAAAGCCCTTCATCTGAGGGGCTTTTCAACTAAAGGGGTCTTTAGTTGAAGAAGAAATATATGTAACACATTGAAATTACCTCCAACCTTCAATATTTGAGAATGATTCAATATCACAACCCGTGATATATTCAAACTCTTTTCCAGTTCTTCTTGTATATGCTTCGGATGCTAAAGACAGTAATGGTTCAAATGAATTATCTTGTGACATATTTTGGGGATTTTTAATAGTTATTTCAAAAAATTCTTTTCCCTCAGTAATCACTGAACATCTAAAATACAAGAATAAATCGGGAGAAAAATAGTTTTGATTTTCTTCGTCATATGAATATTCACCTATGTTTTTGGCGTGTTCTTTTGTATCTAATAAATAGAGCTTGTACGCCAGGGCTTCTTCAAATTCTTTTATATCCTTTACACTCATTTTTGCCAATGTGTGAACAGCAGGTTCTAATATCTCTTCTTCGTCGTTTTCGTCATTAAAATTAAGCAGGGAAATAATTGTCCAAAAGGTTTCATCCTTCATCATTTTCTTAGGTTCTTGTGATTTCTTATATTCTACATTAATTCTTTTTTCTTCTTCTTGAATTTCTTTCTCAAAGTTTTCCCTATCATATTCCCATAGCCACTCTAAAAAAACTGCTATCCCAACAGATTTGTCCCATTTCCCACCGAATGAGCTGCAAATAATTTTACCCGATACAGGAATATTCCCAATGTAAACAACCTCATTAGGTTTCTTTCCTTCAACCCAAATCAATGCCTTATCATTATTGTAAAAAAAGCGATTCTGAAGAAGAATATCGCCTAAAAGTTCATTTTCAATAGAAGGTATTTCTGTTCCAAGATATGGAGTTGTGATAATAAGATAGGAATTGTCTATCTGGTCAGCAACTCTTATTGCCCCATATCTACCATCTGGTAAACTTACAGCAAAAACATCTCCAATTGATACTGGATTTTTGGACTTTCCTTTAGTCATTTTGAATCCCCCTATGGAATAGATACTAACTTAATTCTTAATTATAATGGTGGATTGTTCTTCTTCAACTAAACTGCCGCTTCGTAAAATACCTTTCTTAATAAAGATGGGCTTTCATTCCTTCAAAAGCTTTCTGTAAGGTTTCTTTTATTGTGCTACCTTCAACCTTTATCCCTCTATTGCCAAATGTCGCAACAACAGTTACTGTCTGACTTTGCGCAAAAATATAGTATTTATAACCTTTTTTATCAGTAACAGAAACATACATATCCTCGGGTTTCATGACATCAGTCCTTTTTATATAATAATTCTCTTTGTGGGTCAATAGTCCTTTTTTTCAAAATAAGAATTTAACAATTCTTCACACTTATTCCTAATCCTTGGATTAAAATAATTATGCTGCTCATCATATCCTTTGTAATGAAACTCATACATAGTAAACGACTCATCATGTCCAATCTGTTTTACTCTCATATTCCCTTTTCTCATCTTATCTTTAACTTCTTTCAGATCAAGTTGAACTTTTTTAATTGTATTCTCCATTAAAGTAATATAAGGCTGTTTAATCTTAAATGGGGACTTCTCAATGATTTTTAAATCTCTTTCAAGGATGATAATAATCATCGGTAAGTATATAGCTTGCTCTAGCACATCGCGATCAGCTTCATTAATCCTAGTCATGTTCTAAACCCTTTCGACAGATATCACTTCATCAATGTGAAATTTTAAGATTTTTAAATCGTTCGTTTCCAAGTGAATGTACATATTAATATGATCAATTTTATTCACTATGCCCTCATAGGTTTTCTTGAACCCATCAACCCAAATGGTCATTTTGATTGTAAGGGTGTAGTTTAATGATTCCATTGTTATTATCTGTATTTCTTGAAGTTCTTGCTCATCTAATTCTGGCTTTTTTACTTTTTCATATTCGGCTGGTATCTGCTTAAGTAATTCAGTATGTTCGCTCATAAAGAACCCTTGCCATTTCATTTTTCCGCGGTCTCGTATCATATAGAATCACTCCTTATGCACTAATTTTATACAAACACTTGTTCGAAAACAAGTTGAAATAGAACGAATGTTCTTGTAAAATTATGCTTAAAGGAGCTGATAAGAATGAACCACTTGTTTAAATACTCATTAAACGAGCGTAAACCAATTGAACTGATTTATTTAAATAATTCTGGAGAAATTTCTTATAGGTTGGTCATCATACGGAGAATTAAATTAGATAATGTGTTGGTTTATGACTTGCAAAAGCAACAGATGAGGACATTTAGCATTGATGGAATCTTATCAGTAGCAAAACCAAAAAGACAAAGAGGGGTCAATTATGCGTAAACTAACAACTAGACAAAGAGAAGTGTTAGAAACATTAGAGGGGTATGTTGCAACTAATCACTATCCACCTACATATAGGGAATTAAGCGAAATAACGGGAATACCTTCTTCCTCCACAATAAGCAAGATATTGCACAGTTTAAGGGATTACGGATATGTTAGTTGGAATGAGGGGCAACCAAGAACGTTAAGAATAACAAAAACCGCCAGTTAATAGGCGGTTTTATTTGTGCTAAAACAAACTTAGTCTAACAATAACTGTGCGTTTTTATAGTTTTCATGGAAAAGTTCAAGAGAGTCTTCATCTGCAAATTCTTTGTCAGATATCATTGGATACATCATTACTAATTTATTTATAGTTAAGATAAGGCCGGCATTATTAGAATCTCTCTCTGATAATTTTTCCTCTTTTTCAGCATTCTCAACCCACTTATTAGCAAATTTCTCGAATTCTTTTAACTCCATTATTTCGTAATCTGTTAAATCTCTGTCCTCTTTATATGCTTCGTCCACAATATTAAATGCTTTCGCAGATTTTTCTTGCACATCTGAATCATATCCAAAGTAATAAGTCATAAATGTTGCAATTCCAATAAAAAGAATAACCCCAATAGCGATTGAGATTTTAATGTACTTATTCAATCCTTTTCCTCCTTAAGTTTGTAAAGATCATCTACTTTTACGTTTAATAATGAAGCAAGTTTCAAAATTTGTGGTATTGATGGATAAGTTTTTCCTGTTGACCAATTAGACAAGGTATTTTGAGATATCCCAAACATTTCACAAATCTGTTTTCGTGTGTAAGTAGATTGCTTTATATAAGCTCCTATTAGACAAATAACCATATTATATCACCCATTATATTCATTCGGTATTAATATCATAAATCCTTTCACAATTATTTTATGAAAATCACAATTATTTTGTGAAAATTATGTTCTATTTGTGTGATTCGCCCATACACTGTACTAGACACTGACGAAAGGGTGATGACGATGGAACCAGTTACATTTGGGTTAATAGCGATTGGAGTTGCTGGAGGTAGCTTGGTTGGAGTTTCAATCATGGAGGGATATGGCATTAAGATTAACCAGACAGCAATTAACTTGGCTTTAGAGGTGACTAAATACGGAGGAATGCTCTATCTATTGAAACATTTGTGGGCAATTTTCATTTGAACATCAACGAGAGAAACGAGGAAGAGGAAGAATACGATAAGTATTCTTAGTTGCTCTACCAATGAACTATTAAAAGTATCAATAAAGCCTGTTATGACGCAATAGGAACAGTTCACTGAATAGTTCAGCTGATGAACAAAACACTGATTATGGCACAGAATAGGAGAGTGAACAAAATGTTAGAGTGGTTTATACCGCCAGTACTGGTGACGGCAGCTGCACTGATTCCAAACAAAACTTTATCTAAATGGAATTATGATAAAAAGCATGTATATGAAAACTCATGGCTCGTACCAATAGGAAAAAAACGAAAAGTGATCTACCACCACTTCGACCATTATCCACATTTGCTAGTAGGTGGGGCAACTAGGATGGGAAAAACGATATTCCTCAAAGGCATTTTTTCGTCATTAATACTTGGGAATCCTGACAGAGTGAAAATAATTATATTGGATTTAAAAGGAGGATTAGAGTTTTACAAATACCGCAACCTTCCACAAGTTAAGACTGTGGCAACTAACTTAATTGATTCGTGTAAGGTACTGGATCATGTTTATAAACTTATCAAGATAGAGGAAGAACGCTATTTAAAGAATAACTGGACTAATGTCGCTGAGACACCAATTAAAGAACGTACATTTATTATTGTGGATGAATCAGCAGAACTTTCACCCAAATTAGTACCTAAAGAATTTAAAAAGCATGCCGAACTCGCGCAAATATATCTAAGTGAAATTGCTCGTATTGGTGGAGGATTAGGCTTTCGATTAATCTTGGCCACTCAATACCCTTCAAAGGAATCAGTCAGCATGAGCATAAAAATGAACATGATGGCACGAGTTGCGTTTCGGATGCCAGATATGGTAGGGAGTCGTGTAATTCTTGATGAAAAAGGAGCAGAAGAATTAGAACCGACACCAGGTAGAGCCATCTATAAATTAGCTCAATCACATGAGATTCAATGCCCTTATATCAATGACAAACAAATAGGAGGTTTTCTGCATGAACTTCAACAAGCAAGAAAAGATTTTGATGACAATTGATAAGTTAGGGGTAGTTACTGTTAAACAGTTGCATGAAATATTAAAATTAGGATCTTATCGATATACATGTAAAGTTATCCACGAACTAGAAGAGTTTCTGCATGTTGTACGATCTAATCAAAAGATTGTATATCTCAATAAAGATGGCCGTAATTTAATCGGATCAGATAAAGAAGTTAAAAAGTCTCTCTTGTTTGACCATATGCTATTGTGTAACCAAGCCTATGTATATTATAACTGTCCTTTAGATTGGAAAAGAGAATTTGCCATTGAGACATCACAGGAGCCCGAATATAGTTTTGGTATCCAAATAAAAGGTTTAACTGTGGTCAATAAAAAAACTCTTATTCCTGATGCTGTTTTTAGTCGTAATGGGTATGTTTACTTAATCGAGATTGATAACACTCGAGCTATGCCAGATAACCGCAAAAAGATAGCTAAGTATCGCGAAATGTGGCAAGAGATTGCTAAGTATTTCGGTATGATGCCTAAATTATGTATATTTACTCTTAGTGATCAACGTAAACGTGAATTTGAGCAATTATGTACTAAGATGCCAGTAGAGATATTGACCTTTAACGAGACATAAATGCATCATCAAAATAAAGCTTGTCCATAAGATTATTGACAATGCCATTAAAATAAGCAAATTCACCTTTAATGATTTTTGCACCAGACTTTATTTTCATTACAAATTCCTTAAATGCTTGAACACCAATTTCAAGCTCTTGATCTTCAGTAAAGGCTCTTAAACCGTTCATATGGTCTACTACTCTATTACATTGTTTAACTACTTTCCAAAATTCTTCAATAGCTTTTGCTTCAGAATAAAAGTACCTTGTTAACTCAGCGAAGCTTTTTGGTACCCAATGAGCAATATAATTTGCAGATGACAATTTAACGCTATTATTACGTTTATTTAATCTTTTAATATTTTGTTTTAAAGAACTAGAAGTTGTTTTAATGGTAGGACACTTCATGGACTTTTTAACAGATTGCTTGTTGGTCACTTCTTCTTTAACGGGCAAAATGATAACTGCATTAGCAGTTTGTAACATGTTCTTTTTACGCTTCATTTCCACCTGGCGGATCATGCGCAGGTCAACCAACTTCTTCATTAATCTTTGAACAGTTTTATAAGAAACTTCCAACTTAGCTGCAATAGTATTTTTACACATATAGCTCACGCCAATTTGCTTGCAGCTATGACGCTTTAGAATCTCTAATAATGCAATTAATCTCTTCTGTACGTCAGCTCGCTTAATAGACGCAGTTATGACGTCTCTGTATTTACGTACAGTCTTGTTCATTAGTTCGATATCATCAAATGAAGATAGGTTACTATATGATTCTTCTTGTGCAATTACATCAATACGGTTTTTCATTTCCCTGGCTCCTTTGAATACAAAAAAGCAACGGCTATCATCAGACAAACCGTTGCTATGGAACCTGTGATGTAATACAATACATCTAAAGGTACAGCAAATGTTTGCCTATCGTGAGTAGGCGGACGGTGTAAAAGTGTTGCGAGCACTTCTTACACACGCTGTGCTTTTTTTGTTTTTACGTATTCATTACCAGTAGCTTGTGGCGCAGGTAAAACCGAGGTGCTTTTTGCAGGAATCGCTCATGCACTAAAGCAGGGTCAGCGTGTTTGCCTTGCTACTCCAAGAACAGATGTTGTCTTAGAACTCGCACCCCGTCTAAAAAAAGTGTTTCCCCATACCACGATTGCTGCATTGTATGGTGGAAGTGAAGACCGGCAACTTTTTGCCAATCTAGTCATCAGCACAACACATCAGTTGTTTCGCTTTTATCATGCCTTTGATACAGTCATTGTTGATGAAGTGGATGCCTTTCCTTACACGATGGATGCCACACTTCAGTATGCTGTCCAACAAGCGAAAAAGGCTACAGCTGCGACGATTTATTTAACAGCTACTCCTTCAAGAAAGTGGCAAAAAGAGTGTCGGCAAAATAAAAGAGCGTATATAACCATCCCGGCTCGCTTCCATCGCTTTCCTTTACCGATTCCCCAATTTAAATGGATTGGACAATGGACAATCCCCCTGAAAAAAGCCCGTCTCCCTTTCGTATTAAAAAAATGGTTGCAGTATCGTATTGAAAAAGAGAAACAGGTTTTGCTGTTTATCCCGAAAATTAAGCTAATAGATGATATTCTCCCCCTCGTGCAAAAACTTCATCCTAAAGTGGACGCAGTGCATGCGGAAGATCCTTTAAGAAAAGAAAAAGTCCAGAAAATGAGAAAGAAAGAAACGCTCATTTTATTGACAACAACGATTTTAGAAAGAGGGGTCACTTTTCCTCATATAGATGTCGCGGTATTAGGAGCAGAAGATCGTATTTTCACAGAAAGTGCCCTTGTTCAAATAGCTGGAAGGGTTGGGAGAAGTGTTGAGGCACCAACAGGAGATATTATTTTTTTCCATTATGGTAAAACAACTGCAATGGTAAGGGCTAAAAAACAAATACTGCAAATGAATAAAGAAGCAAAAATAAGGGGTTTTCTTTATGAATAGCTGTCTCTTTTGTCAGAAAGAAATGCAACTTCCTGGTGGATGGCAAGCATTGTTTCAAAAAGCTGCGCAGTCATTTTGGTGTGAAGACTGCCTATCGAAATGGGCATTCATCAAAGGTCCCACTTGCCCTACATGTCATCGAGGGATGGAAACGACTGAATTCTGTCTCGATTGTAAGAAGTGGCAAGCGGACTCAACATATAAAGGTAGTCTAGACGAGAATATTTCCGTGTTAGCATACAACTCATTCTGTCAGCAAGTGCTCGCTCAATATAAGTATCGTGGCGATTATATTCTCGCATATGCTATTGCAGATTTGCTAAAGTCGAAATTAAAACAGATAAGCTTTGACCTGATTACCCCGATTCCGCTGAGTGAAGAAAGATACTATGAAAGAGGATTCAATCAGTCAGAAGCATTAATCACAGCATTAGGAAAAAAGCCCACCATTCTCCTCACCCGTATGCATACAGAAAAACAATCGAAGAAAACAAGAAAGGAAAGATTAGAGACACCACAAGTTTTTCGTTTCACGGGACAACAAGAAATGAGCGGGAAGAAAGTGTTAATAGTCGACGATATATATACGACAGGTACAACTCTTTATCATGCAGCTAAAGTGCTAAAAGAGGCCGGAGCAAGTGAGGTTCGGTCATTGACGATAGCAAGAAGTTAAAAAAGTTAGTTGAACCTGACGATATATAGAATAGAAGCAATCAGTAGAGGTGAAAAGAATGACGGAGATCGCAAACTGCCCTAGATGTAATGCTTTATTTATGAAAAATCAAATCAACACCATTTGCCAAGCATGTTTTAAAAAAGAAGAAGAAGCGTACGAAGTCGTATATGCCTTTCTAAGAAAAAGAGAAAATCGTGCCGCTACAATGCAAAGAATAACAGAAGTAACAGGCGTAGAGGAGTGGCTCCTGTATAAGTTTGTTCGATCAGGTCGACTAAAGGTGGCGCAATTTCCCCAGCTAGGCTATCCTTGCGATCACTGTGGCTCATTTATTCAAGAAGGAAGAATTTGTGAGAATTGTCGCAAAGCATTTCAAAAAGAATTAGAGCAATTTGAACGAGAACAGGATCGGATAAAGGAAAGAGAGAGAACCTACTATTCTTTTAAAGGTAAACAGTCTTAAAGAAGGAAGTCTAAAGGACTAATGATTTCTTTCGGAACCATCGTATGTATGTAAATTTTACTAAAAGTGTAATATCACTTTAAACTCATTCTATTTATACCGATAATAGGAGTAATAAAAGACGAAGAAAGCGGGGGATTTATAATGAAGGTTAATCATTTTAACGCGGCAAATCAGGTTAATCCCTACCAACGCCAAGCGAATATGACAAAACAAGTAGAGCAAGCGAAAACGAATCAAGCAGATAAACTTGAAATTTCTTCAAAAGCATTAGAAATGCAAAAAACATCACAATCAGATCCTGCTCGCCAAGCAAAGGTGGAGCAATTAAAAATGCAAGTGGAAAATGGTACGTATCATGTTGATGCGAATGAATTGGCGAAAAGTCTCGTTCAACATTTTCAACAAAAACGCTCTTAAGGAGGATGGGATATGTCTGCTGAAGCACTTCTCACTGTGATGGAACGACTAATATCTTATCATCAAAGCCTTTATGAGCTTGCAGGCAAGAAGACAGATATGATTAAAAAGGGCGATATGGCAGCATTAGATCAGATGCTAAAAGATGAACAAACCCATGTCGCAACAATTAAGAAGCTTGAACAAGCGCGTATCCAGATCGCAGTAACTCTTGTACCTAGTATAGAAAAGCCAACGATAGCAGACTGTATTCAAGGACTGGAACAACATGACCAACAAGCATTACTTGAAAAACGAGAGCAGTTAGCATCCGTTATTGCCAAACTAAAAGAAAAAAATCAATTGAACCAACAACTGATTTATCACTCCTTGCAATATGTGAATTTATCTATGAATCTCGTCAATCCGAAAGCAGCTGCGCAAAATATGAATTATATTCATCCGCAAAAAGCGAAATCTCAGGCAGCAACAGGAATGTTCCAGTCTAAAGTGTAGGATAGAGAAAAGAGAGGAAACGTTATGAAATCTACTTTTATGGGGTTAGAAACGGCGAAGAGAGCCATACATACACAACAAAGTGCACTCTATACAACCGGGCATAATATCGCCAATGCGAATACTGTAGGCTATACGAGACAACGGGTGAACTTTACACAAACAAATGCTTTTCCGTCTGTTGGAATGAATGCGCCATACATGCCAGGGCAAATTGGAACGGGTGTTCAGGCAGGCTCGGTTCAACGCATACGCGAAGACTATTTGGATGTACAGTATCGTAATGAGTACAATAAATTCGGTTATTGGAATACGAGAAGCAGTGAGCTTTCACGAATTGAAAGTGTCATGAATGAGCCGTCAGATACTGGCCTTGCGAATACATTGGATCAGTTTTGGAATGCTTTGCAAGACTTATCAACTAACCCTGAAGATTCAGGTGCTCGTTCGGTTGTTCGCCAGCGTGGGGTTGCCGTCAGTGACACTTTTAATTATTTAGCTGGCCAACTGAGTGCTCAGAAAGCTGATGTCGGTGAGCAAATTGATATGAATGTGCAAACAATCAATTCAATCCTCACACAAATTAACCAGATCAATGAACAAATTTCCAGCATAGAACCACATGGCTATTTGCCGAATGATTTATATGATAAAAGGGACGTACTTGTTGACCAACTCTCCGGCTTAGTCAACATTAAAGTGAGTGCTACTCCTAGTGGTGGAAATGCTAGCAGTCAAGCTGCAGGGAAATATTCGATTGAATTAGTCGATGCGAATGGTAAAAGTGTCGGTACGTTACTCGATGGGAAAAATGATATCGTCCAATCATTGAGTGTGAAAAAAGACCCTGAAACACAAGCCATTGCTAGTTTGCAAATCGGTAATAAATCATTGACTGCATCTGATTTCACTTCGAAAGGGAGTTTGCTTGCGAATATAGATATGTACGGCAAAATAGATGCCACTGGGAAGGAAACAGGCGTTTATTCTGATATGCTTGCGAATCTGGACTTAATGGCTTTCCGCTTTGCCACGGCCTTTAATGCTGTCCATCAAAGTGGTTGGAGTTTATCTGAAATTGAGAGCGGCGTAAAGAACGGTGTGGACTTCTTTGAAATAGGCGATAATGCAGCCGGGGCTGCAGCCAATATAAAAGTGTCTGATTCAATTATGAATAATTTAAATCATATTGCCGCTTCCTCAAGTGGTGAGTTATTTACGGGTTCTATTACGAAACATGCGGACAACCCATCGACTGGTTACCCAACGATTCTAGGTGCGTTCAGTGGTATTCAAACATATGATACCCCGCCGATCACGATTAGTGAGGCAAAAATTGAGTTGACTTATGATAATGGTTCATGGAAATACTCCGCTTATGATTTAGACGGCAACCCAATAGCCGACCATCAAAATCAAGCAGTGAAAGAAAATATGAATCTCTTTGGCCTTAAAATAGATGCTAGTACAATCTCTAATTTACAATCTGGTTCTACTTGGTCATTTGAGTTAACAGGTATTGGACAAAATCCTTCAAGCGAAAGCTTTGTTGGTGACGGTTCTAATGCGGTTGCTCTCGCAAATGTAAAAGACATGATGCTCGATTTTAATGGATCAGATACAAATATGATGAGCTTTTACCAAGGGATGATTGGTGAATTAGGAGTCACGACACAAGAAGCAAATCGAATGACGGAAAATGCTGCTACGCTAGCCGACACGGTTCAATTTAATCGTTCTTCTGTTAGTTCGGTCTCTCTTGATGAAGAAATGTCCAATATGATTATGTTTCAGCATGCTTATAGTGCAGCGGCTAGACAAATTACTGCAATAGACGAAATGCTTGATACCATTATTAATGGTATGGGCAGAGTCGGAAGATAAGGAGGTAATGACTGATGCGCGTAACACAATCCATGCTTTCACAAAATTCACTAAAACATATTCAAAACAACTATCAAAAGCTTGGTAAATTAGAAGAACAACTATATACAGGCAAAAAAGTGAATCGTCCGTCTGATGATCCTGTAGCAGCGATGAAAGGGGTCAATTACCGTTCCCAAGTAACGGCTGTATCCCAATATCAACGCAATCTAGGCGAGGTATATAACTGGATGGATAATACGGAATCGGCACTAGATGAAACGAATAAAATTATCCAGCGTATCCGCGATCTTACGGTACAGGCTTCCAATGATTCATATGATGCGGGTCAACGTAAGAACGTGGCTAGTGAAATTGAGCAGCTGCGAAATCAATTAGAATCGATTGCCAATACAAAAGTGAATAATAAGTATATTTTTAACGGCTCAGATACAACGAATAAGCCAGTCGATTTAAAGAAGATTGATCAAAATGTCGATATCACTACAATTGATGCGAATAATGCCAAGAATTATGTACTTTTCGATGATAAAGGTAGTCAGCTTGTTTGGAATGAAGCTTCGAATGCATTTAAAGCTCAAGATGGCACTGAAATCGGATTCCCGTTACCAGATTCTTTCGTCGCGAAAGAAAAAGGTGCGGTTGCTAGTAATACTGAAGGCGTGAAAATTGAAGTTTCTGCAGGTATTCACCTCGATGTGAATAGTAAGCCGCAAAATGTCTTTTCATTAGATTTATTTAAAGATATTGGCAACTTAATTGATAAGTTAAAATCACCTGATACAACAGCGGCTGATTTATCTGGAGAGCTGGATATTATTGATCATCATCATAATAATGTGATCTCGGAAATGGCAGAAATCGGGGCTAAATCTAATCGGGTAGAAATGGTTGAAAGTCGTTTAGGCAATCAAGAGATACTTGCCAAAACCATGATGTCTAATAATGAAGATATCGATGCAGAGAAGGTCATTATTGAGTTAACATCCCAAGAAGCCCTCCACCGTGCTTCTTTAGCAGTTGGAGCAAGCATTATTCAACCAACCTTAATGGACTTTTTACGATAAAAAACGTTGACGACGGTTCATCTTTATAGATGGGCCGCTCGTTCTATAAAGAGTGGTGAACTCTATGCATACCCCTTATTTAGAAATAACAACAAAACAAGCGCATCTTGGTATAGATTATTTTCAACCTGTGATGAAAATCAAACAGTCGCAAGCCGATGTTTCGATGCATCAGCCACCAGCAAAGCTTACAATTAGTCATGAAGCATCCCAGCTTTTTATTGATCAATCAGAGGCACGAGCTGATCTGGATAATAAAGGGGCAGGCCGGCGAGTCGCGGAGGCGGCAGAACAAGCAAAGATGACGGCAATAACAGGGATCTCTAGACGAGTCCGTGAAGGTGATGCGATGATGAAAATTGAAAACGGAGCAGGTGCCATCTCACAAATTGCGAAACAAAATAGTGAGCCTAACCAAAAGACACCAGGGATCGGCTATTTACCGAAAACCCATTTCCGGGTACAAATCGATTATGATCCAGGGAGCGTCGATGTGAACGTAACCCCGCAAAAGCCAGTCATTGATGTAAGTATCAATCGCCCACAAATCGCTCATGAAAACTGGCAAGCACAAATTTATTTACAGCAAAAAGAAGCGATTAACTTTGAACTAAGAGATTTTCAAGTGGATCAGCTTATATAAGGAAGTGTTACGATGAAAATTGAGACAAAATATCAAGGGACAGTTGAAGTGTCAGCAGAGCAACAATTTCATTTTCCTGCAGGCTTGCCAGGATTTCCAGAAGAGCAACAATATGTGCTCCTTCCTTTTTTAGAAGAACTCCCTTATTTCATTTTACAATCAATCAATACAGTCGAGTTAGCGTTTGTCGTCGTCGATCCGTATGCCTTTTTTGCTGATTACGAATATCAGCTCAATGAAGCATCCCAACATGCGCTGCAAATTGAACAAGCGCAAGACGTAGCTACCTTCGTCATTCTTACATTGAAGGAACCATTTAAGTCTTCAACCGCGAATTTGCAAGGTCCTTTAGTGATGAATATGAAAAAAAGAATGGGGAAACAGCTCGTATTAAATGATGCCCGCTATAAAACAAAGCATCCATTATTCCAAGCGAAGGAGGAGGATGCCACATGCTCGTACTAACCCGTCGCAAAAACGAATCGATTATCATTAATGAAAACATCGAAATCACTATCGTCGCCGTTGAAGGAGACCAAATCAAGCTTGGCATCCAAGCACCAAAAGACATCGACATCTACAGAAAAGAAGTCTACCTACAGATTCAGACAGAAAACAACGAAGCTGCGCAAAACCCTGTGGACTTAATGACATTATTAAAAGATAACCCTCTGAAATAAGCCGGTTGGGAGACATCGGTTTATTTTTTTCTAAGTATAAGCATACGCAACAAGTGATTTTTAAAATTATTCATTTAATTTATAAAAAGTATTAAACAAACTTTAGAGCACTCCGATAATAAATAAGAAGAAAGCAACAAGCTTTACTTCACTCCACAAGGATGTGGAAAAATAAAACTCATGGAGGAATTCAAATGATTATCAACAATAATATTTCAGCATTAAATACTTATCGTCAGCTTGGTGTTAACAACGCTGCTGGTGCAAAAGCAATGGAAAAATTATCTTCTGGTCTTCGTATCAACCGTGCTGGTGACGATGCGGCAGGTCTAGCAATCTCTGAAAAAATGCGCGCTCAAGTTCGTGGTTTAGACCAAGCTAGCCGTAACTCTCAAGATGGTATCTCAATGATCCAAACGGCTGAAGGTGCCCTTCAAGAAACACAAAATATCCTACAACGTATGCGTGAGCTAGCTACACAAGCTGCCAATGATACTAATGTAGGCGTTGACCGTGGAGAAATCCAAAAAGAAATTAATGCTCTAACTTCTGAAATTAATAGAATTGGTAATACTACAGAATTTAACCAACAAAGTCTACTAAATGGTGGAGAAACTAAAGCAGATGATGGCACAATTACACCTGGAACTGGATTCTCAGCTGCATTCCAAATTGGTGCAAACCAAGGTCAATCTATGACAATAGATATTAATGATATGCGTTCAGCAGCTTTAGGTATTTCAGGTACTGCTGCATATGATGGAGACGTTGATGGAGCTGCCTTCACTGCAACTAATGTTGTAACTAATGGTAGTACTAATACTGCTGAAGAAATGGCACTTGATGTTTCTTCACATGAGTCTGCATCAGCTGCAATTAAAGTAATTAACAATGCTATTGAAACAGTTTCTGCAGAACGTTCAAACCTTGGTGCATATCAAAACCGCCTAGAGCACACAATCTCTAACTTAAACAACTCTTCCGAAAACCTTCAAGCAGCTGAATCACGTATCCGTGACGTTGATATGGCGAAAGAAGTAATGGAAATGACACGTACGAACATTCTTTCTCAAGCTTCTCAAGCAATGCTTGCACAAGCAAATCAAAAACCACAAGCGGTTCTACAATTATTAGGTTAATTCGCCGCTTACTGGTATTTTCATCTAAGAAGTCTCAGCTTTGTCTGGGGCTTCTTTTTGTTTTTTTTAGGTAAAAAGACCTACTTCATAAGAAAAAGGTCGTTGTTTTCTCTCTAACAAAAACCGAACTTTTGGTTGATAGAGAGCCTTATGGTTATTTCCGATATAAAGAGAAAATAGGTGATTCGGTAAGGGGCGAATAGGGATGAGAGTAGAGTCGAATAGGGGAATGATGGTGGACTCACCTTTTGTTATTCAGCAGAAAGAAAAAAGTCAATCTGAGAGAAATAGTATAATACAAGATAAAGAAAAGGTGTCGGCTTCTGAAGTACAAAAGGACTTCTTGCAATCAAAGGTGGAGCAGGCGAATAATCATTTGCAGACGCATTATACTTCGGTACAGTTTCAATTACATGAAAAGCTCGATCGCTATTATGTAGAAGTCGTCGATGCGGATACCAAAGAAGTCGTTCGTGAAATCCCACCGAAGGATTTCCTTGATATGATTGCTGAAATGACGGAATTTCAAGGACTTATGGTGGATCAAAAAGTCTAGAAGCTACTGGTTTATGCCAGTGGCTTCTTAACCGTAAATAGGGCAATTAGTCATATTTTTACTGTAAACGATAGGACTATAGTCGATATAATAAATAGATAGAGAGAAAAGGGGACGGATGGTCATGGCGAATTTTCGAATAGGTGGTTTAGCATCTGGTTTAGATACAGAATCCTTAATTAATGATTTAATGAGAGTACAAAGAGTACCGATTGATAAATTGTCACAAAAGAAACAAACGCTCGAATGGCAGCGCGATTCTTATAGAGATATTAATTTAAAACTAGCATCTTTCCGCGATATGACATTAAATATGCGCTTGCAATCTTCATTTTTATCAAAAGTCACAACTTCTTCTAATAGCAACAAAGTCACAGCAACGGCTGATTCCACAGCAGGGAGCGGGTCTTATACATTGTCTGCCGTGAGTCGATTGGCGACTTCTGCTACGAATGCGAGTACAGCGGGAATTTCCGCCAATGGACAAAAGGTTGATACAACGAAAAGTATTTATAGCCAAATCAGTCAATTTGTTGGGCTAGATGAGGAGGAAATATTTAAAGATACTGCAGATGGTATGAACGAAGAGATTTTAGTAAAGAAAGCAGGCAAAGAGTTCTCTTTACAAAAGCTAGGCAAGCATAGTTTAGAAAAAATGGGTAGTGTGACTGTTGGTGCAGATAATTATCAAGTGGTAACGAGCCTAGATGACTTAGATGCGAATCAAAAGCAAGTGTTTGTAGATGAGAAAACAGGAAAAATGACTTTCAGCCAACAAATTCCCGCGGACAGTAAAATTGGAGTGGAATATGAGATGGTGCAAAAAGATACGATCTCTGTTGGCTCTTCAACAAAAGAAGTGCAACTTTCACAAATAGGAATCACAGAATTTGAGGAAAGCATTACTTTTACATGGGACAAAAAGGATACAGATGGTAACGTCATAAAAGACGAGAATGGGGACCCAATAAAAGAAACGAAAACATTTACTGCTGGTACGGATGTGAATAATTTAGCAGAAAACCAATTTTATTTAGATAAAGAAACAGGCAAAATCACTTTCGGCTCTGACCTACAAGCAGGTGCAAAAGCGGAAGTGAGCTATGACCACCAATACTTTGAATTTAACATGTCTACATACAATGAAACGGGAGAAGTGAACCAAACATTTACTTTCGATGCCCGTGATTCTTTAACGACAGTTATTGATAAAGTGAATAAATCTTCATTAGGTGTCAATATGTTTTATGACCAACATTCTGATAAAGTAACGATTGCCCGAACGTCAACAGGTGATTTTAATCAAAGTGGTGATGGGAAAGAGATCTCATTTAATGGGAGTCCGTTTTTAACTAATGTTTTAAAACTTGATAGCAATAATGAAAAAGGTGGAGAAAATGCGAAATTTACCTTAAATGGTTTAGAAACGGAGAGAACTTCTAATACGTTTACAGTAAACGGTGTTTCTTTTACTTTGAAGGATACCTTTGATGCTGTGAATGGTGATTCACCTGTTACGATTTCAATCAATAATGATACCGATAAAGCTATAGAAAATATCAAAGAATTCGTAGAAAAATACAATGAATTAATAGATAATATACAAGGACAGTTATCTGAAGAGAAATACCGTGATTATGCGCCGTTAACTAAGGATCAACGGGCGGCGTTGTCTGAAAAGGATATTGAGCTCTGGGAGGAAAAAGCCAAGAGCGGTTTACTCCGTTCAGATCAACAATTGAGTAGTTTACTAAGTAATATGCGTATGAACTTTTATACACCGCTAGAAGGTGCTACGAGTGAATATAACCAGCTGTCAGCTATTGGTATTACCACAACGAAAAATTATTTAGAGGGTGGTAAGCTCGAAATCAATGAAGATAAGCTGAAGGAAGCATTGGAAAATGACGCAGAAGGTGTATTTAATTTGTTCGCAGCGGACGGCGATACACTTGGTGAGCAAGGAATTTCTAGACGATTGCGAGATACTGTTACACAATCAATCGATGCGATTACGTTAAAAGCTGGTAATGGCATGAAGACGAATAGTCAATTTTCTATTGGAAAAAATTTGGATGATATCAATAAACGTATAACTGAACTAGAATCGAAGTTAGCAGATAAAGAGCAAAGGTATTGGTCACAATTTGCAGCGATGGAGACACAAATGCAAAAAATGAATGAGCAAATGAATTATATGCTCACACAATTCGGCTATAGCTCGCAATAAGGAGTGAAAAGATGGCAACCAATCCGTACCAAAAATATCAACAAACTTCTATTAATACAGCAACACCGGCAGAACTAACAATGATGCTTTACAATGGTTGTTTGAAGTTTATCAGCATTGCCAAGCAAGCAATAGAGCAAGGTGAAGTTGCGAAGCGCAATGAAAATATGCAAAAGGCGCAAAATATCATTCAAGAATTTATGGTAACACTCAATCAAGAGGTCGAATTATCTAGTGATTTGCTACGAATCTATGATTATGTTTGGAGAACCTTAGTTGACGCTAATACACGCAATGATCTCACAGCCTTAAAAGAAGCGGAATCAATTATCATGGATCTTCGCAACACATGGAAAGAAATGATGTTAGAGCAGAAAAAACCGCAAATGGTTGGCAGTGAACAATCATGACAGCGACGACAACTGATTTGATCGTTTGTACGCGTGAGTTATTGCTTCATCTAAACCAAGGATTACCTGAAAATGATCGGGAAGCTTACATAAAGAAGACGGATGATCTGCTTGATCAACGCTTTACTTTAATGAGACAAGTAGATTTTCAATCGGTAGAAGCTCAGAAGATGAAAGACGTTTTGCTGAAGCAGGATCGCGCGATTAAACAATTATTAGCTCAGCACCAGCAAATCATTAAGGATGATATGAAAAGATTGAAGGTGCAGAAAGTAAAGAGTAAGCAATATGCGAATCCGTATGAAGCCGTTGGGATGAGCGATGGTGTTTTTTATGATAAACGAAATTAGGTGATGATGTTGAAGGAGGAACAGTATATTCTCCTCAGAGAGTATTGTTCTGTGTTAAATACACTAGAAGAAAGCTTTACCTATATTGTAGATAGCTTCACAGATTTAGATAAAGATGATGGCGATGAGCTCCTATTTGAGGTCATTGATTCTTTTCCACAAATAAAAGCAGTGAATGAGCAATTACTGCATTTGTTTAAGGAAAACAGTGAAATGGTTCATATTATGCATGTGTTTGAAAAGGTACAGGAACAAGCTGATCGACTGGAGCAAACCATCGGTAATGCCCCAGAAAAACAAGAAATATTACGTGAGCAATTTTTCCCTTTGTTTGCAGCTTGGCACCGAATGATAGACTATGAATTGCAACCTTATTTAATTTCTTAATTTCGTTAAAAAGGTTTTAGCAGGACTTTTTACGGGTAATATAGAAATATAGAGTATAGTCTTATTTAAGACTAGCTGATAAGGATTGAAGGACAGGCTTCATCCTTATGACTCTTATAAAGAGAAGGAGGAGTTCACTTATGAATTTTAACATTCGGGGTGAAAACATTGAGGTAACTCCAGCAATCAGAGACTACGTCGAAAAGAAAATTATGAAGTTGGAAAGATATTTTTCTGAAACTCCTAACGTAAATGTAAACGTAAACCTGAAAACCAATAATGATAAAACGTCAAAAGTTGAAGTAACGATTCCGATGACGAATCTTGTACTTCGAGCAGAAGAGGCTCATGCTGATATGTATGCTGCCATCGACTTAATCAACGACAAGTTGGAAAGACAGATTCGTAAACATAAAACAAAAGTCAATCGTAAATTCCGTGAAAAAGGCGGGATTAACGAATTATTCACTAGCTTTGAAGAGCCAGATGAACATCCAGAAGAAGACAATGACTTAGAGGTCGTTCGCCAAAAGCATTTTGACCTTAAGCCAATGGACAGTGAAGAGGCCATTTTACAAATGAACATGCTCGGCCATAGCTTCTTCGTCTTTACCAACGCAGCCACAAGCTTAACGAATGTCGTATACAAACGAAAAGATGGGCGCTACGGACTCATCGAAGCGCAATAATATAAAAGCAAGCAGGTAGGTGCTATGGCACCGCCTGCTTTTTTCATGTGCGATAAGTTGATGCTACAGGAGATAAATAGGAGCAGGGCATGAATATGTATGCCTTATATAGCTCCCATTATTAAGATGCGTTCTCTAATTTGTGCTCGCCATTCTTTTAATAGTTCTTTTGTTTGTTCGTACTCCTTTGCTTCAATGGATTGGTAAAGTGCTTCATTGTAATGAGCACCAGAGAAAATCCGTTTTTCTGGGTAAAGTAAGTAATTGGATACAGAACCGATGATGATTTTGTCCATATGCTGATCCATAATTTGAAGCATGATTTGGTTTTGGCCGGCAGCGATGATTTGTCTTATGAATTGTAGTGAGTGCGTCGCATAAGAGAAATAACGATCGTTTTCTTTATCTAGTAGTTGTTGCTCTAGATGTTCATTTAAAAGTGATAAGTTAAATGAATAAAGCGGATTTGTTTCTACTTTTTCAAGCGCATACATTTGGTGGGTGAAGATGACTTCGAACATATCTAGTATCTCTTTTGATGATACCTCTTTTACCATAACACCTCTATTCTTTAAGGAGATCACTAACCCTTCTAGTTCAAGTTTAGCAACCGCATTTGAGATAGGTGTGCGACTCATAGCTAATTCCTCTGATAATTTATATATGGATAGTAAGCTTCCCGGTAGGTATTCACAAGTAAGAATTTTCGTTCGAATGGTGTGATAAGCGGTATCTATTAAAGATTTTGTCATTGTTCTAATTCCTCTCTATCTAAATCCATTAATTAACATCCTATGATTATACAATTATAGCGATGATTTCCTAAGAAAACATCTTGTAACCTTCTTATTTACACTAAATTTAAAAATTTCATTAAACTCATAAAATGATTCATGTTAGATTAACATCTGATTAACATGCTAGTTGTATACTTCAGTTGTATTTAAAAAAAGGAGGGACAATGGGATGCATGTAATAGATCAAAAAAAGGTTGGCCCGCAACATTATTTTAAAGAGGATTTTTCTGAGAATGGTAAGAGACCTTGGTTTGGAAACATGTCCACTAACCTTGAAAATGATTTTTCGTTTGCAGTTGTTGGTGATCGCTGTGGGATTACAACACCAGGCATTTTTGAGAAAGGTTTGCAAGTAGTGAAAGGCCTTAATCCTGATTTTGTCCTTTCGGTTGGTGATTTTATTGAAGGTTATTGGGATCAAGAAGAAGCGGCCCATGGAGAGTGGGACTATATTGATCAGTTAATTAAAGATGTAGACATTCCATTTTATTTAACGGTCGGCAACCATGACTATGGAAATGACACAATGGTTAAAGTTTGGCGTGAGCGAAAAGGTTTTGAGTATTACGCTTTTCGATTAAATGATTATTTATTTTTAGTGATGAATACAGAGGAAAATCCGATAGGTATGCCTGAAGCATTTGTAAAGAGTTTTAGGGAGATTACCAATCAAGTAGTTGAAAATCCAACTAAAGCAAGAGGGTACATTGAAGAATTCTTCGGACAAATGACTGAAGGGGCTTCGGAGGAAGATATTGAGAAGGGCAACTTACCCCATATTTCAGATGAGCAATTACAGTTTTTTGCAGATGTATTACATGAGAATCATGATGTTCAACATACTTTTGTATTTATGCATAAGCCAGCATGGAAAACGAAGGACCTTAAGTTCAGCCAATTCGAGAATATGCTTGAATCAAGACCGTATACGATGTTTGCAGGACATCTTCATCAATTGGAAGTAACGAAGAAGAACAATAGAAATTATATTCAAATGGGGCGAACGGGTGCATGTTGGCACGGTGATAGTGTTGGTTCGATCGATCATATCCTTTTAGTAACAGTAAAAAATGGCGAAGTTGGTTTTCAAGTTATTGAACTAGATGGTGTCAGTGATTTGGAAAAGTATAAGGTGAATACATGACACCAAATGGACTTTACTCCCGAACCGTTCCGCTAAAAGGGGCCTTGAACTTTCGTGATATGGGTGGTCTCGTTACTGTAGATGGACGAACAGTACGAAAAGGCATCCTATATCGAGCAGGTGATTTAAGTGGATTAACGGATGATGATATTTCTCAACTAACAAAACAAAAAATCAAATATATATTTGACTATCGTAGAGATGATGAAGCAAATGAAAAACCTGATCCGCAAATTGGTAGTGCCAAACTTTTACGAGTACCGGTAATCGCTGAGGATAATATAGCTGAGCAAGTGTCAAAAGTAGCGGAAAAAGATGATGGATTCAAACACTATACTAAGGAAATGTTTATAACACTCTATTCCACTTTTCCGGTTCGAAATGCTTCTTACCAAGCTTTGATGAATTTATTAAAAGAACCAGAAAAAAACTTGCCGCTAATCCATCATTGTGCTGGAGGAAGAGATCGCACAGGTATAGGTGCCATGATTATATTACTTACACTCGGTGTGCCATTTTCAACTGTGATGGAAGATTACCTTTATTCTAACGTTGCTTTAGCCACATTTCATGAGCAAATGTTTCTGCAAGCAGAAGCAGCACTTGTGGAAGAGGAGGTATTGCAATTAAAATCAGCTTTTTTATTACAAGAAGAATATTTACTTGCAACTAAATCTGCCATAGAGGAAATATACGGCGATTTTGACACTTATTTGTTGTTAGAGTTTGGAATAACAAATGAAATAAGAAATAAAATAAAAGATTTCTGCTTGCAAGAGTAATCTTCTAAAAGGAGAAATGAACATGGAGAAATTAAGGTTTGCTCATTTATCTGATACACATATTTTAAGAGAATACAAAGGCAGTTTAATTGAAACATTAACAGGTGTTGACAATAATCCAACTGAAACATTGAAAAAAATATTACAGGCAATCACACAAGATGAGAAGGCGCTAGATTTCATTTTAATTAGTGGAGATCTTGTTCACGAAGGGACAGTTGAAGATTATGTTTTTTTAAATAAGTTATTAGAAGAGCATATCACAGATATTCCTTATTATTTAGCTTTAGGGAATCATGACGTGACAGAAGCTTACTGGGAAGGTCTGGGGAAAGTAGAAAAAAAGAAACAGGAATTATTTTACGAAACAATCATTCAAAACTATCGCCTAATCGTGCTAGATTCTAGCTATGATCATAGTGGAAAAGGTGTAGTGAGTGAAGAGCAATTACATTGGTTAAAGAAGACATTAGCTCAGCCAACTCCTAATGGGTCGATTGTTGTTGTCCATCATCCATTAGAAGCAGGACATGTAGTTGATGGTCATAGCTTATCAAACTCAGCAGAGGTGTTGGCAATCATAAAAAATACGGATGTCAAACTAGTTCTGAGTGGTCATACTCACCAGAATAAAGTAACTACCTATGAAAATATTCTATTATCTACTGCGGGAGGGACTTCGTTTAGTATGGAAATTGGCCAAGAGTTAGCTTCATTTAATAATCGTACGGGCTATAGCATATGTACGTTAGATGAAAATGGAGCGAGCGTAGAACATGTTAGGTACCCAGACAAGTTTGATACGTTTTTATCAGTAGATTTGAAGCAGATGCTTCAGCATTCTTAAGTGTGGGGGAGAGAAGATGGTTAAACTGAAAAGTAAGAGGCTCTCGATTATGTTCATTCTGTTGTTAGGTATGACTCTAGTGTTAAGTGCATGTAGTTCTTCTAATGCCACAACCGTCTCACAAGAAATGGGAGAATTAGACCCTGAGAACCCTACAAAGGTAACTTTTTATTCTTATAGTTTAGCTGCTCCAACAATGAAAGAGGGGATGGAACACCTAATTAATGAGTTCAATGACACAATTGGAAAAGAAAAAGGTGTCATTGTTGAAGGGGTTGCGGATGCCTCTTATCAACAGTTTAAGGCAGATATTGCGGCTGGAAAAGCGGTTGATATTGTCCAGCATACTTTTTCCACACTAGATAACTCAAGAGAAACGCTCGGCTTCCAAGCCTATGAAGATGTGTTTCCAGCAGAAGAGTTAAACAATCATCTCAATGGCATTTCAGACAATGCATTGAGTTTAGGAAAAATTGATGGAAAGACATATGGTTTAGCGTTTACATTTAGCACACCTATTGTTTTTATGAATGGACAATTATTCGAAGAAGCGGGTTTAGATCCAACCAAGCCACCACAGACATGGGAAGAAATTAAAGAATATTCACTCAAAATAAACGAAGCGACAGGCAAAGATGGCTTTGCGTTAGCACCGGATAATGGTTGGACAACTGAAGGTGTGATATTAAGTAATGGAGGCAAAGTACTTTCTGATGATCGTAAGGAAGCGCAATTTGCTAATCAAGAAAGTATTGAAGCGATTGAAATGTGGAAGGATCTCTATCAAAACGGTGCTCATGCAGTTGGGAGTGACACGGAATTACCCGAGCAATTCATGGCTGGTAATTTAGGAATGTACATTACTTCTACTGCAATGCATAGCGGATTTAAAAACGCATCCGAAGCGGGTGGCTGGGAACTTTATGGCGCTGGTTTACCCTCATTTGGAAACAATCCGTCTGTTCCAGTGAACTCGGGAAGTGTATTAGCTGTTAGACCAGATAATGATGTGAAAAAGGCAGCGATTTGGGAGTTTATTAAATATGTTACTGGTAATGAAGGTTATACAATCATCACTTCTGAGGTAGGTTATTTACCTCTCAGAACAGAGTTAGCTGATGATCCTAACTATTTAAAAGGATTTATTGAAGAAAATCCATTATATAAAATCAACTTGGAGCAATTGAACAACATCCAACCAGCAGTAATTTGGCCAGCGGAATATGCAACGGAGATGTCCGATATATTTAGAGATGCGATTGTTCAATCGGTTTCAACGGATGCAGATGTAGAAAAAACTTTACAAGCAGCTGAAGAAGAAATTAACCAATTAATCCAATAGGTGTTCATGAGAGAAGGGAATCTTATGAGTGAGGTAAAAAGAATAATCGTATCAGAGCAAGAAAAAAAAGTGACCGAGCAGAAAAGCAGACGTGCTGCTCGTTCACTTATTAAATGGAAACCTTATTTATTTTTACTACCGGCTATCCTTTTATTAGGTGTTTGGATGTATAAACCGTTATTATCTACTTTTGTTTTAGCCTTTCAAAAGTGGAGTATGGTCCCAGGGACAGAACCTATTACCGTGGGATTAGATAATTTTATTCGTTTGTTCCAAACTAAGGACTTCATTCATTCAATCGAAAATACAATTTTTTATACGATAGGTATACTGCCGTTCTCGATCATTATTCCAATGCTTTTAGCGGTGGCAACAAATGGATTAAATGGCAGAGTGAAAAATGTGTACCGGGCAATGTTTTTTATCCCAATGATATTGGCACCAGTAACTGTAGGGGCAATTTGGAGATGGCTCTTTCATCCTGCCAATGGATTAGTCAATCTTACATTACAAAAACTTGGAATCACCGATGGAAACATCTCTTTCTTTACTGATCCTGTATATGCGAAATGGCTGATTCTTTTTATGACAGGATGGGGACTGATTGGATTTAGTACGATTATTTTCTCTGCCGCATTGACCAATATTAATCGAGATTATTTTGAAGCAGCGGCTTTAGATGGTGCAACGAAATGGAAGCAATTACTAACGATCACTATTCCTTTATTGTCACCAACAATATTATTTATGCTCACAATGAGTATTCTATTTTCCAGTCAATTTACTTTCGCTTATATTGATATTTTAACGGCAGGTGGGCCGTTCGGTTCGTCAACGAATATTTATTATGAGATGTATAAATATGGATTCAATAACTTGAATGCAGGATTAAGTTCTGCAGCAGCGACGTTATTTTTTATTGTATTTGCGATCATTGCGATTGGTCTAAACTTATTAACGAAAAAATTTGCATTCTATGATAATTAAGGGAGTAAAAGTGATGAAACGGATAAAATCAATAACAGTCCTTCAGCATTTTTTATTAATAATGATGAGTATCATCGCTATTTTCCCACTTTATTGGATGATTATCTCTTCATTTAAAAATGAATCTGAAATCTTTACAAGTTCTTTTATACCACAGGCACCAACATGGCAAAATTATCTATATGCATTCGCAGAAATGCCTATTATACAAATGTTATTCAACTCATTTGTAGTGGCAACTTTAATGACAATTTTGCAGTTGGCAACCAGTTTATTAGCCGGTTATGCATTAGTGAGATGGAATTTTAAAGGGAAACTTTTAATTTTTACATTACTTAGCTTAACTTGGTTGATTCCTTTCCAAGCGGTAATGATTCCAAACTATGTATTGATTAATCAAATCGGCTTAAATGAAAATCCATTAGGCATTGTCTTACCATTCGCTGCATCGACCTTTGCCATTTTATCAATCTATCAAAGTTTTAAGTCCTTTCCTACTGCATTAATTGATGCGGCAAGGTTAGATGGCGAGTCTGATCTCGGTATTTTATTCAGAATTATCCTACCCAATATCCGTTCAACGGTAGTCTCATTGGGCATCATTCTGTTCATTAATGCTTGGAATGAGTATTTATGGCCAATGTTAGTAACGAAGGAAATGGAAAATGCACCTATTCAAATTGGCTTGAAGTCATTTGTCAATTCGGATGTAAATATGTGGGGATCACTAATGGCAGCTACAACTATCTCATGTATACCGATACTACTTATCTATTTATTTTTACAGAAACATATCGTTGACTCTTTTGTTCGATTTGGCATCAAATAAATAAGCTGGGGGCGTAAAATATGGGGAGTATCAAAGTTGAACAAATAAAGAAATCTTTCGGTCAAAAAGAGATACTAAAAGGAATCGATGTTGATATACCAGATGGCTCCTTTGCCATTTTACTAGGTCCATCAGGATGCGGAAAGTCAACGCTGTTGCGTATGATAGCAGGCTTAGAAGAACCGACAAGTGGGTCTATTTTTATTAATGACCAAGATATTACCTATAGCGAACCTAAAGATCGTGATATCGGCATGGTTTTTCAAAATTATGCATTGTACCCACATATGACAGTATTTAAGAACATTGAATACGGGTTGAAAATAAAGAAAATAGACAAAAGCAAACGGCTTAACATGGTAAATAAAGTGATTGAGATGGTGGAGTTAACAGAGCATGCCAATAAGCGTCCAGGTGAGTTATCAGGGGGGCAGAGGCAACGAGTGGCGTTGGCAAGGGCTATTGTTAAAAGGCCGCACGCGTTTCTAATGGATGAGCCTTTGTCCAACTTGGATGCAAAATTAAGAAATCAAATGAGACAAGAACTGATTGAATTACAAAAAGAATTACAAACTACCTTTCTTTATGTCACTCATGACCAAATTGAAGCGATGTCGATGGGATCATACATCATTATTATGAACAATGGCCATATCATGCAAAAAGGCACACCGAAGGAGATCTATACAAATCCAGCCAATCTATTCGTAGCGCAATTTATCGGTTCACCCCCAACAAATATATTGTCTTATGGTGATTATTCCATTGGTATCCGACCAGAAAATATGAGTATGAAAGAAGATGGCCATAATGTGAATGCTGATTATATATTAACAGGTGCCGTTGTTTCTACTGAACATTTAGGTGGAGAATCTATCTATTGTCTTACAACGGATTGGGGGAAAGTTTTTGTAAAAGGTGAATCCACATGGCAAACACCTAATAAAGAGTCACAGATCGCATTTTCAAAAAAAGATGTCTTGGTATTTGACAAGAAGGGGGAAAGAGTAAGAGATGTTGATTTGATAGAAAACCTGTTAGCAGAAATGCAGGTAAGTAATCATAGAAGAGAAGCAGTAGTTTTATAGCAGGTAAGCGCAATTCCAGTTAGGAGATTGCGCTTTTTTTAAGTTTGGTAGGGTCACCGGGAATCATTCATTTGCCGAGCCCTTGGAATCGATTTTTTCTGGTGCTTCTTTTATTTGTGCCCCACACAGTCTTATCTGAGCGGAGAAGCAAATAGAAAAATCATTAACAAAAGCCCCTTCTAAAGTAGAAGAAAGGGCTGATTTAAAACTTTCATTAATCTTGCGGAAGAGCTGAAACTTGCCACTCTACTCCATATTTATCAGTTACTTGTCCATATGATGGGCTCCAAAACGTTTCTTGTAGAGGCATTGTCACTTTCCCCTCTTTAGCCAATTTCTCAAATATTTGTTTTGATGAATCCACTGAATCGATTTGAATCGCAATGGTTACTTGATTTCCAATCGTATAAGGAGCCCCAGGAAAATTATCGGAAAGCATCATAGTGGTATTCCCTACTTTAAATTGAGCATTCAATACACGGTCCTGTGCTTCACTTGGAAGTGGGTGATCCGGATCCTCTGGCATCTCTCCAAATGTTTGCAACGAAATAAGCTCTGCGTTAAAAACATCAACGTAAAATTGCACTGCTTCTTTTCCATTTCCATTTGTTACTACATAAGGATTCACTGCTACAATCATTTTTAGCACCTCATCGTCTCATTTTTTGACCACAGAATATTTATTTGTATATCTTGTATAAACTTTATTTCTATATTTCTACTAAAACAGATTTACACCTTCTTATTTCGTCAAAAAAAGAGAAGCATTTAATAACTTCATTTTTTAGATAATCCGAAAATAGTGTTAATAAGTACCCTCTACCATAGCCTTAACCTGCCTGGGAAAAATCAACAGGCATACGTTTCTTTAGATTCCCCTTCATATCTGGTTTACAAACTGGGAGATTACGCAAGGAATATTCTTGGAAAGTCACCTTAGCCTTGAGTAAATAAAAATCATTGCTTCAATAGCTTCCAAAGAGTAACATAACCAACATTGATTCATTGTCTTAATTAAACGCAAAAAAAGCCCTCAACAAGAACAGAGGACCATCCACATATAACATTTATTTCTTCACGGGTTTCTGGTTGTCATCCAAGAGCTTCGAGTACTTCAGTTTCAACCGGTCTGGTGCATATTTCACCATGCTTTGTAGGATAAAGGTTGTGAAGAGGACATCATCTGTGATACCGATGATATATAGAAAATCAGGGATTAAATCAACAGGTATAAAGATATAGGCAATCGAAACACCTACAGGGAGTAGTTTCTTCCATAAAGGAATATCTCTAGCTGCTAAGTATTCAAAGAAAAAAGGAATGAATCTCCAGAATGTTAGGACGAAGCCAACACGTTTAAAGAATTTTTTCATCTTCCTCTTCCTTTCCGATTGTTGTCTGTTATTTCCCTCATCATACCTGTTAAGACGGTTATTGACAAACTAAAGGCTGTTTTTATTGTTTAGTCCCTCATTGTCTTTTACTCGACCAAAAGAATGAAACTGAATCATTGGATAGTTTCTAATTTTCTATTAAATGACCTTGGCCCTAGATTAATGTTAGTATAGAATAGCGATAATTTTGTAGGTTAGCCGGGGGCACTTATTGTGAGTCGGCTTTTAGTTGAGTTGGAATATCCGTGATCAACGAAAGTAGATAACTAATCGTATATAATAGAACAAGCTGTTCCTAGGTGATGAGAGGAGAATGAAATATGCAAACAGCTGTGAAAATTAATCGAAATGACCCTTGTCCTTGTGGCAGTGGTAAAAAATACAAGAAATGCTGTGCAAAAAAAGAAACAATTACCATTACAGAACTCATTGATAATGAAGTGAGCGAATTACAAAAAGAATTACGTATTTTTGCGTATCAAAGATATGGTAATGCCATTAGAAGTGAGTATCAACAATTAATGGACAAACTGGAAGATACCGATAAAGATGACGCAGAATTTTTCGAATTTATGATGCCTTTTTGGTATATTCCGTTTAAAACGGTTGAAGACGGTGAAACGATTCTACATAAGTTTATTGAACATAAAGAATCAGCTGTCTTAAGACCAAGATTACAAGAAATTCTACAATCTTGGAAAGTGGCGATCCCAGTAGCTGGGAAAGTGACTGGACTTGATGATAGAGACCTACATTTTGTAGATACACTGACAAATGAATCGTATACAGTCGTATTAGATGAAGCGATGAATGATTTTTCTGAAGGTTGGTTTGCTTTCGGTGTATTATTCCCATATGAGGACAAATATACGGCTTTCCCTTGCTTATTCGAAGTATCAGAAGGAAAAGCAGCCGATTATGAAGGTTATCTGAAAGATGATTTCGTAGCAATCGGAAATAATAATGCTATCCAATATCTTGAAGATCACTTCTTGGAGCTCATGCATCGCCTTCCAGAAGCAGCTGCAAGTGTAGATATGGATGCTTACGAATGGCCAACTGAAGGGGCTAAACAAGTGGCAGAGCAATTTGAAAAAGATATGAATGCAGCAGGCGAACCACAATGGGTCATTAACTTCGGTGTAGGTGTGTGGGTAGAATACATTAAACAAACGAATAAACGTATTCAAAAAGCAGAAAATTATATTGCTGCACTACGTTATTTTGTTTATGAACAGTCAAGTGTCGAATCAAGTATGACACAAAAAGAACTTGGCGAAAAATACGGGCTAACAGCTGGCCGAGTATCTACTTACTATAGAGATATTCAAAGCCAAGTAGCTGCATTTATTGACGATATTTTTAATAAAACAAAGCAAGAGGCTTAAATAGAGGTTGGAACATAAGTATTCTAACTAACAATTTATCCGAATGATTAGGCGTATCTATCTAATCATTCGGTTTTTTTTATGTGGTTTGAACCCTTATTATGTAAAGAAGAGTGAAATGGAGCAGAAGACACTAGACTCCTTCGGGAAATAGAGGGAAAGCGGAGACCCACAGGCGCTCAGCCCCTCCCCGCGGAAAGTGAGTGTACGTGAGCGCAATGGAACGAACTTTTTTTTGCAAATCATGTTCAGCCTCTTATTCTTTCGCAACCCTAAATGACAAAAAATATTCCTTCACACCTGACAAAAGTTGTCTCTACCCATGCGAAGTGGTATCATTAATACCATATATCATTGTTTCAGGAAGACTCTTAAAATAGACATCTCCAATAGATAAAGGAGCGTTTGTATGCTTGGGATTTTAAATAAGGTTTTTGATGTGAATAAACGTGAATTAAAACGCCTAACGAAAACGGCTGAACAAATAGAAGCATTAGCTTCGAAAATGGAAGCACTTAGTGATGAACAGTTAAAAGCGAAAACGGATGAGTTCAAAGAGCGTCATCAAAAAGGTGAATCCCTTGATGATTTATTAGTGGAAGCATTTGCTGTGGTTAGAGAAGCGTCAAGACGTGTATTTGGCTTATACCCTTATTCTGTACAGTTAATGGGTGGGGCAGCACTTCATGATGGTAATATATCTGAAATGAAAACCGGTGAAGGTAAAACTTTAACTTCCACGATGCCGGTTTATTTAAATGCGATTTCAGGAAAAGGTGTACATGTTGTAACAGTCAATGAATACTTAGTGACACGTGATGCTACTGAAATGGGACAACTATATGATTATCTTGGACTTACTGTTGGTTTGAACTTAAATGGTATGTCTAAAGAAGAAAAACAAGCAGCCTATGCAGCTGATATTACTTATAGCACAAACAATGAATTAGGATTTGATTATTTACGAGACAATATGGTGTTATACAAAGAGCAAAAAGTGCAACGCCCATTAAATTTTGCAGTCATTGATGAGGTTGACTCAATTTTAATTGATGAAGCGCGTACACCATTGATTATTTCAGGGTCCGCCCAAAAATCAACGAAACTTTATTTACAAGCGAATGCATTTGTTAGTCGCTTAAAGGTAGAGGAAGACTTCACTTACGATGAAAAAACAAAAGGTGTGCAATTAACGGAAGAAGGGATGACAAAGGCCGAGAAAGCTTTTGGTATTGAAAATTTATTTGATGTCTCTCATGTTTCGTTAAATCACCATATTACGCAAGCGTTAAAGGCACATACAAGTATGCATAAAGATGTGGACTATGTTGTACAAGAAGGCGAAATAGTGATTGTCGACCAATTCACTGGCCGCCTCATGAAGGGCCGTCGTTATAGTGATGGTCTTCATCAATCGATTGAAGCGAAGGAAGGTTTAGAAATTCAAAATGAAAGTATGACCCTTGCTTCCATTACATTCCAGAACTATTTCCGTATGTATGAAAAATTATCAGGTATGACAGGGACAGCTAAAACAGAAGAAGAGGAATTCCGCAATATTTACAATATGAATGTCATTGCGATTCCGACAAACCGTCCTGTTGCCCGTGATGATCGTTCGGATTTAATTTATGCAACGGTTGATGGAAAATATCGTGCTTTAGTGGAAGACATAGCAGAACGTCATAAAAATGGGCAACCAGTCCTTGTTGGTACAGTAGCCATTGAAACGTCTGAAATTATCTCAAAATATTTAACGAAAAAAGGAATTCCGCATAATGTCTTGAATGCGAAAAACCATGGCCGTGAAGCAGATATCATTTTAGATGCTGGTAAGTCTGGCGCCGTTACGATTGCCACTAATATGGCTGGTCGTGGTACTGATATCAAACTTGGTGAAGGTGTCAAAGAAGTCGGCGGCTTAGCTGTTATCGGTACAGAGCGACATGAAAGTCGTCGAATTGATAACCAGCTCCGTGGTCGTTCTGGTCGTCAAGGTGACCCTGGGGTGACACAGTTCTATTTATCAATGGAAGATGAATTAATGCGTCGCTTTGGTTCGGATAATATGAAAAACATGATGTCGAAGCTCGGCATGGATGATTCGCAACCGATTCAAAGTAAAATGGTTTCCCGTGCAGTTGAATCCGCACAAAAACGTGTAGAAGGAAATAACTTCGACGCGCGTAAACAGTTACTTTCTTATGATGATGTTTTGCGTCAGCAACGTGAGATCATTTATACACAAAGAAATGAAGTGCTTGATTCAGAGAACTTAAGAGAAATTGTTGAGCGTATGGTTCATAGTGTCTTAACACGGAACGTTCATGCTTTTTCTTCACAAACAGAAGAAGATGGTGACGATGAATGGAACTATGAAGGATTAGTTGATTACGTTAAGGGAAATCTTCTTCCAGAAGGAACGGTTACTGTGGACGATATTCGCAGAAAAGAAGCGGATGAAGTAATCGATCATATTTGGGATAAAATCATTGCCTTCTATAATGAAAAAGAAGAAAAAATGCAAACTGAACAAATGCGTGAATTCGAAAAAGTGATTATGCTTCGTGCCGTTGATACAAAATGGATTGATCATATTGATGCCATGGATCAGCTTCGCCAAGGGATTCACCTGCGTGCGTATGGACAAATTGATCCACTACGCGAATATCAAAAAGAAGGTTTCCACATGTTTGAAATGATGATTGCTGCTATTGAAGAAGATGTAGCGAAGTATGTGATGAAAGCAGAAATTCGTGACAATCTTCAACGTCAGGAAGTAGCAAAAGGCCAAGCTGTCAACCCGAAAGAAAGTGAAGGCGGCAAACAGAAGAAGAAAAAACCTGTTGTCAAACAAATGGATGTTGGGCGTAATGATCCATGTATTTGCGGCAGTGGGAAAAAATATAAAAACTGCTGTGGTACAAAAGGTTAACAGTATCTCAATAAGAGCCGGCAAAAACCTGTTTATAACGGTCGCTGCCGGCTTTTTACACGAAGTGTTTCACTTTGTCTGGAGAAGTTATATAATATAAAGGTTAAAAATATGTGTAGAGGTGACCAAGATGGAATTAGCAGAGATTCGTCATGAGTTAGAAAAAACAGCTAAGATTTTAGCGGACTTTAGGGGGTCTCTTTGACTTAGAAAACAAAGAGGCACGTATTGCAGAACTTGATAACGAGATGCTTCATCCTAGTTTTTGGGATGATCAACAAGCAGCACAAGTAGTAATTAATGAGTCCAATGCATTAAAAGAACAAGTCAATGAGTTCAATGATTTAAATGAGACGTTCGAGAATCTCGAATTAACATATGAATTAGTAAAAGAAGAAGCAGATGTTGAACTGCAAGAAGAGCTTGAAACGGAAATCATTGCTTTATCAAAGCGTTTAGCTGATTTTGAGTTGCAATTGCTTCTAAGTGAAGAATACGATAAAAACAACGCGATTTTAGAACTTCATCCAGGTGCTGGTGGTACAGAGTCTCAGGACTGGGGTTCCATGTTATTACGTATGTACACACGATGGGCAGAGAAAAAAGGATTTAAAGTAGAAACATTAGATTACCTCCCAGGTGACGAAGCGGGAATTAAAAGCGTAACATTGTCTATTAAAGGACATAATGCTTATGGCTATTTAAAAGCGGAAAAAGGCGTTCATCGACTTGTACGTATTTCACCATTTGATTCTTCTGGCCGTCGCCATACTTCCTTTGTATCTTGTGAAGTAATGCCAGAATTTAACGATGAGATTGAAATTGATATCCGTACCGAGGATTTAAAAATCGATACGTACCGGGCAAGTGGAGCAGGTGGACAGCATATCAATACAACTGATTCAGCGGTAAGGATTACGCATTTACCAACAAATGTCGTTGTTACATGCCAATCAGAACGTTCCCAAATTAAAAACCGCGAACAAGCAATGAAAATGCTGAAAGCGAAACTTTACCAAAAGAAAATCGAAGAACAAGAGCAAGAATTACTAGAAATTCGTGGAGAACAAAAAGAAATTGGTTGGGGAAGCCAAATTCGTTCATACGTCTTCCATCCATACTCTATGGTAAAAGACCACCGTACAAGCACCGAATCAGGCAATGTACAAGGCGTTATGGACGGGGACCTAGACATCTTCATCAATGCTTACCTTCGTTCTAAATTGAGCTTAGGTGAATAAGGAGTAAAGCAGCGCCCGCAATAGTGGGCGCTGTTATTTTATGAGCGACATTTGAATCTGAAAGTGAGGGTGAGCGTACAAAAGGGAATCGCAAGTCACTCAGAAGGAAACTCGCGATGTAAGCACAGCTAGCACGGAAATTCTCACATTGAAAGTTGAGCAAAAAACATCCTTGCCACAATAGAACAAACTGGTGAAACCAAGTAGCTACCCTCAAAATGGTCTTCTGCTTGCACCACTATGTGCAGCGCCCGATTTTTAAAAATGTAAAAGGGAGAACGGAGAGTCTCCTCGCATAATCCCACCCACCACAACTCATAATAAACTTTATATCTTTGTTTATTTACCCCTTTAACACAGTAGTTTAATGTCATTTACATAGGATAAAAGGCATGCTATACTCACTCTCGGAAAAGACAAAGGTGATGAATAGATTGAATTATGCGCATTGACTCTTAATTGAGACGATTTCTTATTGCCTCGTGTCTCTTAGCAAATAACTATCATTTTAGACTGGCACTAAGGAGGCATTTTACGTAAATGAATGGTCAAAAGGAAAATAAAAAGAAGCGAAAGACAGTAACAGAGAACTCAAAGTTAGTGGAATACTTATTTGTATTGATTGGATCGGCACTTGTCGCTATTAGTTTTAACTTATTTTTACTACCAAATGAGGTGGCCTCAGGGGGAGTAAGTGGGATTAGTACGATCTTGAAGGCAGTTACAGGGTGGGAACCAGCTTATGTGCAGTGGGCGCTAAATATTCCCTTATTTATTGCTGGTGTCATATTATTAGGTGGATCATTCGGTATTAAGACATTAGTTGGAACCATATTCCTACCTTTCGTTGTTTTCTTAACAAAAGACTTGGAGCCTTGGACGATGGATCCGCTACTTGCCTCTTTGTTCGGTTGTATCGGTGTTGGTTTGGGTCTAGGAATTACCTTCCGCGGAAAGGCATCTACAGGTGGGACGGATTTAGCAGCCCAGATTATTCATAAATATACCGGTTTATCTCTAGGTATATGTGTGGCACTTATTGATGGATTGATCGTAATCGCAGCGGCAGTTGTGTTTGATATTGAAAAAGGTTTATATGCATTAATCGGTCTGTATGTAACGAGTAAAACCATTGATATCGTTCAGGTTGGTCTTGGTAGAAAAAAAATGGCACTCATTATTACGAACCGTCAAGATGAAGTTCGTGATGGAATTTTGAATAAAATTGATAGAGGTGTGACAAAACTATCAGCATACGGTGGATATACAGATCATGAACGTCCTGTTTTAATGTGTGTGGTTGATCAGACAGAGTTCACGAAATTGAAACAACTTGTTCAATCAATTGACCCATCTGCTTTTATCATTGTTAGCGATGCTTCTGAGGTACTTGGAGAGGGTTTTAAACGGGCGTAAGATTGGTATAATTTCACTGTAATCTGTAAATTTTCCTATAAGGGGAGGTAATTGTAATGAAGAAAAAGCTTTTATCAATTCTTTTCGGCTCAGCTCTTGTTTTTTCACTCGCTGCATGTGGCGGTAATGATGAAGCAGGCGAAGACACAGCAACAGATGATAATACGAGTGGTGAAGAGTCAACAGCGGATGCAGGAGATGCACAAAAGCTTTATGACAATAACTGTATGAGTTGTCATGGAGGAGACCTTTCAGGGGGTGCTGGACCTGCGCTAGATAAAATCGGTTCTAATTACTCTGCTGAAGAAATTCACGATATTATTATCAATGGTAAAGGTGCTATGCCTGGTGGTCTCTTAAATGAAGAAGAAGCGAATACCGTTGCCGAATGGCTTGCTGCAAAGAAATAATTAAAGGAAACGCGCTCAGAGCGCGTTTTTTCTTTGAGAAAAATAAAGAAAAATCGACAAATATCACGTGATCTCGTCAGTAAACAATGACACTAGCCTATCCTTTCAAATATTGAGCTACTTACATGACTTTAAACGGAAAATTGCGACAAAAGAAAGGTCTAATTATCTAATATTGGAAAATAATACTATTATAATTCCTTAAAAATAGACATATTCACCTAAAATATTACCGTCTTGAAAAGAAAATGTAATAATTTTATTCGTTATTTTGACAATATATGATGTTATAATGAGTGAAGTAAACTTAAGAAATGTTGTTTGATCCCTCGAGTCAATGGTTTTTAGAAGAAGATGTCAGTTTTTGTCGATTAAATGCATCTTTATCATTCACACACCGCAATTGCCCCGCCTAAGTAAAAAGAAACCCACTTTAACTGATGATTATTTTATAAAAAAATAATTGGGGTTAGGCTTGCGCAATTTTTAACTAAAAATAAACTCCGGATATAAGGTGATCTACATGTTAGAAATGAAAAATGTATATAAAAAATATAAAAATGGTGTTACTGCAACAAATGGCATTGACGTAAAGATCGACCAAGGTGAGTTTGTCTATATCGTTGGTCCAAGTGGTGCAGGTAAATCTACATTTATAAAAATGATGTATCGAGAAGAAAAGCCAACAAGCGGTACAATCACGCTAAATGGAATAGATATGGGCTCATTAAAAAATAGCAAAGTGCCACTCATTAGGCGTAATATCGGGGTAGTCTTCCAGGACTTTAAGTTGCTACCGAAGTTGAATGTTTATGAAAATGTAGCTTATACACTTGAAGTTATTGAAGAGAATCCGAAAAATATAAAGAAGAAAGTAATGGATACACTAGATTTAGTTGGTTTAAAACATAAGGTACGTATGTTTCCTGATGAGCTTTCAGGAGGAGAACAGCAGCGTGTTTCTATAGCTCGCTCGATCGTCAATCAGCCAAAGTTGGTCATTGCCGATGAACCAACAGGAAACTTAGACCCTGATACATCTTGGGAAATCATGAATATCTTTGAAGAAATCAACACGAGAGGTACAACGGTTATCATGGCTACCCACAATAAAACGATCGTTAACACGATGAAGCATCGTGTCATTGCGATTGAAAGTGGCAGAATTGTCCGTGATGAGCAAAGAGGTGATTACGGATATGAAATCTAATACTTTTTTAAGACATGTGAGAGAAAGTTTTAAGAGCTTAGGTCGTAACGGATGGATGACATTTGCTTCTGCAAGTGCAGTGACAGTTACATTGATTCTTGTTGGTGTATTCTTTGCCATTATGATGAACCTCAACCATATGGCAAGCAGCATTGAAAGTGATGTTGAAATAAGAGTCTACATTGACCGTACTGCTTCAGAAGAAGATGCGACAGCATTAGAAGAGAAAATTGCTGCACTTCCAAAAGTTGATTCTGTTACATTCTCTGGGAAAGATGAAGAACTAGATAGCTTAATTAGTAGCTTAGGTGAAGAGGGAGAAGCTTTTAAGCTTTTCCAACAGGACAACCCTTTAAATGATGTTTACGTTGTGCAAGCAAAAACACCAAGTGATACAATTCCATTAGCTGAGGAAATCGATGAAATGGAATTTACTGCTAACGTGAATTATGGACAAGGAACGGTTGAGAATTTATTTTCTACCATTAATTTTGGCCGTAATATAGGGATTATTTTAATTGTGGGCTTATTATTTACTGCTATGTTCTTAATCTCAAACACGATTAAAATTACTATCGTTTCAAGACGTCGCGAAATTGAGATTATGAGATTAGTTGGGGCAACAAATTCCTTTATACGCTGGCCATTCTTCTTAGAAGGTCTATGGCTAGGGTTGCTCGGATCAGTTATTCCAGTCATATCTGTAGGTACAGCGTATTATTACTTTTATGATTACGTATCACCAAAACTTCAAGGTCATTTTATTCAATTGCTAGAGGTGACACCATTTATTTACCAAGTGGGCGCGATCCTTATTATATTAGGTGCAATTATTGGCGTTTGGGGAAGTTTAATGTCTGTTCGTAAGTTTTTGAAAATATAAGGATGCTTGAGCTGGGTTGGCATGACATGCTGACTTAGCTCTTTATACATATTTGCCACGGGGAGAAACATACGAGAGGGGAAATAAAATTGAAGAAAAAGATTGTTACATTATCTTTAGCCGCAATGATGAGTGTTGGAACGGTTACGGCAACAATGCCAACGAATGTTTTCGCCGATAAGCTTGGGGATTTAGAAAGTCAAAGTGAAGAGCTTAAGAAGGAGAAATCTAATATTGATTCGCAAATTAATAAGTCTCAAAAAGAGATTGAGAGATTAGTAGGCGAGCAAGAGGATGCTAAAGCAGCTGTTGAAAGATTAACGAAAGAAATCTCTGATGCAGAAGCGCAAATAGATGAGAAAAACAAAGAGATTGAAGCTAAGAAAGCAGAAATTAAAAAGCTAGAACAAGAAATTGAAGATTTAAAAGAACGTATTAAACAAAGAAACGAACTTTTAAAAGACCGAGCCCGTTCGATGCAAGAATCAGGTGGAACTGTTAATTACATAGACGTATTACTTGGCGCACAAAGTTTCAGTGATTTTATTGGACGAGTTGGAGCAGTTGCGACAATTGTTGAAGCTGACCAAGAGATTGTAAGACAGCAAGAAGAAGATAAGAAATCTTTAGAACAAAAACAAGCAAAAGTAAAAGAAGATTTAGCTTCGCTTGAAGGTATGCGTAAAGAATTAGAAAAAATGAAAGCAAATCTGGATAACCAGAAAAAAGAGAAGGCTAATCTTATTACAATCTTAAAAGAAGAAGAAGATCATCATCATGCTGAGAAAATAAGTGGTGAAGAAGAAAAAGAATTATTAGCCGCTCAAGAGAAAGCGATTGAAAAAGCGATACAAGCAGAGAAAGACCGCCAAGCTGAAGAAGCACGAAAAGCTGAAGAAGCGAAACAAGCTGAACTCGCAAGACAGGCAGAAGCGAAAAAAGCAGCTGAAGCGCCAGCCAAATCAGCAAAACAAGAAACTGGAGCGACTAATAGTTCAGGCAACAGTGGTTCCGATAGTTCTTCAGAATCAAGTGGTGGACAAGAACAAGTACAAACACCACCTCCGTCAAGTGGAGATTGGATTCGTCCTTCAGCAGGTGTATTAACTTCAGGTTTAGGACAACGATGGGGCTCTTACCATGCTGGAATTGATTTAGCAGCAGCAGGAACAGTACCTATTTATGCCGCGGCTGATGGTGTTGTCATTCAATCTTACCATTCATCAAGCTATGGTGAAGTCGTATTTATTGCACATTCTATTAATGGGCAAACGTATACAACGGTTTATGCACATATGAGAAGTGGCTCAAGATCTGTAAGTAATGGCCAAACAGTTTCACAAGGTCAACAAATTGGCCTAATGGGTAACACAGGACAATCAACAGGACAACATTTACACTTTGAACTGCATAAAGGTGGTTGGAACCAATCGAAATCTAATGCAATTAACCCGGTTGGCGTTGTACCATTGTAAGAGAGGAGCTTTTAAAGCTTCTCTTTTTTTTTACCCATTGTACGATATATAAAACAATTTTAACATAAAATGACTCTTTTGATACCTTTATCGAGGTAGAAAAGAGTCATTTTTCACTATTTTGGATATTTGAAGACTCTTGTTGCTTTTTTAAGAACAGGAAAGACCTTTGTAGTGAAACAATTTCCTAATCATAACTCGTCCTATTCATTCATATATTGGTTAAAGAGCCACAGTTACATAAAGAAGGGACGGCGGTTAAGTGGGCAAAAAGAAAGTAGTTATATTAATGGTCATATCATTACTTGTAGGCGTGATAGGTTCCTATGCAGGCTTTCAATTAAAGTTCAATATATCGCAAACAAAACAGTTAGAAGAAGAAGAAGGTAGTCAACAGCTAGCATCTGATTTGGAGAAAATGAACGCTGCCTATCAGCTCATTTACAAAAATTATGTTGAAGAAGTAGATGCACATAAGTTAACAGAAGGCGCGATTCAAGGGATGCTATCCACATTAAACGATGATTATTCCGTTTATATGGATGAAAGTACAGCAAAACAATTTAGTGAAACACTCGATTCCTCATTTGAAGGGATTGGGGCCGAAGTTAGTTTAGTAGATGGTAAGATCATTATTGTCTCTCCAGTCAAAAATTCACCAGCAGAGCAAGCTGGTTTAAAACCAAATGACCAAATCATCAAAATTGATGATGAAAGTGTTGAAGGGTTTAATTTATTGCAAGCGACATTAAAGATAAAAGGAAAAAAAGGCACAAAAGTCAAACTGACCATTAAGAGAGAAGGCATGCAAAACCCGTTAGAAATAGAAATTGTCCGTGCGGAAATACCTCATATTACAGTCAATTCAGAGCTGTTAACGCATGACAATGAAAAAGTTGGCTATGTTGAAATTACTTCTTTTGCTACGGATACAGCTAAGGAGTTTAAGATTGCTCTCAAGGATCTAGAAGAAAAGGAAATGGATAGTTTGTTAATTGATGTACGAAATAACCCTGGTGGACTACTAAAAGTAGTTGACGAAATATTGGAAGAGTTGGTTACGAAGGAGAAACCATATGTGCAGATAGAACAAAGAAATGGTGAAAGAATCATGAGTTTTTCTCCATTAGAAGAGAAGAAGTCGTATCCAATCGGCGTCCTTATTGATAAGGGCAGTGCTTCAGCATCAGAAATTTTAGCAGCAGGCCTGAAAGAAGCAGGCGATTATCCGCTAATTGGTACCCAAACATTTGGTAAAGGAACCGTTCAGCAACCTGTTCCAATGGGGGATGGAAGTAATATTAAATTGACCTTATATAAATGGCTTACACCTGATGGGAATTGGATTCATAAAAAAGGGGTGGAACCTACCTATGAAGTAAAACAATCTGAACTGTATGAGACTCACCCCATCCAAGTCGAGAAAACGTTAAAAACGGACATGAATAATGATCAAGTGAAGAATGCGCAATTTATTTTAAAAACCTTAGGTTATGAACCTGGCCGAGAGGATGGCTATTTTAGTGCCGCTACGGCAACAGCAGTTAGAGCGTTTCAACATGCAGCGGGCCTAAAAGCAAACGGACAAATTGATGAAAAAACAGCCGAATCTCTTGAAAAAGAAGTCATTAAGCAAAGAAATGATCAGGACAATGATATGCAATTACAAACAGGCTTGCGTATTATGGCAAACCAATAACGATTGGTTTGATTGAAATCAAAACCGGACAAACTCAATGTTTGTTCGGTTTTTAATATGAGGTTGTTGTTTCGAAATGTTCCGACGGGTAAAGGGAGGGTTGGGGAGAATGCAAAAAAAGCCATAAAGATATCTTCGCTTTCGAAAAACGGTTTTGCACGTCACAAGGGAAATTGATAATGAAGCTATGCAAAAATGGTTACACATCATTCAAATCACAACCCGGAAATAAACGCAGAACCAAATGCCAGGCGAGAAATCTTTCTCCTTGCCTTTAGAATTTCCCCCTACTTCAAAAAAATTAAATAGAAGCACTAGAGGTTTTCTCACTTGTATTTTGGAAATGGTTTGTTACAAAAAGGAAGAAGACAATGGGTTGGCTATGTTTTTAGAGGGATATTTGGTAGAATATAGTCAGATTAATAGATTAGATTAATGGTAGAGGTTGGTGGGAAGCTTGGCTGAGGCTTGGGCAATAGAGTTATTGAAGGGGTTAGGAAGGTTATTTCTAAACCCGGTCTTTTATTTAGTATTTCTAGCAGCTGCTTATTACGGTATACAACGAGTCAACAGGGAAAGACAGCATTTTTTAGTCCGTGCTGAAAATGCCTATTTTGAGCTGAAGCAATTATTGCCTTTAGGACTCATTCTCGGTGTTTCTCTTTCACTAATTATCGTAATAGCTGGTTTAACTGTTCCTGTTGAGTTACTTGTTTTTGCAACCGCTGCAACAATCATCTTGATGCTGACTCCAAAAGCAAGATGGGCTACACCTGCTTATACGGTAAGCATTGGTTTTATTCTGACTTTCTTTGCATTAGAACAGAACTGGCCGCTGCCTGCTTTCATCTCATCACAAGTGGAGGGCGCAGTGTATTTTTTGCCAGCTGTCGCAATAATCATTGCCTTACTTGTAGTTGCTGAAGGAATAATGATCACAATCAATGGTCCAAAAGGGACGTCACCAAGACTTATGAAGAGTCGCCGTGGTCAGATTGTGGGCATGCATGAAGCAAAAAGAATGTGGCTTTTACCACTGTTTTTATTAATACCTGGTGATGCCCTTAGTTTGGATGCAACATGGTGGCCATTATTTTCAATTGGAGATCAATCGTATGCTTTAGTAGCTGTTCCTTTCGCTATTGGTTTTCAACAACAAATCCAAAGCAAATTTCCAGCTATAGCCGTCGCGGCTTATGGGAAAAAAGTCATTTTCTTTGGTGCGTTGTTGCTCTTTATTGCCAGTGGTGCATTTGTTTATCCAATAGTAAGCTTAGCGATACCGGTACTAGCAATCGTAGGGAGAGAGTGGTTAAATTATCGCCAACGCTCTGTGGATGCAAAGGCAGCGTTTTACTTTGCTAAAAAGAATGAAGGCCTAATGATCATTGGTGTTGTTCCTCATTCTCCAGCAGACAAAATGGGATTAAAAGTAGGAGAGACCGTTCTTAAAGTGAATGGTTTGCAAGTGAATGATGAAAAGGGATTTTATCAAGCATTGCAAAAAAATGCAGCTCATTGCAAACTTGAAGTCATTGATATCAATAATGAAAATCGCTTTGTCCAAAGAGCACTTTATAAAACAGATCATCATGAATTAGGAATTCTCTTTATTAAAGACGAATTTAAGAAAAATCACCAAGCAGTTTAACATCTTTACCGGTTGTCTCTATGGGGCAATCGGTTTTTTAAGGTTGAGAAAAGCATATGTCCTTTATCATGAGTACGAGTGGGACTAATTTTGAATTACTGAACGGCAATATTGGGGCGCGATGAGTATGAAATAATTAGACCGTTTATAATTTTGAAGTGGATCCATTATTGCAGATATAGTTAATCATAGATGATAAAGCAAGCGTCTTGAGTATGATCGACCGGTAAAGGGAGAAAACAAAGCAAATAGGTTGAGCCTCGGAAAGGTGAGCAACGTAAAAGGAGAAAGCAAAGCAAACAGATCGAGCCTCGGAAGAATGAGCAACGCAAAAGGAGAAAGCAAAGCAAATAGAGCAAGTCTCGGAAAAATGAGCAACGCAAAAGGAGAAAGCAAAGCAAACAAAGCAAGCCTCGGAAAAATGAGCAACGTAAAAAGAGAAAGCAATGCAAACAGAGCAAGCCTTGGAAAAATGAGCAACGCAAAAGGAGAAAACAAAGCAAACATAGCAAGCCTCGTAAAGATGAGCAACGCAAAAGGAGAAAGCAAAGCAAATAGAGCAAGCCTTGGAAAAATGAGCAACGTAAAAAGAGAAAGCAATGCAAACAGATCGAGCCTCGTAAAGATGAGCAACGTAAAAGGAGAAAGCAAAGCAAACAGATCGAGCCTCGGAAAAATGAGCAACGTAAAAAGAGAAAGTAAAGCAAATAGAGCAAGTCTTAGAAAGATGAGCAACTTAACAAGAGAAAACAAAGCAAACAGAGCAAGCCTTGGAAAAATGAGCAACGGAAAAAGAGAAAACAAGGCAAATAGATCAAGTATCGGAAAGATTAGCAACGTAAAAGGAGAAAGCAAAGCAAACAGATCGAGCCTCGTAAAAATGAGCAACGTAAAAGAAGAAAGCAAAGCAAACAGAGCAAGCCTCGGGAAAATGAGCAACGTAAAAGAAGAAAGCAAAGCAAATAGATCGAGCCTCATAAAAATGAGCAATGCAAAAGAAGAAACCAAAGCAAATAGAGCAAGCCTCGTAAAGATGAGCAACGTAACAAAAGAACCGAAGCAAACAGAGCAAACATCCAAAAAATAAGCAACGTAAACGAAATAAACAATACAAATAAAGATAACAAGCCAAATATATGCAACACAAAGTGAGCTAAATAACTCCCACCATTAAATTAAATACACCCTCTATCTCTTCTAATTAAAAGGGTTACAATCTACTGAAGCCCCTGAACGTGATGAAAAACATGCGGCCCTTAAATGAACGAGAAAATAAAAAAGTTCAAAATAGGATTGACATTAGTTTGAATTCGAGATATTATTATCTCATATTCAAGATAATTAAATTAAAGATAAAAAGTGAGGCGATGAAAATGGTTCATAAGACGACATTAGATTCATTCGCTTGCTTAATGCAAACTAACAGATATATGCAAGATCAGATGAAAGACTGGTTAAACAAATATAAGCTCACCTTAACAGAGTATTCTGTACTTCAAGTCCTGCATCAAAAGGGGCGACAATCCGTACAGCAAATTAGTAAAAGAGTTTGGTTAACGAGCGGCAGTATGACTTATGTGATTGACCGCCTGCAAGAAAAGGGTTATTTATCTAGAAGTGATTGCAAAGAGGATCGACGGGTTGTTTTTGTAACGATAACAAATGCAGGTAAGGAATTAATGGATGTGATCAGTCCATTCTTAAAAGAAGAGATTTCAACCTTATTTCAACAAACAACCGAAGAAGAACAACAATTAGTAATTGATATTCTTCATAAAATAACACAAAATAAATTAACTCACACCTAATATCTCAATTTCGAGATACTTGAAGGTTAGAGACATGAAAGGATGTTCAAAATGGAAAAACAAACAATGGGGATTCATCACATTACAGCGATTGTCGGCCATCCACAGGAAAATGTAGATTTTTATGCTGGAATTTTAGGTTTACGTCTTGTTAAAAAAACAGTTAACTTTGATGACCCGGGAACGTATCACCTTTATTTCGGTGATGAGAGAGGTAAACCAGGTACAATTATTACTTTCTTCCCTTGGGCAGATGCTTATCCTAGCATCATTGGTGACGGGCAAGTGGGTATTACTGCTTATGCTGTTCCATCTGGCGCACTTCCTTTTTGGGAGGAACGTTTAACGAGTAGAGGGATTTCTTTTGAAAAACAAATGCGCTTTGGTGAACAAGTACTAAGCTTCGATGACCCACATGGCTTACATTTAGAGCTTGTTGAAAGAGAAGCTGGGGAAGAGAATACTTGGACATTTAATGGAATTTCTAAAGAAGTGGCGATTAAAGGTTTTGCCGGGGCCGTTCTTTATTCTAGCAATGGTGGGAAAACAGGTGAGCTACTTGAAACAATGGGTTTAACAAAAGTGGCTGAAGAAGGAGCATTCGTCAGATATCAATCAAAAAGCGATATTGGCAATATTGTTGATGTGAAGTTAACAAGCTCAGGAAAAGGAAGAATGGGTGTCGGAACAGTCCACCACATTGCATGGCGTGCAGCAGATGATGCTGACCAATTAGATTGGAAAAAATATATTGAAAGCTTTGGTTATGGTGTCACACCGGTGCAAGACAGAAATTACTTTAACGCGATTTACTTCAGAGAATATGGCGATATTCTTTTTGAAATTGCTACTGATCCGCCAGGCTTTGCTCATGATGAAAGTCAGGAAACGATGGGAACAGAATTAATGCTTCCAGAGCAATATGAAAAATACCGTGGACAATTACAGAGAAGATTAATCCCGATTGATGTGAGAGAAGTGTGATTGAAAAGGAGGATGAAAGCAATGGTAAGTATTGATCCGGCCACGCAAACCGAGAGGGAGAATTACAAGTTATTGATCGGAAGTATTATCCCGAGACCGATTGCCTTTGTCACTTCACAATCAACTGCTTCTGTAATGAATGGTGCACCGTTCAGTTTCTTTAATATCGTATCTTCTAATCCGCCGATGATTGCTGTTTCTGTAGCAAGAAGAGCAGGTGAGATGAAAGATACTGCTAAAAATGTAAGTGATACGAAGGAGTTTGTCGTCCATCTTGTTGATGAGTCGAATGTTACGCACATTAATGAAACAGCGGCTACTCTCTCACCAGATGTGGATGAATTAGAGCTAAATGGATTAGAGACAACTTCGAGTACAGTTGTTAATGTACCAGGAATCGTGAAAGCAAAAGTGAGGATGGAATGTCAGCTTGCTCATCATATAGAACTTGAAGGGAATGCTGACCTACTTATCGGTAAAGTTGTCTACTTCCATTTTAATGATGAAATTTATGAAGCAGGCAAAATCAACGCTGAAAAATTAGGGGCAATCAGTCGCTTGGCTGGAAACGATTATGCGAAAGTAGGAGAAGTATTTACAATTGTTCGACCGAAATAATGGAGGGGATATACATGAAACATATTTTTGAAAAGGGTAGTGACGCATCAAAACAAACCCTATTATTACTTCATGGAACAGGAGGAAATGAGCTTGACCTTCTCCCGTTAGCTAGCAAAATTGACGAGGGTGCATCCGTGCTAAGCGTCCGAGGTAATGTTCTTGAAAATGGGATGCCACGCTTTTTTAGAAGGTTAGCAGAAGGGGTTTTTGATGAGGAGGACTTAATCTTCCGTACGAAAGAGCTTTATCAATTTTTAGATGAAGCAGCTGAAAAATATGGTTTTGACCGTCAGAATATCGTTGCATTAGGATATTCAAATGGTGCTAATATTGCGGCCAGCATGATGTTCCATTATAAAGACGCTGTGAAAGCAGCAATCTTGCATCATCCAATGGTACCGAGAAGAGGGATAGAATTGCCTGATTTAACAGGCAAAAAAGTATTCATTGGCGCAGGGACGAATGATCCAATTTGTTCACCAGAAGAATCCGAAGAGTTAAAGCGTTTATTAGAAAATGCGGGAGCCGATGTCCACCTTCATTGGGAACATATGGGGCATCAGCTTTCATTCAAAGAAGTTGAAGAAGCAGCACAATGGTATAAAGCCAGCATCTAAGAAATGGGGAGAGGCAACATGAGCTTTTTAAATAAATTATTCAAGAAAAATAAACAACATCCTGAGGAGGAAATGAAAATGGAAAAATTAAATATCGGTATTATTTTAGGAAGCACAAGAGAAGGTCGCGTAAGCCCACAAGTAGGCCAATGGGTGAAAGAAATAGCTGATGCACGTGGGGATGCAAATTACGAAATTATTGATATTGCTGACTTTCAACTACCGTTCCTTGGTACAACAGATGGCACAGAGCCTGGTATTGCAGCATGGGGAGATAAGCTAGATAGTATGGATGGCTTTGTGTTTATTGTACAGGAATACAACCATAGTATTAGTGGTGCTTTAAAAAATGCGATCGACTTTGCTCGCGATCAATGGGCGAATAAAGCAGCGGGTATTGTTAGTTATGGATCTACTGGTGGTGCTCGTGCGGCGGAACATCTTCGTGGCATTTTAGGCGAGTTACAAGTCGCAGATGTGCGCACACATCCAACACTTTCACTTTTTACTGATTTCGTAAATGGTAATGAATTTAAGCCTCAGGACTTGCACCAAGCAAATATGAAAATGATGCTTGATCAAGTGCTAGCATGGAGCGGTGCATTAAAAACATTAAGATAAGTTTAATGCATAGTGTTGGAAGGAATAGAAACAATATAGATGTATATGAGATATCAAGGAGGATTCTATTCAGATGAGTATTAAATTAGCAGTGATTTATTATAGTTCAACAGGTACGAACTACCAAATGGCACAGTGGGCAGAACAAGGGGCAAAAGAAGCCGGCGCTGAAGTGAAATTGTTAAAGATTCCTGAAACAGCGCCTGAGGCAGCCATCGATTCTAATCCTGCATGGCGTGCCAATGCGGATGCTACGAAAGATGTACCAGAAGTTACACTTGCCGACCTTGAATGGGCAGACGCGATTGTTTTTAGTTTCCCAACTCGTTTTGGTAACATTGCTTCACAAGTGCAAGCTTTTATTGATACTGCTGGTGGACTTTGGGCACAAGGCAAACTTGCGAATAAAGTAGTGAGTGCAATGAGCTCTGCTTCTAATCCTCACGGTGGTCAAGAAGCAACCCTTCTTTCATTCTATACAACCATGTTCCATTGGGGAGCAATTGTTGCCGCACCAGGCTTCACTGACCCAAGCATTTTTGCTGGTGGAGGAAATCCTTACGGCGCAAGTTCAACCCAAGGACAAGATGGCAAGATCGTTGAAGATAATGAAGCAGCAGTTAAACATCAAGCTAAACGTACTGCAACTGTTGCTGAATGGATTCAAAAAGGTCAACAATAACCATGCTTTAAAAAGGTATTTTAGGGAGACTCCTAAAATGCCTTTTTTTAGATATTGAGCAAAATATCAATATAAGCAGAATACCAAGCGATTTTGCGTCTAACTCAGGAGTAGAGTGCTGGGGGAAACCTGCAAAATAGACTGAGCAAAAGTGGATTGTACATCACAGTAAAAAACGACAAAGATAGCGGAGCAAATTAAGTTTGCGCGTGCATCTCAAAGTTCTAAATACCCTAATTCTAAAATCACTCCAACTCCCCCGAAAAGAAGCCTTTGGGAAGAACCGTTACAACGATTGACTAATTAATCAGAAGAAAATAATCCCAGTAGGACGTGGATAATCCTATTTAATGCTGATGCGGTGGTCTGAATGGATAATGAGATTTCCTTAACACGTGGCTGATTATATAAGTGATTGATGTTGGTTAAAATAACCAAAAGGAAATATTTGTCGAAAAATATTCACGGAAAATATCCTTATGAGGCGACATTTTGTGGGGGATGCATTACAATAATACATACAAATAAAGTTCTAGTGGTTTTCCTTTTTGTGAAAAAGGGAACTACAAATGAAAGTGTAGTCTATAGAGAAAAATTTATTTTTGGGAAAAGGTGAGAATGTGAACAAGAAGAAATTCCAGTACTGGTCTCTTCAAATTCTAATTATTTTGTCCGTCATTTTAGTAGCTTCAAAAATCTCTTTTTTATTTGAACCGATTGGAATCTTTTTTTCCACGTTGTTCTTCCCTATTATTATCTCAGGGTTTTTATTCTTCATTTTAAATCCATTTGTGCATTTAATTCAAAAAGCAAAAATACCTAAGATATTATCGATCATCTTATTATTTGCAATCGTTGCTGGGTTGCTCGTACTTGTCTTTAGTATTTTTGTACCAAAAATTTCAGCCCAATTGGCTGGTTTATTAAATCAACTACCTACTTATGTTAAACAAACAGAGCAGTTCTTTAACAACTTCTCGCAATCTGAGGGTTTTCGCTGGTTAATGAATCAAGATTATGTAACACAAGAAGAAATAATGGGTTATTTAATTGATTACGCCAATCAACTTCCGCAAAGGATAACGAATGGCCTCAGCGATTTAGTCGGATTAGTAGCAAATATTGCCATAACGATTATTACCGTACCATTCCTATTGTTCTTTATGCTAAAAGACGGGGAGAAGTTCCCCCCTGCACTAGGGAAATTCGTTCCAAAAAGCTATCGTGCCGAAGCAATTGATACTTTAAAAGAAACAGGTAAAACACTTTCTTCTTATATCCAAGGTCAGATTACTGTCGCATTATTCGTCGGGACGGCCTCTTTTATCGGTTTCTTAATCATTGACCTACCATACGCAATTGTATTGGCATTAATTATTTCAGTAACGAATATTATTCCTTATGTTGGACCATTTATTGGTGGTGCACCGGCGGTTATTGTTGGACTATTTGAATCACCTACGATGGCGATTTTAGCATTATTAGTCATTGTCGCTGCTCAACAATTAGAAGGTAATTTAATTTCTCCTTTAATTTTAGGAAAAACATTAAATACCCATCCAGCAACAATCATTATTATCTTATTGGTAGCAGGAAACTTAGCTGGTATATTAGGTATGTTACTTGCTGTACCAACATATGCCGTAGGTAAAACCATTGTATTAAGCGGTGTCCAATTTATAAAAGCAAGGAAAATGGCGAAAGAGATGGAAGCTCAAAAGGGTCCGCATCCAGCAGACATATAAATAAGTAAAGTAAGTAGAACCCCATCAGCGTGTATTGGGGTTCTACTTACTTTTTAGGGCAAAGTGTTTAGTTTTATAAGAAGAAAGGTACATAAATTGATTGTTGAGGACGTTGTTGAATTAGTAGGAGGGTTTAAGAGGACAGACATGATTTGCTCTTATAACTTTTGAATAAGTACAGTTCGTTAAATTATATGTTCATATTTACTAAATACACCTTAATACGGACTTAAAACTAATATGATTGCTCGTTTATGTAGAAGAAAATCGCAGTTAGCTAACCCAAATTACAATACTAATTACACCAATGGGGAATAGAAAATAAATAGGGATAAGCCATTTTCGATATTTATAACTAAATGTATAATCTTCTTTGTTACGGTCAAAGGTGTTTTTAGAAAAGAGTATTCTGTAGGTGAAAAAGGCGTAAATGACAATCAATACTAGTAGAAATGTAGAGAGAAACAGCCACTTCATCTCAGCGAAGCCTAAGTTTGCAAGGCGAAGTATTTCTGCTATAACGAAAAGCCCTGATAGGCATACGGCTCCAACTATTTTAATGACGAAGTCTTTTTCATACGCTTTTTCCTCATCATTACTGTTTATATAATCTTTAATGGTTTTTAGGGCATAAATAAAAACGGTTAGCCATGCAAATATAAAAATAAAGCCAAACAAATAATCACCTCGTCAATTTCACCATATAACAAAAGACGATTATATATAGGGTAAAGTTTCAAAATAATGAAAGTTCTTTTTACCTTCGTACCCTTTTATTTTCATCCTAGCCATCTTTCAATCTCTTTGTCGAACGATAATCGAATATTTGTTCGCTTTTTTGTGGTTTAGATAAGAGAATTTGTGGTAGAATGAGGATATAGAAAATCGGAATGTAATAATGATTAAACATGCTTTACTTTTTACATAGAGGAGGTTTCTGATGTGGAACAAACATTTGAGTTAGTTTCAAAATATTCCCCACAGGGTGATCAACCTGCAGCGATTAAAGAGCTTGTAAATGGGATTCAAGAAGGGAAAAAGCATCAAACATTACTAGGTGCAACTGGAACTGGGAAAACGTTCACGGTTTCTAATGTCATTAAAGAAGTGAATAAGCCCACTTTAGTGATTGCTCATAATAAGACGTTAGCAGGACAATTATATAGTGAATTTAAAGAGTTCTTTCCTAATAATGCGGTGGAGTATTTTGTTAGTTACTATGACTATTATCAACCGGAAGCATATGTTCCATCCACTGATACATTTATTGAGAAAGATGCAAGTATTAATGATGAAATTGATAAGCTCCGCCATTCAGCTACCTCCTCATTATTTGAAAGAAACGATGTAATCATCATCGCTAGTGTTTCTTGTATCTATGGTTTAGGATCCCCGGAGGAATATAGAGAACTTGTTTTAAGCTTGAGAACGGGATTGGAAATTGAGCGCAATCAATTATTAAGGAAACTAGTCGACATACAATACGAGCGCAATGATATGAACTTTATACGTGGGACATTTCGTGTACGTGGTGATGTTGTAGAGATATTCCCTGCTTCGAAAGATGAGCATTGTTTACGTGTAGAGTTTTTTGGAGATGAAATTGATCGGATTCGTGAAGTCGATGCTTTGACCGGTGAAATTTTAGGTGACCGTGATCATGTAGCCATATTCCCGGCATCTCACTTCGTTACGCGAGAAGAAAAAATGCGTGTAGCCGTCGAAAATATTGAAAAAGAATTAGAAGAAAGACTGGCTAACTTACATGAAGAAGGACATTTATTACAAGCGCAACGTTTAGAACAAAGAACACGATATGATCTAGAAATGATGAGAGAGATGGGTTTTTGTTCAGGGATTGAAAACTACTCCCGCCATTTAACTCTTCGTCCGGCTGGTTCGACTCCCTATACTTTACTTGACTACTTTCCAAAGGACTTCTTACTTGTTATTGATGAATCTCATGTGACATTGCCGCAAATAAGAGGGATGTATAATGGTGACCAAGCTCGTAAGAATGTGTTAGTAGAACATGGTTTTCGTCTTCCTTCGGCAATGGATAACCGTCCTCTTACTTTTTCTGAGTTTGAAGATCATATTAACCAGATCGTATATGTATCTGCAACTCCAGGTCCATATGAATTAGAACACACGCCTGAAATGATTGAACAAATCATTAGACCTACAGGACTGTTAGATCCGATTATTGATGTCCGACCGATAGAGGGTCAAATTGATGATTTAATTGGTGAAATTAATGACAGAATTGAGAAAAATGAACGTGTACTCATAACAACTTTAACGAAAAAAATGTCTGAGGATTTAACGGATTATTTAAAGGAAATTGGTATGAAGGTTCAATACCTACATTCCGAAGTAAAAACCCTTGAGCGAATTGAGATTATTAGGGAGCTTCGTATGGGTACCTATGATGTGTTAATAGGTATTAATTTATTGCGAGAAGGGCTTGATATTCCGGAAGTATCACTCGTAGCGATACTTGATGCCGACAAAGAAGGATTTTTACGTTCAGAACGTTCACTGATTCAAACGATTGGGCGGGCTGCTCGTAATGCGAATGGTCAAGTAATCATGTATGCGGACCGAATGACAGACTCGATGACAAAGGCTATAAGCGAAACGGAACGCCGTCGTAGCATCCAAGAAGACTACAACACAAAACATGGTATCACGCCACAGACAATACAAAAAGAAATTCGTGATGTGATTAGAGCGACACAAGCTGCGGAAACGCCAGAAGAGTATAATAGTGCTGATAAATTAAGTCAATTAAATAAAAAAGAACGTCAAAAATTAATAGCGGATATGGAGAAAGAGATGAAGACTGCAGCGAAGGATTTAAATTTCGAACGTGCGGCAGAGCTTCGTGATCTAATTCTTGAACTGAAGGCGGAAGGATGATGAACGGAAATGGCAATGGAGAAATTGATTGTTAAAGGTGCGAGGGCACATAATTTAAAAAATATCGATGTTTCAATCCCAAGGGATAAACTTGTTGTTCTAACGGGGTTATCAGGATCGGGAAAATCATCCTTAGCTTTTGATACGATTTATGCAGAAGGACAGCGCCGTTATGTTGAATCCCTCTCTGCCTATGCAAGACAGTTCTTAGGACAAATGGATAAGCCCGATGTGGATACGATTGAAGGTTTATCCCCTGCGATTTCTATCGACCAAAAGACAACAAGTAAAAACCCACGATCAACGGTAGGAACTGTGACAGAAATCTATGATTATTTGCGTCTGTTATTTGCGAGAGTAGGACACCCAACCTGCCCTAACCATAATATTGAAATTTCTTCTCAAACCGTTGAACAAATGGTAGATCGTATTATGGAATATCCGGAAAGAACACGCTTGCAAGTACTCGGACCTGTTGTGTCTGGTAGAAAAGGAACACATGTAAAGGTATTGGAAGAGGTAAAGAAACAAGGGTTTGTTCGTGTTCGGGTTGATGGCGAAATGCTCGATTTAGGAGAAGAAATCGAGCTTGAGAAAAATAAAAAACATTCTATTGAAGTCGTCATTGACAGAATTGTAGTGAAGGAGGGCGTGGAAGCCAGATTAGCTGACTCGCTCGAAACAGCACTGAAAATGGGCGAAGGAAAAGTCATAGTTGATGTGATTGGGGAAGAGGAATTATTATTTAGCGAAAACCATGCTTGTCCTATTTGTGGTTTTTCAATTGGAGAACTTGAGCCGAGAATGTTTTCGTTTAATAGTCCTTTCGGTGCCTGTCCCGATTGTGACGGCTTAGGGGTAAAGCTAGAAGTAGATCCAGATTTAGTAATCCCTAATAAAGATCTCACGTTGAAGCAGCATGCGATTGCACCTTGGGAACCGAATAGCTCACAATACTACCCCCAACTTTTGGAAGCAGTATGTACGCACTATGGCATTGATATGGATATCTCCGTATCAGCTATTCCAGATGAACAACTAGATAAGATCCTTTATGGTTCGGGTAGAGAAAAAATTTATTTTAAATATGAAAATGATTATGGTCAAGTGCGTGAATCCCATATTGTCTTTGAAGGTGTTATGAATAATATCAAGAGAAGATATAAGGAGACGAGCTCTGATTATATCCGTGAACAGATGGAGAAGTACATGGGGGAACATAAATGTCCTACTTGTAAAGGCTACCGTCTTAAGAAAGAAAGCTTGGCAGTCTTGATTGATGGTCATCATGTGGGGAAACTTACAGATTTATCTATTGAGGAAGCTTATGACTTTTTTGGCCAATTGCACTTATCAGAAAAAGAAATGAAAATCGCTACTTTGATCATGAGAGAAATTAAAGAACGTCTTGGATTTCTTATTAATGTTGGCTTGGATTATTTAACGCTCAGTCGGGCTGCTGGTACTCTCTCAGGTGGGGAAGCTCAACGTATTCGTTTAGCCACCCAAATTGGTTCACGGCTGACTGGAGTGTTGTATATTCTTGATGAACCTTCTATCGGATTACATCAAAGGGATAATGACCGCTTAATCGAAACATTAAAGAACATGCGTGATATCGGTAATACGTTAATTGTGGTCGAGCATGATGAAGATACGATGCTTGCTGCGGATTATTTAATTGATGTGGGTCCAGGTGCAGGGGTGCACGGTGGTGAAATTGTTTCCAAAGGTACACCAGAAGAAGTTATGAAAGATGATTACTCTTTAACCGGTCAATATTTATCAGGGAAAAAATTTATCCCTCTGCCGATAGAAAGAAGAAAAGGTGACGGTCGTTTTATTGAGATCAAAGGAGCTAAAGAGAATAACTTGAAGAATGTGAACGTCAAGTTCCCTCTTGGTACATTCACGGCTGTAACCGGTGTCTCAGGCTCAGGGAAGAGTACGTTAATCAATGAGATTCTCCATAAAAGCTTAGCGCAAAAACTACATCGAGCGAAAAGTAAGCCTGGTGCACATAAGGAAGTGAAAGGAATTGATCAATTAGACAAAGTTATTGATATTGATCAATCACCTATTGGAAGAACGCCACGTTCTAATCCAGCTACCTATACAGGCGTATTCGATGACATTCGTGATGTGTATGCCTCTACAAATGAAGCGAAAGTAAGAGGCTATAAAAAAGGGCGCTTTAGTTTTAACGTCAAAGGTGGCCGATGTGAAGCCTGTCGTGGAGATGGAATCATTAAAATTGAAATGCATTTTCTTCCTGATGTATATGTGCCATGTGAAGTCTGCCATGGAAAACGATATAATCGCGAGACGTTAGAAGTAAAATATAAAGGGAAGAGCATTGCAGAGATCTTAGAAATGACCGTGGAAGATGCACTTACTTTCTTTGAAAATATCCCTAAAATTCGTCGTAAGTTGCAAACAATCTATGATGTCGGATTGAGTTATGTTAAATTGGGCCAACCAGCGACAACCTTATCAGGTGGGGAAGCGCAAAGGGTAAAGCTTGCTTCTGAGCTACATCGTCGTTCTAATGGGAAATCATTTTACATTTTAGACGAACCGACAACGGGCTTGCATGTCGATGATATTGCTCGTTTACTTAATGTGTTACAGCGTCTTGTTGAAAATGGAGATACTGTACTCGTGATTGAACATAATTTAGATGTAATTAAAGCTGCTGACCATTTAATTGATTTAGGTCCTGAAGGTGGACTTAAAGGGGGAACAATCCTAGCTACAGGTACCCCTGAAGTGATTGCAGAAACGGCCGAGTCTTATACAGGGAAATATTTAAAACCGATTCTTGAACGTGATCGCAAGAGAATGAAAGTGCAAATTGAGGATAAAGAAGCAAGTGTAACTAATGCCTAAAGTTTTAATAGGAAATACCACGGGTCTATCGGCTCGTGGTATTTTCTATTAAAAAAGATAAAGTTTTGTAACTCTATAGCAAAAGGGATGTAACTATCCTTCGTTATAATCATAGTATTATATGGGGAGAGGGTGACTATACAGTTATGGAAGATTATTTAGCTAAATCATTAGAGGAATGGAAAGAAGATATCTCTGAAGTGCTTAGTCAAATTAATGAGGAATATGATCAAATTAAGCTTGAGCTAAAACTTTACTCCTATAAATATGGAATTACTAAACAAGTCATTCAATCTACAGTCAATGATGAGATTATTGAAAGTATAAGAGAACGTTATCACCGTCCGTTTGAAGAGAAGTATAATGACTTAAAAGAACATGCAAAAGATTTAGAAGAAAAAAGAAAAGTATTTCAAATGTTTGTTAACAAGATTGATGAGGTTAAGCGTAAGGAATCTCCTCGCACAACTGACTTGGCGGCCTATCAATAAATCATTATAGTTACATAGGTTAAAGCAGGTCCTAGGTCATAAATAGACAGGACCTGTTTGGATTTCGCAAATTTGTTAGGAACGATGATCATACGGAGTTATTAACTTAACGGCTTCAACCCTTCATTTTACCGATACCTCAGGAAACGAACCTTCATATCTAGACCTCATGACATAAATCCCAGTCAGACTTGAGACTGGTTTTTTTATTTAAGTGAAACTTTTGCCCCTTCCTATCGTACAATTGATTATAGAAAAATCGAAGTATAAGCGTAATTTTCGCTGATTGGGGGTAAAAATGAAATATAACCAACTTTCATTTTTCAATACTAATCATGCTGGAGATTGTCCTAAGCATACTTATTAGATATTAATACTTATTTAGCCTAAGATAAAAAGGATAATAGGGCATAGACAAAATGAACCTTATGGAGGGAATAGAATGAAGGAAGAAAGAAAACGCATTTTAAAAATGGTGGAGGATGGAAAATTATCGGTTGAAGAAGCTTTAACTTTATTAGAGAAACTAGAAAAAGCCGAAGATACGGCCGAGCAAAAGCAAGAAGAAATTATTAAAGAATTATCTACAGCAGTCAAATTTGAAGAAGAGAAAAAAGAAGAACCCTTTAATTATAAATTTAATTCAGCAAAAGATAAGATCATTGATTTTGTCGACTCTGCATTTAAAAAGATTAAAGATGTCGATTTAGACTTTAACTTCGGACAGTCACATAGTTTATCACATATTTTCCATCAATCTGACGGTGCCTTTAATGAAATTGAAGTAGATATTGCTAACGGAGCCATCAAAGTTGTACCGTGGTCACAGACTGATGTAAGGGCAGAGTGTGAAGTAAAAGTGTATCGTGCAGAATCTCAAGATGAGGCTCGAAAAAAGTTCTTGGAGGATACTGTATTTACCATTTCAGATGATAAGCTGAAGTTCTCTACGCAACAAAAGTGGATAAAGTTAGATGCGGTACTATATGTACCTGAGAAGGAGTATAATAAATTAAAACTTCGTACCTTCAATGGACCGATTGAAAGTGAAAAGCTACATGCGAAAAACTTTAAGGCGAAAACGGCAAACGGTAAAATTACAGCAAAACAATTACATGGTAAGCATGCAGAGTTAGAAACCGTTCATGGGAAAATTCATGTTGAAAATGGTACGGTGGATATAATTGAAGCAGAGACGATAAACGGTGCTGTTCATGTAGATGGAGATTATGAGAGAGTGAATGCACACTCATTTAATGGGAATGTGGCTTGCGCTGTTGAGGGTTCACGTTGCGAATCGATTGAAGCAAAAGCAACAACAGGAAATGTAGAAGTAACGCTTCCACCATTAGAAGTAAGTGGAGAACTAAAAACGAATTTAGGAAGTTTTGATATTCATATTGAGGGAATTGAGATATTAGAGGAAAAAAGTGATGTGATTCAGAAGGTTCTTCGTTTCCGCTCAATCAAAGAGCCTCAAGGCGGTCTAAGATTAAATGCGGATACAAAAACAGGGTCTGTCACAGTAAAAAAATCTAGCTCAGTTTTGTAATGGAAAGGTGTCTTATGTATGAAATGGTTAATTGGTATTGTCATTAATGCTGTATTATTTATTGCTTTATCAGGCTTTATAGGAGATTCTTTTTATTTATCAGGTTTTGGATCTGCTTTATTAGCTAGTTTTATTCTATCCATTCTCAATATAATTGTTAGACCGATATTTATTTTACTGACATTGCCAATTACGGTCATTTCGTTAGGGTTATTCTTATTTGTTATCAATGCAGTAACCTTGATGATTACGAGTGGATTAATGGGAGATACATTTGAGATTGCCGGCTTTGGCACAGCTATTCTGGTGGCAATTATTATGTCTGTAGCAAATTTGATTATACAAAAGGTTCTCTGGGATTAAGCAAAAACACACCACCTTTTTAAATGGGAGGTGTGTTTTTACTTTTAGTTGCAATTGAAAACTCTTTAGCAAATGAATGTAATATTTGAATCAAGCGTAGACTCATGTCATCAGGGCTGACATCATAACCATTTTCAATCCAATTGACAATTAGTCCAGCCGTACCGTGAGCCATATAGAGTTTATGGACTGAGTAGTTAATATCTAGTTGATTAATTGCTGATAAGATAAAGCTCTCTTCCAATACTTCATAAATTGCTTTCGGTAGATCTCGGTGCAATCCAGGGATGGTATCGTTTTTTAATAAGAGATTGAAATAAGCTTGCTCTGAGTATATGAAGTGTGTTAGTTCAAATGATTTTGGGTCCATCTCGGTAATACTGATGGCTTTGCCTTTTTCATATTTATTCATGCTTTTTTCTTTTACTTGTTCGAACATTTCCCTTTGTAATTCTTGCGCTAGGCATTGCTTATCTTGAAAATGAAGATAAAACGTCGTGCGATTATAATCGGCGCGTTTAATAATGTCCGTCACTGTTACATGGCTATAACCTTTTTCATGGATAAGCTCAATGAAAGCTTTTTTGAAAGATAGTTTAGTGCGCTCACTTTGCTTAGAAATAATATTTTTATACTCAACCAATGTATTTTTCCTCCTAAAATAAACACATTATAGTAATGTGTAGATTCTATCGACAGATTCAAAAAAATTACTGATTGTTGCTAAATATGAATCCGTTTACACTAAAAGAGAAGTTGTGAAAATAGTACCACAACGCATGTGAAAGGGGTAGTTTTATATGAATCGTTTTGAAGATAAAGTCGTTATTATTACAGGTGGGGGATCTGGACTTGGTAGAGCGGCAGCAAAACAAGTAGCGGTAGAAGGCGGTAAACTTGTTTTAGTAGATCTAAATGCAAAAGGCTTAGAGGAAAGTAAACAAGAATTACTTACAGTAGCACCTCAAGCAGAAATAGAAACAATCGAAGCGAACGTAGCGAATGAAGAAGATGTAAAAAAATACGTGGCGTTTACTGTTGAGAAATTCGGTAAAATCGATGGCTTCTTTAATAATGCAGGTATTGAAGGGAAACAAAACTTAACAGAAGACTTCGGTATCGAAGAATTCCAACGTGTAGTTGATATTAACTTAAACGGTGTATTCTATGGTATGAAGCATGTGTTAAAAGTAATGAAAGAACAAGGTCAAGGTTCAATTGTTAATACCGCATCTGTTGGGGGAATCCGTGGAGTTGGTAATCAATCAGGATATGCTGCAAGTAAACATGGTGTAGTAGGCTTAACAAGAAACTCTGGAATCGAATATGGCCAATTTGGTGTTAGTATTAAAGCGATCGCTCCTGGTGCGATTTTGACGCCAATGGTTGAAGGATCATTAAAACAAATGGGCGGAGATAATTGGGAAGAAGCTGGAAAAGAATTTGTTAGCGTCAATCCAATGAAACGCTTTGGTAAACCAGAGGAAGTCGGATACCTTGTCGCATTCTTATTATCAAACCAAGCAGACTTCATTAATGCAACGGTTGTACCAATCGATGGTGGACAATCTTACAAATATTAATATTAATGGTGATTGGAGCAGGGAGATGAGACATCTTCCTGCTTTTTTGAGTTTTTAATGTCATCACACGATTGTGTTTCACGATCAGTTTAAGTGTAGCCGTTCAAATATCTCGTTAATTACAAAAGAGGTGCACAGCCTAGCTATTAAAGCGATAATATGGTTTGCGGAAACAGAATAGACTCTCTTAACTAAACATCCTTTCACCTTTACAAAAGGTGTCTATTACATTTAATTCCCTGTCTAAAATCACTAAATCAGCTTCTTTGCCACGATCGATACTACCAATACAATGAAAGTGTCCGATTTTTTTTGCTGGGTTGACGGTAGCCATGTGGATGGCTTCGTGCAAGGCGATACCAGTGAAATGTCTGATATTTTTAATCGCGTCATTCATCTTTAGTATACTTCCGGCAAGCGTTCCATCTACTAATGTTGCCACACCTGATTGCAAATGAACCGTTTGCCCACCTAATTCATAATCCCCATCTTCCATATGCTTTGCCCTCATACTGTCAGTGATTAATATCAGGTTTTGATAGCCTTTAACCTTTAACAGCAGTTGAATCATTTCTGGGCTAATATGTCGACCATCAGCAATGATTTCGGCAGTAAAGGAATCAAGCAAAAGTGCGGCACCTGCTGTCCCAATTTCACGGTGATGTATGCCAAGCATACCATTGAATAGGTGAGTCATATGAGAGACGCCGTAAGAATGAACGGTTTCGACTTGTTCATAAGTAGCTTCTGAATGCCCAATTGATGGAATGGCTCCATCAGCAATTATTTGATGTAATAACTTTTGGTTAGGATCCATCTCGGGTGCATACGTAACAAGCTTGATTCGATTTTGGGCGAGAGATTGCCAGTAGGAAAATAATTCGGGATTGGGCTCTTGTATATCTCCTTTTGGCTGTGCACCTGCCTGATGACGATTGATAAAAGGTCCTTCTAGATGAATGCCAAGTATTTTTGCCCCTTTATAGGAATGGAAATGGGCGATATTTTCAATGGCCTGACTTATTTTTTTGGTTGGGGAAGTAATGGTAGTTGCTAAAAAACTTGTTGTTCCTTCTTTAGGTAATATTTGTGACAGGGTCTTTAAGGCAGTTGCTGTACCATCCATCACATCCGCACTAGCCACACCGTGTATATGGAGATCAATAAAACCAGGACTAATATATCTCCTGTTTTTTAAATCATAGATTTTATCGTAGCAAGTAGTCGGTGGACATGAAGCCATTTCACCGAAATCTTCAATCAGGTGTCCAGTCGTTGTCAGATAACAGTTTGATAATACGCAATGTGGAAAAATAATATCAGCATTTATAAAAAGGGTCTTCTTATCCATTCGCTTCATCCCTTCTTTTGTTCATTGTATTGATTAGTCATTCTCTCCATTTATTTCGTTTCAGTGTATAATAAACAACGAGAGTCGACAATGGTATGGAACTGTTTATTTTCGTATACAAGGGCAGTTTCAATATAAAGGCGTTTGGTTCTCGTGTAAAAAGTGCTAAAATAAAGAGCGTATCAGATGAGAATGGATGAAAGAAGAATAGATAACTACAGGATAAGGAGGGGACAAGAGTGGCAAAGGTTCGCACAAAGGATGTTATCGAAAAATTCGGGTTAGAATTACTAAGCGGTGAAGAAGGTATTAACCGTCCGATTGTTACGAGTGATATTTCTCGACCAGGTCTAGAATTGGCTGGCTATTTTGATTATTTTCCGGCAGAACGTATACAATTATTAGGAAAGACAGAACTATCATTTGCTGAAAAACTAAATGATGAAGAGAGAGAAGCAAGACTGGAGATGTTATGTTCAGACATCACTCCAGCAATCATTATTACGAGAGAGCTAGAAGTACCAGAAGAATTACTTGAAGCGGCTGAAAGAGAAGCTGTGCCGATTTTAAGAACTAAGCAAAAAACAACGCGTTTTTCTAGTCTTTTGACGAATTTCCTAGAAAGTAAGTTAGCCCCTACGACGGCCATTCATGGGGTGTTAGTCGATATATATGGTGTGGGAGTCCTGATTACTGGAAAGAGTGGTGTCGGTAAGAGTGAGACGGCATTAGAACTTGTCAAAAGAGGGCATCGCTTAGTGGCGGATGATTGTGTAGAAATTAGACAAGAGGATGAGGACACATTAGTCGGTAGTGCGCCAGAACTCATTGAGCATTTATTAGAAATTCGCGGACTCGGTATTATTAATGTCATGACCTTGTTTGGGGCAGGTGCCATTCGCCGATTTAAAAAGATTTCCCTCGTAATGGACTTAGAAATATGGGATGCGCAAAAGCAGTATGATCGTTTAGGGTTAGAAGAAGAAAAGATGAAGATTATTGATACGGAGTTAAATAAAATGACCATTCCTGTTCGCCCAGGTCGAAACTTAGCGGTCATTATTGAGGTAGCAGCAATGAACTTTAGATTAAAACGTATGGGTGTAAATGCAGCAGAGCAATTTACCAATCGTTTAACGGATGTAATTGAAGATGGCGATCATGAAGATCGTTAAGTTTTATTAATACATAATTAAAGGAGATATGACTATGTTGTTAACAGTGGCGCCAATTGACCCGGTTGCCTTTAGTTTAGGGCCATTGTCTGTAAGATGGTATGGCCTGATCATCGGTATCGGCATTGCACTCGGTCTTATTTTGGCGATGAGAGAGTCAGACAAAAGAGGACTCGGTAAGGATTTATTTGCTGATTTATTGTTGTGGGCTATTCCTATTTCAATTATTTGTGCAAGGATTTATTATGTGATTTTTGAGTGGGATTACTATTCTCAGTATCCAGGCGAAATCATTAAAATTTGGAACGGGGGCATCGCCATTCACGGTGCATTAATCGGAGCAGTGATCACTGCGATTATTTTTGCGAAGAAGCGTGGTGTATCCTTTTGGCAATTAGCGGATATTGCTGCACCAAGTATCATCCTAGGCCAAGCAATTGGACGTTGGGGGAACTTCGTCAATCAAGAGGCACACGGTAGTGAAGTAAGTCGACAATTCTTAGAAAACATGCATCTACCAGAATTTATTATTAATGGGATGTACATTAACGGGGCTTATTATCATCCGACATTTTTATATGAATCACTTTGGAATTTCGCTGGATTTGCACTTCTACTCCTACTAAGACGTGCAAATTTAAAAAGAGGGGAACTATTCCTTAGCTACGTTATTTGGTACTCTATCGGTAGATACTTTATCGAGGGGATGAGAACTGATAGTTTAATGGTGACTGAAATGTTAAGAGCAGCGCAAATGCTTTCGATTATATTAATTGTTGGAGCTATCGCCATTATTATATATAGAAGAGTAAGTGGGACGGCAAAAGAGAGGTATTTAGATCCACCACAGAAAAAAGCGAAAGCAAAGTAAGGGTCAACAGAGGGGGAGTAGCAGGTGATACATTCTGTAAAGGCAGGATTAAAGGTTGGTTTTAAAACGACTTGGACATTGGGGAAAATTATCTTTCCTGTTACGTTAATTGTTGCATTATTGCAGCATACGCCAGTTTTACCGTGGGTGATTGAATTAATTGCACCAATTATGGGGATATTTGGTCTATCGGGGGATGCGGCCATTCCTTTAGTTTTAGGAAACTTCTTAAATGTTTATGCTGGTATTGGTGCGATTCTCACGTTGGATTTAACGGTAAAAGAAGTATTTATACTAGCGGTCATGCTCTCGTTTTCTCATAACTTACTGATTGAAACAAGTGTAGCCATGAAAGTAGGCGTTAAACTATGGATTGTGCTCGCTGTTCGACTCGGTTTAGCTTTTCTATCGGGGATTATTATTAATCTCGTTTGGAATGGCGGTTCAGAGATGGCAGAGTATGGTTTTGTTGGAGCAAGCGAAGAAACGATTGAAGGCATATGGCCAATTGTATGGAATGCAGTAGAAAAAGCAGGTCTCGGTATTTTTCAATTGGCGATCATTGTAATTCCATTAATGGTAATCGTACAGATTATGAAAGACCGTAAATGGCTTGCAGTATTTTCTAAATGGATGGCTCCATTAACAAGAAAGCTAGGGATGAGAGAAAATACATCGACAACTTTAGCATCAGGATTATTGTTTGGCTTAGCATTTGGAGCCGGTGTGATGATTCAAGCAGTAGAAGAGGATGGCGTTAGTCAAAAAGATGTCACTTTAGCGTTTATTTTCTTAGTAGCTTGTCATGCGGTTGTTGAGGATACTCTTATCTTTATACCTTTAGGAATACCTGTGTTACCCCTTCTTCTTATTCGCGTCGTAGTCGCTGTGATTTTAACAATGATTGTCGGGATGATTTGGAGGAAGCTTGAAGCAACACCGAGAAAGGAAGAGTATTATGGCTAAAATTGATACAATATTATTCGATTTAGATGGAACGTTAATAGATACGAATGAACTAATTATCTCTTCATTTTTGCATACATTAAATCATTATTATCCAGATAGCTATCAGCGTCAGGATGTACTACCTTTTATGGGTCCAACATTAGTCGAGACATTTACATCAATTGATAGTGACCGTGCGGATGAGATGGTTCATATGTATCGTACATTTAATAAAGAAAACCATGATGCATTAGTGAAAGAGTTTTCAGGCGTGTATGAGACGGTCCGCACACTAAAGGAATCGGGTTATAAATTGGGCATCGTAACAACAAAGATGCTAGACGTTGTTGAAAAGGGTTTACGCTTAACAAAGCTGGATGAATTTTTTGAAGTGATTGTTGCCCTTGATCATGTAGAAAAGCCGAAACCGGATGCTGAGCCTGTTTTAAAAGCATTATCACTATTGGACTCAGAACCACATGAAGCCATCATGATTGGTGATAATCATCATGATATTATAGGTGGCAGAAATGCGGGGACGGTGACAGCAGGTGTTGCTTGGTCAAGTAAAGGAAGGGATCATCTTCTTCAATTCGATCCTGACTATATGTTAGAGACAATGCCGGATTTATTAACAATCTTAGAGGAATTGAACAGATGAGGAGAACCGAACGCTATCCTGTTGAAGGAGCGAACTCCCTTTGGCATGTGTATAAAACGGTCCCTTTTTTGAAAGTAGTAAAGAACTTTGTTGTGATTCAGCTGGCACGCTATACCCCGTTCTTAGGGATGAAAAGCTGGCTTTATCGTACCTTTTTACGGATGAAAATCGGTGAACAGACGTCATTTGCGCTTATGGTAATGCTCGATGTCATGTTCCCAGAGAAAATCAGTGTGGGGCGCAATAGTGTGATTGGATACAATACTACTATTTTAGCCCATGAATATTTGATTAAAGAATATCGCCTGGGAACTGTAGAAATCGGTAACGAAGTCATGATTGGTGCCAACTGCACGATACTTCCAGGAATAGTAATCGGAGATGGTGCGATTGTTTCCGCTGGTACACTTGTACATAAAGACGTACCCGCTGGTGCTTTCGTCGGTGGTAACCCAATGCAAATCATATTTACAAAAGAAGAAATGGAACAACGGTCATAAGCATCTGCTAACTTCGCTTTCGAAAAGAAAGTGGATAGCGGATGTTTTTTTGTTACGGATGATGGTAACAAGAAAAAAAGACTACAGTACGTAAAAAGATTTTTACGGAGAGATTCAGCACCAAGGTGCCATCCATCACATGACATGAAGATTCACCAGTTTCGTGAGGTCGATCGAAGCTGAGAGCAACGCAAAAGGGAAATTCCTACTGACCGTTTAGATTATCGTAAATAAGGACCTGATTCTCTCGTCCCCTTTTTTAGCAATGAAACGAGCTTTTGCACTCCTCCTGTTTTATTTTCTCACACCTGCCCCTCTAAAGATAAGGACGTCGAACAAAAGTAGAACCAGAACCCTCCATTATCGTAAACGCCCTAAAGTTGTGATATGCCAACAGGCGGAATCTTTACATCCCCCATTAGAATATTTTATATTACATCCCTTTGTTGTGGATTTCTTTCATTTTTCTCAAAATTAAGTGTTTAGGGTTGACGTTTAAAGGTGAGAAGCGTACACTACTAAGTAACTTCAATTTATTAGCATGGTAGCGAACTAAAGTAAAAATGAGGTGAACGGGTTGAGTCGGTTATTTATGTTTGAAAAGCCTTTAGGCATGAGGGATACATTGCCTAATCTATATATGATGAAAGAAGAAGTACGGTTGACAATGGCCAATGAAATGAAACGCTGGGGCTATCAATTTATTGAAACTCCTACGTTGGAATATTACGAGACAGTTGGTACAGCTTCAGCTATTCTCGATACACAATTGTTTAAACTGCTGGATCATGAGGGACATACACTTGTACTAAGACCAGATATGACAGCCCCTATTGCTCGTGTGGCTGCGTCTAAGTTATTAAAGGAAAAGTTGCCACAGCGTTTAGCTTATTCAGCTAATGTGTTTCGGGCACAACAGCGAGAAGGTGGACGGCCGGCAGAATTTGAGCAAATCGGTGTCGAATGTATTGGTGATCCAACAGTTAGTGCGGATGGAGAGTGCTTAGGATTAATATCCTCCGCTCTAATGAAAACAGGATTGGAGCAGTTCCAGATTTCCGTTGGTCATATTGCCTTTGTAAGGAGTTTTTTCCAAGAGATACTCGGTACAGATGAAAGAGTGGAGCAATTGATGCGATTCCTCTATGAGAAAAATTATGTTGGTTATCGTGTACATGTAGATCAGCTATCATTGTCATCTATTGATAAACAAAGGTTAAAACAGTTTCTAAAATTAAGAGGCGGACCAGAAGTCATTAAGGAAGCAGAAGACTTATTAGAGTGCAACGCAGGCGTTGAAGCGTTAAATGAATTGAAAACCTTATGGGGAATTATAGCTGACTATCAACAGGATGCCCTCATAAAATTAGACCTAACATTAGTCAGTCATATGAGTTATTACACAGGTATTGTTTATGAAGTGTATGCAGGTAATGTTGGTTTTCCAATTGGCAGCGGTGGGCGGTATGATTTATTACTAGAAAAGTTTGGGAAAGCCAAAAGTGCAACTGGCTTTGCCATTCGATTAGATCATTTACTTGAATCGTTAGACAAACCATTTGAACAACCACCTCTTTCCTGTATTGTGTTTAGTTTAGAAAGAAGGAAAGAAGCTTTTATGTTAGCTGAACAGCAACGACTTGAAGGGAAGAAAGTCGTTTTGCAAGATATTAATGGCGTAGAAGATATTGATGCTTGTTCAGCACTTTATGAAGATATCACTTATTTAGTTGGTAAACAGAAGGAGGGATCGCGATGAAGGATTGGTTAACAGTTGCGATGCCAAAAGGAAGAATTTTTACTGAGGCAGTGGAGATGTTGAGAATGGCTGGCTTCGAGTTGCCTCCTGAATTCGATGATTCGCGGAAATTAATTATCGATGTACCTGAAGAGTGTTTCCGCTTTATTTTAGCTAAACCGATGGATGTGCCCACATATGTGGAATATGGTGTTGCCGATCTTGGAATAGCCGGGAAAGATGTCATGCTTGAAGAAGAACGTGATGTATATGAATTGCTTGATCTACAGATTAGTGCTTGCTATTTAGCAGTTGCTGGCTTGCCTCATACGCAAATGAATGATGTCGCACCGAAAATCGCTACGAAATACCCGAATGTAGCAGCAGCGTATTTCCGTGAACAAGGCGAGCAAGTCGAGATTATTAAATTGAACGGTTCGATTGAATTGGCACCGCTTATTGGTTTAGCTGATCGGATTGTTGACATTGTTTCTACAGGAAGAACCTTAAAAGAAAATGGATTAATAGAATATGAAGACATCGTCAATATTACATCAAGGCTCATCGTCAATCCGGTTAGTTACCGCATGAAAGACGCACGTATAAGTGATGTGGTTGAGAGACTGACAGAAGTGATCGAGCAGGAAAAGGTGGTTAAGTAAAGGTGGACATATTAAAAGTAACAAACGACCTTTCTATTAAGCGCTCCATAGACGGTGGTACAGAAGAACAAAGGCAAACAGTAAAGGAAATCATAGCAGCTGTACGTCAAGAAGGTGATCAAGCGGTCATTCGTTATACAGAAAAATTTGATGGGATTCTATTAGATGATTATCAAGTGAAAGCAGCAGAAATAGACCAAGCTTATAAAGAATTATCTAAAGAAACCATTTCAATTATAAAAGAAGCAGCAGAAAATATAAGAAACTATCATATGAAGCAATTGCAAAATTCATGGATGACGACTGAAGTCGATGGCACCTTGCTCGGACAAAAAATAACGCCGCTAGATTCTGTTGGTGTATACGTGCCTGGTGGGAAAGCTGCTTATCCATCTTCTGTGTTAATGAATGTTTTGCCGGCAAAAGTAGCAGGAGTAGAAAGAATTGTGATGGTTTCTCCTGTAGAGCGCAAAACAGGAAAAATACCAGCTGCTGTCCTTGTTGCAGCGAATATTGCCGGGGTAACAGATATATATAAAGTAGGTGGAGCTCAAGCGGTAGCTGCACTTGCCTATGGTACAGAGACAATCGCACCAGTGGATAAAATAACAGGCCCAGGTAATATTTACGTCGCATTGGCGAAGAGAGAAGTGTATGGTGAGGTCGATATCGATATGATTGCTGGACCAAGTGAAATTGCTATTCTTGCTGATGACTCAGCAATTCCAACTGAAGTAGCAGCAGACTTATTATCACAAGCAGAACATGATGAAATGGCTTGTAGCATCCTTGTTACGAATAGCGAACAACTCGCTAACGAAGTTGCCATCGAGGTGGAAGAACAGTTAGCTACTCTACCAAAATACGATATTGCCAGCCACTCGATTCAACAATTTGGTCGTATTTATGTGACAGAGACGATAGAAGAATCGATAGCAGTGATTAATACAATTGCTCCTGAACATTTGGAGGTTTTAACAGTCAATCCATTATCACTTTTAGGAGCTATCCGCCATGCAGGTGCAATATTCTTAGGTAGATATAGCCCTGAGCCTGTTGGTGATTATTTTGCTGGTCCTAATCATGTCTTACCAACTAACGGTACAGCACGATTTTCAAGCCCACTGAATGTAGATGATTTTCGCAAAAAATCGAGCATTATTTACTACAGTGAAAGTAGATTTACAGCAAATGCGGGAAAAATCGCTTCATTTGCGAGACTAGAAGGTTTAGAGGCTCATGCAAGAGCGATTGAAAAAAGACTCCAAAGTGAAAGGAAAGAAGGGAAATGACGAGAACGGCTGAGTTGCTAAGAAAGACAAATGAAACTGAAATTCAACTATCCCTCAATATTGATGGAGAAGGAACAAGTGATTTGGAGACAGGCGTTCCTTTTATGACACATATGCTTGATTTATTTGCTAAGCATGGGCAATTTGATTTAACGATCGATGCAAAAGGTGATGTCGAAATTGATGATCACCATACGACGGAGGATATAGGGATTTGTCTCGGACAGGCATTGCGAGAGGGTCTCGGTGACAAAAGAGGGATTAAAAGATACGGCAATGCCTTTGTTCCGATGGATGAAGCACTAGCGCAAGTGGTTGTCGACTTAAGTAATCGACCACATTTAGAAATGCGGGCTACTTTCCCTAATCAAAAGGTAGGTACATTTGATACCGAACTAGTGCATGAATTCTTATGGAAATTCGCACTCGAGGCGAGAATGAATCTTCATGTAATCGTTCACTATGGTCAGAATACCCATCATATGATTGAAGCAGTATTTAAAGCACTTGGTCGAGCCTTGGATGAAGCAACAACGGTTGATCCAAGAATAAAAGGTATTCCTTCCACGAAAGGGATGTTATAAATGATTGCGATCATTGATTATGGTATGGGTAATTTATTCAGTGTGAGTAAAGCACTGGAAAGGTTAGGCGAACCTTATTGTATTACAAATAATAAGAATGAGATCCTTTCAGCCGATGGTGTGATTGTCCCTGGAGTTGGAGCAATCAGTGATGCCATGCGACTTTTAAATGAAACGGGTATGGCAGATGTTCTCAAAGACTATGCGGCTAGTGGTAAACCAATATTAGGTATTTGTCTAGGGATGCAATTACTGTTTGAAGCAAGTGAAGAAAACGGTGGATGCCGTGGACTAGGATTGCTTCCTGGAACGGTTGTGAAAATTCCTGGTGTAACAATTCAAGGTGAAAAATATAAAGTCCCACATATGGGCTGGAACTTATTACAGTTACGACGACAATCACCGATTTTAAAGAATGTCGAAGAGGGGTTTGCTTATTTTGTTCATTCTTATTATGTAACAACAGAAAACGAAGAAATTATTTTGGCAGATAGCTTATATGATGTTAGTGTCCCAGCAGTTGTAGGAAGAAATAATGTATTTGGTACTCAATTTCATCCGGAGAAAAGCAGTATGACTGGCATGGAAATATTAAAAAACTTTACAGTGCTTGTATCAGAAAGGGTGAGTGTAAAATGAGTCTAACCATCTATCCTGCGATTGATATGCGGGGAGGGAAATGTGTCCGGTTATTACAAGGCGACTACGATAAGGAAACGGTATACGGAGACTCTCCTTTTGATATGGCAAAAACCTTTGTAGAAGATGGGGCTAGCTGGGTGCATATGGTGGACCTCGACGGGGCGAAATCCGGTAAGCCGGTGAACGATCGTTATGTCATTCAAGCAGCAAAGAAGTTAAATGCGCATATCCAAATTGGTGGCGGTATTCGAACCGAGGAAGATATACATTTCTATCTAGATGCTGGGGTATCTAGAGTAATTATCGGCAGTGTAGCCATTTCAAACCCTCAATTTGCGATTGAAATGATTAGGAAGTATAAAGAGCGTATTGTCATTGGTTTAGATGCTAAAGACGGTTTTGTGGCAACAAATGGCTGGTTGAATACATCACAAGCAACAGCTGTTGTGGTAAGTAAACAATTCGCTGACGTCGGTTGCGAAACGTTTATTTTTACAGATATTGCAACAGATGGTACGTTATCTGGCCCGAATATTGACGCAACTGTTCAATTAGCACAAGCAACAGGAAAAGAGGTCATTGCTTCAGGTGGAGTCAGTTCTCTTGCTGATTTACAATGCATTGATCAAGCGGGGATTCCTGGTGCTATTGTAGGTAAAGCCATATATGAGAGACGTTTTACCGTGAAGGAAGCATTGGAAGGGGTGTCTTTTCGTGCTTACTAAACGAATTATTCCTTGTCTCGATGTAAAAGAAGGAAGGGTCGTAAAAGGTATCCAATTTGTTCAATTAAGAGATGCAGGTGACCCAGTGGAATTAGCACGTTTTTATGACGAGCAAGGAGCAGATGAGCTTGTATTTCTTGATATTTCTGCTTCACATGAGGGAAGAAAAACAATGGTTGATGTTGTTCAAGCAGTAGCGGCGGAACTAGCCATTCCATTTACAGTGGGTGGTGGTATTCATACACTTGATGATATGAAAAAGATTCTTCGTGCCGGTGCAGATAAAGTCTCACTAAATACAGCAGCTGTCAATCGGCCAGAGTTGATTACTGAAGGTGCAGATTTCTTTGGGGCACAGTGTATGGTTGTAGCTGTAGATGCCAAGTACGATGAAGATTGCGCTACATGGGTAGTGTATACACATGGTGGAAGAGTAAAAACAGATTGGAAAGTACTTGATTGGGTAAAAGAAGCCGTGCGAAGAGGTGCGGGTGAAATTCTTCTCACAAGCATGGACTGTGATGGTGAAAAGAAAGGCTTTGATATTGCCTTAACGAAAGCTGTAAGTACGGCAGTAACCGTTCCTGTCATTGCTTCAGGTGGAGCAGGTGGAGCTAGTCATTTTTCTGATATATTCCTTGATGGTAAAGCAGATGCTGCCCTCGCTGCTTCTATTTTTCATTATAAAGAAACTTCTGTCGCAGAAGTGAAGGCATATATAAAAGATAAGGGAGTGTATGTAAGATGATTGATCAAGTGCAATTCAATGATCAAGGCCTTGTGCCAGCAATTATTCAAGATAGTGAAACGAAAGAAGTCTTAACACTTGCGTACATGAATAAAGAATCTTTAGCAAAGACGATTGAAACAGGGGAAACTTGGTTGTTCAGCCGTTCACGTAATGAACTTTGGCATAAAGGTGAAACCAGTGGTCACACGCAAAAGGTAGTAGAAATGAAGTGGGATTGTGATCAGGATGCCATTTTAGTGCAAGTATTACCAAACGGTGTAGCTTGTCATAAAGGCGAAGTTAGCTGTTTTCATGAAACGATTTATACCGAGGAAGAAAAAAGCATTGCTGCAGATTATCAAATTCTTAAAAGGTTGGAAGAGGTAATAGCTGAGCGTGAACACGCCCGTCCCGATGGAGCTTATACGACCTATTTATTCGATAGTGGCATCGACAAAATATTGAAGAAAGTGGGCGAGGAATCAGCAGAAGTAATCATTGCTGCTAAAAATCGTGATCGAGAAGAACTTAAATGGGAATCTGCTGATTTACTCTATCATTTAATGGTGCTTTTACGTGAACAAGAACTGCCTTTTGCAGAAGTATTAAATGTCTTGAAGAAAAGACATGAAGAGAAAAAGCCAGTTTCATAAACGGTTGAATGGGACGATTTCTGTGGAATAGAAATCGTCTTTTGGTGCGCCTGCATAAGGTTAGTAGAAACGACTAGATGTGAAAAAGGGAATAGGTGGGCAAGAGTGTAGGAAGTGTATCGGTAAAGTGAGCAAATAGGTAATGCCCCCACAAGAGTGTAGGAAGAGAGCAGTAAGAGTGGGCAAATGGGTAATGCCCCCATAAGAGTGTAGGAAGTGAACCGGAAGAGTGGGCAAATGGGAAATGCCCCCACAAGAGTGTAGGAAGAGAGCAGGAAGTGTAGGCAAATAGGTAATGCCCCCACAAGAGTGTAGGAAGAGAGCAGTAAGAGTGGGCAAATGGGTAATGCCCCCATAAGAG
>NZ_JACSQT010000003.1:0-99081 GCF_014836495.1 Cytobacillus stercorigallinarum | reverse complement strand
TGTAGGGATTGAACCGGAAGAGTGGGCAAATGGGAAATGCCCCCACAAGAGTGTAGGGAAGTGAACCGGAAGAGTGGGCAAAAAGGTAATGCCCCCACAAGAGTGTAGGAAGAGAGCAGTAAGAGTGAGCAAAAACCGGAAGAGAAGGGCAATCAAATCGTTCACTATCAAATAATCAGGACTGACATTTATAATATGTTCATACAAAACTGTTCATTACCCTCATTTGTTGCTCATTCAATTTCCATCCATTCTAATTCCACAGTTATTCCTTTGCTATAGTGCGAGGTTCCACTTTATTAATAAAAAATATCATAAAATAGTCATATTTTTCGAAAATGTTGATTTTTTAAGCTGAGTTAGATAATCTTTCTATCTTCGCTTTTTTCCTTATCTTGTCACCCCCTTCTCGAGCGGTTGTTCGTATGTTATACTCAATTGGTTAATATATTTTATGGAGGATTCCATGCGTAAAGACTCTAAAGCAAGAGATCATAAAGGAAAAATTTTATCATTTATCCCTACAGGTGAGTATTATTTTTCAAAAGGCATTAAAGCATACCACCGCAGGGATTTTCATAGAGCGAAGAAGTACCTCCAACGTGCAATGCATCTAGAGCCAGGCGAACCGATGATTGTTTGTCAATTGGCAGTGGTGCATGCCGAAATGGGAGAATATCAAGATTCTAATCAGCTACTCCGATTGATCTTAGAGGAATTAGACGGAGAGATGATCGAGTGCCATTATTTTTTAGCAAATAATTATGCACATTTAGGTTTTTTCAAAGACGCTTACCATCATGCGACATTATATATAGAATTAGACCCAGAAGGCGAGTTTGTTGAAGATACAGAAGAGTTGTTGGAGCTTCTTACATTAGAGGACGACGACCTAAATGAACATCTATATGAGCAGGACGACTTAATGATCAAACAGGAACAAGCAAGGGAGTTACTTGAGACGGGTTATTTTCCAAAAGCTGTCGAATTACTCAATGGTGTCATTGAAGAGTACCCCGAATATTGGTCTGCTTATAATAATTTAGCGCTAGCTTATTTTTATCTAGGTGAAACAGATAAAGCCTCGGATGTGTTGAAACAAGTATTCAAAGACAATCCGGGGAATTTGCATGCCCTTTGTAATAAGCTTGTTTTTGCTTTTTACGAAAACGACTTTATAGAGATGCGAGCGCTAAAAGATGCTTTATTAAAGGTACATCCTATATCAGTTGAGCATCAATTTAAATTAGGGGCCACTTTAGCACTTATTGGTGAATATGATAAAGCTTATGCATGGCTCGGTCGCCTCTATAAACTAGGGTTTAACGGGGACGCTTCATTTTACTACTGGCTCGCATACGCTGCTTATCATACTGGTAAAGAATCTGTTGCTCAAGTGGCATGGAAAAGGGCTGTTGAATTAAATCCAGAAAAAGAAGGACTGGAGCCTTGGAGTGAATCATCAAAAAGTGCCCAAGGGTTCGAAGATCATGTTTCTTCTATTCAACAAAGGTTAGAAAGTGACTATCCAGAAGAACGATTGTTTGCCTTGTTTTTAACAGCCGTTTCAGGCAAGAAAGAACAATTACTAGACTCTGACCATTTAAAAGGGAATAGGAAGTTCTCTGCGTTAGAGAGGGATTATTTAGCTTATTTAAAATTTGGTGAGGCGTCTCAAGATACCTCAACGGCGCATGATATCGCTGGATTGCTTTATGAAAATTACTCACCAGTTGGGGCAAAAGAAGCAAGTTTATATTTAATGTGGTTTTCTGCCTATTTACAGTTAACCCAAGCAGGCGTGACAATTAAAAACCCTCATGCATATGCCGGTGCAATCACTTACTCTTGGCATAAGCTAAGAAATGAGACGGTATCACAAGCAACAATAGCAAAGAATTTCGGAATTTCTACATCAACTTTAAGAAAATATTTGCGTTTATTGAATGAATACCTTCGTTGAGCAAAAACTTGGACGTTTTCCTATAAATTTTATAGGATAAAACCAAGAAGGTCATAATAGAACAGAAGGCTTCAAGACAAAGGAGTGGGAATGATGGCTGAAGAAAAAATTTACGATGTCATTATTGCAGGGGCAGGTCCAGCAGGAATGACCGCGGCAGTATATACATCTCGTGCAAATTTATCTACATTAATGCTTGAACGCGGGGTACCAGGCGGGCAAATGGCGAATACGGAAGAAGTGGAGAACTATCCAGGGTTTGATCATATTCTTGGACCTGAACTCTCTACAAAAATGTTCGATCATGCGAAAAAATTTGGTGCGGAATATGCATACGGAGATATTAAAGAAATCATAGATGACAAGGAATATAAAACAGTCATTGCTGGTTCTAAAGAATACAAAGCACGTGCGGTTATTATTACAACAGGTGCAGAATATAAAAAACTAGGCATTCCTGGTGAAAAAGAGCTAGGCGGCCGCGGTGTATCTTATTGCGCGGTTTGTGATGGTGCATTCTTTAAAGAAAGAGAACTTGTCGTTATTGGTGGAGGCGACTCTGCGGTTGAAGAAGGTGTTTACTTAACACGCTTTGCAAGTAAAGTAACAATCATTCACCGTCGCGATAAACTACGTGCACAACAAATTTTACAACAACGTGCCTTTGATAATGATAAAATTGATTTCATTTGGAACCATACAGTGAAAGAAGTCAATGATAAGGACGGAAAAGTAGGCAGTGTCACGATTGTATCTACAGAAACAGGTGAAGAAAAAGAATTCAAAGCGGATGGCGTGTTCGTTTACATCGGTATGAATCCACTATCTAAACCTTTTGCAAGTCTTGGTATTACAAATGAAGAAGGCTATATTGTAACCAATGATCAAATGGAAACAAAAGTTCCTGGTATCTTCGCTGCTGGGGATATTCGTGAAAAAACATTGCGCCAAATCGTTACTGCAACTGGTGATGGTAGCATTGCAGCCCAAGCGGCTCAGCACTATATTGAAGAACTTCAAGAAAGTCTAAAAACAGCTGCAAATTAATGAAAAAAGGGAATCATAAACCGACTTTATCCATCATTTACAAAAAGTCATTTTGTTTTAACTCTACTGTAACCTGGGTGAAACAAATTTCGGTTATGATAATAATAGAAATTGACCCCCTTTTAAAGATATATTCCTTTTACAGCACAGGTGCTCCTGTGCTCTTTTTTTTGGTTCAAGTACAATTCTCAAAATATATGGATGTTTAAACAGAGCAATATCAGTAACTACTTGAACAAGTAGGAGAAAAAGGAACGAACGTACTCCGAATATAGAAATAAGAGTGGAGGAAAATGTATTTGCGAATCACTCTGAAGTTTTTTTCCACAGATTATATGAAAGATGACATTCTACTAAAGAAGACCGTGACAATTTGCTTAGAACGGTTTTTTAAGGGCGAAGAATCATGTTCAACCTGTATCGTTGTAGCGCTATGACAAAAATAGTATAATATAATGATAAATACTATGCTTTCATTCATTAGAGTATTTTTCCTTTAAGTCTAGTCTGTTCTCTAATAATGAGTAGCACAAAGTAAGAGGTGAATAGGATGCAGCGGGTCACAAACTGCGTATTATTAAAAGATGACCAAGTATTGTTGCTACAAAAGCCACGCCGTGGATGGTGGGTTGCACCGGGCGGAAAGATGGAGCCAGGTGAATCGGTGCGTGACTCTTGTATCAGAGAATATAGAGAAGAAACGGGGATTTACTTAAGGAATCCAAACATAAAAGGGATATTTACTTTCATTATGAAGGATGGAGATCAAGTACTTTCGGAATGGATGATGTTTACATTTTTTGCTACAGATGCGGACGGGTTGAATGTAGATGAGTCTGAAGAAGGAAAATTGCGATGGGTCGAAGTGGATAAAGTGAAAGATTTACCAATGGCTGCAGGAGATCATCATATTCTTGAATATATGATTAATGGTAATCGCATGATTTACGGTACATTTACTTATACACCTGATTTTGAATTAATTAGTTACCGCTTAGATCCAAGCTAAAAATGAATACAGGGGGAAGCGAGAAATGAGTTCGGTTGTAGCAAAAGAAACACAAATGGTCATTATTACAGGAATGTCTGGCGCAGGTAAAACAGTGGCGATTCAAAGCTTCGAAGATTTAGGCTTTTTTTGTGTAGATAATTTACCACCGACCTTATTGCCGAAATTTCTTGAACTGATGAAGGATTCAGGGAATAAGATGAATAAGGTTGCGCTTGTGATGGATTTACGTGGCCGTGAGTTTTTTGAGCATCTTTTCAAAGCGTTAGATGATTTAGCAGATACGTCATGGGTCACACCAGAAATTCTTTTCCTTGATGCGGACGATGCAACCCTTGTAAGTAGATATAAAGAAACGCGTCGCTCTCATCCATTAGCGCCATCAGGCTTACCGATGGAAGGCATCAAATTGGAGAGAGAATTATTAGATGATCTAAAAGGTAGGGCGCAGATTATCTATAAGACATCTAATATGAAGCCGCGTGAATTAAGAGAAAAGATACTCCATGAGTTTTCTGTGAATAAACAATCTATCTTCACTGTCAATGTGATGTCATTTGGTTTTAAACATGGATTACCGATTGATGCCGATCTTGTATTTGATGTTCGCTTCTTGCCAAACCCGCATTATATTGAGCATATGCGTCCGAAGACAGGCTTGGATGAAGAAGTGTCTAACTATGTTTTGAAATGGAATGAAACAAATAAATTTTTAGAAAAGGTCACGGATTTACTAGCATTTATGCTTCCGCATTATAAACGTGAAGGAAAATCCCAACTTGTTATTGCGATTGGATGTACGGGTGGACAGCATCGATCTGTAGCACTAACCGAGTATATCGCTAACCATTTTAAGCAAGACTACAACACTCGCATCACTCACCGTGACATTGAGAGGAGAAGGCAAACAACATGAATAGAAAGCCGAGGGTCGTTATCATTGGCGGTGGAACAGGGTTGCCAGTTTTATTAAGAGGATTAAAAAAATATCCCCTTGATTTGACAGCCATTGTGACAGTTGCTGATGATGGCGGTAGCTCTGGTAGGTTGAGAGAAGAATTAAATATCCCACCTCCAGGAGATATTCGTAATGTTTTGGCAGCGTTATCAGATGTGGAACCTCTTGTGGAAGAAATGTTTCAGCATCGTTTTAAAACGTCCAATGAATTATCGGGTCATTCTTTAGGTAATCTGATTCTAGCAGCGATGACTTCTATTACTGGTGACTTTGTTCATGCGATTCAAGAGATGAGTAAAGTATTGAATGTTAATGGAAGAGTCTTACCTGCAGCTGAACAGAGTGTTGTATTACATGCAGAAATGGAAGATGGCAGTATCGTTTCAGGAGAATCAAAAATCCCTTACTCTGGCAAAAAGATTAAAAAAGTATTTTTGACACCTGAGACGGTAAGTCCACTTTCGGAAACGATTGAAGCGATTCGAGAGGCTGATCTCATTATCATTGGTCCCGGAAGCCTTTACACAAGCATACTTCCCAATCTACTTGTACCGTCTGTAGGTAAGGAAGTGTGCCGTTCTCATGCCAAAAAGCTGTATATCTGTAATTTAATGACGCAGGCAGGGGAAACATTGGACTATCGTGCCAGTGACCACGTACAGGCAATATTTGATCATATGGCTGAGCCATGTTTAGATTTGATTCTTGTCAATCATGAAGAAATACCAGAAGATATTCAAGAACGTTATGAAGAGCAACGTGCGAAGCCTGTTTATTATGACCGTGATCGATTAGTCGAACAGGGCTTGCAAGTGCTACAGGGTGAGATTGTTAGCCTTGAAAAAGGAGCAATCCGTCATAAAACGAATGAAGTTGCAAAAATGATTTATCAATTAATTGTAGATGATATAATGAAAAACTAGTATTTGTCTGGTTAGGGGGGAGAAAGTATGTCTTTTGCTTCGGAAACGAAAAAAGAATTAACGAACTTGGAGACAAAGGATTGTTGCGGAAAGGCAGAACTATCCGCTTTGATCCGTATGAACGGATCTCTCTCTTTTTCAAATAAAATGTTAATTGTAGATATTCAAACGGAGAATGCAGCGATCGCCAGAAGAATCTATACGCTTATCAAAAGGAATTATGATGTGCAAGTTGAATTGCTTGTTCGAAAGAAAATGAGACTTAAGAAAAATAATGTTTATATTGTTAGACTTATGGAGCAAGCACAAAAAATTCTTGATGATCTGCACATTATTAGTGCTGGCTTTCAATTTATCCATGATATCTCAATGGATTTAATTAAAAAGAAATGCTGTAAACGTGCGTATTTAAGAGGAGCTTTTTTAGCAGGGGGATCAGTCAATAACCCTGAAACCTCTTCGTATCATTTAGAAATTGCTTCGATGTATAAGGAACATAATGACGCCTTGTCGAAATTAATGAATACTTTTGGATTGAATAGTAAAACATTGGAAAGAAAGAAAGGTTTTATTACCTACTTAAAAGAGGCGGAAAAAATTACAGAATTCCTTAATATTATTGGTGCTCATAGTGCGCTTTTACGATTTGAAGATATACGGATTGTTAGAGATATGCGAAACTCGGTTAACCGCTTGGTCAATTGCGAAACAGCCAATTTAAATAAAACAATTGGGGCTGCCTTAAGACAAGTCGAAAACATAAGATATATAGAGGGTACCGTTGGACTAAAGGTGTTACCTGAGAAATTACGCGAAATTGCAGAATTGCGTGTGACGTATCAAGATGTGACTTTAAAGGAACTCGGAGAAATGGTCTCTGGTGGCACGATAAGCAAATCGGGTATCAATCATCGCCTAAGAAAAATTGATGAAATTGCAGAAAAAATTAAAACAGGGCAATGGAAGGAATCTTAAGTTTTTTGGAGGTTAGGACATGGTAGAAAGACAAGTGGAAGTCAAACTAAAAACAGGCTTACAGGCACGTCCAGCTGCAAAGTTAGTGCAGGAAGCCAATCGCTTCACAGCCGATCTCTTTATCGAAAAAGGCGGAAAAAAAGTAAATGCCAAAAGTATCATGGGATTAATGAGCCTATCTCTAAGTGCTGGTTCAACCGTCACCCTCCTTGCTGAAGGCAACGATGAAACCGAAGCCTTAAATAAACTGACTGCACTCTTACAAGAGGACATTGTTTCATAATCTGCTTAAAACCCGAATAAGTGCGCACCCTCATTGCTAGATGTTTCTACCGATGGCGGTGCGCTTTATTGTGAAGAATGAGTGAAAAGAAATTGTTCAGCTATCGAGAAGAGAAATGGCAAAGAAGCCTGAGCAAAGTGAAATTGCGCAGCTATGTAATTTCTCCTCTTATATCGATTGAAATTGCCACTCAAAAATCAAACGCAACAAGTTATTCTATTTCTACTACTTTTATCCCCTCATTTTTCGTTCACCTCAACTATTTGTAAATCCATAATGAAACGTAATCTTATTTAACTATGCATGATCACTAAATAGTTAATCTAACAACTACCAATTTTTTGCAGAACAAAAGCCATCAGCAAATGAAATGCTGATGGCTTTTGTTCTTTGTGATGCTTATTTTTTCGCTTCTGGTGTATTGTTTGTAATGATCTTGTCGATAAGACCATATTCTAGTGCTCTTTCTGCAGTCATGAAGTTATCACGATCTGTGTCTTTAGAAATCACATCTAAAGGTTGGCCAGTGCGTTCAGCTAGAATTTGGTTCAATTTTTCACGTAAGAATAGGATGCGTTTAGCAGCAATCTCGATTTCAGTTGCTTGCCCTTGAGCGCCACCTAGTGGTTGGTGAATCATGACTTCACTATTTGGAAGCGCAAAACGTTTTCCTTTTTCACCAGCTGCTAGTAAGAATGCACCCATGGATGCAGCCATACCAGTACAGATTGTTGAAACATTTGGTTTGATGTATTGCATCGTATCATAGATGGCCATACCAGCAGTGATACTTCCGCCTGGGCTATTAATATAAAGCGTGATGTCCTTTTCAGGATTATCTGCTTCTAAGAATAATAGCTGAGCCACGATGGAGTTAGCCACATTATCGTCAATCGCACTGCCTAACATGATAATGCGATCTTTTAATAGGCGAGAGTAAATGTCATAAGCGCGTTCCCCTCGGTTTGTTTGTTCGATTACTGTAGGGATTAAGTTCATTTCCAATTCCTCCTTTAAAGGTCAAAAAAAGTTTTGGAAAGGTATTTTATACCTCGCCATTGGTAAATGTATGTAGTTTCATCATACATGGTTGGTCAATTAAGGTCAAACGAATCGCTTGATTATTTCAAGAGAATTATTCGACATTTTTTTCTAAGTTGATTTACTCGTATCCATGATACCCACAAATTTTCGCTTTTAAACAACGAATGCTTGCAAATAAAGGGCTTTTCCCATATAATTAATATTCGTAACACCAAGAAAAAACGTGTTCTTACATAAAAAAATGCCCTCGTGGTGCAACGGATAGCACGTAAGATTCCGGTTCTTAAAATGGGGGTTCGATTCCCTCCGAGGGCGTACCGAATTGCTTGATACCACTGTGTTTAATAAACATAGTGGTATTTTTTTATGTTCATTTTTTATGGGTACAATTCAAACAAAAATACCACGAAGTGAATACCACGCAATGCACACACAAGCGAACCTTCAAAATTTAAGGAGGTTCAAAATGAAGCGGAGAAAATCTGTCACCAACTCTTCAGCAATACAAACTCTCAAAAAAATATCTAATGATACAATTCCCACTATTTCATATCAGGAAGCAGCAGACCAATTTTTAAAACATTGCAGAATAAAAGGCTTATCCCCAGAAACAGTTAAATTCTATGATAAAGAACTAAAGCAAACCAAAAGAGGTCTTGTGGAAGTCGATGCGCCATTGAACAATATACGGGATATGACAACAGATCATATCGAAAGTTTTATTGAGTATCAGCAGAAAATTGGAAGAGCTGTTAATACAATTAATGCTCGCTTGAGGGCAGGGAGGACATTTTTTAATTATTGTCACAGAAAAAGCTATATACCTTCAAACCCTTATGACGGCATTCAACAACTTAGGAAACGGCATGAGGTTGGTGCTACCTTCACTAAACGTCAGCTGAAGCGTTTGCTTGACGCACCAGACGTTACAACATTCATTGGGTTACGAGACCTTGCAATCATGTTAACTTTTGCCCATACAGGCATTAGATTGACGGAGTTAACGTCATTACGCTTACAAGACATTTCTTTTGATGATAAGGGAGCAATTAATGTTCAACGTGCCAAGAACCGATATGCCCGGAGGATTCCACTCACAAATCGCCTGAGGGTGGCTCTCAGAGCTTATATACAAGAACGAGGGGTTTTACACCATGACTATCTATTTATCAGTTTAGAAAACGAGCCAATGGGTGCTAGAGGCATTCAAGACAGATTAAAACAGTATGGAAAACAAACGGGGGTAAGCAAAGAAGTCACAGTTTCTCCTCATGCTTTTCGGAGAACTTTTTGTCGATTAAAAGTTGAAGCTGGAATAAATATCTTTATTCTTCAACGCTTATCGGGTCATCAATCATTGGAAATTTTAAAGCGATATGTAGAAATTTATGGGCGAGATTTGGAAGATGCGATTGAGCAAGGAATTGATTAAAAAATTTTTAGAAAGGTAGTTTAGAAGTTATTTTAGCCATGTTAGTATAGTTAAGTTTAAAAAATAAAAAAACTTCCTCCGACAGTTTGGCGACCGAAGAGGAAGTTTCAACAAATAAAAACTGATTTCATTATAGCATGGTTGCTTGATGGAATCCAAAGGAGCCTATTTACTTATGAACGGAATAATTAAACGCAGAAAAACATCTGACTATGCACAAATCCATAATGGAGCATTACAGCAGCTGGAGGATATTCGTTCGATCGGACTTATTTCTCATTTAATGTCACTTCCTGAAGGCTGGGAAATTAAGAAGATGCAGTTATATAAAAAGTTTGGTCGTGGTCCGATAACAAATGGAATCAAAGAACTGGAGCAGAAAAAATACTGGGTAACCATTAAATACAGGAATGGTAAAAAGACTTTGTACTATTATCAGGTCAGTGACGTAGCTTTTGACGACAGTGACGTTTTAAATATGATTCTAGAAGTGAATAAAGGAGGATATAAAATACTCGAAATATCGGAAAGATTCACGCATTTACTTTCCAATGGCGGAAATCAACAATTGAAAACTGAAGATTCTTCTTCTGTGGATTCATGCATTGTCGATTCTCAACAACGCATGGTCAACAATTCACCATCAACAGTGCAAAATCGACAACTATTAAATAAAAAAGAAAAAACAAAAAGTAAAAAACAAAATAAAGATAAAAAAACATTGTTAATTAACAAGGAATTAACAGCCGATGAATGGAAAATTTATTTAACCGATTCCTGCAATGAATTTTATACTTTATTTGCACCCAATAGATGGGATAAAAAGTCATGGAATGCTTTAATCAATGCTTTCGTCACTGAAACGATAGACGAGAGCAGATATATAAATATAACAGAAGATAAAATCAAAGGGTATGCTTATCAATCACTGAAGAATATCGCATATAAACACGATTTAAAAAATGGAAAAGTGGAGCGCAAATTCCCATTCTATGATTGGCTAAACGATGATTCAGAGGACGAAATGCCTTATTAAAATTGAATATTAATAAGACGCCCAGCTATCCGTCTTAGTTGGGTGTCCTATGCAATCCTATTTCGGGTATCATTTACTCACAGTGCTGATTTATTTAAATGGTTTTGGTGACGTATAGGAGGGTTATATGAAGGTTATTAAATGGGTCAAGAAAAGACATCCCCTTGTGATTTACTATGAGGGAAAGGGCTTGGCCAGTACTGGATTTCTAAAAAATCAAAGACACGGCACACATATAGCTGTGATTAAGGAGGATTATTATGACTGTTTGGATTAACATTGATATTCCTACAATGATATTTGGAATTTACTATGAGAATAAATCCCGAAACCCTAAGTACAAAGGGATTAATCAAATGTTAAGAGATGGAGGCTGGTTTGAATACGAATCTTATCAAGAAGCTATAAACCTTTATAAAAGAGAGTATCCTAGTTTTAAGCTGTTGGATAATGTGAGGCAATATTAACATTTTCGAATGTCCTTGATAAAATAAGTACTCCTTGCTTGGGAGTACCTATTAAAGTTTTTATTTTATATTAAAAATCTGGCATCTCATCTTTTTTAACAGAATCAGAATCATCTTGCAAAAAATCATTTATGCGAGCAATGAGTTGAGTTTTGAATTGTACTCGTTCATTGTAGCCAAGATTGCAATCTCTTTCCCTTTGGTCTAATTCTACTACAGCATCTTCTACCATAATCGGAATCAGAATTTCATATTTATATTGCTTACCCAAATCAGCCAAGTCGCTTGTTGCTGTTCCTTTGTTCTCTAAAATATACAAGCCTTTCTTTCTATCTTCCTCGGTAGAATTTTGGATCGGATTGTAAATTTCTTCAAGAATCAACGCTTCTTCTAAACTTGCTCCCAATACCATTGCTTTTTCAATAAATTCATGTTTTTTCATTATAAATTCCTCCGATTTTTTGTTTTGTCCCTTTCGACAATTAGATTGTATTGAAAAAATTTTCAATGTAAGGTAAATCATTAAAAAAGATTCGGAGAAATTTTTTCTTCATTATTATATAAATAAAAAAACGCACCTAAAGGCACGTTATTCACAATCGCTATGGTCGAATCGGCTATCTTCACACATGGCTTCCCTTTTCAACTGTTCCAAAGCTTCCTTTCGTTTTTCAGTACGATCTTCAATAATCGGTATTTTTGCTTCCATTACAGGGTCTTTCGGAAATGCTACTTTAAGGAACTGAACCATCATTACAGTTATTAATAACATCATCGCTAAACTCAAGGAAATGTATGTAGCTGCGATTTTAAAATTCTTCATTATTAAAACCTTCAACGTACTCCTGACCGTTCAGCACGGCAATGTCCTTGCGTAATTTCGGTGTGTCCTGAAAGGCGTACACTTGCCATTTACTGTTTTCTCGATTTCTTGTGCTGTAAAGGAAATTGTTGTCTAGTCTCACAAGCTCCACGAATAACGACTTCTTATATATCATTTTAACTGGCAATTTCTCTTCCATCATAACAGCTCCTTATTATGTATTTTAAAAGGGTCTCCCGTTTCGGCAGACCCTTAAAGGATGGTTATTTTGTAACCACCCATGAAGGACAGGCAAATTATGCCCACCCTTTTATTTGATAGAGGGAGTAAACATTGTTTACATTCTAGGGTCTGAATACTGTTCACACCCTCTCTTAAGGAGCTAAACAATGTGTAGACCCTTTAGGCTCGTAACATAATTACAAACCCTTTAAGGGTGACGTATAGTATACGTATCCTTTTATTTGCTGAAGGGTCTGAAAAGTAATCAGACCTTAGTCAAATGACCATTTTAAAAGGTTCTGTCAAAACGACAGTTCCTTCAACATCGTTCGAGCCGATGTTAAATTTCAAGATCATTTGAAATGATCTTGAAATCAAATCCCATAAGGCAACAACTTGGCATTTATTTCTTCAATCCACTCTGGCTCTGTCAAGTTTGATTCATACCAGTGAGTGAGATTAATAATAACAGTCTCGTAGACTTTGAATGGCAACTGTTGAAATCCCATTTCATCATCAAGCGTATAATTGAAGGTTTCTCCTGAAATATCATCAAAAGCCAATCCGTTTTCTAATCGTAGTGCTTTCCATCGTTTCAAATCCCAAACGTATTTCATGCTATCACTCCCAAATTTTAGTATTTACTACATTATACGATGTGCAAAATTGGCAGCCTAGTGTAAATATCAGAAAAATAAAACATTTCTCCATCTAACTGCGTTTGAAAAACTTTTCAATACAATAGTCGAGTCCTGAAAAGACAAAAAATTTAAAAATCGAGGACAATAAACGACATTACAATCAACTTTTTGATTTCGCTATAAGAAAATCGATCTTAATGTTGTTCATTGTCCTTCCTATAAGGAGACGACTATTATGGAGAAAAAGTTCAACTACATTACGGAAGTACTGACTAAAGCTGATTTGAAAGTTATGTTAGACAACAGAGAAGGATTCACTTTAATTGTTTCGCCTACAGGAACTGGGAAATCAACCTTTATTATCGAAGACATAATCAAACCACATTTTAAAAATGAAAATCATGGCTTCGGTCAAGGAATATACCAGGATTTTGCCAGTAAAAAGATTTTGGTTATGGCGAATAGAACTGCGGTAGTTTTGAAGTTTAATGATGATGTTGAAAAGGCTTGTGAAGAGATGGGAATATATAAAGCGAAAAATATAACAGTTGCCAGTTATCAAAAAGTATCACAAGTAGCACACGATGAAATGCTCTTAGAAATAGAAGAAGCTGAAATTATTTTATGCGATGAAGCACATTACTTTATCGCAGACGCTTGGAACGGAACAACAGGAGCAATCATGAATAAGATACTTGAAGCATCTGAACAAAAGCCTGTTATCTTCTTCACAGCTACTCCACAGCAAATCATAAAATATTTTAATAATCGAGGTTTAACATACAAGGAGCTTGATTATAGAAATGTACTGGGATTTAATGACCGAATGGACTTTGTTTGCACGAATAAAGACTTGGAGCAAATCATCAAAAGCATTGATAAGAATGAAAAAATAATGGTGTTCGTAGCTGATATGACTTCAAGAAAAATGATTGCGAGAATGTGCCAAAAATATGTTAAAAAAGGTTATCAAGTAGAGTTCTATCATTCCGTATGGGTTAAACCAGATGATGGCAGATTTAATGGTTTGAAAATACCCCAAATGGCTGCTAAAGTTGGACAACTTGTTAGCGACAAAAAATTCGATACTCAAATCGCTATAGCCAATAAGGCTATTGATAATGGCATAGACATTATTGACCCTGACTTTAAACATATAATCCTTTTGAATCAGTATGACCAAGTTCAGATCCAGCAGATGGTTGGTCGTAAACGGTTTGACATTCATAATCCTAATGACCGTTTAACAGTATGGCTGTCTACTGAGAATCAACCCATGTTAGAAAATTTCTATGATTTAATAATCGCTCAGATTAATTTCATAAAAAAATTCAGACAATATCGTTCGGAAAATATTGAATCTGCAAAAAGTGGCATGAAGATTTTACCTGGTAATAAAAACAAATCAGAAGGGGAAATTTTAAAATTAGCTGAATCATGGGTTGTCGATTCCTTCTTTGCGGAAGATGTAAATATTGAAGAATCAGAGAATTTAAAAGTAGAAAAACGGCTCATTCAAAGTGAAGAATATGCCAAACTTCTAAGTTATCAATTAGATTACATTTCACCACTTGTATGTAAACATCTAATGGATACTGAAGAAGCATTAACAACTGATGAACTTCAAAGCATTGTTAAAAATTATCAGAAGCTGGTAAAGGAATTATTTGAAAGACCTGCTACCCTTCAATGGAGAAACAAGTATATCGCTTCTGAAGAAAACAAATTGGAATTTAAACAGCGTATAAAAGATGAACTAATTCCATACTTAAATGAACTTGAAGGAATCAAATTGTTTGATAATGAAAAGCGTGCATTTGAAGAAAAAATCAGTCACTATTTCGGAGCATCTAAAAGAATCGGTAGATTGGCGAGTCTAAAGACGATTAATGAATTTATCCAACCTCATGGATTTGAAATCAACGCTAAACGTCCAATCATCAATAATGAAAAGAAAACTGTATGGATTGTTGAAGAATTAATGACACAGGACAGGAAGTGACATTAGAACTCATTTCCTTTAAACGTCTTTAAGAGAACGAATCTTAATGACGTTTTCTGTCCTTAAAACAACAATCAAGGGGTGGCTATGCTACACCCATGCTACCAGCAGGTCGATTATATACTACTGTTATATAGATAGTATATAGTACAGCATACTACAGTTATATATAATATATATAATAAGTATATATGGGCTTAGATGGCTTAGCAGCCACTAAAGCCTTAACTCATTCGCTATCGCTCATGAGTTGCAACTGTGATGGTTGTATGTGCTTATTTATATTGTAGCAATGTATATATTAAATGAATAATAGGATAATAAAGCAGACCAGTATCGAATGATGCTGGTTATTTTTATGGGAATATTTATACCCCCTACCGAAATAAGAAAAAAGCTATAAGGATAAGAGGACCAGGTCTAAGTTATTACAAAAAAATCCAGTCCCTATCTTTACTTTTGAAAGGAGAATTTACATGGCTAGAGGTGTCAGAACAAGCACAAATCAATTAAAAATGAAAGCCAGCAAAGCACAAATAGCTGCTCGAGAACAAGCTGAAGAATTGGTGGTGACAAATGCCACAAAGCCAAAAGCGTCTCCGATGTTGACATCTGAAGAACGTAAAATGTTTAACAAGCTCAAGAAGCGGAATGACAATTATACTGAAAGCGATTCAGAATCATTAAACCTTTTAGCACAATATTTAACTATGTGGTATAACTTGAAACAACACTACAACGCACTGGACGTGTTTGACGAACGTTCAGCAGATATTGAAAGGCGTATGATTGCCCTTGATAAACAAATTGCAGCTCATATGTCAGCTCTCGCTATACCATTGTCACAACGCTTTAGGCTCGCTAATGACATGGCTAAGGTTATGATTGAGGAACGGAAGTTACAACAAATGGAAGTGGAAAAACGTCAGGAAGTCAACCCATTACTTGCTTTGCTGGAGGACGATGACGATGAGTAAATTAATATGACCGCTCGGCGTAATTGCTGGGCGGTTATTTTTTGTTTATATAAATATTAGAAGCTTGAATTATAGGAGTGGATTTTTTACGCGCTGAGGAAACCCTCTTCTCCCCTCACTAAGGAAAAACAAACTGGAGGGTGTTTTTCTAAATGGTCTGTAGTACAGTCCTTTAAAAATCAGAGAGGTCTGTTTCTTCGGCCCGATATATAAAATCCGACTAAGCTAACGAAAAATAAAAAAGCATACAATTAGGACAATCCTAAAAGTATGCTTATATAAACGATTATTGATTATAAGTAAATTCTTCTATTTCTAATGCTGGCAAACTTTTGACTAAATCAACTGTTTGAACAGAGACATTAATAACTGACAGTAACAAGTAAAAGATATATTTTTCATCATCAGAATATTCATTTGGATCGTCAATGATGCCTGATTTTTTATCAGTCTTCACTTGATACTGATCGATAATCCACTCAATCGCAGGTCGTCCATTTACGACGTACTCATACGCTTTTTCAGGAATGCTCTTAATCGTAATGTCTTTGTTGAAGACGATGGAATCTAGTTGTCCACGTTTTGGGTGTTTCATTTTTTGAACTTTGTATGATGGCGTTTGAGATTTGTATATAATATCAATTCCATCATATGCAGATACTTTTTCGTAATTTATGTGTAAATCAGCTAGTCTTCGGCCAATTTCTACAAATTTTTCTTTGTTCTTCAAAATAGGTATCCGGGGAGAAGCTTTTCTAAGGTCATTATTATATTTAAATCGATATTCTTCAGAATGCAACAATCCATATACGTAGTAGAATACGTCCTCTGAATTCAATCTGATTTTTTTACAGAAATGGTCATTGATGTTGCTATTATCAGAAAATAATTCACTAGTATCATTGTTGTATAAAACATATCCTCGTCCATTTTCCATTAAATGTAGATTTGGTATTAAATCAACCATAAGAACTGAAAAATCTCGTCTTGCTCCTCCTCCTGCAACATAAATAACTTTATTCCTTTTTCCAAATATAGAATGATAAATACCAGGATACTCAACAATATTTTTATCATAGTACAGCCATTTTTTAGCAAATGGCCTGTATGAACTTTCAATAATTGAGTTTGGATTATGTTCTATTAGTTGATTCTGTTCTAATTTCTTTTTAAGACCGCGTGACCATTTTACAAAATCATCCTTAGTGTTAATCAAGCTAACTTTTTCCTTCAAGTCTTTAATGCTACTCAATCGTTCTACTTCTGAATTGTAATTATCAATCATAGATTTTGATGTTAAATGAACTGTCTCTTTTGAATAGTTATAAACCCATGCGTCTCTATTCGTAGTCACACCAATTGCTTTTGTTTGAAAAACTTCTCCATCCATTTCCTTAAATGTCGAGTACTGTTCATCCCTTTGATTTATCCAATCATTATTTACGTCTGGTATAACTTGCTGAAATTCAGTATTTGCAATAGATTTTAAAATATTGAGTTTTTCCAACTTATCTTTTCTACTCAGATAATCTCCAATATCAAAATAGAAAATTTTGTGCTCGTTTGAAGCATCTTTGACTAACAGTGTTATAGCAACGCCGGTTAAAATATTAAAAACACTTTGACCTTCTAATTTAGCTTCTTCTCCAATTTTCCCACGAACTGCACCTTTCAAGTTAATTGAATAAATATAATTAAATTCATCATGAATAACTTTTCTAAATCCCTCATGACTTGGCTTATCAATTATGGAATTAGGGGTAATAAAAGCAATAACACCAGTATCCCCTATTCTATCCGTAGACCATCTAAAAGCTTTAATATAAGTATCGAATAGTGATTTTTTATTTAATCCCGATGTATACCTTGCGTATGTTTGGTCAATTTTTTGGGTTAATCGCGGGTAATCAATATTTTGATTATTGTCATTGGCACTTGTTTGCCCGATTGAATATGGTGGATTTCCTATAATTACTGTAATAGGCGTTTCTATCTGACGTTTTAACCGCTCATCATTATCTCCGAAAAACTCATCATCAAGTGTGTCTTCTTTTTCAGTCGATTCAAGGGTGTCAGTAAGTACTATCCCTTTAAATGGAACATATTCACTTTCGTCATTTTCGTCTTTCAACATTCCATGGAACGTTTCCTCAATATTAATTGCTGCAATGTAATAACTCAACAGCACAATCTCGTTGGCATGAAGCTCTTGAGTGTACTTGCGGAACATATCATCCTTGTTAATCAGTCCCGACTGTAATAAGCGCGTGATAAACGTCCCAGTACCTGTAAATGGATCAAGGACATTTACACCTTCATCAGAAATTGATTTCCCAAAGTGTTTCTTCAATACTTCATCGACAGAATGAATGATGAAATCTACTACTTCAACAGGCGTAAAAACAATTCCCAAGCGATCAGTAGTTTCTTTAAATCCTACCTTAAAGAACTTATCATAAAGTTGAATAATAATGTCTTGTTTTGCTTTTAAATTATCGATACCTTGAGCCCGAATACGAACACTCTCATAGAATTCTTGAAGTTTTTCTTGTTCTTTAACAAGTCCTTGTTCATCTAGAACACTCAAAATTGAATCCATTGCTTTTGAAACAGGGTTGTTGTGAACAAAACTATATGAATCAAACAAAGCTTCAAACACTGGTTTTGTTATTAAATGCTGTGCTAACATTTCAATCGCTTGGTTATCTGAAATAGAGCTATTAATATTATGACGTAAACTAGTCACGAATTTTTTAAACTCATTGTATGCCTCGCTATTAGTGTCCTCTAACATTACACGGATACGCATCATATGTTGCTGTGCTATTTCTGCAACATCTTTTGACCAGTCTTCCCAATAACGGACATTTCCTACTTTCCTCACAATTCTTCCGTATATCGCTCTTTCAAGCTCTGACCAATCTTCGTCAGTGAGTGACCATGCTAATTGTTCATCTTCAGGCTTTGGAATTACCAAGCCATCTTCAGGTGCATCCCCAACACCTATAACTTGAATTTGTTCTGGTTTCTTTTTATTCAGTTCAAGTTTGTTGATAGTTGCGTCGAAACGCTCATCTAGTGAACGTAATGCATTCAATACTTCCCAAACTACACGATATTTCTCATTGTTATCTAGAACAGTATTAGGGTCAACTCCTGCTGGTATCCCGATAGGCAGAATCACGTAACCATAGTCTTTCCCAGGTGCTTTACGCATTACACGTCCCACTGCCTGAGCAATATCAATTTTTGATTTTCTTGGTTTCAAAAACATGACTGCATCTAAGTCGGGGACATCGACACCTTCTGTTAAGAATCTTGCGTTTGATAATATCCGGCAGGTACGTTCAGGAACATCGGCTTTCAACCAAGAAATTTTCTCATTTTTTTGAAGTGCATTCATTGAGCCATCCGCATGTTCGATTTCAATATTGAAAATGTCTGATTGCTCGTTCACTTCATTGATATATTCATCAACGACATTTGAAAACATATTGGTGATTAGTTTTGAATCTTTGATAGTACCTGTAAAGGCGATTGCCCTCTTCATTGGTTGTCCGAGCGTTTCGTTCGTGTTGCCCTTCCGTTTAACCAAACCATTCCAACAGCCAATAATTTTTGTTACATCGTCAAATTCCAATTCCGATTCACGTGCAAGCATCTGCTGAAAACGGCGAGCAATGACTTCTTCATCAACTGCTAGAACCATCACTTTGTAATCTGTTAAGATATCCTTGCGGATAGCATCGCCAAATCCGATACGATAGAATTCTTCCCCATAAATTTCGGGATCACTCATATCCGCAATCAAAACAGACATTTCTTCTGCCTTCTTTTTGGCATCTTCTCCATATACTCGAGGTGTTGCAGTCTGATAGAGACGTTTATTTGCTTTAATATTGTCATCGCTATGAACCTTCGTAAAGGCAGAAGCTTCCTTATTAAGCTCTGTTGCTCCTGTTGTACGATGGGCTTCATCGCATACAACTAAATCAAAATTATAAAAACCATTTTTCTGAGCCTCTATGATTACATCAATCGATTGATATGTCGAAAAAACTGTCAGGAAATCTCCCTGATCCGTACTTCTTTCAATTCGATCCTGATATTCTAATAATTTTTCAGTATTCGTAGTAGCTGGATATCCTATATCAGCAGCTGCAATATCTTCTAGCTCATTCTCTCCTTTTTCTTTTGTTACCTTTCTATCTGAACACACTGCAATGGAATCCATCTTAAAACTAATATCAGCATTCCAGCTTCGTAATGTTTGAGATAATAATTGAATACTTGGAACAAGATAAAGAACTTTGAACACTCCATTTTTTTCAGCGGCCATTTTTTCTGCAATGGCCATGGAAGTGTAGGTTTTCCCTGTGCCAGGAGCCATAATTAGCTTTCCGCGGTCAGCATTCTTGAAACCTTCAATTACTGCCTTGATTGCTGGAACTTGGTGAGGTCGAGGAGTCTTTTTTCTTTGCAGCTTAACTTGTTTAGGGCTACTAAATGAATATGCAGACCAATCAATTTTACTTTCTTGTAAATTCGCCAATGAGACGCGTGCAATGGTTTTATTTCGGAACTTTAGTGCTTCGTCTGCATTGGTACTCCATTTATCTGTTGTCGTGACAATAATTCCTTCTGAGTAATAGCTTTTTCCTACTTCATTTAAGAACGAATCTATATGTGATTTTCTAATGACCGTATCAGCAGAGTAATATTTACATTGTATGGCTACCAATTCGCCAGTTTCTCGTTTCTTTGCTACTAAATCTACACCTGTATCTTTTTTAGGGATATTATACTCGGCTGGAACATCACTTAATTTCCATATTTCATCGTATAAACGAGAATACATCGGTTCATTTTCTAAATATGCTACTATTAATAATTCGAATAGTGTCCCTCTATCACGTTGTGTATGTTGCTTCATGTCAATCTCATTAATTAAAGCAACGAAACTTTTATGATTTTTCACTTCCAAACTCTTCACCTATCTTTCATCTAATAAAAAAAATTCAGCTTTAGTGCTACCAATATTAGTATTATTTTATCATGAAAATGTAGAACTTTAGAGGCTGTCTTTTAGAAAAGTTATGAATTATAAAGGCATTCTTCAGATTAGAGTCAAGGAGATGTGAATTAATTATCAATCCGTTTCCTAGTCTGTATTTCAGACTACTAAGAAACGTTTTTTTATTAACATAATTTATGACTTGATTTAGGAAGTCAGTAAAATCGAAATTTGATGAGGATCTTTTTAAAAACAGGTCCTTTTTATTTCTGTGACAATTTCCCTATGTATTTTCTTGTCTATTTTTGTCGAATATCTCTCCTTTTTCCAAAATATTGATATATTTAAATTAAATTAACATAATCGAAAAGTATATGAATAAATAAGAGGGGAAAGGATATAATAATGAATTTAAAACATCAAGCAGACATGGCTGCTTTACCCACTGAATGTCCGCCAGAGACTGCAAAATCAGAAGACATTGAAGTTGCTTATAGATTTATTAAAAGTGACCTCGTAACAGAAGAAGACTTTCTTAGCCATAAAGAGGAAAATAAAAAGTATCCTCCATATTTAGCTTGTCAAGCCCTTGCTGTTTCATTTTTCGTCACAGAGGAACACGCTAGGAAGGTAGCTGAAAACAATCAATACTTAGGAGATAAGAAACTGGTCAAAGGAAGGATTACTTCCGAATGTGGTAAACATAGAACAAAGCGCGGTCACATAAACTTGTGGTTATGTGAAGATGTAGATATGAAAAAGGTTTTTCTAGGAGAGTAGGGTCAAAGTGAAAATAAATAAAATTCCATACAGTGAATTGGAGAATTCTGAGCTAATACACGTTTTTGAATATTATGATTTTCCTTTGTTCTTTATTTCTAAATCTCCACAGGGAAAATACTATTTAAATTTCTATGTCAAAGAAATGGAAAAAAATGTGGATAAATGGCTTTTCAGTAGAATTTCCAATAAAGAACGGTTGGATTTAATTAATCAAAGAATAAAAGTGAAAACTTTGCTTAACCATTTAAAGAGTAAACAGCGTTTACATCATTTAATCATTGACTCAAATACGGTTACTACGAATGATGAGCTAGAACTTACTGTTGTTGACGCTACTAATTTTGATGAAAAGAGTTTTCCAGTTAAAGACCTTTATGTGGAATATGATTATGTTACTGATACTGAGCTTACAAAAGTCGAAGAAGATGTTATTGATAGCTCAAGATTTAAAGTAGTTTTAAGGGACGATAGAAATAGTCATGATATAGGTTTGGACTTATTTTTAGATTTCTTAAGTAACTTAAAGGAATCAATTAATGATATTGCATACGATATTGGTAGTAAGCTAATAGGCCAAGTACATAAGCATGAAATTAACTTAAGAGTACATTCTTTACAGCCTTCTTCATTTGGTATATGGCTAATTACGGAACCAACGGAGGCTGATCTGTTTGAAGTCCCTGAAAAATCTTTAAACAATCTTTTTGAATTAATTGATGATATTCAACGCAAAAATCCAGATGAAATTGAAGAACAGATAGACATAGATGAAGAATATTCAATCGAAACAATAAAAAGTGTTAAAAATTTACTTAAAGACATTGTAGATAATGATTTTTCCTTGACGTTAGAAGCAAATACAAAAACCCAGATGGTACCAAAAGAAGTTAGTTTTGATAAAACTTCTTACGGAAAGCTAGATATATTAAATAAAATTCTAAAAGACAAGAGTCAAAAGCACTCTGAAGAAGTTGAAGTTGATGGTGTATTAACTTCAATAAATACTTCTTATAATAAGTTTAGGATTTCAACTACTACGATGGGAGACATTAGTGGAAAAATGTCTACAGAGATGTTTAGGGAATTAAAAAAGAATAACAACCTTCAATTTAAAGTTCCAAGTGCGATTAAAGCAACCATTAAGAAGGAATATATAAATGATTACTTAGAAGAAGAGCATTATGAAAAATATACACTTTTGCAGTTTGAGCAGCCTGAGTAATCGGGCTGTTTCTTTGTAGTAAAATCAATATTTTATATAATGTACAAATTTATATGGATAATTTCCCCAAAAGATAAAGACCACTTGTTTGTGGTCCGAGTTTTTTAAACTAAAACATTGGTAGCTTAATCAAGAATTATTTCTCATTCTTGATGAGAAAAGTCAATGGTACCCAATGATTCGTATTTTGTTACTGCTATTGATTTAAGTTCATTCCAACTTTTGAGAGCATCAGAAATATGATTGTATGCATTGATATATTCTTCTGAAGAGTTATTATTTCTCATTCTTACATATCTGTTTACACTAAAGCTTTCTTTAAAGATTACTATAGTAGCTATTTTATGAGTTCCCTCAGGTTGCGAAAGGTTAGAAAATATATTAGTAGCAGAGGTGAGGTGTCCATCGAAATCCCAGAAAAGGGTGTTAAGGCCATGGTCATAAAATGGGCCTTCATTAGTTATGCGGTAATATTCAAGGCAATCAAAAAGTGTAGACCAGCCATCATGTATTGAAGATGATTGCTGAACGTAACCATCATATTTTTTCAATTCAAGGATTACTTTGTTAAGGTTAAATACAGTGTTGTATTCATAGTTGGCTAATTCAAGCATAGATTGCTTTGCAACATCACTATCTAAAGTAGAAAACTTTTTCTTTGAATCTATATAGATTGTGCTCTTTATAGATTCTATAGTCTCGGAAATTGCTTTTCTATCTTTAATTCCAATTGTTAGGATAACCACTCCAAATGCTAATAAGGTAACAACCTCAGATGGGATTATCAGTACATCGATACTGAATAACTTCTTCATACCTTTAGTTGTAAAAGACAAAATGAGGAAAACTATGGCTATAATATCAAATGTTAGTATAAATTTTTTACCTCTGTTTGATTCCAAACTCAAATCAACAAGAGAATACATTAAAGCAGCAACCGATACACAAAACATTACTAGTATACTAGGAGAAAAAGCTCCAATAGCTCTAAAAATAGCTAGAATTATTATAGCTGTACCTGTTAGTATGGTGAAATTCCTGTAATATTGATTATTCATTAATTTCCTCCAAAAATTTCTGGTTATTTCATTTTACCATTTTTTTCTTTTGTTAATTCTTCTATATTTAACTTTTAATAATAAAATTCTCATTTTACTAGGAAGTTCCCAAGGGAACTCCCTTCTTATTTTTTTGGTTATTTTTAAGTCCTGATCTATGTATAATGAGACTTTATATGGTTAAATTTGATTCATTATCATACAATACTTTTGATTTTCTTTTGAGCTCATTTGAAATGCTCAAATACCAAGTTTTTTTCGATTTATTCCATTTCTTCAGCGTCAAGAAATTTTCCCAATCCAACTCATATATGGCTTTTAATGATAAATCTTTATTTAGCATAACGATGATTACATACTCAAATTTTTGCTTCTGTGGTTGTTCAGAATTAACGTCATTTAATCCGTTAAAAACCCCAGTCATTTTAGTTGTAGTTGTTTTAATGGAGTAACGCTCAAATTCCCTACTGATAGCATCCACATTTTTTGTTCCAACACGAACTGCTTCTAAATTTGGTAATTGTGGACTTTCATTATAAAAATTTATCGCTAACCTTTCACCCCAATCCCCTATCAAATTGCTGGAACGTATAAGATTTCTACTTTTCATTTCGACCAATACATCACGATACATTTCGATAATTTTAAAATCATCCATATTCCGAAGTATTTCTTTCATTAAGGCATTCCTTCCTAAATGTTTTTGATAATATCATTACCACACTAAGGAAACAAAACCCTTTAACAATTAAGGAAAATATTGAATAATTTTAATATTTAAACATTAGTTCGTTGAATATTAATATTCAAAAATTAACTGGTTTAGCTAGCCTTACACATGAGATCGTCCTCAATACAATACTGTTGAGGTGATTTAATAATGAAAAAAAGACACAAACATAAGCTTTATAATAGGTGGAAGTCTATGATGGATAGGTGCTATAACCCAAATCATGTTAAATACAAATTCTATGGTGGCAAAGGTATAAGAGTATGTGAACGTTGGCGTGACTTTTGGAATTTCGTTGAAGATATTGATAACATGAGGAATGGTCATTTACTATATCTGAAAGGGTATCAGCTTGATAAAGACAAAAGTGGAAGGTCAGTTTACAGTTTGAATAACTGTTGTGTTATTACAGCAGAAGAAAATCGTAGAATCGCTAATGAAAAACAGAAACAAAGCATATTTGCGATTAATAATAATGAAAAAATAAAATTTGATTCGATTGCGGAAGCAAGTAGAAAATTAAATATAAAAGACGGTACTCTAAGACGATATGTGAAAAACGGAAAGAGACATTCCTCTGGATATCGGTTTCAAAAGGTTTAGAAGGAAAGAATTTCTTTACACTTATTTTGCTCTTTGGTATTATTGAGTAAATTAGGTTCGTGATTGTGCGAAGTATTGCACAGTGGTTTTTCTAAAATTTCAAGCAAAATCAATGATACCAACGTTTCACGAAGGTTTTCCCACTGAAGCCGACAACGGATAGCACGTAAGATTCCGGTTCTTAAAATGGGGGTTCGATTCCCTCCGAGGGCGCTAAAAGTGATGATATAAGAGATTGTAGGCGTTTTTTATTTTTTTGCCCGACTTTTGTCCGGCAATGAATAAAAAACGCCTATTTTATTTGCCTTAATCGGATGTACATGAATCAATGTACTCTTGAATTATTCTTAATATTCTACTATTTAAGAAGTTCTTCTAAAAAACGCCTCTTATTAGCTCTCGATATACATCATTATTCGCAACAAAAAAGAAGAGCCAAGCAGTGACTCTTCAATAGAGAATATAATAGGCGATTTTATAATGACTAAAGGGTAATCAGCAATTTAAGAAAATTTCTCCAAAAGAAAAGTATGTGAGCGTGAGCAGGCCCTGTCGAAAGGGATAATTGGTTGGTGAACAATATAATCATTTATTTTATGTTCAATCATTATAATGCTTGGATGCCATCAATTATGCTTCATAAAAAGGACCTGCTCATAAATCTATAAAAACGCTGAAAAGAAACATGACAACTATAATATTTATGTACATGGCTGCTATGACTATGCCATAATGAATTTTTTTAAAAAAGAACAATGACGTTGGGGCTAACAATCCCCCGAAAATGAGCATTCCGAATATTTCATTTGAATAGAAGAAGATAATCACCTACAGCAAGTTTTTCTAATTAGTTTGTTTACTAAATAAATTTCTATGTATGAAGAATAAAAAAACATTTTAATCCGAAGTTTAACGAAGTAGTTTTAATTCAGTAAGTTTTGACAGTCTATAGGCTAACTCGTATGAATTTCCTTCATAAAGATGAAATGAGAGTGAGTCATCGAGGTATTCTACTTTTTGTTGGAATTCATCTAAACAACCTATTTGTGCTGACCAATGGAGATCAGGAATAGAGACAATATATTTTTCATCTGGAGTTTTAATTATGTATACATTTGAGTGTCTTTCTCCTAATAAATGCATTTTTTCTTGAAGATATTTCATCTGTTCTACACCTCAACTTCTCCCTTTATTAAAAGTATTATATAAATGAAAAGTATGCAAAGGAAGCAATATCTATTAGAAACACTGAAAAGGTGACAAAAGGCTCTAGGGAGAAAGTCTACAATAATTACTGGAATGTTAACTTCTTCAAAATAAATATTAATCAAATTAATTAACAAAAGATGGATTAAAAAAAGAGCCGATAATCCTGCGGTTTTTTGAAATAAAAATTACGTTACGGAAAGATGATAGATCCTGAAAAATTTAATTGCATGTGAATGTAAAAAAAACTGGGAATGTTTCCTTGAGGTTAAGGACACGCTAAAGATAATCTTTCAGTGGGAGGGTTAATATGGCGGAGAAAGATCAAAGGTTAACGGCATCTGAGTTAGCGCAGCTATGGAATGCCTATATGAATAATAAAATGTATAAATGCGTCCTGCAGTATTTTTATGAAAAAGCTGATAAAGGCGATATTAAGGAATTTATTGAGACGGCTATCGAGATGTGTGATGAAATTATTTTTGATATAACGACGATCTACAATAAGAACAACCATCCATTGCCGAAAGCCTTTAGTGAAGAAGAAGATGTCAATGTAACTGCTCCAAAGCTTTACTCAGATGTATTTATCCTTGCGTATATGCATGATATGACCCGTTATGGCATGATTGGTTATGGAACTGCATTAGCTATTGCGATTCATGAAGATGTGGACCAAATTTTCTCAAAGGCATTAAAAAAATGTTCACAATTATATAGAAACGCGATTAAATTGCAGCAAGATAAGGGTGTTTTTCACCCCTCACCGTCTATTCCTATCCCAGAAAAAATTGAAATCGCTGAAAAAAATAGTTACTTAAGTGGCTTTATAGGTGAACAGCGAGCATTATCAGTCATTGAAATTATGAATGTATACAATGATATGCAAAGAAATGCTTTAGGAAAGGCCCTGTTTTTAGGTCTTTGTCAAACAGTTAGTTCAGATGATATCAAGAAATTTTTGCGGAAAGGCCTTGATTTATTCGATGAAAATGTCCAAGAATTTGCTAATGCTTTAATTAAAGATAGCATTTCTGTTTCACCAACTTGGGACTCAGAAGTGCTTAATTCCACGACACCACCTTTTTCAGAAAAGTTAATGCTATACCAAGTAGTGATGTTTATTGCTACGTTGTCCGGCTATTATGGGACAGCATTAGGTACGACTACAAGACGGGATTTAACGGTAATGTATGCAAAGATAATGACCGAAACATTAGACTTAGGCAATCAATCGGCAAGTTTATTAATTAAATACGGTTGGCTTGAACAAGCCCCTCAATCAGTAAATCATAGAAATATTTCCAAAAAGAAAAGGAAATAGGGATGTTCTGTGAAAAAAAATAACCCGATTGAAAAATTGTTTTGGTCGATTGCTTTTCCCGGTTTTGGTCAATATTTAAATGGAAGATTGTTTAAAGGTACTGTATTTTTAGTTTTAGAAATTTTATTTAATGTCATGGGTAATTTTAATGAAATTATTATGTTGAGCTTTCAAGGTAAAGTTCATCAAGCTGCTGAGGCCGCAAACTATGGATGGCTTATGTTTTATCCTTGTTTATACTTCTTCGCTATTTGGGATGCTTATAAGGATGCTGGAGGAGAAGGGAGTAAGTATTCATTCTTACCATTTGTATTTTGTGCGTATTTTGTAACGGTTGGTCTGATGTATTCAACAGAGGTATCAATATTTGGCGTGTTTTTTGGGCCCGTATGGTTACCGATGTTAGCTGTCATTCCTGGTATCATAATTGGTTGGCTGATTCGCTTTGTCATCCTTAAATTTTCAACTTCATCATAAAAGCCAACCCTCGGATTAAGAGATGGTTGGCTTTTAAATTTGGTATGTATACTATTAATCCTCATTTACTGTTGCTTTGCATACGGGACAAGTGATTTTTTCATTCGATCTAAATTGGATTTTCTTCAAATCTTTCCTCGTAAATGTAGCAAAAACATTATAGCGGAAACCGCATATACAAGAGTGTTGGTCTTTGACAATATGGGTTAAATGGGTTTCTTCGCTTTGTACGGTTGGATAGATCATAAGACACGCCTTTCTTTTTTGTGGGAAATTTAGGCAAAATTAGAAAGGTTTTTATATAGGAGACTTTTAGAAAGTCCGTAAAGAGGTAAGAATGATTCAAGCGAAAAATAATCACCTTACACATCTGCAACCCGGCTGCCATGACAATATATGCTTTAGGCCCGTGGCTTTGCGTCTTTTACTTTCGTAAAATTTGCCCAATATGATAGATTTTATCATATATTCATAAAGTGTGGTCGACAAAGGCCCTTTTGTAACTAAAGGGAAAAATAACTGAAAAATCTAATAATTGTTTAGTTTCCACAATCGTTGCATTCGAACTTTTACTAAACAAACGTGGCTTTTTGCGGGCAATCATTTTTATTCATCAAACGAACTATTTCACTGATTTCCAAATTGTCCATCTGTCTTTTTCAACTATGTGATGATCTGCTGTTATTGACTCATCAATATGATCTATTAAATGTTCTAATTCTTCATCGTTTAGCTCATGTAAAATGCTTCTTCCTGTTCTTTCACTTAGGTCTTTAAACAATTCCCCTTTACTTTCATACACTTTTCTTACTTCCCACAACTTCACTTCTTCAATATCTTTAAATCCTGCGGCCTTAAGGTTTTTAATTACAAATTGACTATTATATCTGCGATTCTTCTCTTTTTTAGCTAACCTTGGGAAAAGTTCAAAGAAATATCCTCTAATATGACTCTCACTACCCTTCACCAAACAATCATCAGGAGTACGGTCTTGAACAATATAAAAGCCGTTGTCTTTCAGCATTCTATATGCTTCTTTAAAACAGGATTCTAAATCTTTAATGTGATGGATCAACGCCCTTTCAAGTACTAAGTTGAAACTCTTATCATTTAAACCTGTTTCCAAAGCATCACCATGCTTAAACGAAATACTTTCGTATGCTTTGCAATTTTCTTTTGCACCTTCAAGAATAACTTTTGAAAAATCAATACCAGTAACGGAATCAATCCCCATGTCTGCCATTGCCTTGGAATAGATACCTCCACCACATCCAACATCTAAGGCATTTGATATATTTTCGATGGGCACGAGATTGTGTATTACTTCCATCCATGAGTCGTCAGCTCTTCGTGTTGTATAAGTATCGCGATTTCCTTTGTTATGAAAGTCAATTCCCATTTAATATCCCCTCCTTCTCTTTTGCAACCCTCTCTGTCAATAAATAGTATATCTATCATTCAGCATAAGCAAAAATACTAATTTATTATAAAATATGATAAGCATTACTTATTATTGTCTTTCCCTTATGCAACAATCTCGCCAATTTGCGGAATAACCTAATCAAGTAATTTAAAACAACAAATGTTGCAAAAGAGACACTCCCTTATGTTGAAATAGTTTACTCCACCATAATTTCTTTCCTTTTTTTTCTTCCTGTACCGCTGCAATCTCAAATCGTCTTTCCGCCATCGATTAATCTTCCTTTTTCTTTTTTGATGATATTTACTCTAGAAAATGAATAGTTATGTGGTGAGTACCAATTTATTTCTATACACTAATTCTGATGAATATTGTAGAATGGGGTTAAGGGGGGATTAGAATGAACTTGAAAGCAGGGTTGTGGCAACAGCAAACATTAAAATTGACCATGACGCAAGAGCTTACACAAGCGATTGCGCTGTTACAATATAATACACAAGAATTATCTGCCTTTTTGGAAAGTAAGGCGTTAGAAAATCCCCTTATGCAAATTGAAGAGAGTCCTGCACAAGCAGCCGAACCGAGATTTGATCGAATGAAACCATCGAAACAAAAAGTAGATGACAATAAACAAAACTGGATTGAACAAATCGGTTCGAAAAACCATACAACATTACAAGAATACTTACATTCGCAGTTAGCGATTGCAGAATTAAATCATATGGAATTTAAGCTCATTTCCTATCTTATTGGCTGTTTAGATGAAAACGGTTACTTACAAACTGATCTACAAGCTGTTGCGGAAAAATTCAATGTAAGTGAAGAGGATATGACTGAAGCTTTGATTGAGATACAAAGTTTAGAGCCAGCAGGAGTAGCAGCGAGAGACTTACAGGAGTGCCTATGGTTACAATTAGAGAGACTTCACCCTTATAATGAAATCGCTGAGAAAGTCATTAGTGATTATTTTATTCTTTTTGCTGAAAAGAAATGGAAAGAAATTGCGAAAAAACTGAAAGTAGAACTAAAAGAAATCCAAGCAGTGTTTGATCTTGTGCAAACATTAAACCCAAGACCAGCGGCAGCCTTCCAAAATGAGTTAGCACCTTATATTACACCAGAGGTCGTTATTCAGTGGGAAGATGGGGATTTTTCTGTAAGTATATATGATGATGTACTACCAAAGATTCGTTTTAATGAAGGTTATTTTCGCAAGTTTCAAACAGATGGAGATCAGGATGTAAATCGTTTTTTACAAGAGAAAAAAACGGATTTTCAATGGATTGCTAGAAGTATAGAACAAAGAAAAGAAACATTATTAAAAGTAGCATTAAAAATTGTAGAAAAACAGCCTGAATTCTTCTGGAAAGGCCCAAATTATTTGCAACCGATGACAATGAAAGAGATCGCTGATGAGTTAGAGATACATGAATCAACTGTCAGTCGGGCGGTCCGTGAAAAATATGCGCAAACACCATTTGGAACGATTGAATTGCGATCCTTTTTCTCTAGTACAATCAAGACGACGTCCTTTGAGAATACATCATCTGAGCAGGCGAAAAACGCAATAAGTGAAATGGTCAAAGGTGAAGATAAGAAGAAACCTTTTTCAGATCAAGTGATAGTTCAGCGACTAGAAGAGGAAAAAGGTATTGTAATATCAAGAAGAACAGTAGCAAAATATCGTGATCAATTAAAAATTCCTTCTTCCTCAAAAAGAAAAAGGTACGAATAGAGAGTGGGTGGGTTGATTGCATAGTGTTAAACTGTATACAAGAAAAAATTGCCCCTTATGTGAGCAAGCTGAGCTTGTCATTGATATGGTCCTAGAAGATTGTTTATTTCAATATGAAGCCATTGATATTGAAACGAGTGATGATCTAACAGAACGCTTTGGATTAATGATTCCAGTTATTGTAGTAGATGGTGAGATTCTTCAATATGGGCAAGTGGATTATGTCACTCTTTCTGAGAAGTTAAGTGGAAAAACGTTAAATGATTGAAAAATAAAAATAACCCTGCTAATATAATGTTGTAGGGTTATTTTATAAAATTTATGATTAAAGTTTTGTAAAAAGGGTATAAGAATAAAGAAGAAAAAAATGAAGTTTACACTTCATTATATATTTTTATTCTAGCGGGACACAAAACGTCTCGCATGGACATATAATGTCCATGTAAAGGAGTAAACAATTGAATAAGTGGATGAATGTTACCCAAAAAGTAATTCCAGATTTAATGGAAATAATGAAAAGAAGATATGAAATTTTGCAACAAACCTCTTTGATGGAGCCTGTAGGAAGAAGGAGTTTAGCGGCAAAAGTAGGGATGACCGAAAGAGTATTACGAGCTGAACTAGATTTTTTAAGAGAACAAGGGTTAATGATTGTAGATGCACAAGGAACGAGACTATCGGAAGCTGGAAAGCAACTCCTTGTAGATCTGCACGAGGTGATTAAAGAATGGTCGGGATTAAATGATAAAGAAATAAATATGACAAAAATGCTTCAAATAGAAAAGGTGTTACTTACTTATGGGGATACTGATAAGGATGAAACAGTGAAGTCTGAGTTAGGAAAAGAAGTAGCACGTCTTATTCAGGTGTTAGCTAATGGAGGGATGACCATTGCAGTAACGGGTGGATCCACGATTTCAACTGTAGCTGATGCGCTTAAGAAACAGCAACATATGTCGGATGTCTTATTTGTTCCAGCCCGTGGAGGTGTCGGGACAGATATGAAATTCCAAGCCAATACATTAGCGGCGCGTATGGCAGAAGAATCGGGTGCCACATATCAAACATTGTATGTCCCAGATGTTGTCGGTGAAGATATGTATCAATCCATCATCAAGGAACCAGAAATAAAGCAAGTGCTGACAGTTATTAAAAAGGCGGATATCGTCATTCACGGTATTGGCAACGCACTTGAGATGGCAGAAAGACGTGGCACCCATACGGAGAACATAAAGGAATTAACTGAATCAGGTGCGATTGCTGAAGCATTCGGGTATTACTTTAATGAAGAGGGCAAAGTGGTTCATCGATTGCAAACAGTAGGACTACAACTAGAAGATTTGCAACAGGCAGATTATGTGATTGCTGTTGCAGGTGGATCGACAAAGGCTAAAGCGATTGCTGCGTACATGAAGCAAGCACCGAAGCAAACAATACTTGTCACAGATGAGGTTGTGGCAGAGGAATTACTAAAAAACAATTAATTAATGGAGGTTTTATGATATGACAATTAAAGTGGGAATAAACGGTTTTGGAAGAATTGGTAGAAACGTATTCCGTGCGAGCTTTGAAAAGGAAAATGTAGAAATCGTGGCGATAAATGACTTAACAGATGCGAATATGCTTGCTCATTTATTAAAGTATGACTCTATTCATGGCGCATTTCCGCACGAGGTAAAAGTAGATGGCGATCACTTAATCGTAGGTGGCAAAAAGGTTAAAGTGTTAGCAGAAAGAAATCCAGTTGATATTGGCTGGGGTGATTTAGGTGTTGAGTTAGTTGTTGAATCTACAGGTCGCTTTACAAAACGAGCAGATGCAGCGAAACACTTAGAAGCAGGTGCGAAAAAAGTGGTTATATCTGCTCCAGCAACTGACGAAGATTTAACAGTTGTAATGGGTGTAAACCACGAGTCATATGATCCCGACAAACATCATATCGTATCAAATGCTTCTTGTACGACGAATTGCTTAGCACCGTTGGCGAAAGTGTTACATGATTCATTTACGATTAAACGTGGAATGATGACAACAGTTCATTCCTATACAAATGACCAGCAAATACTTGATTTACCTCATAAGGATTATCGTCGAGCAAGAGCAGCTGCAGAAAATATTATTCCAACAACCACTGGAGCAGCAAAAGCCGTTTCCCTTGTTTTACCAGAATTAAAAGGGAAACTAAATGGTGGAGCCATTCGTGTTCCAACACCGAATGTATCTCTAGTCGATTTAGTTGCTGAACTTGATAAAGATGTTACAATCGATGAAGTGAATGAAGCATTGAAATCTGCCGCAAATGGAGAGTTAAAAGATATTCTTAGCTTTAGTGAGGAACCATTAGTTTCAGGTGATTACAATGGCAATCCTGCCTCATCAACCGTTGATGGTTTATCTACAATGGTCATGGAAGGCAATATGGTCAAAGTCATTTCATGGTACGACAATGAAAGTGGTTATTCTCACAGAGTGATTGATTTAATGGAATATATGGCTGAAAAAGGATTATAAATATAAGTTAAGTAAACATTAAAAATAAAATTTTTGCTTACAAACTCACATCTTTATGGATATTACATGAATGAACGTCTATAATGATAAATGGTGAAGGGAGAAAGGGACCATACCTCTCCCTTTTATTTTGACTTTTTCTAAACGTTTTCGCGCTTTTCTTGCGCGAGTAAGAAAGAAAACGGTGATTTTTATACATATAAATGAATGAACATTCGCCTTTCTTGTAGTACAAGCAGCTAACTAGAAAATAGTCATTATTATGTTTAGGAGGGCCTTTTACTATGAACAAAAAGAGCGTAAAAGATGTTGAACTAAAAGGAAAACGCGTATTTTGTCGTGTAGACTTTAATGTGCCGATGAAAGAGGGACAAATCACGGATGAAACACGTATTCGCGCAGCGATTCCGACTATTAACTATCTAATTGACCAAGGAGCGAAAGTGATTTTAGCTTCTCATTTAGGACGTCCAAAAGGACAAGTAGTAGAAGAGTTAAGGTTAACTCCTGTTGCAGAAAGATTATCTGCCTTGCTTGGAAAAAATGTTGCCTATGCAGATGAGGCGTACGGAGAAAAAGTTGAACAGGCAGTAGACGGTTTAGAAGAGGGCGATGTTCTATTATTAGAGAATGTTCGCTTCTACCCAGGTGAAGAAAAGAATGATCCTGAACTTGCAAAAGCTTTTGCCCAATTAGCAGATGTTTATGTAAATGATGCGTTTGGTGCGGCCCATCGTGCACATGCATCGACAGAAGGAATTGCCCATCATATCCCAGCGGTTTCTGGTTTACTAATGGAAAAGGAATTAGAAGTGTTAGGCAAAGCATTGTCAAACCCTGATAGACCATTTACAGCTATCATTGGTGGTGCAAAAGTTAAAGACAAAATCGATGTCATTGATAATCTATTAGATAAAGTAGATAATTTAATTATCGGCGGCGGTTTAGCCTTTACGTTTGTAAAAGCACAAGGTCATGATATCGGCAATTCTCTATTAGAAGAAGATAAACTAGAATTAGCGAAAACATTTATGCAAAAAGCAGAAGAAAAAGGCGTGAACTTTCTGATGCCAATTGATGCTGTCGTTGCCGATCGTTTTGCTGAAGACGCAGATAGTAAAACAGTTGCGATTAACGAGATTCCAGCAGAGTGGATGGCATTAGATATTGGTCCTGAAACGGCTAATTTATATAGTGAAGTCATTGCAGATAGTAAGCTAGTCATTTGGAATGGACCGATGGGTGTATTTGAAATGGATCAGTTTGCTGGTGGAACCAAAGCAGTAGCAGAAGCATTAGCGGAAGCAAATGACACGTACTCTGTTATCGGTGGTGGTGATTCAGCTGCAGCTGTTGAGAAATTCCATTTTGCTGATCGCATGAGCCATATTTCAACAGGTGGCGGTGCATCATTAGAATTCATGGAAGGAAAAGCGCTTCCAGGTGTTGTTGCTTTAAATGATAAATAAGTAATAAAAGAAAGGACGAGATAGTATGCGTAAGCCGATTATTGCAGGTAACTGGAAAATGCATAAAACAATGAATGAGGCGAAGTCATTTATTGAGGAAATTAACGGTCTTGTTCCAGGTGAAATGGATATGGATACAGTCGTATGTGCACCTGCTCTATTCTTGGAGCGCCTTGTAGATGGTGTAGAAGGTTCACCTGTTGCCATCGGTGCACAAAACATGCATTTTGAAGAGAATGGCGCATTCACTGGCGAAATCAGCCCTGTTGCACTTCAAGACTTAGGTGTATCTTATGTCATCATTGGGCATTCAGAACGTCGCGAAATGTTCAATGAAACAGATGAGACTGTAAATAAAAAAGCGAAGTCAGCATTTGCTCATAACCTCACTCCAATCATTTGTGTAGGTGAAACGCTTGAGCAAAGAGAAAACAATGAAACAATGAGTTTTGTTGGGCATCAAGTGGAAGCAGCGTTGTCAGGGTTATCTGATGAGCAATTAAAACAGGTTGTCATCGCTTATGAACCGATTTGGGCTATTGGTACAGGCAAGTCATCTTCAGCGGAAGATGCGAACGAAGTATGTGCCTATATTCGTTCGGTCGTCAGTAAACAGTTTTCTGAGGAGATTGCTGAAGCTCTTCGCATTCAATACGGTGGTAGCGTAAAACCAGCAAATATTAAAGAATATATGAGTCAAGCGGATATTGACGGTGCACTTGTCGGTGGCGCAAGTCTTGAACCATCTTCTTTCCTGCAATTATTGGAGGCGGGTAAGTATGAGTAAATCACCTGTTGCTTTGATTATTCTTGATGGCTTTGCTCATAGAGAAGAAGTCAAAGGCAATGCTGTTGCTCAAGCGAAAAAACCGAACTTTGATCGGTTATGGAATGAGTATCCACATGCTTATTTAACAGCAAGTGGAGAAGCGGTTGGCTTACCACAAGGACAAATGGGAAACTCTGAAGTGGGTCATATGAATATCGGGGCCGGGCGTATTGTTTATCAAAGCTTAACAAGAGTAAATGTTGCCATTCGTGAGGGGCACTTTGAGCAGAATGAAACATTCCTTGCAGCGATTAATCATGCGAAGCAAAACAATACAAGCCTGCATCTAATGGGGCTTTTATCTGATGGTGGTGTGCATAGTCATATTAATCACTTATATGCCCTCCTTCAGCTTGCAAGTGACGAAGGCTTGAAAAAAGTTTATGTCCATGGTTTTCTTGATGGCCGAGATGTGGGACCACAGACAGCTAAAGGATATATTCAAGCGGCAGAAGAGAAAATGAAAGAAATCGGTGTAGGTGAATTCGCCTCTATTTCTGGTCGTTATTACTCAATGGATCGTGACAATCGTTGGGAACGTGTGGAAAAGTCATATCGTTCGATGGTATACGGAGAAGGGCCAACTTATCATAGTGCGCACGAGTTAGTAGAAGATAGTTATGCGAACGGTATTTATGACGAATTTGTTATTCCTTCTGTTATTGTGAAGGAAGATGGATTACCTGTTGGAAAAGTTAGTGATAACGACGCGATGATTTTTTACAACTTTAGACCTGACCGAGCAATTCAAATTTCGAATACGTTTACAAACACAGACTTCCGTTCGTTTGATCGTGGAATAGGCCATCCAAAGTCTTTATTCTTTGTTTGCTTAACCCATTTTAGTGAAACAGTTGACGGGTATGTTGCATTTAAACCGACAAACCTAGATAATACTCTAGGAGAAGTACTCTCACAAAATCATTTAACTCAACTGAGAATTGCTGAAACAGAGAAGTATCCTCATGTTACCTTCTTTATGAGTGGCGGAAGAGAAGCGAAATTCCCTGGTGAAGAACGAATTTTGATTAACTCACCTAAAGTCGCTACTTATGATTTGAAGCCAGAAATGAGCGCTTACGAAGTAACAGATGCTTTGCTTGATGAAATTAGTCAGGATAAGCATGATGCCATTATATTGAATTTTGCTAACCCTGATATGGTGGGGCACTCAGGTATGCTAGAACCAACAATTAAAGCAGTTGAAACGGTTGATGAATGTCTTGGAAAAGTGATTGACGCCATTATTGCTAAAGGTGGAAAAGCGATTATCACAGCTGACCACGGTAATGCGGATGAGGTACTAACCCTTGATGATCATCCAATGACAGCTCATACAACTAATCCTGTGCCTGTGATTGTAACGGAAAAAGGTCTAATATTACGTGAAGATGGAATATTAGGAGATTTAGCTCCAACTATGCTTGATTTATTAAAGGTGACTAAACCTGAAGAAATGACTGGTTCTACGTTAATTAAATAAGTGCCGGTGTTCACTTTTTAGTGAATATCCGTGCCTTACATATAAATGAAGTTTGACAAGATGACAGCCAATGAAAAAGGAGAGATTATCATGCCATTTATCCAACATGTATATGCTCGTGAAGTATTAGATTCACGTGGAAATCCAACAGTAGAAGTAGAAGTATTAACAGAGTCTGGTTTTTTCGGCCGTGCGATTGTACCATCTGGTGCATCAACTGGTGAATATGAAGCAGTTGAGCTTCGTGACGGAGACAAGGATCGTTATTTAGGTAAAGGTGTTCAAAAAGCAGTAGATAATGTGAATAACTTAATTTCTGAAGCAATTATCGGTTTTGACGTAACGGATCAAGCAGGGATTGACCGTACAATGATCGCCCTTGATGGCACAGAAAATAAAGGCAAATTAGGTGCTAACGCGATTCTTGGTGTATCTATGGCTTGTGCCCATGCAGCAGCAGAGTCTGTTGGTTTACCACTATACCGCTATCTTGGTGGTTTCAATGCAAAACAATTACCAACACCAATGATGAACATCATTAACGGTGGTTCTCATGCGGATAACAATGTTGATTTCCAAGAATTCATGATTATGCCTGTTGGCGCTCCTTCTTTCAAAGAAGCGATCCGTATGGGTGCTGAAGTTTTCCATTCATTAAAAAAAGTTCTTTCATCTAAAGGCTTAAACACGGCAGTAGGTGACGAAGGTGGCTTCGCTCCAAACCTTGGGTCAAACCGTGAAGCGCTAGAAGTTATCATCGAAGCGATTAGCAATGCGGGTTACGAAGCAGGTAAAGATATTTACCTTGCAATGGACGTTGCTTCATCTGAGTTCTTTAACAAACAAACAGGCAAATATGATTTAACAGGTGAAGGTCGCCTTGGATTATCTTCAGAAGAAATGGTTTCTTTCTATGAGGAGCTTGTATCTGAATTCCCAATTATCTCTATTGAAGATGGTTTAGATGAAAACGATTGGAAAGGCCACAAATTGCTAACTGAACGTATCGGTGGAAAAGTTCAACTAGTAGGTGATGACCTATTCGTTACAAACACGAAAAAACTAGCAGAAGGAATCGAACAAGGCGTAGGAAACTCGATCCTTATTAAAGTTAACCAAATCGGTACATTAACTGAAACGTTTGAAGCGATCGAAATGGCGAAACGTGCGGGATACACAGCAGTTGTTTCTCACCGTTCTGGTGAATCAGAAGACGCAACAATCGCTGATATCGCTGTTGCTACAAATGCTGGTCAAATCAAAACAGGTTCAATGAGCCGTACAGATCGTATCGCAAAATACAACCAACTACTTCGCATTGAAGATGAGCTTGGTGATTTAGCTGTGTATGATGGGTTGAAATCTTTTTATAACTTGAGTAAATAATGAAATAAAATGACTATATAAACAAACATCATTTTTGTAAATGGTGTTTGTTTTTTTCGTTGGTACAAGTAGTGACGGAAAGCCCCTGAATAGTTTGCAAATGAAAGTATGGTAAGAAAAAGAATTGCGCGCAAAAAATTCATATGCGCGCACAAGTGAGAACAAAAAGTCTAAGAGTTATGACTACAAGAAAAGCCACTCAGCAATTAGAATAATTTTAGCTTGCTTTTCGTGGAAATAGCGTATAAGAAAGCGATATGATACCATCAATAACTAATATAATGGCCCAAATGCGACTAATATTATTTGCCGTGGAATGAGTAAACGGGAAGACAGCGTCGTTTGCAGCAAACCATTGGTTCCCTAGCTCAGTAATAGAATCAATAGAACGGGCCTCTTCTGAAAGTCCGAGGAATAGAGCCAAAACAATATGAGCTAAAACAAATACAAGCAAGTGGAGAAAGAATTGTTTTCTCTCTAACGCTGCATGCTCCCGACCAGAGAGCTTTGCCGGCTTGTCGATTGAAACTGATTCGCCTTTCCATTGCGCGACTTTTCTTTTAATAAAGTGATCTAGTTTTTTAAAGTCGGATTTTCCGTAAGTAAAGGCATAGATAATAACAATTAAAATAATGATTTGATAGCTAGAAAACTCGCCCGTCCTTCTATAATCCATATAACCCATCGTAGCAATCCAAATATCATTCAAGAGAAAAATGCCTAAAAATAAGAAGCTCCATTTATCCAACTTGAACCAATATCTGAGGATTAAGAAGGCAAGTATAGATAGCCAGAAAATCACTTCAGCGGTGATTAAAAAAGCCCATTTATGATCTAAAATAAAGTCCATTTTCCACCTCCATTTAGTTAAAATCATTATATAATAAATGGTTACCTGCTTAAATAAAAAATATCTTTCCGAAGTGTACATAGGCATGTGCGCATGAACTTGACTTTTCGCGATAGATTAACTTGTCTGGACATAGTAAATATGCTAAAATTTGAGTATTATCATTGTACGTAAATGACCGAGTTGGAGGTACTGTTATGCATACACTTTTAATTACATTGCTAGTCATTGTGTCTATCGGTTTAATTGCCGTTGTTTTACTTCAATCAGGAAAAAGTGCAGGTCTTTCAGGTGCGATTTCTGGTGGAGCGGAGCAACTTTTTGGTAAACAAAAAGCACGCGGCTTAGATTTGATTTTACATCGTTTGACGATTGTTTTAGCTGTTTTATTCTTTATTTTAACAATCGCAGTTTCTTATTTTGCTCTATAAATAGAGACGAACAATGCAATGCCTGGCCTCAACGAAAGGTCGGGTTTTTATTTTGCCTATGACAGGGAAAACTAATAATGTTAAACAAACGTTTGATTGAAAGGAAGTTTACATAATGAAAGTAGTTCAACCAAAACCATTCACATTTGGAAACGGTAAACGAGCAGTATTATTATTACATGGGTTTACTGGCAATACAGCAGATGTTCGCATGATGGCAAGATTCCTAGAAGGGAAAGGTTATACTTGTCATGCGCCATTATATAAAGGTCATGGTGTCCCGCCGGAAGAACTTGTGCATACGGGGCCAGAAGATTGGTGGCAAGATGTCATGAATGGTTATCAACACCTAAAGGAAATGGGGCATGAAGAAATCGCGATTGCCGGCTTATCTCTTGGTGGGGTATTTTCCTTGAAATTAGGTTACACTGTACCTGTAAAGGGTATTGTAACAATGTGTGCACCTATGCATATTAAGTCTGAAGAAGTGATGTACGATAACGTCGTTGATTATGCCCGTCAATATAAGAAGCTAGAAGGAAAATCACCTGAACAAATCGAAGAAGAAGTAGCTAAGTTTAAAGAAACACCAATGAACACATTAAAGGCATTACAAGCTTTAATTGCAGATGTCCGTCATAATGTGGATATGATTTATTCTCCGACTTTTGTTGTGCAATCAAGAGAAGATCATATGATTAATACTGAAAGCGCGAATATTATATACAATGAAGTAGAAAATGATCAAAAACAAATTAAATGGTATGAAGAATCCGGTCATGTCATTACACTTGATAAGGAAAGAGATCAACTGCATGAAGATGTGTATCAATTTTTAGAGCAGCTTGATTGGCAAGTGTAAGTCAGATCGAAGTTTGAGGAGTGTTGTCAATCGTGGATAACCACAAAAAAGAGCTGGTCGATAAACTATTAAATTATATGAAGGACGAGGCGTACAAGCCGCTAACAGTACAAGAAATGGAGGAGGCTTTTGGGATAGAAGACTCCACCCAATTCAAGGATTTTGTCAAGACATTAGTTATTATGGAGGAACAAGGTTTAGTTGTGCGGACAAGAAGTAATCGCTACGGATTACCTGAAAAAATGAATCTTGTGCGCGGGAAATTATCTGGCCATGCCAAGGGGTTTGCCTTTGTTATTCCAGACGAACCTGGACTCGATGATTTATTTATTCCACCTAATGAAACAAATAATGCTATGCACGGTGATATTGTTTTAGCACGTGTAGCAGCAGAAAGCGCTGGTCAAAGAAAAGAAGGAACCATCGTCCGCATTTTAGAACGTGGTGTGCAACAAATCGTTGGTACATACACTGAGAGTAAGCATTTTGGCTTTGTTATTCCAGATGATAAAAAGTTTGCCAGTGATATCTTTATCCCGAAAGCTGCTTCTAAAGGGGCAGTAGAAGGACATAAAGTCGTTGTTAAACTCACTACTTATCCTGAAGGAAGAAAGAGTGCGGAAGGTGAAGTAATGGAAATTCTGGGTCATAAAAACGATCCAGGTGTTGATATTCTTTCCATTATTCACAAACATGGCTTACCGATGGAATTCCCTGATGATGTGTTAAAGCAGGCAGAAGAAACGCCTGATGAAATCGATGAAAAAGAAATTGAAAATCGCCGGGACCTAAGAGGCGAAACGATTGTTACGATTGATGGGGCAGATGCGAAAGATTTAGATGATGCTGTTACTGTGACGAAGCTTGATAATGGTCATTATAAATTAGGTGTGCATATTGCTGATGTATCTTATTACGTAACTGAAGGATCACCGATTGATGTCGAAGCAGAGGAACGAGCAACAAGTGTGTACTTAGTCGATCGTGTGATTCCAATGATTCCTCATCGTCTATCGAATGGGATTTGTTCATTGAATCCAAAAGTAGATCGTCTCACGCTTTCATGTGAGATGGAAATTACGCCTGATGGTGAAGTGGTCAATCATGAGATTTTCCAAAGCGTCATCAAAACAACGGAAAGAATGACTTATTCGGACGTGAATAAGATTTTAGAAGACAATGATGAACAATTAATTGAACGCTATGAGCCACTTGTACCGATGTTTAAACGTATGGAAGAATTAGCTGCGATTCTTCGCAAAAAGCGTATGCATCGTGGTGCCATTGATTTTGATTTTAAAGAAGCGAAAGTGTTAGTAAATGAAGAGGGTGACCCAAAAGATGTGGTCATTCGCGAACGTTCAGTAGCAGAAAGACTCATTGAAGAATTTATGTTAGCTGCGAATGAAACGGTTGCCGAGCATTTTCATTGGATGGAAGTTCCGTTCATCTACCGTATTCACGAAGATCCGAAAGAAGATAAGCTCAGAAGATTCTTTGAGTTTATTACAAACTTTGGTTATATCGTGAAAGGAACAGCCAACTCCGTTCATCCACGGGCATTACAAGATATTATAGAAGAAGTACAAGGAACACCAGAGGAAATGGTGATTTCAACAATGATGCTTCGTTCTATGCAACAAGCGAAGTATGATCCAGAAAGCTTGGGTCACTTTGGGTTATCAACAGAGTTTTATACACACTTCACCTCACCTATTCGTCGATATCCAGATACGATTGTTCACCGTCTCATTCGTACGTATTTGATCGAAGGTAAGATAGACGATCGCACCCAAGAAAAATGGAATGCGATGTTACCTGAAATCGCGGATCATGCTTCTGAAATGGAGCGCAGAGCAGTCGATGCCGAACGTGAAACCGATGAATTGAAAAAGGCAGAATATATGCTTGATAAAATTGGCGAAGAATATGATGGTATGATTAGCTCTGTCACGAACTTTGGGATGTTTGTCGAACTACCAAACACGATAGAAGGTTTAATCCATGTCAGCTATATGACCGATGACTATTATCGCTATGAAGAACGACAAATGGCGATGATCGGCGAACGTACAGGCAATGTATTCCGCATTGGTGATGAAATTACCGTTCGCGTCATTAATGTCAATAAAGACGAACGTGCGATTGACTTTGAGATTGTCGGAATGAAAGGTACGCCTAGAAGAGAACGCCGACAAGAAACAAAAGTGTTTAAAACAGGCAGTTCAGAAAGAAAACCAAGGAAATCTGCGGCGCCAGAACGAGGCGCAAAACCTGGTAAGCCAGATGGTAAAAAAAAGAAAAAGCGCAAATTCTATGAGAATGCACCGAAAGCTAAACGAAAAAAGAAGCGTTAATAATCTAATGGAGGAAGCCTTTTTTGTAAGGCTTTCTTCCTTCTTCCCATTGTTTTTGCTAAAATAAATAAAACTGCTGTGATTTAAGGGAGATGAGAAAGAGATGCCAAAAGGTGCAGGGAAAACAATCGCCCAAAATAAAAAAGCCTATCATGATTATACGGTCGAAGAAACATATGAAGCGGGTATTGTTTTACAAGGAACAGAGATTAAATCTATTCGTAACGGACGTGTGAACCTAAAAGATGCTTATGCACGAATTGTTAATAATGAATTATTCATTATTGGTATGCATATTAGTCCTTACGAGCAAGGTAATATTCATAACCACGATCCATTAAGAACGAGAAAGCTTTTACTACACCGGAAAGAAATCAACAAACTAATTGGTGAGTCAAAAGAAAGCGGCTATGCCCTTGTTCCATTAAAACTCTATTTAAAAAATGGTTTCGCAAAGGTTTTAGTTGGATTAGCAAAGGGTAAAAAGAAATATGACAAGCGCGAAGACTTAAAACGCAAAGAAGCGAAACGAGAAGTGGAGCGTGCCTTCCGCGAAAGACAAAAAATGTAATATACCAAAAGCTTACAATTGATATTTTGTTTGTTTGTGCTATAATAGTAATTGTCACTTCAAAAAGAAGTGCACAATCTATGCTCAAAGTTCATCGAGCATTCCGTATGCTGCAACGAAACAGTTGCGCACCTAATACAGCTAGCAGCTTTAAAAACTGCTACTAAACAATGGGGACGCTACGGATTCGACAGGGATAGTTTGAGCTTAGGTTGCGAGTCGAGGGGATCGTCCTCGTTAAAACGTCAAAGCCTATAACTGGCAAACAACAAAACAACTTCGCTTTAGCTGCCTAATAGGCCTTTAGCGGTTCCTCCCTCCATCGCCCATGTGGTAGGGTAAGGGACTCAAATTAAGTGGGCTACGCCGGATTCCACCGTCTGAGGATGAAGGAAGAGAACAACCAGACTAGCTGCCCGGACGCCCGTCGATAGGCATAAGGAGCAGCGAAACACGAATATATCGACTACACTCGTAGAAGCTTAAGTGCCAATATCTTTGGACGAGGGTTCGACTCCCTCCGTCTCCACCAAATACATATTTGGTGGTTTTTTATTTGGTTAAAAATTTTTAAGCAATAATTATAGTAACAACCATGCATAGATTTGTACTAAAAATTAATCATTCTTTAATAAGTTAATATCAAACTTCTCTTTTTTGCCATTCCATTCTATTTCGAATGTATGCATTTTATTTGGAGTAAACATGAATGTCCCTTCATCTCTTTTACTAAGCTGGTTATTTTCATCAAGCGTTTGTTCACCGCCACCGGTTCCGAATTGTGGAGACCTATAAAACCAACGATCAACTAACACATTTGCTTCATCACCAGTATATTCTATTATTACCTCATGCCTATAGTTATTCTGATGAATAGATGTATATTTAGATGTTACAAGCCAATCTGTTCCTTCACCCCTAAAAGAATAAACTGCACTAACAAGTCTATTATTATTTATATAATAATACGCTATATAAATAATGACACTTAATAGAATCAATAGAACAAATATTTTATAGTATTTTTTCTTTAACAGGGCTTATTCCTCCTTTTTTATAAATTGGTGGTTATGAAGTTCAAAAGTAACTTGCAACTCTAGCTTTGAAAAAAATAATTAGTTGGGGCTATGCAAACAAGCGGATGAGTGATCATTGCTGAAATTTCGGATTTTAACTGATTAAGGAAGTTCTCAAAAAATTATCGTTCACCTATAAAGAAGACCAAGCATTTAGAATTACGGAACAAAAAAACATTATCCCTTATCTATTCACACAACATTCCTCATTCTGAACCCCACGATCTGCCTTCGTATAAAAAAACTCCCACTCATTCCCATCTGGATCAGTGATCCAAAACTTGTCTTGCAGGGCGTAGCAGCAAGTGGTATCGCGTTCTTCACGTGCGAAGAATCCTTCTTTTTCTAATCGTTGTTTATGGTGATCGATTTCTTCTTGTGTTTCTACTTGGAAGCCAAAGTGATTCACTTGATTACCGTTTACTTCGTCTTTAACATTAAGGGTAAAGTTGAGTCCAGGTTGTTCTAGTAAAAACTTACTGTAAGTGGGTTTGACCTTGATTGGAGAAACACCGAATACTTTTGAATAAAAGGCAATGGATGCTTCTAAATTGCTTACGTTCATACCGATATGCACATATTTCATTTGAAATGCCTCCTTTTTTTAATTACAACACGAATGACTTGACTTTCTAAAGATACAACAAAGTTCTTCTGATAAGAGATGATTCACGGATTGCTCATTTAATTCATAGTAATTCCATTTTCCTTTTGTCTCTTTTGTAATTAAACCAGCTTCGAGCAAAATCTTTAAATGATAGGATAATTTCGATTGCGGAAGGGAGAAAATCTCAGATAAATCACAAACGCATGTCTGTCCGCGTTGGCATAACTCATACATAATTTCTAGCCTTTTTTGGTCGGCTAATGCTTTAAATTGTTTTTCATATTCAATAAATTGTTTCAATAGATTGCACTTCCTATCAAATTTTTTTGATGTGACTTCAGTATACTTTAACTATAATTGGAAAAACAAGCTATATATCAAAAAAAATTGATGTGTTTTTTACAAAAGGGATTGCCTAACCAAACATTTACCTATAAAATAGCATAAGGATATAAGCATTTACTTATATATAAAGGAGTACCTAAATGAAAAGTACAATTGAGGAAGTTGCGCTTGTGTTAAAGCTGTTAGGCGATAAAACAAGGTTAAAGATGGTGAAGATTCTTGAATCAAGGGAATGCTGTGTATGTGAGCTAGTTCATTTATTTGATATGAGTCAGCCGGCTATTAGTCAGCATTTACGGAAGTTACGTGATGTTGGTTTGATCATTGAATCGAGAAAAGGACAATGGGTTTATTACGGTTTGAATAAACAATATGAGAACTTTCCCTTCGTCTGTACTTTATTAAATCAGCTTCCTAGTCAAGAGGGGTTACTCGAAAGTCTTGAAAAACAAGGGTTGCGCGTTATGTGTGATTAAGGAGGATTTGTATGACAACGTCAGTGGTTTTGGCATCGGTGATTTTTTTAATCACACTTATTTTAGTCATCTGGCAACCTAAAGGTTTGTCTATTGGTTGGTCAGCCTGTGGTGGAGCGATATTGGCTTTACTAGTTGGTGTAGTAGATTTCCAAGATGTTTTGGATGTGACATCAATTGTCTGGAATGCAACGTTAACATTTATCGCTATTATTATTATTTCTTTAATTTTAGATGAGATTGGTTTCTTTGAATGGTCTGCCTTGCATATGGCTAGAGCGGCAAAAGGACATGGTGTAAAAATGTTTGTCTATGTGACTTTGCTTGGAGCGATTGTATCGGCTCTGTTTGCGAATGATGGGGCTGCCTTGATTTTGACACCAATTGTTCTTTCGATGGTAAGGAACTTGAATTTTAATGAGAAAATGGTCTTTCCGTTTATTATTGCAAGTGGTTTTATCGCTGACACAGCGTCATTACCCCTTGTCGTTAGTAATCTTGTTAATATTGTATCGGCTGATTTCTTTGGCATCGGATTTGTGGAATTTTTCACTGTCATGATTGTGCCGAATTTATTTTCTGTTGCAGCAAGTATTTTGGTTCTCTATTTGTTTTTTAGAAAAAGCATACCCGGTCGTTATGATGGTACGCAATTGCGGGAGCCGCGTGTAGCGATAAAAGATCCACGATTATTCAAACTCTCATGGTGGATTTTGGCGATCTTACTAGTTGGCTATTTTGCTAGTGAGTTTGTTGGTGTGCCGGTATCGATTATTGCTAGTATTATAGCGTTTGTTTTTCTGATTATTTCCAGGAGAAGTGAAGCGGTTGATGTAAAAACCGTCATGAAGGGCGCACCGTGGAATATTGTTTTCTTCTCAGTCGGGATGTATGTTGTTGTGTATGGTTTACGGAATGTCGGGTTAACGAGCTTGTTAACAGATGTTCTTCAAATAACCGTTGATCAAGGATTGTTTGCCGCAACAATGGGCATGGGCTTTATTGCCGCCATTTTGTCTTCGGTCATGAATAACATGCCGACAGTGATGATTGATGCGTTAGCGATTGCTGATACGAATGCAACAGGTGTAATGAAAGATGCCTTGATTTATGCCAATGTGATCGGTTCTGACCTTGGACCTAAAATCACGCCAATAGGGTCACTTGCTACTTTATTATGGTTACATGTGTTATCGCGTAAAGGGGTGAAGATTTCTTGGGGTACCTACTTTAAAACTGGTATCATCCTAACGATTCCCACCTTATTTATCACCTTATTAGGTCTCTATATATGGTTATTGATTATTCATTAAGGAGTGTTTATATGACGAAAAAGATCATTTATTTTCTTTGTACAGGGAATTCTTGCCGAAGTCAAATGGCTGAAGGTTGGGCAAAGCATTATTTAAGTAACGACTGGCAAGTTTACAGTGCAGGAATCGAAGCACATGGACTGAATCCAAAAGCGGTAGAAGCGATGAAAGAAGCGGAGATAGATATCTCAAAGCAAACATCGGATGTGATAAATGACGCCATCTTAAATCAAGCGGATTTGGTTGTCACCTTATGTGGCGATGCTGCTGATAAATGTCCAATGACGCCTTCAAAAGTGAAACGAGAACATTGGGGATTTGATGATCCTGCCAAAGCAATCGGCACGGAAGAGGAAAAGTGGCAGATGTTTACCCGTGTAAGAGATGAAATAGGCGAGCGGTTGAAGCGGTTTGCTGAGGAAAATGAAAACCTTCGTTGAAGAGCGACAATTATTTTTTTTCACCAACAAAAACAGATCTAGGTATTCGATTTAATCCTAGATCTGTTTTTTCTTTTCATTAATAAGAAAACGACCGGTATACTAAAAGGGATAAGTGAAAGGACCAAAAGTGAGGCAACGAGGTGTTGTTCTACAATTGGCATTTGCCCCAATAAAAGTCCAGCTAATAACCAAAAAAACACCCAGAGAAAGCCGCCAAGGGCATTATGTTTAAAGAAAGATCGATAAGAATAATTCATCATCGCACATGCTACCGGGACAGTTGTACGCATAAGTGGAATAAATCTAGCAGTGATAATAGATATCTTACCGTAACGATTCATAAATTGCTCTGCTCGTTGGAGTTGTGTTTCTTTTAATAAAAATGGCTTTAATCTTTTACTATTCCAGCCTTTGATTAATCTTCCAATCGAAAAGTTTTGGTTATCTCCACAGATTGTAGCAAGGAAAAAGACGATGGCTAGGGTTTCGATATTCAAATTACCGACTGCTGCAAGAGCGCCGCTTGCAAAGACGAGTGAATCACCTGGAATAAAGGTAAGTACGATGAATGCTGTTTTTAAATATATAAACAAAAATAACAGTGCATAAATATATAAACCATAAGAAGCAAGGAATTCCCCCAGTTGTTTATCAAATGTGCTCATCGTGTAAAAAATTGTCTCCATTATACCCGCCCCTGATATTAGACTCATTAGAGGCATCATATTCATTCAATGTGAAGAAGGAAATAAGGAATCCGCCCTTTTTGTTACATAGAAAAAAAGAGTCATATGTGTTCCTGAGAGGTGTACACATGATGACTCTTTTTAATTATTCCGCTGTACTTTCAACAAACTCTTTCTCACGCCATAAATACGTTATCCCCAGACCCAGCAGCATCACAACACCTGCAAATAGGAAAGGGTAATGGATATTGACATCGAATAGAATGCCTGCAACTGCTGGTCCGGCAATATTACCGAGACTTGTGTAAGTTGAGTTCATTCCAGCGACAAAGCCTTGTTCTTTCCCAGCTGATCGGGAAAGGAATGTGGTAAGTGCCGGACGTAGTAAATCAAATGCTAAGAAGATGAAGGCCGTCACTAATAGCACCATCCAGAATCCAGATATAACTGTTGAAGCAAATGCTAAGACTACCCCCATGATTAAACAAACCTGGATCACTTTTTTCTCACCAATTTTGTCGACCATTTTTCCGAATAAGAAGATTTGGACGATGACCCCGAATATTGAGCTGACCGTTATAATGATCGCAATATCTTGTGGTGTAAAGCCAAATTTATGGTCTGAGAATAAGCTAAATACGGTTTCATAGGCAGATAAACCGAAAGCTAGGATAAAGACGATGATAAACGCAATAAAGTATAACGGATTGAAGGAGCGTTTAAAGTCTGCGATAAAGCTAGTTTTCTTTGCATTTTCAGAAAGCTCTTTCATCTGCTCTTTTGTAAGTGGTTCTTTTAATATAAAGATGGATAAAATACATGCCAAGAAGGCAATACCTGCTGCAAAGAAGAAAGGCAGGCGAATCCCATACTCGGCGATAAAGCCACCGATTCCTGGCCCTATAATGAATCCAGTGCTAATGGCCGCTGACACGTATCCCATTGCCTTTGGCCGATCTTTTAATGTAGTGATATCGGCTACATAGGCTGTTACCCCAGGCATAATAAAAGCTGCACTGATCCCGCCTAAAATTCTGGATAGATATAAGGCAGAAATATGAGTACCTAATCCAAAAACCAACTCACTGATAGCGAATAGAAATAACCCAATTGTAATGATTTTTTTTCGGCCAAATCGGTCAACGAATCTACCTGCAAAAGGGGAAGTAATCAATTGAGCTAAAGCAAAGACAGCAACTAAATAGCCCATTGTACTTCCAGATAAGTCCATAATATTCATAAATGAAGGCATGACCGGAATAATGAGTCCTATGCCTAAAAAGGCAATGAAAATATTGCTTAATAATATAAGTAAGACAGTTTTTTGTTCTTTTAACGGTTTTTGTTCCATTTGAAACACCTCTTTTTTCTTAACGTATCGAGATGCCTCTCCAGAATACTTTCCATGAGGCTTCTAGTTTTTCTTGTAATCGTTTTGTATCACTCATATAGACAAGCTCAAGCATGATGCTATCGACAACACCAAAGAATGCAAGTGTAGGTATGCGTGGATGTTCCGCATGCAATAGCCCTTCATTTATCCATTGCTGGAATTTTTCCTGTAATAAGGCTTGCGTTTTTTCTTCTATATCAATGACTTCAAGGTCAACCTCTTTTTGAAGATGAGCAGGTGGGAAGAAAGACATTCTTAGCCAGAACTTCAATTGCTCATTCTGTTGAAAGAGATCAACAATTAGTTGTAAAAATCCGTATAAATCTTTTTCTGGTTGTGAGCTACGAAGGTTACTAAAATATTGTAATTTGCTTAGTAGTTCAGTTTCTTTGGCATCATGTAACACCTGAAGAAATAAATCATCTTTCCCGCGAAAATGAGCATATAATGATTGTTTCTTCATGCCAACTTCTTCTGCTATTTGGGAAAGGGAAGCACCTTCATATCCATGTATCGTAAAATATTTCAAAGCTGCTTCCTTTATATCATCACTTTTCATTTCACTCACCCCTGATTAACGAACGTTCGTAAGTTATCTTATCAGAGGGTTTAAGTAAAAGCAATAAAAATTAGTTGGCAAATTTCAGCAATATTAGTCGCTAAACGAAGTAGAAATACATTATTTAGAATCTGTAGATGGTGGGATAGAAATACCATTAGATATACAAAAGGTTTGATATGTTAAAATAAACTCTTAAAGGATGGATAGGTGAGATGGAGGTAGATAATCATGTGTGAGTCTCTTCGGGAAGATATAAAAGAAAAGCTAGAAAGTGGTTATTACCACTGTGCGAAGGAGTTCACTTTATCAGTGATAAGTGGCAAGTACAAAGTTGTCATCCTTTGGCATTTAGGTGTAGAAGGTCCTTACCGTTTTAATGGCCTCCAAAAACTTTTTGATGGTGTATCGCATAAAACGCTATCTAATCAATTAAAAGAGTTAGTAGAAGACGGGATGATCAGTAGAAAAGTGTATCCGGAGATGCCGCCGAAAGTGGAGTATTCTATGACGGAATTAGGTTATTCGTTATTACCTATCATAGAAATGATGTATGAATGGGGTACGAACCGCATCCAACAGCTACAAGAAGAAGGCATTTTAAAAACCAGCTTTGAGGAGAAGTAATCCTAAGCTGGTTTTTATTGTTAGCTAAGCTTTAGCCTTATTAATTATTTAATAATTTCAATGCCTCACGATTAAAAGCAGGTAAGTCGTCTGGTGTACGACTTGTTACAAGTTGCTGATCAACAACTACTTCTTCATCGACAAATTGTGCTCCAGCATTGATTAAGTCTTTACGAACAGAAATGAAGCTCGTCATCCTTTTTCCTTCTAATAAATCTGTATCAATTAAAAATTGAGGTCCATGACAAATAGCGAATACCGGTTTGCCTTCTGCGATAAAATGTTTGGCAAATGTGGCGTGGTCAGGATTAATTCTTAATAAATCCGGGGAAAACCCTCCAGGAATAAGCAAAGCGTCAAAGTCTTCTGGACTTACTTCATCAAGCCCTTTATCCACAGTGAAAGTTTGGCCATTTTTTCCTCTGATTTCTTTTCCTACTTCAGCATTTACAATGGACACCGTGTGGCCAGCTTCTCTCATTTTCTCAGCCGGATCAGTTAACTCAATTTCTTCCACCATATCTGTTACAAGAGCGGCAATTTTTTTACCCATTTCAATATCACTCCTACTTTGTAATCTATTCTTATCGTAAATCGTTAAACAACAAATGTGAAGAACGCACTTTCGTTACACATAGTTACTTTGAAGTAACTATGAAGTATCAGAATATACACTTGATTTGCATATATTAAAATAATGATTGACATAGATTTGACTCATATGATAGATTTATTTTATCACTCTAATATATTAGCAGACTAAAGTATTTGTATATTTATAAATTGGGGGCTTAATCATGGGGAAAAAATTAACGCTTTTTGTTTTATCACTTTTAGCAGTCGGATTTCTAGCTGCTTGCGGCTCAACAACATCTAGTGAGGAGAAAGGTTCAGAAGAAGGAAAGGAAATCGTTATCGGAATAGATGATAAGTTTGCACCAATGGGGTTCCGGGATGAGAATAATGAGATTGTCGGTTTTGACATTGATTTAGCAAAAGCGGTAGTAGAAAAAATGGGAGCAACACCTGTCTTTCAACCGATTGATTGGAAAACAAAAGAGTCTGAATTAAGTAGTGGTCGTATCGATCTCATATGGAATGGTTATACGATTACAGATGAAAGAAAAGAGAAGGTCTTATTTACTAAGCCATATTTAAGTAATGCACAAGTGGTTGTGACCCAGGCAGATTCTAATATTGAAACTATTAATGATTTAGAAGGAAAAGTAGTAGGCTTACAATCCTTATCATCGGCTGCTGATGCCTTAAGTGGAAATGAAATTAGTGAAAAAGTAAAAGAGGTTACAGAGTTCTCTGATAATGTTTTAGCGTTAGCAGATTTGAAGAATGGTCGCGTCGAAGCAGTAGTCATTGATGAAATCGTCATTGATTATTATATGACAAAGGAAAATGAAAATTTTAAAGTCCTTGAGGAATCACTGGCACCAGAAGAGTATGGTATTGGTGTGAAAAAAGGAAATGAAGAATTGTTAGCAGATTTACAAGCAGCATTAGATGAAATGATTGCGGATGGTACGGCGGCAGATATTTCCGAGAAATGGTTTGGTGAAGATTTATTATTGAAATAAATGAATAACAGCAGGATTTCCTAATTGGAGGAAACCCTGTTTTGTTTTTGGAGGATGGACGATGTCACTTGATTATATTATGACGTTACTTAAACCTATGCTAGAAGGCGCGCAAATTACAGTGTTGCTCTTTATCATTGCCATTATTGCCTCAATTCCACTTGGATTTTTATTAACACTAGCAGCTCGTAGTAAGATCAAGCCTTTATCTTGGTTTGCCCATACGTATATTTATGTGATGCGGGGAACACCTTTACTATTGCAATTATTATTCATTTGTTTCGGGTTACCGATGCTTCCAGTCGTAGGTGAATATTTAGTCCTTGATCGCTTTGTTGCCGCAGCTTTAGGGTTTATCTTGAATTATGCCGCTTATTTTGCTGAGATATTTCGCGGGGGCTTAATCTCAATAGATAAAGGTCAATATGAAGCAGCGCATGTACTAGGGTTAAATCGCTGGCAAACAATGACACGTATCATCATTCCTCAAATGATCCGGGTGGCATTACCAGCGATTGCGAATGAATCTATTACGTTAGTAAAGGATACAGCGTTATTATATGCAGTCGCTGTTCCGGAACTTTTACACTTTGCTCAAACGGCAGTCAATCGTGATTTTACTATCATGCCATTCTTCTTAGCAGGCATCATCTATCTACTGATGACACTTGTGCTTTCGTTTATTTTTAAATGGATTGAAAGAAGATTTAGATACGCATAGGAAGGAGCGCTTAGTATGACAGTTATTTCTGTGGTTGATGTAAAAAAGTCATTCGGTAAAACAGAAGTATTAAAAGGAATCAGCCTTAATATTAAGAAAAATGAAGTGGTGTCAATTATCGGTCCTTCAGGTTCAGGAAAAAGTACGCTACTTCGCAGTATGATTAAATTAGAAGAAATCAACAGCGGGTCAATCATTATTGATGGGGAGGCATTAGTGGAAAATGGAAAGTATGCTAAACCTCAAAATGTGAAAAATATGATTGCGAAAATGGGTATGGTGTTTCAACATTTTAATTTATTCCCACATTTAACAGTCCGAGAGAACTTAGAAATCGCACCGAACATGGCTAAAATGGGGACAAAAGCGGAAATAAGACAACGAAGCGAGGCATTATTAGCTAAGGTAGGATTAAGAGATTGGATGGATGCCTTTCCTGGTAATTTATCCGGTGGGCAAAAGCAACGGGTGGCCATTGCAAGAGCTCTAATGATGGAACCAGAAATTCTGTTATTCGATGAACCGACCTCGGCATTGGACCCTGAGCTAACCGTTGAAGTATTGCAAGTAATGAAGGAATTAGCAAAAGAAAAAATGACGATGATCGTTGTGACCCATGAAATGGGCTTCGCCAAAGAAGTCTCAACAAAAAGCATATTTATGGATCAAGGTGAAGTGGTTGAAGAAGGTAAGCCAGATCAATTATTTACTTCACCTCAACATGAGCGAACAAAAGCGTTTCTAAAGAGAAATCTAAAATAAAGTATAATACCCTCTATCTAATTGGTAGAGGGTGTTACTATGATGCCTTATGATTCAGAAGAGGAGCTAGAATAAAAGAAGTTTCCTTCGAAACAATGTTAAATGCGATAGAATCCCCGATTCTAACATACAACAGCTTACCACCGGCTATAGTCTAAATACAAAAATGTGAACGGAGTACCATCGTTTGTACACTCCGTTCACACTTTCATTAAGCATCAAAATAGGCTTTTGCCTTCGCGATAAAAGACTCTTCCTTATCAGGTACATCTTCTTCATAGAAGATAGCATCAACTGGACAAACCGCTTCACATGCGCCGCAATCAATACAAATTGAAGGATCAATCAAATATTGATCTTCCCCTTTTTCAATGCAATCGACCGGGCATGAGTCAAGGCAATCAGCGGCCTGTTCATCAATACAAGGAGATGTAATTACGTAAGCCATATTTCTCTTCCCTCCCATCGTTTATATCTGAAGTGTTTTCTTCACAAATGTGTGTCTATTGTATAATTAAATATTTTTACCTGTATTCCTCTTTTCTCTTGCGTTTAAACCTATTTTTGGCAATAGAGTATAGAAATGCTCATTACTTTTGAAATATTCTTCCTTTTTTCTTTGACAATAACCACTTCCATTACATAGACTGAAGATATAATCAAATATTCGTTTGAATGAGGTGCTTTTATTTTGGTTGCCAAGGTGAAGATAGATGCTGAGGTTTGTGAAGTGATTTGTAATGATGAAGAGAAGGTTAGTCGCGTCAAGCAAGAAATGAACGATATAACAGGACTTGAGCTAATCTTTAAAGCTTTATCGGATGCTACACGTATAAAAATTGCTTATGCTCTTACAATAGAAGAAGAACTTTGTGTTTGTGACGTTGCAACAATCATTGGTTGTTCAATGGCAACTGCTTCCCATCATTTAAGATTATTAAAAAATATTGGATTAGCGAAATTTCGCAAAGAAGGAAAGCTTGTTTATTATTCTTTAGATGATCTCCATGTGAAACAATTAATTCAGATTGCATATATTCATCATCAGGAAGGGCGGCCAAATCAATGAGTGAAGGTGAAGCTAAACAGAACTATCGGATTGAAGGATTTTCATGCGCTCATTGTGCTGGGAAATTTGAGAAAAACGTACAAAACATACCCGGAGTAAAAGAAGCGCATGTAAATTTCGGTGCTTCTAAACTTTCAATTGTAGGAGAAGCCTCTCTTAGCGACATTGAAAAAGCGGGTGCATTTGAAAAACTTAAAGTTATTCCTGAACAGAGAATAACTGAAAAGACTTATCGTGTGGAAGGATTTTCTTGTGCAAATTGTGCTGCCAAGTTTGAAAGAAATGTAAAGAATTTGTCTGGTGTACAAGATGCCCATGTGAATTTTGGTGCAAGTAAACTCTCTGTACAGGGGGAAGTATCGATTGCAGCATTAGAACAAGCAGGCGCTTTTGAAAATTTAAAGGTAGTCGAAGAAAATGCCCATGTCGGATTAAATGAAAAGGAGTCAACTTCGTTTATACAAAAATACAGTCGTGTGCTTATTGCTAGTTTGTTTGTAATATTTGGCTATCTATCCTGGATTGGGTTAGGAGAGAGCCATTATCTTACGGTTTCAATGTTTCTTTTCTCGATAATTATTGGTGGCTTAGATTTATTAAAGATAGGTGTAAAGAATCTAATAAAGCTAGATTTTGATATGAAAACATTAATGACTGTAGCCGTCATTGGTGGGGCGATCATAGGCGAGTGGGGTGAAGTAGCCGTTGTTGTCATTTTATTTGCCATAAGTGAAGAACTGGAGCGCTATTCGATGGAAAAAGCACGACAGTCTATTCGCTCCCTTATGAAAATTGCTCCGAAGAAAGCAACCATTAGAAGGGGCGATATAGAGCAGGTTGTGTCTGTTGAAGAAATTCTAGTTGGCGATATTATGTTAGTGAAGCCAGGACAAAAAATTGCCATGGATGGCATGATTGTTAAAGGTTTATCATCCATCAATCAGGCATCGATTACTGGTGAGTCCATTCCAGTTGAAAAAGGTGTAGATGATGAGGTATATGCAGGTACTCTGAATCAAGACGGTTATTTAGAAGTGAAGATTACAAAATTGGTTGGTGATACGACAATTGCCAAAATCATTCACTTAGTAGAGGAAGCACAGGGTGAAAAAGCACCTGCACAAGCTTTCATCGACCGTTTTGCAAGATACTACACACCAGTGATTATGTTCATAGCTGTTCTCATTGCCATCATCCCGCCATTATTGTTAAATGGGAGCTGGGAAACTTGGGTTTACCAAGCATTAGCCGTTTTAGTCGTTGGTTGTCCTTGTGCCCTTGTCATTTCGACACCAATTGCCCTTGTTTCAGCAATCGGGAATGCAGCTAGACACGGCGTGCTCATTAAAGGTGGTATCTATTTAGAAGAGTTGTCGCATATACAAACAGTAGCTTTTGATAAAACAGGGACGTTAACAAGAGGGGAACCGGTAGTTACTGATTTTAATGTCCATGATGATGAGAAAGAAAGCGATGAGTGGCTACGAATGATTGCTAGTATTGAAAAACTTTCTCAACATCCATTAGCTGCTGCTGTTATTCATTTAGAAGATGAAAAAGGGTTAAAAGATAAAGACATTGAAGTAACAGACTTTGCTTCACTAACAGGTAAAGGGGTTCAGGCAAAGATAAATGGAGATAAATACTATATTGGAAATCCGCAACTTTTTACCCAATTACAAGTAATGCCTGAGATTATAAGTGAAATAATTGGAAGACAACAAAGTGAAGGAAAAACAGTCATTGTTTTTGGAACAGAAAAAAAGATACTCGTAACAATGGCCATTGCTGATGAAATCCGCCAAGTAAGCAAAGCGGTAATAGAAAAGCTACACCAATTAGGTATTAAACAAACGGTGATGTTGACAGGAGATCACCATAAGGCTGCCAGTAGAATCGGGGAATTAGCTGGAGTATCGAAAGTGTATGCAGAATTATTACCGGAAGAAAAATTAGCACTCGTAAAAAGACTGCAAAAAGAGTCCGGACATGTAGCAATGGTCGGTGATGGCGTAAATGATGCTCCTGCTCTTGCTTCTGCACAAGTGGGGATTGCGATGGGAGGAGCAGGTACGGATGCGGCCTTAGAAACGGCGGATATTGCTCTCATGGGTGATGATTTATCAAAGCTTCCTTTTGCGATGAAGTTAAGTAGAAAAACAATGAGAATCATAAAAGGAAACATTATCTTCTCACTTACGATTAAGCTGATTGCTCTACTACTCGTTGTCCCAAGTTGGTTAACTTTATGGATTGCAATTGTAGCAGATATTGGTGCTACTTTAATTGTGGCCTTAAATAGTATGCGCTTAATGAAAGTGAAAGAGTAGGGAGGCGTAATGCCTCCTTTTTGTTTGAATAGTACCATATTACTTCAGTTGCTCTATTGTTTTTCCGAAAAATTCTGCAAACTTAATCAATGTTTTTTCCTTTGGATTTGCTTGATTCAATTCATACCGTGAAATCGTACGGGCACTAATGCCTATGCGCTCACTTAATTCCTTTTGCGTCATATGCTTCTTTAATCTTTCTACTTTTAAGTTCAATCCTAATTGTTTAGACATAGAGGCTCCTTGGTTATTTTTACAAATGAAGTTAACTAGTTATATAGTACCATAAAAAATGAGTGTTTTCAGTATTTTTGTGCATTTACACTGTGGTAATAGGAGAAAAGGTGGTGGAGAGATGGAAATAAGAAATGCAAGTAGAGCGATAACAATAGAAGGCGAACGCTTGTTATTAGTTAAATGTATTGATGAATGTGGCATCTTTTATGTTTTTCCTGGAGGAGGACAAAACCATGGGGAAACCCTTGAAGAAACAGTGAAAAGAGAGTGTTTAGAAGAAACGGGAGCAATTATTAAAGTAGGAAATCTTCGTTATATTCGTGAATACATAGGGAGAAATCATGAGTTTTCATCACAGCATAAAGAGGTACATCAAGTTGAATTCTTCTTCACCTGTCATCTGTTAGAGCAGAATGATGCGATTCTGGAAGATGATCACCAAGTGGGGATAGATTGGATACCCTTAAAAAGCATTGAGGCACTTCGGATATATCCTCAAGAGCTAACAAAATACATTCTCGATGATCATTCTCCTGTATATCTTGGGGATGTGAACTGAGAGACAAGAATTTAGTTTTGCACGCCTATATAGAAAATGATCAAAAGTATCCATACTTTTGACCATACACTCTCCATATATACAATCTATATTTAATACGTGAAATTATTTATAGATTTTCTTCTTCAATTCCTTATTCCGCTCACTAAACAATTCGTTATGTGAAGAAACCATTCCAAATCCATTGGCTTCTGGATCGATGTAGGTCTTCGCATGGTTGACAGCATTGGCAGCGTCTTGGAAGGCGCCGGCAATGAGGTGAACTTTACCATCATGTTTCAGAATATCTCCTGCTGCATATAAGCCAGGGATAGATGATTCACTTCTGCTACTACCTGCAATATAAAAATCATCAATCATGTCGATTTGCATATCACAATTATTGAGGAGGGCTGAATCTCTTTCGTATCCATGGTTGATAATCACATCATCTATAGCAAGGGTGGATATTTCACCTGATTCATGATTAGTTAATTCAACATGTTCAATACGATCTTGTCTCTCACCAGCAACAAGCTTAGTAATAGAAGAGTGGAAAATGACTTCAGCTGAGCTATTCTTCAGTTGTTCTACTTGTGCCTCATGTCCGCTTAATTCACCTTTACGGTAAGTCAAATAAACTTTTTTTGCATAAGGAACAAGTTCATTTGCCCAATCGACAGCTGAGTTTCCTCCACCTGATATCACAACCGTTTTATCACGGAAGCTTTGAATGGATTTCACTGTATAGTGGAGATTGGATACTTCATATTTTTCTGCACCTTCAATTTGAAGCTTCTGTGGTTTTAAGATCCCCCCACCTACAGCGACAATGACCGTTTTGGAAAAATGTATTTGTCCTGATGCGGTATGTAGATGAAAGATACGGTTGTCATCTTGATCGATTTTTACAATTTTTTCATTTAGTACAACAGTGGGATCAAATGTTAAGCCTTGAGTAACGAGTTGTTCGATTAGTTTCTCACCAGGCACAGGAGCTAGGCCACCTACGTCCCAAATCATCTTTTCTGGGTACACATGAATTTTCCCGCCAAGCTGTGGTTGAAATTCAATAATCTTGGTCTTCATGGAACGTAACCCACTATAAAAAGTAGAGTACAAGCCTGCTGGACCTCCACCAATAACCGTCACATCAAATAACTCATGCTGTTCCATCTTGATCCCTCCTAATTTCCTCAATTGATTATCATTCTCATTAAAGGATAACGCTTTTTTCTCTTTTCTGCAAGAGGAACTTCCTACTTTTTCATTATAAGAATCATAGGCCAATTGATTTAGCAAAAAAATCGCAGAGTGTGTGGATAATCTCTACGATTTTTTTATTCTTTTACTCTAATCGTTAAAAGGATGATAAAGGAAATAATAATCATAGCACCTACCCATAGCCAAGCCATGGTCATTTGACCGGAATCGATGGCTAGATAGATAGCAATAGGAATCGTTTGTGTTTCCCCAGGAATATTACCTGCAAACATTAATGTTGCGCCGAATTCTCCTAGTGCTCTGGCAAAGCTTAAAATAGCGCCAGAAATAAGCGCTTTAGAAGCTAATGGAACAGATATTAGCCAAAATATTTTCCAATCATTTGCACCATCCACACGTGCGGCATCCTCGATATCACGATCAATACTGAGAAAGCCAGATTTAGCTGATTGATACATTAAAGGGAAAGCGACGATGATGGCGGCAAGGACTGCAGCCCACCAAGTGAAAATAATGGGCCGATCGAATAACCAAGTGAGGGCTTGTCCAGCCCAACTATTTTTACCAAAGATGACAATTAATAAGAAGCCGACGACCGTCGGTGGTAGTACCATTGGCAACATTAAAAGCGTTTCGACGACCGCTTTTCCTTTAAAAGACTTCCTTGCTAGAAAATAGCCAGCAATTGTTCCGATGATTACTACGATTATTCCAGCGAGAATGGAAATTTTTAAAGAGATCCATATGGGACTTAAAAAGGTTGGACTGGTAATATTATTGAGCAGTGAATCCATATTTTTCAAAGACCTTTAATGCTTCATCGGTTTGTAAGAAGGTATAGAATTCCTTCGCTGCATCGTAATTTTTTGTGTCTTTTACGATACCAACAGGGTAAATAATTGGTGTATGTGTATCTGCACCTGCTGTATCAATAATTTCAACTTTATCAGAAACGAGTGCATCTGTTTTATAAACAATGCCTGCATTTACGTTGCCGGTTTCCACATAAGAAAGAACTTGTCTCACATCTTTTGCGTAAACGGTTTTAGCTTTTAGCTCGTTCCATAAGCCCATATTTTCAAGTGATTTGACACCGTAAGCACCTGCTGGAACAGATTCGGGTGTACCAAGTGAAATTTGTTCAACATCCTCTTGCGTTAAATCTGTAAAACTTGTTAAATTTTCTTCATTTCTTGGCGCGATTAACACTAAGCTATTCCCTAATAGATCCACACCATCTTCTTTTGCAATATTTCCTTCTTCTACTAAAGTATCGAATTTATCTTCTGCAGCTGAGAAGAAGAGGTCAACTGGTGCGCCTTGGGATATTTGTTGTTGGAGAGAACCTGAACCACCGAAATTGAATGTTAGTTTTGTCTCAGGGTGTTGATCTGCATACATTTCATCGATTTCTGACAGGGCATCTTGCAGACTGGCAGCAGCAGAAATTGTTAATTCTACGGATTCTTTTCCTTCATGATCTGTTTCTTTTGGGGCAGCTTCTTCTTCATTTGAAGAACACGCTACGGTAAATAAAGTGACTAAGAGTAATAAACAGATAAGCTTTAATTGTTTTAACAAGTTGAATCATCTCCATCTTTCCTCTAATTGGTTATATCTTTTTATATCTTATTATAACTAGTTATAAAATAAAATACTTTTTATACTAAAGAATTACTTTTTTTGACGCTTTATCAAATAGAAGGAGATGTTCATCGGCGATTGATAAAGGTAATTGGTCACCTTTAGTGAAGGATAATAATCCAGGTGCTTTGATCGTTAAATGAATCTGGTTGTGTTTTGCATAAATAATAGTATCTGCACCAAGAGTTTCTAAGTCTTCAACGGTGGCGGTCAAGAGTGAATTATATTCATCAATGATTAAATGCTCGGGACGAATGCCAACTAGTACCTCCTTAGTTGTTCTTAAGTTTTTACGTGAGAAAATAGTCGGAATTCCGTCAATTGTAATGACATTGGATTCGATCTTTCCGTTTAAAACATTAATAGCTGGTGATCCTATAAAGCTGGCGACAAAAAGATTAGCTGGCGTTTCGTATATTTCATGTGGTGTACCCACTTGTTGAATACTTCCATCTTTTAATACGATAATACGATCAGCCATTGTCATTGCCTCTGTTTGATCATGGGTGACATAAATTGTCGTAGTGGCTAGCCTTTCATGCAAAAGTGTAATTTCTCTGCGCATTTGTGTACGCAGCTTGGCATCTAGGTTAGAAAGTGGTTCATCCATAAGAAAAACGGGATTATCGCAAACGATTGCCCGAGCAAGAGCTACACGCTGCCTTTGTCCCCCGGATAGATCTGCCGGTTTTCTTGTCAACAAATTTGTTAAGCCAGTAATCTCTGCAGTTTTCAACACTTTTTTCTTTATATCAGTTTTCTTTTCTTTCCTCATCTTTAAACCGAAAGCGATGTTTTGATATACTGTCATATGAGGATATAATGCATAATTTTGAAAGACCATTGATAGATTGCGCTCTCTAGTAGGGACGTTATTCATTTCTTTCCCATCAATCAGTAATCTTCCGGAAGTGATGTCTTCTAAGCCGGCTATCATTTTTAGAATCGTTGATTTTCCACAACCAGATGGTCCAACAAAGACAATGAACTCTTGTTCTTTTGTTTCAAAGTGGAAGTCTTTTATGACTGGTTCACCAACCTGGTAAGATTTAAAAATATGTTCAAAGATTAATTGTGTCATTTTGCCCGCCTTTTAATTAGTTATAATTAGTTATTGTTTATTATAATAAAAACATAAACAAAAGACGAACCTTTTTTGAAATATCCTGGAGGTGATGCGCTTGACGAATGATGCATCTTATACAATTGAAGAAGTTTCACAATTATTAAAGGTTTCAAAGCTAACAGTATATGATCTTATTAAAAAGGATCAACTTCCTGCTTATCGAGTAGGGAGGCAAATGAGAATTGATGCCATTGATTTGGAGCGTTACAAATCCAAAAGTAAAACAGGCATCACCAAGAATAAAACTGTGAAAGAAGGAAAAGAGAAAGATCATTCCATTGATGATGGTCATGTGATTATAAGTGGACAAGATATTGTTCTAGATATACTGGCTAAGCATATAGAAAATAAAAAAGGACAATCGCCATTAAGGCTATATAGTGGGAGCTTGAATAGTTTATTTTCGATGTATCGCGGAGAATGTAATGTCGTTAGTTGTCATTTGTTTGATGGTGATACTGGAGAATATAATACGTCCTATGTGAAGAAGATTCTTGTCAGTCAACCGTTTATCCAGCTGAATCTTGTTTACCGTACGGCGGGTATCTACGTACAAAAAGGAAACCCTCTTCATATTCAAGGGTGGGCAGATCTTGGACGTTCGGATGTTAGGATCATGAATCGGGAAGTTGGCTCAGGGGCAAGAGTATTATTGGATGAACAACTTAGAGTTCATGGATTCAATGCTAACAAGCTGAATGGGTATGATCATGTGTTAACAAGCCATTACTCAGTTGCATCAGCTGTCGCGAGCGGTCAGGCTGATATTGGTATAGGTATTGAAAACGTAACAAAAATGGTCAATGTTGACTTTATTCCATTAATATCTGAACAATATGATCTCATCATTCTTAAGGAAAATGAAGAACTCGTGCAATTGCTGAAAGAAACGGTTAATTCTTCTAGTTATAAAAAGGAAATCGAACAGCTATACGGCTATGATTTAGGCAAATGTGGAGAAGTTATTTACGAATCATAAGTGAAGGAAAAACCTATTGTCTGAAAAAGACAGTAGGTTTTTTGTTGAGAATAACATGTCTTGCCATCCGTCACTTCTTTCTATGGTAAAATTAGTGTAACAAAATTCTGATTTTTCTATGAAAGGGGGATGTACATGATAAAAATCATGCAAGCTAATTCAACCCATGTTAATGGGATTATTAAGGTGTGTTCGGATGGATATCGGGCGACCTATAAGGATTTATATACAAAGGAATATATTGAGAGCGTGATCAGTGATTTTTACAATGTTGCTAGAATTTCAGCAGAAGTTGAAACGAGGAATCGACAATGGGGAGGTTATTTTGTAGCAGTAGATAATGAGCATGTTATTGGTGCAGGTGGCGGTGGATTGACTGGTGAAGGAATCGGGGAAATCTTTGTTTTATACCTTGATCCAACTAGGAAAAACCAAGGTATCGGCACAAAATTATTACATGCAATCACGAAACAACAAAAAGAAATCTACGGTGTAAAAGAACAATGGGTTTCTGTTCAAAAGGGAAATAGAATGGGCATTCCCTTTTATGAGGCAAAAGGTTTCGTTTTGCAACATGAACAGAAAGGTTGGTATAACAAGGGGCAAGGCGAATATAAAACTTTGCGATATGCGCGGGATATTTAGTAGCAAAAAGAGTTGGTAAAATTTTGGGATGTAGGTATATACAAAATAACTAAGCTACAGGACATAATTAAAAATCGGTGGTGGGAAATGGATGAAACTAGTTTTTTTGCATGGATTAGGCCAAACCAATGATAGTTGGATTAAGGTTAAGAAGTTTATGGGGGACGGATACGATACTACGTTCATTTCTATAGATGAATTAGTGACAACATCTGAAACTATTACTTTCAATCAGTTATCTAAGTCTTTAACAAATGTGCTTCATACAATAAATACCCCGTTTATCATCATTGGACTATCATTAGGCGGGTGTTTTGCATTGCAACAAGCACTTATCACAAACCCTCATTTAAGAGGTATGGTGTTATCAGGAACACCGTACTCATTAGTAAATGGGTGGCAAATCAAAAGCATATTTCAGCTGCAAAAATATATATTTAAGCTAATACCAGCAAAAGTGTGGCGAAAGCAAGGGATAGAAAAATCAACGATCATTCCCCTTTACCAATCAATGGTTAGTTATGATTTATCTCATTCATTGCATCAAATCAACATTCCCACCTTAGTGTTGGTTGGTTCAAAAGACCGTATCAATATGCCTGCTGCAAAAGAATTGACAGAATTGATCCCTCGTGCTCAATTACAAATCATAGAGAAGGGTAACCATGAACTGAATATACAAATGCCGCAACAATTTGCAAAGGAAGTGGAAACTTTCTTAGTGAATACGGATTTAAAATAAGCGATTTAACTTAAGGAGGATAAATGGTGATTCTTTCAATTTTGATGATTGTTTTTATTGCCATTGCCAATATAGTTGGAGCGTATGCAGCGTTTAACAAAAGAAGTATATACAAGGGGAGCACTCATTATTCTAGCATTTGCCCCTGTATTTGGTGGTATGGGGAGTTTAATAGCTGTCTCTATAATCTGCGGTCCGTTTACCGTTTTTTATGGTCTGCAAATAGGATATATATTGCTTGTTAATAGTGGGATAGTATTATTTATCGCCGTGATAGTAAGTTGCTTACAAAAAGTTCTCAAAATGATGTAAATACAATTAAAAGAAGTACTGATAAGGAGCAGCACTTCTTTTAGTTTGATTCTAGCTTTCTCTTTTGGCACTTATTGCGCCGTATACCCACCATCCATCACGATCGCTTGACCAGTTACGCCTCCTGCTAAATCACTGGCTAGGAACATAGCGTAGTCAGCAATTTCTTTTACTTGTAGTAAGCGTTTTTGTGGAACGAGCGGATAGATGACTTCTTCAAGTACATTTTCTAATGGAACATTTCTAGTTGTGGCTAAGTCTTGTAATTGGTTTTGGACTAGTGGTGTGTCAACATAACCAGGGCAAAGGGCGTTGACTGTAATGCCATCTGCTGCTGACTCTAGTGCGGCCACTTTTGTTAAGCCGATCACACCATGTTTCGCACTATTGTAGGCTGCTTTGTTGGCAAAACCGATTAATCCATTAATGGATGCAATATTTAAGATGCGACCAGATTGTTGTTCTTTCATTATTGGTAGTACGTGTTTGAGTGCAATAAATGGTGCTGTGAGCATGATTTTAATCATCAGCTCAAATTTCTCAGTAGGGAAATCTTCTATCGGTGCAACATGCTGCAAACCGGCATTATTAATAAAGATATCAATGCTTCCGTGCGTTTTTTTTGTTTCTTCAATCAGGCTGATAATGTCTTCCTCTTTTGTTACATCAGCTTTCAAGCCAGACACTTCTAACCCTTTTTCTTGAAGTAATTGCGCAGATTTTTTGACTTCCTCTTCATTCATATCAGATAGAACGACCTTTGCTCCGTTTTCGGCAAAAATTTTGCCTATCTCATAGCCAATGCCTCGTGCTGAACCTGTTATAATTGCCACTTTATTAGATACCATTTTGACATTCCTCCATATCAATCTAGTGGCTTATTTCAGTATGAAGATGTGTAAAGTAGTAATAGGGAGTTGGGGAGTTAAAACTGGAAAAATCGTAACATACATTCATGGTTTTCGCAATTATTTTATTTTTGGCACAGTTATTGCATTTTTATGATTGAAAAGTTAAAGGAGGTTACAACGATGATAAGAAATATCACTGTGATTGGTTCAGGTGTAATGGGGACAGGTATTGCGATATCGTTTGCGACTAAAGGATACGACGTGATACTGAATGATTTAAACGATGAATTATTACATAAGGCAGAAAAAAGAATATCAGCAGATGTAGCATTACTTGTTGAAGAGGAAGTGTTATCAGAAAAGGAAGCGGATACAAGCTTGAATGCTATTGGATATGTTGCTGACTTATCTCAAGCTGTTCAAAAAGCAGATTTAATTATTGAAGCAATACCAGAAGTGATTGAATGGAAGTGGGATTTATATAAACAGTTGGAAGAATTGAAGCAACCAACAGCAATTGTTGCCTCAAATACATCTACTTTTCCAATTACGAGATTAATGGAGAAGTCCACGTTTGCTAATCAAATGATGATCACGCATTTCTTTAATCCAGCACATCTAGTTCCGTTAGTAGAAATGATTAAACATGAACAGACTTCTGATGCAATTGTTGAAGAAGTAGGAAGCATTATGAAAGATATCGGCAAAGCACCTGTCATTTTACAAAAAGAAAAGTCTGGCTTTATTGCTAATCGATTACAAACAGCCTTAATGAGAGAAGCTTTTTCTCTATTGGCTGAAGGGGTGGCAACAGCTGAAGATATAGATACGGCTATTACCGCAGGACCGGGGTTCCGCTGGGCATTTACAGGGCCGATTGAGATTGCTGACTTCGGGGGATTAGATACTTGGGAAAGAGTATTTCATAACGTTGCTCCAGAATTAAATGACACAAAGGAAGCGCCAGCAATCATCTCTGACTTAGTAGCCGATAAGAAGCTTGGTGTGAAGACAGGTGAAGGGATTTTCCAATATGAAGGAGAGATGGTTTCTAATAAACTATTAGAAAGAGACCGTTCCTTTATTCGCTTAGCAAAAATGAAAAAATGATTCTTAGGTGTAGGACGACAAAAAGTTCTACACCTTTTTTGTGATTAAAAATAATCTATTGCCTGGCTATGATATAATAATGAAAATTATCAGATAGTAATCAGCGAGCGTAAGGAGAGATCTCAGATGCAAAACAGTCATGTCATCCAGAATGAACAGTTATTTAACAAAATCATAGATGAGCTGCCGTTAGGGGTGATGATCCTTAATCACCAAAAGGAGCTACTGTTTTGTAATCAAAGATTGTTGTGGATGATGGATGATGAAAGCGAAATGACTCATCTTCTCCAACAAGACTTCCCTCTCAGTACAATTGTGAAGATGAAAATAAATAAAAAAGAGCTATTAATTAAGGGTGAACGGTTAGAAGGGATAAATGGCGCTGCCTATATGTATCTTTGTGCACTGTCAAATGAACCTATTGCAGAGATGCTAACTACCGGCCAAGGACAGCAAGAGAATGAGATGTTAATAGAAGACATTCTCGAATATGCTTATGACGGCTTAGTACTTGTCGATGCAAAAGGCTATGTCGTTCTGTTGACGCAAGCATATGCCGAATTTTTGAAGGTCGATCAGAAAAGCTCAATAGGCAAGCATGTTACAGAAGTAATCGAAAATACGAGAATGCATATCGTTGTAAAAACAGGTAAGCAAGAAACAGCCTCTTTACAGAAAGTAAATGGTGGCTATATGATTGCGACCCGTTCGCCTATTTTTAAAAATGGCAAAGTAGTTGGTGCGGTTGGTAAGCTCCTATTTAAAAATGTTGGTCAGTTTTCCGCATTGTTTAAACGATTACACTCATTAGAAAAAGAGTTGAAGAAATATAAAGGTGATTTTAGAGAAAGTAATAAAGCATCATACTCTTTTCATCATTTGATTGGTGAATCTCCTGCTTTTAAACAAGTAAAAGCACAAGCGATCAAAGTGGCTGAAAATGATTCCAATGTCCTGCTATTAGGTGAGAGCGGAACAGGAAAGGAACTATTTGCACATGCAATTCATCAGGCGAGCAGTAGAGGAATGGGGCTATTTGTAAAAGTGAATTGTGCGGCTATTCCAGCTGAATTAATTGAGTCCGAACTCTTTGGTTATGAAGAGGGAGCGTTTACAGGTGCGAGAAAAGGCGGCAAAGCAGGAAAGTTTGAAACAGCAGATGGAGGCACGATTTTTTTAGATGAAATAGGTGAGCTGCCAATTCATATGCAAGTGAAGTTATTGCGCGTGTTGCAAGAAAAAGAAGTTGAACGAGTCGGTTCAACTAATAGTAAAGCCATCGATGTCCGTATTATTGCAGCCACTAACCGAAACTTAGAGGAAATGGTAGATAAAGGTGAATTCAGATTAGATCTTTATTATCGCCTAAAAGTGATGGAAATAACGATCCCTTCTTTAAAAGAAAGAAAAGAAGATATCTCACGACTGTCTCATTATTTTACTGAAAAATATGCAAACATAATGGCAAAGCCAGTCAAGGGGATTGGCGAAAAGGCACTCCATATCTTGAAAAACTACCATTGGCCAGGCAATATTCGCGAACTTGAAAATGTAATAGAACGCGCGATGAATATGGTTGATCTCAATTGTTTGATTGAACCGAAGCACTTGTCGGCAAATATTAAATTACAAGAAACAGAAGTACCTACACGTACATTAGCTGAAGTTATAGAAGAAACAGAAAAACAAACCATTATACAATGTCTAACAGCAGTTGGTGGCAAGAAAACAGAAGCAGCCAAACGTCTCGGCATTAGCCGTACGACATTGTATGAAAAAATGAACAAATATCATTTGCTAGAGGTGTAAGTAAGGTATGAACGAGATCCTATCAAATTTGGTAGGGTTTTTTTAGTGTAGTTGTTAATTGTCCACACAAAAAGAACGGAAACCCCCAAAGGAGTGTGGGCAATTGGAGTTTGCCCACACTAAAGAGTGGAAATCCCAAGAGAATTGTGGATATCAACGTTTTATCCACATTATCCGTACCCCCCTATTCCCCACAAAAATAAAATAGATTAACGGCAGTTGGAAATGAAGCGATTTTACATAAATCTGTTAAGTAATCCGTACAAGAACGTGGTAGAAATTTATAAGATGTACGTAAATCCATACAGAAATATTTTGATGTTTTAAAAATGACAGTTATTCTGAACGGTTTTTGTTGAAAAAAACGCGTATGAATTAAAAAAAAGAATAAGAATAGAGTGAATCCTTCAGTTGGCACGTTCATTGCATAGTATGGACAGATGGTTTATTGTCAGTATGACTCTAAAGAAGATTTGTAAATGGAAATGAAAACGTTTTCTGTATGTAACGTAATAGGGGGTTACAAAAGGGGGAGAATAGCAACAATCAGATGACTCTGGGGAGAAGTCAGTTTGAATTGTTAGCGAAAATAAAGGGGGATTTCATTGTTTATTGAGATTTTTGCTATTATACTAGCATTAGGACTTTTAATTTTCTTAGCTTATCGTGGTTATCCAGTTATTATTATTGCCCCAATTGTTACGTTATTAGCTGTTGTAATATCTGGCGGGTTATTATTACCGAGTTATACAGAGACATATATGTCGAACGCAGCTAATTATATCAAATCATTTTTCCCAATCTTCTTACTAGGTGCGATTTTCGGAAAAGTGATGGAAATGACAGGAGCAGCAGCAGCCATTGCAAAGACAATTGTATCCTCACTAGGATCAAAACATGCCATTTTAGCTGTTGTCCTTGCTTGTTCTGCGTTAACATATGGAGGCGTTTCTCTATTTGTTGTCGCATTTGCTGTTTATCCTTTTGCAGCAGCTATCTTCAAAGAAGCAGATATTCCTAAACGTTTAATTCCAGGTGCAATTGCATTAGGAGCATTCACGTATACAATGGACGCACTACCTGGTACACCACAAATTCAAAATATTATTCCAACGAATTATTTTGGTACAGATGCTTATGCGGCCCCTCTTGTAGGTATTATTGGAGCCATTATTATCTTCACTGGCGGGATGATTTGGTTAGAACGTCGTAGAAGGAAAGCGCTTGCCAATGGCGAAGGTTATGGTACAGGGCATAAAAACGAGCCTGAAAAAGTTGATCCGAATACGTTACCGAGTTTTTGGTTAGCGATTTTACCACTCGTTGTTGTTATTGCATTAAACTTTATTTTTAGCCGCACAAGTTGGTCTGCGAAATTCTGGTACGATGCATCGCAGCTTTCTGAACAATATAATATTGCTGATCCAAGTACAGTCACTTCAACATGGGCGCTCGTTGCAGCATTAACTATCGGGATAATTGTCGCAATGCTCACGAATGTGAGAAAAATCAAAACAGGTTTAGCAGCAGGGTTAACGACAGCAGCGATGGGTTCATTACTAGCAATCTTTAATACTGCTTCTGAAGTTGGGTTTGGTAATGTTGTAAAAACGCTACCGGGCTTTACAGCTATTCAAGACTGGGTATTTAATGCAAGCAATAATCCGCTAGTCTCGGAAGCAATTGCTGTAAACGTACTTTCAGGGGTAACTGGGTCAGCCTCTGGTGGGTTATCGATCGCATTAGAGGTAATGGGCGCACAATATTTACAGATGGCACAAACATTAGGTATTTCACCAGAGTTACTTCATCGGATTGCTTCTATGGCTTCAGGTGGTATGGATACCCTTCCTCACAACGGAGCTGTTATTACGTTATTAGCGATTACAGGCTTAACACATAGACAATCATATGGAGACATCTTTGTATTGACAATATTAAAAACGGTTACTGTATTTGCATTAGCTTTTGCTATTTCACTATTTATTTAATTTTATCGTTTATAAAATGGAAGGAGAGTCATACCATGAGTAAAATAATTACATCTTTAGATGAAGTGTTAGAACAAGTTCAGGATGGTGCTTCTATAGCAGTAGGTGGTTTTGGTTTATGCGGAATTCCAGAGAAACTCATTATAGCCCTACAAGAAAAAGGAACGAAGGAACTAACGGTATACAGTAATAACTGTGGTGTGGATGATTGGGGATTAGGCTTACTTCTACAAAATAAACAAATCAAAAAAATGGTCGCCTCTTATGTAGGAGAAAATAAAACATTTGAAAAACAATTTTTAAGCGGCGAGCTTGAAGTTGAACTCGTTCCTCAAGGTACATTAGCTGAAAGGTTAAGAGCTGGTGGCGCTGGAATTCCAGGATTTTATACAGCAACTGGTGTAGGCACAGAGGTAGCAAAAGGTAAAGAGCATAAAGAATTTGACGGAAAAACATATATTTTAGAAAGAGGAATTGTAGCGGATTTCGCTTTCGTAAAAGCATGGAAAGCAGATCCATTTGGCAACTTAGTCTTTAGAAAAACAGCCCGTAATTTTAATCCAACTGTGGCGACTGCAGGAAAAATAACGATTGTTGAAGTAGAAGAATTAGTTGGAGCGGGAGAATTAGATCCAGATGAGATTCATACACCGGGCGTATATGTTCAACATGTATATGAAGGAAAAACTTACGAGAAAAGAATTGAGAGACTAACAACGAGAAAAGAAGCTTAAAAGGAGGACATAATCATGAGTGGAAGAGAGAAAATACTCAATCGAGCAGTAAAAGAAATTAAAGATGGTATGTGTGTAAACCTTGGTATTGGTATGCCTACTTTAATTGCCGATCGTATCCCTGAAGAATTTGATGTTATGCTTCAATCCGAAAATGGTTTATTGGGCATTGGTAGCTACCCGAAAGAGTCTGAAGTAGACGCAGATCTTATCAATGCTGGAAAAGAAACAGTGACAGCTAAACGCAATGCTTCGTATTTTGATAGCGCAGAGTCCTTCTCTATGATTCGTGGCGGTCATATCGACCTTGCTATCCTTGGTGGTATGGAAGTATCTGAAACAGGTGATTTAGCCAACTGGATGATACCAGGAAAAATGGTTAAAGGTATGGGCGGTGCCATGGACCTTGTTCAAGGAGCAAAACGCATTGTTGTCATCATGGACCATCGTAATAAATATGGTGAGTCTAAAGTGAAAAAGAGTTGTGAGTTGCCACTAACTGGTGAAGGAGTTGTTCATGTACTTATTACGGACATGGCAGTCTTCGAATTCACTGAAAAAGGTATGGAACTTGTAGAACTACAAGAAGGTGTGACATTAGAAGAATTAAAAGAGGCAACTGCGGCTTCTTTTATTGTACGTGAATCGGTGAAGTAAAATGGCTCTAGGGCTGACTCTAATTATTGAGTCAGTCTTTTTAAATTGAGAACCGTAACTAGACGTTACATGAAAACATGAAGCTAGATGCACCCACAAGATACCGGGAAATCATACAAGATGTATAAGCAAAAGTGAAATGCACCCACAAGCTGGCATAACCTCCAGTCAACACTTTTGTTTGCAACGCATTCGGTTATTCTGAGGCACATATGTCAGCGCCTTCTCATATTTGCAATGCTTTCGTTTTTTTCGATGCACAAAATCCATCGCCTTTTCTTGTTTGCAACGCATTCGGGTAATTCCGATGCACATACTTCAGCCCCTTCTCTTATTTGCAACGATTCCAGCCTTTCCGATGCACATATCCCAGCCAACATACATATTTGCAGTGCTTTCGTTTTTTACGGGGCACATATGTCAGCGCCTTCTTTTATTTGCAATGATTCCAGCTTTTCCGAGGCTCATACCCCAGCCAACACACATATTAGCAATGCTTTCGTTTTTTACAAGGCACAAAATCCATCGCCTTCTCGTATTTGCAATGCATTCGGTAATTCCGATGCACATACTTCAGCCCCTTCTCTTATTTGCAACGATTCCAGCTTTTCCGATGCACATATTCCAGCCAACACACATATTTGCAGTGCTTTCGTTTTTTCCGAGGCACATATCCCATCGCCTTCTCTTGTTTGCAACGCTTTTGGTAATTCCGATGCACATACTTCAGCCCCTTCCCTTATTTGCAACGCATTCGGCTATTCCGAAGCACATATATCAGCCACTTCTCATATGTGCATCGCTTCCAGCTTTTCCGATGCACATATTCCAGCCAACAAACATATTTGCAGTGCTTTCGTTTTTTCCGATGCACAAAATCCATCGCCTTCTCTTGTTTGCAACGCATTCGGTTATTCCGAAGCACATATATCAGCGCCTTCTCTTATTTGCAACGATTCCAGCTTTTCCGATGCACATATTCCAGGCAATATACATATTTGCAGTGCTTTCGTTTTTTTCGATGCACATACTTCAGCGCCTTCTCATATTTGCAACGCATTCGGCTATTCCGAAGCACATATATCAGTCACTTCTCATATGTGCATCGATTCCAGCTTTTCCGATGCACATATTCCAGCCAACATACATATTTGCCATGCTTTCGATTATTACATGGCTCATATTCCGGACTGCTTCTCGTTTGCATTGATTCAAGCATTTGCGTGGCACATAATTTAGCCCCTTCTTTTGTTTGCATTTGAAAATACCATCAAGATGTGTGAGCAAACGCGAAATGCACCTACAAAAAGAAATTAGTAAAGACGCAAATAAGTGTAACTAAAAAGCTAACGTATAAGAAGTGAAATCATAAACCTTTGCACAACGCATGTTATATTTGTCAAATAGAAAAAAATATATTATTCTACTCTATATCGGAATGAATATTCATTCCTAATCATATGTTGATTGAAGTAAGGAGAGAGTGTATGACTGAGACAAAAAAGTCTAAGCGGCAAGACATTTTAGATGCCGCGATTGTTTTGTTTGCAGAGAGGGGGTATAACGGGACGACGGTACCGATGATTGCTGATGCTGCAAAGGTTGGTGCGGGAACGATTTATCGTTATTTTGATCATAAAGAGAGCTTAGTTAATGTGCTCTTCCAAGAAAAACTAAATGCGTTATTTGAACAATTATTAAAGGATTATCCGACCGAATCAAGTATCCGTGAACAATTTCATCATATCTTTGAGAGTATTCACCACTTTGCGATGGAAGATACACATGCGCTACACTTCATTGATTCTCATTGTAATGAAATATTTTTAACAAAAGAAAGCCAGGAACTATTTGATTCGTTTATAGAATATATCTCCAATGTTGTTAGAGTTGGTCAAGAAAGAGGAGAAATTATCGTTCTCCAAACTGAGGCTTTGATAGGTGTTGTTTATGGTGCCATTGTTCAAATATTAAAAATGGTGCGGGCAGGAACTATCGATGGTAGTTCTCCTTTAATGGATAACTTAGAGGATTGTTGTTGGAATGCGATTAAAGCCAACTAGTTAAACATTAGCTTGAAAGTTTATTTCAAGATGAATATAAATAGGAATGAATATTCATTCCGTCCGTCACATAAAAAAGAAAGGAGTCAGATCGTGTCAAAGTTAAAAAATGTAAGAACCCTATTATTTTTCGGGTGGGTTGTTATCTCAGTATTAAGTTTCCTATGGATGCCGAATATGGATGACCTCGTTAGAGAAAAGGGGCAAATAACAATACCAGATAATGCCTTAAGTAGAGAAGCGTCACAATTGTTAGAGGAAATGGATGAGAATGCAGATACGTATGATTTTATCGCAGTTATAGGATCAAAAGATGGCAAGGAAATGTCTAATCAGGAGAAAAAGGAATTAGATAAACTGCTTTCAGATGTAAAAGCCAGACAATCATCACTTGGTATCGAAGAGATGACAACGCATTTGGATGGTGAAGAAGCAGCATCGGTTCTGACAGCTGAAGATGGTTCGACCATACTAGCGCAGATTTCTATTGACCGGGAGCAGGGTGAATTACAGGAAGTCGCTAATTCTCTTAGAAGTGAGTTCATAACAGATACACTCGAAGTTTCTATTACTGGCAACGAACTTGTCATGGAAGACTTTGTACAGGCGACGCAAGATGGGATTAAGAAAACCGAGGCAATTGCCGTCGTATTCATCCTACTCGTATTAATTCTTGTTTTCCGTTCGCCGATTATACCGTTTATCTCATTATTATCTGTGGGTGTATCCTATATTGTCTCCATGTCTATTATTGCAAACTTAGTAGATTCATTTAATTACCCATTTTCAAATTTCACGCAAGTATTTTTAGTAGTGATTTTATTTGGAATAGGTACTGACTATAATATCTTACTATTTACGAGATTTAAAGAAGAGCTGAGTAAGCAGGAAACCATTTTAGAGGCACTTAAAGTTACCTATCGTACGGCAGGAATTACTGTTCTATATAGTGGTTTAGCCGTGTTTATTGGTTTTATTGTATTAATGTTTGCTCAATTTAGCTTGTATCAAGCTAGTTCGGCGGTAGCTATCGGTGTAGCAGTCCTTGTAGCAGTGTTGTATACATTTAATCCATTTTTCATGTACGTGTTAGGGAAAAAGATGTTTTGGCCATCTAAGAAATTTGACGGTCATGCGGACAGTAAATTTTGGGGATTTCTCTCAGGACATTCAATAAAGCGTCCTTTTCTCTCATTACTTATTGTTCTTCTTATCTCTCTACCATTTGTATTCAAATACTCAGGAGAATTAAGCTATAACGACCTTCTTGAAGTAGATGATTCTTTTGAATCAAAACAGGGAATCAATCGGATAGAAGACCATTTTCCTTCTGGGTTCTCAGCACCGGCAACATTAGTTATAAAAAATGAGCAATCACTCAATCAACAAGAATCATTGCAAGCGATTGATGAATTGACAGAGAAAATATTAGCTGTCGATGGCGTATCCAAGGTACAATCTGTCACAAGACCAGCTGGAGAAAAAATACCAGAACTCTATTTAAATGATCAAACAGATCAATTAAATCAAGGGATTGGGGATGCTAACAAAGGGGTAGGAACGATACATGATGGTTTATCTTCTGCTGAAGGAGAATTATCAGCCAATCAAAATAGTAATCAATTAGAAGATGTGCAAACACTCATTGATGGAACAACAAATGCTAAAAACGGAGCGTCCACTTTAGTAGAGGCACTGAATGAATTAACAACTGGAATTCAATCAGGTAGTAGTGGGGCAAGTGAGTTAAATCAAGGGATTGCAGATGTGAAGGCAAGTGTGGAACAGCTTTCTGGTGCAACTGGCACATTATTGAATGGTTATACGGAACTGCAAAAAGGGCTTTCCAATACAGGCAATGTATTTACGCAGATGAATACTGCTGTAACAAGTATGACTTTAGCATTTACGCAAATTGAGCAATCATTAACAAACTATATTGAGGAAAATCCAGAAGCTGCTACAGATGAGCAAATACAACTGGCATTAGGAACAGCCAGAGAGGCGAAGCTACAAGTTGATGGGTTAAGTACGCAATTAGAATCTGCTTATCCACAATATGAAACGGCGATGGCTCGGTTTGCTGAAGTGAATGCAGGACTTGAGCAAGTTCATACTGGCTTAGGAGAACTTCGAAGCGGTTTAGATGCATTAGAGTCAGGTGCGAATGAGTTGCAAACAGGTTTAGCAAATGGTGCAAGGGCATCAAATGAAATGGCGACAAAAACGGGTGAATTAGCGTCTGGATTAGCCCAAATTAATGAGGGGCAAATCATGCTCCAAACAGGTTTAGATGATTTAAGTGAGAAAATGGTGGAATTAGAAAAGGGATTAGCAGAAAGTACAGATGGATTAAATCAAGTAGGTGAGGGTTTACAGGATGCAAATAAGTATCTTAGTGGCTTAAGTGACTCGAAAGCTTCAGAAAAATTCTTTATTCCTGAGGAAGTATTAAATGGAGAGGAATTTCAGCAAGCACTTGATATGTATGTATCAGATAATCAAAAAATGACGACGTTGACGATTGTTTTAGAAGAGAACCCTTATACAAATGAAGCGATGAAGGTAATGGAAGAAGTCAATCGTCAAGTGCCGGCAAGTATGAATGCAACCGTTTTACAAGATGCTGAATATGCAATCGGTGGGCAAACACAGCAAAATCTAGACTTACAAAATATTGCTACAGAAGATTTCGCTCGAACAGCAACCATTATGCTAATTGGCATTGGCATCGTTCTAATGGTTATCACACGATCTGTGATGCAGCCATTATATATTATTGCGGCACTCCTATTAGCCTACTATACTTCATTAGGTATTAGTGAATGGATGAGTCAATCTATTCTCGGCGCAAGTGAGCTCGCATGGAATGTACCATTTTTTGGATTTATTATGATTATCGCTCTTGGAGTCGATTATAGTATCTTTCTAATGATGCGTTTTAATGAAGTCGATGGTAATCCGGTAAATGCGATCTTAACGGCAGCGAAAAATATAGGTGGAGTAGTGATATCGGCTGCCATTATTTTAGGAGGGACCTTTGCTGCATTAATCCCTTCAGGCGTCATTACACTGATCGAAGTGGCGCTCGTTGTGCTAATTGGTCTAATCATGCTGAGCTTGCTTATGCTACCAATTTTAGTCCCATCATTTTTAGCAATTGGGGAAAAATTAAAGAGAAGAAGAGAAGAGGGCTAAAGTTAAGTAGAACAATTTCTTCGCCAGTTTTCTTAAGAGCTTGCAAGCAGAAATAAGAAAAGAGCCGAACATTTGCTTTCGGCTCTTTTTCTTTAATCCTTCTTCAACTTAGCAGCCCAAAAATTCCCCAACGACTGCAAGCCCTGTACTAATATAATCAGTAAAATGACGGTGACATACATCACATCAACTTCATATCTCAAATGGCCATAACGGTAGGCTAAGTCACCAAGCCCTCCACCGCCAACGAGTCCCGCCATTGCTGTAGCACCAATTAATCCAATTGTAGCAATCGTTAGTCCAAGAACGATTGAGGAGCGCGACTCTCTAACAAGTACATTCCATATAATATGTCTTGTTTTAATTCCCATTGCTTCATACGCTTCGACAACACCACGGTCAACCTCAAGTAATGCCGATTCCATTAAGCGCGCAATATATGGGGCGGTATAAATGACAAGTGGGACAATCACGCCTTTAACACCAATCGATGTACCAACAATAAACTTGGTAAACGGTAGAATGAAAAATAATAAGATAATAAAAGGTACGGAACGAATGACGTTAATCACTACGTTGAGCACATTATATACAAATTTATTATCTAAAGCTTTACCTGGTCTAGTTAAAACAAGAAGAATACCTAGTGGTAACCCGATCAAAATGGAAATCGCGAGAGAGATACCAACCATTTGGAAAGTTTGTATCGTTGACTCCCATAAATCAGCACCCCATGCATCAAGAAATTCGTTGATGGCGTTCATTGAGTGTCACTCCTTCCACATGGACTTGTTTCTCTTGTAAAAATTGAATGGCTTTGTGAATCTCTGCTGTATCGCCTTTAAAATGGACAAGCAACTGTCCGAATGCTTCATCTTTTAATCTTGTAATATTACCAGATAAGATATTAGGGAAAATATCATATTTTTTCGTTACTAATGCAAGTGCAGGATCACCTGATGATTCACCAAAGAAAGATAATGTTGCCACTTGGCCACTTTCACTTAATTCCTCTAATAGATCATCGGGGATATCATGTGAAAATAAGCTATTGACGAATCTTTTGGTTGTACTGTGTTGAGGAGACGTAAAGATATCCTTCGTTCGCCCCTCTTCGATAATTTCCCCATTTTCCATAACGGCCACACAATCGCAAATCCTTTGGATAACATTCATCTCATGTGTAATAAGGAGAATCGTAATTCCTAATTCTTTATTGATTTTTAAGAGCAAATCAAGAATTGCCTCTGTTGTATCTGGATCTAAGGCGCTTGTTGCTTCATCGCTGAGTAATACTTCTGGTTCATGCGATAATGCACGGGCAATAGCAACCCGTTGCTTTTGGCCACCAGATAACTCAGCTGGATAAGCATTTTGTTTTTCACTTAAACCGACAATCTCTAAATATTTATTCACTCGACTCTTTACTTCTTTCTTATCTAATCCTGTTAGTTTAAGAGGAATCGCAATATTATCATAAACTGTTGCGGTTTTTAATAAGTTAAACCCTTGAAAAATCATGCCGATATGACTTCTTGCTTCACGGAGTTTTCCTGATGTCAGCGTGGTTAAATCCACCCCATTGACTTTTACAGAACCACTATCAGGTTTTTCAAGTAAGTTCACACAGCGAATTAATGTACTTTTACCAGCGCCGCTGTATCCGATAACCCCGAAGATTTCTCCTTGATCCACTGATAGTGAAACATCCTTTAATGCATGGATGTTTCCTTGTTTTCCTGTAAAGGTTTTGGTTATATTCTTAAGCTCTATCATGATTTGATACTCCCTCCGTAACGCTCATTTTTGATCAGTTTACCAAGAGACGATAACTGAACCGTCAAATTCCTCTTCAACAAACTTTTCAATTTCTTCACTGCGGTAGATTTCAGCTAATTTTTCAAGAATTTCATCATCTTTATTCTCCGTACGGACAGCAGCGTGGTTTACGTAAGGTGAATCTTTAGGCTCGATAAAGATAGCGTCTTTAGAAGGGACAAAACCAGCTTCAATCGCAAAGTTTGTGTTAATTGCAGCAGCGTCTAACTCTTCTAGTTGTCGAGCGATTTGGGCAGAGTCAAGTTCAATAAATTCATAGTTGCCATTGTTTTTTTCGATATCACGTACAGTTGAATTGATACCTGTTTCAGGATCTAATTCGATTAATCCAGCTTTTTCAAAAAGTAATAGAGCCCGGCCACTATTTGTTGGGTCACTCGGTAGACCGATTTTTGCGCCGTCTTTTAATTCAGCGACATCTTTTACATCGAGTGCATAGATGCCCATTGGGAATGAAACAGTATCAAAAGATTTAACTAAATCTAAATTTCTATCTTCTTTAAATGCATTAAAATAAGGCTCTGTTTGAAAAATGTTTAAGTCAATCTCTTTTTCAGCTAATGCGACATTTGGCATCACATAATCAGTAAAAACTTGTGGTTTAATATTGATATCTTCTTCTTTAGCTAATTCAATTACTTTTTCTAAAATTTGCTCATGTGGACCTGCAGTGACACCAATGACTAATTCTTCATCGTCATATAATCCTTCTGTAGAGTTGCTGGCTTCATCACTACCACATGCAGCTAAGCCTGTTAAAGATAATAAGAATGTACCTGTTAATAACCATTTTTTCATGATGATCGAACTCCCTTTTGTTTATTTTGTACTTCTAATAATTGAAGTGCTTGTAAAACAGATTGTTCATTTATCTCGTATTTCATCAAGTGAATAGATTCAGTTGGGCGTATAGCCTTTTTCACAATTGTCTTAATGAATCGCTCATCATTCACATCTATATTTAGAGCAGAGAGGCTACTTGGCAATTGCCAGCTCTCATAAAACGGAAGAAGGTAATCAATTTCTGTCCATTTTTCTTCGATGGCCAATTGACCAAGTATCCCGTAAGCGACTAATTCCCCATGGAGAAAGTCATGGACCGTATCCGCAACGGTTAGTCCGTTGTGAAGTGAATGGGCACCAGCAATTCTCCCTGCCTTTTCGCCGAATCCACCGACCATACCCCCAGTCATGATAATCGTTTCAATCACTCGAATAAGTGCTGGTGAGGTTTCGTTTTGGGCTACTGCTTGTAGTGCGGCTTCCCCATCATTAAGCAATGTCTCTCGACAAATTTTGGCTGAAAATTGAGAAATTTGTTTAGGCACAGGTAGTGTTTCTTCAGGATAAAAACTTTCAATTAGGGCTTCAGCTTCATAAAACTTGGCTAATGTATCCCCGATTCCTGCTTTTAAATAAGCAAGAGGCGCTTTAGCAATGATTTCAGGTTCAACCAATACGAGGGTTGTCGCAATAGGAAACTCGGTATAATGAGTAAAGCTTCCTTCTTCATTATAAAAAACACTTAATGGTGTCCATGCGGCACAGGTTGCAGCGATTGTCGGTATAAGAATGGATTGAACTGATGCTTCAATCGCAACTGCTTTTGTTATATCCAATGCTGTTCCACCACCAATCCCAATTACGCCATTAGCACCATCATTTGTTAATACTTCTTGGATGGCATGGACCTTTTTTAAAGTAGTGTGACCATCTATGTAATGAAGGCGAATGTTGTGATCGATTACTTCCTTAGGCAAGTATGGCTGTACGGCTTGCCAAGCTTTTTTACCGGTTATTATATGGTATTTGGAAACAGAGATTTCTTTAAGTAGGTTGGGGAGTTCTGTTAAGATACCTGAATCTAATAAATAATATCCAGGCGCCCCTTTAACGATTGTTGCAGTCATTTCCTCTCCTCGTTTCTCTTTGATGTGATAATAAAAAACAAAAATGCCTCTCATCATGAGAGGCATAAATATACTAGAATAGTAGTAACCTCTCTCATATATCAAAATACCAAAAAGTATTTTGCAGGATTTAGCACCTGTTCATATGGGTATATGAATGGTTGCCGGGCGTCGCAGGGCCAGTCCCTCAGCCGCTCTTTATAAGAGAAAATGCTTTATTAAATTATATTCATAATATTATCTATTACATGAAAAGTCAATAATGTAATTAAAATTATTCAAAAAATTAGTGATGGTGTTCTACCTGTGGGGTGTTTTCTTCTATCGGATGAATTGGGTTCCTCACTTCTTGATGAATGCCCGATGCACAGATAATGGCGATGCTTAATAAGAATGTTAGATAGAAGGGAAGAGGTCGAGTTTTCAATGCTTCCTTTAATGAATGTTTTTTGTGCATGAGAAGCATCATGGCAAAAATACTAATTAAATAAATCAAATCCATGCTAATGATCATAAATGTAACTTCACTTGGTACTAACATGATGCCTAGCATTGCCCCCATCATACTTCCCATGAGACTTGACGCTTGAGCTTCAACGAGTCCGTTTGTTTTAAACGGCAGTCCTATAAAAACGGCAATGACAGCGCTAATGAGAATAGATAATACAGTTGCTTTCGCCATTTCTGGTAACCATACAGATATAATTAAACCGATTGTTAAACTACTTGTCATACCAACCACCATGGGAATACATTTAGAATATTGGGTAGCTATATCTTTGTTTTTTCTAACGGCACTAATAAAGAAAAAGAAACTGTAACCGACAATTAGAAATAGACTGAACAAAGCAAGCATATGCAAATGACCCTCCTTTAGATGCTGATTAAATATCTCGATGCCTCCTTTCATATATATTTTGTATCGTAGTGATTATGTCAGTAAGGAACTTTTTATATTGTTCATTCGTAAATAGATAAAGTTTTATAAGTTTTCATTCAGAACAGTTTTACAAGAAAAGGAGTTTTTATATGGGAGAAGAAATAAAGATTAGACCGATACATATAAATGATGCAAGAGATATTCATGAAATGCATAGGCAAGATTCTATTATTCAGCAGACTATGGCCTTATCATCAGGGCGATTAAAAAATATTGAAGATTATATTGAAGGACTTACGCATCAAGACCATGTATTTGTTGCAGAATGGAACGGTCATGTTATGGGAATAGCCTCTTTAGAAGAGAGAAGTGGAAAGTTGAGGTATAGTGGTAATGTGTCCATCTCAATTAATGAAGAAGTACAAGGAAAAGGGATTGGTAAGACGCTTCTTGAGCGAATAGTAAAGCTAGCCGATGAAGAATTAGGGCTCATCAGATTAGAGTTAGATGTATGTGCAGATAATATAAGGGCAATTGCTTTATATGAACTGTTTCATTTTAGACAAGAAGGTTATTTGCATAAGGCTCATTTCAGCCAGGGTGAATTTAAAGATGTCATAATTATGGGAAGAATTAAAGAGAACCTTAAAATAGAAACGATTGAATGTTAACTTTTCATTTCCTGTATACTAATTAAATCATATCTAAAGGAGAACAGCTGCTTTGAATCACTTAATAATGGAACAACTTAAAATCTATTTTAAAGGAATCAATCCAGATGATTTAGTTATGGAGCAGATGGAATTTGAAGAAAATGTGTATGATATCCTGCTGGAAGATTGGGGAGAGTCAATTGGCTCGGTTCGTATGGATGAATTAGGCGTGGCAGAATTTTTCATTTATACAGATGAACTGGATGAAATCCCAGGGGAAATGAGTAAGTTTGCTATGATCATGCAAGCAGAGCAGTTTATAGAAAAGTTCTATGATTCGACTTTCAGACATGGGTTATATTTGTCAGCATATATTGACTTAGGTGAATATCATATGATTTTATATAATCGCAAAGATGAACGATTGAATAAGGAACTTCCTCATTCCGGCATTAGTTTTACAATGCTGAGTAATGGTGTATTAAGTGCAGTCGAAAGAGAAAGCATGGATTTTGAACTAGTCTATCCAAAAAAACTGATTACGAATGAAGAGGCGAAGCAAATTTATTTAAACCATTTACACATGGTTCCTGTCATAGCGAAATATGATAAAGACGTATTTGTCGATGGGGACGATGGCTATCACTATGTTTATCAGTTGGAGGATTTTATTTATGGTGTACACACAAATGGGGAGGTACTTACCTCGGATTCATTTGGTGTAAGCAAAACGCTAGTGACATCATTACCCCATTTAGCCGATGATATCGATATTTATACTTTGGCAGGAATGACGGAAGACCATATGCTTGTAGCTGAAGTAAAAAAGAAGAGTGGTAGACTAGAGGTATGGAGTCAATTATCTAAAGAGTCCTTACGGGTGAGTGAGGAAGATTTATTAGATGATGAACTAGATATCCCACATGCTATAAAATTTGTATTCAATTCGGAAGGAAGACTGCTTAAATTAATGGGCTTAGATGATTCTGAAACGGTTGCTTCTCGACATGTTCAATCGAAAGTGGCGCTTTTAACTGCTACATCAGTGTTGCAAGCCATTTATCATAACCCTCATGATTATTTTAAACTGCAACAATTAGACGATGATGTAATCAATCAAAAACCGACAAACGGCATATATGATTATACGTTTATTCGACAAGAAAGAGGCGTCCAAGTTGCTGATGCTTTTGTTCATATTCAAATAGACGATAAGGGTTTGGTGAAATACGTAGACGTAGATAGTGAGGTAATCCAAGATTTCTCACATGTATCATTTGCTTCAACCCTTTCATTCAAAGATGCAACACAATTGATTAAGGAAAAACTTTTTATGGAATTAAGCTGGGGAAAGAATATAGAAAAGCATCAATACACATTAACTTATTTACCGACCTATCCACTTACGACTGGTCATATTAAGATGATTGATATGAATACTGGGGAACCGTGGATTATTGATACAAGTTGTATGGATCAATATTAAATCGAAAAATGCCTTCTATGCTGATAATGGATAGAGGCATTTTTTTTATTTTATAAGTGGACTGGTGCAAAGATACAAGGCTAACGCTTAAAGAATCGAGTTTAAGTTATATTTATTTGGGTAAAAAGTGTAAAGGGTTTATCGAACGGTTGTGTATTCTGTCAGACAAAGAATAATAAATAAAATTTGTCTTAAACTATAACAAAGGATTTTAGAAGCAGATTAAAGTGTAGAAAAGATTTTTGGGAAAGGAATAATCTATGAAGAGAGTATCGAATGTTTTTTGGATTACTGTAGTAATTGTATTTATTTTTGTGGCTGTAGGTGTAGCTATTCCTAATGTGTTCGAGAGGGTAACGGCTAATTTACAAGGTTTTTTAACAAATGGTTTTGGATGGTATTATCTTATTTTGGTTACAATCATAGTGGCTTTTTGTCTGTTTCTTATTTTCAGTCCCATAGGCTCGATTAAGTTAGGAAAACAAGATTCTAAACCGGAATTCTCTACTATCTCTTGGTTTGCGATGTTGTTTAGTGCTGGTATGGGCATTGGGCTTGTGTTCTGGGGAGCGGCAGAACCCGTATCTCATTATGTGACACCTCCACTGGCTAACGGAGAAACAGACGAAGCGTTTAGAGAATCTTTACGATATACTTTTTTCCATTGGGGCATACATGCGTGGGCTATATATGGAATTGTCGCTTTAGTATTAGCGTATTTTCAATTTAGAAAAGACGAACCTGGTTTAATCTCTGCAACATTAAAGCCTCTTTTTGGAAAAGCGATGGACGGTTTTTGGGGTACACTGATTGATGTATTGGCTGTATTTGCAACAGTTGTCGGTGTAGCAACAACCTTAGGGTTTGGTGCAGCACAAATTAATGGAGGATTAACGTATTTATTCGGGATCCCTGACAGTTTTCTAGTACAAGTAATCATCGTTGCGATTGTAACAGTATTATTTATGCTTTCCGCTTGGTCAGGCTTGAGTAAAGGCATTCAATATTTAAGTAATGTAAATATGGTATTAGCAGTTATATTGGTACTACTTGTATTTGTGTTAGGACCAACAGTACTTATTATAAATATGTTCACTGATACGATAGGTGGTTATATACAAAATATAATGCGAATGAGTTTTAGTATCTCTCCACTGAATGAGGAACATCGATCATGGATAAATGACTGGACCATTTTTTATTGGGCATGGTGGATTTCATGGTCTCCATTTGTCGGGATTTTTATCGCGCGTGTTTCAAAAGGCAGAACAATAAGGGAGTTTATCTCAGGTGTATTATTAGCTCCAGCATTGGTTAGCATGTTCTGGTTTGCGGTATTTGGCACATCAGCCATTGACGTTCAAAGAAGTGGAGCGGTGGATTTAAGTCAATTTCCAACGGAACAAGTATTATTTGCCGTCTTTGGCGAGTTTCCATGGTCAATGGTAATTTCGATTATTGCCATCGTATTAGTAGCGATTTTCTTCATTACTTCAGCAGATTCCGCCACATTTGTACTAGGTATGCAAACAACTTATGGATCTTTGAATCCTCTTAATTCAGTCAAGCTGACTTGGGGAGTTGCCCAATCATTAGTAGCCTTAATACTCCTATATAGTGGAGGATTACAAGGTTTACAAAACGCATTGATTATATCCGCTTTTCCTTTCTCATTTATAATGATATTAATGATGATTTCAATTTATCGTTCATTAATGCAAGAAAAGAAAGAATTGGGTTTATATATTAAGCCGAAGAAAAGACAAAAAGAACAATAACTAAAAGAAGCGCGGACTTTCGTTCGCGCTTCTTTTTAGTTACAGTAAAGTATCATTTTTTATTTTGCTTTTCTTAAATCCATCATATGAAGCATAAACAGCTGAAATGATTGTAACAGCAATAGAGACCCCGATAATTGTGTCAAGAATGGAACTTATATTTGCTGCTGTTGTGTTGAAAATTTGGCTAAGTTCATTGATTAAATCGCTATGAAAAAGGTTTGGTTGCAGGATAATTAACAGGAACACGATAGTATACAAGAGTTGATATACCGTATTAATGGTTGCTAAAGATTTTGTCCACTGCCTCTTCACCCATTTGTATACCGTCAATGTGAGCTCGCATAAAAGAACAATTAAAACAAGTGGCCAGAATGAGAGAAGAAATTCTTGGTTGAAGATCGGTGTCAGTAGGGTTAACCCTGTTTCTTGATTATTTTGTGTATAGATACCGACTATATCAAGTGCGAAGAAATAAATACTACCCCAAATGGCAGTCCAGAGGAAGGCGGCAAAAATATCGACCTTCGTGATTCCTTTTTTCTTAGGAATAACAGTAATATTTTTTAAATCATCTGGTGTCCATTTTGCTCCTGTACCAGCAATTTCATAAGGCGCGACGCCAGTTCTTTCCATAATGATGAAGACAAAAGCGACCCAGAATACAACTTGGATAGCTGTGGATAGAACCGTCCAAATTCCTTTACCAAAGACAGTGAAAATATAAGTCCAATCCTGGTTGCTGTCTAGGTATGTGACTACTCCTTCAAAAACGATATAAGCAATAGCAAAGCCTATGGCAAGCTGTAAAATCATCTTCACAGTAGTCATGAATAAATCATAATAATCAGGACCGATTAAGTAGGAGGGGGCGTCGCGGTAATTCTTCGCGATTTCTGCAGGATCTCCTAAGTCCGCCAATACAGCTTTTTCATCGTCGAGCGTATAATTCTCTGGTAGTGCATCTAAAATGGACGACTTTAGCTCTAAAGCAATGTCATTCCGTTGTTTTTCAGGAAGGCGCTTTGTTACTTCATGTATATAGACCTCAATCCATTCCATTCTTCTTTTCCCCCTCTAATAATAAATTCATTTCAGTAGACATTTTTGTCCACTCCTCCTTTAATGCTGCGAATATTGTTTTCCCATAGTCACTAAGCTGATAATATTTTCTCGGTCTGCTTTCGGTTGTGTCCCAGCTACTAGTGACAAGTTCTTGTTTTTCCAACCGTCTAAGTAAAGGGTATAAAGTACTTTGCTCTATTTCTATGCCTGATTGTTCTAAGTTTTGTACTAAAGAGTATCCGTATTGTGGTTGGTCTAACTGACTTAAAACCGCTAATGTAAGAGTTCCGCGTTTAAGCTCCGTGGTAAGGGAATGTAATAGTTCTTTCAATTGTTATCACCTCGTTAATAACTATAGTGTATATCATACAGTATTATAAAATCAATAATAATGTGCATAATATTTTTCGACAACATTACTTAACATAAATCTCCAAGGTAGAATAGTTAAAAATGAGAAAGAATAAGAAGGCAGAGAGAAAGAGGCATTCGCATTATTTTCGTTCATCAGGTTTATTAACTTGTGGGACGGTTATTTACATAAAGGAATATTTTTTACTAATGGTAACAAGCGGTGTTATGTTATGATAAACACTAGATTATAAGGAGGGGCAGATAAATGGAAGGCGCTTTTTCATTCCTTGATTCTGATAACACCTGGATTCAGCTAGGGATATCAATAGGAATCTTGATACTTTTTTTATTTTTCCGCGATATTTTTGCAAAATATGTTTTTCAATTATTAATGAAGGTGAGTAATAAGGCGAACTCTCAGCTTTTATCTCATATCTTTCTCTCATTTGAAAAACCGGTGAAATGGATTTTCATCATTGTGGGTCTATATATCGCAATGGGCTTTTTCCCATATTTAGAACAACATAATACGCTGTTTGTTCGCTTAATCAGATCATCATTCATGATAATGATCGGCTGGGGCTTCTATAATATTGCTTCTGCATCATCTGCAGTTTTCATTAAGATGCGTGATAAATATACACTTGAAGTCGATGATATACTCATTCCATTTTTATCAAGAATGTTAAGAGTAGTTATTATTGTAATTACTGCAAGTATTGTCTTACAAGTGTTTGAATATGATATCAGTGGTCTTGTAGCAGGGCTTGGTATCGGTGGTGCTGCTATTGCTTTTGCGGCGAAGGATGCTATCGGTAATTTATTCGGAGGTTTTGTCATCATTACCGAGAAACCATTTACAATCGGTGATTGGATTATGACGCCGAGCGTGGAAGGGACGGTAGAGGATATTTCCTTTAGAAGTACAAAAGTCCGGACATTCGCACAAGCGATTGTTACGTTACCAAATGGGACAATTGCGAATGAACCTATAACGAATTGGAGCCGAATGGGAAAAAGACAAATTACGTTTAATTTATCAATCTCACATGAGACACCAAGACATAAACTGCAACGTATTGTCGATAGGATTCATACAACTTTAGTAAATAATGATGACATCCATCCAGAAACCATCTTTGTTACTTTCGATGAAATCAAAGATAATTCATATGACTTATTTTTATATTTCTTTACGAACACAACCAATTGGGGAGAATTCCTTAAAATTAAAGAGAATATTAACTTTCAAATCCTTGATATTCTAGAGCAAGAAGGTGTCATCATTGCGCTAGAAAGCACTCGTGTATATGTTGATTCCGACAAGCTCCTTACAGATCAAAAGGAAAACAATGATCAATTAATGTTAGGGAAAGATTCTTAAAAACGAAATCGCTTCTTGTTTTAATACAGAAGCGTTTCTCTTTTTGAACAAATGATTGAATATTCTACATAATAGAAGGTGAGAAAGTGCAAAAATTATTATTAACCGGTTTTGAACCTTTTTTAGATTTTCCAATTAATCCAACCATGGAAGTTGTAGAAGCATTGGATGGCAAAGTAATCGGGGATTATCATGTTCAAACGGCCTTGCTCCCCGTCTCTTTTAAACATGTAAAGCAGGCAATGATAACCAAACTAGAAGAAATGAACCCAGATGCCGTGATACTACTGGGACTAGCAGCTGGTAGAGATAAAATAACACCCGAGCGGATAGCGATTAATGTAAATGATGGCCCCGTTGATAATAATGGAGTTCAACCAATGGATGAGCCCATTCATATGGATGGCGACGATGGTTATTTCTCTACACTACCTATTAGGCAAATGGTCGAAAGGCTTCATCATCATGGTTTCCCAGCAAAAATCTCTAATACTGCAGGAGCTTATTTATGTAACCATGTGATGTATCAAGTACTGTATTATTTAAAAAAGCAAAACATCAATATTCCAGCAGGGTTTATTCATATTCCCGCGTCTCATCGATTAGCTTTGACCAATAGTAAACTGCCTAGTTGGAGTCAACATGATTTAACAAGGGCAATCGAAATATGTATAGAAACATTAGAATAGTTAGGGGAATCTAATGTGGTTTTTGATAGTAAGTTGGATAAGCAATTAAAGCAAGAAATTCGAATAGCATTAGAAACTGAAGGGTCTTGGCAATTGGAGGATATATCCTTTATAGGAAGAGGCGTAGTGAATGCTGTTTATCTAATTCAAGACCGATTAAAAGGAAAGTTTGCAGTAAGAACCCCTTGGCAAATAGAAGGAGAGAGTGGTGAAATTTCTTTAAAAAAAGAATATCAACTCTCTAAACATTGCTATGCTCATGGTTTCCCAGTTGCAAAAGTGTATCAATTATATATAGGAGAGAATATCAATTTTCTATTATCTGAGTACATATCTGGTCAACATGATAACTACAGAAGTGATCAAATTGGTGAAAAAATAAATGAATTACACCAACTCCCTGTTGAGGGTCTATCTATAATAGATCAACATAATCAATCCTTACCTAACATAATTTCTACAAGAATAGTGGATCGCCTACATCAAGTGAATACATTGTTATCTGCTGAATTTACTGTTCCTAATAAAGCTGAGATCGAAAAAATACTAAATACATCCACAAATCCAAATGTACTAATGCATTTAGATGTTAGACCACCGAATATCTTTACAGAGAATGGACGTTTAAGGGCGTTTATTGATTGGGACAATGCCTTTATAGGTGATCCTATTATGGAATTGACGCGAATCTTCGAGTCAAAGGAATTGGATGAAAAGGAATTTATGAAGGGGTACGGTGAGAGTCTCCTTGAACAAACTGACTCCCTCATCCAAAATATATATAGATTAGATACAACATTAATGTTAAGCCTTTTATTTGCGATAGACCTTAAAGATGGGAAGAAAAGGACGTACTATATGAACAGAACGAAAAATCTGTTATTAGATATAACAAAGAGGATGTAACAATAAGTAAAAAGGAGAATGCAACAATTGGATGCTAGATAAACTTGCCTCCAAGTCTAAGCAGGTCATAAAAAAACTGCCACAAAATTTTATTTGTGGCAGTGAAAAACATTTATTACCCATTCTATTTGTTATGGACTGACTTTTCTTTTTCCGGTTGTTTATCTTTCTCTAATAAAACAATTAATCCTGGTAAAAGTACACCTCTTATAAGGAATGTATCTAACAGAATGCCGACAGCTACAATAAAGCCGAATACAAATAGTAGTTCAATAGGTTGTGTCATTAAAACAGCGAATGTTGCGGCTAAAATCAAGCCGGCAGAAGAAATGACGCCACCTGTATGAGAAACAGCTAATTGAACAGCTTCTTTGACACTATGGTGCTTTCTTTCTTCTTGAAAGCGGGAAACGAGCATAATATTATAATCGATTCCAAGTGCGACAAGAAATACGAAGGCATATAAAGGAACGCGGTTACTTACAGCATCGATACCGAAGAATATCTCTGTTAAAAATGTTCCCAATCCTAATGCTGCCAAGAATGATACGAGAATGGTACCCATCATATAGATTGGCATTTTGATCGATTTGGTCAAAACAATAAGGAGCAAGAAGATGAGGACCGTTTCAAGTGTAACAATCAAAAGGATATCATTATTATTCACTTTACGATCATCTAATGATGATGCTGTTTCACCTGCAAAATATATGTCGCCATCGATATTACTGTTGTCTAATAACGCTTTTTCCTCATTTACTATTTTTTCTAGTTCATTAATACTTTCAATTGCATAAGGACTATCATTGAAAGTCATGCGCAGTTGAAGAACTTGACCGCTTTCAGTTGTTCCCGAAGGTCTAACTTCATTTACTTCTGATCTTGTTGAAAGTTGTTCGACAAGAGAAGCAACTTGTTCTTCAGTTAATGTCTGTGATGATTCAACTAAAACAGTTGTTGGTGCAAGGTCTCCGCTAGAGAAGTTTTCTTCTAATACCTCATAACCGACCCGAGATGGCATATCTTCAGGGAAAGATTTAATCGTATCAAATTCATAGTCTAAGTTTGAAATATTTAATGCTGAAACGACTAAGATAACCCCGACAGATATAACTGATACAATCGGTTTTTTGATAACGAATTGCCCTACCTTGCTCCAGAAAGAACTTCCTTTCACTGAATGCTCTCCCACTTGCGGTACTTTTGGCCAAAATGCTTTTCTCCCAAATAGCGCAAATAAAGCAGGAATGAGCGTTATTGATGAGATCATGATAATCGCCATTGCTGTTGCGAAAGTTGGTGCAAAGTTTCGATAATCACCAAACTCGGCAAAAAACAGAACAAGCATAGCGGCGAGAACTGTCCCTCCAGAGAAGAAAACAGGTGTGCCAACGCTTCTCATTGCCACTTTCATCGCTTCAAAAGAGTTTTCTTGGTTTTTTAATGCTTCTCTAAAACGGGAAAATACGAAAAGCGAATAGTCAACTACTGCTGCAAATAACAAGATCAACATAATCGAAATCGTTTGTTGACTAAGATCTAATCCTAGACTTCCGAAAATACCTAATGACTTCATAACGACTTCATAAACAAAACCAGCTGCTAATAGAGGGATGATAGCAAGCAGTGGCGACCGATAAATAACAATCAGTAAGACTAATATTAAAGCGACAGTTGATAAAATAAGGACAACATCAGCTCTTGAAAATAGGTCAAGAGAGTCAGCACTAATGCCAGCAGGCCCAGTTACCCAAAAGTTTAGGTCTGTTTGATCCTTGACGATATCTTGCATTTGGTGAATGGAAGTTTGAATATCTCCGCTCTCCATACTTGATGCAAATTGTAGTGGAATGACTGCTATAGATTGATCATCAGAGAAAAACCCTTTAAGTGCTTCAGGTGGTAATTGTTCTAGTGGAATGGTTTCAGTTATTCCTTTAATGTCATTATTTTTAAAACTATTTAGCTGTTCTGCTAATACAGAGGTTGCGAGTTGCTCATCATTTTTATCCTGAAAGACAAGGATAGCAGGAATACCGTCAGCGCTTGGAAAATATTTTTCTAATTTGTTTTGGGCGATAATCGATTGGCTATCTTCTGGGAGCGTAGCAATTCTCCCCACTTGATAATCTTTCGCATTAGGAGCAAAAAATGCTAAGCCTAGTGCGATGACTAGCCAACAGACGATGGTAATCCACGCCCCTTTTTTCGTTGCTACTCGATCGGTAATAGTATGGAGCAAGTTTTTCATTTGATAGGACTTCCTTTCAAATTAGGTTGAGGTAAATATCATAAAAATTCAATTGTTCTATCATATTCTGCTCCAAAGTGACACATGTGTCAATTATTAAGTGCGTATCCCGTTACTTACCATTTCAATTATGGATTGAATCCATTTCTCACGGGGTAACTGAAAATGATTTGGAATGGCTACTGATTGAAAAATAAAGCCTAATATCATTGTATCTGGCAAGGAGGGGTTTAACTTTCCTTCTTGCTTTCCTAATCGGATAAAGTTTTGTAAGCATGTATACATATTGATTCTCATGTCTTTGAAATAAGTTTGATTTGCGACCGCTTTTTCGTTTGTTGCATTCACTTGCATAGTAATATTGATTAATTCCTGAATTTCAGTTCGTTCAAAGATAATTTCCATTAAGTACGCAAATTGCTGCTCAAAATCCCCTTTCTCCTCGATTTGTTCTAATTTTTTCATAAATTGATTCATTTCATAAATCATAAAAGCCGTAATAAGTTCATCCTTATTATCAAAATACTTATAAATTGTCCCTCTTGCTACATTTAGCCTTTCTGCCAATAAACTAAACGTAAATGCTTCATATCCAACTTCTAGTAATAATACTTGTGTATGTTCGTATAATTCTGTAATGGAGAACTTTCTATCTCTACCCAAATTTATTCACCTCATCAATAGTATAATCGTTTGGCATTTGTAATCTAAAGATATATCGCTTTCATTAATTAATACGTCAAAAGAAGGTAAAATGTTATATTGAAAACTACTTTCCTGAAACGAGCTCGGAACAATTAATGAAGAAAAGGGATGGTAAGGTGTTGCCCGTTTTGCAAAAAAAGAATATTAATCTGATTAGTAGAATAGGTATTTAGCATGAGCGTTAGTTAAACAATCATACATGATTAAGAAATACTGTTCATTTGAAAGTGCACCTCATTAGACCCCATTAGTATAGGAAGAGATTACTTTTTAGTAAAGTACAATAATATATTTATTAATTATGAATAGTTTAATTTTTAAGAAAATTAAAAATATGATGTTGACTATAAAAAACAATAAAGTTAATATATAACATATGGTGGTAGACAATCTTACATAGTGAATCTATTACTATTGTTAAATATCTAAAAATTCTGTTAAACAACAGAATAAAGGGGGGCAATAATGAAGAAGATTTCTTTTGTGTTTATGAGTTGCGTTTTAGTAGTGTTGCTTACGCTAACAGGTTGCTCAAATGAAGACACAGGCGGAAAGGAAAGCGGGGATTCAAGTAACGGATCATCTGGAAGTTCTATTCTTAGTAAGGTGATTGATAATAAGAAGTTAGTAGCTGGAGTGAATGATGAATTGCCAGGGTTTGGATACATTGATGAGAGTGGTAAGAATGTTGGGTTTGATGTTGATTTCGCTAGAGTACTTGCAGCAGGTGCGATAGGGGATGCCGAAGCCGTTGAATTTAGACCTTTATCTGCTCAAGAGAGATTTACAGCTGTGCAAACAGGCGAAGTTGATGTGTTAATTAGAAATACAACTTGGACAACAAACCGTGATTCGGAAGTTGGCTTGAATTTTGCTCCAACAACATTTTATGATGGCCAAGGTATTATGGTAAGAGCTGACAGTGGAGTAGAGTCTCTTGAGGATTTAAAAGGTATGCGTATTGGTGTAGATACAGGAACCACAACAGAACTGAACTTAGCAGATCAGATGAGAGCGCTTGGTATTGAGCATGATGCGGTTGTGTTTGATGGTCAAGATGCAGTAGTAGCAGCGTATGAATCAGGAAGTATTGATGCTTGGACTACAGATAAATCAGGATTAGTTGCAAGGCAGGCGGTTATGGAAAATCCTGATGACCACAAGATTTTAGAAGAGAACTTATCGAAAGAGCCCCTAGGACCATCAGTAAAAGGTGGAGATGATAAATGGTTCGATGCGGTTAATTGGATGGTTTTTGCTACGATTCAAGCTGAAGAATATGGTATCACTTCTAAAAATGTGGATGAATTTTTAGAATCGGAAAATCCTGAAATTAGAAGATTGTTAGGAACTGAAGGGAATCTTGGAGAACAGTTAGGTCTACCAAAAGACTTTGCCTACCAGATTATTAAGCAAGTAGGGAACTATGGTGAGATTTTTGAGAAGAATCTTGGGGCTGAAACCATATTCAAATTAGATAGAGGATTAAACGCATTACACACTGATGGCGGAATTCTTTATTCTCCTCCATTCCGTTAAGTAAAGATAGACCTGCTTGATGAGACTTCTCTATAGCAGGTCTTTTTTTAACCCTTAGTCAAATAGTTACCTTTAGAAGGGAGTGTAAGATGTGAGTAAACTGTTGAATCAGAAGAAGACGATTTCTCCACCATTTTGGCGAAATAGGAAGATTATCCCGATAATTCTACAAGTTGTATTTGCCATAATCATTTTAGCGTTAGGCTATCTTTTAATTAATAATGCATTAAGTGGGCTTAAACAAATAGGTATACAGTTAGGTTTCGATTTCCTTGCCAATACAGCGGGGTTTTCAATTTCTGAGGCGATGATTGATTATCAACCGACAGATACATATGGAAAAGCTTTAGTCATAGGCATGCTTAATACTTTGAGGGTTGCATTTTTTGGTATCATTTTGACGACTATTCTTGGATTGATTGTCGGTTTGTCAAGAATGTCGAAAAACTGGTTATTAAGTAAACTTGCTGGAGCATACATCGAAATTTTTCGAAATACGCCATTGCTTGTACAAATATTCATTTGGTTTTATGCCGTTTTCTTACCAATGCCAAAAATTCAAGAAGCCCTTCAAATGGGACCGATGCTTTTCTCAAATCGAGGGACAGCTATTCCTTGGTACGAAAAAAATCAAGGGATTTTACTCTGGGGCATTTTATTTCTCGTATCTTTCGTTATTGCATTCTTTGTATATCGTTTGATGTTAAAGAAACAAATAGAGTCAGGGAAGAAGAATTTCCCATCATTATGGGCGCTAGGTGTTATTGTGGTGGTTGCTATTGTCTCTTACGTAGTTACTGGAAACGCACCGGTATCCTTCCATACTCCGACTGTTGCAGGAAATGGGTTTGATGGTGGTTTTGTCCTATCACCTGGATTTTCCGCAATATTACTCGGGTTAGTCATTTATACATCGACGTTTATTGCAGAGATCATACGCGCTGGTGTCAATGGAGTCAATAAGGGGCAATCTGAAGCCGCAAAGGCATTAGGGTTAAAGAATTCTACAGCTCTAAGATTAGTGATTTTCCCCCAAGCCATTAGAATTATCATTCCGCCTTTAACAAGTCAATATTTGAACTTAACTAAGAATTCAAGTTTGGCGGTTGCTGTTGGTTATCAAGAGATTGTGAGTATTGGAAACACAGTAATGAATCAAGCTGGACGACCGATAGAGGCTATTGCGATAATGATTGCTGTTTATTTAACCTTTAGTTTAATTACTTCTTTATTGATGAACTACTTTAATAAAAAAGCACAACTCGTTGAAAGGTAGGTGTAAGCATGAACAATGAACCTCAAATAAATGCAACTTCTGATTCATCGGTTGTGGGGCCGCCTAAAAACACAGTCGGTGTAGGTGGTTGGTTAAAGACGAACTTATTCAGTGGTTGGGCAAACATTATATTAACCATCGTATCAGCTACCATTATTTCATATGTTGTCTTCCATACAGGCAAATTTATTTTTTTAGCTGATTGGACTGTTATAGAATCGAACTTTCGTTTACTCATGGTTGGTCAATTTCCATTAGAGGAGACTTGGAGAGTTTGGGCAGCTGTATTTCTCATTTCTGCTCTTTTAGGAAGTTCGTGGGGGCTATGGCGAGGAGTGATGAGACATGTGACGTTGGTTATTGCTGGGCTAATGGTCTTTTCGCTTATCCTACCATTTATTCAAACAAATACGAGGCTCATTCTAGTTGGAAATATTATTTGCATTTTCCTCTTTTATATCATAGGAAGAAAAGTAACAAAACTAAAAATACCAGTCTTATTACTATGGATTCTATTTATTCCGCTTGTTATTTCTCTATTTAATGGTTTCGGTATTTTGCCAAAAGTAAATTCTAATATTTGGGGAGGTTTCTTGTTAACGCTACTTATTGCAAGCGTGGCAATTGTTTGTTCTTTCCCATTGGGCGTTTTATTAGCTCTAGGAAGAAGAAGTAAACTCCCTGTAGTGAAATGGTTTTGTATCATTTATATTGAATTGATAAGAGGAATTCCTCTAATTACCATTCTGTTTGTATTTCAGTTAATGTTGCCGTTGTTTCTAGGCAATAGTATTGAAGTGAGTAATGTCCTAAGGGTGATGGTTGGTTTCACATTATTTAGTGCGGCGTATTTAGCTGAAAATATTAGAGGCGGATTGCAATCGATCCCGAGAGGACAGTTCGAGGCAGCACATGCTTTAGGTTTAAATTCCACATATACTATGGGTTTTATTGTTCTTCCTCAGGCTATCAAAGCTGTTATTCCGGCTTGTGTCGGTCAGTTTATCTCAATTTTCAAAGATACTTCTCTAGTAGCGATTGTAGGATTAACTGAATTATTAGGAATGGGACAAAAGGTGATTGCAAATCCCGCTTTTTTAGGTAAGAACATGGAAGTATTTCTTTTTATCGCGTTTATTTACTTTATATTCTGTTCGCTTATGTCATATGTAAGTAGAAGATTAGAAAATACATTAGGTGCCGGAGAGCGTTAGGAGGATATATAGACATGGAAAGTATATTTGGAGTTGAGAAATTAGATATACCTATTGAAAGAAGAGAAAATATAATAGAAGTGAAGGAATTAAATAAATGGTTTGGACAACTGCATGTTTTAAAAAATGTAAATATTAATGTGAAACAAGGTGAGGTTGTTGTTGTACTTGGACCATCTGGTTCAGGGAAGTCTACTTTTATTCGCACCCTTAATGCTTTAGAAGAGTTTCAACAAGGACAAATAAAAATAGATGGTATTGAGTTGACTGATGATTTAAGGAATATAGAAGAAATAAGAAAAGAAACAGGAATGGTTTTTCAATCTTTTAATCTCTTTCCACATATGACAATTCTAAAGAACATTTCTTTAGCACCGATTTGGGTTCGGAGGTGGAAGAAGAATAAAGCTGAACAAATCGCGAAGGAATTGCTTGAAAGAGTGGGTATTCCTGAACAAGCTGAAAAATACCCAGGTCAACTTTCAGGTGGGCAACAACAAAGGGTAGCAATTGCAAGAGCGTTGGCAATGCAACCGAAAATCATGTTATTTGATGAACCGACCTCAGCGTTAGATCCTGAAATGGTAAAAGAAGTATTGGATGTAATGAAGACGTTAGCTGAATCTGGAATGACAATGGTAGTTGTTACACATGAAATGGGGTTTGCTCGCCAAGTAGCTGACCGTATTGTTCTATTCGATTACGGTGAAATTGTTGAAGAGGGTACTCCAGAAGAATTATTTGATAACCCACAACATGAAAGGACGAAAGCATTCTTATCGCAAATATTATAATGTAAAAGGTGTTAGCATAACATGAAAGTGCTGACGCCTTTTTATTATATAAAGGGATTAATTGCAATGATTTAATTTTTTTTAAAAAGTTATTGACGAATAATAATAATAAGTGCTACTATATTAAAGCAGTCGTTAATGACGCAGTAACTTACATAAGATTTTTTAAAAAAGTTATTGACATCAAACGCACTGGGTGATATATTAAGAAAGTCGCTTATGAAGCGAATGAGATTGTTCTTTGAAAACTGAACGAACATAAAACGTCAAGCGTAATTCTAAAAAAAGCTGATTTATCAGCGACAAAGCACCATAGGTGCAAACGAGCTAATCAAACACTTTATTGGAGAGTTTGATCCTGGCTCAGGACGAACGCTGG
>NZ_JACSQT010000039.1 GCF_014836495.1 Cytobacillus stercorigallinarum | reverse complement strand
CGTCAATTCAGCGGCTGTGTTTCTTAAGGCGTTAAATCCTTGGGTCACCTTGCTGAAGATGCCATCGACTACTGATTTGACTTTTTTGGGGTTGAGGACATTCTTGAACTTGTTGAAGAGTTTTCCTCCCCACTTCACGACTTTGATGCCGCCTTTGACGAGTGGTCCACCGAAGATTGCGGCGACGAGGGCGGTTCTTTCTAGGTTGCCGATTTCTCTTCCGGTGATGAAGTCGGTTCCTGTGGCGGCTTCGATACCGGCTTTGATATTAGAAAGAACTGGTACAAAGTCTAAACCAGTCGAAATCCAGCCTAAGGTTGATTGATTCTTTTCGACATCTTTTATCGGCTGACCTCCAAAGGCAAAGTTCATCGATGAAAGTGGGGCATAGGCTGGCATCATGCCAAGTGCCATTGGGCCGTATGCTTGTGATAATGACATGCCACCAATGACTGGGTTGTTTAGCAGACTGGCGAGCTGGTTGGGCTGATAGGTTGATAAACTTAGTTTACCATTTTGGAATAAGGTTTGAATCTCGCTGATCGTGCTTTTGAGCCTTGATAAGTCTTGGGCAGTTGCTTCTAGTTTACTTGTTTGTTGTTGGTCGAATTGATGTAATCTTTCCACGGTTTGTTTGATTTGATTGTTGGCCGACTCGGCATGTTGGTGTAAACGGTTATCATCCAA
>NZ_JACSQT010000038.1 GCF_014836495.1 Cytobacillus stercorigallinarum | reverse complement strand
TTTATTTTTTAGTAAATGAAAACCCTGGGCTCGGCCTAGGGTTCCAAAAAGCTTATAGCGTTGTATTAAAAAAACTCTTCCGAGATGCTAAGATAATCATGGTTCGCCAACCAAAATCAAAGCAACGGAGGAGTTTTTAATGTCAAAAGACACTAATAGTTTAGCACATACAACGTGGAATTGTAAGTATCATATAGTGTTTGCCCCAAAGTATAGAAGGCAAGTGATATACGGAAAAATAAAGAAAGATATTGGAGAAATTTTAAGGCTGTTATGTGAAAGGAAAGGAGTTGAAATAATCGAAGCAACGGCATGTAAAGATCATGTACATATGTTAGTGAGTATCCCACCAAAAATAAGTGTATCGTCATTTGTAGGGTATCTAAAAGGTAAAAGTAGTTTAATGATCTTTGATCGTCATGCAAATCTAAAATATAAGTATGGGAATAGAAAATTCTGGTGTACAGGCTATTATGTAGATACAGTTGGGAGAAACAAGAAGGTAATAGAAGAATACATTCGTAATCAAATACAAGATGATGTAGTGGCGGAGCAATTAAGTATGATGGAGTATCTAGATCCATTTACAGGAGAAGAAGTAAATCGAAAAAAGAAGAAAAGATAAAAAGAAGGAGACCTTTGAGGTCTGGCCAGAAGAAGTAGTACAATTGGCGAACCCTTCAGTAGCCCTTTAGGGTCTGGTCAGTAACAAAGGCTTTCAGCCGCAGAACAAACCACCCGTTATCACGGGTGGTTTTGACT
>NZ_JACSQT010000037.1 GCF_014836495.1 Cytobacillus stercorigallinarum | reverse complement strand
TCACTAGTGTTGCATTAATTTATTTTCACTATTAAAAATACTCAAAATGTTCAATTTTATTATTTTGTGCAAAGAAAAAGTCCTTTATAATGGATAAGTCAGGTGGTAACCCGTCCAAATCCACTAAAAAAGGACCAACTCATGGACAAGATTACACGAAAAACTTCATTTGGACAATGGTTTTCACCAATAAATCTTCAACTTTTTGAAGAAACCGTGAAAACGTTGAAATTAGATTACTATACGAAAAAACTAAAAACAGACTCATTTCTAAAATTACTCCTTTTTGCACAGCTACAAGAAGTCGAAAGTTTGCATGAGCTAAGCGATTGTCTTTTCGACGACCAACTACAAAAAGGCATTGATCTTGATTCAATCAGTATTTCTCAGCTCTCACGCCGATTAAACGGTATAAATCCAGATTTATTTCAAAGGCTTTTCCTTGATTTAGTCGCACAAATTCATGCAAAAACACATTATACAAAGCTTATTATGCCGTTAAAAATTATTGATTCAAGCACATTGCCACTTAATTTGACCAATCATAAATGGGCAAAGTTCCGCAAAACAAAAGCGGGTGTCAAGTTGCATTTGAGACTTGTGTTTATGGAAAAAGGGAGTTCCTATCCTGAAAAGGCTGTTTTAACAACGGCAAAAGAACATGATCGTGGTCAGCTTGAAATCATGGTTGATGATAAAGAATGCATGTATGTGTTTGACCGTGGCTACCTAGATTACGAGCGCTTTGACCGAATGACAGATGATGGTTACTTTTTTCTTTCAAGGCTACGGAAAAACGCAGTCATACGGGAAGTTTATAATTTTAAACTACCCGAGAATTCAGCTGTTTTGTCAGATCAAATGGTGTTGATTGGTACGACTCAAAACCGTGCTGAAAATTACTTTCGTCTTCTAAAAGTGATGGATTCAAAAGGAAATGAACTGCATTTAATTACCAATCGTTTTGATTTGAGTGCCGAAGAAATTTCAGAGATGTACAAATCACGGTGGGCAATTGAGTTGTTCTTTAAATGGATCAAACAGCATCTCAGCATCAAAAAATTCTACGGTCAAAGTGAATGGGCGATTCAAAACCAAGTGTTTATCGCACTGATTGTTTTTTGCCTACATGTTCTCGTACAACTTGAAACAAGAAGTAAGCGAAAAACCTTACAAATTAGCCGTTATTTAAGGGCTGCATTGTGGAAACCAGCCCATATCTGGCTTCGAAAGATTGAAGGGAAAGCCATCCCTTAATAAGCAAATTGTTGTTGTCGCACAAGTCTAATTGTAAAAAAAACCCAAATGGATGGAGCCACCTTTGAATAGGTATTTACCTTTTTGGCTCTAAACAGGGAGGATAATCAGACTGAAAATTGCGACAATATTTATGCAACACTAGTG
>NZ_JACSQT010000036.1 GCF_014836495.1 Cytobacillus stercorigallinarum | reverse complement strand
TAGTGATATGATTTATCCCCTTACATTTTTTGAGGGAATCTTCCATGGTTCTATTCCTTCATAGCCAGGGTGGGATGTCAAAGGCTCCTCACTTTGACAGTCCACCCTGGCTATGAAACCATCTATAATGGAAGTTTCACTCAAATGTAGAGGCTATTTGCATAAGGATTTTCTCTTTGAGTAAACTGTTTGTTGATAATGAAGTAAGACAGCTCCCACTAAACGAAAAGCGGACTGAGTGTTAGGAAAAATCCGTATGACTCTTTCCCTTCTGCGAACTTCTTGATTTAACCGTTCTAATGAATTCGTACTTCTTATATGAGGCCAAAGAGCTTGTGAATGTCCCATATATTGAATGGTATCTTCAAAGCCTTCATCAAGGATTTTTAAGGCGTTTGTGAATTTAGGGTTTTCACCGAATTGGTTCATAAGTTCCTCTTTGAAATTCCTCATATCCTCTATAGTTACCGCTTCAAAAATCCGCTTGACCATCGTCCTAATTTCACCAGAATCTTTCTTTGGGAGTTTCTCGATAATATTACGTTTAAAATGTACATTACATCTCTGCCAGCTAGTGCCGATAAACTCCCGTAGAATTGCTTTTTGAAGACCTTGATGAGCGTCTGAAATAACGAGCTTTGGAGACTGAAGTCCACGGGATTTAAGCTGTTGAAAAAATCGACTCCAGCTATCATAGTTCTCAACATGATCAACTTGAAGGCCAAGAATCTCACGAGTGTTTTTATCAGTCAGGGCGGTCGCAATATAGATCGCTTTGGAGACAACTCGATGGTGCTCGCGCACCTTAATATACATAGCGTCCACAAAGATAAAAGGATAGTAGGAGACATTAAGTGGTCTCTTGGCCCAGTCGTTAACGATAGGATCTAGCTTTTGAGTAAGAGAGGAAACAAAAGACTTTGAAACGTTCTCCCCACAAAGCTGTTCCACAATATGTGTAACCTTACGAGTAGATATACCATTAATCACCATTTCCACCATTGAGATAACGAAGGCTTGATCACAGCGTGCATATTTTTCAAAAACGGAAGTTGAAAATTCACCATTTCTAGTGCGTGGTACTTTAAGTTTTAGCTTCCCAATACTCATCGTAAAATCACGTTCGTAGTAGCCATTACGATAATCTAAACGGTCAGTCGTGCGTTCGTAACCAGCAGCTTGTATATATTGATCTCTTTCTTTTTCCATGTATTCATTTAAAACAAGGACAATAGCAGATCTAACAACAGTATCAATATTTGAGTTTATAACGGCTTCTTTTAAAACATCCAAATCTAGGTTAAACTGTATTTGAGTCATTCTTATTCCTCTTTCATTGTTTATCGTCGTTGAAAACAGTGTTGACAAGAAGGAATAAAATGACTCTTCTTTTTACACAATTATATGGACTTAATC
>NZ_JACSQT010000035.1 GCF_014836495.1 Cytobacillus stercorigallinarum | reverse complement strand
TTTTTTTGTATAATTGAATGGAATCAATTTTATGTGGGGGATATAAAATGTTATCAAAACACGTTGAGGATGGAAGAAATCAAATTGAAATGGTAGCGTTGGATCAACTTGTTCCAGAGGATCATCTGGTTAGGAAGGTTGAACAAGCGATTGACTTTGAATTTATTTATGACCTGGTGAAAGATAAGTATTCCTTAGACAATGGCCGTCCGAGTATTGATCCCGTCGTCCTTATTAAAATGGTCTTCATACAATACCTTTTCGGCATACGCTCAATGCGTCAAACTATAAAGGAAATCGAAACCAACGTGGCTTATCGATGGTTTATTGGTTATGGGTTCACCGAGAAGATCCCTCATTTTTCAACCTTCGGTAAAAACTACGCTCGACGCTTCCACGATACAGACCTATTTGAACAAATTTTCTACCGCATTTTGAAAGAAGCGATGACCAAGGGATTGGTGGATCCATCCGTTGCGTTTATTGATTCTACTCATGTTAAAGCGAATGCTAATAAGAAGAAATTTGAAAAGAAAATAGCCCGAGTCGAAACCAGAACGTATCAGGCTCAGTTAGATGACGAGATCAATATCGACCGTGAGAAACACGAAAAAAAGCCCTTCCCCCCACAGAATAAAGAAGAGTCAAAAGAAATAAAAGTCAGCACGACAGATCCTGAAAGTGGTTATTACGTAAAAGATGAACGCGAAAAGCTATTTGCGTATTCTTTTCATACGGCAAGTGACTCCCGGGGGTTTATCTTAGGTTCACTCGTCACAGGAGGGAATGTTCACGATAGTCGGATGTTGGACAAGCTCGTCACTCAAGTCACAGATAAAGTCGGTAAGCCCAGTTCTATCGCTGTTGATGCAGGATATAAAACACCACACATCGCTAAATTCTTAATGGACCAAGACATCAGGCCTGTTATGCCTTATACACGTCCGAGAACGAAAGAAGGATATATTAGAAAATACGAATACGTTTACGATGAGCATTTTGACTGCTATCTATGTCCCGAAGGGCAAATTCTACCTTACCGTACGACGACAAGAGACGGGTACAAGCAATACGCTTCAAATCCTTTGGAATGTAAAGACTGTCCTCTGTTAGACCGTTGTACGCAAAGTAAGAATCACACCAAAATGATTCATAGACATGTATGGCAGGATTACATAGATGAAGTAGATCATTTGAGACATACCGAACTTAATAAAACTCTATATGCGAAACGCAAAGAAACAATCGAACGAGTTTTTGCGGACGCAAAAGAAAAGCATGGCATGCGTTGGACGACCTTAAGAGGTCTTAAAAAAGTTTCAATGCAGGCGATGCTTACGTTCGCTGCCATGAATCTAAAAAAAATGGCAAACTGGACATGGCGAGGACCATGTCCAAGCTGAAAAAGAAGAAAAATCTTTTAAAATAACAGAAAACCCCACCTTCACTTTAATGCAAAGGTGGGGTTTGTCTACGGTCTG
>NZ_JACSQT010000033.1 GCF_014836495.1 Cytobacillus stercorigallinarum | reverse complement strand
AAATCATATCACTAATTAATAGTTGAAAACAGTGGTTTAGAATTTTACACAATATTAAGGACTTGACTGAGCATTTCACATTTGCCCCCACAAGCATGAAGATTTCCCCCAACTAATGTGAGTATTTCTCAATTCCTTGTACACCCGGAGTGAAAGGGAAAAAATAGCAGATTAAAAACGATTTCCCCTACACAATGTCAGCATTCTCTAAGAGAGCTGCTCAAATATCACATAAAAGTCTTTAATTTCCCCAAAAATTCACTAGAGATTCCCCACTGACTAAGAAGCAATAGAGAAGGTGGCCTTCTTACCATCATTACATGAATCAACAAAAATATTCACGAACGTATTTTTCGTTATATGAATAAAATGTTCGTGTTTTATTGACTTTATAACAATAAAATTGTAGAATTAGTTTGTTTGATAAGGGAAAAAGAAACCTCGGAGGTGCATTCGTAATGTCATCAGTAGTTGTTGTTGGAACACAATGGGGAGACGAAGGTAAAGGAAAAATCACGGATTTTCTATCAGAGAATGCGGAAGTGATTGCAAGATATCAAGGCGGTAATAACGCTGGACATACAATTAAATTTAACGGTGAAACGTATAAATTGCATTTAATTCCATCAGGTATTTTTTATAGTGATAAAATTTGTGTCATTGGTAACGGAATGGTCGTTGATCCGAAGGCATTGGTACAAGAATTGGCTTACTTACATGAAAAAGGTGTGACAACAGATAATTTACGTATTAGTAACCGCGCCCATGTCATTTTACCTTACCACTTAAAATTAGATGAGGTAGAAGAAAATAGCAAAGGCGATAACAAAATTGGGACAACGAAAAAAGGAATCGGACCTGCTTATATGGATAAAGCCGCTCGTGTGGGAATCCGTATCGCAGACTTATTAGATAAAGAAGTATTTGAAGAGAAGCTTGCTCGTAACTTAGCGGATAAAAACCGTTTACTTGAAAGAATCTATGAAACAGAAGGCTTCAAAATAGAAGACATTCTGGACGAATATTATGAGTACGGTCAACAAGTGAAGAAATATGTATGTGATACGTCAGTTGTATTAAATGATTCACTTGATGATGGTCGTAGAGTATTATTTGAAGGTGCGCAAGGGGTTATGCTTGATATTGATCAAGGAACATATCCATTCGTTACCTCTTCTAACCCAGTAGCTGGCGGTGTGGCAATCGGTTCTGGTGTTGGACCAACAAAAATTAAACATGTTGTTGGGGTCTCTAAAGCATATACAACTCGTGTAGGAGATGGACCTTTCCCGACTGAATTAAATAACGAGATTGGCGATCAAATTCGCGAAGTTGGTCGTGAATATGGGACAACAACAGGTCGTCCTCGTCGTGTGGGTTGGTTTGATAGTGTCGTGGTTCGCCATGCTCGTCGTGTGAGCGGCATTACAGACCTTTCACTCAATTCTATTGATGTTCTTACAGGCATTGATACTTTGAAAATTTGTACAGCTTATAGCTACAAAGGCGAAATCATTGAAGAATTCCCAGCGAGCTTAAAAGTCCTTGCTGATTGCGAACCAGTATATGAAGAGCTCCCAGGTTGGACAGAAGATATTACAGCATGCAAATCTTTAGATGAGCTGCCAGCAAATGCGCGTCACTATTTAGAGCGTGTCTCTCAATTAACAGGTATTCCATTGTCTATATTCTCTGTTGGTCCTGACCGTACGCAAACAAATGTGGTTAGAAGCCCTTGGAGACAAAACTAAAATGAAGTTTTTTAAGATCGTATCTGTAGTAGATACGGTCTTTTTTTTATTAAAAAGTTAATTTTCTGTAGGAACCGAAGTGATAGTGGTTTAGAAAATGTAAAATCAGGGCAATGAATGGACAAAGGTGGTGGGAGGATATGAAAATATTAAAAGGCATGTATTCATTGATCTTGTTTGTAGCAGGAGTCCTTCATTTTGTCCGTGAACGAAATTTCCGCAAGATTGTGCCAGATTCGTTACCATTTAAAAAAGGGATTGTCCTCATTACGGGTGTAATGGAGGTCGCATTTGCGCTGTTACTGTGGGCGAAAAGAGGTCAAAGTCTAGTAGGGAAGTTGCTTTCATTATTCATGGTGCTTGTTTTCCCAGCGAATATCAACATGGCAGTAAAAAATAATACTTTCTATAAAGGTAAAAAAATTCATCCGTTATTATTATGGATGCGTTTACCGTTACAAATCCCACTTATTTTAGGGGCAATTAAACTCACTAAAGAAAAGACTAAATGACCCCATGTTATTTAGTTTTTTTTGCATTGTTAAATGATAAATGATGTGAGGATTTTAATAAGTAAAAGTTTTTCTAAAAAAATATTAAAAAAGGAGTGTACAAAGCTATCACCCTATGATAATATAAAAAGCGTCGTCAAGAAAACGCTTCAAATTAAAAAAGCGAGCCATTAGCTCAGTTGGTAGAGCATCTGACTTTTAATCAGAGGGTCGAAGGTTCGAGTCCTTCATGGCTCACCA
>NZ_JACSQT010000032.1 GCF_014836495.1 Cytobacillus stercorigallinarum | reverse complement strand
CATGTGTCGCCACACTTCCACCTCTAACCTATCAACCTGATCATCTTTCAGGGATCTTACTAGCTTGCGCTATGGGAAATCTCATCTCGAGGGGGGCTTCATGCTTAGATGCTTTCAGCACTTATCCCTTCCGCACATAGCTACCCAGCGATGCCTTTGGCAAGACAACTGGTACACCAGCGGTGCGTCCATCCCGGTCCTCTCGTACTAAGGACAGCTCCTCTCAAATTTCCTGCGCCCACGACGGATAGGGACCGAACTGTCTCACGACGTTCTGAACCCAGCTCGCGTACCGCTTTAATGGGCGAACAGCCCAACCCTTGGGACCGACTACAGCCCCAGGATGCGATGAGCCGACATCGAGGTGCCAAACCTCCCCGTCGATGTGGACTCTTGGGGGAGATAAGCCTGTTATCCCCGGGGTAGCTTTTATCCGTTGAGCGATGGCCCTTCCATGCGGAACCACCGGATCACTAAGCCCGACTTTCGTCCCTGCTCGACTTGTAGGTCTCGCAGTCAAGCTCCCTTGTGCCTTTACACTCTACGAATGATTTCCAACCATTCTGAGGGAACCTTTGGGCGCCTCCGTTACTCTTTAGGAGGCGACCGCCCCAGTCAAACTGCCCACCTGACACTGTCTCCCATCCCGATAAGGGATGTGGGTTAGAATTTCAATACAGCGGGGGTAGTATCCCACCGACGCCTCCACCGAAGCTAGCGCTCCGGCTTCTAAGGCTCCTACCTATCCTGTACAAGCTGTACCAAAATTCAATATCAGGCTACAGTAAAGCTCCACGGGGTCTTTCCGTCCTGTCGCGGGTAACCTGCATCTTCACAGGTACTATAATTTCACCGAGTCTCTCGTTGAGACAGTGCCCAGATCGTTACGCCTTTCGTGCGGGTCGGAACTTACCCGACAAGGAATTTCGCTACCTTAGGACCGTTATAGTTACGGCCGCCGTTTACTGGGGCTTCGATTCAAAGCTTCGCGTGAGCTAACCTCTCCTCTTAACCTTCCAGCACCGGGCAGGCGTCAGCCCCTATACTTCGCCTTGCGGCTTCGCAGAGACCTGTGTTTTTGCTAAACAGTCGCCTGGGCCTATTCACTGCGGCTCATCAAGGCTTTAACACCCTAATGAGCACCCCTTCTCCCGAAGTTACGGGGTCATTTTGCCGAGTTCCTTAACGAGAGTTCTCTCGCTCACCTTAGGATTCTCTCCTCGCCTACCTGTGTCGGTTTGCGGTACGGGCACCTTATTCCTCGCTAGAGGCTTTTCTTGGCAGTGTGGAATCAAGAACTTCGGTACTAAATTTCCCTCGCTATCACAGCTCAAGGTATGTGACCATGGGATTTGCCTCATGGTCCCTCTAACTGCTTAGACGCACATCCAATAGTGCGCTTACCCTATCCTCCTGCGTCCCCCCATCACTCAAACAGAATACGGTGGTACAGGAATATCAACCTGTTGTCCATCGCCTACGCTTTTCAGCCTCGGCTTAGGTCCCGACTAACCCTGAGCGGACGAGCCTTCCTCAGGAAACCTTAGGCATTCGGTGGATGGGATTCTCACCCATCTTTCGCTACTCATACCGGCATTCTCACTTCTAAGCGCTCCACCAGTCCTTACGGTCTAGCTTCAACGCCCTTAGAACGCTCTCCTACCACTGAACATCTACGATGTTCAATCCACAGCTTCGGTGATACGTTTAGCCCCGGTACATTTTCGGCGCGGAGTCACTCGACCAGTGAGCTATTACGCACTCTTTAAATGGTGGCTGCTTCTAAGCCAACATCCTGGTTGTCTAAGCAACTCCACATCCTTTTCCACTTAACGTATACTTTGGGACCTTAGCTGGTGGTCTGGGCTGTTTCCCTCTTGACTACGGATCTTATCACTCGCAGTCTGACTCCCATGGATAAATCTTTGGCATTCGGAGTTTGTCTGAATTCGGTAACCCGATGAGGGCCCCTAGTCCAAACAGTGCTCTACCTCCAAGATTCTTACGCATGAGGCTAGCCCTAAAGCTATTTCGGAGAGAACCAGCTATCTCCAAGTTCGATTGGAATTTCTCCGCTACCCACACCTCATCCCCGCACTTTTCAACGTACGTGGGTTCGGGCCTCCATCCAGTGTTACCTGGACTTCACCCTGGACATGGGTAGATCACCTGGTTTCGGGTCTACGACCACATACTATATTCGCCCTATTCAGACTCGCTTTCGCTACGGCTCCGTCTGTCCAACTTAACCTCGCATGTAATCGTAACTCGCCGGTTCATTCTACAAAAGGCACGCTATCACCCATTAACGGGCTCTAACTACTTGTAGGCACACGGTTTCAGGATCTCTTTCACTCCCCTTCCGGGGTGCTTTTCACCTTTCCCTCACGGTACTGGTTCACTATCGGTCACTAGGGAGTATTTAGCCTTGGGAGATGGTCCTCCCTGCTTCCGACGGGATTTCTCGTGTCCCGCCGTACTCAGGATCCACTCTGGAGGGAACGAAGTTTCGACTACAGGGCTTTTACCTCCTATGGCGGGCCTTTCCAGACCTCTTCGTCTATCTCGTTCCTTTGTAACTCCGTATAGAATGTCCTACAACCCCAAGAGGCAAGCCTCTTGGTTTGGGCTAATCCCGTTTCGCTCGCCGCTACTCAGGGAATCGCGTTTGCTTTCTCTTCCTCCGGGTACTTAGATGTTTCAGTTCCCCGGGTCTGCCTTCCATACCCTATGTATTCAGGTATGGATCCTATCCCATAACGGATAGGGGGTTTCCCCATTCGGAAATCTCCGGATCAAAGCTTACTTACAGCTCCCCGAAGCATATCGGTGTTAGTCCCGTCCTTCATCGGCTCCTAGTGCCAAGGCATTCACCGTGCGCCCTTATTAACTTAACCTATGTT
>NZ_JACSQT010000031.1 GCF_014836495.1 Cytobacillus stercorigallinarum | reverse complement strand
TTCTTTGCACAAAATAATAAAATTGAACATTTTGAGTATTTTTAATAGTGAAAATAAATTAATGCAACACTAGTGATTACAGTTATAAGTTCAATTTTAATTTTAACAGCATGTAGTAATAGTAGTGCGAATTCATTTATTGGTACCTGGGAAAAAGTTGATACGGAAGAAGCAGGATGCCGAGATTCATTTGTCTTTAAAGACAATAATCAATTTGAGGTTCAAAATTCAAAGTTACAAGGCGGAAAATTATTAACAGGCACCTATGAGCATATAGAAAATAATGATTATAAATTTAATTACAGTGAGGGTACGAATAATTTTACGATTGAAGTTGAAGATCAATCAATGACTGTAACAATGGCAGGAAGTGATAATGTTTGTGAATATAATAAAATTGATTAAAAGTGGCTGATAAAACGCAGCTACTTTTTTATTTAAACTTGTATTAATGTAGAGGATTTGCTTACCGTACAAAATTTCCGATGTTGATTTGAAATAAAAATTGATCGTTTATAAAAAAGTTTGAGCAAAACTTATGGATATTACTTACAAATATGATTGTATCAAGGGTTTGCTCGACTTTTTTAATCGAACTTTTTTATAAAACGCACCGAAAATTGTTTGTTTTAATCAATCTTTTTATAAATACAAAATTTAGGAGGGTTGATATATCAGTCTTTGGTACACATAAATTATCAAACTTTTTTATAAATCTACATCCGAAATGTTGGAAGCGCTCCAATAAGGTAAGCGAGTCCCTAAAGATTAAAAACCACCTTTAAGGTGGTCCAGACCGTAGACAAACCCCAACTTTGCATTAAGCGAAGGTGGGGTTTTCTATTGTTGTCAAAGATTTTTCTTCTTTTTTAGGTTGGACATGACCCTCGCCATGTCCAGTTTGCCAATTTCTTAAGATTCATGGCAGCGAACGTAAGCATCGCCTGCATTGAAACTTTTTTAATACCTCTTAAGGTCGTCCAACGCATGCCATGCTTTTCTTTTGCGTCCGCAAAGACTCGTTCGATCGTTTCTTTACGTTTCGCATATAGAGTTTTATTACGTTCGGTATGTCTCAAATGATCTACTTCCTCTATGTACTCCTGCCATACATGTCTATGAATCATTTTGGTATGATTCTTACTTTGCGTACAACGTTCTAACAGAGGACAGTCTTTACATTCCAAAGGATTTGAAGCGTATTGTTTGTACCCGTCTCTTGTCGTCGTACGGTAAGATAGAATTTGTCCTTCGGGACATAGATAGGCGTCAAAATATTCATCGTAAACGTATTCGTATTTTCTAAGATATCCGTCTTTCGTTTTTGGACGTGTATAAGGCATAACAGGTCTGATGTCTTGGTCCATTAAGAATTTAGCGATGTGTGGTGTTTTATATCCTGCATCAACAGCGATAGAATGGGGCTTACCGACTTTATCTGTGACTTGAGTGACGAGTTTGTCCAACATCCGACTATCGTGAACATTCCCTCCGGTGACCAGTGACCCTAAGATAAACCCACGGGAGTCGCTCGCCGTATGAAACGAATACGCAAATAGTTTTTCGCGTTCATCTTTTACGTAATAACCACTTTCAGGATCTGTCGTGCTAACTTTTATTTCTTTTGACTCTTCTTTATTCTGCGGGGGGAAGGGCTTTTTTCCGTGTTTCTCACGATCGATATTAATCTCTTCATCTAACTGATTCTGATATGATCTCGTTTCGACTCGGGCTATTTTTTTTTCAAATTTCTTCTTATTAGCGTTCGCTTTTACATGAGTAGAATCAATAAAAGCAATGGATGGATCGACCAATCCCTTGGTCATCGCTTCTTTTAGAATGCGATAGAAAATTTGTTCAAATAGATCTGTATCGTGAAAGCGTCGTGCGTAGTTTTTACCGAAGGTTGAAAAATGAGGAATCTTCTCGGTGAACCCATAGCCAATAAACCATCGATAAGCCACGTTGGTTTCGATTTCCTTTATGGTTTGACGCATTGAGCGTATGCCGAAAAGGTATTGTATGAAGACCATTTTAATTAGAACAACGGGATCAACACTCGGTCGACCATTGTCTAAGCAATACTTATCTTTTACCAGATCATAAATGAATTCAAAGTCAATCGATTGTTCAACCTTCCTGACCAGATGATCATCTGGAACAAGTTGATCCAACGCAACCATTTCAATTTGATTTCTTCCATCTTCAACGTGTTTTGATAACATTTTATATCCCCCACAAAAAATCGATTCCATTCTATTATACAAAAAAAGCTTGTAGACTTGGTCTAATTCTTAGACTTTGTCTACAAGCTGAACCACCTTTAAGGTGGTCTTGTGCTTACTATCTATTTTTAATATCTTCTAATTCTTTTTGGATATCTTTGTATTTTTCACACAATCTATATACATCTAAGAAAAATTGTCTACCGTCGATGCTGCTTATTTTTTTACACTTATAGGCCTAGTGACAGGGTAGCTGCTCTAGACCGCAAAGTATTGTTTTCATCCTCTAATCAATAGATTACACTCAAAAGAGTGATTATTCTAAAGTTAGGGGAAGGTTATTTATGAAACGAAATTGGAATGAAGATGAGCTACTAGAACATTTTGTAGTACTACCCATTGAAAGAAAGCTAATTGGTAATAAAACAGGGGCAAGTCGTTTAGGATTTGCGATATTATTAAAGTACTTTCAACAAGAGGCTAGATTTCCTTCCAAGAAACAAGATATTCCCAAAGTGGTAGTTGAATTTATAGGGCAGCAATTAGGGTTATCTTCATCACTCTTTGAGGAATATCGTTGGGGAGCAGATGAAAGAAACTTTACTTATCATCGAAAACAAATTAGAGAATTCTTTGATTTTCAAGAACTTACAGCAAAAGATAACGAACTTTTGACAGAGTGGTTAAACGAACAAGTTCAGTTTACACATGATATCGACTATTTAAAAAGTCAGGCATACAGTCTGTTTCGCAAGTGGAAAGTCGAACCTCCTTCAAATGGAAGTTTAAAGCGTATGATCGATTCCTCCATTGACACTTTTGAAAAGGATTTATATCAATCGATTTATCAGCAGCTATCTTCTAGGACTTGTTCGAGATTAGATGCGTTACTGGAATCTTTTACTGATGAAGTAACAGTAGAAGGTTTTGAAGAAGAGTTTCATAAGGAAAAGGAATCAGATATTTTAACTTTTCGGCAACTTTTATCTTCTCCTAGCAAACCAAGTGTAAGTACCATGGAAATGGAAGTGAAAAAATTGTTAGCTATTCGGCACCTACACATTCCTCCAAGATTATTTCATCATTTGACTCCGAAATTAGTAAAGAAATATCGACTCCGTGCAGCTACAGAAACCGTAACAGAATTGCGTGCACACCCTGCACCCATTCGCTATACCCTTCTTGCCATTTTATTTACGCATCGTCATGAAGAAGTCATTGATTATTTAGCTGATTTATTGGATGAAATTACGCATAAATTTGGAAATAAGGCCAAAAATACAACCCGAAAAGAAGCAGTAGAAGAATTAGAAAGAGTCCAAGGAAAAAATAGACATATTGTCAATTTATTAAAAGCAACCGTAGATCACCCAGAAGGGGTCATTCAAGATACTTTATTCCCTATTGTTAGCTCTGATATGATTCGAGATATTATTAAGGACATGACAAAAAATAATCGGGAATACAAAGAAAAAATCTATATAAAAATGCATTCTTCTTACCAAGGGCATTATCGAAAGTCACTTTCTAAAATTTTAAACAACCTTACTTTTCGCTCAAATAATCAATTTCATCAGCCGATTATTAAGGGTATTCAACTCATACGAGAGTATGGAGAAAGTGGGCAACGTTATTTTGCTGCTGGAGATGAAGTTCCCATTGAAGGTGTAATTCAGCCGAAATGGAAAGACGTTATTGTTGAGACAGACAGCAAAGGGATAGA
>NZ_JACSQT010000030.1 GCF_014836495.1 Cytobacillus stercorigallinarum | reverse complement strand
GGAAAAAACGTCTTCAATCGCCAGGAGTTGCTTTGGATACAAAATGAGTTTCCTAAGCACATGCAAGGGCTTGGATTTGATGTGCAGCGGGGAGAAGAAAATTCGAAGCGAGAGCATCTGACTACACAGCAGTTCAAAGCAAAGACACTTCAAGAAAAAGTGGAAGACTTAGAAATGGTCTTACATACAAAGCAAGCAGAAAAACAGGAAATTGAGACGTCCATTAAGGACATAGAGAGTCGCTTAAGCGACTTAGGAAAGTCTTTAGACCAAGTTAAAAAGGTGGATGAGGTGGAAGTAAAAGAGAAGGGTGGCTTAATTCGGTCTAAAACGGTCGAATTAGCGCAAGAAGACTTCGAGGGTATTAAAGTGCTTGCTAAAACTTCAGAGGCCCTTAAAACGAAATCTGATGAGTTTGAGAGATATTTGATTGCTGAGATGAAAAAAAATGATCGATTAGAAAATGAAAATAAAATTTTGAAAGAAGAAAATGACCGTTTGAGAGATGAAAACAAAGTATTGGTTAGAGAAAATACTTTTTTAACCCGTACTCTTGAGAAAGTAAAAAGTTACTACAAAGATAAAGTAAAGGATTTCAGCCATCATGTTGGGGCTTTTAAGGCCCAAGTTTTAGATAAAATGGGAGAGCGATTATTAAAAAAGCATTTCAGAGATGAGCAAGAAGTAAGTGGAGCTCAAATATTTTTGAAAGTGAAAGAAAATGAGAAACAAGAAAAAAAGGTAAGTAGAGGGAAAGATAGAGGGATGGATTTTGAAAGATAATCAAACAAGAAGTAATAATTTATTAAAGTGGTTTTGATGGTTTTTGTTTTTGGTTTTGAACTTAAAAAAAGCCCCGGTTTTTTGGGGGCTTTTTTGTGTTTTTTCTTATCTTGATACTAAGGGTAACTATTTCGATTTGGGTCAACATGGCTTCAGCCCTTGCGCCCCAACGGATAGAAAGAAAAAAACTTGCAATTTTCGTAATAGTGTTTTAGGATTTTAAGTAACCACACTGAAAATCCAATACTGTACGAAAGAAGGTGCAAGTTTTTAATTGCCCTAAAAGGGGCTCTTTATAAACTTAAGTTATATGGACAAATATACAGAGAAAAAGCGGAAAAATCAAGCCTTATCAAAGCTTATAGGCTCATTTGTTTCCGAAGCTAGTGCAGAATTAATCGCAGAGTGTAACACTTTCATGATGTTTGCCAGTGATGAGAGGATGGAAAAGATGAAGCAACATAAAGGCAATTCGTGTAAGAATCGCTTTTGCCCTATCTGTTCCTGGAGAAAAGCGAAAAAGGATGCACTTGCTTTATCGGTACAAATGAAATACATAGAAGAAGAACATCAGAAGGATTTCATATTTATGACGTTGACTGCACCGAATGTTTCAGGTGAAGATCTACTAGAAGAAATCAGGATATATAACAAAGCATTTAAGAAAATGGTAGAGAGAAAAGAAGTAAAAACTGTGGTTAAGGGCTATGTCCGAAAGCTCGAAGTGACATATAACAAAGAACGTGATGATTATCATCCTCATTTTCATGTACTCATCACAGTCAATAAAAGCTATTTCACTCAAACTAAGCAATATATAAGTCGTGATCGTTGGCTTGAGCTATGGCAGCAAGCTACTGGCGACCCTACCATCACACAAGTAGATGTCCGAAAAGTTCGAAAGAACAATAACAAAGAAATCTCCGAAATTGCCAAGTATGTTGGTAAGGATAGTGACTACTTGTCGAATGAAAAAGTGTTTGAAGCCTTTTATAAATCGTTAAAAGGGAAACAGCTTGTGGTTTACTCCGGACTATTTAAAGAATCTATGAAACTATTTAAAAATGGTGATTTGGACAAGTATAGAGAAGTTGATCCTACTGAATATGTGTACGCTTTGATGTATAACTGGGGTCAAAAAGAATACATACTCAAAGAAAAAAGGGAACTTACTGAAGATGAGAGAAAACAATTAAATCGTAATTTACTTGATGAAGTGGGTTTAGAAGAGTGATCGTCTTGTTATAAGAGCGAGGGTCCGTGTTCTAATATCTTATCAAGATAAGAAAAAACAAGATCAAAAACATAAATATTGCTTTAATTTTTTTATAAGAATACAATTTTATTAAACACATTAAATAAAGAAAAGGGGCTATAAACATATGAACTCAGAAAATAAAGTAGCAATAGTAACAGGTTCAGCAGGTGGTTTAGGTAAAGCAATAGCCGAAAGGTTAGCAAATGATGGTTTTAATATAGTTGTTCAAGACATTAATAACGATTTATTATTAGAAACAGAAAAAGAATTCAAAGAAAAAGGATATAATGTAGTATCTTTCAAAAGTGATGTTTCAAAACAAAAAGAACAAGAAGAATTAGTAAATTTCGCTGTAAAAGAATTTAATCAACTAGATGTTTTTGTTAACAATGCAGGTGTAGATGCTGTAACACCTTTCTTAGAAATAGACGAAAACCAACTTAATAAATTATTTAACATTAACGTATTTGGAACTGTTTATGGTATTCAGGCTGCTGCAAAACAATTTATAAAACAAAACACAAAAGGTAAAATAATAAATGCTTGTAGCATAGCAGGTCATGAATCTTACGAAATGTTAGGTACATATTCAGCTACTAAACACGCCGTTCGTTCTTACACTCAAGTTGCAGCTAAAGAATTAGCTAAGTATAAAATTAATGTAAACGCTTATTGTCCAGGAGTAGCTAAAACTAAAATGTGGGAAAGAATCGATGAAGAAATGGTCAAATATGATGAAAATTTAAATCCTGGAGATGCTTTCGAAGAATTTTCAAGTGCTATAAAATTAGGAAGATATCAAGAGCCTAAAGATGTTGCTAATTTAGTATCATTTTTATCTTCAGAAGATGCAGAATATATAACTGGTCAATCAATTTTAACAGATGGTGGATTAGTTTATAGATAAAAATAAACAGTTTAAATAATTTAATTTTTATTCCAATTTCCTTTTTGAACAGAAACTTTGAACCCTAAAAACCCAAAGCGTGTCAATCGTTCGGTTTAATAGCTTGCGCTATCTGAACGATTGCGTTTTAAGTTTATTTTAGGGTTCTTTTTTTTGCAAGGGAACTTAACGTGGCTTCTGTCAATGGTAAGCGGACCAAAGGGAGCATTAAGGAGTTGACAGACCACTTCATCCAAACCCTCTTGGCACCGAATCGAAAACATTCGATTCCTGCCAACCGGCGAGGGAGCCCCCGAAGATTCGGGGGTTGGGGGATGAGGTTTTGATATGGGATCCAACGTCCTACGTTGGCTAGGTTTGGACAAGCAGTCCAAGGTCTTTATTGGGCGTTTTCGCCCAAGGTCTTCGCCCTCGGCAGAGCGTACACTTTGCTTGCAAAGTATAGTGTGTTATACTTTACATGGAAGTTTTGCCGAAATCGAACCCCAAATAGAGGGGTAGACAAGGGTAGGGAAACACATGAGTTATGCCGTTTGTCGGATGGAAAAAATGAAATCTCATGACTTGAAAGGGATGCAATTTCACAATCAAAGAGAACGAGAAAGTAAAACGAATCTAGATATAGATAAATCGAAAAGTGGACTTAATTATGATTTGGTTAATCCTGAAAAAATTGATTACAACAAACGTGTCAAAGAAATCATAGAGAACCAGAAAACAGGAACAAGGAAAACCAGAAAAGATGCAGTCTTGGTCAATGAGTTACTGGTGACATCGGATAGGGGTTTTTTTGAGCGTCTAGATCCGCAGGAGCAAAAGCGATTTTTTGAAGAAAGTCATAAGCTATTTTCAGAACGGTATGGAGAGCAAAATATTGCTTATGCGACGGTTCATAATGACGAAAATACCCCTCATATGCATTTGGGTGTTGTTCCTATGAGAGATGGGAAGCTACAAGGAAAAAACGTCTTCAATCGCCAGGAGTTGCTTTGGATACAAAATGAGTTTCCTAAGCACATGCAAGGGCTTGGATT